>DAIMDW010000030.1:0-76955 GCA_036725605.1 bacterium
TAGCGAAGGGCGAAGCCGAACTGCGTTGAAATGGAATCTGCGTCGGCTCTTCAAGCCCGCAGGGCGCAGGTCAGTAGCGAAGGGCGAAGCCCTGGTATAAGACGTAGCAACCTCAATCAAACCCCTGAAAGGGGTGCAGGTGATGCTCGCCGGCGGCGGAACGGCCGATCATGTTCATTTGTTGATTTCAACGCATACGCGAATTGTTGTGGCCGATCCGATACCAATCGTCAAAAATTCCTACGCCCCTCCGGGGCTTGCCGTTTTTGGGTGAGCCCCAATTTCCAGGGCTGCCGCCCCTCGCTACTGACCTTCCGCCCCTTCGGGGCTTGTCGGCTCCGGGTGGGTCAATTCGGAAGTCATGAGGCGGCGGTCGATTTTTTCCGCAGGGTCAGCCACAACAGGCCGAAACCCACGAAAACCAGCAGCGCGGCGAGGAAATGATCGCCCAGCCCGTGCCAGCCGGCGGCGGGAAAGATCACCTGCTCGGCGGGATGAACCGGAAATCCTTTGATGTCGTAAAAACTGTAAATGTACTCGTTGACGAAAATCAGCGACGCGCCCAGCGCGAAAACGGCGACCATCAGCAGCCCGCCCAATTCGCGCCACGCGCCCGCGCCATCCCCCGGCCTGGCCAGGCGCGTGCCGGCCAGCGCCAGGCCCAGCGACAGGGCCCAGAGGGCGAGAAAACGGAACACCGGCACGGTTACTTCATGATGCAATCCGGTATCGTCGGCCGAATAGAAAAAGGTCGGACCGGTTGCGATCGCCCAGCCCGCGCAGCCGATGGCGGCCAGCAGCAGCAACAACGCGCCGATGAACCGCGGGAAGCTCATTTATCCTTCTCCCCCCACCGCCACCACGCGGCCAACGCGGCCAGCATGCCGGCGGCCAGCAACGCCGTCGTCAGCGGATCGGCTTTGGGCAACGCGTCGCGCGCAAAAAATTCGCCGAGCTGCGCGGGCGCGACCAACAAGCTGTAGAGCACCAGTTTCAGCGCCTCCAGCCCGGCGATCAGCGCGATCAACGCCGCGATTCGTCGCGTGAATTCGCCGAAGTCGGCGATTTTCAAGCGCACCCGGTCGAGAAATTCCAACGGTCCGATGACGATCTGCAGGCCGCCGACGGCGATGAAGAAGGTGAGCAGACCCAGCAGGATGATCTGCACCGGGTAGATCATATGTACGCCGACGTTGCCGGCGGTTTTCGGCAGGCTCTGCAGTTGGTCGAACCATTCGCCTTCGTACAACGCGAAGGAGTACATGAAGCTCATCGCGCTGACGATCATCAGAATCACGAAGAGGATCAAATACAACAACAGCCAGGCGGTCAGCGGCACCAGCAACGCCTTGACCAGCCGGCTTTCGCTCGCCTCCAGGCGCTGAAACAACTTGCTTTCGCGAACCAGACGGTGCGAGGCGATCAGGCGCAGCAGCAAGAAAGCCGCACCGAGCACCACGATGAAAATCAACGCCAGCAATACGAGCATGATCCACTTCACGGCGATACCCCATCAGCCAGATCGATCCGTTCGCGTTCGTCGAGCGACGCGTCCAACCGCACGATCTGCGCGGTGGAATCCAGCCCGACCAACAAGGTCATTCCATCGGCCGCCAGCGCATGCGGCGCGCCGGTCAGGCGACGTTCCAACGCGATGCCGCCGTCGAGCGGATCCAGCGCCAGCAGGCGATCGTGCACCCGGTCGGCGACGACGATCCGTCCCTCGAACCAGGCGATGTCCACCGGCCCCGCGCCGGTTTGGGTGCGCCAGATGCGCCCGCCGTTGTCGAGCCGGAACGCCTCGACCACGCCGCCCTGCGCGCTGGCCAGCACGAGGCGATCGCCCCACAGCAACGCGCCGGTCGGTCGCGGCGAGGTGGCGGCGCGCCAGAGGATCCGGCCCACTTTGCGGTCCAGGCAGTGGATCGACTCGGCCTGATCGTTGATCACGTACAGGTGATGTTGCGTCGCCAGCACGCGCCAGATGCCGGCCGATTCCTCGTGCCACACCTCGTTGTCGTACTTCCACGGCGCCGGCCGCACCAGCAGCAGCGAACGCGGCAATTCCTTTTCAAAATAGTAAACCATCCACTCGTACCGCGAGTACTCGGGCATGTAGAAAACGTCTTTGTCCTTGTCGGCGATCCGATGCTTGTTGTGCCCGATCACCCACACGCCGTCCTCTTCGGCGAGCACGGCGGTCAGCACGTACTTGTGCGGAAAACTCGTCGGGATGCCCAGCCGCCCCTCGGGGCTCAGGCGGCCGATCTGCCGCGCGAACAGGCCCAGAATGAACGCGCCGCCGCGACCGTCCGGCTCCAGTTGAATGGGATTGGGATACGCGTGGGTGATTACTTTTCCCCGGCGGCAGACGCTGATCTCGTTACGATACAGCCGCGCCGCCGCGATGCCGTCGCGCAGAACGATCAGGTCGTTGATGCCGCCGCTTCGTTGCGCGCGCGACCAGACCACCGCGCCATTGTCGAGGGCGACGACGATCGCCGCGGCCAGCAGCAGCACCGCGAGATAAAAGAAAAGGCGCCCGTCAAGCAGGCGCCTTGTTGATCCGTTGTGGTGGTTCATGAACCCACTTCCGCCATCCGACGGATCGTTCATCCGTCGACGGAGCGGAGACGTTTATACCGAATCATCGTCGTCGTCATCGTCGTCGGTCGTCCCGGTATTCTCATCGAGATCTTCGGCGGTGAACTTGTACTTCACTTCGTCATAGGACACGCCGATGCTGGCCGAAAGAACGTAGGTCATCGATTCGCCGCAGGTGTTGGGCAGCGGCAGGCGATATTTCACCTGGCTCAGACCGCGGTCGTTGGTGCGATCATAGAAGGGATTGGGCAGCGGCGGAATTTCGCCGGGCACGTCGCCCAGTTCATACAGTTCGCCGCCGACGATCACCCATTCGACCTCGACTTCGTTCATCGGGTACTGCACTTCCTCGCTTTCACCGGCTTCCGTGGTCGCCGGGCCGTTGACGAACGCAGTCACGATATAGCTCATCCAGCCGCAACGTCCTTCTTTGGACTGCAGGTAGATCTGCACCTGGTTGTAGACGGAGTCTTTTTCACAGTAATCGACCCAGCCGTCGTACGTATCGCAAGCCTGTTCCGAGCATTGCGCAACGCAAGTTTCCGGCGTCTGACCGCCATTGGTACAAGTGTCATAGCAATCCTCGTACCGCTGATCGACTTCGCCATCGACGGAGTTGCCCAGCTGCAGCGTCTGCTCGCAACCGTTGACGCAATATTCACGGAATGCATCGTAGCAGCTGCCCGGCACATTAATTCCGCCCATGCAGTTGAACGTCCACTCCTGGTCTTCCGGAAGCACAACCGTCGACCCGGCCGGAGCCAACACGGGGTCGGTTTCGCCGCAACTCGCGACGTAAACCAGCGTCACCAAGGCCAGGACGCCGAAAGTAGCAAGCAGGTACCGTTTCATCAAGGCCTCCTCCATTCGAGTTCATACCTCGAAAGGGATCTCAAATTCTTCTGGGCCTATCCGGCCTTCGAATCTATTGTATCACTCTTTCCGCCGACACAATATCGGCGCCTTCGCCACCGACCGTCGGTTTTAGACGGCCGGACGATCCCGAACGATGCGCGGCGTGATGAAGATCAACAATTCGCTGCGCTTCTGTACGTGTTCCCGATCGCGGAAGAAGATGCCCAGCACCGGGATCCGCGACAACCAGGGCACCGCCAGTTCGGTGCGGCTTTCTTCTTCGGTGAAGATGCCGCCGATGACCGACGTTTCGCCGTTGCGCACCAACACTTCCGTGATGGCTTCCTTTTTATCGATCGCCGGGTCGCCGGTGGAAGTCGGAATCGACGTATTCGGCGCGTTCTTGGCGATTTCGATTTTCATGATGATCGACTCGTCCGCGGTCACGTGCGGGGTCACCGTCAGATTCAAGTTCGCTTCGATGAAGCTCAGCGAGGTTTCACCCTGCTGACGAATCTGGAACGGGATGCTGGTGCCCTGCGTGACGCTGGCGGTCTTGTTATCGAGGGTGGTCACTTCGGGACGGGAGATCACCCGGCCTTCACCGCGGGTTTCCATCGCCGACAACTGCATGTCGAGGGCGAAGGTTTCGTTGATCGAACCCATGGTGATGCCGATGCCGCCGCCGGCGCCCAGGCCGATCGGCGCAGGCAGGTTGACCACGTAGTTGGCGTTGTTCATCGAGGGAATCGTATTACCGCTCTGGGTCGAGCCGACGCCCGAGGTGGACGCCGTATCGCCGGAGGTCTGGCCGGTGACGTCCGAACCGGTAATATTGACCGAGTTCGGGAAGCTCATACCCGTCGGGTTGCCGTGGGCCGCGTCGGCAACGTAGCGACCGCCCCACTTGATGCCGACTTCGCGCGTGAAGTCGGTCGTGGCTTCGACGATACGCGCCTGAATCAACACCTGAGGTGTCTGACTGTCGAGGCTGGCGATCAGCCGTTTGGCTTTCTTGATGGAGCTGTCGATATCCTGGATGATGATGATGTTGGTGCGCACATCAACACCGGCCACTCCGCGATTGGAAAGGATCGACCGCACCTGCGTCAGCAATTCATTCGCGTCGGCGTAGCTGACCGGCACCAGGGCCATGGTCATCGGCTCGAGCTGAATGTCGATCTGCTTCTGAGCCAACTGCGCCTGGCGTTCCGACGTTAACGTCTGAACCGGAGCGATGCGAATGATGTTGCCCTGGCGCTCGATGCCCAGTTTCTTGGTGCGCAGGATGATGTCCAGCGCCTGATCCCAGGGCACGTTGACCAGTTTGATCGTGATCTTTCCCTGCACATCGTCGCCCGCAACAATATTCAACCCGCTGACTTCGCTGATAATGCGCAGAACGGACTTAATGTCGGCGTCCTGGAAGTCCAACGAAATCTTCTTTCCGAAATACTGCTGCTCCGTAGCGATCTCGTCTTCCGGAGTCGTGATGAATCCGCCCGTCTGTGCAAAAGCGGGTAAGGCCACCAAGAGCGCAACTAGGGCACCTAGGATCGCACCTCGAATCCAATGCCCACTGCTTCCTGTGTAGGTCGTGGCCATGCGTCGCCTCCTCGCTAATTTATGTATTGTACCAATACCAAAATCTATTGTTATTCCGTATCTTCCGGCCGTAACCGGATGGTCATTTCCACCGTTTCCGTACCTTCGCTCGCCCAGGCGATGCGCGTTTCGGTGATGATCACCGCGTCGTTGAGGATCGCCCGAATCGAGCCGCCGTTTTTACCGATCAGATCGCCGGTCTTGACCGTATAGGATCTGCCGTTGGGGTCCTCGAAAATGGCCAGCGGCGTTTCCGTGCTCTGAATGATGCCCACCAATTTGAAGTAGCGCACCTCGTACTTGAGCAGCGGATTGTCGGTTTTGCCGATGCCGTCTCCCTCGCGCGGAGCATAAGGGCGGAAGGGATCGGGTTTGTTGATCGGGTCGTACTGATAGGCCACGCCCACTTCATCGAGCGTCTTCTGCGCGGTGGCCATCTGGATCTGCGTATTCTTTTCGGCAGGCCCGGCAACGTTCTTCTTCTTCAGCTCGCTGAGCTGCTTTTCTTTGTCCGCCAGGTCCTGGGCGCTCTTGCCTCCACCGCCGCAGGCCGACAGCAGAAAAGCAAGCATGATTACGATGGTGCCGATTTTCAACCAAAACCGCATGGTGTTCACTCCACCCTGCTATTAGTACTTCGTTATTCCTTCGCCGGCGCTTCCGCAACCCGACGGAACCTGAAGGTCGTCGCCACGCAATCGGCGGTGATATGAACTTCGCCGTTGACGTCCGTCGGACTGGACAGATGCAAATTGCTGATGTTGATCACTCGCTTCATCTTACTGATTTTATCAAAAAAGATGGCGATGTTGTGATAGCCGCCGGTCACCTGCATTTCGATGGGAATTTCCGAATAGAAATCCCGCGGAACTTCGGCGCTCGGCTGAATTTTGGTGATCTCCAGCCCCGAGCTGGAGGCCAGGTCTTCCAGGCTCTGCAACAATGAATCGACCATCTTTTCTTCGGGCAACTGGGCCAACGATTCTTTAAGCTGCTCGTCCAGCTTATTGATTTCCATCTTAATCGTGTCCAGTCCCTCAGAGGCCGCCTGCACTTCCTTCAACTGCTGTTGGAATTCAGCGAGCTGCTTCTGAGTTTTCCCGATGTCATTTTGCTTGCCCTGATAGATCAAGAAGAAATACAGCACGCACACCAGGACAACCAAAGCGAGGATGATCAGTATCTTCCTCGAAGCGGCCATGAAAACTCCCTTTATCATGAGGGCCTGTCTTCAGCCGAGGCCGAAGACCAGCCGCTCTATTGGTTCTTCGAATAGTTAATGCGGCAGGTGATTTCAAATTCCTTGACCGGAATCTGCTCTTGCCCGCGCGCTCTATTTCGGCCGCCTTCACGCGACGACGTGGCGTTGATCAACTCGACGTCGGTGAAGATGGACGTTTTCTTGATCTTCTGCATGAACAAGGCGATCTGCTTGTGATCGGTGGAGAAACCGGTCACCGTCATCGCATTGCCCGACTCGCTCATTTCCGACAGCCACAACCGCGCCGGGATCGCACCGGCCAACTGATCCAGCAACTGCACCGGACCGGTCTGGCGCCGCTTCAGCGTGGAGATGATCTCCAGCTTCTGCGCCAACTGGTTGCGCTGCTCACGCGCTTTTTCCACCAGGCCCTGCTGCACTTTCAGCGCGCTGATTTCCTGCTTGATGCCGGCGATTTCGTTCTGCAGTCGCTTTTGATCCTTGATCAACTGAATGTGGAACGCACCCAGCAGTGCGACGGTGACCAGAAGGGCGATGATCGCCGCGATGATCCAGGTATAGGGAACCTCGCGCGATACTTTAACCTTCTTTTTGACCGCCTTGCGCTTTACCTCAGGAAGTAAATTGATTTTGATCATTTGTCGCCAAGCCTCCGTAGGGCTAGACCGACCACAACGCCGCAACGCGGCGCCACTTCTCGGATATATTCAAGATCGAACGATTTTTCCGGGATATCGATATTGCTGAAGGGATTGATGACCTCCACCGGAATCCCAATCTGATTTTCGATGATCTTGAGCAGTCCCGGCGTCTTGGCCGCGCCACCGGCAAGGAACACCTTCGCGATATGACCGAAATTGCTGGTCGCGGTGAAAAAGTCCAGTGAACGCTGAATCTCCAGCGCGATCGATCCGCTGATCGAATCGAGGATCGGCTGGATGTTTTGGCTGGACTCGGATTTGCCAAGCTTGATCTGTTCGGCCTCTTCAAAGCTGACCGAAAGTTGCTTCTGGATTTCCTCGGTGAAGTGATTGCCGCCGATGGACATGTCGCGCGTGAACACCGAATTGCCGTTACGCACGATGTTGATGTTGATCACGCTGGCCCCGATGTTGACCAGGGTGATCACCTTGCCGCGCTCCAGCTCGTAATTGGTTTCGTACATGTTCTGCATCGCGAACGCGTCGACTTCGGCGATGACCGGATTCAGCCCGGCTTCATTGATCACGGCGATGTACTCGTTCACCATCTCTTTTTTCACCGCCACCAACAACACATCCTGGCTTTCCTGATCCTCGCCTTCACTGTCCAACCGCTGCCAGTCGATATTCACTTCGTTGATGTCGAAGGGAATGTACTGCTCGGCTTCCCACTGAATGTTCCCTTCGATCTCCTCTTCGGTCATCAACGGCAAGGTGATCTTGCGAATGATGACCGAGTGGCCACTGACGCTCGTGCACACATCACGCGGCGCTTTGATGTTGTATTCGGCGATCAACTTGCGAATCGCGCTCACCACCGCCGGCGCATTCATGATCGTCGAATCGACAATCGTTTCATGCGGCAACGCTTCGATGCCGAAATTTACAAGCTGATAGCCATTCTTGCCTTCGGCCAGTTCGAGGATTTTCACCGAACTGGAACCGATGTCCAGGCCAAGCATGCCTTTACTTCTCGAAAATAACATCTCGCGGCCCCACTCCGGGTAAAATTACTCCGTAATATTTAATATACGGGTTCTTTGTCCCTATACAAAACGGCATCTGCTGTGTCAAGGGCCAAATCCGTTTACTGCCTATGGATAGCGTGATTTTTGCCTATTCTGAAAGGATTTGCAAGAAAAAATTAATAAAAGGTCTAAAACTTTCCCTAATCGTCGTTTCATTACAAACCCTTGTCAACTTCTTTCATCGGTTTTTTGGGAGAAAAAGAAAGAAGTTTTCGGGTTTTTTCTGTCGTTTTTAACATTTTAATTAAATTAAGAGCCCGCACGACCAGCGCCGTGCGGGCCCCACATTATCGATTTTTATTCGCAGTCGCTACAGCTTTCCTGGCCGATGCGCTTGATTTCCTGCCGTTTGATCTCCTGCCGCTTGATCTCCTGCCGCTCGATCGTCTGGCGTTCGATCGTCTGACGTTCGATTTTCTGGCGTTCGATCGTCTGGCGCTTGATCTGCTGACGCGGCACAACCTGACGTTGGATCGTCTGGCGCGGCAGACGGTTGTAATCCGGTCCGCTCGGAATCTGCTTGGTCGGCGAAATGCTCTTGGGCTTGTAGATGTTCATCTTCCCATTGCCGCCGCCCTCCGGCCGACGCGGATACTTCTTGTCGCGGCTGATCTTCGTCTTGGCGCCGAATCGCCGCCAGTTGGACGCGCAGTCGCCGGCTTTCATCTCACGCTTGGGACCGGGGCCCTCGAACCAGTAGCCGTTCTTCGAAGTCGAGAATCCGCTCAGGTGCTTGGGCGGGCATTCGCCGCAGTAGCGGGCAACGCGCACCAGGTCCACCGCATAGATGTCATGATCGAGATCGACGTACGGGTCGGCCCAGAAGCCGATATCGCCTTCATGTTTCGCCAAACCGCCGCCCGAGCTGTTGTACAACTTGGATCCGTTGTGATAGGCGGAAGTGGACTTCCACTTGAATTTCGGCGAAAGCGAATACATCTGCCGTTGCAGATCGTTGTTGTTCTGCGGATTGTTATTGCCGGAGGCCGGCTCCGACCACCAGGCGGCGAACATCTGATAGTAGTCACTCCCGCTCTGACGATTCGTACAGACCATCAACAGGTTGGTCCACCAGTCGTCGTCATAGTTGTTGTTGTACGCCTGGGATACCGTCTTGTACGGCGTGCATTCGGTTCCGTGTTCGTAACCGATCGTGAAGTGGACGTACCCGCTGGGCGAGAAGTCCTGCTCCAGCAAAAATGCACTGACCCAATAGTCGGGCTCGGCGCGTGTATCGCCGCGGAAAGCAAGGGTCAATCGACGCGACGGTTTGTAGCTCTTCCAGTGCCATTGCATCAGGAAGTCGCCGGTGACTTTCGATCCGCCCGGTTGCTGGCATTCGCCCTGGAAGTTCGACCAGAGGAATGTTCGGTTGAACAAGGCGAAGAACCAGTCATAACAACCGCTCCACCACCAGTACATGCAGGTGAAGCTGACGCCGGAGAAGATACAATAGGTGCACACGTCCGGTCCAACTTCACCGAACCATTGCAGCAAGCTGTAAATCCATCCGCCGAAGAACGAATCGAAGTCGGCTTGGATTTCATGATTGTCGTATTGGTACAAATGGTGACCGATGTAGAAGTGCCAACCCCACAGATCCCAACTCACGATGGTCAACTCGTAGTTTTTCCATGGAACGCTGGTACGACTGATGCTGCCGTTGCCGCGATCGAACGGATCACGGTACAGCATTTCGGTTTGCGGATTGCTCGGCCCGACGAAGCCCGAGTACGCGTACGGATAGCACGGATAAACGCTTTGGAAATCATAGTAGTAGGTCGACAAGTCCGACATGCCCGCGCCGGTACAGGCCGGATTGGAACAAGTATACGGCGGATTCACGTCGTGCGCCACGCGCGTCGTGACGACATACTTGTGATGCATGTTCGGATCGAGCATTTCCTGGAAACGATACCGACGTTGAGTGGCCGTGAAAGACTCGGACCAGGAGCCCAGGAAGTCTTCGAATCCCAAAGACGAGTTATGGTACTCATATCCGTCCGCGCGAATCAGGTATTTCCTATCCTCACGCCAACTCGTATCGGTTTCCCAAGGGAATTTGATATTGCGGACGATCAGGAACCAGAGGTAGCCATCGGCCGTCTGGCTGCGGGCGTCTTCCGGAGAAATCAACCGGTCGGTGACGTACCAGACAACTTTGCCGTTATCGCTCAGCGACGCCGCCGGCGGACAGTAGCCACCCGCATCCGTCGGGCAACCGGTCGTGTTTTTGAAGCACATGCCCGGTTCGTTCGGTTGACAGGCGGTAAACCGCAAATCATTCAAGGACAAAATCCGGTGGCAACTGGCGTTCGGATCGGTGGGATCGCAAATCACTTCCAGACTGTATTCGTAAGTGGTGCCCGGCTCCTGACCGATAAATGTATAGTCGTGCCCAAAAATCGTTTGGTAGTACGCAGTATACTTATGATCGGCCCAATACCAGGACAATGCGCTCCAGTTGCCGGTCAGGTTGTTCACGATGCCGGCGGTCTGCCATTCCCCACCGTACTTGCGCGCTTTCAACAAAACGATCGCTCCGGTTGGCGGAGTCCCGCCGGAAGCGAACTGGAAGCCCACGTTGATCGAATCGTCGCCATTCGTGCCGGGCCATTTATCACCGTGGTTCGAGTATTGCACGGCGTCCGGCGTTCCCGACTGCACGGTCGCCGTACAATCGGTAATACAGTCATACGTACCGCGGTAGATACAACTGGCGCCAAAGGCAAATGCGCCGCTGCCCAGGTCCCGGCCCGCCGTCACCATATAGTCGTAGTAAATCGATTCCGGGCTGGCGCCCGTGTACAGATCGCCGCCGCTTACCGCCGAACTTGACGGTCGGAAATTGCGCGCCGACGTATCCAGGTAAGTCGGCGTGTGGGGGGGGTCGGTTTTATAAAGATCCGCGGCGTCAACCCAGGTATACGCGTCGACGCTGGCCGTATTGGCATCCACCGCCGGGAAAACGATAACCTCGTTGTTGTCCCAGTTGAACGTCGGTGGAATCGTCCCTTTAATTAATGGATTGTTTTGAGCCTTGCTGCGATACACGTAATATTTGTTCGGTTTCAATAGGGTGTTGTCACTGCAGTATTCATCCAGGCTGTGGCGCCAGGTCAACGCGAAACGAGGCGTATCGATTGTGCCGCCCATGCCGATAACGGAAGCGTCACTAACCTCAAACTCCCACGGCGGCGAGAAATAGGAGCGCGAACCCGAGCCGCCCGCGCCGCCCAGCAAGTTGTCGCTGCTCTGAATTTCCTCGTAAAGGATGTTGTTGCCGGTCTGGCATTCGGAAAGCATCGTCGCCGCTTCGGACAAACACTCGTCGGCCCCCGAAAACGCCCGGATGGCGTAAACATAGCGGTTGCCGGTCATGCCCACGTCGTACTGGCTGCCCGGATGCGGCACCAGGGCGCCGCCCCAGCGTCCTTCGCTGTCCAACTCGTCATACCAGATGAACTTGTTCTGATAGACGCAGAAACGCCGCGTGGTGGCCATGCACAAACGGTTGGCTTCCCACAGGTCCGACGCGGTGCTGTTCAGATTGATCGCGCGCGTTCTGTCCACCCGCGCCACTTCCCATTCGTTGACTTCGCTCACGTCGTTGGGATCGCTGCGGTAGATCCAGTATTCGGTCACCGTGGCGTCCGGAACCGAACCGATCATCGAAGCTTCCCAAACCACCGCGATGCTGCCCAACGTCGAGTCCGTATAGCAGGGCGTATCGTAAGCGAAGAAGGCATTTTGACCGGGGATGGTCGGATGCTCCTGGTCCGGGGTTACCGAATCCGTCGGATTGCCGGTCGATACGTTGTCGCCGCAGTCGATCGCCGACACTCGATATTCGTGCGAATAATACGTCCAGGGATGAACCTGGCTTGGATCGTAATCCCAGATCGTATCTTTATCCAAATAGGAATAGGACGAATCGCCGCCCGCCGGAACATAGCCGTGGAACGTCCAGGTCGTGTGAATTCCGTCATCCACGCGACGTTCGATCTCGTACCACATGACGTCCTTTGCGCGCCCGGTATCGTCCAGACTGGCCGTCCAGGTTAGCTGCACGCCGCGACCGCAATGCATTTTCGCCGCGTCCAGGTTGGTCGGCGCCGCGGGGGGATCGCCGCAATCGCGCACGCGCTCCGACTGCAGGTTGCGCGGTTCGACCGAAGTCGTCGCCCACGTCTCCCGATAATGATAGTCTGAGTCGCGGGGATGGCTGTAATTTTTATCGCGTTTTTTGGCGATGGTGATGACGTTCAATTCGATGCGATGGATCTGGGTGTACAGAACGTTGTGGTCCAATTTGCCGTTGTGATTGAAATCCTCACCCGGATCCAATTTGTTGTTCGAGTTCAAATCCTCGGAGTTCGGGTTGCCCGAAGATCCTGAAGAAATCAGGTTCACCGCGCCGGCGGGCATGTTGCCCACCGTGTGCGGTTGCCCGTTGGGACCCGTATAAGTGATCGCATACTCGCTGTTGAACAGTGTCAGCAATTCCTCGGCGTCCAATTTGCCGTCATAAGGCGACGAGTCGCCCCACAGCGTGTCGGGCGTCGTTTTATCGAAGTCGAAGTCGCCCCAGTAACTGAACAGCGGCAGTGAACCGCCGTCCGCATACGAGGCTTCCGGCGCACCGTCGTTGTAGCGCAATCCAAAGCCGATCGTATCGTCCTGCACGCCGTTGATTATACGGTGCAATTCGCGGTCCAGATTCGACTCGCTGTAACTGATATCGGTCCCACCCAATCCCGCCGGCTCCACCATGCGATAGCGCACGTATTCGGCCGTCGAGTTCCACTCCGGCGACACGTGATACTCAGTATTGTTGGGACCGTAATGCATATTTCCCGGTGGCTGGTTGAAACTCGGATGAATATCGGCGTTAAACGCCAACTCCCATGGGGCGCAATAGACGAGTAAATCCTGCCCGAGGTCGTACTCCACGTTGCGTCCGATCATCATCAAGTCGGACTTCAGGCGCGAAAGAACCGACCGCGCCGCCTGTTGCGTTTCCACGATGTCTTCCTGCATCAGCACGGTCCTCTCATAGGAGATGAACAGCTGATAGATCAACATCAACAACAGTGAGGTCAGTACGATCGCCACCAAGAGTTCAACGAGTGTGAAACCTCTGGCTTTGGTTTTCATCTTACGCAATCCTCGTTGAGGGGTTGTCCAAGATTTCATCGCGTTTCCCTTTACCAGACGCCGTCCGACAATTCCGCATCGGTCGGGTCGACTTCTTCCCACGACATCAGATAATAGGCGGCATAGCCCAACGGCACCTTGAAGCTTTGATACCCGGAAATACTAGACGCCTGCCGCGGATAGGGCGGCGGCAGGTATTTAAGCCGCTGATCGTAGCTCAGCTCGACTTCCGAGAATCCGATCCGGTTGCAGGACACGCCATCCGAGCAGGTGCCCGATGCATAAGCTCCAAATTCGTGATCGTAGGCCAATCGGCCCGGGATGTTCTCGATCACCGCCCCCACAATGCGCAGCTTGCCCGAATCGTTGCCGCCGCTGGAGTTGAACTCGGCCACCGTCGGATCGCGATCGTACGGCGGGTCCGTGTAACTGGGCGCATACGGCGTCGAGGCGTTGTAGGTACGCGCCGTGGCGTAAAAGCCCACGCGGAAGGCGCGAATGTCGCTCGTCGACGGCGCGGAGCACGAATAGCTGCTGCCCGACAGGGTGCAATTCAAGCCGTACGACATGATCACAGCCTGGATATCCTCGCTGCCGTCGTCGTCTTTTAAATTGTAAGGCGGATCGTCGTAGCGTCCGGTCGGCTGGAACAAACTGCCGGTGTACTCGTCCGGATCGCTCTGGGCGTCGGACCAGTCATCCGCGTAAATTTCCCGTTCGCCCAACGCGCGCTTGTCCGGATAGCTGTTGGGAATGATCACGTCGCCGGTAGCGATCAAGGCCAGGATGTCGGGCTCGATAAAGCCGGAGTAGGTATGCAACGGAATGGTCGGGCTGTTTTCGTATTCGATCTCGTGGTCCAGGTAAATATCGCCCGCCACCGCGATCGTCAACTGACCGTCCAGAATACCGCTGACCAGCACCGGTCCGCCTTCGAAGAAGATGATACCGCTGTAATTGCCGCCCGATCCCACGCAGGTGCCTTCACGAGTGTACTTGACCTGCCCGCGGCTGGGCACGTACATGAAGTAGTGAGAGATGTCGCGCGTATCGTTCGCCGGGCCGAAGGTGCCTTCGTTCAAGTTGCGGTAATCGTAGCAATACTTGCCGGAGATGTCGTCTTTGTAGGAAGCGTGAGTCGGCGACCAGATTTCCCCGACCGCACCCGGAGCGCCGCCCGGCGACAGCATACGCGCATGACGATGCGCAATGTCGTTCCCGTAAAACGCCGCACGGCGATAGGCCATTCGCTGCGTGGCATTGCCCATATCCAACGGCACCTGGTAGATCATCATCGTGCCGTGATCTTCTTCCGTCGGAACGCCGCGGGTCGGGCTGACGCCGACGTTGACCGCGTGGGTGATCGCCGAGGCTACCCACGATTCCGATTTGGTGCCGCCCGTGTCGACCGTATCCATGTCGTTGCGGAAAATGATTTTCCACGCATAGCCGGTCGCCGGCGCGGCGAAGGTGATGTCGGCCGCCTGACGATAGGAGCCCACCGCATCGGTGACCGTGGTCACCGGCGGCATCATGATCGGTTTGGCGTTGTAACGCATATTGCGGCGCGAGAAATCCGGTAAAATATCTTCGTCAATGGAGCGCCCGCCGCGGGTCTGATTCTGGCTGTTGAGGTAATTGCTGCCGCTGGAATCGCCGTAATCGAACCGTTCCGCGTTGCGCCAGGAAACCTGACCCAGAAATCTCGGCTTCCCGCGCATGAACAACCGCGCCGTATCCGGCTCGCCCATCACGAAGCCCGTCGACGGCGTATAGGTGGTATTGCTCACGTACACATTGCCCAGGATCGTATCGCCGTTCAGCCAGGCCGACTGGCAGGCGTACCAGTTCTGGCTCGACTGACTGCAATTTTCCGGCGACGAGGATGTGCCCCGCACCGCCGGATTGGAGTTCATCGCGTAATAGGCCATATCCCACACGGAATCGCTGCGCACGTAAGCGCGAAACGCTTTGTTGATCCCCTTGATCAAGTTGGTCAACCGCACGTTGATCGCCACCGGACGGCTGATCCCGCGGTCGTACCACCCTTCGAAATCCATCGGGTCGATCCACGCGTCCAACGTCAACGAGCCGTACGATTGCACCGAGTTGCTGCCCGCGCCGCCCGTAAAATGCAGGGCGCCGCGATTTTCCAACACCTGCTTGGGATTCAGATCGACGTTGGATTGCAGTGGGTCGTAACCCAATCCGTAGGTGCGCGAGAACAGGCCGCACTCCAGATAGTGCATGTGCGACAGCACGCGGTCGATACCCTGTTCGGCCAGGAAAAAGTGAGTCTGGTCTTCGCCCAGGTTGGTGGTGATCACCTGTTCCGCCGAGCTGGAAACCATCGCCAGCAGGCCCAACGCGGTGATCAACATCAAAATGATCATCGATGCGACCAGTGCGTATCCCGCTTCGCCTTGCCTTTGCCGCTTGATGCGTTTCGTCTTCACCGTCAGCTCCTTAAAAAGCTGCAATGTACATATGACGCGTTATTGTATGATCGCCGAACATGTCGTCCCAGTTCACCGTGACGCGGATGAACTTGAAATCCTCGCCGCGCGTGCCGCCGCTGCAGGTCGCGCCGACCGCCCCGGTGTTCAACGAACCCGTGTTGGCCGGCAAACCGGTCGCTTCGTTGATCGGAATGGCGCCGCTGCTACCGGTGAAAATGACGGCGCTGCAATCGCCCGACCCCGTGTCGTAGCCGTTGCGCAGCACCGTCGTCTCTCGGTCGAACCGGGTGTCGATGCCGTTGATCTCGATGTTGGTTTCCGTCCCCGTCAACATCCAGTTGTTGTTGGTGATTCCGCACTTGGCATGCGCCGCCTGCTGGGGTACGCAATCGACGTCTTCCCACAAATTCCAGCTACGCACTTCCTCGAACTTCTGTTGCGCCAGAAACACCGCCGTTCCGTAATTGCGCGCCGCCAGATTGGCCCGCACGTTCAACGCCAGCATCGGCACGACCGCCAAGATGCCGAACGTGAGAATCGCCATTGCGACGATGATCTCCACCAATGAAAAACCCTTTTGCTGCTGATGAGCGTTGGCATATAAGGCTCTCACTGCGGCACTCCTTTTCCTTACCTTCACTATTCGGATGTTCCGTCGCGCTCGCTCGTGTTCAACCGTTCTTCGTCAGGCGACGCTTAGCGCCAGGCTCCATATGAGGTGCCTGCTGTAGGGGGATTGTACTTCCACACGCGAATGCTGCCCGTCATGGAGATCCAGTCCACCGCCCGGTTGCGGTCATCGCGCAGGCCGGTGCCGCTTGTGTCCATCTGCGGAGCCACATAGACGACGCCCTGGTGCGAGGCCGTACCGTCGGGCATGAAATGGAACCACTTCTGTGCGCAGTTCTGAATGTCGATCGCGCAGTTCACCGGATAACGGTGGTTGGGCACGTTGGCGATTCCGCTGTAGTACCCGAACACGATCCCCGGCTGCAGATAGTACGTGTGCGGCGAATACGGGCTACGGCTCATATCCGGATCTTCGCCGATGATGTACCGGTGCGTCGTGCCCGAATCCATGAACTGCACATACACGGGCGTGTTCATCTTGATCGACTTGGCTCGAGCCATGCGCATGTGGCCGCCCAGATCGCGGGCTGTGGTATTCACGCGGATCAGGGTGCGGTAGTGAAGAATCGAAATAAAGGCGATGGCCGTCATCACGGAGATGACCGCCATGACCGTTACCAGTTCCAGCAGACTGAAACCTTTTTGGTTCCGCATCAGATCCCTCGGTGAAAACATCGACATTTTCATCACGTTCCCCCTCTCTAGGCCGGAACAAGCAAAAAATATGCCGGTAAAACCAACCTAATTTCAGCGCATTTTACCATATTTTTCGCAGTGTTCAATCTATTAACTAATTAATTTTAAAGAGGTAACTATGAAAAGTTTTCATACCTTGTGAACTTGTTTCATTCTTCCGGCGCTTCTTCGGACTCGTCTTTGTCCGTCTCCAGATTGTAATCGCGAATCTTGTAAATCAGCGCGCGCAACGAAAGATCCAAATGACGCGCCGCCCGGCTTTTGTTGCCCTTGGTGCGCTTGAGCGCCTCGACGATCAACTCGCGTTCCAGGTCGCGCAAGTTATGTTTGACTGATAAGTCACCGTTTTCATAGGGCATTTTCCGAGGCGGCGTCTGGCGCACCCGATCGGGAAGGCTTGACGCCTCGATCACGTCCCCCGCCGAAAGCACCACCGCACGCTCCATCACGTTTTCCAGCTCGCGCACGTTGCCCGGCCAATGGTACGCCTCGATCATTTTCAGCGCCTCGGCCGACACCTCGCACATCGGCAGTCCGTGGCGCTCGGCGACCTTCTGGATGAAATGCTTGGTCAGCAGCGGCAGGTCGGCCGCGCGTTGCCGCAGCGGCGGCACCTTGAGGGTGAACACGTTGAGCCGATAATACAGGTCCTCGCGGAACTGCCCGGCCTCGACCACCTCCTCCAGGTTGCGCGCCGTCGCCGCCACCACCCGCAGATCGACCGGGATTTCCTGCGCCGCGCCGATCGGCCGCACCCGCTCCTCCTGCAGTACGCGCAGCAATTTAACCTGCAACATCAACGGCAATTCGCCGATTTCGTCCAGAAACAGCGTGCCCCCGCTGCTGCCGGTCACCAGCCCTTCCTTGTCGGCGATCGCGTCGGTGAACGATCCTTTCTTGTGGCCGAACAACTCGCTTTCCAGCAGATGTTCCGGAATTGCGCCGCAGTTGATCGCCACGAACGGTTTGTCCGCGCGCGGGCTGTTGCGGTGGATCGACCGGGCGATCAGCTCCTTGCCCGTGCCCGACTCGCCGACGATCAGCACCGTGCTTTTGAAGCCGGCGACCTTGCGCGCCATGGCCATGAGCTCGAGCATCGCCGAATCGTCGGTGATGATCTCGCGATCGGCCGCCGCCTGCGCCGCCTGCCGCAGGCGCAGGTTCTCGGCGCGCAGCAGTTCGCGCTCGGCCGCGCGGTGCAAAACCACCAATATTTCATCGCTGTTGAACGGTTTGCCGATGTAATCGTAGGCGCCCAGGCGCATCGCCTCGACCGCCTGGTCGATCGTGCCGTAGGCGCTCATCACGATGATCGGCTTCTCGAAATTACGCCGCTTGCTTTCCTGCAGAAAGGTCAGGCCGTCCATCACCGGCATGCGCAGATCGCAGAGGATGAAATCGGGATTCATCGAGTCCAGCGCCTGCAGCGCCATTTGACCGTTTTCCACCGCCGATACGCGGTAGCCTTTCTTTTTCAACAAGACGCTCAACGAATAGCGCAGGCCTTCCTCGTCGTCGACCACCAATACGTGCGGTTCATTCGCCATGATTTTCTTCCTTTGTGTCGACAGGATAAACCAGACTCACCCGGGTGCCCACCCCGGGCCGGCTCTCGATGCGCATCAGCCCGCCGGTGCTCGACACGATCCGCAGGCAGATCGCCAGCCCCAAACCGGTTCCCTTGCCCTTGGGCTTGGTCGTGTAAAACGGTTCGAGCACGTTTTGGAGCACTTCGGTCGGCATGCCCGGCCCCGAATCGGTGATGTGCAGCCAGACCATCGGCGTGCCTTCGACCGGACCGATGCGGTCCGAGAGCACGATGCCCCGCCGCAGGCAATCGGTGAAGGGCACTTCTTTTTCCGACGGCGCGCCGGGCAGTTGCTCCTCGAACAGCTCCATGCGATCGAACGGCCGCGCCTCGGCGCTGATCGTAATGGCGCCCTCGTCGTGCATCGCGTCGGCCGCGTTGAGCAGCAGATTGAGAATCATCTGCTTGAATTGATCCGGATCCAACCGCACCGGCGGCAGGTTCGGTGCGGGCAGAACCTCGACCTGCACCCGGTCGAGTCCCCGCTGACTCTTCATCAAGGTCACCGTTTCGGCGGCCAATGCCGGCAGATCGGTCGGCTCCGACCGCGCCGGCTTGATGCGCGAAAAGTCCAGCAGTTCGCGCATTGTCTTGTCGATGCGTTTGATTTCCGCGGTGATCCGCTCGACCACCTCGGCGTCCTCGGCCGTCAACTCGGCCTCGCGCAGAATTTCCAGATAGCCGAAGATCGCGCCCAGCGGATTGCCCACCTCGTGCGCCATGCCCGCCGCCACGCGCCCGACGTAGGCCAGGCGGTCCGAGTGCATCAACTGGTCGTGCGCCTCCTTGAGTTCCTTGTTGGCCCGTTCCAGGCGCGTCAATTGGCGCTTGCCGACCGCCTCCTTGTCGCGCAGCGTGCTGGCCAGCCGTCCCAGCGCCTTGGCCAGCCGGTCCAGTTCCCCGGCCGTGGTGTGCGGCAGGATGATGCGGTAATCGCCGCCGGCCATGCGCTCGGTGGCCGTCAGCATTTCCTCGATCGGCCGCACCAGCACGCGCATGAGAATCAGCGAGCCGAACAGGATCATCAGCAGCGCGTCCAGCGCCGCGTACAAAAACAAAATGCGCTTGGTGTTGTACAGCGTGATGACCATGTCGCCCAGCGGCAGGCCGAAACGCGCCGCCCCGATCACCGTCCCCTCGCGGTAGATCGGGCCGGAAAAGATCATCTCCGGGTTGCCCGTATCGCTGCCGATCACCCGGTAGATCAGCTTGCGCTCCTCCATCGCCTTGCGCAGATCCTCGTCGGCCAGGACCATCCCGATCATCTCCGACTTGCTGTGCCCGATCACGTTCTGCTCGCGATCGACGAACACCAGCGTCGAAAACTCCATGTTCAGGATCATCCCCTGCACCAACCCCGACATCGTCGGGCCCGTCGTGCGCGCCGCGCCCTGCGCCGCGTACACCACGTCGACGTTCGTCTGCATCGCCGTGAGCGCGATGCGCCCCTGGATCTTCTTCTGGTTGATCAGGTTCTGTTCGAAAATGGCCTCGACGACGAACGACAGCAGGATGATCAGCGCGGCGGTCAGGGCCGCAATCAGGACCACCACGCGCAGGCGCATGCCTGTGAACAGCTCACGCGGAATCCATTTGGGCCACTTAAAAGCCAAGGTACCACCCTACCACGAGGGGCCCGATCCACAGCCACAGGACCGCGCCCAACGAAAGAAAAGGTCCGAACGGAATGGGAAATTGCCGGTCCTTGCCGGCGATCGCCACGTACGACACGCCCACGATCGTCCCGCTCAGACTGGCGATAAACAGCGTGAACAGCACGGCCTGCCAACCGCAAAACGCGCCGATCATCGCCAGCAGCTTCGGGTCGCCGAAGCCCATGCCGATGCGTTTGGTCAGCAGGTAATACACCAGGATGATCGTCAACGGGATGCCGCCGCCCAGCAACACGCCCAGGCCGCCGTCGATCAAGCCGCTTTTCCACGTCGGCGCGAACAGGAACATATTGACCAGCAAGCCCAGGACGATCCCCGGCAGGCTGATCGCATCGGGGATGATCGTATGGTCGATGTCGATCATCGTCACCGCGATCAACGCCGCCGTGAACAGGTACCACACCGCGCCGATCAACACGCCGAAGGGAACCAGGGCGTCGCCGTCGACGCCGAAGCGCACCAGGTACGCGGCGAAGAACAATCCGTTGACCAGTTCGATCGCCGGATACCGCGCGCTGATCGGTTCGCGGCAATGGCGGCATTTGGCGCCCAGGATGATCCACGACAGCAGCGGAATGTTGTCGTACCAGCGGATCGGCGTATCGCATTTCGGGCAGTGGCTGCCGGGCAAAACCAGCGATTCCCCGCGCGGCAGGCGCCAGATGACCACGTTCAAAAACGAGCCGATCGTGCTGCCGAACAAAAAGCCCGTCACCGCCAGAAAAATCGTCACTTGGGTTTCCACATCGTTCCTTTCAACCGAAAAAGCCGGGAATCAATCCGCCCAGTACGCCCGCGGCCAGCAAGCCCAGGCCCAGCGGACCCAGCAGCGCGCTCAACGCGTCCCACGGCCGCGCCAGCCGATGCGGCAGCACGACGCCCGCCGCCAACAACAGCATCCCCACGCCCGCCGGCGCGATCATGGCGTCGCCTCCGGCGGGGCGAATTTCATCAACACCACGTCGCCCGCGAAGCTGCTGGTTTTGAAACGCCGCACCAGCTTGAACGAGCGCTTCCACGTCTCGTCCGCGAAAATCTCGTACGCGCCGATCAACTCGAGGTGATCGACCACGTAGCCGATGCGCTCGCGCCGGAGGTACGCCGGCAGTTCCTTGCGCGCCATCGCCCGGCGGATCTCCGGATTGACCACGCCGTCCAGGTTGACCACGTCCACGCCGGAAAACGCGCTGATGATGCCGCTGTTCATCGCCCCGAGGCGCGCGTCCGGCTCCTGCGCGTGCAACTCGCGCACCGCCCGCGCCGCTTCGACGTAAGTCGCCTGCCACGGATGATACCCGTGCGCGGCCAGATGTTTCGCCTGCGCCGCATACCCCGCGACAAGCAGCGCGCCCGCCGCGATCAACAAAATCGCTCCGGCCCGCCGCGCCTGCGCCGTTCGCTCCAGGTACGCGACCGTCAGCGCGAAGAACAACGCCAGCGCGGTCAGCACCGGCAGAAAATACCAGTTCTTGCGGTCCCAGAAATACAGCGAATAAAAAAGCCACGTCGCCGCGCCCCAGGCCAGCGGATGAATCAGCGCGCGCGTGCGGGACGTCCACAACGGCTTGCCGCTCGCCAGCCGCGCCGCGACGAGCATCCCCAGCGCCAGCACCGGCAGGCCGTAGGCGAGGTACATGCTGTTTAACCCGACGTAGCGCAGCAGGTAATCGCCGAAGCCCGATTGCAACTGCCGCCACAGAAACGAACCCAAATCCTCGCCCGTCGCCGCCTGAAACGCCCGTTGCCGCAACAGCAATACGCGCAACGAATCCTGCGCCACCGTGCCGAAGGCCAGCAGGTTGTACACGATCCACGGCAGCGTCGTCGCCACCGCCGTGCCCGCGGCCGCCAACGCTTTGGGCAGCCGCTTGCGGCAGACGATCAGCGCGTCGATCGCCAGCGGTACGCAAAACAAAATCGCGTCGGTGCGCGCCAGCACCGCCAGGCCGATCAGCAAACCCCACGCCAGGTAGCGTTTCAGCGGCGCGTCGTCGTTCTCGCGCAGCGGCAGGTAGACCAGCGTCGCGGCGAAAATCAGCAGCGCCATCAACGGCGCCTCGACCCCCATCAACTCGGTGAAGTAGACCAGCGGATTGAGCGCCCAGAAAACCGTTGCGACCACCCCGGCGGTTTCGCCCAGCGTTTTGGCCGCGATGCGCCCCAGCAGATACGCGTTGGCCGTGCCGATCAGCGCCAGCAACAACAACAGCACGCTCGCCCCGGCCGTCGCGCTTTTGGTGACAAACACCGCGAGCAGCGACACGCCCATCCACAGCGGATGATAGCCGTTGGTCGCCGTCAGCCCGTCGAAGGTCGGGCCGTCGCCGGCGAGAATATGCTCCGCGATGCGCAGGTAATAGAACGCGTCGTCGGCCAGGCACACGGGCGTCAGTTCGGCCGGCGGACGCAACGCCAGACTCAGCCGCGCGACCAATCCCAACAGCAACACGGCCGCCAAAACGATGGCGACCCAACGCGGACGGGCGGACGATGCACGATTCTCGTTCGTCAACAAAGACCTCTCTCATGCCGGAACCGAGTTGTGGTATTGTACCACCCGAAAACTTTTTGTGTCCACGGAAGCAGGCTTGGCGAAATCGTTTTATCGTTGGTTCCCCTTTGTTCTGACGGCGCTCGCCGTCGTCGTGTACGCCCGCGCCCTGCCCGCGCCCTATTTGTGGGACGACGTGTCGCTGATCGGTCAGAATCCGTCGTATGAAAATTCCGCCAATCTGCCGCTGTATTTCGTCGAGGACCTGGGGCACTTCAACCGCGATCCGCGCCGCATGGGTTTTTATCGTCCGCTGATGGCCCTGACCTTCCACGTCGAAATCGCGCTCTTCGGCCGTCACGCGCCCGTGCAGCGCGCGATCAACGTGCTGTGGCACGCGCTGGCCGCGATCGCCGTGTGGCTGCTGGCGCAAACGCTGCTGCACTCGCGCCACCGGGCGGCCTGGGCCGCCGCGCTCTATGCGGTGCACCCGCTGGCGAGCGAACAGGTGTTGCTGATCGCCAACCGCTGCGGCTTGATGGTCGGCGCGCTCAGCCTCTGGACCCTCGTGCTGTTCACGCGCGTCATTCCACCGGAGGGCGAACCGCGCCGCGACCGGCTGCCCGGCGCGATGATCCTCTACCTGCTGGCGCTGCTGTCCAAGCCCAACGCCCTGGTGCTGATCGTCCCCGCGCTCGCCTGGCTGTGGCTGGCGCGGCCGCAACAACGGCGCAGCGCGGCGGCCTGGCTGACCGTCTCGTTGCCGCTGGCCGCGTTGGCGGTGCTCTACGTCGTGATGCGCTGGGGCATCCTGCGGATTTCCCACGCGCACAAGGCGGTGGGCGTGGATCTGCTCACCCGCGTGCTGGCCGTGCCGGCGCTGACGCTCGACGCCCTGCGCCTCTCGCTGCTGCCGCTGGGCCTGCGCGCGATCCGCATCGTCGATTACGCCGGCTGGACCTCCCCGCTCGCCGTGCTCGGCACGACCGCGCTGTGGCTGATTTTGCTGCTGGTCCTCTGGCGGCTGCGCAAACAATCGAACGCGCCGCTGTTCGGCATTATCTGGTTCGCCGCGACGATCGCCCCGACCGCCGGGCTGGTCGCGCTGGTGCGCCCCGTGGCCGAGCACTATTACTACCTGCCCCTGGTCGGCGTCATCCTGATGCTGGCCGGGATGGGCGACGGCCTGCCCGCGCGCAAACCGGTCGTCGCCGGCGCGCTCGCCCTGCTCGTGGTTTTCGCCGCCGCCACCGTCGACCGCGCGGGCGATTGGCGTAGCGAAGAAAGGCTCTGGCGCGACAACCTCGAATTCGAGCCGCGCAGCAGCGAGGTCCTCAACAACCTGGGGACGGCCTACGCCGAGCAAAAACGCGGCGATGACGCCCTGGCGATGTTCAACCGCGCGGCGCAGGTCAATCCGGGCAACGTCAAAGCGCGCCTCAACCGCGCGCACCTGGGCCTTTCGCTGAAAAAATACGAAGGCGTACTCGACGATTTGCGCGCCGTGCTCGCCTACGATCCGTGTCATCCCAAGGCGCTGATGCACCTCGGACGGTTGACGATCCTTACCGCCGATCCGGCCGCCGACGAGCTGGCCGAGCGGCTGCAGCATGACCTGGCCTGCGCCGCCTTTATCGATTTGGGCCGGGGCATGGCCGCGCGCGAAAACGGTCGCGCCGCCGAGGCCCGCGTCTATTACGAACGCTTCCTCGCCGCCGTGCCCGGCCATCCGCTGACCGCGGCGGTGCGGCGGGAAATGCGCGATTTGCCGGTTGAGCATTGACGGTTTTTCGCTAAAAGGAGTATGATTCTTTTTTGTGCGACACTCGCTCGATCGGCGCAAGGAGCATCTCCATGGGGGCTTGGAGGAGAACATTCTGCCTGATCTCTTTGGTGGTATGTCTCGCCTTTTTTGCGTCCGCCTGCTCCGATGACAAACCGCGCGACGCCCACGGCATCGGCCTGACCTCGAACTCGCCCGATCCGCAATTCGACTTCAACACCGACGACGACGAGCCCGAACCCGAGTGGGGTTTGTGGTACGGCTCGTGGAACGAAAAGAGCTGGTCCTTCGAGCAGGTGCCCACCCCGGCGACGATCAGCCCGCGCCTGGCCCTGTTCGCCTACGGTCAGGAAGCGATCGTCAGCTCGCGCGTCATCAACAAAAAGAGCGAGCAGATCCGCGCCCTGTACCTGACCACGCGCGGCTCCGACGGCTCCTGGAACGACCGCGGCGAGCTGGACCGCACCACCGCCGAGGCGACCGCCACCTCCGCCTTGATGACCGCGGACAACAAACTGCATTTGCTCTACGCCGACGACGGCCTGCCGCGCCATTTGATCATCGACGGCGCCGGCGTGCGTTCCTACGATCCGCTGCCCGCGCCCACGCCGATCGAGTACGGCGCGCTCGCCGAAGCGCCCGACGGCTCGGTTCACGCGGTCTTCGGCGATTGGGATCTGTCGCACCAGGTCTTCGACGGCGCCGCCTGGACCGAACTGTCCACCTTCACCTACGGCCTCTACCCCGACCTCGCCTTCGGCCCGGCCGGCCTGGGCCACCTGGTGTACCTCACCCCGCGCGGCCTGGATGACGGTTACACGCTGATGTACTTCCTGTACATCGACGGTCAGTGGATCGGCGGCGGCATCCTGCCCGAAATTCAGGTCTTCCCCACGCCGCATCTGGCGGTGGATATGTTCGGCCGGCCGCACATCCTCGTGCCCAGTTCGCTGGGCCTGCTCTACCTCGTGCGCAACAACCTCGCGCCCAGCGGCTGGGATTACGAAGTGATCGCCGGCAACAGTTGGAGCGCCGGATTCCAGTACGCCGACATCGCCATGGCCGGGGTGATCCCCGTGGTCGCCTACCGCGACGCCACGACCGCCAAAGGCTTCGCCGGCCGCGACGGCTCCGGCGGCTGGATCGTCGACGAATTCAAAGGCTTCGACGGCGGCTTCATCGGCATCGACCTGGCCATCGACCCCGACGCAAACCCCCACGTCGTCTTCGCCGGCTGGCGCGGGAAGTGAACCTATATCTTTTGTTTTAATACCATTACGCAACGTGATCGTCTGGATCGAGATGGCAAGGTATCGTGTGTCATTGTTCAACCTATCATGCCAATGGTCGGTGGATTTTCTGCAACAACCTGTCGCAGAAAATTACTCCTCAATGGTAAAGGACGGAGGCCGGGTGGCACTGTTTTGCGAACGAATGAAATGAGCGAGCATAACAGTGGATAATGACAACACTGATACACCTCGCTACGCTTGGTGAATCCGTGCCACACGACTGGCGAGTGAAGGATCTGGCTCCAATCGCGCACAGCTTTCGCCAGGGGCGAAAACTGTGGCACACAAAAAAAGCATCGTTCTTCCGTGTGCCACACTTTTGGCGAAGCCAAAGGTGTGCTGGTCGTCACCAGATCCTCGGGTCAAGCCCGAGGATGACAGAGAGGATCGTCATGCCCGCGCAGGTGGGCATCCAGGACCGGCCGACACCCTTCCCGACCTTTTTACCCGACCACCAACCGCAGAATTTGCAGCAGAAGTTTCACGTCGCCGAGCAGGTCGATCAGCAGTTTCGGCATATCCCGGCTGAGCAGCCAATTGGTGAAGGATTCGCCGATCAGGTCGGTTAGAAACTCTTCGATCGACGTCGGGTACAGCACGCCGGGGATGCCGAAATCGCCTTCGAGCCGCAGCAGGTTGGCCGGAATCAGATCGTCGCTTTGATCGTCCGTTTCGGCGTCGATCGTCTCGATCGCCGTGACGAGCTTGTCGACGGCGGTGATGATTTCGTCCAATCCCTGGCCCAGTTGCTCGTCGCCCTTGTCCTCGGCCAGCACCGCGCCGGCTTCCTCGACCGTCGCGGCCCGCGACAGCTCGATCACCTGGCCGGGCATCAGCGCGTCGTACACGTCGGCCACGCCGACCAACAGCGAGGCGATCGCATCGAGCAGATACGCTTCGCCGCGGTCGATCTCCACCGTGCCCACCGCCGTGGAGCCGCCCTGCTCGGTGAGCACCAGGCGTTCGACGACCCGCGCGAAGTTCGCGTCCGCTTCGACGTCGGCCATGCGCGGCCCGAGCGTCGCGGCCACCGCGCGCCCGTCGGCGAGGATCGCGTCGATCAGTTCGAACAGCCCGATCTCATCGAGCATGTACCGGTCGATGTGCGCCATCGCGCCGAACACGAAGCGGATGCCCTCAACCAGCCCCAGCGCCATCTGCGCCGACGGCTCGCCGGGCGTCGCGGCCAGCGCGGCCTCCAAACGCGGCACGCCCGAGAAAAAGTCGCCGCGCGCCAGATAGAAATACCCCCAGGCCAGCGCGTCGTCGCCGGTCGGCGGATGAATGTAGGTTTCGCTCGTCGCCTGCGCCGTCGGCAGTTCGCGGTCGGCGAAATAGCGCTCGTGCGCCACCGCCGCCAGCAGCGTCGCGCCGACGCCGTAGTTGACCTGCTCGCCCTTGAGCACGTAGTCGTACATCTCCCAGGTCGACGGACCGGTGCCGTAGCTGGTGCCCAGCAGCAGCGTTTCGCCTTGTTCGTCGACTACCGCCTGGTCCAGCGCCCCGCGCAACGCGCGATCGGCGATCGGCAGCAGGTCGTCGACCGGCGCGCCCTCGCCCGCCGCGCGGTAGATGCCGTAGGCGACCAGCGGCCCGACGCTGGTCTCCAGGTACGTCTCCGGCCGGTTCATGATCGTGTGCCAGCGGTTGGCGTCGTCGATCAGATTCGCCATCGCCGTCGTCTGAGCGACGAACCGTTCCTGCACCCGGTCGCGTCCCTCGTGCCCGGCCGGGATCGTCCCCAGCGCGATCGCCGAGGCCGCGACGATCCACGCGTTGCCGCGCCCCCAGTAGTCCTTCTCCGCCGGCTTCACGATGTCCTCGTCGGCGTCGTACATGTGCCGGTACATGCCGGTGTCCGCGTCGCGCAGATGGTCGGCGAACACGTCGAACTGCAGCACCGCCTCGGTCCAGCAAGCCGCATCGTTGTCGGTCACGCCCAGTTCGTTGAGGAACGGCGTGACCATGAACAGCGTGTCGGCCCAGATCTGATTGCCCGAAATCCAGCCCATGTGGTTGAGCCCGCCGTCCGGAATGCGTTCGGCCTGTTCGAAAACGTAGGTGCGCGCGCGGTCGACCACCTCGCGGTACGTCGCGCCGCCCTCGTCGTTGTACAGATTCAGCGCCACCCACGCCGGCGGCACGTGATCGTTGTAGGCGATGGTATAGCCCGCGGCGATGTGGTCGTCGAGCCAGGTGACCACGTAGTCGCGGTAGCGCTGCTCGCCGGTGAGCCGGTACAGTTCGTACATGCCCTTCATCAGCACGCCGCTGTCCCAGCTCCAGCCCATGTTCGCCGGATCGACCGTGGCGATCCACGAGTCGGCCAGCGCCGTCGCGGTCGCCAGCGGTTCGTCGATCGCATCGTCGTCATCGTCGTCGGGGGAAGAGTCGTCGTCGCTCGCGTCGTCATCGTCATCGTCGTCGACGGACAGATCGTCGTTATCGTCGTCGTCATCGTCGCCGCACGCGAAGGTCAGCGGCAGCAACAACGTCAAAAGCAACAACCACAGCCAGGGGCGACGCAAACGCATGGTTCCTCCTCGGTGTACAACCGTCCGTATTGTGCCCGGCCGCACGCAAAAATGAAAGACCGCGCGCCGATCACTCCGCGCGCGGTCGTCTGCTTGTCGAAATCGATTATTCGTCCAATTCCAGCTCGGCGGTGGCCATTGAAATGACCTCTTCGCCTTTCTGGTTGACCGCGACGAACTGCGTGGTCGCCTTGCCGCCCTCGACCGCCGTGACCGTCCCCTGGACGATCACCTTGTCGTCCGGCCGCACCGGGGCCGAGAAGCGCACCTTGATGCGCTTGAGCGCGCCCGGATCGTCCGCAAACTCGACGTTGGCGCGCGCCGCGTAGGCCATCGTGCACAGCCCCTGCAGGATGTTGCCGCCCAGACCGACCATCTTCGCGAAGTCGACGTCGATGTGAATCGGATTGAAATCGCCGGAGGCGCCGGCGTAGAAAAACGGCGCGTACTTGCCGACGGACTGCTTGAGTTCAAACGCGTCGCCCGCGTGGATTTCGTTGATCTTCTTGCTCATGACGCACCTCCGCGAATCAGCACGGTGAAAAACCCGGTGGTCACCGGCTCGCCGTCGACGCTGCTGTCGAGCTCGAACTTGACGATCAAATTGCCTTTTTTCGCCTCGGCCCCCAGCAGTTTGCCGGTGGTGATCACTTCGTCGTTGTGTTTCACGAGCTTATGGAATATAAATTCCTGCTCACCGTGGACCAACATCATGACGTTCAGCGACAGGTCTTTATCAAGCAGCATGTCGCCCATCATTTGTTTCTGATACACCACGGCGAACATGGGCGGCGCCACGATTTCCCCGTAAGGTCCGTCTTTCGCGACCTCCGGCTTGGTGCACAACGGGTGACGCTCGTCGGTGGCGAAGGTGTATTCCTTGATCTTCTCGATGCCGACGACGTACCGTCTGGGCGGGTAAGTCTTGCCGATAAACTTGGGATCGATCATGTGCGCGCCTCCAAGATGGTAAAGGTATGTGTGTCCGTTGCCGATATTACACCAGGAGAAGGTGCTGTCAACAAATGGAAGTGCAACCGCGACGCCTGTTTTCAATTGCGAAACTTGTTGTGGAATTAAAAAGATGACGCCGGAAACAAGAGAAAAAACAGCCATTCGTGAGGCCACGTTGACCGACGCGCCGGCCATTGCCGCCGTGCACGTGGCCGCCTGGAAGAAAACCTACAACGAGCAGATCCCCGAGGAATTTCTCAACCGTCTCAACATCGACAAATACACCTGGAACTGGGAATCGTGGCTCGCCTATCCCAGCACGCCCGAAGCGCGCACCTGGGTCGTGGTCTACGACGACCGGATCGTCGGCTTCGCCGGCGTCGGCCCCTGCCGCGACGACGACATGGACCTGGGCGACGCCATGGAAATCCACGGCATCTACTTCCATCCCGACATCTGGCGCCTGGGCCTGGGCCGCGCGCTCATGCAGTGGATCTTCGACGATCTGCGCCGCCGCGATTACAACCTGCTGACCCTCTGGACGCTCGAAGCCAACAAACGCGCCCGCAGCTTCTACGAATCGCTGGGCATGACCGC
Source organism: bacterium (assembly GCA_036725605.1). Taxonomy (GTDB): domain Bacteria; phylum Lernaellota; class Lernaellaia; order Lernaellales; family Lernaellaceae; genus CALBTQ01. Next base: position 29,870 of record DAIMDW010000030.1, read on the forward strand.
CGACGGCGAAACCAAGGTCGACTTCAAAGACGGCTTCGAACTCGATGAAATCCGGTATACGATCCGGATTTGAGCTAAGGTCAGGAAAAGCATCGGCTGGTCCTGGATGCCCACTTACTCGGGCATGACACCCCCTCCTGTCATCCTCGGGCTTGACCCGAGGATCTGGTGACGACAAGCACCGGGAAGCAAGAAAACTATCGAGGGGCAACGATAAACCATTTTCCCATGCAAGCGACTCACGGTCGCAACCAGATCCTGAAACAAGTTCAGGATGACATTCTGCCCCTTACCGTCGCGCCCAGCGCAGCCTACCTTTCAAAAAGGTCAGGATGATATTCTGACTATGACCAAATATTAAGGCGCTTGCTATCATCATTTCGACCAACATAATTATCCTCATTTTAACAGCAATATTCACCGTTCCCCTTCCCGCTAAAACTTAAAAAAAAGAGGCCGTCGGGCGGCACATCCGACGGCCGTAGTCATTGGGGTAACCTTGGTTTTATCCCGGGCGTTGCGTTCGGGGGGAAGGGTGACGTACGTCCGGGGTGAACGATCGCCGGGCGATCGTTGGGGGCAACATCGTTATCGGTTCGAAACGGAGTCGCATGGCTTTTCCTCTTTCAATGATGCGCCGGCCGGATCAATCCGGTTTGCGATAGCGCAGGAACGCGGGCACGTCGTACGCGTCGTCGTCGGCCTGCATGCGGTTGGTCCGCCAGGTGTGCACGGCGACCTTGCGGCGCGGCGGCGCGAAGGCCTCGCGCTCGACCTGCTCGACGCGCTCGGGCTCTTGCCGGCTTTCCTTTTCCGCGCGCGGGTCCTCGACGGCGTTGTTGAGATAGGTGACCTTCTTGCGCTCGACCACCGGCGGCGAAGCGGCGTGTTCGCGCGCCTCGTCGAAGCCCGTGGCGATGACGGTCACCTGCACTTCCTCTTCCAGGCTGTGGTCGATCACCTGGCCCCAGTAGATGGCCGCGTCCTCGGCGGTGGCCTTCTTGATCAGTTCCGAAGCGGCGGTCACTTCGCACAGCTTCAGGCTCGGCCCGCCGGTGATGTTGATCAGCACGCCGCGCGCGCCCTCGATCGACACGTTTTCCAGCAGCGGACAACTGATCGCCTCGGCGGCCGCTTTGACCGCGCGATCCTCGCCGGTGGCCGCGCCGGTGCCCATCAGCGCCAGTTCGCCGGACGATTCGGTGGCCATCATCACCGATTCCACGTCGGCAAAGTCGAGGTTGACCGCGCCCTGGTTGACGATCAGGTCGGCGATCGACTTGACGCCCTTGAGCAGCACGTCGTCGGCCTTGCGGAACGCGTCGATCAGCGTGGTGTCGCTGCCGGCCACCGCCAGCAGTTTCTGGTTCGGAATGATGATGATCGTGTCGACGTTCTCGCGCAGCTTGGCGATGCCCTCTTCCGCCTGGCGCATGCGCCGCTTGCCCTCGAAGTTGAACGGCTTGGTCACCACCGCGACCGTCAGCGCGCCCAGGTCCTTGGCGACCTTGGCGATCACCGGGGCCGCGCCCGTGCCCGTCCCGCCGCCCATGCCGGCGGTGATGAACACCATGTCCGCGCCGTCGAGCACTTCGCGGATCTTGTCGTGGCTGTCCTCGGCCGATTTGTAGCCCACTTCCGGCCGGCCGCCCGCGCCCAGGCCGATGCCCAATTGCAGCTTGACCGCCGCGAGGTTCGAGCCCAACGCCTGGCGGTCGGTGTTGCAGGCGATGAACTCCACGCCGGCCAGCCCCGCCTCGATCATCGTATTGATCGCGTTGCCGCCGCCGCCGCCCACCCCGACGACTTTCAACTGCGCGCCGCTGTTGGGTTCCACGATTTCGAATTTCAATGCCATGTGCTCCCTCCGTTTCTGAGGCCCCAAGCCTCGTTGCCGCACAATCGGACTAAGTCCAAAGCTTCTTCATCCAACCCTTCATTCTGCCCACGACCGAGCCCAGGTCCCGCCGCTCCCCCAAAGAGCGGCGCCCCGGCAGCATTTCGCGCGAGCCCAGCAGCACCAGGCCCACCGCCGCCGCGTACATCGGGCTGCTGACCACGTCGACCAGTCCGCCGACGTGGCGCGGCCGGCCCTGACGCACCGGACAGCCGAAAATCGCCTCGGCCAATTCCTCGATCCCGCGCATGTCCGCGACGCCCCCGGTGAGCACGATGCCCGCCGGAACGGCCACGTCCAGTTCCTTGCGCAGTATTTCCTCGTGAATCAGGTGCAGAATCTCCGCCACCCGAAACTCGATGATCTCGCACAGCTCGCGCTGATCGACCGCCCGCGGTTCGCGATCGCCCAGCGACTCGACCTCGATCTCCTCGCCCGGCACCACGCGCCCGGGCACGCAGTTGCCGTAGCGCTTCTTGAGCCATTCGGCGTTGGCCGCCGTCGTGTGCAGCCCGTGGGCGATGTCGTTGGTCACGTGGATCCCGCCCAGGCCCAGCACGAAGGTATGCGCCACCGAATCGTTGACGAACACCACCAGGTCGCTCGTGCCGCCGCCGATGTCGATCAGCGCCACGCCCAGTTCGCGCTCCTCGGGGGTGAGCACGGCCTCGGCGCTGGCCAGCGATTCGAGCGTGATGTTGTCCACGTCCAGCCCGGCCTGATGGCAGCAGCGCTCCAGGTTCGTGTGCGACGCGGCCTGTCCGGTGACGATGTGGCACACCGCCTCCAGCCGCACGCCCTGCATGCCCACCGGGTCCTTGATGCCGCTTTGCCCGTCGAGGATGAACTCGCGCGGCAGCACGTGCAGCACCTCGCGGTCGGTGGGGATGGCCACGGCCCGCGCCGCGTCGATCACCCGCGCGATGTCCTCGGCGGTCACCTCGTCGTTGCGCATCGCGATCATCCCCTGGCTGTCGAAGCCCTTGATGTGCCCGTTGGCCGTCGAGATGAACACCGAGCCGATCTCGCAGCGGGCCATCGTCTCGGCCTCGACCACCGCCTTGGCGATCGAATCGACCGTCGCTTCGATGTCCACCACCACGCCCTTGCGCATCCCGCCGGTGGGGGCGGTGCCGTACCCGATCACTTCGAGCCCCGCTTCGTTGCGTTCGGCCACCACCGCGCAGACGTTGGAGGTGCCGATATCCAGGCCGACAATCAGCGGGCTCGTCTTCTTCATGCGTCCGTCCCCATATGGATGCCGCGCACCACCACGCGGGCGTCGATCGCCAGGTCGATGAACGAGGCGCGCCGCAGCCGCTCGCCCACGCTCCGCGCCACCGCGCTCAGCCGCGCCAGTTTGGCCGCGTAGTCGCCTTCGCCGAACAGAATCAGCGTGGCCGTGTCCTCGGTGATCAGCGAAAAGCCGCGCACCGCGTCCCAGCGGACTTCGCTGATGCGCACCGCCGCCAGTTCCGGCGTGTGCGACGCCGCCGTGAGCAGCGCCACCGCCTCGGCCATCAACCGCGCCTGTCGCCGCGCCGCCGCCTCGTCGCTTTCGAAGGAACTGCGGTCAAAGCCCGTCAGCAGCGGCAGATCGTTGGCGTCGTCCTTGCTGCGGCGCTTGAAGGGCACGCCGTCGCTGTCGATCAGGTACAGTTGGTCGAGTTGCAGCAAAGCCACCGCCTCGCGCTCGGTCACCTCGACCACCAGCCGCCCGGGCAGGTCGCGCCGGACCGTCGCGGTCTTGATCCACGGATGCTTGACCATCCGTTTCGCCTCGCCGGCCAGGTCGACGCTGAAGATGTTCTGCCCCACGCGGCTGTGCAAAAACGATTGCAGCGCCGCCTGCGACACGTGCTGGCAGACCGGCACGGCGATCTCGCGCACCCGGTAGCGGTCGGCGGTCGCGAAACCGTGCGCCACCAACCCAATCACCACGGCCAGCAATGCCGCCGGCCACAGACGATAGGAATGACGCAGGTGCGGCAGGCTCCAGCGCCACGCCGTCGCCAGCCGTTCGCGGATCCGCCAGTGGCGCTTGTTGCGCTTGGCCACGCGTCCGGCCTTGCTGCGTCGTTGGTTGGTTTTGCGACCGAATCCGAACATCGTTTCGCGTTCCTTACACGCCCATCTTCAGGCGCGCCGTGTTGAGCACCATTTCCACCAGGTCGTCAAAGCCGATGTTCCGCCAATCGCGCGCGATCATCGGCACCAGGCTCAGCTCGGTCAGCCCGGGCAGCGTGTTGACCTCCAGCAGCCAGAACTTGCCCGCGCCGTCCATGATCAAATCCACCCGGCTCACGCCCTCGGCCGCGATCGCCTTGTAGGCGCGCTCGGCCAGCCGCTGCGCCGCGTCGGCCTGTTCGTCGCTCAGGCCCTCGGGCCGGGTGATGTACTCGGTGTAGCCCTTGGTGTACTTGTGTTTGTAGTCGTAGAAGGTGATCGTCTCGCCCGGCTGCGGCTTGGGCCGCACCTCGACGATCCCCAGCGATTTGTTGTCCAGCACCGCCACCTGAATCTCGCGCCCGGGCAGGTAGCGCTCGATGAGCACGCGCTCGTCGGCGGCGAAGGCCGTCTCCAACGAGGCGGCGAAATCGTCCGGGCCGGGGCAGATGGTGACACCCACGCTGCTGCCCTCGGTCGCCGGCTTGACCACCACCGGCCAGCCGTAGGGCGAACCGCTACGCCGCGTTTCCTCCCGTTCGTCGCGGTGGACGATCGCGTAGGCCGGCACCGGCAGGCTCTCGGCCGAGAAGATGCGCTTGGACAGCACCTTGTCCATGCCCACCGCCGAGGCCGTCACGCCCGGCCCGGTGTAGGGGATGCGCAAGATTTCCAGCAAACCCTGCACGCAGCCGTCCTCGCCCCACTTGCCGTGCAGCGCGTTGTAGACCACGTCGATCTTTTCGCGCCGCAGCGTCTCGGCGGTCTGTTCGTTCAGGTCGATCTCGACCACGTCGTAGCCCTTGTTGCCCAACGCCGTGACCACCGCGCGCCCCGTGGCCAGCGAAACCTCGCGTTCCGCGCTCGGGCCGCCCAACAGCACGCCGACTCGTTTATTCCGATACATTTCGTTCCCCCCAGATTTTCACTTCGGGTTCGAGCATGACCCCGAATTTCTCGAAGACCACCCGCCGCACGTGCTCCAACAGCGCCAGAATGTCCGCCGCGTTGGCCGTGCCGGTGTTGACCAAAAAGTTCGCGTGTTTCTCGCTCACCTGCGCTCCGCCGATGGCATAGCCCTTGAGGCCCGCCTGTTCGATCAGCCGCCCGGCCGCGTCGCCTTCCGGATTCTTGAAGGTCGAGCCGCCGCTGGGCACGTCGTACGGATGCCGCGTGTGCCGCCAGGCGATGATCGCCTCGACGCGCCGCAAAATCGCCGCCGGTTCGTCGCGCCGCAGCGCCACCGTCGCCGCCGTCGCCACGTAGGGCATGTCCAGCACCAGCCCGCGATAGCGGTACTGCAACTCGTGGCGCGCCAGCCGCCGCTTCTTGCCGTCCGCGTCGACCACCTCGACCGCCGTGAGCACCTTGGAAAAATCGCCCTCGGTCGTGCCCGCGTTCATGCGCACGCCGCCGCCGATCGACCCCGGGATGCCCGCGGCGAATTCCAGTCCGCGCAGACCCGCCCGGGCCGTGCGGTCGACCGCCTCGGCCATCGACAGCGCCGCGCCCAGCGTCACCTCGACCGTCTCGCCGCCCGCCTCGCGCACCGTGAATTCGTCGAAGCCCTGGCGCAGCAGAATCGTCACCCCGCGCAGTCCGCCGTCGAGAATCAGCAGGTTCGAGCCCGCGCCGACCACCCGCGTGGGCACGTTGTTCTCGGTGCACAGCGACATGATCGTCGCCAGCTCCTCGGCCGTGCGCGGCCGGACCAGGCAGTCGGCCGGCCCGCCCACGCGCCAGGTGGTCAGCGGCGCCATCGGCACGTCGAACGCGCACCGGTCGCCCAGCAGTTGGCGCAAACGATCGTAGGTGCGGTACGGCGTCACTTGTTTTTGGCCTCCAGCAGTTCGTTGAGTTTCCGGGCCACGTCATTGAGGTTGCCCGCGCCCATGGTCATCACCAGGTCGCCGGGCCGCACGATCTCCAGCAGCGTCTCGAGCACTTCCTCGTTGGTCGGCACATAGGTGACGTCCTTGTGCCCGCAGGCGCGGATGCCGTCGACCAGCTTGCGCGCGGTCACGCCCTCGATCGGCGTTTCGCTCGCCGCGTAGATGTCGGTGACCAACAGCTTGTCGGCCTCGTTGAAAGACGTGAGGAAGTCGTCGAACAGATCCTGCGTGCGCGTGTAGCGGTGCGGCTGAAAGGCGACCACCAGCCGGCGGCCGAAACCGCTGCGCGCCGCGGCCAGCGTGGCGCGAATCTCCGTCGGGTGATGCCCGTAGTCGTCGATGATCAGAACGTCGTCGACCTGCCCGATGCGCTGGAACCGCCGCCGCACGCCGGAAAACTCGCTGATCGCCTCGGCCACCGCCTCGAACGGAATGTTCAATTCCATCGACACCGCCACCGCCGCCAGCGCGTTTTGCACCATGTGCCGCCCCGGCAGCGGCATGTGGATCCTGCCCAGCACGCCGCGCTCGACGTGCCGCACGTTGAAGGTCGTATTGAAGCCCTCCTGCCGCACGTCCTCGGCGCGGAAGTCGGCCTGCTTGCTCAACCCGTAGGTCACCACGCGTTTGCGGATCGACGGAATCAGCGCCTGCACGTTTTCGTCGTCCAGGCACATGACGCTCACGCCGTAGAACGGCACCTTGTTGATGAACTCCAGGAACGTGCGCTTGAGCTGCTCCAGGCCGCTGTAATGATCCAGGTGCTCCAGGTCGACGTTGGTCACCACCGCGATCGTCGGGGTCAGCAGCAGGAAACTGCCGTCGGACTCGTCGGCCTCGGTGACGAAGTATTCGCCGTGGCCCAGCTTCGCGTTCGAGCCGATCGACCCCACGCGCCCGCCGACGACCACCGTCGGATCGAAGCCCGCCTGGCCCAGAATCACCGCCAGCAAGCTGGTCGTCGTCGTCTTGCCGTGCGTGCCCGCGACCGCGATGCCGAATTTCAGCCGCATCAGCTCGGCCAGCATTTCCGCGCGGTGGATGACCGGAATCTGCAGCGCCTTGGCCGACGAGATTTCCGGATTTTCCGGCCGGATCGCCGCGCTGGTCACCACCACGTCCGCGCCCTCGACCTGCTCGGCGCGATGGCCCTCGTACACCGTCGCGCCCAGCCGCGCGAGGTTGAGCGTGATTTCGTTGTGGCGCAGGTCCGAGCCCGACACCTTGAAGCCCAGGTTGAGCAACACCTCGGCGATGCCGCTCATGCCGATGCCGCCGATGCCTATGAAATGTATATGTTCCGTCCGTCCAAACATGGCGTCTCCGCGTCGCCGCGCGTCGGATCGCGGCGCAGTAGAAAGTTCAACGTCTCATCGCGCACCGGTTCGGGCGTGCTGTGCCGGCCGACGGCGAGAATCAGCCCGACCAGACTGAAGTTCAGCAGCGCGCTGCTGCCGCCGTAGGAGAGAAACGGCATCGCCAGGCCCTTGGTCGGCAGCAGGCACATCACCACGCCGGCGTTGACGATCACCTGCATGCCCAGCAGCGCCGTCGCGCCCACGCCCAGGAAGCGCACGAACGGCTCCTTGCTGCGCATCGCCAGCCACATCCCGCGAAAGATCAGCGCGGTGAACAGCGCCAGCACCATGACGATCCCGAACAGGCCCATCTCCTCGCCGAGGTTGGCCAGGATGAAGTCGGTGTGGATCTCCGGCAGGTAGAACAGCTTCTGGAAGCCGTTGCCGATGCCCACGCCGAAAATCCCGCCGCGGCCCAGCGCCACCAGCGATTGCTTGATCTGATAGCTCGCGCCGCTCGGATCGGCCCAGGGGTGCAGGAAGGCGAAGATGCGCTTGACGCGGTACGGCTCGATGAGGATCAGCCCCACGAAGCCCAGCGCGCCCAGCGCCGCGCCCGCGCCCATCACGCGCAGTTGCGCCCCGCCGATGAACAGCATCACCAGCATCAGCAGCGCGATCATCATGCCCGCGCCCAAATCCGGCTCGGCGAAGATCATCCCCATGAACACCAGCGCGCCGCCGACCATCGGCAGCACCCCGGCCATGAACTGCCGGATCTTCTCCCCGCGCCGCGACAGGTAATGCGCGAAGAAAAACACCATCGCGCCCTTGGCGAATTCCGAGGGTTGGAACTTGGTCGCGCCCAGGTGGATCCAGCGGTGCGCGCCCTTGCTCGGCGCGGCGAGCCCCGGGATGTACACCAGCGTGAGCATCACGAACGCCGCGGCCAGCAGCAGGCCGACGAACCACGTTTCGTCCAGCGCCTTGAGGTTCAGGCGGCTGATCACGATCATCAGCGCGACGCCGATGACCACCCACAGCAATTGCTTTTGCAGGTAGTGGTAGGGCGAATCGCTCTGCGGCGCGCCGGCCGAATAGACCATCACCAGGCCGATGCCGACCAGCGTCAGCGTCAGCCCCAGGATGATATTGTCCGGCCGCGAAGTCCGGTTGCGGTTCGCCAAACGGATCATCTTTTCGCCAGCCACTCCCGCATGGCATCGCCACGCTCCTCGAAATTGCGGAACTGATCGAAACTCGCGCACCCCGGCGACAGCAGCACCGCTTCGCCCGGCCGCGCCAGGTTGGCCGCCGCCGGCAACGCCTCGGCGAACGGCCCGACCACGTGCACCGGCACCATGGTCATCGTCTGCTGAATCTTCGCCGCCGCCTCGCCGTACGCGACCACCGCGCGCACCTTGGGCAGCAGCCCGTATTCCAACTCGGCCCAATCCGCGCCCTTGTCGCGCCCACCGAGAATCAGCACCACCGGCCGCTCCATCGCCGCCAGCGCGATGCGCACCGACGCCGCCGCCGTCGCCTTCGAATCGTTGATGAACAGCACGCCGTCGCGCTCGCCGATCGCCTCGAGGCGATGCGGCAGCCCGGTGAAGGTCGAAGCGGCCAGCTCGATCGCCGCCGGATCCGCGCCCACCAGCCGCGCCATCAGCGCCGCCGCCTGCAGGTTCAGCCGGTTGTGATCGCCCGGGAGCGAGAACTCGCCGATGTCGATCGCGTCCTCGAACTTCTGCCCGCGCAGGTAGAGCTTGTCGCCCTCGGTCCAGGCGTTGGACTGCGACGTGCCGAAGGTGAACAGGCGGCTTTTCACCCGGCGGATCTGCGCCATGACCTGCTCGTCGCGCGCGTTGAACACCGCCGCGTCGGTCGGCAACTGTCCGGCGAACAGGTTCGTCTTGGCCCTGACGTAATCGGGGAACGAATCGTAGCGGTTCATGTGGTCCGGCTCGACGTTGAGCAACGCGCCGACCACCGCGCGCATCGTGCGCACCGCTTCGAGCTGGAAGCTCGACAGTTCCACCACCGCCAGGTCGTAGGGTTCCTCGGCCAGCGCCGCCTCGGCCAGCGGCGTGCCCAGGTTGCCGCCGACGAACGCGTTGAAGCCCGCCGCGCGCACCATCGCGCCCAACAGCTCGGTCACCGTCGACTTGCCGTTGGTGCCGGTGATGCCGATCAGCGGACAACCCAGGTAGCGGTACGCCAGCTCGATTTCGCCGATGATCTCCGCGCCGTTTTCCCGCGCGACCTCGAAGATCGGCAGCGCCAGCGGCACGCCCGGACTGACCACGACCAGCTCGGCCCAGCGGAACATCTTCTCGGTGTGCCCGCCGGTTTCCACCTGCTCGACCAGCGAGGCGATCGGCGCGAGTTGCTCGGCCAGATCCTCGGCCGAACGAACGTCGGTGATCGCCACGCGCGCGCCGTGCTTCTTGACCAGCCGCACGGCCGATGCGCCGCTGCGGCCCAACCCGACGACCAACGTTTTGCGCTCGGTCAGACTCATCCGATCGCCTCTCCCTTCAGCCCGCGCACGATACGTTCCATGCGCATGCCGCGACTGCCCTTCACCAAAATCACGTCGCCCCGCTGCGCCCAGGCGCGCAGGTCGTTCACGATGTCGCCTTGTTCGTCAAAGATGCTGATCGCCTCGTCGGTCATCTTTTCCTCGCGCGCGCCGTCGGCGACGTGCTCGGCCTGTTCGCCCAGCAGGATCAGCCGGTCCAGCCGCGTTTTCGCCGCGTGCCGGCCCAGGCGCCGGTGCGCCGCCTGCGTCTCGTCGCCCAGCTCGAACATGTCGCCCAGCACGGCCACCTTGCGCCCCTGCCCGGCCAGCTCGGCCAGCGCGGCCAGCGCCGCGTCCATGCTGCGCGGATTGGCGTTGTACGTGTCGTCGATCACCGTCACGCCGAAGATGTTGAGCACGCGGCTGCGCATCGCCGGCGGCCGGAACGCCTCCAGCCCGCGCGCGATCGTTTGCGCGTCCACCCCGAAGGCGTGCGCCGCGCCCGCCGCGGCCAGCGCGTTGAGCACGTTGTGCCGCCCGAAGCACGACAGCGCGACCTCGACCGTCTCCTCGCCGATCGCCAGCGTCGCCCGGATGCCCTCGAAGCCCTGCGGCGTCACGCTCAGCGCGCGCACCGTCGCCTCGCTTTGCGGATCGGCCGAAAAATAAAGGCTGTGGAACGGCTTGCCTTCGCCCATGCGCATCACGCGCGGATCGTCGGCGTTGAGCACCACCGTGTTTTTCTCGGTGAAGTTCTCCAGCAGTTCGCCCTTGGCCTCGGCCACCGCGCCGATCGTCTTCAAATGTTCCAGGTGCACCGCGCTCACGTTGGTGATCACGCCGATGTTCGGCTGCGCGATCTGCGCCAGGCGGCGGATCTCGCCGCGCATGCTCATGCCCATTTCCAGCACCGCCACCTCGTGGTCGGCGGTCAGCCGGAAGACGGTCAGCGGCAGGCCGATCAGGTTGTTGAAGTTGCCCTCGTTGCGCAGCACCTTGCCCGGCCGCGCGAGGTTCATGATCTCGTAGAGCATCTCCTTGGTCGTCGTCTTGCCCGTCGAGCCGGTCACGGCCAGCACCGGAATTTTCCGCTGCGCCAGCGTCCAGCGCGCCAGATCGCCCAGCGCCGTGAGCGTGTCGGGCACGCGGATGACCGCCGCGGTCGTGTCGGGCGGCAGCTCGACGTTCTCGCTGATCACCAGTCCGGTCGCCCCCTGCGCCAGCGCCTGGACGATGAAGCGGTGCCCGTTGAAGTTCGGTCCGACCAGAGCGACGAAGCATTCGTGCGGCCGCAACGAGCGCGTGTCGGTGCTCACGCCGGCGAAACGCTCCCCGGCCTGGCCCCGATACAGCGTGCCGCCGACAGCGGCGGCGACGGATTGCGCCGTGTACAGATCGTGCATCACGTTTCTCCAAGGCGCCGCGCCAAAGCCTGCGCGGCCACTTCCCGATCGTCAAAGTGAATGCGTTCGCGACCGATGATCTGATAGTCCTCGTGCCCCTTGCCGGCCAGCAACACGATGTCGCCGGGCCGCGCGGCCTGCACCGCCAGTTCGATCGCCCGCGCCCGGTCGGGTTCGACCGCATAGGCCGGCGTTTCGTTCCCCGGCAATTGTTCCGGCGCGATGCGTGAAAGGCCGGTCTCGCTCATTCCCGGCAAAATCATCTCGATGATCTTCAACGGGTCTTCGCTACGCGGATTGTCGTTGGTCACCAGCGCCAGGTCGGCGCGCTCGGCCACCGCCCGGCCCATCAGCGGCCGCTTGCCCATGTCGCGGTCGCCGCCGCAACCGAACACGGCGATCACCCGCCCCCGCGCCAGCCGCCGCAGCGTGGAGAGCACCGAGGACAGCGCGTCGGGCGTGTGCGCGTAATCGACCAGCACCAGGAAATCCTGCCGGCCCACCGGATCGAGCCGGCCGGGCACGCGGTGACAGTTCGCCAGACCGGCGCGCACCACCTCGGCCGGAACCTTCAGGCCGTAGCACGCCGACGCCGCGGCCAGCACGTTGACCTGCTGAAAATCGCCGAGCAGCGGACAGGCGAGTTCCACCGCTTCCGAGCCGTAGGCCAGCGTGCCGCGCAGGCCGTCGAAGTCGCTTTGCACGTCCAGCCAGTGCAGTTCCTCGCCCAGACCGAAGGGCACCGTCCGCACCGGCGTGGCGGCCAGCACCTGACTGCCCGCCGGATCGTCCAGGTTGATCGCCGCGAACACGTCGGGCTTGGTGCGCGCCGACACGGGCAGAATTTCGTCGAACAAGCGGATCTTCGCGGCCAGGTAGGCGTCCAGCGCGCCGTGGAAGTCCAGGTGATCGCGCGAGAGGTTGGTGAACACGCCCGCGTCCAGGATGCAGCCGACGGTCCGCCGCAGTTGCAGCGCGTGGCTGGAGATTTCCATGACCACCGTGTCCACGCCGGCCTGCTTCATCTCGACGAGCATGGCCACCAGGTCCGGCGCCTCGGGCGTGGTGAAGCGCGCCGGTTTGATCGTGCCGTTGTAGCGATAGTTGACCGTGCCGATCACGCCGACCTCGCGTCCCCAGGCGCGAAACACCTCTTCGAGCAGATAGGTGATCGTCGTCTTGCCGTTGGTGCCGGTGATGCCCACGACCGTCATCGACGCGGTCGGGTCGCCCGCCAGCCGATGCGCGGCCATCGCGGCGAACCGGCGCGCGTCGGGCACGCGCACCAGGGGCACGTCGCCGGTGTCGATGCGATCCTCGGCGGCCACGGCGGCCGCTCCGGCGGCCACGACCTGCGGCACGTACTTCGCGCCGTCCGACGACTGTCCGCGAATCGCCACGAACAGATCGCCCGCGCGCGCCTGGCGCGAATCGACGATCGCCCGCGACACGTCGGCGTCACGATCGAACGTCGCCCACGGCAGGTCTTTGGTCAGTTCACTCAGTCGCATGCAACTTCCTTCTCAGCTCGGCGGCGCGAATTCCACCTGCACCGATTTGTTCGGCGGCAACGCCTGTCCCGGCGCGGGCAACTGCTTGATCGCCACGCCCGAGCCGTCCAGCCTCAACTCGATATCGTTCTGGCTCGCCAGCGCCAGCGCCCGGCGCATGGTCAAGCCGATGAAATTCGGCGTCAGCCCCTGGGCCGTCAACGGCCGGGGCGTGGTCGCCGTCGGCTCCGGCGCCTTGTTTTGCACCAGCAGCCGGCGGTCGATTTCCCGCTCGAGCTCGTCTTCCTCGTCGGTCTTGTCCGGGTAGATGTTCAGGTGCCGCAGGCTGCGTTCGGCGATCTGCTTGAACGCCGGCGCGCCCGCCAGCCCGCCCGGTTCCTTGTTGGCCGGCTCGTCGATCACCACGACGATCCCCAGGCGCGGATGATCGCCCGGCACCAGGCCCACGAAACTGCTCACCCGCTTGTCGGGGTGGTAGGTCTTCATTCCCTCGACGACCTTGTAGGCGGTGCCGGTCTTGCCCGCGACCGAAAAATCCTTCAGCGCGGCCTGGGTCGCCGTGCCGCCCGGCTGCGTCACCAGGCGCATCATCGCCATGACCTTGTCGGTCACCTGCAGGCTGACCACTCGCCGCTGAATGTCCGGATTGTTGCGCTCGATCACCCGCCCGTTGTCGTCGATCGTCTCGGCTACGACGTACGGTTTCATCAGCCGCCCGCCGTTGCCCAGCGCGCACATCGCCGTCAACAACTGGAGCGCCGTCACGTTGATGCCGTGCCCGTAGGCGTGCGTGCAGGTCGTGATCGGCCACCAGTTCTTGTAATGGCGCAGTTGACCGACCGCTTCGCCGGGCAGGTCGATGCCCGTGCGCTTGCCGAAGCCGAACTGCACCAGCCAGTTGTACATTTTCTCTTTGCCGATGCGCTGCGCCAGCTTCGCCGCGCCGATGTTCGAGCTGACCTGGATGATCTCCGCCGGCGTCAGCGACCCGTGCGGCTTCGAATCGTGAATGACGCTGCCCATGTAATGGTACAGACCGTTCTCGCAGAAAATGCGCTCGTTCAGGTCGACCTTGCCTTCCTCCAGCGCCATGACCATCGTCAGCGGCTTGAAGGTCGAACCGGGCTCGTACATGTCGGTGATCGCCCGGTTGCGCCGATAGTCCGCCGGCGCCTCGCCCGGCGCGGACGGATCGAAGGTCGGCCGGTTGGCGATGGCCAGAATCTCGCCGGTCTGCACGTCCATCACGATCACCCAGGCCGCTTTCGGACGCAGACGCTTGATTGCGCCGTCCAGCGCGTCCTCGGCGAACCACTGGATCTTCGCGTCCAGCGTCAGGCGCAGCGTGCCGCCCGGCTTGAAGCCGATCACGTTCACGCCGTCGGGGAAAAACACGCGGCCCTTCGCGTCGCGCAGGCCGACCATCTGACCGCTTTGCCCGGCCAGCACGTTGTCGTATTTGAGTTCCAGCCCTTCCTGGCCCTTGGTTTCGATGTTGGTGAAGCCGATCGTCGCCGCGGCCAGCCGGCCCTGCGGATAATGCCGCTTGGATTCGTTGACCCGCCCGACGCCCTGGGGCAGTTCGAGGTTCTTGAGCGCCACCGACTCCGCGGCGGAAATCTTGCGCTTGACGAACACGAAGGCGCGCTGACCGGTCAGCTTCTCGCGCAGCTTCGCCTCGTCCAGGCCCAGCACCGGCGCCAGCAGCTTGGCCGCCGCGGCCGGATCCTTGATGCGACGCGGCTCGGCGAACACCGTCTCGGCGTTGATGCGCACCGCCAGCGGCTCGCCGTTGCGGTCCAGAATCTCCCCGCGCGGCTTGGTCAGCTTGATCTGCGTGCCGTGCATCTGGTTGGCCAGATCGACCAGTGCGTCGTGCTTGATCACCGTCAGATCCACCGCGCGCGCCAGCAACGCGACGAAGGCGAGCATGAACGCCACCACCAGCACGGTCGCCCGGATGCGCTGGCTTTCCTCCCACGGGAACGCCTTCGCCGGCCGGGCCGCGCGCGCCTGGGTGCGCCGCCGTTTGTGCGCCTTGTGGCTATCGATCCGCCGGTTGATCATTGATCACCTTCACCTGCTCGGGCAGCGGCTTGGTCAGTCCCAGCTTGCCGGCCATCTGCTGCAGCCGCTCGGGGCTGCGCAGCTTCAACCGCTCCAACTCCAACTGATTGACTTCGCGTTGCAGCACCAGAATCGAATCCGATTGCAGCCGGATGTCGTAACCGAGCTGCACCACCTCGCCGCGCGTGTGCGTCAGCAGCAGCGCGTAGGCCACCACGACCGCCAGGACGAGGAAAAACATCGCCACGCCGCTCCACCCGATCCACTCGTCGAGCGAACGCGTCGCCTGCCGACGCCGGCGCGCATTGCCGCGCCGTACGCGCGTTTGGCGCTGTTCATAATCGGTTCTGGCGGTAACCTGACTCACGGAGCCCTCTTTTTTCCGGTGCCGCTGTTCCGGCGAGCGTCAACCCAGGCGCTGGGCCACCCGCAATTTGGCGCTACGCGCCCGCGGATTGACCCGGCATTCCTCTTCGCTCGGCGTGATCGGCTTGCGCGTCAACTCCCGCAGCGTCGCCCGGTGGCCGCATACGCACCGGGGCAGATCCTTGGGACAAACGCAGCCGCGCGCCGCCTCGCGAAAATGGCGTTTGACCAGCCGGTCTTCCAGGCTGTGAAACGAGATCACCGCGAGCCGTCCGCCCTCGACCAGCGAATTTTCCGCCGCCGGCAGAAACTCGCTGAGGGCGCCCAACTCGTCGTTGACCGCGATGCGCAACGCCTGAAAGATCCGCGTGGCCGAATCGATGCCGCCCGCCCGGCCCGTGCGCGCCACGCGATGCGCCAGCGCCTGCAAGGCCGGACCGGTGAACGGTTCGCCCGTTTCGCGGTACCGCACGACCGCCCGGGCCATCGCTCGCCAATGCCGCTCCTCCCCGAAATCGCGGAAGATGCGGCCCAATTCCTCTACCGAACTCGTTTGCAGCAGCCGCGCCGCCGTCGTCGCGTTGCGCTCGTCCATGCGCATGTCCAGTTCGCCTTCGCTGCGAAAGGAGAAACCGCGATCGTCGCCGGTCAACTGCATCGAACTTGTCCCTAAATCGGCCAGAATGCCGTTAACTTTCCCGATCCCCAATGAATCGAGCACCTCGCGCAGGTCGCGGAAATTGGCGCGTACGAATTGGATTTGACTCACGTGTGCCAAGCGCCGCCGCGCAATCGCCAATGCCGCATCGTCTTGATCCAGGGCGATTACGCTTCCTTCCGCGCCCACCGCCGCCGCCAGCAGCGCGGTGTGTCCGCCGGCGCCGCAGGTGGCGTCGACGAAAACCTGTCCGCTAACGGGCGCGAGAAACTCTATCGTCTCCGCCGGCAGCACCGATTGGTGCGCCGACATCAGCTCAACTTTTCGGCCAACGCCCGTTTGGATTCGGCGAAGCGCGCTTTGGAATCCTTGCGCACCTGCGCCCAGACGTCGGCGTCCCAAATGCGGAACTTGTCGCCGGCCGCAACGACGACGACCTTTCCGTTCAACCCGATCTCCTCCCGCAAGGTCTGCGGCACCAGGATCCGCCCCTGACCGTCCATCCCCACCGGCTGCGCCGGGGCGATGAAGTGGTTGTGGAACGCCTCGACGTACGGATCCATCTCCGGCAACCGCTCGAACTTGCGGATGAACTTTTCCCATTCCGGCTCGGGGTAGACCACCAGACAGTCGTGCTCGCCGACCGTGTCGTTGGTCACCACCAGCAACTCGATGCCCTGCCGGGCCAGCTCGTCGCGGATGGGCGCGGGCACACTGGTGCGCCCTTTGTTATCCATCGTCTGAGGATAAAGGCCCATGAGCCGCACGATGTCTGCTCCCTCCGCTCCGTCCCACCGTATGGGAAAATTTACCACTGAACCGCAGTCTAAAGGGATTCAATGCCCTATGTCAAGCAAAACAAACAAAATATATTTAAATAAAAGAGCCATAACTTGCCGTGAAATCGGAGCATTTTTCGCGTCCGTAACTTATCCACAGCCTGTGGGTAAATGTGGGGAAAACTTTTTCGGCGGATTTATCGCATAGTCGAATATCCGAAAATCGGGCGCGCACACGGATGGCCTTGGACCGCTAAATATAGAGCGGCCCCTTATTGGGCACACAACATGTTGTGGTTGGATGCGGAAGGAAAAGAAGGGGAGTTCGTCAAATTAACGTCACTACCCTACCGGAATCAATAGCGGCCGGAGAAATAATCCACAAGAATTTGACGGTGATCGAAGGCCAGATCGAGGGCCAGCGCCTCATCTTCGGTGAAGACGCCCAGGTGCTTCGCGTCGTCCGCCGCGCGCGGCTCGCCGACCGCCTCGGCCTCGAACACGACCGACAGGGTGTGCAAACGCGTGTCGCGCCCGGGGTCGCTGTACACGTGCATCTGGCGCACGAGGGTGACGTCGAGGTTGGTCTCCTCCCTCGCCTCGCGCACCGCCGCCGTTTCGGCCGACTCGCCCCGGTCGACAAACCCCCCGGGAATCGCCCAGCCGTGCGGCGGGTTTTTGCGCTCGATCAGCACAATGCGCCGGTCAGGCAAACGGATAATGATGTCCACAGTGCAGTACGGCGTTTCCGGCGGCCACATCGATCACCTCGTCGTCGGTTTTTCCCACCATGAACTTCGCCCCCGCCGCCGTCAAGGGTGACGACGCCGAAGGTCATGATTGAAACGTGTTACCTATTGTCCTGATTGTTCCAATTCATTCCGCATTCCGCATTCGAAATTCCGCATTGGAGGCATTCGCCATTCCGCATTGGAGAAGGTCGTGTTAAACTTGCGGCAAACGTACTATGGAGTAAGCCATGAAAAAGTTGATTGCCCTATCCGCGCTTTGCGCCTTGGTGTCCTTGTTGCTGATCGCCGCGCCCGCGATGGCGGAAGAGACGCGGTCGATCCAACTGCCCGCGCCGCAGACCGACGGCGGCCGGCCGCTGATGCAGGCGCTCCAAGAGCGTCGATCCAATCGCGAGTTCGCCGGCGACAAGCTGCCGCCGCAGGTGCTGTCCGATCTGCTGTGGGCCGCCGACGGCGTCAACCGGCCCGACGACGGCCGGCGCACCGCGCCCTCGGCGATGAACTGGCAGGAGATCGACATCTACGTCGCCCTGGCCGAAGGGCTGTATCTGTACGAACCCAAAACGCACAGCCTGAAGCTGATCGTCGCGCAGGATCTGCGCGGCAAAACCGGCAAGCAGGGCTTCGTCGACGACGCGCCGCTGAACCTGATTTACGTCGCCGACCACAAGCGCATCGGGCTGATGACCAAGGCGGTCACCTCGACCGAAGACCGCGCGCTCTACACCGCCGCCGACACCGGCTGCATCGTGCAGAACGTCTACCTCTTCTGCGCCTCGGCCGGCCTGTCCACGGTGGTGCGCGGCTGGATCGACCGCGACGGCCTCGCCAAGGCGATGAACCTACGCGACGACCAGAAGATCATCCTGGCGCAAACGGTGGGTTATCCGAAAAAGAAGTGAGGTTGGTTTGGATCGCCGCCTGCTTACTGTTCGGGAAGATCGTAACTAATTCATGTAATTCAAATGATTCATCAATTCCCTTATGATAATTCTCCATCAAAAACTTTTAACCATTTAAATTTTTCAAGACTTCCTTCTGGTAATATTCTAACTTGGTATGCTTTTAATTCTTTTTCATATTTAATATTGCCTATTACTTGTTGTTCTTGCATATTTGCCAGCTTAAATTTTGAGTTCATTGTATCTGGATATACGTAGACTTCTTTAGTTAAAGCTGAGGCATCCTGTAACCACTCAACATTGGAATCATAGAATGAATTTACACAAACAAATTTTTCATTTAGTTGCAAAATTCGACCAGAACTTGCCTGAGTAATAACATAACCTCCATTTCCGTCGGACTTTAAACCATGCGGATGATCCAGTCCAGAAAGTGAAATTGTCGTCTTATTGTTTTTCATATCAATTCTCACAATTTGTCCCTGATGAAATAATGAAGCGTAAATAACTTTATCTTCACTACGTGAAATCACCACACTATTAACATGAGTCGCTTGTCGTCTTGTTGGATATAACCTTGGTCGGTGATCAATATTGCTATCAACAATACGAATGTGACCATCTGGAGTCATTTGGTAACCATGACGAGTTGAGATCCATACGTAATAAGGCTTTTTATTAACATGATCATATACTACAACACTATCAGTTCCTGAGCATGAAACAGCAAGTAATCCATTATAGTAATCCAGTGAATGTAGGTGGTTAAACAAAGGATGACTATATATTGTTGTTAATCTCTCTGGAGTAATGCTCACAATACTATTAGTTCCCTGGCATGCAATAATGAATTCTTCTTCCTCTGGAATATATACAAATCCGGTTGGTCTTCCTAATTTGAGACTTATGTGTTTATCAGGTTTTCCCATTTCGAAGATTCTCAGTATTCCATCACTTGTACGTGGCGGCATTGACAAGGCGCCACGTACTCCTTTTTTTACTAAGGGATCATGAGCCAGATAAAAATCTATCATTTCTGGAAGATTCATTGTTGGAAAGCTTGCCGCCAAAACTACATTTGAAAAATGTGGATTAATCTTATCAACTACTACATTTTGAGAAGACTCTTTTCCCCTATTAGTAATTCTTTCATCTGAACATATAACATTAATCGGTTCGCTATTAAATTGGTTCTTATTTATTACCCCGCGATTATATTCTGATAATATTTGATCATATAACCTCTGAAAGAAATCTTCATCATCTTCATTAGAAACCACTAAATTGGCTCGACTGGACTGAGACTCTTGGTGGTGAATATATAACTCTATTCTTGCCCATCCATTAATTGATTTCGGATCAACTAACCAAATTCCAGTTGTCGGAAAGCTATTGTAGTATGAGTAGTCAACGGGATATCCTTCTTGAATAAGATCATTTAATCGAGTTGTAAACGTTTTAATATTCAACCGGATCGCTTGGGATTCTAATCCTGTAAGTGAAGCAACTTCATCCAATGCTTTGTAGTCGGGGGATAACATTAAAAAATGTACCTTTGGCGATGATTTCCGCCTAAAAAAATCTTTTAAAGCGCCAGGAAAACCATCTGCCAATAATTTTGAAAAGGTAATGCCCTTTATATAGATCTCTTCATTGGCTAAACTGACAATAGAAACAGGATCCTGCTCTTCTGGGAGATCGGTTCGTCGCAAATAAACAGCACTCACTGGAAGTTGAATACCTTTTTTAAATGCTTGCACAGCATCATGGATGAGCTGTTGTTGAAGAAAGCCTTTAAAAATAATTTCCATTGCTGCAACTGCCAACAAAGCCGTTGCTGCATTTGATAATAGATTGCTTGACCAAGTGGGTATAATTTCCCATGTTAACGCATGAATGAGAAGAAGCAAAAATGAAGTTGCCAATACTGCGAAGCTTGTACTTGAATGAGATTCGAGTAGACTTTTTAGTCTATTTCTTTTCTTCATTATTTATTCCTACTGTACAAAAGATTACAAAACATTTCTTAAGGGATTTTTATATTAAACAATATTTTTATGTAAATTTGAATAATGAATGATAGTTTTTTTTAAATATCAAAGTGCATCGAAACATCTAGGGAAATTGGGGATTTTTACACTCTCTAACTTTTTACAGCGAATATATATTCCTGGTTTTTCACAATATAGCCACTCAACTACCCGAATGATAGAATCGTCGCCCTTCGAACGCTTGTACTATTGGCGTGGGACACTTTTTCCCATGTGTCCCACGGTCCATTTTTATAACCTACTGATATCGAAGGAGACTCGTAAGAAAATGGCGTGGGACAAAGTGTCCCAAAGTGTCCCATTTATCCCAAAAAACTGGGACATGAAGGAATCATGTTCCTACCCAATCCATGGATAAACCGGGACACGTAACGAGTACATGTCCCCGATTTTAAAACAGCTTCTCCAAAATGGCGAAGGCGAGGTCCTCTTTGGGCATTTTGGGCAGCGGGACGACCCGACCGTCGGCGAAGAGGATGCGCACCTCGTTGTGGTCGCTGTCGAAGCCGATGCCCTTTTGCGCCACGTCGTTGGCCACGATCGCATCGAGCTTCTTGCGCTCCATTTTGGCCCGCGCCTTGGTTTCGGCCTCGCCGGTCTCGGCCGCGAAACCGACCACGAACTGGTGCTTTTTGCGCGCGGCCACCGCGGCGATGATGTCCGGGTTGCGCTCCAGCGGCACCGCGTCGGGGCACTGGTCCTTGGGCAGCTTGGCCTCGGTCGAGGTCGCCGGGCGGAAGTCGGCCACGGCGGCGGTCATGATCAGCGCGTCGGTCGCGTCGAAGTGCTCGTCGACAGCCTGGGCCATTTCGCGCGCGGTCTCGACCCAGACGATCTCGATGTCCAGCGGATCGGGCAGCACGGTCGGCCCGCTGACCAGCGTGACCTCCGCGCCCAGGTTGCGCGCCGCCTTGGCCAGCGCGTAGCCCATCTTGCCGCTGGAACGATTGGAGATATACCGCACCGGGTCCAGCGGTTCGCGCGTCGGCCCGGCGGTGATGAGGATCTTCTTGCCCGCCAGCGGCTTGTGGCTGACCAGCGCCGCGGCGGCTTCGAGGATCCGCGCCGGTTCGCACATGCGTCCCCACCCTTCGTCGCCACAGGCGACCTCGCCTTTTTCCGGCCCGATGAATTGCACGCCGCGCTCGGCCAGCCGGGCGCAGTTGTCGCGCACCGCCGCGTGCGTCCACATGCGCGGATTCATCGCCGGGGCGAGCAACACCGGCGCGTTGGTGGCCAGCAGCGTGGTGGTCAGCAGATCGTCGGCGATGCCGTTGGCGTACTTGCCAATCACATTGGCCGTCGCCGGCGCAACGATCACGAGCTGCGCGCGATCCGACAAACTGGTGTGCTGAATGTCCGAGGTCGACAACAGGGTAAACGTCTCGATATACACCGGCCGCGCGGTGAGCGTCTGGAAGGTCAGCGGCGTGATGAACTCGGTGGCGTTTTTGGTCATGATCACGTCGACCGTCGCGCCCGCCTTGATCAGCAGCCGCACCAGCTCGGCCGTTTTGTACGCGGCGATGCCGCCGGTCACGCCCACGAGCACCTGTTTGTCGCGCAGCATGTCGTCCTCCTAAAAGAACGGATTGGTGGTCTTTTCGCGCCCGACGGTCGTTGCCGGACCGTGTCCGGTGAGCACCACCGTTTCGTCGGGCAGGGTGAAGATCTTCTCCCGGATATTCGTCAACAGCGCCTGCAGGTTGCCGCCGGGAAAATCGGTACGGCCGATCGAGCCGAAAAACAGGGAGTCGCCGGCGAACACGTACCCGTCGATCACCAGGCCCACGCCGCAGGGGCTGTGGCCGGGCAGTTCGATCACCCGGAACGACAGCGCGCCCAGTTCGACGGTGTCGCCTTCGCGCACGGTGCGGTCGGCCGGCGGGCTCGACGGCACGCTCAGCCCGAACATCCGCGCCTGCATTTCCTCGGTGCCCAGCGTCGCGGCCTCGTCGGGATGGGTGACGATCGGCGCGCCGGTTTTCGCCTTGAGCTCGCCGTTGCCGCCCACGTGATCCCAATGGGTGTGGGTGTTGAAGATCAGTTCGCAGGTCAGCCCGTGCTCTTCCAGCGCGCGCATGATTTGCGGCACCTGGCCGCCCGGATCGACGACCATCGCTTTTTTCGTCGTCTCATCGCCGACGATATAGGTGTTCACCTGGATCGGGCCGGTGGCCAATTGCAGTAGAATCATCGGGTTCCTTTCCGGTTGCCATGGGGCAAATATCCTAAGCCGCCCCACGCGCCCGGTCAAGTTGCCGCGACGATTTTGGCGGTCAATCGAACATCGCCAGAAGGAACGGTTCGCCGCCGACGTGCACCTCGCTGACGTCCGCCCCCGCCGGAATGCGGGCCACGTTGCCGCCCGCGCCGATCGCATAGGCGTGGTCGCTCGCGTCGATCGCCAGGTCGATGATCTTGTCGCCGGCGAAGGTCAGCAACTGCGCGTCGCCGCCGGCCGGCATCTCGTACAACCCGCCCTGCTCGTCGGCGAACAGGATATCGCCCAGGCTGCCCACGGCAATGCGGCTCGGCTGTTGGGCGACGCTCAGCGACGACAGCGATCCGTCCAGCGGCCGGTGGATGAAGATCAGGCCCGCGTCGGTATCCTGGTCGACGGCCGTGAAATAGATCTGCTGGTCGTTGCCGCAGGTCAGGCCGCGCACCCGCTCGGGCGTGCCGGTGTTCTCGTAGACGATGCCGTAGGTCTTCGCCTCGGGATCGAACACGTACACGAACGAGTCGTTGGCGGCGAACACGCGCCCGGCGCTGTCCACGGCCAGATGGCGCAGCTCGCGATCGTCGAACAGGTGCGTCCACGCCTGCGCCGCGCGGTCGAAGGTCCACAGGCCGAACTCGTCGCCGGTCAGGTCGTTGCTGACGGCGTAGAGCGTTTCGTCATCCGGCGAAAGCGCCATGGCGCACACCGAGGTCGGACTATCCGCCAGCCGCTCGACGGTTGGCTCCGCGATGGCGATGACGCCGCCGGCATCGGCCAAGAAGACGGTCCGGTCG
Organism: bacterium; assembly: GCA_036725605.1. GTDB lineage: Bacteria > Lernaellota > Lernaellaia > Lernaellales > Lernaellaceae > CALBTQ01. The sequence continues at coordinate 53,154 of DAIMDW010000030.1, forward strand.
TCGGCGATGGTCATTGCCTCGATGTCGCCGAAAGCGGGCGCCAGTTCGGCCAGAGCGTTGAAGGTCGACGGATCGGCGAAGGGCGGCAAGAGGTTGAGGTTGTCCAGGCCGAAAAGCGCGCCATCGGCGTAGAGGAAGTTATCCCAGAGGTCGCTCCAGCCATCGGCGTCGGGCCAGGCGGTGAAGGGTCCGGCGGCCAGCAACAGGGCATCGAGGGACGCCATCGGGCCGGGATCGTTATCGGAGTTGTCGTCGTCGTCGTCGTCGCCGCAACCGGCAAGGAGCATGAGCGGCAGTAGGATCGCGGCCAGCCAGGGGAGAGGTAGTCTCATGGTCTTTCCTCCCATCAATGTATTGGCGGCCTGCATGTGTCCGACAAGTTTCTCAGGTAGTGTAACCCAGCCCGGGTGATAATAACAGGCAAAAAGGCATCAGGGACTTCCGGCGGGTGTCGGTCGGCGCTGACGCGCATGGGATGTACTTGTTACGTGTCCCGGTTTATCCATGGATTGGGTAGGAACATGATTCCTTCATGTCCCAGTTTTTTGGGATAAATGGGACACTTTGTCCCACGCTATTTTCTTACGATTCTCCTTTGATATCAATAGGTTATAAAAAAGAGCCGTGGGACACATGGGAAAAAGTGTCCCACGCCAATAGTATGGTCGTTCGAGCGCAAAAATGAATAATGGAGATAGTTACTTTGCCATCCTACCCCCCGAGCCGGATGCCAGAACTCGCTTCATGATGCGCGAAGCGGGGCTACAGCTTTCTGTGGACCGCTTGTCATTTCATCGTGGTGAAGCAGAGCGGCGAAGTCCGCCAAACCCTTCTGGGCGGCAGGTTTTTGCCGATAATAGTTATTGAACTCAAGACAGAGAAAGCGTCCTTGCCTAGAGAATTTGGTGGAGGAAACGTTACTGGTATCGAACTTGACGGGGATTTTTCGTGTGGGCGGTTAATCACTATCTCATTGATAATAAAGGAAAATAAATTCTCACGCCTTCCGGCAAGTCTGCACGCGTCTTCTCTTTTCCTAATTTTCAGGTGTTTCAACGGCCAGCCGAGCATGCAAACTCGCCATCAGCGTCGTCAGTAGAGCATCTTGATGCTTACGACGAGACCAAAGCGAAGAACCGGTCGCGGCGGTAGCAACGGTCAAGGGAATGCCAATAGGTCCCAGTAAAAAGCCGAGAAATCCTGTAGCCGCCATGTAGGTGCTGAAAGCGAATGTAGTTCCAAGGAGGAGAGAGAATGCCTTGATCATTGTAGTCAGCATCAAAAACACGCCCATGCCTGAAGCGTTGAGTATTGCCAATGTACCTAAGGTCATTCCACCCGCACGGAGGGTTTTCAGCATTGATTTTGCCGTTAATTCGTCAAGGCTCATTGCTTGCCTCATCGCCTCTTGCTCTCCCCTGCTCAGTTGCCCGAGCACTTCCTGTAGATGCTCCTCCAACTCCTTTTCCATTTCTGGACCACCCTTCGTCAAAGCGGCTTGAATGCGTTTTAGCAAGTCTTCGAGATGCAATTCAAATATTTTCCGCTCAACGTCCTCTGGCGCGATCATGGTTGTATCGATCTTCATGTGCTTGGCGGCGCGGGCAAGGACTGCACGTGAAATGACTTGAGGATTTTCTCTCTCTTTTTTCGGTACATGAGCCAACTGGCATAGCAGCTGCAGCATCCGTTTTCGAAGTACCGCATCATCCAACCCCTGGATTTCAGTCCTCTTCCTTATGATGGATTCGTTAAGTGTGAATGGACTAAAATTCCAAGAATTGTAACGTTCCAACAACGCCTCATGTCCCGCGTGTATCCCGCATAGAATACTACCGAACTTTTTCACGTTTTTTCGATTTGCGTTTTCTGATTTTTTCGCCAGCCAATCCAAAGCCTTGTCAGCACGCTGGCCAGCGCGACCCAATAGATGCTTGGCTTTCGTTGCTGCTTTTTCCGTGGGTTCACGCAAAGTGGATAAAAACGAAGCCGCCTCGCCGAAGGCGACCAGATCGAGCAATTCCTCGTGATTCAGACGATCAATCGCCGCCAGGAAGAGCATCCCTGAGGCCCTCCTTTATGGGTTCAAGGAAAGTCCGCTGCACATAAGCTTTTACCAAAGGCAGATCGTCGCCTAGTGCCAAGGTCATCATGTCAGACCCCATCTTGAAGCACCAAAGACCATTGGCCAGCAACCACAGATCGTCGTCGACAAGTGTTCCAGTTACCAGAGATCCAAAAAATGGAAACACAATAGACTTTGGCTGGAATATGTCCACGAATAGATGACAGCCAACTCCAAACGCGGCGGCACCTGCCGCAACGCCTACGATTTTGTTGACGACTCGATCCCGTAGTAACTTCGAATTGCCAGTGCGAGCAAGTTGGGCTTCATATACTTTGCGCATCATCCAGACGGCAACGCCTGAGTGAAACAGGAAAAACCGGTGGTTACCAATGCCCAGCAGCGAGATATCCTTGTCTGGAAAGGCAAATCCGGCCGAAAGGCTGAAAAGTCCCGTGGGTACTAACACAGCCATTTTGGTATATTTTCCTGCCTGTTGTTTCCAGTGGGTGGCTCGAAGCCGAACCTCATCGTAGAAACTACGGTCAAATGTCAACATGTCTGGCGTTACGCTTGCTGCTTCCGATACTTGTTCCAAGGACTTATTGATAACAATCGTTTTTGTAATAGCTTTCTGCACACTGTTCTTTATCATGATGATCTCCCTTATAACCCAATCACGATTGACAGATGTGGCTCTCTGACATTTTCTATTAGACTATTTCTCCGCAAGTTGGACATACAAATACCCAATTGCCTTCCTCATTTCTTGCAGGAATAGCTAAAAGATCACTGCCATACGTTCTATCCTCCCACCCTGGTTTGACATCGTCCGTGTCAAGGAAATCACCAGGCAACATTGCTGCGTATTTATGCCCATTGCCGCATAGTCTCGTTTCCCAGTGAGATCGACATTCCGGGCATTTGCAGAGAAAGCAACCTTTATCCCGAGGTTGAAAGTCCCTCACGGGATCAGCTATCGTTCCGCAGACAGGACAAACCAGCAATGCTTCACATTTTTCCTGCGCATCCATCAAATCGACTTTCAATTTTTCAATCGCTACTAGATATTGCTCCGCGAGGACTCGTTGTTGATGAGCCAATTTCTTCTGTGGGTTGAGCGTTTTTGTATTTCCTTTCCTGACCGCATCTCGTAACTCGTTTGATAGCTGTTCATGTTTATCGATGGCAGTTTCAAGGTCTCGTCGAGCTTTCATTTCTATCTGGTCAATACCTATCTTATTCCATTCGTTATCTTCCATCGCCCGCCGCACCGTCAAAACACTTCCAGTCTTTGTCAATTCCCCCCAGCCTTTAAATAACCCGTTATTCCCGATATCTCGAACCTCTTTATGCACCTGCAATACTATCGGGTATAAATCAAACCGCGCACTGTCAAGAAACCATCTTAATGCGCGGGCTACTCGTTCAACACTGCCGATATCCCACGCGGATACTGGCAAAATTCCAAGAGTCTCAGGCACATTGAGTCTCGGGTCGTTTCCCACAGTGTTCAGGCGGAATTGGTTTTTCTCTGAAATTGCAGAACTCTGTTCTTCGGTTGAGCCCACATATAGGACAATTGTTCGAGAATGTTTTGTGGCGTCGGTTAATCTATCGACAAGCGTGTTCACCTGCTCATCATTGCTGGCCTTAGCCAAACTCGCCATCACCGCTACAATATTTAGCCGTTTTCCATTAGCTTCGATCAGCACTCTTCCATTTTCATCCCACTCGCATTCTATCTGTGTGCCGTGACCATCTAGAGACCACTGACTGGAAAAGCTTACCCTTTTGTCAAGATCAGTTTCGATTGGAAGATAGCCCAGTTGTTCCATTGCACGCATTACAAGCAATAGACTGAACCGATCCATGCTTCGGCAAAGTTCCTGTGATTCCTTGTAAACATCTGAAGGGCTCTTTGAGTCGGCGTATCCTGTTTTTATCCACTCATTCCATATCTCTGCTACTCGACGATAGTGCTGATCGTTTGAAAGAATATTTGTTGTTCGTATTGTTGGTGCAACAAAGCACCTTCGTGGAACTTCCCGATAGAGCGTCGAGTCCATCAAGCCCATCACCCTGTACTTCAAACGCTCCAGATCAGCCAAAGTTGCTTCGGCTAAATCAAGAGTTTTACTTGCATCTAGTGATTTCCACCAAAGTTTGCTAATCCTTTGAGCCAGCTGATAACTGCAGCGCTGAAGTACCTCGCGCCGTCTTTTCAGTTCCTTTCCTTTCTTCTCTTCTTTGCTATATTCGGAATCCTCGTATCCCATCACCACGCGAAGTGTTCTAATTGCTTTTCGAACAGTTGCAATACGTTTGTTTAAATAGAGAACAAGGCCATCGATCAATCGGGCAGTGACCCGATTTTCATATATATCCACTTGATCGTACCGGATCTCAGAAAGTATCCGTTTTGGGAGAACACTTTTTAGCATTGGGCGTTCCCAGTCTTCTGTATGGGACGCAAGATAGGACGCTACATTGACAGGCAACCTACGAGCTTTGTTGATCGATACGCGTTCTACTTCTACATGTAAATGAGCCCTTGGTCTCATACAGACCGATTCCAGATGCCCAAAGTAGTTCACGGGCTTTGAGTCAATAAGCATTTTTTCTAAAGGATAGAGAACTACAACCTCTGACATGCCTGGAGTCAAAGGAACCACATCTGACCAGTCAAGCCAATTCGCTCCTCGATCTAATAGGCTTTGGAGGTGCTCACCCAATGCACGGATGCTTTCTGCTTCGTCTGGATCAATGATTTGACTTTGAGCAACGCCACCCTTAATTGTGTGTCCATCCGCAGCCAAATATTTCCAATTCCCTGAGGGATCAGGAATCAAAAAATCGCCATTACTTACAGGCACAGAATTCAGAAACACATTTTCATAAGAAATTTTTATCAGCCATCTTCCGATCAGTGTATGGTAGCTTTCAGGCGACTCTTCAAGCTTTCCAGATAGACGGTCAAAAAAGAGGTATTCCATCAGTGTTTCAGTCCTCTTTGTGACCAAGCCTATGCAGTTCTTTCTTGAGAAGAGCAATCGACTTCAGTGGTTCGGAACGTGCGTCCAGGACGTGCCAATTTCCTTGAATTTGATCGCGAAGTGCTAAAATGTCTTCAGGCCGAGTGTCATGTCGATCTCTAATTTTTCGAAGCAACTTGGTTGTGAGAATATGGTCAGTTGCCTCACCAAGGAGACCAGGGTCATTGCCACCGCATTCAATTACTACCGGCACGTAGTTTTCAATTTGTCGTTCCAGACGATTTCCCCAACCTACTCCAAAAAGATCAGCTAAAGTTTCGCCCAGATGCTCGTCCAAAAATTTGTAAGAGTGACGTGCCGCATCGCTATGTTTTACAATCGCCTTGGTAAAAGCTTCCTGCAATGCCGCGAGGCTAACAGGATGTGAGGGTTGATAATTATTAGTTGGAAACTCATCTCTATGTCGCGGTAGCTCCATAACATGCGCACGATCATAGGTTTTATCAGCGAAATCCTTTGTTGTTTCGTCATGATTCGCCGTACCGATAAACCACACATTGAGCGGGATTAGAATTTCTTCACCTTTATACTTCTGCATTTGGATAGGGGCATTCGCTATATTTTTACTATTTAATGCGATAAGCCGCTTCCGGGGATCCGGCTCCTCAAGTGCGGAAAGGAAATCAGCAAAGTACTGCTCAAGATGGGAAAGATTTACTTCATCTAACACGATAATAAACGGAATATCATGATGGAAAGGACATCCTGCACGATACAGCGCCTTCAGAAGCGGCTGCTCAGAGTATCTCCGCTCAAATGTATTGTAATGCCCAATTAAATCTTGCTTGTCTCGCCAACCGGCCTGAACGGCGATTTTTTCGTGTCCAGCACCAATTGCACGGGCGAATGCTCTCGGCAAGCTTGTTTTTCCCGTGCCACTGATCCCTTGTAACAGGTGAAGCCTACTCATTGAAAGCCCTGCAATGAAGCTTCTAACATCTGGAAGTGAGTAGAAAAGCCTTTTCTGGGTCTCGGGATCTGGGTCAGACATACGATCACGCACATACTCTGTAAAAGCCTTGAGGCTCTTAATTGTATCGACCGTAGGTTGGGAGGATTGAAGCGAAGAATCGCCATCCATTTGCGAGCACGATTCGAAGGGACTCTCATTACTTTCCCCACGAACCAACTCGTTCACTTTTCTGATTTCATCTTGGAGTGCAGTAGTGAGGAGTTCGTTACTCGCTTCCAGAGCCGCCTTGTGGTTTCGGAGTGCTTCTAAGTCGGTCACGGCGATTCTTCTAAGGGCTACATCTTGTCTAAGTTCGGCGCACTCGCCAAGCAGTTGGATTCGTTCTGATTGCCACGTCTCGCGTTGCCGCTCAAGATCGGCAAGACGCTGCATTGCTTCCGCACCTGGACGAGAATCCCGTTCCGTTCGTAATTTATCGCACTCCAATTTAAGTTTGCGTAACTCTTTCAGTACATCACTTGGAGATCGTCCTTCAAACTGGACTGTTGCCTCGTCAAATGAGGCCAATTCTTGATCGAGATATCTGTTTCTGTTTTGCGCTGCTTCCAACCTTTCTTTGAGCGCAACAATTTCAGCGTTCTTTTCCTCTATTTGCGCAGCAGCGTGTCGTTCGACGCGCTCTTTAAAGGTCGCCTTCTCTTCGTCGAGAAGTTCACGGTCTACCTTGATGGAGCTATCTTCTTGACGCAGACGGGACTCATCCTTTTTGATTTGGGATTGCTGCTTCTCTAATTTTTCTCTTTCTTCTTGGATTGCATCGAGTGCGGCTTTCTTCTCCTTTTCAAGCTCCTGATCGAATTTGACTCGTTTGCCTGCCAATTCATTTTCAAGGTCGGCGCGATGTCCCTGAAGTTCCTTTTCCCAACCTGCTCGTTCCTCAGCGATGCGCGTTCGGTGGGCTGAAAACTCACTTCGGAGTTGCTCAGCCTCTTTTTCAAGTTCTTCCAAAGATTTACGATTACGTCGCGCAAATCCAGCATCAGCGTCGTTCTCTCGTTGAACAATGGCCTCCTCTCTGGCGAGTAGCTCATCCTCCAGTCTTTTGTGAGTCTTCTTCGTGTTCTCGAAAGTACTACGCTCTTTCTGAAGTTCGGTAGTTTGAGCCTTTAGATCGTCACGCGCCGTATCCAATTCAGCCTTTTTTTTCTCACATTCTTTTGACGCTTCCTTCGCTTTTTCTTCTTCCTGTTGCAGTCGCAGTCGCTGAACGTCTAAAAGAGCGAGCGCTTCGTTCCCTTTGCGGATCAAATCATCGATTTTTAAATTTTGATCAGGTGCTGAAATTGTTTCAATTGCTTTAAGATCGGCCTCGGTCATATTCGCTGAGGCCGCTGAACTTAACTCCTCGATTTGTTTTGAAATCGTCGAGGTGGTTGTTGCCGTAGGCGTTTTGGCTGCCGCCCCTGGTTGCGGCTGCTTAGCCTGCTTATTTGGCTTCTGTTTCGATTGCTTGTTCTTCCTAGACATTTTCAAGCCCTTTTTCGTGGTCGACGGTTTGGGATTTGTGTTGTCCAAAGCCAGTAATGGCCGACAAAATTGAATATGTAAGGTCTACTGTTCGTTGAAAGTCTTCGTAAGATACATGAAATTTGTTCTTGCTTGAGTGGCCTCCCCAACCGCCGACCATCGCAACTTGATCTAGGTCCGTTAGGATAGTTGGATAGATAGTCGCCACTTGTCGCAATGGATGGTCAATGTTCTGGTGTGCGCTGAGAACAAGCGCCATTAATAGGGGACGAAGCCTCCAATGTTCCTGTTCTCCATGCTCGGCGACGGATCGTATGTGCCCTGGGCGTACATTCAGTAATGAATCAGGAATTCGCCCCCCAAATCCAACGTCACCGAAGGCCGTTTCGTAGATTGCTTTCAGTAGTTCTTTATCTTGTTGTTGGGCCAAATATTGCTTTCCAGTTCGACGATTATATCGATTAACGTACACACGTTTCCAAACGTCGCCGAGTGGATATTTTTCTGTATAAGCACCAAAACTCGCTTCGAGGGCGGCACTGCATAAACGTAGAGCATGTTTAAATTTCGATTCGGGACAGTCTTGACCAAGAAGAAGTACCTCTTGGTTTGCAAACTCCATATCCGTTATCTGATCAAAAGCACTGAAAGATCGAATGTTTACGGTCATGCGCCTTTCGACCTCAAGCCTTGCCATTACGCGCAGTTGGTCTATCCAGCGTTTCTGCTCCTCCAATCCATCATAAACTCCGCGACCGACCATTCGGTTAACGACATCGTAGAGCGAGGGCATGGTTTGCATGATTTGTTCGACCTTACGTCTTAGTCGAACACTAATTCCTAAGCCAAAGGGATCGCAGGCATACCAATCTGTGTCTCCCGATGAGTCAGCAGGCAAATAGAGATAGGTCATTAAAAAGACAGGAGTTGGTTCTTCTTCTATGAAAGCTACACGCACAAAATGGGCATGCGAAATGGTACTTTGAGAATAGTCAATTCCATCGTCCGGATCTGCTAAGTTATCTCTGAAACGTAAGCCTTTTCGGTGACCCGAGATCGCCGCTACAACGGATGCTGGTGTTGGACGGCCAGGCAATGGAGTATTGCCCGGCAATACCATGAACGCACCTTGCCGTTTGAGACCGCCTTTTGTGCCAAGGAGAAGCTTGGGAAAATCACTTTCGTCAAATTCTAGTTCACAGTAATCCAGGCGTTCAACAAACCGGGGCCACAAGTCCCCATTCCACGGATCTTGAAATACATATCCTGTTACCATGTCATGGGCTTCGATTGAATCTTCAGATAGGACTTTTAATCCTTGGCTGGTCGGCTGACCATTCGAATCTACATATTCAAGTTCGGTCAATTCAACTAGGATAAATGCAGCCAAATCAGTATGAATAGAGAGTTTTATTCCGATAGGTTCAGCCTCAACCATTCCTGCGCGGCACAAACCTAGCACAGCCCTTTGGAACATATTTAGTTTACGCTCTCTAATGCGGGGAGCGACAATTCGATATGCCCACGCTGGCCAGAGAATATACTCCCATGAAGCGTTCCGCATGTGCTCCCTAGGGCGTCTGGGCGCGAAATTAAGTACAGGCTTTTCAGGCGTGAAGTTGAACGCCATACTCACCTCCGCATAATTCACGAAATCGTACCAACCCTGGAATAACTTTCGAGGCAGCTTCCGGCTGGAGCATCCCTGAATCGCCGACGACAACTAGAAGCCTTTGTTGGCGGCTCATCGCGACGCAAAGCCGGTTTTCCAACATCAGGTGACCGTATTTCCTGCGAAGTATTTTCTCGTCTTTGGAGTCCATATTATTGGACCTCGTCATTGACAGGAACACGACATCAAATTCCTTTCCTTGGAAAGCATCGACAGAGCCTACACGCAGCCTTTCCTTCAACTTACCCGATAGGTCTCTGGTATCCCTCCAAGCTTCGGCTATGCGAAATGCGCCCTCCTCATTTTGCTCAGTGAGTCCAAGGGATTGCATCTGCTGAAGAAGTTCCTGAACCTGCGCTGAATAAAAAGTGATCACTCCAACACTGAAATCTGGTCGCTCTGTGAGAACGCGATAGGCTTCTTTCGCGATCCACTTGGCTTCCGCCGGACGCCTCTTACTCTGTCGACCGCTTTCTTTTCCGCGATCCAATGGGACGTCTACCCATGCAGCAACAGCAAAACGCTTTTCTTTCTGCCGCCCACTCTCCTCTTGATTCTCTAATATTTCGTATCTTTCCAGGTCGTGGGAAAACTCAGATGGGTCACGTCCTGATTCAAAGGCTTCGCCATGCGGTCGGTAGAATGTATCGCTGACAAATGATCCCAAAATTGGATGCATACGATACTGTTTATCTAGTGTTACTGTCCGTTTAATTCCATCCGTGTTTTCACGCTCGCGCATAGCAATAAATAGGCGTTCAAATAAGCTCTTCCGAAGCATCTCCTCCGTTTTTGCTTCAACGTTTTTGTCTAACTCGCGTTCTATTTCGTGTTCGAGAATGTGAGGAAGTTGGCGGTGGTCACCAACAAGAATTATCCTCCGTTCAGCAAGTGCCATTGGAATAAAAAGATCAAGCGGGTTGGCCCTCGCGGCTTCATCAACGACGACTGTTTCGAACACCGGCCATTTATTTGTAGCGTCATCCAATCCTTTGTGGGTACACATCTGATATCCAACGGCCTGTTGACAAGTTGCAGCAAGAACGACCGTGTATCTTTCGACGGCGTCTCTTGTCCCACGCTGATCCATTTCAAGGTCGTCACGGTAGTCATACAGAACAGAATCTACACCACCCTTGGAGCCACGCACTCGTTCACGAAGGGCATCTATAACCGATCCAAACGCTGCTTCGACATCTGCATTAACTAACGGAGCATTCGTCGGACGTTCATCCGGTAGCAACCGGTCGATCAGTTCCGTTTGGAGCACACGTAGCTGGTTGAACATGTCTGCCCCATGTTCTACGTCATACTTGGAAGCTTGGTCGAGAAGATCGTATTCGTTCCTTGACAGCAATCCGAGACTATCGAGCCTACGAAGAGCTTTTAGTGCTTGAGTTGGACCATCATCAGAAAAAGATACTTTGTCGACTCTCAAGCTCCGAACAGCTTTCATTGCTAGTTCGCGCTTGTCACCATGCTCGTCGACCAGTCGCCCATGGCGGAAGGTCTGTTCAAGTCTCAAGAGATCATCGGATAGTTGTCCGGGAATATAAGGGGATGTCATTTCTCGGACTTCCTGAAGGAGCCGAGCAACATCTTCGGATCGGGAGGGCGATTGCAGGTAACCGATAGTTATGTCCCGGCATCTGCGAAGAACAGCAGTTATCGGTGTTTCTGCAATCTCGGAAAGTTGTGCGCTTACCGCTTCAATTCTATCCTGTCGCCATCTTTCAAATCCGTCCGCATCTTCCGCTTCCCCTCTTTTTCTTCCAATTTTTGTCGCTGGAAGCCCGAACACTTGTGTTGCACTTGCCACGTTTTCGACTGCATCATGCTGGTAACTTGTCAGCAATGATCTACCGGCAACACTTTCGGAATCACCTGCGATGTCGGGGTCAGACAATCTGGCCTGGAGCGCGGCTATTGTGCGTGTTTTACCTGTTCCTGGGGGACCTTGAATTAGAGCTATATCTGGTGTGTTCAGTGCGACTCGAAGAGCTTCAATCTGTCTATCCGTCGGCTCTCCTCCAAAGGCCTTTTTTGCAGCTGAAGAAAGAGGGTGTGCCTTTTTACGGCGTCGTTCCGGGACAACCTTGCCTTCGATTAAAAGTCCAAGTTGTGGCATTGGACATTCAGCCGAGGCGATCAGCGATTGGGCTTTTTCGCGTCTATCAAGGCGTTTTCGATCTCCACTGAGGCTGACAAACAGAACACCGCTACTTGGAGCATTTATATCCTCTTCTCCGATATTGAAAGGAGGGCGGATATCCAAAGTTCCTTTGTATCGATCATAACCGACGCATTCTCCCGCAAAGATTCGTTTGCGAGACCTGCTTTGGTTATCGTCGGTTTCGGTTTCTCCCCTATCATCGTTGAGTTCACTGGGAGGTTTTTCTGCCGCTTCTAAATCAACCGACTCGTTATCCTCCAAAATGCGAATGTGATCTTCTGATTCCTTTGCGCTATCCAGTGTAAAACGCCATCGACCGTCAGCGAGTTGACGGCATTCTTTGTACCGCAGCCATCCGAACTCCCGCGCACGGCGGAGAATGCTTTGTCGCTCAATTTGGTTGTACTCTCTCCAAATCCTCATGTAGCTACCAGCATCCTCAACCAAGCGGTCTAACTGTGTGCGTGCTGCGCCTCTAAATCGACCGGCAATTGTGTAGTCGACAAATCTAAACTGCCCCCTCACTAGAACCACCGGCCTTCGTTCGTCATTGTTTATAGGGCGTCTAGCCTCAACGATTCGAATCACCTGCAACTTATCGTTCTGGTCGCGAGCTATGTCGACTGCGACACTTTTTCCGTAAAGTCGAAATCCATTAATATTCTGAGACTGAAAAGATGGGCTACCGGATAAAAAAATTCGATTAGTACCACCAGGATCAGAAAGTAAAAACTTTTCTGAAAGCCAATCAATCGCGTCCGAAATCGATATCAAAGATTTTCGTTTATTTCGCATGGCATCAAGCGTCTTCTCATCAATGCCAAAATCGATCACATCTGGCCAAATATTTTCTGAAGGAAATTCTCGAATCTCAATCAAAACCGATGAGGGCTGCCTGCTCCCCGACGGTTCCACCGCTGTTACCCACACAATTCTTGGAAGGTTTCGAGAAGTTGTGTTGTCTAAAATAGTCTGGTTATGATCATCTACACCAATGACATCCCAAGCGCTTTCCCCCGCTCGCAAAACTACGGTGTCGCCAACTTCTGAAGTAAATATGCTGACTTCATCCAGCGGCCTGATCTCTCCTGAAAAAGCTTTTTCATGCAAAGGCCTTATTTCAACATTTGTAGTCTCGCCGAATTCTACGTCGCTGATCCTCATGCACCATCTCCTTTGCGGAGCTCAAACGATACAACTCTATGTAAAGTGCTCTCATCTCCGAAATGAAGCCGCCATGATTCTTGACGTTCAACAATTCGAAGAGCCTTTTCGCGTTGATCAATTTCGGTCTTCTGCTTTCCAGATGGCGAGATCAGCACGTAAGTATTTCCGTCGAGGCTTTTTAGTTTTATTCGATCCCCGGAAAGAGTCACGGACACAACTGGTTCGTTTACCAGACCGGAAGTTATTCCGAATGCTAACCGCCTTGTAATCAGAAAAGTCTGCCCATCTGAAACAGCGCCATGTCCCACGAGGACTGGTTGACTTTTCTCTGCTTTTGGCTTGGTCAGAACACCTCCTTCGGGTCCAAAATGAGGGTCCCAAAGATGAAAAACAGCCGTTGCAAAATCTGGGCGAGTAGCGCCGCACCCCCAAGGGCACTGAGGTTGTGTGAAGAAATACGATGCTGAACAACTGGGGCAAGTGATTGTCGCGTCTGCAGCGGCATATAATCGCTCCATCCACTCGGTGATGCTTGGCCTAGCTTTTGGATCGACACGCCCCGAGCAAAACGTCTGAGCGAAGGTTTCAACAAGACGAGAGGATAAAATCCAATGACGAGGAATTCCGAAATGAGCCCGATTACGGTCATCATCTGGATCGTCTATCCACGGTAATAGCCCAGCAAACGCCTGCTCTTCTAAATCTGGTTCGCCATTATCTACCATGTTACCTATGAAGGGATGCGCTAGAGTCAAACAGTGAAACGCCAGAACAGCAAAGGCATAGACATCCGTTAGAGTCGTGACCCCAGATTTTCCTGCAACTAGCTCGGGGGCACCATAACCAGGTGTGAATACTCCGTGCCTTTCCTTTCGTGGTGTTGACTCGTATTGTAGATTGTCCGTATCGATCAACCAAACCTCATGGGCCTCGCAGTCTTTGGAGATAAATATGTTCGCTAATGAAGGATCAGAGTATGCAAGGCCCTTCGCGTGAAGCTGGGCGAGGAGATTTGCTGTTCTCCCAAGAAGAAGCAACCGGCGTCGCAGACCGCCACTACTGATATACCATTCTTTCGATGGAGAGATGCCTTTTGGGGGGAACACGATAGCCTTCAAAGGAATCATTCCGGTAAGTAATTCCATTACATAGCCGGTATAAGGTGGCCGTAACATTTCCAGTGGTTTTGCCAATGCTAATTCCTGCAGCGGCAGACGTCGCACATGCATAAGTTGATTTCTTAGCTTCTCCCGATTGATCTGGTTCCCTCCAGCGATGAGTTTCACTGCCAAGCGGCCACCTTTTACGGCATACACAGCACCTTGGCCACCGCGACCAAGAACCCCAATCAGGTCGTATCGGACACCATTGCTATCGACGACGGTGCGTATTTTGCTCAAACCATCTCCTCCAAAACCAGCGCTGGAGAACTCATCACAGCCAAAGTTTTATCATCCAAGTGTTTTGGGGTAGGCCATGCCCGTAATTCTTTGGCAAGCTGACGCCAGCGCGCTATTGGTTTTAATGTGAGAAAGGACTCCAGGAGCCATAGACAGAACGCATCTAACTTTTCAGGTAACAGATCATCCGCAACGCCATCGGTCGCAAGAACAGCAAATCGGGCGGAATCAGAAGGTGGGAGTTGAGTGAGTCGCCAAGCCTTGATTCCAGAGGTGGTTCCCAACCCTTGCGTTTCGTTGCCAAATCCAGTATCGCGTGGTCCAATGACTTCAATAATCGAATCATGCCCAGTCTTCACGAGTGCTAGACCATCGCCTATCCCGCCTACAATCCATTTTCCCTTGTTAAGAGCAAGTGCGAATAGACAAGTTGTTGCAGCATCCTCGGGGCTGAATGGATGGATGCGAAGAAGCCATAAAACCTCAATGAGTTGAATCAGATAGGTCAAAGGTGCGTCGTCAACTTTTGCCCATCTTGTAACAGCCTCTCGTGTTGCTGCACATGCTGCTTCAGCGCCGAGTTTGGATTTAGGCCTTGATCCCATTCCATCGCAAACCACCACGAGTGAACCAAAAGAACCATGCGCTCGAAGCCAAGAATCTTCGTTAGCCGTTCCTTCGTGCTTATGCAGCGGGCCTCGGACAGAAGCACCGAAACTTATAGTGGTTTGCTTCATTAGAAATCCCTAGAAATCAAAGTCGTCGAAATCAGTCGGCTCTGCGATCACAACACTATTCGGATTGGCACTTCGAGACCTGCTTGTGACGCTCATGGTTACCCAACGGAAAAATTTCTTTATCTCGCGAGCCTCGTGAGCCTCAAAAACTCGTGTTTGGTTGTCTCCCAGGAAGGCTTGCAAGGTTTCCTTGTTTGCGTCCTCGCCAATTCCCATCGCAAAACGGGCTGCTTTCGATGCGCGGTCTGAAGAAAGCAGCATTGATAGGGGGGGCTGCCAATCGTCAGTAGGTGCGCCATCAGATATTAAAACGATTGTTGGGCGATAAGCGCGACTCGGAATCACATCCCGATCCTCAATGAGTTGCTTTGTAATCGTAAAAGCCTCACCCATGGGTGTGTGTCCCACAGCCGCCATCGATTCCCAGGAAACAGATGAAGCGGACTCGAGCGGTTTATGCAACTTTGCACCTTCGCCACCGAAGGTAATGACAGCAACGTGTATTTCAGCCCTTGTATCGTCTTCTTCTGCAAAGGTTGTAATCATTTCGGAGACAGCATCATTGAGAATGTCGATCTTTCCATTAACCGACATGCTGCCGCTGACATCTGCAAGGATTATCACTGGCAGTGGTCTCGCTGTAGCCATAGTAAATTCCTCAAGCTTACTCATCTTCTCTCCTATAGGACCCGAGTTTTTCAAACCGGTACCTGACGGGTCTTTGTTATCCGGAACAGTGTTGCCTTTCTTCAGAGCGCCATATTTCGCGCTTACTTGACGGCTCAAAATATCTTCGCGGAAACTTGCCCAGCCCATTTCTCTCCTCCCTCAGTTCGACCACTGGCGATACGGGCGACGTTTGCTCGGTCGAAGTCCCCGAAAATCCCTGTTTCGATATGCGGTGAGAATTTTGCCGTCGGTCGAACAAACCACCTGGACACCCTCGAAACCCGAAAGATCGACGCCGTGGTGCTTTGCGGACTCCACTTCCTTGCGACCGATGGCATGAATCGAAGCCCCGCGAGTGTGAACAACGCGACCATAATCCAAAGCGGCGCGAATCGCGTTCCTCGGAAGGTTTCGTTCCCTCATGCGCTGTTGCGCATGTTGAGACAGGTCGAGTTGGCCAACAGGGATTTCGCCTACGAGAGTTACTATGTTTTGCATCCGACGGCTCCTTTGATTCCTTGGCAGGTTCATTCCCGCCAATCTCTGCCATCGGATAAAGCGAACTTCGTGCCAAAATCGTGCGGCCCGAGAATGCGGAGTCCATAACTATTGAATATGGCTTGCAAAACATCGCGTCGGACCGCTTTATGGCCTTCATCTAAACTCCTGATATGCGCTAATATTCGGAAGCATTCTTCCGCCGCACGGCGGTATTCCCCGTCTTCTGATTTGCCCATTCGCGTATGGTGCGATCAGAGACGTCGCACAACTCGTTGACCGGAACTCCCCTTTGTTTCGCAACGCGACGAATTTCTTCCGCAAGGAAACGTCTTAAATCCTGTTCGGTTTGTTTGGTCGGAATCCTTCCAACTTTGTCGAACAAAGCGTCCAGTGGAGTCGCTTGTGAAAATGCGTGTGCGACAGCTTGCGCAGGATTCATCTCAAGGGGTGTCCGATCCAGTTCGGTACTTAAAGCAAGCAACCCATATTCGACCGACTCATAAGGATCGAGAGGTACATGCGGATCACTTCGGGCTGCAAGAATGCGGTATGCAATCCGAAAAAGATCGCGGATGTTTCCAGGCAGCAAGTGCTCCTTCAAAGCGTTCACAACTCGACGATGATGTTCGCTGCCAAGTGTTGCGCGTTTCTTCGCAACTTTCGATCTAGCGCTTGCAAGCCTATAGGCTGTCTCCCAAAGCCAGGATAATTCTTCTCGAATCTCGCGAAGTGGAGGAAGCCGCAATGTTACAAGGCTGATCCTGTCAAGAAAATCGGGATCGAGACGACTCTTCAATTCGTCCACATCCAGGTTTGTCGCAGTCAGTAGGCGAAAGTCACTACTTCGTGGTTTGTCGCCGCCAAGAGGCAGGTACTGCTTTTCTTCGAGAGCCTTGATTAACAATCGCTGCAAATCACGACTGACGTCTCCCACTTCATCCAGAAAAAGGGTATCTCCATTTGCTGCCGAAAGAAGGCCTTCTTTGTCCTGGGTTGCTCCAGTAAAGGCACCCTTTTTATAGCCGAACAATTCGGCTCGCATTGTCTCCGGACTGTATTGTCCACACGCAACAGCGGGCCAATGATCGTCTTGGGTTTCCTGTCGAAAAGGGCTGTGAAGCCTGATCCAGTTGGCGAGGGTTGTTTTTCCTGTGCCTCGTTCGCCAAGCAGAAGAATCGGGACATTCAGATGAGCGAATCGACGGGCTTCAATAAAGAGGTTGCGCATTCGCTCGGTTTGAAATTTTCCAGGATCCCATTCTACCCTCTGGTCCTCGGAAGACACATGGACCGGCCTGGAGGATTTATACACCTTGTAAAAAGTGTCTATTCCCAATTCTACCGGCACAACAGCAGGTCGCCCGCGACGTTCATTTTTCCGATACGACTTCACCAAATGGAAAGGTGGTTCAAAGAAACCAGTTTCAGCCATGAGAACCCAAATCGTCTGCATAGATGGAGTGCCGGGGCTGATGTGAATGAGGAACTCTCGCCCAGCAAAGCGACGCCGAAGCTCCGGCATCTTGTCCTGGAGAAACTCAAAGATGCCTTGATGATCGGTCGGATCATCTCCTGCCCAAGGCTCAAAGTGTATTCGTAGGTTCGGGTCTCTCTTTTTTAGCTCAGTGGTCGTTTCTTCAACGGCATCAGATTCACGAGCGTGTCCTGTCTTTTCAGATTTCCGATGGAGGAAAATGATCTCTTTTATTTTCCCTTTGTACTCTGACTCATCATCGAATAGCAGTGTCAGTGTCGGACCAGGTATTGGCTCGCCGTTTTCCAGACGATAGGTGCTTTTGCCACGTTCTCGTTCAAAGGGATCATTGTTGACCGCGATCCAAGACAGAAGAATTGGATTTGTGGCTAGTGAACTTTGGCTCATGCTTTCGGTCCACCTCGAAGAAGAGTCAAAGCTTCCATAACCTCACGGCCATTCGCCGCTATTATTTCCATAAGTTCCTTGGGAGTCCGGGTATCAATCACTGGCTTTTTGTTCGGGTTGACGGCCTGAAGATCGTAGACTCCATTTTCGATCTCCTTTGCTTTTAATGATAGTTCTTTGGATTCTCTAATGAGTTCTTTTACTTTGCTGTCTGCATCTGCAATTGCTGCTTCATCAAGTGGTTTTGACTTTTTGAGTTTTTTGATTTGCTCATGTAACTGTGCTGCATGTTGGTTTCTAATTATCGCTTTTTCCTTGAAAGGACGGGCTTCTTCACTGGCAAGCTTTTTTCTTTCTTCAAGATCAATTGTCCATGAGAATTCGCTTTCAGATCTGCTAGGTAAAAGGCCAAAAAATCCTTCGAAATGTTGTAGGGTCAGTGGTTTCTTTTTCCCAACATTCACGTCGCTTAAATCGTAGTACCATATTTTTCGAGTCGGTTGACCTTTTGAAAAAAATAAGAGATTTGTTTTTACGCCAGCACCGGCTGAAGAAAACACACGAGGAGGAAGGCTAACGATGCACCATAGATCACAATCATCTAGTAGCTTTCGTTTGGTTTTGACGAAGGCTTCTTGATCGATCCTAAAAACAAACCCATCATCAACGACGATACCACAACGCCCTCCGTTTCTGAGGGATCTTATAACATGCTGCATGAACAGTACTTGCGTAGACCTAGTCTTATAGTCAAAGTTAGTCTGTGCTTCTTTTCCTTCCTTTCCTCCAAAAGGTGGATTTGTAAGGATAACATCATAGTTCTGCGGTGCCTTTTCAAATAATCCACCATAAATTTCTTGTCCAGTGAGCGTATTTCCATGCCAAAGATTTGGCTTGTCAATGCCATGTAAAACAAGATTGGCCAGAGCCATAGGGTACACTAGGTTCTCTTTTTCCCTTCCCCAAAATGTATGGTGTTTGAGCGTGTCCAATTGCGCCGCTAATACTTCTTTACCAAGTTTACTTGTTATATATTCGTAACTCTGTGCTAGGAATCCACCCGTTCCACATCCTGGGTCATATATTGTTTCATCCAATTCAGGATCAATAACTTGCACCATTGCTTTAATAACCTGGCGCGGAGTAAAAAATTGTCCTCCATCGTTTCCTTTTTCGCCCATTTTAAGTAAAAGGCCTTCATAAACTTGAGAAAGTGTAAATACATGAGTAGGGTCGATTGCCTCTGCACTTAATTGATGAACCTTATCCAGCACATCTAAAAAGTTTCGTTCTGTATCAATTCTAACCCTCTCCACACCTGATATAATTTCGCTAATGACTTTTTGACGCGGAGTTGCATCAGGACGGTTTTTCAGATTTTTAAGGATAGGTAGCAACTCCATGTTCACGAAATTAAAAAATGAGTTTTGAGGAGCATCCTGTAGTTCCGCACGTTTATTGTTTTGAAAAGATGTCAAAAGATTTGGAGGCGCTGCCCAATCACGCCAGCGATAGGGGGAATCCAATGATGGATTGTATTTAACACTTAGAGCCTCAGCTTCATGTTGTTCTCGTTCCTCCATCTCATCTAGGATTCTTAAAAAGAGAATCCAGGTTAACTCAGGAACGTACTGCATAGCTCCAGCACAATTACCACGCCTCATGATGTCGCAGATACTCTTTATTGCCTGGTCCACGGACGCCTGAGTTGTATGCTGCTTTCCGTTTCCGTTTTTCTTCTTTGTTGCTTTCCCCTTCGCCATTTATTGTTCGCCTTTCTCGATTGCTGCTCGGATTATTGCACCTGGAAGTGATTGAAGGGCCTCTAACTGGTTTTGAGCAGCATTTATAGCTTTCTCCGCAATTTCCATCTGTTCGATCAACCGCTCCTGATCCGGACGCGGTGCATACGGAAACTGCATCCTCAGAATGTGCGCGGGCCTTATAGCAGCGTAGTTCAAAGACCCCCTCACTGAATTTTCGATGCTCTTGGTGACAAAGCCAACTTTAATAAATGCATCAATGAACTTCGGCAGGAGTAGTGCCGAGTTGATTTCAAAAGTGAAATAGTGACTGCTGACTATTGCTCCTGCCAGCGATGGGGGCACAATACCAAATCCTCCCATTTTTGCATCGATCTCAGCAACGAGGAAGTCGTTTGGCTGAATAACTTTTTGTTGTTTTGTCTTGATCTCATAGCCTTTTACTGTATCTCGAGCTACTATACCTCGACCATGTAGTTGAACAGTGACGCGCTGATATTCTTTTTCATCAGATATTGTAATGAATTCTTTCCTGTGTGTGAGCGCTTTTGAAAGAAACGCCCAATTCCAGCCATTCGGGACAGGGAAAGGATCACCGAAAGATGCAAACGCCAATTGCTCGATTTTACCATTTTTACTCATGCAGCAAACATCCTCGTCTTGGTTTCACGAAGAAGCTCCGATGGCGTTCCGGCCGATTGAAGAGCAGCAAGACCGCCAGCTGCCTTGACTTCCGGTGTTTGGAATATTTGTGGATTCTCCAAACCATCAGTGCCACCTCGTTCGAATTGACTGGCGATAGCGCGGATAGTGGCAGCGGCTTTGCCAGGAAGCGTATCGATCCAGTCTTCATGTTTGTAGGTAAAGGCCAAAGTACGGTCATGGCGTGTGCGGGGTCTCATCCCCCAGCCAAGTTCGGCCAGCACATCATATAGATCGTAGTCATCCTTCTCATCTACTAATCGAATGACCGTAGGCGAATAACCGGAAGTTACCAATGCGTTTATCAATTCCTGCCGGGAGGGCGGATCGATCCAGCGAGTTCGGAAATCGTCCAATGTGTGCACTTCATGGACCAGTCGTTCGGCAAGGCGGGCTTTGTATTCTTCAATTGGAACGGGCATGGCTCGACCGTCCACATCGGCAACGATGAATCGACCGGCGTCTGTGATGTGAACATCGAATCCCTCAACACTGATTGTTGGCTCTGGAGGTGTCGGAGGCGCGGGTGGTCTTTCTTCTCCCGGAGTTGATGGCGCCTTGGTGATAAAGCCCTCTCCGAAAAGACGAGTTGCGTCTGTGTAATCGTAAACCCTAAACATCAGCTTGTTTGTAGGAGTGTCGATGCGCGTACCCCGCCCGACCATCTGATAGAAGCTGATAGGGCTTTTAAGGTATTTGAAAAAGACGATGTTCCGCACACATGGTACGTCAACACCCGTGGTCAATAAGTCCACCGTCGTAGCGATGAAATGACTGCGAGAAGATGCCCGCAGATCCGGAAGTTGGTCATTGCCGTCACTTTCAGCGGTGCATTTGAAGGCAAACCATTCCAGTCGATCCTTGCCATTGTCGGCGCACCATTTAGCGTAAAGGTTGTTCAAACAGACAGCCACATCATCGGCGTGGCGGTCGCGAGCGCAGAAAATGATGGTCTTTTGCTCGGGGCCTCCGGTTTCCAGAAGGTAGTTGAAAAGGTCCTGGCACATGGCAAGCACGCGGTCGGGCAGAAGAATTCGGTCTTCAAACTGGTATCGCTCATAAAGTTCGTCGATCTGTTCAGGGGTAAGCGGCAGACCGGTGATGGCATCGACCGGATTTCGAGCGATGATCTCTTCTTTAGTTATGCCAGTGTCGTCAAGGTTGACCCGGCCCTTTTGGATTTCACAGGCAGCGAGGTAGCCGTCTTCGATTGCCTGGGCGATATCATATTCATAAGCCGGTTCACCGAAGTAAGCGATGTTGTTGGCTGTTATTTCGGCGTCTTGTATAGCTTCAGCTGTCTCTTCCTTGCACTCGATCTGGCGCGGTGTGGCAGTCAGGCCGATTTGGACAGCGTTGCGGTTCCGTGTGAGCACCTGAGACCATTTACCCCAGGCGGAACGATGGCATTCGTCGATAACGATGTGGCTGAAATAATCTTCGGGGTAAAAAGTGGTCAGGAAGTTGGCGTCGCCGTTTTCGTTCTCCACTCCCAATGTTTGGTAGGTGGCAATATGGATGCGGGCGTTCTTCGCATTGTTCGTGCCGTCGGACTTTCTGAAAACCTCAGCTGCATCAGAACCAAAAACGTTCTGGAAAGCCTTGAGCGCCTGCGTTCGAAGTTCGTCGCGGTCGCAAACGAATAAGGCACGAGTAAGTTGTCCTGCATCGGAGATTCGCTTGAGTAAATTAACGGCAATAAAGGTCTTGCCAGCGCCGGTGGCTAAAGAAAGCAGTGCTCTTTTGGACTGACTTCCCGTCTCGCATTTTGCGACCTTTTCCATGACGGCTCGGATGGCGGCGTCTTGATAGTAACGACGTGTTCCTTCGCCTCCGGGATACTGCTGGAGCAGTGGTCGGGCGGCGGGCGATTCGAGTGTGAATCCCATTCCTTTCTCATATCGTGTCCGAAGCTCGGCGGGAGTCGGAAACTCGGCAAGGGGCTTGGGTGAGGAAGTCAGGCCAGAAAAGCAATCGAACTCAACAAACTGATGGCCGTTAGATGAGAAAACGAAGCGAACATTTAAGCGCCGACATTCGGCATACCCTTTGGCCTGGGTTAAGCCGTGTCCTGGTGGTAGGCTTTCTTTTTTTGCCTCAATGAGCGCCAGCGCAACTGGTTGGGTATCGACGTTGACCTTGACCCGCAAAACATAGTCGATCTTCCCACGAGAGCGACGGCGTGCTTTGCCGTTGATGATTTCGACAGTTCCCGCAGTCTCTTCGCGGCGAATCAGGTCCTCTGTCCAACCACGCTTGTGGATAGCAGGGTCAATGAGTTTTGCTCTGGTATCCGCTTCGTTGTAACCAGCCATGACCGCCCTCACTCGGCATCAGGGAAAAAATTGTTCAGGAGCTTTTCTCCGTCTTTTCCCATGCCCTGCAATAGTTCCTTGATTTTCTGAAGCGCCAGCGGCGATGGCTTCGCACGGTTGTTTTCCCACCGGTTGATCGTTGGAAAGGTCACGCCAAGCTTGGCCGCAAATTTTTCCTGAGTGAGCCCTGTCCGTTCGCGCAGTTCCCGCACGAGTCGGGCGCTGTCTCGTTGAAATGGCAAGAGTTTTCTCCCCTTCAGGGCAATAACGCTACCCAAGACACAAAATAAAAGTCGTGACTTATCAGATGATATATCGCACCCATAGAGGAGGGTCTGTCAAGTGGAATCGGTCTCTGGTGGGCAAAATAATGTCAGGAGCCGAAATTCAACCGCGCATTTTCTCGATCCACCCGTAGGCTGTGTAGCCAGGACAGGCTGGCTTGCCAAAGTCCGCGTGGCAGAAGAACCCGTCCGGTCCCAACCCCAGCGTCTCCATCAGGTGTTCCGCCAGAGCGAAAAACGCTTGCTCCTGTGCCGTTGTGGGGTCACCACCTGCGTGACCTGGCCCCGCGAAATCACCGACCAGCATGACGCCGATGGAGCGTGCGTTCTGCCCTTTGCAGTGCCAGACCACGTCGGTCAATTCGTTGCACTGGTAGATGGCCCCATCATCGTCAAGCACCCAGTGGTAGCAGATGTGGGGGCAGCCGCCAGCCGAGATGTGATTGCCGGGACTGATGTGGTAGTTGTTGATCCCATAGACGTCGCGGTTGCCGGACGTGTCCGCATGGCCGAGGCTCTGGTGGAGGATCACGCGGTCGATCCTTTCCAGGTTGCGCTTCTGCGGCCAGCGCGGACGACTCGGATTCCACGGCAAGCTCTCAACGAGCCTGATGATGTTCACCGCTCCCATCACGCGCTCTTCCGATCCACGACGGCGACTCGGATCTCGTTCAGCCGTTCGTGGACGTGCTCCTTGTCGGCCCGGTATGCGCAGCATTCCCCGTGATCGACTCGCTCGCGGATTTCGTCCAGGGATTCGGTGGTCTTTTCTTTCCAAGCCCGGTCGTTGCCCAGCATGATCTTGAGCAGTTCGTCATTTTTCTTCGTGATCCAGCGAATGAGGAATGTAAACATCGCGCCGTATCCGGCCATTGCTCCAGCGACGATTCCGACCATTTCAAGCAGATGACTTTCCATTCCGTTCTCCTTCACGCGATCCCGAGGATCGCCTTCTCGAAGTATTCGAGCATCAAGG
>DAIMDW010000031.1:0-70231 GCA_036725605.1 bacterium
ATTTAGCACTGAAACACAATTAAAAAATTACCATCGAGAAAATCGACAGTCTCGTGAGCGCCGGGGAAATAGAGCCTATTTATCCCCAAGCCCCGCCGGGGCGGCAGACGCATTCACCTTTTAGTGGAAGAAACACCCTTGAGCCGCCCGCCGCTTATCCGCGATAATGGCCGCACCTGCCGGGAGAGTCGAAACATGCAACCGTTATCCGATGTCCGTGTGTTGGACTTGTCGCAATTTTTGTCCGGCCCGCGTTGCGGCCAACTGTTGGCCTACCTCGGCGCCGACGTGGTCAAGGTCGAGCCGCCCTCCGGCGACACGATGCGCCTGCTGCTGGCCGCCACCGGCTCCGAGCGCGGCATGCACACCATGCACGCCGACAAGCGCGGCCTCGTGCTCGACCTGCGCGTCGAGAAGGATCGCGCGTTGTTTCTGCGTCTGGTCGATAAGGCCGACGTGCTCGTCGAGAATTTCGCGCCGGGGATCATGCGCAAGCTCGGCCTCGATTACGAGACGCTCGCCGCGCGCCGGCCGGAGTTGATTTTCGCGTCCATCGCCGGCTTCGGTCAGGACGGACCGCTCGCCGAGCGCACCGCCTTCGACATCATCGCCCAGGCGACCGGCGGCGCGATGCACGCCAACCACGTACCCGACCGCGCGCCCGGCATGTTCGTCGCCGACCTGGTCAGCGGCGCCTACGCCGCGTTGGGCGTGCTCGCCGCCTTGCGCACGCGCGAGCGAACCGGCCGCGGGCAGCGCATCGACATCTCGATGCAGGACGTCGTGTATTTTCAGAATTTCTGGGCGATGGTCGACCGCGCCGTCGAGCCCGACAAAGGCAAGATGCAATCGATTCTCGGCGCGCCGATCACCGACCTGCTCTCGAACGTGGAAAACCCGATGTGCTTCTGGCACAGCTACGCCGCGCGCGACGGTCACGTGGTCGTCGTCGCGCTCACCGACCGCCAGTGGCGGGCGTTGATCGAGGCGACCGGTCTGAGCGCCTTGGCCGCCGACGAGGGCCTGGGCGATTTCGTCGGCCGCATCCGTCACACCGAGCGCGGCGTGGCCATCCTTACCGGTTGGATGCGCGAGCGCACCTGCGCCGAAATCATCGATCTTCTCACCACCGCCCGCGTGCCCTGCGGCAAGGTCAACGACTACGCCGATCTCCAGCACGACGAACAACTCGCCGCGCGCGGCATGCTCGCCCACGCCGGCGACCACGACGTGCCGGGCAACCCGATCAAGCTGTCCGCGCACGCCTGGACGCCCACCCGTCCGGGTCCGGCGATGGACGAACACCGCGCCGAAATTTTACGCGACTGGTTGGGTGAATAGCCTTACGGCAGCACGACGGGAATTTCATCCAGCACGTCGACGCCGCGCGCGTGACAGCGGCAGCGCAGGCCGATCAGCCGCACGCCCGCCGCGCTCGCTTCGCGCAACGCCGCGGTAAACACGGGGTCCTGTCGCTCGTGCGGTGAGATGATCCGCGCGTCGGCCCGTTGCGCCACCAACGCGATCGCCGCCTCGCCCCCGGCGCGCACGAAGGCGGTCAACTCGCGCGCATGTTTCGCCCCGCGCGCGGTCGGCGCATCCGGAAACAGTCCGCGCCCGTCCTCGACCAGCGTGACCGATTTAACCTCGACCAGCATCGTGCGCGCGCCGCTGTGCAACCGCCAGTCGAAACGGCTGTCGCCCCAGCGCACCTCGGGCCGATCCGTTTCCCAATCAGCCAGCGCGGGGACGATCTTACGCTCGATCGCCTCGGCGAACAGGCGGTTGGCTTGCGTCGCGTTGACGCTCACCCACGTGCGCCCGTAGCGCACCTGCGCCAGATCGTACCGGAGTTTGCGTGCCGGATTCTCCGCCGGCAGCAGCCGCGCGGGCGCGCCGGGCACGAGCAATTCGCGCAGCCGCCCGGTGGTCGGCACCAGCGCGTCGAGTGTCCGCCCGGCCAGCGCGACCTCGGCGACGAAACGGTTGCGGCGGACGATAAATTCGGCGGGCAGCACCTGGGTTGGATATCGCATGCGCCCAGCATGACCGAGCAAATCGGGGGCGTCAAACGAATTGCTTTCTGCTATGCTGTGCGCCATGAAAATCGCCATTAACGCCCTGTTTTGGATTCCCGGCCGCACCGGGGGCAGCGAAACGTACCTCTTGGAATTGCTGCGTCGCTGGCACGACGCGGGCGCCGACGAGGTCGTCGTTTTTGCCGGTCCCGGCGGCTTCAAAAAAATGCAACAATTCGCGAATTGGCGGCACGTCGAGGCGCCCTACGACGAGGACAATCCCTTCGCCCGCCTGCGCGCCGAACAACTGGTTTTGCCCGGCCTGCTCAACGCCGAGCAATTCGACGTGATTTTTTCGCCCGGCAATTTTCTGCCCGTACGCGCCAAAGCGCCGCAGGTCGTTTCGGTGATGGATCTGCAGGACCGTCACTTCCCGCAGTACTTTTCCTGGAGGCGCCGGGCCGCGCGCCGCGTGCTGTTTTCCCTCAGCGCCAAACGCGCCGACCGCATCATCGCCATTAGCCAGTCGACGCGCCAGGACCTGATCGCCGTGATGCACGTGCCGCCGAAGAAAGTCACCGCCATTCATCTGGGCGTCGATCATTCGCTGGCCGACGTCGATCCGGCGCGGGTGGAAGCGGTGCGCGCACGCCACAAACTTCCTGAGCGTTTTTGTTATCTGCCGGCGAAGACCTTCCCGCACAAGAATCACCTGGTGCTGCTCGACGCGCTGGCGCTGCTGCGCGACCGCAATCTGATCGTCCCGCTGATCCTCACCGGCGGGGCCGACGTCGCCCACGAGGCCGTGCTGGCGCGCATCAGTCGCAACGGCTTGCAGGGGCAGGTGCGCCACCTGGGCTTCATCGATTTCAACGAGATCGGGCCGATGTACCACGCCGCCGCGCTGCTGGCGTTTCCGTCGAGCTTCGAGGGCTTCGGCCTGCCGGTGCTCGAAGCGATGACCTGCGGTTGTCCCGTGGTCACCTCCGACAAGATGAGCCTCGCCGAGCTGGTGCACGACGCCGCGCTGGTCGTCGAGCCCACCGACGCCGACGAACTGGCCGGGGCCATCGCCCGCCTGTGGACCGACGACGTGCTGCGCGCCGAAATGATCGCCCGCGGCCGGGCGCGCGCGGCGGAATTCACCTGGGACAGATGCGCCGCGCTCACCCACGCGGTGCTCGCCGAGGCGGCGCGCGCATGAGCGACCGCACGACGCCACATCGCCTGTGGGCGTTGCTCGGACTGACGATCGTGCTCGTCGCCGCCGCGGTGACGTACCTGTACGTCGCCTCGCTGCACGAGGCGCAAACCGACGAGGCCGTCTTCGGCCGCGCCGCGCTCGAGATTCTGCACGGCGATTTTTTCCTGCACGACTGGCGCGTGATGAAGCCGTACATGGTCTATTACACGCAGGCGTTGTTTCGCTTCGTCTTCGGCCGCTCGGCCTTCGCCGGCCGCCTGCCGGGCCTGCTGGCGACGCTGCTGTGCCTCTGGCTGATCTGGCGTCTCGGCCGCCGTTGGCTCGATGAATGGACCGCGCTGGTCGCCGTCGCCTTTCTCGCGCTGTCGCCCTACGTGATCTACAACTATCCGACCGGCCGCGCCGATGCGCTGGCGATGATGTTCGTGCTCGCCGCGCTCGATCGCGCCACCATGCGCCGGCATGGCTGGGCGGGATTTTTCTACGCGCTGGCCTTTTGCACGCGGCAGTTGGTCGCGTTGAGTTTCCCGCTGGTGATCGGCACGGTCTTCCTCGTCGGCCACCTCGACCGCGACGCGGCGACGCCCTGGTGGCGCGCGGCCTGGCGCGACCTGTGGCGCTTCGCCAAGGGCACGATCGCGCCGCTGCTGGTGCTGGCCGCGTGGTCGGCCTACACGAAGATTCCCTACGCCTGGCTGGTCAACGAATTTCAAAGCAAGAAATACGCGGACGGCGCGCACCTGAGCGTCGCCTATGGCGAGAAGCTGACGTACTGGCTGCATCACTCGCTGGCCTTTTTCGGTTTTGCGCCGCCGGCGATGATCGCCCTGGCGCTCGTGCCGTTGGTCGCGGTGTGGGGCGTCACCACGCGCGCGCTGGGCCGCTGGACGGCCCGCGAGAAGCCGCGGTACGCCTTCCTGACGATCCTCGCGGTGTTCGTGTTGTGTTTTTATCTGCTCAACGCCGGGCGGTTCTTCACCACGTATTTGCGTTTTCTCGTGCCCGTCGCGCCCTGGGTGACGCTGCTGTTCGCCGCGTTGCTGGTCGGCGCGGTACGCAAGCTCATGACGCGCGGACCCGCGTGGCGCAAAGCCGCGCCCGTGGTCGTCACCGCGGTGTGCGCCGTCGCGATCGTCGCGGGCGCCGCGCGCTACGTGCCCACGCTCAACCACCGCATGCCCGAGGACGACATCCCGCCCGTCGTGCGGCGTCTGCATCAGCTTCATCCGCACGGCGCGGTGTTGTGGACCAGCGATTACGGCCCGGAAGGTTCGTTCGCCACCTTCCGCACGCCGATCGTCTCGTTGCAGTTCGACCGCAGCCCCGAGCGGTTCGCGCGGTTGCTGCCCGAGCACCTGGATCGCGATCAATACCTCTACCTGGACGCGAAGGACGCCGCCAAATGGCGCGCCACGCTGCCCGCGTTGCTTGCGCCGCATTTCACCCTGCAGCCGACGGAAGAAAATCTCACGCACGCCGGTACGCTTTATCGCGTGGCTACGCAACGCACCGGCGGTGTCGCCGATGGGACGATCACCTACCTGGCCGACGGCGAGATCGTCCAGGCCGAACTGACCGGCGACGTGCTGGCGCAACTGCTGGCCGAAGCGCTTACCCGCATGCGCAAGGATGACGCGCCGCCGGTGGAGATCGTCTTTACCGAGTGCGCGCCGGGAGCGAATATTTCCGCCCTGCGCTGGACGGCGACGAACCTCGAATACCGCCGCCTGCGCCTGGCGCGCGCCGAGTTCGCGTTCCGCCGCGTCGAAGTCGACTGGCGCACGCTGGCCATCGCCCGCCGCCTGGTCATGCGCGAGGCCGACGGTTGGGCGACCTTCGCCGTCGCGCCCGACGACCTGGCCGCGTTCATCGCGCGTAAGAACAAAAACCTGCGCGACGTGCGCGTGTCCGTCGACGGCGAACGGTTGATCATCGAAGCGACGGCCGCGACGAAGCTATGGCAACCGCGCCTGCGCGTCGTCGGTACGCTCGACCGCGAAAATCAACGCCTGCTGTTTCACCTGACGGAAGTGGAGCTCGACGGGCATCGCGCGCCGGGCTTCGTTTTGCGCTACGCCGAATCGGTGATGAACCCGATCCTCAAGGTCGATCTGGCGATGTGGGGCCTGGAATTGCGCAAGGTCGAAATGCAAAACGGCGCGATCGTGTTGATCGCCCACGGAGTGTTGTAAAACAGATATATTATAAGGAAGAATAATTATGGCAGATAAGTCGTTGTTCTATAACGGCCGGCTTTACGATTCCTGGAATCGCCGCTTGACCGCGGACATTCCGTTTTGTCTGCAATTGGCCGCGCGCTACGGCGATCCGCTGTTGGAGATCGGTTGCGGCACCGGGCGCATCGCCGTCCCGCTGGCCGAAAAGGGCTATGCCGTCACGGGCCTGGATCGGGCAGCGTCCATGCTCGACGAGGCCAAACGCAAGGCGTCGGCCAAAAACTTGCCGATTCGTTGGGTGCACAGCGATTTTCATGACTACCGGACGGACGAAAAATTCGCCTTGATTCTTTATCCGTTCAACACCATCGCGCATCTGCACGAAGTTGACGACATCCTGGCGGTGTTCCGCAAAATCCGCTCCCTGCTGACGCCGCAGGGCCGCTTTTTTGTCGACATGTTCAATCCCGACCTGGCCTACCTCACGCGCGAGCCCGGCAAACGCGTGCAGGAAAGCGAATTTCCACTGCCCGACGGCGGCGGCGCGGTTCGGCTTTCTTCCTCGATCGATTATGACCGCGCGCGACAGATCAGCCACATCACGTTTTACTATGAAATGCCCGACGGCCGGGAAGAGATCGATCACCTGGACATGCGCATCTTCTATCCGCAGGAACTGGATGCGTATTTGCGTTTCGCCGGCTTTGCGATCGAACATAAATTCGGCGACTACGACGAGTCGCCGTTCGTTTCGACTTCGCCCAAACAACTGATCGTCGCCCGCGCCGCGGAGTAATCCCGCTTAAATGAAAACGCCGCACACCATGTTTAAGAGTCGTGAGTGCTTTAAATTGCAGGAGGGCGATTTCGATTTTGGGTTTCCCAAGAAAAAACCGGGCGAAGCCGAACTGCGTTGAAAAGAATTTCTGCGCCGAA
The DNA here is from genome assembly GCA_036725605.1 of bacterium. Lineage (GTDB taxonomy): Bacteria > Lernaellota > Lernaellaia > Lernaellales > Lernaellaceae > CALBTQ01. The sequence goes on from DAIMDW010000031.1 coordinate 6,336, forward strand.
TCTTCAAGCCCGCAGGGCGCAGGTCAATAGCGAAGGGCGAAGCCCTGGTAAAAGATGGAGCAAACTCAAGCAAACCCCTGAAAGGGGTGCAGGTAAGATTCCTCCGCCCCTCCGGGGCTTGCCGGCTCTGAGCTGGCCGTGATTTCCAGGGCTTCGCCCTTCGCTACTAACCGACCGCCCCTGCGGGGCTTTGGCGGTCCGGGCGGATCAATTCGGATGTCGGGAAGGCAAGCGCTCACCCCGGGCTGCGGCCGATCATCTCCCAGAGGGCGAGGGTAAAATCCGGCAAAAATGGACTCCCTTCTCCCCGCGGGAGAAGGGTCGGGGATGAGGGCAAACCATACGATTTCCAGGGCTTCGCCCTTCGCTACTGACCATCCGCCCCTACGGCGGGTGGCACTGTTTTGCGAGCGACGCGAGCGAGTTTATCAGTGTTAAAAAACACTGATAAGCCTCGCTTCGTTCGGCGTATCAGCGCCGCCATTGAGTTAAATAAAAACGCCGCGCACCGGGCGCGGCGTTGTGTGTAAAAGACTATTCCTCAGCAGCCGCAGCAGCCGTCGTCGTCGTCATCGTCATCGGACGGGTTGGGCGAATCGTCGTCGGGGCTTTCGTCGTCGTCGAGCACCGTATCGTCGTCGTCCACGTCGTCGTCGATATCGTCGTCGGGACCGAATTCACCGTCGTGAATGTCCTGCTCATCGGCGCAGCCCAGGTCGAGCATTTCGGCGTCGCTGACCGGCGAGAACAACGCGCGGTTGCCGCCGGCGATAACGATGTTGCCGTCCAGCAAATCGGCCTCGGTGTCGAAGCGCGCGGTCTGCAACAGGCTGACCGGGAACCAGGCGCTCAGGTCCGGATCGTAGCCGTACACGATGTCGAGCGCTTCGTCGCCCAACAGGCCGCCGATCACGTAGAACTTGTGGTTGCACGTGCAGTCGGCCGCCGCGTACATCTCCTCGGGCAGCGGGCTGATCGCGCTCCACACGTTCTGTTGCGGATCGTAAATCTCGGCCGAGCTGAGGTTCACCAGGTCCGCACCGCCCGCGACGATGATCTTGTCGTCGATCACGCCCGCCACCGGCCGCATGCGCGCCTCGTTCATCGACGCCAGTTTCTCCCAGGTCGCCGAAGCCGGATCGAAACGCCATAGATCGGACATCGCCTCTTCGCCGTCGAAACCGCCGATCACATAGAGTTGATCGTCGTAGACCACCGTGGCCGCCAGCGCCATGGGCAGCGGTGTGGTGAAACCGTCGAGCCATTGCTCGTCGGACAGATCGTAGATGCTGAGTTTGTCGGTCAATTCGCCGCTGGCGTCGACGCCGCCGGCGAACACCAGTTTGTCCCATAGGTACACGCCGTCGGTGACGTTGACCGCCGGATCGGCCGAATCGAGCTGTTCGCTGTCGCCGTCGAGGTTGAAGCGATACAGCGTGCCGACGATCCCCGGCGCCAGGTAATTGGAAAACACGTAGATCCACTCCGCGTCGCTGACCACCGCGGCTTTTTGCACCAGCGTCGGCAACGCGCCGGCCAGCACGGACCAATCCGCGCCGGCCGTGGTGGTCAACACGTGCTGGACCTGCAAGGTCGGATGCTGCAACCACGTCGCCGTGACCGTCACCTGATCCATCGACCATTGCAGCGCGTCGGACGGCACCCGGACTTCGACGTCCACCGTGCCGCTTTCGCCGCGCGCCAACTGGATCTGGCCCGGGTCGGCCGTGGCCGTCCAATCGTTGTCGGCCGTGCTGAAGATGACCGTCGCGTCTTCCCCGGTCACGTTGCGCACTTCCAGCGAGAAGTTGGCCGTGTCGCCCGGCGCGGCCGCCGCGGCGTCGTCGTTCACGTTGAGCGTGATGTACGGCGGATGCATGATGTGAACCGCCATTTCCGTCGCCAGCACCGCGCTGTTGCAGACGATCGACAGGCCGTCTTCGCCGTCCGGGCTCATGATGCCGATCGTCGCGTTGCCGCCGTTTTCCGTCGTCGGATTTTGATACTGAAAATAGATGTCGCTGTTTTGTTCGGACAGCACCACCTCGGCCGTCAGCACGTCGGTCGACGAACCCCAGGCCAGCACGTCCTGGTACTGGATGATCAAAAAGCGATTGGGCTCCGCGCCGATCAGCTTGAGGTAAATCGCGCCGGACGATTCGGGGTCCAGATCGTCCCAGTACATCGCGATGTAGCTCAGGTACGGCGATTCGGAGGGAATGCACGGAATGTTGTACGTTTCCGGCTGGTCGACGAAGGTCAGGCGTCCGTTGGCGCTGATAAAGATCTGGTTGTAGGTTTCACCGTAAAAATCGAAATCGAAGCCCAACGGGTAGGGACCTTTGATTTCGTCGTCTTCGAAGGTAATCAACGTGCCGTCGGAAACGTCGACCCAATTGTACGTGAATGCGTCGTTCCACGTGTAACCGAATGCGTCGGGTCCGCCGGAAGCTCCCCAAGCCCCCGTGGCCGCAAGCAGAAAGACCACGAGCACGTGGCCAAATACAAATTTACGCATCCTTTCCTCCAACCCCAAATCGGGCATGCCGACCAAACCGTAGAATAATAGCATTATTTAAGGGGAACCGCAAATTATTCGCGCGGTAAAATCAATGAAGTTCCGTCTTCCAGGTCCGTGGTCCGGTCGACACGATGATCTCCCGCCCGCGCAGGGCCGCCGCGCCCAGGCTCATCACCGGCGCGATCAGCGTCCGTTCGATGCCCATGCCGAAGGCGTGACCCTGCAAGGCGCGCGACGGATCCAGCAGATAGATGCGGTCGCGGCCCAGGCAACGGTGAATTTCGATCAGGTGCTCGCCGTCGGCGGCCAGCAGCCGCCCGGTGCCGTGCCGCCAATAACCCACCGCCCCGGCCAATAGGTCGCCGCGTTCCGCCGCCCGCGCAATATCCACCAGGTACGTGCGGCGCTGACGTCCGCGATCGAGCACGGCCAGCAGGCGCTGGTTGTGCACCGTGACGAAAGCCAGCGCGCCCAGCGCCAGGCGCATGCCCGGCGCGCGAAAGGACAATTCCGTACCGTCGCGCGTGGTGCAGATGACCTCCTGGCCGGCGACCTCCACCCGGTCGGGCCCCTCGGCGATGCGTTCGTCGGTCGTCAGCCAATCCGGTTGGATCAACCCGCGCTCCAGCGGCAGAATGCTTTGATGAAACAGCGAAACGACGGTCAACGTCACCACGCCGATGCCCAGGATGATCCAGTACCAGATCATGTCTTTTTCCTTTTCAGCCACACCTGCCGACGTTCCTTGCGTTCCATGCGCCGCATCAGACGCGTTTCGCGTCCGGCCACCTTGTCCGGTCCCGGCCACGCGCCGCTGGTTCCCGCGCCCAGGATGCCGGGCAGGTGGCGGCGCAGGTGAAACACGCCGACCGCGGCGATCACCGCCTGATACACGCTCATGATCAGCAAAAACGGATTGAGCAGATCGTAGCCGCTATGCACCGTCACCAGCAGAAAAACGAACATCCAGTATTTCGATTTGAAGACGACCTTGAAGGGCATCTCCATGATGTTGCGGGCGATGATCATGATGATCATGTACAGGTACGTTGCGATGTACAGACCGCCGGCCATCGGGTAGGCGAAGCCGAACTGCATCGCCGTGAGCATCACCACCACCATGCCGGTGATGTCGTTGAGAATATCCGACAACGCGCCCTTGTCCGACGCGTAGCGGCCCAGGCGCGCCACCGGTCCGTCCAGGCCGTCCAGCAGAATATGCAGCGTGAGCACGATCCAGCACCAGATGTATTGCTTGAGGCCGAACAGCGGGAAGAACACCAGCGGCACCAGCAGGAAGGAAAACAGCGTCAGCGAATCCGAACGCACGTTGCGCCGCACGAACAGCATCGCCAACGGCCGAATAAGTTTCGTGCGTCGATCGGCGATTCGCTGGACGTACTCCTCTTCGTCCGCGCCGAAATAGTGCAGTTTGTGCTGCGGTCTCGGATTTTCAAGCTCTGGTTGCTGCATCGAAAGCAGGTTGCCCGCTCCGCGCCCGACCGTCAAGAGCCCCGCCGGGGATAATCCCTGAACCTATTCATTGTGTGAGTCCTCGGCCGGCGCGGTAGAACCGCGCGTGAATGCACGTTTGTTTGCCGTGTGCCACACTTTTGGCGAAGCCAAAGGTGTGTTGGTTCGGACGAGCACAGCTTTCGCCTTCGGCGAAAACTACGGCACACGGAAAGACAGACATTCTTTTGTGCGTTGCACTTCCCGACCTTTTTCCAAACGGTGAAATTATCTTCCAAGAGGACGCCATTTTCCCGCTTGGCCGCAACGAGGCGAAGGCATACAATCGGCCGCAATGAATGTACTGGGCATCGAAAGCAGTTGCGATGATACATCGGCCGCGGTGGTCGTCGACGGACGCCTGGTGCGCTCGTGCGTGGTCAGCTCGCAGGATGCCTTCCACCGTCGCTTCGGCGGCGTGGTGCCCGAGGTGGCCAGCCGCGCGCACATGGAGGTGATCGACGCCGTGTGCGCCGACGCCCTCGAGCGCGCGAACATGACGGCCGCCGACATTGACGCGGTGGCGGTGACCGCCGGACCGGGGCTGGTCGGCTCGATTCTGGTCGGCCTGGGTTTCGCCAAGGGCTTCGCCTATGCGCGCCGCCTGCCGTTTCTGGGCATCAATCATCTGGAAGGCCACATCGCCGCCGCGTTCCTGGACGGCGACGAACCGCACTTCCCGTTGCTGGCGCTGGTCGTCTCCGGCGGGCACACGCACCTGTATGAAATCACCGGCTTCTTCAATTTGCGTCTGCTGGGCCAGACGGTCGACGACGCCGCCGGCGAAGCCTTCGACAAAGTCGCCAAGCTCATGGACCTGGGGTACCCCGGCGGGGTGGTTGTCGACAAGCTGGCCAAACAGGGAAATCCGCAGGCCTTCGACCTGCCGCGCCCGATGGCCCATAGCGGCGATCTGATGATGTCCTTCTCCGGATTGAAAACCGCCGTGCGCACGTTGGTCGAGCAGGCGGGCGGACCCGACAAACTGCCCAAGGCCGATCTGGCCGCGTCGTTCCAGGCGGCGGTGATCGACGCGCTGATCCGTAAGACGCGTTTGGCTCTGGAAGAAACCGCGCACCAGCGCCTGGTCGTGTGCGGCGGGGTGTCGGCCAACAGTGAACTGCGCCGCCGCGCGCAGGAATTGTGCGCCGAGATGAACGTCGCGCTGACCATGCCGGCGATGACCTACTGCACCGACAACGCCGCGATGATCGCCGGGGCGGGTTACTATCGCCTGGCCGCCGGCGAACGCTCCGACCTGTCGCTCAACAGCTACGCCACCCTCGCCAAGGCGCCCTGATGGACTGGTTGAAAAGACGCTGGCGGCAGTTCTACAACCAATTCATCAGCCTCAAGGGGCCGCCGGAAAAAGTGGCGCGCGCCTTTTCCCTTGGTTTGTGGATCGGCTGGTTCCCGATCATCGGCACCCACAGCATCATGACCGTCGCGGCGGGCGCAATCCTCCGCCTGAGTGTGCCGGCGATCTTCCTCGCCTCGTGGATCTGCAATCCGCTGACCATCGCCTTCCTGTTGGTGGCCGATTATGAAGTCGGGAAATTCCTGGTCGGCGGCGCGCACTTGAGCGGCGTCGATTTCGGCGAACTGACCTTCCGCGAGATGCTCTCTCTCGGGTGGGACGTGCTGTTTCCGATGATCGTCGGCGGTTTCATCCTGGGATCGATCAACGCGCTGATCGCCTATTACCCGATCAAACTTTGGGTCATCCGCGTTCGCCGTCGCGGCGCTCAACCCAAACCGATCGAGCCGCAACCATGACCGCGCAGCCGCCGGTGGAGGCGAAAAAGTCGCTCGGTCAGAATTGGCTGCTGGACCAAAACATCGCCCGCAAGCTGCTGGACGCCCTCGCGCCCGTCGCCGGCGAAACCGTGGTGGAGATCGGTCCGGGCGGCGGGGCGTTGACCGAACCGCTGTTGGCGCGCACCGACAACGTGATCGCCGTGGAGATCGACGGGCGGCTGTTGGATCATCTGCAGGAAAAATTCGGCGAACGCATCGAGTTGCTTCACGCCGATTTCCTCGACATCGACCTGACCGAACTGGCCGCGCGCTGCGGCGGCAAGCCGGCCGTGCTGGGCAACCTGCCGTATTACGCCTCCAGCCCGATCCTCTTTCATCTGCTGGCCCACCGGGCCGCCTTGTCGCGCGCCGTGCTGACCTTGCAGAAAGAGGTCGTCGAGCGCTGCATCGCGGGGCCGGGCACCAAGGATTACGGCAGCCTCTCCGTGCAGTTGGCCCTGGCCGCGAAGGTGAAGCGGTTGTTCACGATTTCGCCGAACGTTTTCCGCCCGCGCCCGGGCGTGGAGTCGGCCGCGATGTTGGTGGATTTCACCGCACCCCATCCGCGTCAGCCCCGCGATCCCGCGCTGCTGGAGAAGGTCGTGCGCGCCGCCTTCGGCCGTCGCCGCAAGACGCTGCGCAACGCCCTGTCCGCCGAACTGGGTGAAAATACGGCCGCTTATCTGCTCGACGCCCTGGCAACAAATCCCATGATCCGCGCCGAGCAACTGAGCGTCGAACAGTTCGTCGATCTCGCCGACGCCCTGGCCGCGCGCGGATAATAAGGCCTTATTTCGGCTCGATTTTTCTTGCGGAAAACGCCCTTGTATCCGATAAATCTCGGTGGTATGTTAAGCCGCCAATTTTCGGGAGGCGGCGGAGTGTTTTGCCTGCGCTCCGACGTTTTTCACAATGTGACAAAACGAAAAGGGAGCTTGTGGACAAACCGCGGCATATCGTGGTTGAGGGGCCGATCGGGGTAGGCAAAACCAGCCTCGTCAGCCTGTTGGCTGAACGGCTCAAGGCGCGGGCCATTTTCGAACGGCCCGAGGAAAACCCTTTTCTGGAAGGGTTCTACCGCGACAAAAAGCGGTTCGCCTTTCAGACGCAGCTCTTTTTTCTCGTGTCGCGCTACCGGCAACAGCGCGAGCTGATCCAGCAGGATCTTTTCGCGCGCAACACGGTGTGCGACTACATGTTCGCGAAAGACAAGATTTTCGCGCACCTGAATTTATCCGACGACGAACGTCGGTTGTACGGTCAGATCTATGAGATTCTGGAACGCGAGGTGGTCACGCCGGACCTGGTCATCTACCTGGTGGCCGATCCGCGGATTTTGATGGAGCGGATCCAACGTCGAAACTTCCGCTATGAGCGACCGCTAACCATCGACTACCTCGAGGAACTGACGGCTGCGTACAGCAAATTCTTTTTTGCGTACGACGCAAGCCCGCTGTTGGTGGTCAACACCAGCGACATCGATTTCGTCTACAACGCCGACGATTTCGAAGCCCTGGTGCAACAAGTGATCTCCCATCGGCGCGGTACGAAACAATTTATTCCGCTTGGATCCGGCTGAGCCGGACCGGGACGGGCAAAGCGATCGGACTCGCTGTACATCGTTGCGCGATGTGTTGGCCCCTTCCGGTATATCCACGCACCGGGATGGGGTTTTTCGTTAAGAAGACCCGCCCACGAGAGGATGCGGATGCTGGTTCTGGAAACCGCCGCGAAAATGCAGGCCTTCTCCAAGGCGCAACGGGCCGACGGCAAGACCATCGGTTTCGTGCCGACCATGGGCTACCTGCACGAGGGCCATCTCGCGCTGATGCGCAAGGCGCGCGAGCTGGCCGACGTGGTGGTGCTGAGCATCTTCGTCAATCCGACGCAGTTCGGCCAGAACGAGGACCTCGACAAATACCCGCGCGACTTCGACCGCGACAGCCAACTGGCCGACGAGGTCGGCGTCGACGTGATTTATTTTCCCCAGCCCGAGGAAATGTACCCCGCCGGCTACCAGACGAGCATTTCGCTGGCGAGCCTGCCCACCGTGTTGTGCGGCAAAAGCCGGCCGGTGCATTTCGGCGGCGTGGCCACGGTGTGCTGCAAGCTGTTCAACATCGTGCAGCCGCATTTCGCGGTCTTCGGCAAGAAGGACTACCAGCAGTTCCTGGTGGTCAGCCGCATGGTCAAGGATCTGAACATGGATCTGGAGATCATCGGTTCGCCGACCGTCCGCGAGGCCGACGGCCTGGCCATGAGCAGCCGCAACGTCTATCTCACGCCCGAGCAGCGGGCGCAGGCGCCGGCGCTCATCGAAGCCCTGGGCCACGCTGAGAAGATGGTTGCCGCGGGCCATCGCGATCGCGACGAAGTCCTCGCCGAGGTGCGGCGCATCATCGAAAGCCGCCCCGACGCGCGGATCGACTATGTGGAACTGCGTACGTTACCCGATCTTGCCGACGCCGACGCCAAACCGGCGGGCCCGCACCTGCTGGCTCTCGCGGTGTTCTTCGGCAAGACCCGGTTGATCGACAATACGGTCCTTGAGTTCGGACTTGCAGGTTAAGAGAAGGGGGGACGCACGATGCAGCGCAAAATGCTCAAATCCAAAATTCATCGCGCGACGGTGACCCAGGCGGATTTACACTACGAAGGTTCGGTGACCATCGACGACAACCTGATGCGCGCCGCCGACATTCTGCCCAACGAGTTCGTTTCGATCTGGAACATCACCAACGGGCAGCGGTTCGACACCTACGCTCTGCGCGGTGAACCGAACAGCGGCGTCATCTGCGTTAACGGCGCGGCCGCGCGGATGGTTTCGCCCGGCGACATGGTGATCATCGCCAGTTGGGTCCGGCTGGATGAAGCCGAAGCGCAGAATTGGGAACCGCACCTGGTCTTCGTCGACGAACGCAACCGCATCAAAGCCGACACTCACATCGCGAGAATGAGCGCCATATGAACAAACGAGAAGAGTTGATCGCCCTGTTGCACGAGAAGTCCTTCCGCACCGGCGAGTTCACGCTCACCAGCGGCAAGAAAAGCAATTACTACATCGACGTGCGCGCCACCTCGACCGACCCCCGTGGCGCGGCGTTGATCGGCGACCTGCTGCTGGAACGCATCGCGTCCCTCGGCGGCGTGGACGCCGTGGCCGGCATGGTTTTAGGCGCGGTGCCGGTCGTCATGGGCGCGGTCGCCCGCAGCGTCGACGCGGGCGCGCCCGTTTCCGCGCTGCTGGTGCGCAAGGAAGCCAAGGGCCACGGTCGCGGCAAGCGTCTCGAAGGAACGATCACGCCCGGCATGCGCGTGCTGATCGTCGACGACGTCGCCACCACCGCCGGCTCGACGCTCAAGACGATCGAGGCCGTGCTCGATGAAGTGCCCGCCGCGAAAATCGTCGGCGTCGTCGCCGTGGTCGATCGCAACGAGGGAGGCCGCGAGGCCGTCGCCGACGCCGGCTACGAGCTGACCGCCTTGGTCACCGTCGACGAACTCTTCGCCCTCGGCGAGCGTCCGGTCGAATAGTCCTCCAGAATAACGATCCGAAGGATGCCACGGTCTTGCCCGTAGGGCATGGCCGGGCAGAATGTCGTCCTGACCTTTTTTCCATCGGGCCATAAACAATGAGGCGACCGCCGCAATGGCGATCGCCCCGTTGTCGTCATAGTTTTCTCGGTTGCTTACATTTTATGCAGAATGGTCGAGTATTTGGGGAGAGCCCAAATCGCATCTTCCACTTCGAGTTCGATCGCGTTGCACACCAGGCGCAATTCTTCGAGCGCCGCGCAGCCCGCGTCGCCGAGGTAATCGGCGCAGCCGGCCAGATCGTCGTGGGCCATCGCGTCGGCTTTGGCGAACACTTCGTCGACCGTGTTCAGGCCGCTTTCGAAACGCTCGAACAGATTCTCGAGTTTGTCGATGTTCTTCTCCAGCAGCTTCCGGCCTTTGCCGCCGGCCGAAAGCACCGCGGCCGACGAAGCCATGCCCTGTAGATGCTTGATCAACGCCGGGCGCACCTGCGTCCGCGCGATTTCCGCCAGCACGTTGAGCTCGAGCATCTTGATCTTGACGTACTGTTCGCGGCGGATTTCCACCCGCGCGTGAATCTCATGACCGGTCAGCGTTTCGTACTTCTCGAACAGCGCGATCACCTCGGGCTGCAGGTACGTGTACAACGCCTCGGGCGTGTTGCGCGCGGCGGGCAGGCTGCGTTTTTTCGCCTCGGAGTGCCAGTCGTCCGAGTAATTGTTGCCGTCGAAGCGGATGCGTTCCACCTCGTTGAGTGTGTCGCGGATGGCGGCCAGCGCGGCGTCCTTCACGTCGTCCAATTTTTCCTGATAGGCCGTGATGCGGTCGATCATCGTTTCCAGCCCGGCCGCGACCATCAGGTTCAGCGCCGTGGTCGATTCGGAGATGTTCTGCGACGAACCGACCGCGCGGAACTCGAACTTGTTGCCGGTAAAGGCCACCGGCGAGGTGCGGTTGCGGTCGGTGGTGTCCAGCGTGACGCCGGGCAGGTGACGGACCTTCAGGTCCAGGCTCGCCTCGTGCAGATCGGCGATGTCCTTGCCGCCGGCGATCGCGTCCAGCACCGCCGCGATGTAGCCGCCGATGAACACCGACATGATCGGCGGCGGCGCCTCGTTCGCGCCCAGGCGATGATCGTTGCCCGCGTCGGCCACCGACGCGCGCAGCAGACCGCTGTAGTTGTTGATGCCCAGCATGAACGCGGACAAAAACGCCAGAAACTGCACGTTGCGCTTGGGCGCTTCGCCCGGCTCCAGCAGGTTGTTGCCGTCGCTGTCCATCATCGACCAGTTCAGGTGTTTGCCCGAACCGTTCATCCCGGCGAAGGGCTTCTCGTGCAGCAACACGGTCAAGTTGTGCTCGTCGGCCACCTGCCGCATGATCTCCATCGTCTGCAGATTCTGATCGACCGCCAGGTTCGCATCAACGAACGTCGGCGCCAGTTCGTACTGGTTGGGCGCCACTTCGTTGTGCCGTGTCTTGAAGGGAATGCCCCGGTCGATGAGGATCTTCTCCACGTCTTCCATGAACGACAGCACGCGCGGACGGATCGACCCGAAGTAATGATCCTCGAACTGCTGCTGCTTCGCCGACGGCGCACCCAGCAACGTGCGGCCGGTCAGCAGCAGGTCAAGCCGATCCTGGAAAATGCTCTTGTCGACCAGGAAGTATTCCTGCTCCGGTCCGACGGTCACCTTCACCTGCCGCGCGGTGCGGTTGCCGAACAGCTTGAGCATCCGGTAAGCCTGTTTTTCCACCTGCCCCAGGGAGCGCAGCAGCGGGGTTTTCAGGTCGAGCACTTCGCCGTTGTAGGACATGTACACCGACGGAATGACCAGCGTTGCCGACTTGCTGCCGTTCATGATGAACGCCGGGGAGGTCGGATCCCACGCCGTGTAGCCGCGCGCCTCGAAGGTGCTGCGCATGCCGCCGGAGGGGAACGACGAAGCGTCCGGTTCGCTCTGAATCAGTTGGCCGCCGGAGAACCGTTCGATCGGCCGGCCGTCTTCCAGGGTCAGAAACGCATCGTGCTTTTCGGCGGTGACGCCGCGCTGCGGCTGAAACCAGTGCGTGAAGTGCGTCGCGCCGTGATCCTGCGCCCATTCCTTCATCGCATGCGCGACCTGGTCGGCCAGTTCGCGGTTCAGCTTTTCCTTCTGCTCGATGACGTTCATCAACGCTTGGAAGGCCGGTTTGCTCAAATGGCGTGACATTACGTCACGGGTAAACACCTTGGCGGCAAACTTTAAATGCATCTTTATCCGTCTCCTTGAAAATGAGAGTTGCTGGCTTTTTGTGAACGACCTGGCTGTTACTTTTCTTCGCAGTCGATAGAAGCTATTTTCTGCATTTGACGCGGTTTGTCAATGCAAAAAAGACCTATTTTGGAAATTTATACACTCGAAAGTGCCATATCTAGTGTAAAGGGTGGGTTGGTGCGGTTTTTAAATATATGTAAAATATCATTGGGCAGCCACGCTAATGACACAATATTCCGATGGATTTCCCCGGGCGCGGACAAACCGGTCAAGCGTTCGCGACTTTCGGTCGATATTAATGATTTGCTTTTTATGAAAAAACGGGCTGTGAATTGAACGCTTTCGCTCGCGCGAAGGTCTTGTAAGCGGGGATACGGATAGAGTATGGTGATGCAACTTTTACGCGTGACCAAGGAGTGATTCGACCGTGCGCCGTGTGATCCTATATCTGATTGTCGTGTTGATGGGCTTTTCCTGCCTGGCGGTGACCTGGCACCTGGAGCCGCCGATTCAACGTATGCCCAAACCCAAAGCGAAAGCGGCGCAAAATGGGCCGGCGAAAAAGGAATTTCACGTTCGCCTGTTTTCCCGCCAGAAGATCGAGCTCGACGAACTGACCGTCGAAATCGAGTGGGACGAAGGGGTGATCGACAAACCGGTCGTCAAATACGGCATGGTGACCCGCCGCGCCCGGCCGCGCCTGCGGGCAGCCGGCAATCACGCGACGATTCATTTTAAAAACATGAGCGGCGAAAAGGCGCAGATCGTCGGCCGCGGCCCGATCGCGCGCCTGTCGTTCCGGCAGGTGGATCAGGACGCCAAACTCGGTTCGCGCTCCGTGCGCGTTCTGTCGGCCAAGGGCCTGACGCCCGCCGGCGAGCAAGTCGACGTTGCCGGAATCACCGTGGCGCGGTATACACCAAAGGTGAAAAAAGCGCCGCCGAAGGCGGAAGCGCCGAAAGGGAATGATCAGTGAGCGAAACCTTGCGTCAGACAAAAAGTCTTGATGTGGAAACCAAGCGGTTCGCCATCGAGGATTATCTGGCCATCTTGCGTTATCGTAAGTGGCTGATGGTCGTCCCCACGGTCGTGCTGGTGCTGGCCACGGCCTTCGGCAGTCTGTTTCTGACCGACATCTACCGCGCGCAAACGTCGATTCTGATCAGCGCCGGCGACGTCCCGGACGATTTCGTGCGCACCACGGTCAACGATCCGATTCAGGAGCGCATCACCACCATTCGCGAGCAAATTCTCTCCGAAACGTTGCTGCTCAACATCGTCAACAGTTTCGGCCTCTATCCGGAAATGGCCAACCGGCCGACCGAAGAGTTGATCGCGCGGATCAAAGGCAACATCCGCCTGCAGATCTACGGCAAAAACGCTTTCACCATCAGCTACACCGGCACCGATCCGATGGTCGTGCAATCGGTGACCAACCGCCTGGCCCAGATGTTCATCGAGGAAACCGTCGGCGATCGCCAGAAGAAGGCCAAGGCGACGATGGACTTTCTCGCCCAGCAGTTGGAAGAGGTGAAAGTCAAACTCGACGGCCAGGAACAGGTGGTCGCCGAATTCAAAAAACGCAACATCGGCCTGCTGCCCGAGCAGATGGAAGCCAACCAGCGTACGCTGGACCGCTACCAGTTGGAACTGCAGAGCATCGACGATCAACTGCGCGCCTACGAGGGCAACAAGAGCCTGCTCGTCAGCCAGATGGTGCAGTTGCAGGGCGCGCTCATGACCGCCGGCGGCGGCCAGTTGGTTACCGCGCAGCAACAGCTCGAAGCGCTCGAAGCCGAACTCAAACAGGCCCTGCAGGACAAAACGCCCGAGCACCCCGACGTCGTCGCCCTCAAGAGCAAGATCGCCGCGCTCAAGGCCGAAATCGGCACCAACGTCATGGTCGACGGGCAGCAGTTCCGCGTGACCTCGGTCAACCGCGATCTGTACAACAGCATCCAGCAGACCGAAATCAAAATCCGCTCCCTGTCCGGCCGGCGCGCGTCGGTGCAGAGCGAAATGGCCAAGCTCAATTCCGACGTCTCCAAGGCGCCCGCCGTCGAGCAGGAACTGTCGGGTCTGATGCGCGACTTCGACAAGCTGCGCGAGACCTACCAGGATCTGCAAAAGAAATACATGGAAGCCAAACAGGCCACCGCCCTCGAAGCGCAGCAGAAGGGGCGGCAGTTCAAGATCATCGACGAGGCGCGTTTTCCGGAAAAGCCCTACAAGCCCAATCGGCCGCGGCTGGTCGCGCTGGCCTTCGTCATCGGCCTGATGCTCGGCATGGTCGCGATTTTCATCACCGAGCACATGGACCACAGCATCCGCGACGACAACGATCTGGCCGCGTTCACCGGTAAAACCGTGCTCGCGACGATCCCGCGTTTCGAGATGGAGAAAGACCGCATCGCACGCAGCAACATGATCAAACTCGCCATCACCGCCGCGGCGGCGATCGGCTTTTTGATTCTACTGTTCATCATTCTCAAGGTGGGATTCGGCTTCAATCCGCTCAGGCTGATCGGCCGCTAAAAGGAAAGCCGCACTTCGCACGGCGTGAAAGGAATCCTGGATCCCCGGGTCAAGCCCGAGGATGACGGTAAGAATTGTCATGCCCGCGCAGGCGAGCATCCAGGACCGGCAGATACCTTTCCTGACCTTACCTTACGCTTTCAATTTAGCGACCACGTCGCCGAAGAACAGCGCGTCCTTCACCCGCGCTCCGCGCGGTCGCATCGCGTCGTCGGCGTAAAGTTTGGCTTCACCGCTCTTGATCGCGTACACATCCTTGTCCAGCTTGACGGTCAACTGCCGCTTGGCGCCGACCTGCTTCATCCACTCTTTTTCTTCGTCGGGCAGATCGCTGATCTTGGCGATGTACACGTCGATGCGGTCGGTCGACACGCGCTTTTTCTTGCCGTCCTTTTTGATCGTTCGCTCCCACGGCATGGTCTGCAATTTGAAAAGCTTGCCTTCCTCGATCTTGCCGTAGGCGCCGGCCCGCATGTTGAAAAACAAATTGACGATGTCGTCGTAATACACGTTGGGCGGAATGTGCCGCGCTTGCGGTTTTTTTCTTTTGCCGTTTTTCACGCGCGTTTTGATCCACCGCCGCGATTTGTAGTTGAAGTAATGCCGCGATTCGCTCGTGCCCTCGGTCGAAATCAGCTTCGTGTAAAAACTCGAGGTCACAAACCGCATCCCCTGCGGCGTTTTCTCCGGGCTGAAGGTCGAGGTCAACACCTGCTTGCGGTACTTGACCACCTGCGCCGCCAGCCCCGTGATCGTCGCTTCTATCGACGCGGTGAACGTTTCTTCCGCCGTGCGCTTGAAGGTGATCTTCCCCTGCGCCGTCTTCGCGGTCATGAAGCGAATCTCGAACTTGATGCTCTCGTTGATGAACTGCTTCGCGATCGCCGCCGGCGGCGCCCAACTCGACGGATCGGTCTTTTTAATGCCCTCGGCCTTTTGCGGCTTGGCGGCTTCCTGCTCCACTTTTATTTCGAATTTGTCGGCGAACGCCGACGTGCCGAACAACAATATGCTGGCCGTCGCGGCCAATCCCGTGACCATAAAATCGCGACGGTCCATCCCGGATGCCTGAGCTGCATGATGGCGGCTTTTATCTTTCACGATCCGGTCCTTTCGTTTTGCTTATCGCCAAGATAATTGGCGGCTCCTATGCTGTCAAACGGCCGCCCGCGGAAACATGCGTCTCCTTGGGCGGCCCCCTTACATTCCTTTAGACACCGCCGCGCCGCAAAAGGATCACCGCAATTCACATTACCGGTTGTTGCCGATGTATGCGGGAGCTTTGGGATGGTTTGGTTTTGTTAGCCCCGCCAGGGGCGACAGATTTGTAGCCCGGTGCGCAAGCGCCGGGAAAAAATGTCCGATTTCACCCAAGCCCCGCAGGGGCGGCAGACGCAATTCAGCCCGCTTGACGCCCACCTATGCTTCGTATATGATATATATCATATAGGTCATATATGATATCGGGGAAATGAAAAGAGGGCCCGCATGAAGCTATCGAAAAAGGGACAATACGCCCTGCGCGTGCTGCGTCATCTCGCGGAAAATTACGGCGATAAACCGCTGTCGGTTTCGCATCTCGCGAAAATCGAAAACGTGCCCTATAAGTACCTCGAGCAGATTTTATCCACCCTGCGCAAACAGGGTTTGCTCGTGAGCGCCCACGGCAAGGACGGCGGATACGCGCTGCGTCGTCATCCGGCGAAAATCACCCTCGGCGACATCATCCGCGCCGTTGACGGACCGCTCGCGCCGATCCCCTGCGCCAGCCGCACCGCGCCGCATCAAAGCTGCGACTGCCCGTACCCCTTCGAAACCTGCTGGCTGCGTCAGGTGATGTTGCGCGTGCGCGACAACATCTCGGCCGTCCTCGATCAGGAGACGCTCGAGCAGATGACCCTCGACGCCAATCGCTTCGACGAAGTCGCGCCTTAAACAAAAGCGGCTTGCCGCCGCGCCCGCTTTTGTGTACCAATAACCGAACGTGACATTTACTTGACGGCAGGCCACCGTGCGCTGGAGGTTTGCCGTCATTGTCGTTTTAAAAGCCGCCGACGAACGAGGATGTGCCCGATGAACACCGCCGCCGAACAACGCCGTCCCTCCCTGCTGCGCGACCTGCGCGACAACGGTCCGATCTGGTTCATCTACCTGATGGCCATTTCGCTGCTCAACTACGAACTGACCAACGTGCGACCCGAACACTACGCGGAGGTGGGCATACCGCTGTGGCGCTTTGCGATCACCGCCGTGTTTCCGTTGTTCTGGGTGATTGTCTATTTCTACTTCCGCGCCCGCGATTCGCAACGCCTGAAAAACCGTTGGCGGACCTTCGGGATCGTCGCCGGCGTGCTGTTGGGCCTGCCGCTGTTGGCCGTGATCGGCGCGCGCCCCAGCTACCTGACCGAACAGCAGATCGTCATGTTCTACGAGTACGCGCAATTTTTGTGGGTGGCGCTCCTGCTGGCCCACGTGTGGTACACGCGCGGCTTTACGGCGGTCGCGTTGTTTTTCGGCGTCTGTTTTCTCTACGGCATCTGCCTGGAAAACATGGGGATCATCATCGGCTACTTCGGCGAAAGCCACTACCGCCACTACCTCGGTTTGAGTCCGGAGTTTTATCTGCCCGCGCCCGCCGCGACGATGCTGGGTTGGTGCATCGTCTTTTACATCTGCATCTGGCTGGCCGAGTATCTCGGCGACAAGCTGCGCTTCGTGCGCGGTCGGCCGCTGCGCCTGGCGCTGCTGACCACGGCGATCGCGCTGAGCCTCGACATGCAGATCGACCCGCTCGCCTCGCTCTCGGGCCTGTGGTGGAAGTGGGATCCGCGCCTGCCCGGTTTCTGGCTGGGCGTGCCGTTCATCAATTACGTGGCCTGGGCCGCCGCGTTTCTGCCCTTCGCCTTCGCCTATTTTTATTACAAGGGCCGCGAAGACCTGTCGCCCTGGCGGCGCAATCGTCGCTTGTTGCTCTGGGTGCCCTGGATGGTGCTGATCTGTCTGGCGATCGGCATGCCGATCATCATCCTCGCCGAGCGCGGCATCAGCGGACCGTCGTTTCAGATCGCCTTCGAATTCTGGGACAAGATCATGCCGTATTGATGCCGGAGAGACGGGAGTGAAGGTTGTTGGCTTTTACCCTCTCCCGGTGGGAGAGGGTCGGCCGTAGGCCGGGGCGAGGGCGATGCATAGTATAAAGATATTTTATCGGTGTGTTTCACGCTTTTGGCGAAGCCAAAGGTGTGCTGATTAAAATCGTTCCGGATCGCCTTCGAATTCTGGGACAAGATCATGCCGTACTGATTGTTGAATGATAGCCTTCAAGCCCGTAGGGCGCAGGTCAATAGCGAAGGGCTTCAGAGATTGTCGATAAATGCGCCGATAGGCGACAAACAGCCCCATCAGGGGCGATAGAGGGTAGCCCGACCCGTAAGCGTCGGGCATTTTCCCCCAAGCTCTACACGCATTCACACTCAAGACGAGAAAATCGACAGTCTCTTCAGCCCTGGTATAAAAAGGACCAAATTAAAACAAACCCCTGAAAGGGGTGCTGGACGTATTCACACCAATAAATGAATTAAAGTTCCTGCCGGTTGAGCGCCCAGGCGGCCAGCAGGCAGCAGGCGAGGGCATAGTGCGCCGCGTAGACCAGCAACAGCGCGTACGTGCCGCCGACGCCGTGCAGTACGGTGAAATCCTTGAAGCTCAGGTAGAAAGTCGAGGTCGGCGGGCACACCAGGTGCACCACGCGCGCCACGCCGTGCATGATGTCGAAAGCCGTCGGCGACAGCTTGGGGAACAAGCGGTTGATCGACTCGGCCGTGTAAAAATTATCCCACGCCAGCAACGCGACGATCCCCGCCAGAAAACGCGGCGCGAACTGCGCCAGCATCATCGCCAGCGCCATCACCGTCAGGTGCACCGGCAGCAGGTGCAGTTGGTACACCGCGTCGCGCCAGGACACCGCCGCGCCTTCGTGCCACGCGGCCAGCAGCAGCAACACGGTGAAGCCCGCCGCCACCAGCGCCAGGTACGCCAGAGCGCCCAGCAGCTTGCCGACGATCACCTCCAGCAAACTGATCGGCCGCGTTAACGTGCTGCGCAACGTGCCGTCCGCGCGATCGGCGTGCACCAGCGAGATGCCCAGCCAGATCGCCATCAGCCACAAAATCATCCGCGCCAGATTCTGCGCGGTCGACACCCACAGATCGCCCAGCGCGAAGGTCGCCGCGGCCAGCAAACCGATGATGAACGCGCCGGCGAAAAAGTACCGCGAGCGACTCAGGCGCAGCAGCGTGAAGCGGGCGACGGCGATGATCTTCATGCCTGCTCCTCCCGCCCGATCGCGCGGATGAAATAGTCCTCGAGCGCGATGCGCTCGGCCTGCGCCGACACCACGCGCCCGCCGGCCGCGGCGATTTTTTCGCTCAACGCCGCCAGCGCCGCCGTGTCGGGCACGGTCGTTTTCCACAGTCCGCCGTCGGCGCGCTCGGCGCCCGCCAACTCCGGCCCCGGCTCGCCGGGCAGCGCGAAACGCACCGCCAGCAGGCTGTTTTCGCCCAGCAGGTCGGCCAGCTTGCCCGCCGCACGCACGCGTCCGTTGTCCAGAATGCCCACGCGGTTGCACAGCCGCTCGACCTCGCCCAGCAGGTGCGAGTTGATGAACAGCGTCGCGCCGCCCGCCGCCAGCTTGGCCAGCAGATCGCGCACGCGCTTGCGCCCCAGCGGATCCAGCCCGCGTGTCGGTTCGTCCAGGAAGATAATTTCCGGTTCGGCCAGAATCGCCGCCGCGATGCCCAGCCGCTGCTTCATGCCTTTGCTGTAGGTGCCGATGCGCCGGTCGGCCGCGTCGCCCAGTTCCACCAGCGTGAGCGTTTCGTCGATGCGCGCCGGCAGCCGCACGCCGTCCACCGCGCTGAGCCGGCCGAAGTAGGCCAGATGCTCGCGGCCGGTCGCGCCGGCGAACAGTTGCGGTTCCTCGGGCAGATACGCCGTGCGCGCGAACAACTCGTGACGCGACGGACGCTCGCGGCCCAGCACGCGCAGCGAACCGCCGCTGATGTGCGTCAGGCCCAGAATGCAACGCATCGCCGTCGTCTTGCCCGCGCCGTTCGCGCCCAGCAGGCCGAACACGTCGCCGCGCTGCACCTCGAAGGACACGTCGTCCAGCGCCAGCGTTTCCGCCCGCCGCGTCGCGAAGCGCTTGCTCACCCCGCGCAGTTGGATGACCGCGTCGCTCATTGCGTCACCCTCCGCTGCGCGCGTCCGCCCTCCGGCGGCAGGTAGCCCTCGATGATCTCCCGCAATTGCATGTTGCCGCCGGACACGTATTTGTCCGTGGCGTAGCGGATGACGTTCGTGCCGTCCACGACGTAGATCGTCGGCGTGTTTTTCGCGCGGAATTTCGGGGCGCGCGTGCCGCCGCGATCGAACACGGTCAGCTTTTCGTTCAGGGAATATTTTTCCGCGAAGTGCCGGTGCGCGCTTTCGTCGCCGCCGGTGAACACGGTGACCAGCCGCAGGCGCCCGTCGGGATAATCCTCGCGCCAGGCCTGCATCGCGCGCATCTGTTTGGCGCCCGCGCTACGCGTCGGATCGAGAAACACGAACACCCGCACCAGCCCGCGATCGAGCGCCGAATCGTAATACTCGCCGGCGAGGTTGGGCCCTTGCAGCAGCGGGGCGCGCGTGTTGAGCGGCAGGAGGTTGGGATTCTCCGCCCAGGTGGCGCGCTTCAGGCCCAGGTGCAGCGGAATGCCGATCAGCACGAACAGCGCCAACGCCGCCGCCGCGCGCCATCGATTGCCGCCGAGCCACTGCACCGCTTCCACGCTCACTCCTCCGGGTTGGGTAGGCTGACTTCCGGCGGCGACAGCGGTTCGGTCGCGCCCGCGTGTTTGGCGCGAATGGCCTTGGTCGTGCCGTGTTCATCCTCGAAGGCCTTCACTTTCTTCGAGAGTTCCGTGTCGGTCGGCACGCTCACGGTCAGCTCGACCAGATCGTAACGGAACCGGTTGCCGACCTCGCGCAGATCGGCCAGTTCCTTTTGCCAGCGTTCGATGTTCGTTTTGTAGCGGTCGTAGCGCGCCTGCAGCGACGCGTCGCCGGCCAGAAATTCGGCGATCTTCTCCTCGCCGCCGGCCTGCTTGTTCAGCGAATCGACGTACTTCTGGTAGCGCTTGATCTTGCGTTCCAGGATCTGCCGCTCGCCCTCGTCGGCGAATTTTTTGCCCGCCTCGACCAGCGTGACGTCCAGCCGCCCCACGTAGCGCCCCAACTCGTAAACGCTGACCACCGGCACGTCGTTGTTGTGTTGCACCTGGTGAGTGAGCATCTTGGCGTCGCGGCTTTTGATGACGAAGTCCACGCCCTCGACCGCCGTCAGCACCGCCTGAAGTTGTTCATAATCGAGGTTGGCCACCAGCACCAGCAGGTCGCATTCCTTGCGCAGCAGCGGCGCGTATTGCGCGGCGGCGGCCACCGGATCGGCGATGACGATCTGTGCGGGCCACGACAATTCCTCGAGCCCGATTTTCTTCCGGTCGCTGACCAGTCCGAGCAACCCCACGCGCAGCCCGCCGCGTTCGAGCACCAGCGTCGGCTGCCACAGCGGCTTGTTGGTCGCCGCGTCCAGCACGTTCGCGCCCACGATCGGAATGTTCATGATCTGCGCGGCTTGCCGTAGCGGCGCGACGCCCAGCGCGTAATCCCGCGCGCCGAACAACACCGCGTCGTAACCCGCGCGTTGATAGGCCTCGGCGATCAACGGCACGCGCAATTGTTCGACTTTGCGTTCCTCGTCGGTGTTGGGCTGCACCGGGAACAGAAAATCACCCGCTTCGATCGCCAGCAATCGCGCGCCGTCATTTTTCTTCCAGTCGGCGATCAGCCCGGCGCGCCGGTCGATGCCGCCGGAGATGCCGCCTTTGCAGCCGCAGTCGGCCAGTTCGCCCAGCGCGTCGTTGGTGAAGGCCAGCGTCACGCTCCGGCTCGGTTTCGCCGGCTGCGCCTGACAGCCGACCGCCAACGCGATCAACAACAGCAACAAGAGAATGCGTGCGGTGTTATTCATCTTCTTCTTCGTCGGCCTGTGCGGCCCGGTTCAGAATTTCGGTGATCGGTTGACGGGGAACGAACGGCGTCATCGCCACGCCGAACGCCGCGGCGCTGATCAACCGGCCCACGCCCGCCCGGATTTCCCAGGTCGGCAGCAGCCGGCCGCTCGCCGTCATGGTCGTGTCCAGCGCGACGATTCCCCGCTTCGCCGAGCCGGTCAGCGTCAAGAGCCGCGCCGACAGGCGACTCATGGAATCATAGCCCTCCTGGCGTGTCAAACCGCGCGCCGTGCGCCAGCGGTGCCAATCCATGCACACAATGAAACGGTCGAGGCGTTTGCCGGCAAGGGCATTCAGGTCGATGCCCGTCTCCAGCAGATAGGCGTTTTCCTCCAGCGGCGCGGGCAGCGGCAGCGCCAGACCGACACGGCAACCCGGCGCGGCCCGACGAATCGCCGCGACGATCGTCTCCACCGCGTGGTTGATCTGCCCGGCCTGCGCTTTGCGCAACGCCGCGAAGGCCGCGTTGTCCAATCCCTGCGTGCGCCAGGCGAGTTTCTCGGCGGGCAGGACGCCCATCGTCGCGGGCCAGTCGATCTCGCCGCCTGCCGGTACGGTCGCCGCGTTGCGCGCCTGCTCGCTCATCCCTTCCCCCGGCGCGATGGCCAGATCGCGGTCGAGCCAGATCTCGTCGACGCCCGCGCGCGCCAGATCCTCGGCCAGCGCGGCCAGTTGCTTGATTTCGCCTTCGTCGAACAGGTTGCGGTGACGCTCGTCGGCGACGAACGTTTTGCTTTGCTCGTCCCAACGTTGCTCGGCGCCCGCGCTTCCCTCGCGCGGCGGAACCGACCGCGTGGGCAACACGGCGATCAACTCCAGGTCGGCCTTGTGCGCGGCCGCGACCATCCGCGGTAAAACGTCGCCGCACACCGGCGCGGCCCGCGTCGCGAAGTAAGCCCCGTGGAGCGGCGGTTTTTTCACCAGCCGATGCGCCGGGCGTCCGGGCAGCCGGTAGGCGTCGACCGCCAGCGCGTTGTAGCCGTTGCTCGCCAGAAACGAAGCCAGCCGCGCCAGTTCCCCGTCGTCGGCCTGCGCCAACCGCCCGAGCCACGCGACCAGCAAACGGCGTTCCTCGCGGCGTACGCGGGGCAGGGGCAGGGCTTCGCCGCCGGCCTTCTCGCGCGCCTGCTCCAGCCGCCGGCGCACCTCGGCGATCGCCGCCCCGGTCGGATACGTGCGCAGGTAATGCTCGAAGTGCGTGACCGCCGCCGCGTAGGCTTCCCGCCGGTACGCCGCCTCGCCGGCCTTGAACGTCGCGTCCGCCGCGAAGGGCTCGTTCGGGGCCGTGCGGTAGACGGTCATCATCTCGGTTTCGGCCCGCTGATAATCGCCCTGATAAAAATCGGTTAGCGCCCGGTCGTAGCGTTGGCGCGCGGACGGCTCCGCCGCGTCCGCCGACAGCCACGCGAGGCATCCGCAAATAAGTAAGCACCATAAGGCGATTTGTCTGTTTTTTCGCACGTTGTCTTCACTATCACCAAGTGGCCGTCGAGCGCAATCGGCAATTGACAGTCGGTCGTCTTGTGCTATCTTCTCTCTCCTAATTGTTCCGGCTCAAACGACTTGATAATGAGGTACGATTTCGATGAGTGAGAAGAAGACCAACTACAAAGACACCCTGGCGCTGCCGTTCACGGAGTTTCCGATGAAGGCCAATCTCGCGCAGCGCGAACCGGAAATGCTCAGTCGTTGGGACGAGATGGATCTTTATGGCCAGATCCAGCAGGCCCGACAGGGACGGCCGAAGTTCATTTTGCACGACGGCCCGCCCTACGCCAACGGCAACATTCACCTGGGCACCGTCCTGAACAAGGTGTTGAAAGACATTATTATCAAGTCGAAGTCGATGCAGAACATTTTGAGCCCCTACGTGCCCGGCTGGGATTGCCACGGGCTGCCGATCGAAAACGCGATGCTTAAAGAGCTGGGCGAATCCAAGCCCGCCGCCGGTCAGGAAGGCGATTTCCGCCGCCGTTGCCGCGAATACGCCGCGCGCTACATCGACATCCAACGCGCCGAGTTCATCCGCCTGGGCGTGCTGGGCCAGTGGGCCGACCCCTACGTCACCATGAAGCCGCAGTACGAGGCGATCACCGCGCGCGAACTGGGCAAGTTCATCGCCAAGGGCAGCGTCTACAAAAGCCGCAAACCGGTGTACTGGTGCGCCTCGTGCGTGACCGCGCTGGCCGAGGCCGAAGTGGAATACCAGGATCACACCACGCCCTCGATCTACGTGAAATTCCCGCTGATCGACGAGGTCACCGACGTCATCCCCGCCGCGGCCGGTTACAAGGTCAGCGTGGTCATCTGGACCACCACGCCCTGGACGATCCCGGCCAACCTCGCGCTCGCGTTTCATCCCGAGCACGACTACGTGCTGGTCGACGCGGGCGACGGCGAAGCGTTCATCATGGCCGAGCGCCTCGCGCCCATCTGCATGGACGCCTTCGGCAAGCCGCTCAAGGTGCTGGCCACCTTCAACGCCGCCGGGCTGGAAAAGAAAAAGGCGCAGCATCCGCTGGGCTATCGCGAATCGCTGATCGTCCTGGCCGAGTACGTCACCCTCGACAGCGGCACGGGCATCGTGCACATCGCCCCCGGCCACGGCCAGGAGGACTACGAGGTCGGCCTCGCCTACGGGTTGGACGTTTACTCGCCCGTCGACGATTACGGCAAGTTCACCCACGAGGTGCCCGAGTGGGCCGGCACGTATGTGTTCGCCGCCAACGAGGCGGTGAACAAGACGCTCGCCGAGCGCGGCATGCTGCTGGAACAGCACGACGAACAACACCAGTATCCGCACTGCTGGCGCTGCAAGGAACCGATCATCTTCCGCAGCACCGAACAATGGTTCATCTCGATGAACGAAAACGACCTGCGCGCCAAAGCGCTGGACGAAATCAAGCGCGTCGGCTGGATCCCCGCCTGGGGCCGCGACCGCATCTACGGCATGGTCGAAAACCGGCCCGACTGGTGCATCAGCCGCCAGCGCAGTTGGGGCGTGCCGATCGTTGCGTTCCACTGCGACCACTGCCACGAGATCCTGCTGAGCAAAGAGGTCGTCGATCACGTCGCCGACATCTTCGAAAAGGAAACCTCCGACGCGTGGTTCGACAAGACGGCCGAAGAACTGCTGCCCGCCGATTTCAAATGCCCGAAATGCGGCTGGTCGTCGTTCAGCAAAGAAACCGACATCCTCGACGTCTGGTTCGATTCGGGCGTCAGCTACGCGGCGGTCTGCGAAACCGATCCGCAGTTGGGCGCGTCGGTCGACCTGTACCTGGAAGGTTCCGACCAGCACCGCGGCTGGTTCCACAGTACGCTGCTGGCCGCCGTCGGCACGCGCGACCACGCGCCGTACAACACGGTGCTGACCCACGGCTTCGTCGTCGACGGCAAGGGCTACAAGATGTCCAAGAGCCTGGGCAACACGATTCCGCCGATGCGGATCATCGAGAAATACGGCGCGGAAATCCTGCGCCTGTGGACGGCCGGCAGCGACTACCGCGACGACATCCGCATCTCCGACGAAATCGTCGCCGGGTTGGTCGACGGCTACCGCAAGGTGCGCAACACGCTGCGCTTCATGCTGGGCACGCTCAACGACTTCGACCCGGCCGAGCACGCGCTGCCCGAGGCCGAGCTCGACGAACTCGAGCGCTTCATCCTCGCCAAGTGGGAAATGCTGCGCCAGCGCCTGCTGCGCGCCTACAACGAGTACGATTTCCACCTGGTCTATCACCACCTGCTCAACTTCTGCGCGGTGGATCTGTCCAGCTTCTACCTCGACATCCGCAAGGACACGCTGTACGCCGACGCGATCGGCGATCCGACCCGCCGCGGCGCGCAAACCGCGATCCACACGCTGGTCGGCGAGATGTTGCGCATGATGGCGCCGATCTTCTCCTTCACCGCCGACGAGGCCTGGCAACATCTGCCCGGCGCGAAGGAGGACAGCGTGCACCTGGCGCTGTTCGGCGCGGAAAAACCGGCGCGCATCGACCAGGCGTTGCTCAAGCGTTGGGACGATCTGCTCGAAGTGCGCGGCGCGGTGAACAAGGCGATCGAAACCGCGATCGAACGCAAGCTGATCAAGCAGCGTCTCGAAGCGGAACTGACCATCGCCGGCGACGACAAACTGCGCGCCATGCTCGGCGAATACGGCGACTCGCTGCTGCGTCTGTTCATGGTCGCCAAGGTGACCGTCGTCGCCGAACTCAGCGGCGAACCGCTCGCCCAAAGCGAAGCCCTGGGCACGATCAAGGTCGGCCTTGAACCCACGAGTGCGCCCAAGTGTCCACGTTGTTGGAATCGCGACGAGACCGTCGGGCGTGGTCATCCGGAACTATGCTCGCGTTGCGCGGCGGTCATTGCCTGACGGGGAGAAACGGTGCGAAAAGTTCTGCACGACAAATACGGCGCGATGATCATCATCGGCATCCTCAGCCTCGTGCTGGATCAGGTGACCAAATCGATGATCATCGCCCGGTTTCCGCGCGGCGGATCGTTGCCGGTGATCGACGGCTTCTTCGAGCTGTATCACACGCACAACGACGCGGCGGCCTTCGGCCTGTTCGGCGGCAACTCGGTGACGTTCTTTCTGATCGTCAGTTGCTTCGCCATCGCCTTCATTTTCTATTACTTCATCAAGCTGGAACGCTCCGACGTGCTGCTGGCCGCCTCGCTGGCGATGATTCTCGGCGGCGCGCTGGGCAACATCATCGACCGCATCCGTCACGGTTTCGTCATCGACTTCCTGCGCTTCTACCTCGGCGAACATTCGTGGCCGACCTTCAACGTGGCCGACATCGCCATCGTCTGCGGTGTCGCCGTTTTCGCGCTGGACATGATTCGCCAGGAGCGCAAATCGGCGCTCGAGAAAGGGGCCTGAGCGCGTGCATCCGATGATTTTCGAACTGGGTCCGCTGAAGCTGCACAGCTACGGCTTCATGCTCGCCGTCGCGTTTCTCGTCGGCATCTGGCTGGCCTCGCGCGAGGCCAAACGCCTGGGCACCGATCCCGAAGACGTGCAAAACCTCGCCTTCTGGATTTTGCTGTCGTCGATCGTCGGCTCGCGCCTGTTCCACGTGATCGTCTTCTGGGAGCAGATGGACAGCTTCTGGGAGCCTTTCAAAATCTGGGAAGGCGGCCTGGTTTACTACGGCGGCTTTTTGGGCGCGGTGACCGCGAGCATCATTTACACGCGCATCAGGAAAATGGACTTCTGGCAGTTCGGCGACATCATCGCCCCGTCCATCGCCCTCGGGCTGATGTTCGGCCGCACCGGCTGCACGCTGGTCGGCTGCTGCTACGGCAAGCCCTGCGGCCCCGACTTCCCGCTGGGCATCACGTTCCCGCCCGAGACGATCGGCGTGGCCGGCGTGCGCCTGTACCCGACGCAGCCCGCCGAGGCCCTGGGCAGTCTGGCGATCTTCCTGTTCCTGTGGCTGTACCTGCGGCGCCGGCGCAAGTTCCGCGGGCAGGTGCTGGCCGTGTTCGTGTTGCTTTATTCGCTGCTGCGTACGATCCTCGAATTCTGGCGGGCCGATCCGCGCGGCTTTTTACGGCTGTTTACCGTCCACGGCGAGCCGGGCCTGACCGCGCAGACCGCCGGTGGAATCAAGGGCGCGCTGTTGTGGACCGAAACGCTGGCCGAGGTCGGTCCGGGCGTCTACGCCGTGCAGTTGTCCGAAAGCCAGGTGGTCAGCATCGTGCTCAGTCTGGCCATCGCCGTGTTTTGGGTTTATAAAAGTCGACGCGACCGGCGCCTGGGCGTGGAACTGGGGCCGGTTCCGCTGACGACCGCAAAGGCGAAAGCCCCCAAGCGAAAGGGTAAGAAATGACGCGGCGGATACTTCTGATGTTGTTGGCGTTGGCGCTGGGCCTGGCCGCCTGCAGCGTGACCAAAACCGATTTGCGCCTGGACCAGCTCGACATCGAAGGCATTCCCGCCGCTGAGGTCGCCGACGACATCACCGCCCTCAACGCTCGCGTCACCGGCCTGTGGTCGAGCCTGATCAAGGCCAAGCTGACCACCCACATCACCAAGAAACGCATCGCCGAGTACTTCGAATCGGAAAAAGACCTCTCGGACTTCATCGCCATTTACGCCAGCCTGTTTCGCGAGAAGCATTTCGCCCGCGAATACGTCTACGACTTCGAAATCGGCGAAATCGCCATCGAGCCCAACGGCGTGCTCGCGCGGGTGGAAATCACCATCCGCGGCCGCATCTACTGGTTCTTCCTGCACAAGATCCACGAGGTGCAGCGCTGGAAGCGCATCGACGGCGTCTGGTACATCCAGCCCGAAACCTATTGATTTTCAAACCGTGAAAAACCTGGGAAGAAACGGGACCTTATCTGCGAAAATAATATAATCCTATTATAAAATAACACTAGAATACCGAACAGAAAGTGCGAAAATCTTTTCATAAAATCAATGAACTCGGCTGTTGAAAGGCCCTATTTTATTTGTTTGTGGTGGAATTGTAACCGACTCCGTTTTGCCCTTTTCGATTCAAAGAAATTAATGCTATATTTTTGTATCTCATTTGAATCCGGAAATTTTTATGAACGGCAGGATATTACTAATCAGCAACCGCGAATCGTTGATCGTCGCGTTGGTCTCTTTCCTTGCGGAAATCGGCTTTCAAACCGAAGTGTGCCGCGAGGAAAAACAAGCCCCGCAGGTCGCCCGTTCGTTTCAGCCCGACGTGGTGCTCAGCCAGATGAACCATGCGACCCTGACCGGCATGGAACTGGCGCGGTTGTTCAAAAGCTTCGACTCCCTGGCCGCCATTCCCTTTTTGTTGTTGACCGAAGCCCCGCCCACCGACGAGGATCTCGAGCGCGCCGACATGCGTATCCCGGCCGACGATTTTATCGAACTGCCTATTGATCGTCCGCGGTTTTTGCGGACGATCGAGCGCTGGCTGCAAACCGCCGACCGGCGACCGGTCTCCATCTCCGAACGCATGGCCGGCTCGCTGAGCGAGGAAGAACCGCCGAGCAAGCGTAAATCCTGGCGCAAGGGATTGATCGGACACGTGACCCTCGGTCGTTTGTGCGGCAACCTCGTCGCGCACCAGAGTTCGGGCCGCCTCATCGCCTTGCGCGATCGCCGCCGGCTGATCGCCGAGGTGCGTCGCGGCCAGTTGATCGTCGTGGAGGCCATCGACGGCGCAAACGATTCGCTGATGGATTTCCTGGTGCAGCTCAACGCCATCACCGAACGCGAGCGGCAGATCGCCGATTACCAGGCGCTCAATTCTCACCGGCGGCCCGAGGACGTGCTGCTGACGATGAATCTGATCACGCCCGAAAAACTGGCCGAAGCGATCCGGCAGTTGCAACTGCACAAACTGTTGCGCCTCTGGCGGCCGCAATGGCATGGCGCCGCCTTCGAATTCACGCCCCGGTTTTCCGCCATGCCCGAACACGCTGTGCCGATCGCCTCGGTGGCCGATTTCCTCAAGGCCGGCATCCTTTCCTCGGCTCTTTCCGAGGAACTGACCGCCATCTTCCGCCGTCGGCGTCGTCTGACCGCGCCGCTGAAGATCGGCGACGATTTCGCGAAGATCGTCCGCCGTTACGAAATCAACGGCAGGCAGCAGGAAATGGCCTTGAACCTCGACGGTCGATCGTTGGAGGAAATCGCGGCCGAAGTCGGCGCCGAGTATGATGCATATTTGCGAATGGCGTTCTTCCTGGTGACCGTTCGCGGCGCCGTGTTTTCACCCCCGAAACTGCTGGTTGTCACCGCCGCGCCCGATCAGCCCGAAGCGCCGCCGCCGGATCAGCCCGAGCCGCCGGATCAGCCCGAGCCGCCGCCGCTGTTGGACCGCCAGGACGGCGACGACGGCGCTTATCACTCCTGGAACGCCGACGAATACGACATGGCGATCGACCGCGCGCAAACCCTGTGCGAGCAGGGCAACTTCGCCGAATCGCGCCGCGAGGCCGAACGGGCGCTGAAACTCAATCCGAACAGCAGTCCGGCGATGACCTTGCTGGCCTGGTCGGCCTACAGTCTCTTCGGGCGTGAAAACGATCACGTGAGCTTCGCCAGCAAGCAAATGTTGAAAGACGCCATCAGCCTCGACGAGGGCAACGATCAGGCGATGGTGTTTTTGGCCCTCATCTATCGCGACGAGGGTAAATACGACATGTCGCGCATGTTTTTGCAGAAAGCGCTCGAGAACAATCCGGCCAACAGCCTCGCCGAACGGGAGCTGGGTTTGTTTCCCGTCGACGCCGACGAAAGCGGTGAGTCCGAATACAGTCAATAACGGACGCACCTCCTCGTTTTCGTCCGCTTCACCAGCCGCTTTTTCCATTAGATTCCACTACTTTATATCAAAAGAAACATAATTTGCGGCGGGATACTCCGTTGACATCGCAGGCCTTCTCGCTGTACTTTAATGCGGGTTTTGTACAGGTAAAAAGTCGACTCGACGGTCGTGTTATGTCAAATGCATAATTGACTTGATTGAGTCCGATAGGGGCGTTGTGAAAAACGTAGCGAATTCTTTTTTTCGATGGATTCGCACAATTGCCCGCACGAATTGACGGAAGTAAAACCGTCATACATCCCAAGACGTTACACGTGAGGCAGGCAAAGGAGAAACAATGGCGACTACCTATAGCGGTTACATGGGCGAAGCGCTCTGGATCGATCTGACCAAAGGCGAAGTGAAACCCTTTGAGATCTCCGACCGCGACCGTTACCTGTTTATCGGCAACAAAGGCATCGCCGCGAAAATCCTGTGGGATCATCTCGAGCCCGGCATCGATCCGTTGGGCGAGAAAAACCTGCTTGTCGTCAGCACCTCGCCGATGACCGGCACCGGCGGTCCGTGCACCAGCCGCTTCAACGTCTCCTGCAAAGGTCCGCTGACCGGCGGAATTCTCGCCTCGAACTCCGGCGGCTCCTTCGGCATTCAGCTTAAACGGGCCGGCTACGACGTGCTCGTTCTGGCCGGAAAATCGCCCAAGCCCGTCTACGTCGAGATCACCGAAGAGGGCGCGAAAATTCACGACGCCGACGATCTGTGGGGCCTGGATACCGAGGCCACGCAGGAAGAGATGATCAAGCGCCACGGCAAAGCGGCCGGGCGGTTGGTTATCGGCCCCGGCGGCGAAAATATGGTGCGCTTTGCCTGCCTCATGAGCGGCGAACGCGCCACCGGTCGCGGCGGCGCCGGCGCGGTTATGGGCAGCAAAAACGTCAAGGCCGTCGTCGCCGGCGGCAAAAAGAAAATCCCGGTCACCAACGAGGAATACAAAGAGTTCAACAAATCCTGGATCAAATACCTCAAAGATCATCCGGTCACCGGCAAGGAACTGCCCGAATTCGGCACCAGCGGCCACCTGGGGCGCTGCAACGAACGTGGCGTGCTGCCGACGAAAAATTACAGTGCCGGCAGCTACGAGAATTTCGCGGACATCACCGGCCAGGTATTGGCCGAGAAGTACCTGGTGAAAAACGACGGCTGCATGTCCTGCCCGATCCGCTGCGCCCGCGTCGTCGAAATCGAAGGCAAAAACCTCAAAGGGCCCGAATACGAAACCGTCGCCATGTTCGGCTCCAACATCGACAACAAAGACCTCTGGTCGATCTGCGAGTGGAACTACCTGATGGACAAACTGGGCATCGACACCATCAGCACCGGCGGCGTCATCGGCTTCGCCATGGAGTTGACCGAAAAGGGCCTGCTCGAATCCGACCTCAAGTGGGGCAAGACCGACAAACTGGCCGACCTCATTCAAGACATCGCGTATCGCCGCGGCCTGGGCGACGATCTGGCCGAAGGCGTCATGCGCCTGGCGGAAAAATTCGGCGGCAGCGATTTCGCCATTCACTGCAAGGGGCTGGAACTGGCCGCCTACGAGCCGCGCCGCTCGGTGGGCCACGGCCTGGGCTACGCCACCTCCAACCGCGGCGGCTGCCACCTCAATTCCGGCTTCATGATGTACTTCGAAAACCTCGGGCCGGTGAACATCGATCCGCTCAAGCTCGACGGCAAACCGGGCCTGACCGTTTTCCAGCAGAACATGTTCGACGCCGTCTCCGCCGCGGGCTATTGCATCTTCACCACCTACGGCGTTATCCCCGGCTTCGCCGGCAAGCTCAATCCGAACAGCGCGCTGGCCAAGGTCGTCGACAAGACCCTGCGCATTTCCGGTCCGCTGACCGGCGCGATGTTCCGTATGCCGGCCGGCATGTTGCCTTTCCACCTGCCGGTCATTCACCACTCCAAGGCGTTGGAACTGTGCACCGGCATGCGCTATAAAACCGGCGATTTCTTCAAGGCCGGCACGCGCATCTACACGCTGGAAAAAATGATCAACGTGCGCGAGGGCCTGGTCGAAGATACGCTGCCCAAGCGCCTGACCAACGAAGATCAGCTTCCCGGCCGGCCCGACACCAAGGTGCCGCTCGATAAGCTGCTGCCCAAGTATTACAAAATGCGCGGGTGGGACAGACGCGGCATTCCGTCCGCCAAGCTGCTCAACTGGCTCGACCTCGATTTCACCGTGCCCGCGCTGCCGCTGGATTCGGCGACCGTCGACGAGTTGCAGTCGGCCTTTACCACCGCGCGTCAGGCCGTCGACGCTTCGCGCCACGCGGCCATCGTCGCGCAGATGCCGGCGGCCGAGAAGAAGGTGGCCAAGCCGAAAAAGAAATAACGGACCAAGGAAAAAAAAGGGCTTCGACGAATTTCGCCGGAGCCCTTAATTTATGTAAACCCCTTCGTAGGGGGTTGGGATCATCGCCGCTCAGCAACTTTCCAGGCAGGCGGCGAAAGCGTCACATCCCTCCTCGTTCTCGTAGCAGAAACTCGCGCAGGCGCGCTCCGTGGCATCCAGGCGGGCGTCGCAGGCGAGGTTGAAAAATTCCTTGTACTCGAGGCATTCCTGATTGCTCATCCCGTAGTACATGTTTTCACAGCCGGTCGCGTCATCTTCGCTGCACTGGGTTTCACAACGTTCCGTCTCGAAGCACAGATCCGCGCCGTCGGTCAGGTCCGCGATGCAGTCGCGAAAGCAGGCCGGATCGGTCAGATCCTCCTCCTCTGAACAGGCGTTCCACTCGAACGTGCCAAACTCCATGCACTGGTTCGCCAGCGTCTGTTCGTAAGCTTCCTGGCAGTTGAAATCATCGCCGCCGTCGCCGTCATCGTCGTCGTCGCCGTCGCATGCGGTGCAGAAAAACGTGGCCATCATCATGATCAGCAGGCCAAACAACATTGCTTTCAAAAACTTCATCGAACTCTCCCTTTTAGCCGATCCCGCGTTTGACTATCCAATTGCAACCCAATTCAGCAAACGCCGTGCCAGCCGAAAATGCGCGGGCAAAAACGTCTTTCATTTCGCCCAAATGCGAACCTATTGCCACCGATTCTCAAATTCCGGGAAACGCGAATGTGTAGGAATTTCTGTTAACCGTCGCCGAAAATCTGAAAGAGGGAAGGGCCTGGGCTACACCTTGCGCCGCAGCACGCGCTTGTCGCCCACGCGCAGCGTCAGCTTGATGCCGTCGAAGTACTCGGCCAGCGGAATCGACCATTTGCGCGACAGACCGAACAGCGCCTTGAAGCCCTGCGCGTCGATCTCCCCGTGCTCCTGCAGATAGGCGATCAGCTCGTCCTGCGCCCGGCGCAACGTCGCCGCGTCGAAAAACAAAACGCCGCCGATGCGCACGACTTCCTCCGCGCGCAGCAGCATCGCCAGCGCCTCGTCGAAAAGCTTGCCCGCGCCCTGTACGTCCTGCAATTCCTTGAGCGTCGGCGCGCTCATCCCCGCCGCGCGCACGCTCGCCGAAATCGCGTCGCGGATCGTTTGCAGATCCTCGTCGGCGGTGACCGAATGGCTCGCCAGCCGCGCCGTGCCGCCCTCGAGCACCACGCGCCCCTCGGCGGTCAGCTCGCCCAGCGCCCGCTGCAGCACTTTCGCCTCGCCGCCCTTGAGCGCCTGCGCCGTCAGTTCCGCCCGGCTCAACCCCGGCGCACTCGGATGCGCCCGGTGATCCGCCTCCAGCAGCGCGACGATGTCGTTCATGATCTCGCGCAGCGTTTCCGCGTCGACCGCGCGGTCGGTGTCCTTGTCCACGCGGATGATGCGCCGGTGGCTCAGCAGTTGTTGATAGGCCTCGCGCAACGGCTTGCCCGCCACGCCCAGCAGCGGGGCGAGATGATCGGGTGTGATGCCGCGCCGGCCCGTGCCGCGCACCTGCACGGCCATGCGCTCGACCAGGTCGCCGGCGAACAGAATTTCCAGATCCTCCAGCGCCCGCTTGAACGGCGCGCGATGCTTGCGCGGATGCGAGTTGAGCACCGTGCCGCCGCCGACGGTCGTCACCGGCGAATACGAGCGCAGCACGAAATGGTCGCCGGGCAGCGCGATGACCGGCTCGACCAACCGCAGTTGCACCATCCCGTGTTTGCCCGGTTCGATTTGCTCGGCGCTCAGCGGCGCCGCGAAGGCCATCACCTCGCGCGTGAAGCTGTGCAGCCGCACGCGGCTGCGGCGCTTGACCGGCCGCGGCGCGTCCCGCTCGACGTGCAGTTCGACGTCGAGCATCTGCGTGGGCAGCAGCATCCCCGGCGTCGCCAGCATCTCGCCGCGCTGCACCTCGTCGATCGCCACGCCCTGCAGGTTGATCGCCGTGCGCTGACCGGCGAAGGCGGTGTCGGCGGCTTTGCCGTGCACCTGCAGGCCGCGCACCTTGCACGTGCGGCCCGACGGCAGAATCTCGACCATGTCGCCGACGTTGATCTTCCCCGCGATGGTCGTGCCCGTGACCACCGTGCCGAAGCCGCGCATGGTGAACACGCGGTCGATCGGCAACCGGAAAATGCCGCTGTCGCTGCGCGGAACCACGCTTGCCGCCATCGCGTCGAGCGCCGCGAGCAGTTCGTCCCGGCCTTCGCCGGTGAGCGAGCTGACCGGCACGATCGGCGCCTCGGCCAGAAACGTGTCGGCGATCAGAGAGCGCACGTCCTCGACCGCCAGCGCGCGGATTTCCTCGTCGACCATGTCGATTTTGGTCAGCGCCACCAGCCCGCTGCGAATGCCCAGCAGGCGGCAGATGGCCAGGTGCTCGCGCGTTTGCGGCATCACCGCCTCGTCGGCCGCGATGACCAGCAGCACGAAATCGATGCCGCCCGCGCCCGCGACCATCGTGCGCACGAAGCGCTCGTGCCCGGGCACGTCGACCACGCCCAGCGTCATTCCCGACGGCAGATCCAGATGCGTGAAACCCAGTTCGATGGTGATGCCGCGTTGCTTTTCCTCGGGCAGACGATCGCAGTCGTAGCCCGTCAGCAGGCGGATCAGGCTCGTCTTGCCGTGATCGATGTGCCCGGCCGTGCCCATCACCAACCGACCCATGCTCAGCCCTCCAGCGGTTCGAACGCGGCGCCGGCGATGCGGAACGAGCCCACGCGGCGCGCTTGCAATGGTGCGAGAAGTTCTTCGATTTTCGATAGCCGCTCGCAGTCGATTTGTAAAGCCATGCCGCACTCGGGGCTGATCTGCTTGGGCACCGGAATCAGCCGCGCGCGCAATCCGGCGGCCAGTGCGAGTTTTTCGGCTTTGATCACGTCGTGCACGCTGAGGAAGGTCAGGGCGCAAGCCGGCGAGGTCATCGTTGCGTCCGCAGGATATCGCCGATCGCGTCGGCAACCTCGTCCACCGCCGACGGCGGCGTGAACAAACCGGGCGCCAGGCGCACCGTGCCGTCCGGGAACGTGCCCAGCGTACGGTGGGCGCGCGGCGCGCATTGCAGTCCGGCGCGCACGGCGACGCCGTATTTTTCGCTGAGCAAAAACGCCATGTCCGACGGCGCCAGGCGGCTGGTGATGCCCAGCGTCGCGGTTGCCGGTCCCGCCGCGTCGCCGATGATCGTCACGCCCTTGAGCGCGCGCATACGCTCGATCATCCGTGCGCGCAACTCGGCTTCGTAGCGGGCGGCGACTTCGATCGTTTCCTCCAGCAGATACTGCACGCCGGCCAGCAGCCCGGCCGCGCCGTGCGTGTTGGGCGTGCCGGCTTCGAGGCGGTCGGGCAGAAAATCGGGCATGGCCTCCTTGTCCGACGCCGAGCCCGTGCCGCCCAGCAGCAGCGGCTGGATGCGCTCGGCCCCGCGTTCGCTCAGCAGCAGCGCGCCGGTGCCGGTCGGCCCCAGCAAACCCTTGTGCCCGGTCAGGCACAGCGCGTCGATGCGCATCGCGTCCATGTCCAGCGGCAGCAGCCCGCCGCCCTGCGCCCCGTCGACGATGAAGATGATTTCCCGCCGCGCGCAGATCTCGCCGATCGCCGCCAGATCCTGCGCCAGCCCGTGCACGTTCGAGGCGTACAGCGTAATCAACACGTCGGCGTTCGTTTGGGCGAGAAACGCGTCCAGCGCGGTTGGTTCGATGCGCCCGAGCGCGTCGCCCGGCGCCTGCGCCGTCGTCCAGCCGTGGCGTTGCGCCAGGTGCGTCAGCGGCCGCATGACCGCGTTGTGCTCCAGCGGACCGTGAACGATCGTCGCGCCCGGCCGCGCCAGACCGCTCAGCGCGAGGTTGATCGCCTCGGTCGCGTTTTTCGTCAGCACCACCCGGTCGTCGGCCCCGCCGCACAGCTCGGCCAGCGCCTCGCGCAGCTCGAACAACAGGCGCGAACCGGCCTGCGCCCGCTCATGAGCGCTACGCCCGGCGGTGCCGCCCACGCCGCGCACGTAAGCGTCCAGCGCTTCGTAGACTTGCACCGGTTTGGGGAAGGAGGTGGCGGCGTTGTCGAAGTACAGCCGGCCGTCGTCCATCGGCTAGGGCTCCACCAGGTGACCGGCATCCATCATCGCCGAGGCGATGTCGTACATGTTGCCCACGCGTCCGACCTTCAGGTCGTTCATGTGCCCCAGGTAATCCAGGCAGGTGCCGCAACTGATGATCTCGCAGCCCAGCGCTTCCAGTTCGCGGCAGTATTCGATCACCTGCGCATCGAAGCAGGGCAGCGTAACGCCCTCGTTGACGAACAGAATCTTCGCCGGTTTCGCGTCGACGTTCAGCAGCGTTTTGAAAAAAGCGCGGATCAGAATCGTCCCCAGATCGCCCGTGGCCGCGCCGAAGGTCGGGCGCGTGCACAAGACCACCGGCGGTTGTTTAAGCGCCGGCGCGTCCGTCGGTTCGGTGACGGGTGCGGCGTTCGGATCGGCTTCAATGACGATTTCCCACTCGCCGTCTTTTTCGGTTTCCTGAAAATGAAAGCCCTTCGTCGCGGCGAATTTGGCCAGGTTGTCGCGGGTGACGCGCGAGTCGATGGTTACGCTCACCGCCGCTTCGCCCTCGTCGACCATCGCTTTTTTCACGCGCACGATCGGCTCGGGGCAGGCCAGGCCCTTCAAATCCATTTTCTTCATTGAGGATCCTTTACTTCAATGCCGGTATCCAATTCCAGGTAGTGCTCCAGCGGAATGTTCACGTTTTGCGGCATGCGTTGGGTGGTCATGCCGATGACCTGCACCGGCACTTCCAGCAGCGCGTTTTTATGGCTCGTCGACTCGTCGGCCTTGTCGGTGTAGGTCACCTTGACGCCGAGCTTGATCACGTTTTTCCCACGGGGCGCGTTGCGGTCGATGGAGCAGTTGATGATCATCGGAAACGACGGCGTCTTCATCTCGATCTTTTTTTCCAGGAACGTGAACCCGGGCATCGCCGGCGTAAACACCGTGACCGGCGACTCGCCGCTCAAATACACGTAGCGCGGATGATAGACCGTCAACTCGATCAGGATCCGATCGCCCGCCGCCACCTGCGGCAACCCGATGCCGCTGTCTTCCTCGGCCGCTTCGGGTTTGGGCTCCATCGCTTCCTCGCCGGCCACTTCCGCCTTCTTTTTGCAGGCCACGGCGAAAAGCAACAAAATCGCCAGACAAACGATTAGATAGTTTCGCATTTCGTTTTCTTCTCCCCACAAGCCAACGTCAGGAACTGCCGGGTGATGCGCCCCGTCGCGCCCCAGATGATTTTATCGCGCCAATGGTAGTACGGCACAAGCGCCGACTTCCCTTCGTAATGGATTTCCGTCTCCTGGTAAATCCCCGGGTCCGCCAATTCCGCGATCGGCGCCAGGAAAAGCTCCGCGATCTCCGCCTCGCTCAGAATGAAATTATACGGATACGGCACGGCGCCGACAAACGGCGAAACCACGTAGCGCGTCGGCGTCCAGATGTCGTCCAAGCGGCCGATCAAGCGCACGTCTTGCGGCGGCACGCCGATTTCCTCGTGCGTTTCGCGCAGGGCGCACTCGGCCAGCGTTTCGCCTTCGTCCAGCCGCCCGCCGGGGAAGCTGATCTGTCCTTTGTGATGCTCCACGCTCTCGGTGCGTTGCGTGAACAGCAGGTGCGCGCGCCCCTCGTGATGCACCACCGGCACCAGCACCGCCGACGGCTTGAAGCCGTCGATGTCCAGCCGGTGCGGCCGATGCCCGTCGAGTGTCGCTTGCAGTTGCGTCAAATCCAGCATTGGTCCGATCGTTCCTTTCGCGGCGGCTTCACGGCCCCGCGCTTATTCGTTTTCCCCGCCGTCGACCGGCAGCGCCTCTTCGGTGTCGGCGGGATCCGGCGCGACCTCGTCCTCGTGCAGAATCTCCTCCGGCGTGGTCGGCGTCTCGTCCTCCACCAG
Source organism: bacterium (assembly GCA_036725605.1). Classification (GTDB taxonomy): domain Bacteria; phylum Lernaellota; class Lernaellaia; order Lernaellales; family Lernaellaceae; genus CALBTQ01. Next base: position 44,278 of record DAIMDW010000031.1, read on the forward strand.
CCAGAACACCACGCGCGCCGCCGGCCGCCCGTCCACCTGAATTTCCACCGTGTGCAACCCCAGCGCGTCGCCTTCGCTCATCGTCCAGTTCGCGCGGGCGATCCAGTCGTCGCGCACCTTGAGGTCGTTGGGCACCGTGGCGATGCGCCGGTCCGAACTGACCAGGTGCCGCCGTTCCAACTCGCCCCAATCCTGTGGCGGCACGGGCGCCGCGAAGCGTTCGATGATCCGCACGTATTTGCGATGCGGCTCCTTGAGCTTCATCCGCCAACCGAATTGCCGCCCCGGCCGGAAGGGGATTTTCCGCGTTTCGATCCAGTTGGACACGTACGGCTCGTCTTCCCAGTAACCGACCAGCACGACCTCGACGAAATCGGCGATCATCGGCGCGGGCACGCTGGGCGCCGGCGTGGCGGTCGTTTCTTCCGTCTCGGTTTTCTTCACGGAAGAAAGGCAGGACGTCAGCGTCGCCGCCAGCAGCAAGATCAACAACCATTGGAAACCGCGGTTCATTCGCCTCCGTCCTTTGCGCGTCGGACCGTTACCATAACACAGTCCGGGCCGTGTTTCAGCCGCTGGACACTCCTTCTTCTCGTTTTTTGACTCCCGTGCTAAACTAATGTGTTCCGAACAATCGCCCCTGGGGCGCATGAAGGATGAACTTGATGAAACGCACGCGAAACTGGTTGTTGCTTCTGGCCGTGATGATGCTTCTTCTTTCGCCGTTGGCCTGCGGCGACGATGACGACGACAACGACGACAACGACGACAACGACGATACCGACGACGACAACGACGACGATGCCGACGACGATACGCTCGACGACGACACGCTCGACGACGACACGCTCGTCGACGACGACACGCTCGACGACGATACGCTCGACGACGACACCGGCGACGACGACACGTCGACGGTTTGTTGCGCGTCCATCACCCGCCAGCCCTACCTGCAGCACGTGACGCAAACGTCCATCCGCATCATGTGGTTCAGCCGCAACGAGGGCGATACGAAGGTTGAGTGGGGTCCGACCGAGGACCTGGGGCAAGAGGTCTACATCAACGAACGCACCCATCATCACCTGGCGGAAATCACCGGGCTCGAACCGGAAACGACCTATTACTACCGGGCGGTCACCTGCGACAATCCGTCGGCCGTGAGCACCTTCACCACCGCGCCGCTGGTCGATACGCCCTTCAGCTACGCCGTGTACGGCGACAACCGCACCTTCCCGGAAGACCACCGGGCCGTGGCCGAACAGATGCTGGTCGCCGCGCCGGACATCATTCTCAACGTCGGCGACATCATCACCCACGGCTGGACCTTCAGCCAGTTCGACACCGAATTTTTCGAGCCGCTGGTCGATCTGATCGATCACACGCCGATCTACATCAGCATCGGCAACCACGAGGGCGAGGCACCCTATTACTACCGCTCCTTCTCGTACCCCGGCAGCAATTCGAAGTTCTCGTTCACCTACGGCAACACGTTTTTCATCGCCTTCAACTCGAACCGGCCCCATTTCCCGGGATCTCCGCAATTCATCTGGCTGCAAGAACAGCTAGCCTCCGATGAAGCGCTCGACGCCGAATTCATCATCGTCTTTTGCCATCATCCCGCTTACAGCGAGGGGTGGGAAGGATACGAGGGCAACGTCGAAATGCGCGACACGCTCATTCCGCTGTTCGAGGCCAACGGCGTCGACGTGTTCTTTGCCGGCCACACGCACGATTACGAGCGCGGTCACCTCAACGGCATGACCCATTACATCACCGGTGGGGGTGGGGGCGCACTGGACACCCAGGCGCGCGACTTCGAACACATCGTGTTTTATCGCTCCGCCTATCACTTCATCAACGTGACGGTCGCGGGCAGCACCATGACCCTGGATGCCATCGATATAGACGGCGAACTGTTCGACACCTACACCATCGTTCACTAAATACAGCTAAGGCGGAAAATCCGGGACGCGCCCAAACCGCTGAAAGGGGTGCAGGTAAGATTCCTCCGCCCCTCCGGGGCTTGTCGTTTCTGGGCAGGTCGCGATTTCCAGGGCTTCGCCCTTCGCTACTGACCGTCCGCCCCTGCGGGGCTTTGGCGGTCCGGGCAGGTCAATGCGGATGTTGGAAAGGCAAGCCGATCTCCCTTCTCCCCGGCGGGGTGGCACTGTTTTGCGAGCGCAAGAAATGCGCGAGCATAACAGTGGATAAGAAAACGCTGGTACACTCGGCAGGTTCGGTGGCAGGCTCGGTGGCACTGATACACGAGCGAGCGAAGCGAGCGAGTTTATCAGTGTTTTTACAAGCCGATAATTAAGTATGGTGTCCCTTAATTACCTTAATTACAGAAAACACTGGATACAAATAACTCGTAGGGGCAACCCCTCACCCCGGGCTGACGCCCGACCCTCTCCCAAAGGGCGAGGGTAAGAAACGGAAAATCACGGGACACGCAACGAGTGCATGCCCCGGAGTTTTCGGGGGATGAGGGCGCACCAATTCGGAAGTCAGGAAAGTAGAAAAACCGGGACGCGCCCTTGTGCGGCGTGTCTCGGTTTTTTAAACACGATTTTGGATCGGGCGTCGCCCGGGATGAGGGCGAAAAATCGATTAAGGCTTCAACACGATCGGCGCGCCGCCCGCCAGATCCTTGGCGTGCACCGACGCCTGTGCGGTGCGTCCGTCGGCGAACGTCACCAGCACGACCATCGACACGCGTTCCGGATCGCCCGCCACCTTCGTTGCGTCGTTGTAAAGCTTGGGCGGATAGAACGTAGCCGAGCGTCCGTCGGCGGCCACCTGCAGCAGGTGCGCCACGTCCTTGGCCGCAAACGGCTTGCGGTTGCGCGTGCCGAAGCCCAGCGTTATCTCTTCGTCGACCTCGAGCGCCTCCAACCACTCCTGGTAATTGGAGATCGTCTCGGGCATCAACATCCAATCCGACAAACGCAGGAACGAGTTCAGCGACGTCGTTTCATCCGTGTAGACGGGCAGGTAATTGAGATCGATTTTCCCGTTGCCGTGCACGCGGGCGTGCAGCACGGGGTAAAACCGTCCGTTCATCAGGTCGGCGAAACGGCCCTGGTCGGTCAGCGTCGCGGTCGGGGCGTCGAGGGTCGGCAGCGGGTCGGTGGATTTTTTCACGCCGGTGATTTCGTCGCGCCGGGGGAACGTGTTGCTGATGAAGGCACGGAACGGCTTGGCCAGATCGTTGCCTTTGACCGACCATTTACGAAACACCCAGTCGACTTGCGCCTGCGGCTCGACGGCGTTCAGTTCGCCGGGCAGGAAAACCTTCAAGGTGAACTGCTTGCTGTCCTCGCCGAGGAAACTGGGCAATTCCTCGTCGCTTTCCTCCGGCGCGCTGAACAACTCGTTGAAGTGCAGCAGCTTGTCCATGTCCAGCGCGTCGGCTTCCACGGTCACGTCGTAACCCTTGAGTTTGCGGCAGAAGAACGTCCGTCGCTCCTTGATCGTCGCGCGCAGCCCCAGCAACGACAGGTAATCGCTCAACGCCCGGTGATTGTCGAACAAGAACTCGCGTACCAGCACCACCCGGTCTCCGCCGAAAAACGACTCGCGGCTGGTGGCGTGCATGTCGCCGATCATCACCGCGTCCCGATGCGCGATGTTCTGCATTATCTCCAGCGCCTGTTTCTGTTCGAGGCCCATTTTGTTCAATTGCAGCTCGAAGGCCTTTTTCGGCACGACGATGTAGTGGCTGACGTACGCTTGGCCGGCGTCGTTGAACTGGATGTCCACGTACACCTCGTAGCAGCCGGAAAGCATGAACAACGCCAGCAACGCGAAAACGATTTGCACCGATTTTTTCATCGTTGTTTCCTCCTACTCGGCCTGGGTGCGCACGATGAACGAACTGTCGGCAGCCAGCATGCCGGCCGACACGTCCAGTTGCACGGTGTTGCCGTCCAGTCGCTTTCCGTTCGAGCCGACGATCGGCCGCGCGCTGTGGACGATCAACCGCCCGAGTTGCGGTTCGGGCGTTATGCTCAAAACCGGATTGCCTTGTTGCAGCCAATACACCAGCCGGAAACGATACACCCAGTGATCGTTGTCGCGCCGCAAGCGGACGTTGTCCTCCAGCGAATACAGCGGAATCGGATTGCGCGTGGTGCGCCGCACCTCGACGCCCGCCCGCCCGTCGGGGCCGGTGACGGATTTGACCTCGATGGCGTAGTTGTTTTTCAGATCGGGCAGCAGGTTCAGCAAGAGCAGATCGCGCTCGGCGAGGTACTGCGCCGATTCGCCGTAGTAGGTGCGCACCGCGGTGAGCATCATCTTTTCCGTGTCGACCAGGTCGACGTGCAGTTCGAACTGCGAATCGACGGTCGCCTGCGCCACGGCCCTTTGCAGTTCCCGCTTCTCACGGAGTTTTTTCAGGATCTCCAAAATTTTCGCGAACTGCGGCGACGGCTCGGGGATCATCTCCCGGCGCTTGGCCGCCAGTTCCTCCGCGCTCAGCGGCGCGCCGACGAACCGCGCGGTGAAGTTGCCCTTGGCCAACAGCGTCAGCGGACCGGTGAACACCACCGCGCCGTCGTCCAGCCGGCTCAACTCCACATTCTCGTACGGGTCGGCGTAATTGGTTGCCGGCGACGGACGCGGTCCGCGCATGAACAACTGCATTTTAAGTTCGCCGCCATTTTCTTCCAATTGTTGGTTGAATTCCGGATTGTCCTGCATCTCTTCCAGCAGGTCGGGAGAGTCGGTTTTCAGGTTGACCGACCAGGTGATCTCGCCGTTGGCCGCCGGCGCCGATTCGTTCATCGACAGTTGAATGTATCCCTGATCGCCGGCGTACGCGTTCCAGGTCTCCAGCGAGTCGAAGGAGTAGAAGACGTTCACCCGCAATCCCTCGTCGGTGAGATAGAAGCCGAAGTCGATCAGCTCGATGCCCTCCGGCAAGTCGCTCACTAGGTCGTCCATCTCGCCCGCGGAAGAGTTGTTTTCCATGTATTCGATGAACATCTCGTTGATGTCCTGCTGTCCCCGCTGGGCCAGGAGCATCGCCAGTTCGTCCGATACGATATTGATCGAAAAGCCGTAGGTCCCCGAACCGTCCGGCAACAGGTTGACGTGTACTTCCAGGGTGATGCAGCCGGTCAGCGCGAAGGCGATGACCACGGCCAGCATGACGCGAACGATACGCATGAGTCCTCCCTTGTTTCTCTCGCGTGGGCGCGTTCCTATTTCCACTTACCGGTTGGCGAGCACCGTGAGTTCGCTTTCGGCGGCGGCCAGCTTGCCGGGCCGTTTTTTCTTTTTCGGCCCGTCATCCAATTCGGCGGGGCATTCGTCGTTGGGATCGACCCAGAACACGAAGCGCGCCGCCAGTTCGCCGTCGATTTCCACTTCCGTCACGTGCGGGCCGGGCGCGTCGCCATCGGACAATCGCCAGACCACGAAGCCGATCCAGCGGCCGTCGCCGGTCACTTCGCGCTCGGTCGTGACGGAGCGCCGGTCGTTGCTGAGCCGGTCGGATCCTTCCGCCGCTCCCCACGTGGCCGGCGGGGCGGGCAGGGTGAAGCGCTCGGTCACCTTGGCGTCGGCCGCGACCGGATGCTTGAGTTTGAGGCTCCAACCGAAGGCCCGGTTGGCGCAGAAGGGAATGTGGTTGGTTTCCACGAACTGGTTCTGACGCTGCTTGGCGTGCCAATAGCCGAAGTGCGCCTCCTCGACGATCGAGCCCACCCGCGGCCGGGCCGTTTGGGCGGCGTCGAGACCGTCCGGATCGTACGTCAGCGCCGGCGTGCGCGGGCGCATTGTCTGACACGACACCAACCACACGATCGCCAACGACAACAAGACGATCCATAACGTTCGCCGGTTCATAAACACCTCTCCCCTGTCGGATTATTTAACAATGATAAAATAGCACATACGGCCCGGCGGCGAAAAGGGTAAATAAATTTTCAGGGGCGCAGCGGAATTGGCGTGTTCGCCGTCAGTTCCTTCGCGCGTACGATGTGCTGCGTTTCGCGTCCGTCGGCGAAGGTCACCTTGACCACCATCGTCGGGCGCTCGCCGTCGGTTTGCGTCGTGTCCACTTTGGGCGTGAAGAACGTCGCCGAAGAGCCATCTTTGGCGATGGCGAACATGCCCTCAAGCTGCTCGGCGGCAAACGGCCGGCGCGAACGATACCCCGCGGCCAGCCGGTCTTGCCCGTCCAGCGCGACCAGTTCCATCCAGGAAAAATAGTTGGCGGCGATCTCGGGCAGCAGCATTTCGTCGACGCGGCGGTAATAGGGGCCGTACTGCCCGCTGACCTCGTCGGTCAACCACAGCAGCGCCAGATCGACGCGGCCCTTTTTGTCCAGCCGCGCGTGCAGCACCGGAATGAACCGGCCGCCCAGCCGCCGCGTGAAGAGGGCGAAATTCTCCTGTCCGCCTTCGCCGTCGGTCACCGTGGCGAACGCCTTGGTCGGCGGCTGGTCCGCCATCGCCAGCGGCGCGGCCTTGGCCGTCTTCACCGCCAGGTGCGCATCGAGCGGCTGTTCGTATTGATCGCCCCTGACGCTCCACACGTAGGCGCCCTCGTCGCGCCGCGTATCGGGCGCGATCGTCTCCAGCGCGCCGGGCAGGTTCACCGCGACGGTCAGCGAACTGGCCTGGAGCATTTGTTTTTGTTCGCCCATGCCGCTCGGATTATCCTCGTAGTAGCGGCCGATGCGCACGATTTTTTGCTGGTCGATGCGCTCGGCGTGCAGCGTGAAGTCGAAGCCCTTCGTGCGTTTGCAAAACAGCGTCTTTTTGTGCTGGAGCTTCGTGTCCAGACCCAGCAGCGCCAGGTAGGCGCTCAGCGCTTTGCCGTCGGCGAACAGCAATTGCCGCTCGATGACCGTCTTGTTGGCTTCGGCGACCACCGCCACGCCGGCCAGGGTCAGCCCTTCGATCGCCGCGGCGTCGGCGGCGGTGGATTCTTGCAGTTCCTTGGTCAGCGCGGCCGTGTCGGTCTGCATCGACGACAGGCGCATATTGAAGGCGGCGGTCGGCAGCTTGACCGCGTGCGTCAGCAAGCCCTCGCCGGTTTCGAACACGTGCACGCGCAAATCGACCTCGTAGCAGCCGGTCAGCAACAGGACCAACGTCAACAGCACGGATACGATCAGGATTTTTTTCATCGCGTGTATCTCCTACTTGGCCGCCGGGATGCGGACGATCAACATCGAGGGACCGGCCAGGTGGTCGGCGGTGAATTCCATCTCCACTGTGCGGTCGTTCATCTTTTCGCCGTTGGTGCCGGAGACCGCGCGCGGCATGCTGACGATCAGCATGCCCAGCGGCTGCTCGGGCGCCTCTTCGAGCGCGCCGAAGGTCAGCAGCGGGCCGACGGCGAAGCTGTACACCAGTTCGTCGTTGTCGCGCCGCACGCTGATCAACTCGCCGAACGCGCCGGCCGGCAGCGGCTGCCGCCGTTTGCGCTCGAAGACCGTCGTGTTTCCGTTCCCGAATTTGGTCGTACGCGAAATGGTGCAATTGTAATTGGCGTTGACCTCCGGCAGCAGGTAGTGCAGCAGCGCCTCGCGCTCGGCCATCAACTCGCCCGCCGCCCCGCGGAACATGCGCCCCTGCGTTATGCCGATTGTCCCGTCCTCGTTCACGGTCAGGTGCAGGAGAAACGTGCTGTCCACGATCGCCGCCTGCGCCGCGGCCTTTAAGTGTTCGCTTTCCTTGAGCCGCTCGACGACGGCCAGGATCTTTTTGTATTCCGGCGTCGGTTCCGGAGCGAGTATCTCGCGCCGCTTGCTCAGTTCCGGGGCAGAGAAGGGCAGACCGGCGAAACGCCCGATCATCTTCGTCGGGCGCGTCATCAGATCCATCTTGCCGACGTACTCCACCGCGCCGTCGACCGTGCGGTTGATCGTCGCGCCTTCCACCGGCTCGCCGAAGTTCTCGCGTTCGGCTTCGCGCGGACCTTCGATGATGATCTTCACCTGGCCCTGGTTTTCCTGGCCGCCCAGCATCGGTTGTTCGCCGCCTTCTTCGCCCATGCCGGGCAATTCCCGGCCGGCCATGTCGACCGTCACGGTCCAGCGCACGGTCGGCTCGGTGTTGGTCTTGCCCGTCGGCGCCTGGGTGGTCAACGAAAACTGCGGATACCGCGACGAGCCGGCGAACGCGTTCCAGGCCTGCGTGGAAGTGAAGGAGAACGTCAGACCCATACGGCACACGCGCTCGACGCAGTACGCTTCGGCATGCACGATGCGTACGTCCGGCGTGTTCTTGAGTTCCTCCTCGGCCTTGATCAACGCCAGGGCCATCAGGTCCTTGATGTCGGAAATGCCGCGCTGATCCATCACCAGGTCGATCAAGTCCTGCGGTATCTCCACCGCCTCGAAATAGGTGCCGCTGCCGTCGGGCAGCAGGCGGACGCGGATTTCGTTGTCCAGGCAGCCCGCCAGCACGAGCAGTAACGCCAGGACCGTCAGGATACGCATCAGGCGCATGAAACCTCCCGTTGAAAAGTGAAACGGCCGCCGTGGGCCGGTACAGTTAGGACACGCGCAAACGCGATTCGGTTCGCGTTTATTCGATTTCCACCTTGGTAATGCGCGGCTTGGGGGCGTGCGGATCGTGATCGCGTTCGTGCAGCAGGAATTTTTTCAGCGCCATGAGCGCCTCGACCTTGAGCACGTCGCGTTCGCCGCTGGCGAAACGCCCGGTGCGCTCGGCCTCCTTGTCCAGCAGCTCGACCAACTGATCCAGCGCCTCTTTGCGCGCCTTGATGATCTCGTCCGGCGGCGGTCCGGGCAGGTGTGAAATGGCGTAGTCGATGCCCGCCGCCGCGCCCTCGAAAAAGTACACCGGCAATCCGCCGATCGACTCGGGCGCTTCGCCGGACAGTTCGGCCAACAGCTTGATCACCTCGCGCAACGCGACCAGAATCTCGCGCTGGCCGACGAGAAAATGCCCCTTGGCGTTTTCCAGCCGATTGAGCACGTCGTGCAGATGAATCTGCGTGCGTTCGTCGTTTTCGTTCACACCGTTTCCTTGGTGAAGAGAATGCGAAACGTCTCGCGGTCGAGCTTGGCCTTGGTCACTTGGTGATCGGCCAGTTGCCGCGGCAGCAGCAAGTGACGCACGTAACCGCCGGCGGTGACGATCAACTCGCCTTCCTTGACCAGCAGCTCGACCTGGTTTTTGGTGATGCCCGGCAGGTGCAGCCGCATTTCGTAGGTGCCGTTCGCGCCCTCCAGTTCGAAGGGCCGGCCGCGATGCAGCACCGCCGCCGGCTCGCTGCCGTCGAACAACTCTTCGGCCACCGTGCCCACCGCGCGCAGGCCGGTCATCTCCTTGGGGAACAACCGGCAGCGCAGCAGCGGCAACGGCGCGAACGCGGTGCGGATTTCCTCCAGGTGCTGCGCCTGAATGTCCAGCCACTGCGCCAGGTACGCGCCGACCTCGTTGGGCAGCAGCCGGTTGACCACCACCGCGTCGACCGGATACCCGTACAGGCTCAGACAGGTGTAGGCCCGCCGGCTTTCGGCCAGCACCATCTTCTCCGCGTTGGTCACCAGCCGCACGCTGGTGCGGTCCGGATCGGTCAGCAGGTCCTTGATGTCCATCATGCGCTTGTACAGGTCCTCGGCCTGCCCGAACACCTCGTCGCCCGGCAGCGGCGCCTTGATGATGCGCTCGGCCATCGGCCGCACCGCCTTGACCAGCTTGCGCTCGATGTCGAAGAAGCGGTTCATGTACCAGTCCACCACGTCGGTGAAGCCCAGCAGTTGCAGCGTGGCCCCCGTCGGCGCGCAGTCCAGAATCGCCAGGTCGTACTTGCCCGCTTCGTTCAGTTCCAGCAGACGCAGCAGTGAAAAAAGGTCCTCCATCCCCGGCAGGACCGACAGCTCGTCGGCGATCGCCTCGCCGTAGCCGCGGCTGGACAGAAAATGCTTGATGTACGTCTGGATCGTGCCCCAATTCAGCGCCAGTTCGTGGCGCACGTCGACCTCGCAGGCGTACAGGTTGGTGGCGATGCGCACCGGCTCGGGACCGATGGGTTTTTCGAACAAATCCGAAAGGCTGTGGGCGGCGTCGGTGGACAACACGATGGTTTTCAAGCCTTTTTTGGCGCAGGCGACCGCCGTGGCCGCGCTGACCGTCGTTTTGCCCACACCGCCCTTGCCGGTGTATAAAATGACGCGCATGCACCTATCCCGTTGTTGAATTCCGGAGCTAACCATGGCATTGCGGGCCGCGCAGGTCAAGGCTGGCGCGCGGCGATGTACTCGTCCATGCCGATGTCCCAGCCGGCGCCGCTGGGGCGCGCGTCGCCTTCGAAGTCGTAAAAAACTTCGGGTCGATCGTACCAGGGTGTGGGGTCGATGCCCGCGTCGATACACGGGCTGCCTTCCGCCAGGTGCGCGTAATAATCGCCGGTCAGCATCGGTTCCTGCGCGATGTTGCCGACGGCCGACTCGCATTCGCGCCACTCGCAGGCGTTGATTTCGTCGGCGGTGTACAGCGAGTCCCCGCTGCCATTAATCAACATGCCGCCCATCTGATTGTAAAAATCGTTGCCGAATAGATCAAAAGTGGGAAGGAGATAGGTCTGCGTGACCAGACAGTAGGCTTCGATAATTCCGGTGCCGCTCATGATGATGTTGTTGCCCAGGATATGCGCCCCGCCCGGCAGCCAGGCTCCCATGGCGAATTGGCCCGTCCCCGGGAAAAGCGTGTTGTGCAGGGTCAGCGTATCGCCGAGGGCGTACATTCCGACGGCGAGCGGCGAATAGGCGGTGCGCATCACGTTGTTGATCAGGGTCGCCTGCGCCGCATAGCCCACGAAAACGCCGGTGGCGAGAAAATTCCCTTGTTGGGCAATCAGGATGTTGCGAATGACTTGCGCCTGCGAAAGGCCGTCGATGAACACCGGCGCGAGAATGCCGTAGCCGAAAGCGCCGGTCTTGCCGGTGATGATCGTATTGCGCTCCAGCCGCGCCAACCCGCCGTGAATCGCCACCCCGTGACTGTACACGTCCATCTCGGCTTCCGGCTCCAGACAATCCGGGGTCGTAATTATGTTGTCGCGCAGGCGCACCCGGCCCGCGTTAATGATGACGGTGAACAGGTTGATTCGTTCATTTTCGTAGTCGTACATCGCTTTGCCGGTCAGGCCGAAGCCTTCGACGGTCAGCGTCGTTTCCCGGTAAAACCGCACCGCGAACGTCTTTTCCTTCGCTTCGATAATCGTCGGGTAATTGCGCGGATTGCGCGTCCAGCCGATCGCCTCGTAGCCGCCGTACAGCGACGCGGCCGTCGTCACGTTCTCTTGGTATGTTCCCTGCGCGACGAACACGACCTTGCCGGTCGCCGCCGCCAGGTTCGCTCCCGCCTGCACCGTGCGTTTGGGCTTGCTCATCGTTCCCGGGTAAGAGTCGTCGCCGGTGATCGCGACGAACACTCCGTTTTCGTTCGACGGTTCCGGCGGCTGCTCCGGCCAATCCTCGGGCGTATCATCGTCGTCGTCGACAGGAGTGAAGTCGTCGTCGTCGTCGGTCGTGTCGTCGTCATCGTCGTCCGGAGAAAAATCGTCGTTGTCGTCGTCGGGCGTGCCGTCGTCATCATCGTCATTAGCCTGCCCTGAGCCTGTCGAAGGGTCATCGTCGTCGTCGCAATCGCAACCCGAATAAGCGAAAAGCGTGCAAAACAACAGAACCGCCAAAATGATTGTCGGGCTCTGCTTCATAAATCCTCCGCTATCGGGCGGTGTATTCGTCCATCCCGATGTCCCAGCCGGCGCCGTAGGGGCGCGCGTCGCCGTCGTAATCGAAATGGATTTCCGGACCGTCATACCAGGAAGTGGGATCCAATCCCGCGTCGATGCACGGGCTGGCCGCCGTCAGATGCGGATTGTAAACGCCGCGCAGGCGCGGATCGCCCGTCAGGTTGTCCGCCGCCTCGTAACACCCGGTCCAGGCGCAGGCGTGCAACTCTTCCAGCGTGTAATAATCTTCGCCGCCGGCGTGCAGCAGCACCGCGCCGTCGGGCACGTCGAAGTGGTTGTTGTCCAGCGTGATCGTCGACGGTTCGGTCGACGAGTAGGCGTAAAGGCCCGTCACGTCGTCGCCGATGCCGTGCAGTTCGATGATGTTGTTGAGCAGGATCAATTCCATCGCGCCCGACATTTCGATCAACCCGCCGTAATCGGTCATTCCGCCGCCGTGAAACAGATTGTTGATCGCCGTGACCTTCATCGCCGGCGCTTCGTCGCTTCTGCGCAGATAAAGCGCGTACGAGCCCAGGGAACGGAACGAGTGGAGCCGATTGGCGATCAGCGTCACCTCCTCGCAGTCGGCAATGCAGGCGGCCAGGGTCACCGACATGTTCACCAGCGGATTGGCCGTGGAATAAAACAGGTTGTAGGCGAGGCTGAGCCGTCCGCCTTCCGCGAACAAGCCGTAGCCGCCGGCGGCGAACGCTTCCACGCTGTGCGGGCCGGTAATCGCGCGGTTGCGCACCATCGTCAGGTCGCTGTTTGCGGAATACACGGCCATGGACGAGGACAGGTCGGCGACGCAATAGCCCTGGCAAGTGATTCCGCCGGAAACGATCAGGTTGTCATGCAGTTCGACCTGCGAATCGACGATCGATATGCCGACCGACTCGCCGGGCGTCATGCCGCTGATCGGCAGGCTGACCAACACGTTCCGGTTCAAAATCGCGTGGGCGTCGACCAGTCGTGCGCCGTACGAACTGTTGAGCGCCTTGCCGCCGGTGATCGTCAGACCGTCGATGACGATCAACCGGTCGTCCTCCCCGATGATCGTCAGCGGGGTTTTCCATCCGTGCGCCAGAGCGGTGGGGTGGGTGATCACGTTGCGCTGCCAGGTGCCGACTTGATAGCCGCCGTAGAGCGATGCCGTTGCGTTCACGCTTTCGGTGTACGCGCCCTCGGCGATGAACACGACCTTGTCGGTTTGCGCGGCCAGCTCGACGCCGGCCTCCACCGTCCGTTTGGGCGCCGCCATCGTGCCCGGATTGGCGTCGTCGCCGCCCATGGCCACGAACACGCCGAATTCGTCGGACGGGTTGTCCGGGTCGAACGCGTCGTCGTCGCCGGTGTCGTCGTCGCCGGTGTCGTCGTCGTCGATATCGTCGTCACCGGTGTCGTCGTCGGTTAGGGAAGAATCGTCGTCGTTCGTGTCATCATCGTCGCCGGTATCGTCGTCATCGTCGCTCGTATCGTTTTCATCGCCGAGGTTGTCGTCGTTATCGTCGTCATCATCGTTGCATGCGGACAGGAACGAGAAACACCAAACCAAACCGACCAGTAAAACAAATGCCGATATTCGCTTCATGGTCCACCTCCCTACTTTGAGTAATACTCATCCATCCCGATATCCCAGGCGTCGCCGTGCGGCCGCGCCTGACCGTCCATATCGACGTAAATTTCCGCGCCGCCGTACCAGGGCGAGGGGTTGATTCCCGCGTCGATGCACATGCTGTCGGCGACCAGATGTCCGTCGTAGATGCCCTGCAAACCGGCGTGACCCGCCAGGTTGTCGCCCGCTTCGTCGCACCCGGCCCAGGCGCAGCCGTTCACCTGCGTCGCGTTAAAACACTGTGTATAGTCGGATTGCAGCAGCATCGTGCCCCACGGCAGATCGAAAGTGTTGTTGCGCACCGTCAGCCGCGGCGACTGGCCGTACAATGAGGACGCGTCCACGCCCGTCGCCTCGGTGGAGCGCTCGTGCAGTTCGATGACGTTGTTGAGCAGGGTCAATTCGATGCCGCCGGTCGCCTCGACCAGACCGCCGTATTCGGTGGTGCCGCCGCCGTGGAACAGATTGTTGATCGCCGTGACCTTCATCGCGGGGTAGGTGAAGCTCTTTTTCATGCTCAGCGCATACGCGCCGATGGAACGAAACGCGTGGAAGCGATTGGCGATCAGCACGACCTCGTCGCAATCGGTCAACGAGGCGCCGTAGGTGACCGACAGGGTGTAGACCGGGTTGGCCGTGGCATAAAATTGATTGTAAGCCAGATGCGCCGCGCCGCCCTCCGCGCGCAAGGCGTAGCCGCTGGCGCAGAAGGCGTCCAGGCTGTGCGGTTTGGTCAACAATTGGTTGTGCGTCATCTTCAACGTGCTGTCGAACGAGTTGACCGCCACGGAATCGGCGTCGGCGACGCAATACGTTGCGCACTGGATCGAGCCGGAAACCACGATGTTGTCGCGCATCTCCACCTGCGAATGGATGATCGAAACGCCGATCGTGTAGCCCGACCGTTGGCCGCTGATTGACTGGGCGGTGATGGAATTGCCCGACAGCCGCACGTTCGCATCCAGGATCCTCACGCCGCAGGAATCGTTCTCGACCATTCCGCCGTCAATGATGAATCCGTCGACGACGATCAGTGCGTCGTCCTTGTCGCCGACCACGAGCAACGGTGTGTTGTGCTCGTCCCATAGCTTGCTCTGATACAACAGAACGTCGCGCTGCCACGTTCCTTTCTGATAACCGCCGTACAGCGAGACGCTCACGGACGAGTTTCCCTGATAAATACCCTCGGCGACGAACACGACCTTGCCGGTCGTCAGCGCCAGGTCGGCGCCGGCCTGCACCGTGCGCTTGGGTGAGGCCATCGTGCCCGGGTTGTCGTCGCTGCCGCGGTTGTCCACGAACACGCCGATTTCATCGTTCGGCTCGTTGGGGTCGAAGGTGTCGTCGTCGCCGGTGTCGTCGTCGCCGGTGTCGTCGTCGGTCGTATCATCGTCGCTTGTGTCGTCGTCGGTTGCATCGTCATCCGCCGCGTCATCATCCGCCGCGTCGTTGTCGTCGTCATCGTCGTCATCGTCCGGTGGGCAGGCAGACAGAGATGAAAGACAAATGATCAATCCAAGCAGCCAAACAAGGATCGCCGGCCGATTCATGAGGCACCTCCATCAACGAGTGATGTATTCGTCCATCCCGATATCCCAGCCGCTGCCGGCCGGGCGGGTGTCACCGTCGTAGTCGTAAAAAATTTCCGGTCCGCCGTACCAGGGCGCGGGGTCGATGCCCGCGTCGATGCACGGACTATCCGCGGTCAGGTGCAGCAGGTCGTCCGCCAGCAAGGGGGGCGTAAATAGATTGGCGCCCGCTTCGTGACAGCCGTCCCAGGTGCAGGCGTTGATGGTCCCGATATCCCGCAGCGGATCGACCAGGGTGATGTCGTCGCCGTAAAACAGATTGTTCCACAGCGTCACTTCGTTGGTCTCGTACAGGGAAATCGCCCGCACCGGCCATATACTGTTGTCCAGAAAGATATTGTTGAGCATCGTGGCGTCGGCGTTGCGCGCGGAGATGCACACCGACGAAGCCCCTTTGCCCATCAACGCGACGAAGGTGTTGTTCACCACCAGCCCGTCGGCGTCGCTGATGGACAATCCCGCCGGGCCGAGGATCATCGAATTGACCAGGGTCAACTGCGTGTCCGCGACATTAATCGCTTCACAATACGGACCGCTGACCAGAATGCCGCCTTCGACGACGATTCGTCCGCCGCTCGCTTCCAGTCCGCCGAACAACCGGTTGCGGTGGAAACGCGCCAGCCGGCCGATCGTCAGGTCCACGCCGTGGTCGAACACCGCCGCCGGCAGAATCCACAATCCTTCAATCGTCAGCGTGTCGGCCGTCATGGTCAGGCAGGTCGTGTCCTGATTGGACAACTGCGTTACGAAATTCTCGATGTCCCGGGTCCAGCCCTGCGCCTCGTAGCCGCCGTACAACGACACTCCGCTCGTCAACACCTCATCGTAATAACCCTGAGCGATGAACACCGCTTTGTTCGCGCTTTCCGCCAGCGCCACGCCCACGGCGACGGTGAGCGCGGGGAGGGCCATCGTGCCCGGATTGTCGTCGTTGCCAGTTTTGGCGACGAACACGCCCGTTTCGTCGGCCGGGATCAAATCCGCTCCGTTGCAATCCTGGTCGACGCCGTCTTCGGCCAGTTCGGGCGCGCCGGGGAAAATGTTCGCGTCCGTGTCGTTGCAATCGCCCCCGATTTCGGTCAGCTCCGGCGGACACTGATCCTCGTACGCCTGGCCGGTGGCCGGATCGCCGTAGCCGTCGCCGTCGGCGTCGGTGTAGCAGACGAGCCCCGGAATCGTATCGTCGTCGCCGGTGTCGTCGTCGATCGTGTCGTCGTCGCTTGTATCGTCGTCATCGGTGTCGTCATCGGTGTCGTCGTCATCGGTGTCGTCGTCGCTTGCGTCGTCGTCGGCCGGTGAAGAATCGTCGTCATCATCGGCCGCATCGTTGTTATCGTCGTCATCGTCGGGCGGACAAGCTGTGCACAACAACACCAATAGCACCAGCAGCGCCGTGTGGAAAAAATGTTTCATGACGATTCCCATCCGGTTCGGGCGGTTTTAAAAGCAAAAGGGAACGCCCATGGCGCCCCCTTTTGCCGAGCCAAGAATAGGACAAAAAATAATCGTCGGTCAAGCGAATTTTCCATGGAACGGGCATTTTTCGATGTGGCGCGGCCGGGAGCGTCGTGGTATACAATCCAACGATATCGTCACCCGCGAATATTCGGAAAGGAGAGACCATGAAAGTCGTCGCGCTCAATGGCAGTGTGCACAAAAAGGGCAACACCTACGATCTGCTCAACGTCGCCCTCGGCGAATTGAAAAACGCCGGCGTCAAAACCGAACTCATTCAGCTTGCGCCGCTGAAAATCCAGGCCTGCCGGGCCTGTTACAAGTGCGCGCAGAAAACGGACGGCCTGTGCCACGGCATCAAAGACGACGGTCTGAACGAGATCCTCCCCAAAATCTGGGAAGCCGACGGCCTGCTGCTGGGTTCGCCGACCTGGTTCTCCAACGTCACCGGCCACATGAAAAACTTCATCGACCGCGTGGGCATCGTCGCGCGCGTCAACGGCCATCTGCTGACCCGCAAAATCGGCGCGCCCGTCGTCGCCGTGCGCCGCGCCGGCGGCATCGTCGTGCTCGACGCCATCAACCACTTCTTCTTCATTCAGGGGATGATCGTGCCCGGTTCGGTCTACTGGAACGTCGGCGTCGGTCGCGAGCCCGGCGACTGCATGCAGGACGACGAGGGCGTGGAAACCCTCACCATGCTCGGCCGCAACATGGCCTGGCTGCTGAAGAAAACCCGGGAATAGAAGAACATTGAACGACGTTCGGCGGCACTGATACGCCGAGCGTAGCGAGGCTTATCAGTGATTTGTTAAAACACTGATAAACTCGCTCGTTTCACTCGCTCGAATATCAGTGCCACCGGGGATTGCCCTATCGGAGGCCACGGCCTTGCCCGAAGGGTATGGTCGTGTATTGCGCGCTTCAGCGCCGGCTTTAATCTTTCACCAAAAGAAAAAGGCGGTCACTTTGGACCGCCTTTTTTCATCTTTTCAACTACCTCACTCGATCGGGATTTCCTCGTCCTCGATCTGTATTTCTTCGGCTTCCGCGGCGACCGCCATCGCGTGTGCGTTGGGAATATCCGGCGGCCAATGGAATTTGAACAGCTCATCCAACGTGCGGATATAAGCCGAAAAACGCTCTTCGCCTTCGCCGATGAACGAGATGATCTTGATGCCCGCGCCGTACGCGTGGTCCAGATCGTCCGGGTCGCATTCGAAGGTCGCGACCACTTCGCCGAGGCAGAAAATCGGCTCCAGCAGCGCCGGCGCGGCCAGCTTCAATTCGAACTGCTTGCCCACCGGCAGCGGCCGCCCGGTGCGCACGTACAATCCGCCGGCCGAAACGTCGGCCGTCGCCGCGTCCAGCAGGTCGAGCACGTCTTCGTTGTGAATCTCCAGAATGTCGGTGAAACGCTTGTCCTTGCGGCGTTCCATTTCATTCTGAATCAGGCCGATGACGAACTTCGTGTATTCTTCCGGCGGTTCCTGCAGCGCCACGCCCAACTGGTATTTGTTTTTCGCCAGCGCCGGCAGGTCGCGCCGCCAGGCGATGCGCCCGTTGAGCTTCATCGTCGGCTTCGCCGGAATATTCAGATTAATGTCCACGTTCGTCCCCGGATCGATTTTCCGGTTCGTCGTCAGTCCCAGGCCGCCCTGCGCCAGGTCCTGGACAAAGCCGAAAAATTCCGAGGTCTGCGTCATCACCTTGGCCAACAGGTTCTTCGCCACGCGTTTCTGATAACGATGCTCTTCCACCCCGTTCTCCTTTATTAATCCAAGGTCGTTCGCGGATAATCCAACCGTACTCTCGCTTGATGTCGTCTTTACTTATCGGTCGCTCGGCCCTTTTGGTGAAATACTTCATATAGGGCCACCGCGCAGGCTTGCCCCACATTTAGACTTTCGATCGGCCCGTGCGCGTTCAGATGCACCAGCTCGTCGCAGGTTTGCGTCACCAGCCGCCGCATGCCTTCGCCCTCGGAGCCCAGCACCAAAACGACCTTGCCGCGCAGATCCGCCGCGCCGATCGCCCGCGCGCCCTCGACCGCCAGACCGTACACCCAAAATCCCGCCGCTTGCAGTTGCTCCAGCGCGCGCACCAGGTTCGTTTCCCGCGCGATCGGCACCGCTTCGGTCGCCCCCGCCGCGGCCCGCGTTGTTGCCGCGTTGACCTGTGCGCTGCGATCCTTCGTGATGATCACCAGGTCGGCCCCGAAGGCTCCGGCCGCGCGCAGACACGAACCGAGATTCTGCGGATCGGTCACCCCGTCCAGCGCCACCACGACCTGCGCGTTTTTCCCCGCTCCGGCGAGAAAATCCTTGATCGACGTGTAATCGAATTCGCGCACCGTCAGCGCCGCGCCCTGGTGATTGCCGCCCTGCGTGAGCTGATCGAGCTGCGCCCGCGAGGTCCACTGCGCTTTCACGCCCACTTTTTTTGCCAGATCAAGCACTTCGCTGAGGATCTTCGCCTTGGACTGGTCGACCAGCAGTTGCTGCACCTGTCCCGTTTGAAAGCGCAGCGCTTCCATCACCGGACGTTTGCCGTACACCATGCGGGACATGCGCGGCAGCATAGCACAAATTATGGGAAGTGCAAAAAGTAGGCGACGTTGTTGGAACGCTCGTTACACGGAAACAACTTTATTAATCACCCTGTTTTACCGATATGCATATTAGTTGTATTATCTCCGTAAGAATTTACATCTCATGCGCAGGTCGACATTGGAAAGGAAGAGGATGAACGCGAGTCGCCCCCGCAACGGTTTTACGCTGATCGAAGTGCTGATCGTCATTACGATCGTGGCGATCCTTTCCCTTACCGGCACCGTGTCCGCCAAATGGGCTCGGCAGCGGGCGTACATCGCCATCTTCCAAACCGACATGCGCATGGTCAAGGAAGCGGCGGCGCGCTTCGAATCCGATTGCGGCTTTTACCCGCCCGATGTTTACCGCGGCGTCGATCCGGGCCTGGTGACCAAGAACGGCTGGCAATCCGGCGGGCACAGCTCCTCCTGGGACGATCTCGACCTGTCCTGTTGGAAAGGCCCCTATCTGGCCGAATGGAAGCGCAATCCGTGGGGCGGCCTCTACGATTGGGATAACTATCCGTCCACCTACACCGCCTGGGGCATCCCCGGCGGCGGCGTGTACGTTACCCTCAAACCCTCGACCTGGGGCGGCACCGACGGCCTACCGCCGCAGCAATTCGAAGATCTGCTCGAAGAACTCGGCTGGGACATTTCCCAGCAGGATCGCGTGGTCGCCGCGCGCCTGGGCCGCGAACCCACCTGGAGCCCCGTGTCCGGCCAGCCGTGATGATTGTCTGAAAATCAAGTAGATTGTCTCGACGCTGTCGGAATAATTTACCGGTGAGTGCGCAAAGCCACTATGTTGTTCACACGCTACTCGTTATCACTTAGCTTCATCTTCCATGGTGGACTGGAGAACTTCGTTCATTCGGTCAATTCCCTGGAGAAAGACCTGAAAGCTACATGATTTATTACGATCCCGAGTCAACTCTTTTGCCATGCGGCGAGCGCCGGTAACTTTTTGGAATTCGGGAACTAATTTCTTGATTTCGTCAAACGGATTGCCTACCTCATCGGGGATTCGAAACAGCGCTTTGGATCCGATATCCCTTAATCGGTCATTGCCGAAAGCATCAGCCAATGCATCCGGTTCTCCGAGATACCACGCTTCGAGTTCCTGACATGCGATCCTCACCAAAGCGTCCTCGCGACCACCTTTCTTACAAAGGCCTACCAGTCGATCCTTCAGCTTATGACAATCACTTCTGTCGTTGTCCCTTATAATAACAAATCGCACTCCGGGCTCCCGCCATCCTCTGAGCTTTCGTGGAATGCTTTTCTCAAGATCTTGCTTTCCCTCATGAGTGATGCAAAGGAAATTCAATCCGGGATACAGTCGGGGAAGGAGGCCTTCGAGTAAATATTTCATGGATGGTTCTTCAAGCAGAAATATTATTCGGTTCATCGCGGTCCGGCCCCTTCAAAAAGTCCTTGTTTCCAGAGAGTGCCCGGTAAATCTCCCTCTTGCACAAGGTTCCGCAGGGTTTCGTTCTCCGATGCCCTTTGTGCGGTTGTAAATCCATTCTTTTTGACGAGCCAATATATCTCTTCGAGTTGAGCGCTATTAAGAAATTCCGGAGAATGCGTGGAGATAAACACCTGGCCGCCACGCCGCGCATAATCCCGAAACTCTTCGACCAGTTCATACATCAATTCAGGATAAAGTTGGTTTTCCGGTTCTTCCACGGCCAACAACGGATGCGGTTTGGGATCATAAAGAAGAACCAGGTAGGCGAACATTTTTATTGTTCCGTCAGAGACATAACGGGCAATAAAAGGATCTTTGAAGCTTCCGTCTTGAAATCGTAAAACCAATCGGCCGTCCTCTGTGGGTTTTGCTTCAACCTGACTTACGCCGGGCACTCGTTCCCTCATGACCTTCAATACTTGGTCAAACCGTTCATGGTGGTTTTCATATAGATATTGTGCGACCTGGGCGATATTATCGCCGCGGGTTGACAAGTGTTCCGCATAGCCCGCCTCGGTGCTGGGCCGCGCATCGCTGATATGGAAATCCGATATGTGCCAATTTTCGATAAGACTCCGAAATTCAGCGACAACACGGAATTCTCTAAATTGGCCTAATCCTTTAATGGCAAGCACACTAGGGTCATCCAATAGATATTCTTTTCTCTCGGCCTCGGCGCCTTCCTGGCCATATACGGCTTCATTTGTTATAGCGGCACCCTTACCTTTAGAGAAGTCCACAAAGTGCCATGGTTGACCATATTGGCCGCGCCGAAATTTAAGAATTTCGCGTTCAACAACCGGGCGGCCTGCTTCCTCGGAAATCTTCAGTTCATAGGTTGCCAGCCGACCGCCACTTTCTCGAAACTTGACCGTAATTGCGATGGGGCCGGTTTCTCCGCGACTGACAAGTTCACGAAATCCTCCTCGGCGGGCGACGGCGGTTGCAACGTTTTGCGTGAGTGATTCCTTCAAAAAGCTGAAGACATCGAACAGCGTCGATTTACCGGATCCGTTTGCACCCACTACTATAGCCAGCCGTGGCAAATCGGTGAGTCTGGTTTCGCGGAAAAGTCTGTAGTTGCGAATTTCCAAGGTTTCGATTTGCATTGAATTCCTCGCTTTCGTCAAACAGATCATCCGGCGTGAATCGGTATTGGCCACTCTCGCAGGCTGACCTGCCGCCGGGTACAGTACCACTTGCCGTGAGATAACGGCAACTGTTTGTGATGGGACGAGTGGAGCCCCGTGTCCGGACAACCGTGATATCCTGGTTTTCCTCCTTCCGCAAACAACTTGAGCCTGCATCCGTCTGTGCTACAATCGCGGCGATTCATCCGTGGAGTGTGGGAATGAAATTGCGCATCGCCCTGGGGCAGATCAACGCGGTCGTCGGCGACCTGGACCGCAACGTCGCGCGCATGATCGCCGTCGTCGACGAAGCCAAAGCGCTGGGCGCCGAACTGATCGTCTTTCCCGAACTGGCCGTGCCCGGCTATCCGCCGGAGGACCTCGTGCTGCGTCCGCATTTTCTGCGCCGCAACCGCGAGGAACTCAATCGCCTGGCCCACGCCGCGCAGGGCATCGTCGTGGCCGCCGGATTCGTCGATGTGCTCGACGACGCCTACAACGCGGCGGCAATTTGCGCCGGCGGCAAGGTGCGGGCCGTCTACCACAAAATGCGCCTGCCCAACTACGGCGTGTTCGACGAATACCGCTATTTCCAGGCCGGCACGCAGCCGCTGGTGTTTTCCCTCGGCGAGCATCGCATCGGCGTGACGATCTGCGAAGACCTTTGGGTGCCCGACGGCCCGGCGCAGGAGCAGGCCATCGCCGGCAACGCCGCGGTGATCATCAACCTCAGCTCCAGCCCCTATCATCACGGGAAAATCGCGCAGCGCGAGCGCATGCTCTCGACGCGCGCGGCCGACCTGGGCGTGTTTCTCGCCTACTGCAATCTGGTCGGCGGGCAGGACGAATTGGTCTTCGACGGTTCCAGCGTGATCTTCGACAACGACGGCAACCTGGTGGCGCGCGGGCACAGCTTCGCGGAAGACCTGGTCGTCTGCGATCTCGACGTCGGCGCGGTGTTGCGCGACCGGCTGCGCGATCCGCGTTCGCGCAACGATCGCCGCGAGGCGCAGGAGGAAGGGCGGGCCATCGAGGCCGTGCCGGTCGAACCGGTCGCAAGCGACTATCCGCCGCTGGAAACGATCATTCAGGAGCCGTTGGATCCGGCCGAGGAAATGTTGCGCGCGCTGATTCTGGGCACGCGCGATTACGTGACGAAAAACGGTTTCGAGAAAATCGTGCTCGGACTGTCGGGCGGTATCGACTCGGCGCTGGTCGCCGCCGTCGCCGCCGAGGCGCTGGGCCCGGCCAACGTGGTTTGCGTCTTCATGCCCAGCCGCTACACCAGCGACGACAGCCGCGAGGACGCCGAGGCCCTGGCGCGCAACCTGGGCGCGACGCTGCACGATCTGCCCATCGGCGAGGCGATGAAGGCGTACAACGAGACTCTCGCCGACGTCTTCGCCGACGTCGCGCCCGACATCACCGAGGAAAACATCCAGGCGCGCATTCGCGGCAATCTGCTGATGGCGCTGTCCAACAAATTCGGCTATCTGCTGCTGACCACCGGCAACAAGTCCGAGGCCGCCGTCGGCTATGCGACGCTCTACGGCGACATGGCCGGCGGGTTCGCCGTCATTAAAGATTGCTACAAGCACTGGGTCTATCGCGTCAGTCGCCACGTCAACGAACGCGCCGGGCGCGAGATTATCCCCGAGCGCGTGCTGACCAAGGAGCCGACCGCCGAACTCAAGGACAATCAGCGCGACACCGATTCGCTGCCGCCCTACGAAATGCTCGATCCGATTCTGGAAATGCTCGTCGAGCAGGATCGCAGCGCCGAAGAGGTCGTCGCCGCCGGATTCGATCCGGCCATCGTCGCGCGCGTGGTGCGTCTGATCGACCTCGCCGAATACAAACGTCGTCAGGCCGCGCCGGGCATCAAGCTCACCGTGCGCGCCTTCGGCAAGGATCGCCGGCTGCCGATCACCAACCGCTTCAAAAACAACTGAACCGCTCGCGCCTCTATATATAAGGAAGGAGACGTTCGTGGCGAAGTTCGTGTTCCCCTCCTGGAAAGGCTGGCTGCTGATCAACCCGGTGCGCCTGTTGTTGCAGCCGCCGGATAAAATCCTCGGCGATTTGGCCGCGCCGGGCATGACCGTGCTCGACCTGGGTTGCTCGATGGGCTACTTCACGTTGCCCCTCGCACGGCGGATCGGCCCGCACGGCCGCGTGCTGTGCCTGGACAGCGATGAAACGCAGTTGCGCGTCCTGCGTCGTCGCGCCGCGCGCGCCGGTTTGCTCGACCGCCTCGAACTGCGCCTGCTCGATCCGACCGTGTCCGATCTTTCCCTTGCGCCGCAAAGCCTCGATCTGGCCGTGCTGCTGCAGGTGCTGCATTACATGGACGATCCGCCCGGCGCCCTCGCGCAAACGCACGCCGCGCTCAAACCCGGCGCCGCGTTGCTGTTGGGCGAACCCAGATCGCATCTGTCGCCGGCCGATTGGCGGGCCACGTTGGACATGGCCGCGCAGGCGGGCTTCGCCGTGGGCGACACGCGCGAAATGTACAACCTGCGCCTGGCGATCGCGAAAAAATAATCGCCCTTGCCTCGGCCTCGCTAATCACTGAAAATATCTCCATTCACGTTTTACCGGCCGGCGCAGTCCGGTGTCGAACTGGTTGAACCGTACCGAATATGATGGGAGAATTGCCATGAATTGGAAAAAAGCGTGTGTGGTTGTCTGGACCCTGGTCGGCGTGTTGTTGCTCGCGGCGCTCGCCGGGTTCCTCTGGGAAAAAACCGTGCCTGTCGCGCAGGCGCAATCGCAGGTCATCATGCCGCGCGATACCGGCAGCTATCAGATCTCCTGCGCGCAGATCCAGCAGGAATTGCAGTTGCAGTACGACGGCGACTACCAGATCAACTATCAGATTCGCTGCTATCGCGTGGATACCGCCACCGGTCAGATCAACGGCTATACCGTCTTTTAATAGTAGCGCAACAGCGCGGGAATGAGGGCATGGAGAAAAAGTACGATTTCTTCCTCGCGGGCGTGATTCAAGGCTCGCACGTCGAGAAGCTGGTGCACGAGCAGGATTATCGCGAACAGTTGAAAGAGATCCTCACGACGCATGCGCCCGGGCGCATCGTCTATTGTCCGGTGGAGAATCACCGCGGTTCGGTCGAATACAGCGACGCCGAAGCACACGAGGTGTTCTTCGGTCATCTGGACATCATCCGCGCCAGCCGCGTGATGATCGCCTTTCTGCCCACGGCCTCGATGGGCACGGCGGTGGAGATGGAAATCTGCCGGCAGGAAAACATTCCCGTGGTGGCCATCACGCCGCTGCGCCACAACTGGGTCGTGCGCCTGTACAGCCGCGCGGTTTTGCCCGATTTGGCCGCTTTTGCGGACTGGTTGACGCCGGCCAATCTGGCCGCCCTCGGCGTGTGACGGTTATTGGGAGATGATGGCCGATCGGACGGACGACGAAGTTGATCGCGGCCGTGCATTTATTAATGCATATATTCGCTCTGAGTTTGCCAAGTATCTGTTTTAACTGCTTAAAAATATTAACATTTTTATGTTGACAGTGAGGGGGGAAATCAGTAGTATCCACCGCCCGATACGGAAAACGTTGTTTTCGATTGTTCTGTGTGATTCAGTGGTTGCGGTTGTTTTTGTTCCTCGCTTCGCTCTACGCGGTTCATGCGGGAGTTCAGGCTGAACAAAAAAATGCGAAGAGCGAAAAAAAACTCTTGACAGTCTATTCGTTTTTCTTTATTTTCCGCCACCGTTGCTTCGCACTGGGCGAAGAATTTCTCAGACGTATGACGAAAGATGTTGACACGAACAACCGTTCTTGGCAACATTGAAGGTCCGCGCAACGGACGGAAAAACGATCCGGTCCTGGTCTTTGATAACCGAATAATGACGTGCCAAAAAGCTTGTGATTGGTATCATGAGCCATAAATTATGAAGCTTACAAGAGAGCTAATCTCTTGATCCCAGTTTAAACTGGAGAGTTTGATCCTGGCTCAGAACGAACGCTGGCGGCGTGCTTAACACATGCAAGTCGTACGAGAAAACTTCCTTCGGGAAGCGAGTAAAGTGGCGCACGGGTGAGTAACACGTAGGTGACGTACCTTCGGGTATGGGATAACATCTCGAAAGAGGTGCTAATACCATATAAGACCACACATCTTGTTGTGTGGGAAAAGATGGCCTCTCAGTGAAGCTGTTGCCTGGAGATCGGCCTGCGGACCATTAGCTTGTTGGTGAGGTAACGGCTCACCAAGGCTCCGATGGTTAGCTGGTCTGAGAGGATGATCAGCCACACTGGAACTGGAACACGGTCCAGACTCCCACGGGAGGCAGCAGTGGGGAATATTGCGCAATGGGCGAAAGCCTGACGCAGCAAC
>DAIMDW010000032.1:0-57570 GCA_036725605.1 bacterium
GCGAAGTGGGCTTCGGCGTCACCGAGACGATCGGCCGCGGCAAGGACGGCCTGGTGCACATCATTCATTCCACCATCCGCCGCCGCGATTTTCCTTATTTAATGCAGGTGGTCAAAGACACCGACGCCAACGCCTTCATCACCACCGGCGAGGCGCATTTCGTGTATCGCGGGTACTGGCACAAAATTAAACGGAAGTAACAAAAAAAATATTTGACAAGCCCGCCGCCTTGGGGTATACACCCTTATTAGTAATGATTATCATTTTCATAAACCGAAGAATTCGAGATAAAAGAAGTGGCCGATATTCATAAAGAACGAATGACCAAACAGCGCGAAATCGTCCTGGAAGAGTTGCGCAAGACTCGGACGCATCCGACGGCGGATGAACTCTACGAGCGGGTGCGCAAGCGGCTGCCGAAGATTAGCCTGGCCACGGTGTATCGCAATCTTGAATGGTTGGCCGAGCGTGAGATCATTCGCAAGATCGAGCATACCGGCAGTTCCAAGCGGTTCGATGCCGATCTGGACGATCATTTTCATATTTTTTGCGTCGAATGTGGGCGCGTTGACGATTTTCCGGTTGAATCGACCTTAAAGGATGCCTACGATTTACATATTCAGACGGATTATCGGGTTTTGGGACATCGAACCAAGTGGTTCGGCATTTGTCCGCAATGTCAGCGCAAAGAGAAATACAAAAACGAAAAGAACGATGGGTAACAAGCCCGCATGCGGGTAACGAACAATACGTTCATGGAACAAAATAATAAAAAATGAAAGGAGCGATCATGGCAAGTGTGAAAGGCACCAAAACCGAGAAAAATCTGTTGGCCGCGTTTGCCGGCGAGTCCCAGGCGCGCAACCGTTACACCTATTTCGCCAGCCAGGCGAAAAAGGAAGGGTTCGTGCAGATCTCCAAGATTTTCGAAGAAACGGCCGACCAGGAAAAAGAACACGCCAAACGTTTTTTCAAGTTCCTTGAAGGCGGCATGGTGGAAATCGAAGCGATGTTCCCGGCCGGCGTGATCGGCACGACCGCCGAAAATTTGAAAGCGGCGGCGGGCGGCGAGAACGAAGAATGGACCACCCTGTACCCCGCTTTCGCCAAAACGGCGCGGGAAGAGGGCTTCGAGAACGTCGCCAAGTGTTTCGACGCGGTGTGCATCGCCGAGAAGCAGCACGAAAAACGGTACCTCGATCTGTTGAAGAACGTCGAAGCGGGCAAGGTGTTCAAGAAAGATCAGGAAGTCGTCTGGCGCTGCCTGAATTGCGGTTACCTGCACGTGGGCGTCGAAGCCCCGGCCGCCTGCCCGGCGTGCGCGCATCCGCAGGCGTACTTCGAACTGCTCGCTGAAAACTGGTAAACGAGGAGTTGCGCATGAATTCCGTAGCCGATGCCGAATTGATCGCGGCGGTCGAAATGGCCCGCGACGCGGAGTGGGAGGCGCACAATTATTATCTGACGGCCGCCGGCAAAGCCGCCGATGAGCGGGCGAAGGATTTGTTTGCGCAACTCGCCGACTTTGAAAAGCGGCATTACGAGGCGCTCAAGCAATGGCTTTCCACGCACAGTGTCGGCCGTTTTTCCGGCTATGCCGGCATGGAGTTTCGCGACTTCAAACCCGGCTTGCCGGCCGCGGCCGTGCCCGTCGAGCGGCTCAAGTCGTCGATCGACATCATTCAGGTGGCGATCGAAGCGGAACGTCACGCGCAGCAATCCTATCTCACGTTGGCGGAAAAAGCCGTCAACGAGCAAGCGCAGCAAATGTTCCGCCGTCTGGCGATGGAAGAGGAAAAGCATCGCCGCATTCTGGAAGATCAGTTTTATGCCCTTTCCAATAAAGGTTTGTGGGCATGGGGTGAATAACAAAACGCGATCCACTTTTTGAGTAGGAGAATCGAGATGAAGTACGAATGCATGGTTTGTGGCTACATTTACGATCCGGCCGCCGGCGATCCCGACAACGGCGTGGATCCGGGTACGCAGTTCGCCGATCTGCCCGAAGACTGGGTTTGCCCGGTATGCGGCGCGGAAAAAGACCAGTTCGAACCGGCCGAGTAACCCGGCCGCTTCGGGCGGGGGAGGCAACCGTTTCTTTGCCTGGAGGATTGAATCATGAGTCAGCAAAATAGGGTTTACAAGTGCGAAAAGGGTACGCTCGTCGAAATCGTCATCCCCGGCGAATGCGAGGGATTGGAATGCTGCGGCGAGCCCATGGCCCGGTTGGAAGAACAAACGGCCGACGCGACCACGGAAAAGCACGTCCCGCTGATTGAAAAGCAGGCGGACGGCTACCTGGTCAAGGTCGGCTCCGTCGCGCATCCGATGCTGGAGGCGCATTACATCCAGTTCATCGAGCTGCACACCCAGGACATGGTCTACCGCAAGTACCTCAAGCCCGGCGACGCGCCCGAGGCCTTCTTTGCGGTCAAGGCCGACAACGTGTGGGCTCGTGAATTCTGCAACATTCACGGTCTATGGAAGGGATAAGACATGCTGAAAAAGAAGATCGAAAAAGCGCTCAACGAACAGATGAACTTCGAGGCCTACTCCGGCTACATCTACCTGGCCATGGCGGCCTGGGCCGAAACGCAGAACATGGGCGGCTTCGCCAGTTGGCTGCGCGTGCAGTTCCTCGAAGAGACGATGATCCACGCCAAGAAATTCCATGACTTCATTCTCGATCGCGGCGGCGTGGCCGTGTTCGACGCGGTGCCCAAACCGCAGGCCGAATACGCCAGCATGCTCGAGGTGTTCGCAGCGGCCTACAAACATGAAACCGTGGTCACCGATCGCATCAACAAACTGGTCGACCTCGCCGAGAAGGAAGGCGATCGCGCCACCTTCCAGTTCCTGCAGTGGTTCATCGAGGAACAGGTGGAAGAGGAAAAACAGACCGACGATATCGTCCAGCAGTTGAAAATGATCGAAAAGAGCGTCAACGGTTTGTTCATGCTCAACCACGCGTTGAAGGGGCGGACGTTCAACCCCGCCGGCTGATAAAACAAAGCTGTGTCCGCCGATCCCGCCCGGTGGGATCGGCGGGCTTTGCCACAATCGCATTGACCGTCAGAAAGGGGGCTTGCCTTGGACGCGGTAATCCTTTCGCGCATCCAGTTCGCCCTGACCGCCGGTTTCCATTACATTTACCCGCAACTGACCATCGGCATGGGCTGGTTGATCTTCTGGATCATGACCAAACATCTGCGCACCGGCCGGCCGTTGTATCGCGCGATGGCGCGTTTTTGGATTCACATCTTCGCCCTGACCTTCGCCGTGGGCGTGGCCACCGGCATCGTCATGGAGTTCGAGTTCGGCACCAACTGGGCCAACTACTCACGCTTCGTCGGCGACATTTTCGGCGCACCGCTCGCCGCCGAGGGGCTGATGGCCTTCTTCCTGGAATCGACCTTCCTGGGCATGCTGCTGTTCGGCTGGAAGCGGCTGTCGGTCAAGGTGCATTGGTTCTCGTCGCTGATGGTCGCGATCGGCACGACGATGTCCGCGTTCTGGATCATCGTCGCCAACTCGTGGCAGCAAACGCCGACCGGCTACCGGATTGTCGAGGGCCGCGCCGAGTTGGTCGATTTTGCCGCCGCGATCTTCAATCCCTCGACGCTGCCGCGTTTCGAGCACGTGATCGTCGGCACGCTGATCGCCGGATCGTTTTTCATGATGGGCCTGTCGGCGTATTTCCTGATCAAAAAACGGCATCTGGATTTCGCCAAGGAATCGTTCCGCATCGCCATGACCGTCGCGCTGATCGCCGCGACCGCGCAGTGGCTGACCGGGCACCATCACGCGGTGCAGGTGGCCAAAACGCAGCCGACCAAGCTG
Organism: bacterium; assembly: GCA_036725605.1. Taxonomy (GTDB): domain Bacteria; phylum Lernaellota; class Lernaellaia; order Lernaellales; family Lernaellaceae; genus CALBTQ01. Next base: position 3,841 of record DAIMDW010000032.1, read on the forward strand.
GCCGCGATGGAAGGCCTGTGGGAAACGCAAACCAACGCGCCGCTGTTGGTCATCGGCTGGCCGGACGCCGAGGCGGAAAAAAATCTCTTCGAGATCAAACTGCCCGGCCTGCTGAGTTTCGGCGTCTACGGCGATTGGAACGCGGAAATGAAGGGCCTCAAGGAATGGCCCCGCGAGGAGCGTCCGCCGATCTTCCTGACCTTCTTCCCGTTCCATTTCATGGTCGGCCTGGGCGCGTATTTCCTGCTGTTCAGCGCGCTGGCGATGTTCCTGCGCTGGCGCGACAAGCTGTGGGACGCGACCTGGTTCCACTACGCCGCGTTGTTTTCGCTTCCGCTGCCGATCGCCTCGAATCTGCTGGGTTGGATCACCGCCGAGGTCGGCCGCCAACCGTGGATCGTCTACGGCCTGTTGCGTACGGGCGACGGCTATTCGCCGGCCGTGCCCGCCGCGCACATCCTGACCTCGATCATCTTCTTCACGTTGATCTACACGCTGCTGTTCGGCCTCTGGGTGTTCATGCTACGCCGGACGCTCATTAAAGGTCCGGAAGCGATCGCCGAAGCCGAGGAGGTGGCGTCATGATTACCTTGCAGATCGCCTGGTATTTGCTGGTCGGCGCGTTGCTGACCGGCTATGCGATTCTCGACGGCTTCGACCTGGGCGCCGGCTTCTGGCACCTGTTCGTGAAAAAGGACGGCGAGCGCCGCTTGTTCCTCAACGCCATCGGGCCGGTGTGGGACGGCAACGAGGTCTGGTTGATCACCGGCGGCGGCGCGCTGTTCGCCGCGTTCCCGCCGGTGTACGCCAGCGTATTCAGCGGCATGTACCTCGCGCTGATTCTCGTCCTGTTCGGCCTGATCCTGCGCGCGGTGTCGATGGAATACCGCAGCCAGCTCGAGTCGCCGCGCTGGCGCGCGTTGTGGGACAAGGCTTTCGCCGTCGGCTCGATGCTGTCCGCGCTGCTCTTTGGCGTCGCGTTGGGCAACATTCTGCGCGGCTTGCCGCTGAACGCCAATGGTGATTTCACCGGCACGTTCTTCACGCTGCTCAATCCGTACGCGCTGCTGATCGGCGTGCTGGGCTTCGTGATGATCGCCTTTCACGGCGCGCTGTACTTGGCGATGAAGATGGAGGGCGAACTGGCGCAGCGCCTGCGCGGTTGGGCCAACACCGCCTGGTACGTCTACCTCGCGTTGTTCGTGCTGGTGGGCATCGTCTCGGCGGCGACGCAACCGCAGTTGTTCGCCAATTACCTCGCTCAGCCCGCGCTGTTCGCCGCCCCGTTGATCGCCGCGGCGATGATCGTGCTGGCCGGCGTGTTCAACCGCAAAGGGCGCGAGGTCACCGCGTTCCTGTGCTCGTCGCTGGGCATTGTCGGCCTGTGGGGCATGGTCGGCGCGGCGTTGTTTCCCAACCTGGTGCCGGCGCTCAACGATCCCGCGCTCAGCCTGACGCTGACCAATTCGAGTTCCGGCCCGGTGACGCTCAAGACGATGCTGGTCATCGCGATCATCTTCGTGCCGATCGTCCTGGGCTACACCGCGTTCGTGTATCGCTCCTTCGCGGGCAAGGTCTCGCTGGAGAAAGGCGAATATTGATTTAGCTTGAAGCAGTGTACAATAAGGCGGAATCGACGCAGAAAAGGATGACGAAATGCGGTTCCGCCTTTTTCTTTTACCCCTCGTTCTCCTGTTGAATTTCGCGGGCGCGGTCGCGGCCGATGACGATCCGGCCCTGCTGGCCAAGGCGCGGGCCTATGAGACGTGGTTGCGCGCGCACCATGTGCCCGGTTACGGCGGCGTGGTCAACGTCGTGTTCGAAACGCCCGAGCTGCAAAACGTGCTGCTGTATCGCGGGCAGGGCGATTCGACGATGTGGACGGCCACCTACTGCGCGGCCGAGTCGTTCCGCTACGCCGTCACCGGCGAGGCCGAAGCGAAGGACAACGCCGTTGCCGCCGTGCACACGCTGCGCGACCATCTGCGCGTGACGCAAACGACCGGTTACATCGGTCGCTACGTCGGCCCGGTGAGCGACCCGGCGTTCTGGCTCGATTACGTCGGCAGCGACATTCTGCACTACGGCGAAGGCGCGTGGTTGGGCACGTTCTACCTGTCCAACTCCTCGTCCGATCAGTACGTCGGCTGGTTTCACGGCCTCGCCGTCGCCTACGATCTGATCGACGATGCGCCGTTGCGCGCGCTGATTCGCGAGATGGTCGCCGAGGTGATCGACACGCTCGAAGCGCACAATTGGCTGATTCTCAACGAAGACGGTCTGCCGACCACCGCCGCGCCGGGCATCGACGGCGGCGAGCGGCTGGCCTTCTGCCTGATCGCCGCGCACATCCTCGACGAACAATACTATTGGGACCTGTACGCCGATCAATTCGAAGAGGCCAGGCCGACGCTGCCGCTCAAGTCGATCGCCTTTTTCAACAAGTACACCGAGTATTTCGCCAACAACCTCAAGCACCAGAACCACTACAATCTTTTCCGGTTGGAAACCGACTCCGAGCGGCTGGCGTTTTATTGGGAAAATTTCAACAAGCGCGTCCGGCGTTGGTCGGAATGGACGCACAACGTGTACTACGATTTCGTTTACCTGTCCGGCTGCGAGCGCGGGCTGGAGTGCGCCGAGGAATACGAAATCATGACCGACGCGGTCGAGTCGCTTACCGCGTTTCAGGAGCCGCCCAACCGTGAAATTCACGTCGATTGTCCGCTGCTGCCGGTCGATCCCATTTCGGAGACATTGGCGGAATTGGCCGAACTGCTCGGCCTGAGCGAACTGCTGGACTTCGAATTGCAGACCGCCGAGCCGCACGAAATCGCCAACCGCTGCCGCGTCGATTTCATGTGGCAGCGCACGCCGTATCACCGCTACTGCCTCGGCTACCTCGATCAAAGCGTGTTTCCCGGCGTCGATTATCTGTTGGCGTACTGGATGGGTCGCTACCACGGTTATCTCGAACCGCACGACATCGTCGACGACGACACAAGTGACGACGATACGGTCGACGACGACGCGGTCGACGACGACGCAATCGATGACGATGCGACCGACGACGACGATTCGATCCTCGCCGATGACGATGATGATAATGACAACAATGACGGCGGCTGCGCCTGCTGACGCTTACCGCATCTTGACCGGGCGGCGGCTCGTCTTATAGAATATTTCCATAAAACAATTCCCCCCAATTAACGCAGGTGGACCATGGGCGGTATTGTTGTAATTTTCAATCCACATGCCCGGCGCAACAGCAAACATCCAGGGCGCGCCGCGCGATTATCCGAAATTCTGGGCGACGCGGGCGAGGTGATTGTCACCGAAAAGCTCGATGAAATGGCTGCGTCCTGCGCCGAGTTGGTGGACCGCGATGTCGATCTGATCGGCATTTGCGGCGGCGACGGCACCAACCATCTCGTATTGACCTGCCTGCTCGATCTGTACCGACGTGCCGGCCGCGAACTGCCGCCGCTCGCCCTGCTCAAGGGCGGCAGCATGAACACCATCCGCTACAGCCTGGGCTTGCAGGCGAACGCGGCGAAGAACCTCGCCCAACTGGTGCGTGCCTGGCGCGCGGGCGAGCCCTGGCCGCTGCAGGAGCGAAGCGTGCTGCGCGTCAACGAGCACTACGGATTTTTTTACGGCAACGGCTACGCGGTGAATTTTCTGGAAGAGTATTACAACTCGCACTTCGAATCGGGCCCGCGCCGCGCGGCGGAAATTACCTACAAGGCCATCGGCGCGGTGGTCACACGCAACGAGATGTTCCAGCGGCTGGCGCGGCGCATCGAAGCCGAGATCGTCGTCGACGGCCGGCCGCTCGCCTTTGCGTCATTGGGTATGACCTTGCTGGGAACGATCGAGTACATCGGCCTGGGCTTCAAGCCGCTCTACCGTGCGCAGGAAAGCCCCGATCATTTTCACGCCGTGCTCACCGGCCTGACGCCCACCGACATCCTGGCGCAGATTTACCGTTTCTTCACCGGCAAGCCGATGGAAGGCGAGCACCATTTCGACGGTCTGGCACGGGAGGTGTCCATTCGCGGCAACGCGCCGATCGCCTATACGCTCGACGGTGAGATGTACAGCGCACCCACCGTGCACATTTCCCTGGGGCCGCGCCTGCGGATCGTCGCCGTCGACGCAAAAAAAAGTCCACCGAGAAAATTCCCGGTGGACCTGCTTACCTGATCGTTAGCGAAAATTATTCGGCGAAATAGTGGCAGCCGAGGCACTCGGCGGTGTCATACTGGCCGTCATGCGGATCCAAGGTGTCGACGTGGCAGTCGGTGCAATCCTGACCGTAATTGTCATGGTCGATCTGCAGCGGATCGGCGTCATCGTCATCGTCGTCGTCATCATCGTCATCGTCATCGACGACATCGTCGTCATCGTCGTCGTCATCGTCATCGTCGCCGCAGGCGATCACTACCTGAATGGCGAAGGCCAACATCAAAACCAAAAGAAGCATCAACCATTTCTGTTTCATAAATTTGTACTCCTTCCCGATCGGTTGAGTAACCTGAGTTGGGCAATGGTTTCAATTAGCCGTCGATTAGTCAAGCGGGATGTTGACGCATTGACCGGCCGCGCTCGGTTGATTAGCGTATAGAGGCATTTGCAAAGGGAGGGACGAAATGCGCACCCGGGCGCTGTGGTTGCTTTTATTGGCCGTTTTATTGTTGTCGGTCGCTTGCGGCGACGACGATGACGACAACGACGACGACGCCGCGCCGGACGACGATTCCGCGGACGACGACACCGACGATGATGACGACGCCACGCCCGACGACGACGATGACGACGATACCGGCGACGACGACACGACGATCGAGGATCTGCCGCAATGGCTGCGCGACCGGCCGTACCTGCAAAACCGGATGGAATGGCGGCAGGACATCGACATGTCCGCACCGCTGTGGCCGCGCAAACTCGGCGCGATCGGCGTGGGCAACGGGCGCGTGTTCGGCATTTTGGGCAATCAATATCCGCTGGGTTCGTGGCACAATCTAGGCGGGCCGAACTACCAGAAAAACGACAAGTGGTTCACCGACAAGGAGCCCTGGCTGGCCGGGCCCGACGGCTACATTCAGCCGACGCAACAGGCGATCAGCCGCGTGCGCAACGCGCCGATCGTCATCACCACCGCCGACAATGGACTGCTGGAATGGACCGGCGTCAGCTTCGCGCCCAAATATTCCACCGACACATTGACCGAGCAAGCGTTGATCAACGTGTGGATCGTGCGCAACCTCGGCGAGGAAGTCGTGTCCGGCCTGAACTTCGTGCTCGACTCGAACTTCGGCGAGATGGACGACGGCGTCTTCGTCGAGCCGGATTACGAATCGCGCACGCTCAATGCCCGGCCGTTGGAATTGACCGCGACGACCGGCGGCGCGTTCAACGACATGTACGTGCCCTTGGGCGACCTGGCGCCGGGCGAGGAGATCGTCTTCACGCTGCCCTTCGCGTTCTGCGAGCAGGGCGAGCACGCCGAGGATGTCTTCACCGCCGTCGCCGACGCCGGCGTCGACGCGCTGCTGGAAGCCACCGTCGCCTGGTGGGAGCAATGGCAGGCGCGGATGGTCGCGGTCGATTCGCCCGATGCGAAATTCAACGATCTGCTGCCCAGCCTCGCTTACGCCATCAAGGTCAACCAGGCCGTCAGCGGCGGCGTCGCGCAAATGAGTCAGTATTCGCTCATGTGGCTGCGCGACACTTACGGCCCGGCCTTGTTCTATCCGCTCATCGGCCTGAACGACGATTTTCGCGACATGCTCGATTACATGTTCGCCGCGGTGGTCGTACGCGGCAACATCTCCAACGCCATCCCGCTGGACGTGGACGTTTCCAACCCGCCGGCGCAGCCGGATTGGGAAAACCTGCCCACGCTACACGGCCATCAGCGGTGCGAAAGCCCCAGCCACATTCCGCTCGAATACGAAAAGTACTATCGCATGACCGGCGACCTCGACCGGCTGGAAGAGGCCTACGGCATGCTTAAACATTCGCTGGTGCATCAGGTGATCATCGACGATTGCCTGCAATATTTTTCCGCCGACGAAACCTTCGAGGACGTCATGCAGGCCGCCTTCGGCTTCTGGCTGTTGCACGAGCCGGACACCGAATGGTACAGCGCGTATTCCTCGTACTTCATGATCCGCGCCGCGACCTTCATGAGCGAACTGGCCGGCCTGCTGGGCTACGCGGCCGATCAGGCGCTGTTTGCGCAGATGGTCGACGATTTTAAAACCTGCCTGGAAGACGACTACTGGATGGAAGACGAGCGGATGTACGCGATCATGCTCGACACCGCCACGATGGATCCGTGGGATCAACCCTACGAGGACATCAGCCCGATTCCCATCTGGCTCGACGCGCTGCCGCTGGACGATCCGCACGTGGTGGCGAATTTCGAAACGCTGGTCGAACGCCTCGGCCGCGACAACGGCACGGCGGTCACGCCCATGCATCCGATTTACAACATGATCTTTCCGCATGTGGACGACGGCGTGCAAAGCGGCATGAGTCATGGTTATTATCTGATAAATCTTACGAAAATGTTCCACCCGATGGCCGACGCCGCCTTCGCCATGTGGGAGCAGTTCTTCACCCCCGCCGGCTTCACCGACGAAGCGCTGGTCACCGACGACTACGGGCATCTGTCGATTCTGCGCGAGCCCTTCGGTTACGTCAGCGACGTGTCCGCGCGCTTCCGCAGTTGGGAATCGGGCATCATGGGGCACGCGTACCTGTACTACCTGACCGGCATCGAGATCGACGTGCCGGGCGAAGAGGTGCATCTCGCGCCGCACCTGCCGCCCGACTGGCCGTACGTCGCGCTCGACGGTCTGGCCTTCGGCGATGGCCGCTTCGCGTTGCGTGTCGAGGAGCCGACGCGCGGCGGACGTAAGATCACCCTGACGACCGATGCGCCGGCGGCCTTTACGCTGCATTTGACCGTGCCGCTGGACGGCGCGGTGTCGGGCGTATCGGTCGACGGCACGCCCCTGGCCGGCGGCGCGTACGAGGCGCAGGTCAACGATTATGGCCGCACCGTGGTGACGATCATGCCGCTGGAAATCACGGCGAACGATGAAGTGATTGTGGAAGTGACGCTGTCGCGCTAGGAGACCGACGTGGCCCGAAACCTGTTCGATCGACGCGTGTTGCTGGTGACCGGCAAGGGCGGGGTGGGCAAGACCACCATCGCCACGGCGCTGGCTTTGGCCGCGCGCGAACGCGGCATGCGCGTGATGCTCGTGCAGCTGGGCAACGTCGACAACGTCGGCCCGATTTTCGGCCAACCGCTGGCGCCGTATCAGGTCGTCGAGCTGGAGGCGGGGCTGTTCACGCTGCGCATCGAGCCGTACCTGGCGTTGCACGAATACCTGCTGGGCGCGATCAAGGTGCGCATGGTCGTCGACTGGTTTTTGGAAAACCGGATCATCCAGTACCTCACCCAGGCCGCGCCGGGCTGGCGCGAACTGATCACCGTCGGCAAGATCTGGCACCTGGAGCAAATGACCGTCGGCTACCAGCAGCGGCCCAAGTACGATCTGATCGTTGTGGACGCGCCGGCCACCGGCCACGGCATCAGCTTTTTGCGCGTGCCGCAAATCATTCTCAACACGCTGCGCTTCGGGCCGATCCGCCACCATACGCTCAACGTGCGCAAGCTGCTGCTCGATCCGGCGCGCACGCTGCTGCTGGGCGTGACGTTGCCCGAGGAGATGGCGGTCAACGAGGTGTTCGACATTTACGCCGCCGCCAAGGATTCGCTGCAGATTCCCTACGGCGCGACGATCGTCAACGCCTTCACCACGCCGCTGGCCGACCGCGCCACCGCGCCGTACGTCGAGCAACTGCTGGCCGACGCCGCCGCGATGAAAGCGCTGGACAAGGCGTTGCCCGGCGGCAAGGAACCGCTGCTCGCCGCCCGGGAAATGCGCGAAACGCGCCACGCGTTGTCGCAGCACTACCGCGAGTTGATTCGGCGACGCATCGGCGGTTCGGTGCTCACCGTGCCGCACCTGGCCGGCGCGCGGCTGGATCGCGAATCGATGGCCCTGGTGGCCCGGGAGCTCGACGAGCAGATTCCGCGGGGGAAATCATGAACGCGCGGCTGCCGGAAATCGCGGACAAACGCATCGTCGTGTGCGTCGGCAGCGGCGGCGTGGGCAAGACGACCGTCGCGGCCTCGCTGGCGGCGCAGGCGGCCATCGCGGGGAAAAAGACGCTCGTGCTGACCATCGATCCGGCGCGGCGGCTGGCCAACAGCCTGGGGCTGGTCGAGCTGGACAACGCCGAAACGCGCATCGAGCCGGCGATTTTCACCCAGGCGGGCGTCGAGCCCCGGAGCGAGCTGTGGGGCATGATGCTCGACGTCAAGCGCACCTTCGACGAGCTGATCTACCGCATCGCGCCCAACCGGGACGCCGCCGAACGCATTCTGGACAACCACTATTATCAGAACCTTTCCGACGCGTTGGCCGGCAGCCAGGAATACATGGCGATGGAGAAGCTCTACGAAGTGCAGGCCGAGCGCGATTACGAAGTGATCGTCGTGGACACGCCGCCGACCAAGCACGCGCTGGATTTTCTCGAAGCGCCCAAGCGCCTGGCCGATTTCCTCGACGGCAAGGTGATTCAGTGGTTCCTCAAGCCGAGCATGAAGGCGGGGAAGATGGGCATGGCGATGGCCCAGCGCAGCGCGGCGATGGCTTTTAAAATGCTCGAACGCTTCACCGGCTACGAGATGATGGCCGACCTGGCCGAGTTTTTTCTGGCCTTCGACGGCATGTACGACGGATTTAAAACACGCGCTTCGCATGTGAAAAAGCTGCTGGGCGCGCCTTCGACCGGCTTCGTGCTGGTGACCAGCCCGGCCAATCCGGCGATCGACGAGGCCGCCTTCTTTTACGATCGCCTGACGCGCGAAAAGATGAAGCCCGCCGCCGTGGTCTTCAACCGCGTGCATCAATGGCCGACGCCCGGCGACGAGTACCTCGCGGCGGCGAACGCGGCGCGCGAGCGGATCATGGCCCGTTACAGCAAGTACGCCCCGGCGATCGACGCGCTGGTCGGCAACGCCATCGACCAGGCCCGCATGACGCGCGACGACGCGGAGGCGATCGAAAAATTCCTGCGCCACGGCCGCAAGCAGGGCGGGGTGTATCGCGTGCCGGTGTTCGCCGAGGACGTGCATGACCTGTCGGCGCTCTTGCGCGTGGGCGCTTATCTGGTTTGAAGACCGTTTTGACAATCAAACACGGCTCACATACGATGAGATAAAACAATATGGACGGGGTGGATAAAGTGAAAATAATCAAGCATCTCCAGAGTGTATTTTTGGTTTGTCTGCTGGTTGCCCTCAGCGGCGGTGTGGCCTTGGCCTTCGAGTTCGACCTGAGCGGCCGGCCGGCCAAGGGCGCGAAAGACGCTCCGGTCGAGATCGTCGAATTTTCCGATTACCAATGCGGACACTGCCGCAAGCTGCAGCCGATTCTGCACGAGGTGCTGGGCGCATACGGCGACCTGGTCAGCATCACCGTGGTCACGTTGGATATCGTCGGGCCGTACTCGGGCATGATCGCCGAGTTCGCCATGACCGTCTGGGACCAGGCGCCGGAGAAATTCTGGGAAGTCCACTACCAGCTTTACCTCGATCAGAACAAGGTCGATCAGGCCTACCTGCTGGCCTATGCGAAGAAGCTGGGAATCGACGCGGCGTTGGTGGAAGCCAACATCAAAAACAACGCGCACCGGCCGTTGCGCAAAAAGAATTTTTATCTGACCGTCGACGACCTGGAACTGGAATATACGCCCACGCTGTTCATCAACGGTCGGAAGCTGCAAGGGGTCAAGCAGGCCGACACCTACCGGTATTACATCAACCAGGCGCTCAAGGCCAAAGGCGTGCAAAGCCCGGTGGCCGACGTGGCCAAACCGACCGAGGAAGCCGCGCCCAAAACGCTGCCCGGTCGCGTGCCGCCGGATATGATCTACCCCGTGCCGGTGGAAAAGCCGCAGGACTCCACGCTCAAGGTGAAGGTCGGACAGAAGGCGCCGGACTTCACGCTGCCCAAGCTCGGCCCGCCGGGAGCGACGCTGAGCCTGTCGGAATACCTGGGCAAAAAGAACGTCGTGCTGTCGTTCGTGCCCGCCGCCTGGACGCCGGCCTGCAGCGCCCAGTGGCCCGAATACAACGACAACAAGGCCAAGTTCGACGAACTGGACACGGTGATCATCGGGATTTCGGTCGACAACATCCCGACGCTGTATTCCTGGTCGTTGACCATGGGCATTTTGTGGTTCCCGGTGGCGTCGGACTTTTATCCGCACGGGCAGGTGGCCGGGACCTACGGCCTGTTGCGCACCGGCGGCGTCACCGAACGCGCGGTGATCGTGATTGATAAAAAGGGAATAATCCGCTATATCGATGTACACGATATAAATACGCGGCCGGACGTTAATGTCCTGTTGGAAGAACTGAAAAAAATTCAATGACTCCCGGATGCTGGGGAGAGGAGGAGCCAAACATGAAAATGGTCAAGTGGTTGGGACTGGTTATCATCGCCGTGATGCTCATCGCTCCGTTGGTGCAGGCCGAGGAGGAGATGGATCGTGATGAAGCGTGCAAACTGCTGGGCAATTGCGGCGACGAGATGGTTTCCGCGGCCGAGAAAATGCGCGCCCAGTGCCAGGATATGATCGCTCTCGCGCAGAAGCTGAAGCTCAAGGGCGGCAAGCTCAAGCAGCGCGGCATGGTCTGGGGCGACCAGGCGATGATCGCCGAGGGCGCCGGCCTGATCGAACAGGGCCAGAAGATGGAAGACGAAGCGCGCAAGATGGACGAAGCCTGCAAGATCATCATCGAGGAAGGCAAGAAGAAGAAGGAATCGGCGGGAAAAATGCAAGCGGAAGGCGCCGATCAGTATCACAATCCGGCCGGTGACCACACGCCGCACTGACGGCGAACCAAGGTCAACGACAAGGGGCGGGCGCATCCCGCCCTTTTCCTTTTAATGAGCGCGGCGGTCGCTCTTGACGAACCAAGGCGAAGGCGACAACGTGTCGTTTCCCATGAGCGATTTGCGGAGTCTGAATGAAGCACGTTGACTGGCGCGTCCATGCCGCCTTGTTGTTTATCCAGGTGATGTTCGGCGCGTTCCACGTGACCGGCAAGGCGGTCCTGGCTTACCTGCCGCCGCTGGGGGTGGCCGGTTTGCGCGTCATGTGCGCCACGCCGCTGTTGTTCGCCACGGCCTGGCTGCTGGAAGGCAATCCGTTCCGGATGAAAGTGCGCGAACTGCCGACCCTCGCGCTGCTGGGTTTGTTGGGCGTATTCGCCAATCAGGTGCTGTTCATCCTCGGCCTGAAATACACGACGGCCACCAACGCGGGCATTCTCATGCCCTCGATTCCCGTGTTCACCGTGGCCATCGCGGCGATCTTCGGCATCGAACGGTTGCGACTGGGGCAGGTCGGCGGCATTTTGCTGGCGGTGACCGGCGCATTGATTATGCTCAATCCATTGAATTTTTCGCTGAGTCAGGATAAAGTCCTGGGAAACATTTTGTTGTTGATCAACAGCGTTTGTTATGCCGGTTTTTTGGTGTTGCAGCGTCCGGTGCTCAAACGGGTGCCGCCGTTGACGTTGACCGCCTGGGCGTTTTTCTTCGGCGGCCTGGGCGTGCTGATCGTCAGTTGGCCGCAGGTGAGCATGCTGAGCTGGTCGGCGACGCCGGGCGCGGTGTGGTGGGGGATGGCCTTCATCATTCTGGTGCCCACGACGATCAACTATGCGCTCAACACCTGGGCCGTGCGCCAGTCTTCGCCGTCGCTGGTCGCCGGCTATACGACGTTGCAGCCGTTGTCGGCGGCGTCGTTGGCGGCCCTGTTTTTGGGAGAGGCGGTCGGCTGGCGCGAAGCGGCCGGACTGTTATTGATCGTCGCCGGCCTGTTGCTGGTCAATCGCGGCCTGCAGCGCGCGGCCGCGGCGGCCGGTGCGGAGGCATTGAAACCTACACCATTGGCAAAGTGAGACCGATGAAAAAATTTGTTAATCGTTTTCTGTTGATCGTCGCGGCGCTCGCCGTGGCCGGCGTTCTAGTGTGGATCAACCAGGATCGTCTGTTCGGCCACATGAGCATTCCCGACGATTCGCGCGAATTCGCCGAGCAGATCAAGGCCGTGCGCGCCGATCAGAAATGGAAGCCGGTGCGCAACTACGATCGCCGGATGACCCGCGAAATGTTGTTGGAATCCTTCCGCCTGGGGCGCGACTTCATGATCGCCAACCAGAAGCCGGAGGGCAATTTCAATTACGAATACGATTTCGTCGCCAAAAAGCAGAGCCCGCTGGATAACCAGGTGCGCCAGGCCGGCGCGCTGTGGGGCATCGCGTTGTGCCATCAGTTCGAGCCGACCGACGCCTCGCGGGAAGCGTTGAAAAAGGGCTTTGATTTCTTCTTCCGCAACTCCCGGCCGGGGCCGGACGATTCCCTGATCGTTTATTATCCCGGCGCGAAAACGGTGCTGACCGGCACGGTCGCGCTGGTCGCGCTGGCGATTGTCGATACCCTGAGCGCCGAGCCGAATCTGGATGAAACCGAGCGCGCCGAATTGGATCAAAAGCTGGTCGGCTACCTCAATTTCATCCGCAATCAGCAGTTCAAATCCGGCGGCTTTTCGATGGGCCTGGTGCGCGGCGTGAACGTGCGCCTGGGCAAGTCGAGTCCGTATTTCGACGGCGAAAGCATGCTCGCGTTGTCCAAGGCGGCCAAGTACGCGGGACACACGGAATACGTGCCGACCATCGAGCGCGGCGCGAAGTACCTCGCGAAAAAGTACACGGTCGACGCCTGGCGCAAGGAGCAGGATTCGGACAAAACCAAGGGCTTTTATCAGTGGGGCTCGATGTCGTTCTGGGAGTACCAGGACGCCGGTTGGCAAGACGCGGACGTGTACGCCGACACCACGCTGGCGCTGGCCTGGTGGATCATTAACACGCACAGCATTTTGCGTCGCACGCGCAATACCGGTTATTCCTTCGAAGGGCTGACGCACGCCTACCGCATCGCGGAAAAACGCGACGACAAGGCGATCATGTCGCGGCTGGAGCGCACCATCGACAAGGGAATGTACAAACTGACTTCCTGGCAGGTCGAGGGTCCGCTGGCCAAGCGCAACAAGTTTCTGCTTAAACATCACACCGACGATCCGCTGGCGATCGGCGGCATCATGAACCACCGCAGCGAGCCGGGATTGCGCATCGACGTCACGCAGCATCAGATGCACGCGGTGATCCTGGCCCTGCGCCATCTGTATAAGGAATAAAAATAATCACCCTTCACGATCGGCACGCCGATAGGATGTTCATTCTGGTTTCGCTGTCTTAGCGCACGATGGCGCACCTTGCGGGTTGACGGGGTCGCCGCTATGATAGCGGTTCGGGTCATAAATTATACAACTGGGAGAATTTGCTTTGATTCCCGAAGGTTTTACCATCCTTATCGATCAACCGACGATCGCCGCGCGCATCCGCGAAATGGCCACGGCGTTGCTGAACGATATCGGCGAGCAGCCGGTGACGTTCGTGGGCATTCTGGACGGCGCGCTGTTTTTCATGACCGACCTCATTCGCGCGGTGGGACGCGACGTGCAAATCGATTTTCTGCGCATCTCCAGCTACGGAGGCGGCATGGAAAGCGGCGAGCTGAAAATGCTCTCCGGCCTGACCTGGAACATCGCCGGGCGGCAGGTGATTCTGGTCGACGACATTCTGGATTCCGGCAAGACGCTGGCGTTTTGCGAAAGCTACATGCATAAAATCGGCGCCGCCGGCGTGCGCAGCGCGGTGTTGCTGGCCAAGGAACGGGAGCGGGAATACCTGCTCAACGATCCGCTGATCGGTTTCACCATTCCCGACAAGTTCGTGATCGGCTACGGCATGGATTGGGAAGGGCGCTTTCGCCATTTGCAGGATATTTATCATCTGGAGAAACAATAAGTGAACAAAATGGCCATCGCCATCGATTTGGGCGGCACGTTCATCAAAGGCGCATTGGTCGACCGCGCCGGCAAGATCGTCTCGCCGACGCAAACGCCCACCGGCAAGGATCTTTCGCCCAACGCGGTGATCGACCGGCTGGTCGACGTGATTCAACGCCTGCGCGCCGTGGCGGAAAAAGAGGGCGCCAACACGGTGATCGGCGTGGGCCTGGGTTGTCCGGGCGGCGTATACCGCGACCGGGCGCGGGTCAGCCAAAGCCCCAATTTTCCGCAGTGGCGCGACGTGCAGTTGCGCGGACCGCTCGAAGAACGACTCGGCCTGCCGGTCGTGCTGGAAAACGACGCCAACGTCGCCGCGCTGGGCGAACAATGGCTGGGCGTCGGGCGCGACGTCGATTCGCTGGTGCTGCTGACGTTGGGCACGGGCATCGGCGGCGGGGTGATCCTCAACGGGCGCATCTGGCAGGGCGAATGGGGTATGGCCGGCGAAATCGGGCATATTACCGTCGAACGCGACGGCCCATTGTGCGGCTGCGGCAACCGGGGCTGTTTGGAGGCGATCGCCGCCGGGCCGGCCATCGTGCGTCAGGCCAAAGAGGCGATCGCCCGCGGCGAGGGGCGTCGGCTGTTGCAGATGCTCGACGGCGACATCGAAAAAGTGACGCCGCTGGCGGTTTATGATGCGGCGCGCCAAGGGTGTTCCGTGTGTGAAAATATTTTGCGCGAAGCGGCACAATATATTGGAATTGTCATTGCTTCGGTGCTAAACGTGCTTAATGTACCATTGTTCGTTATTGGCGGTGGGATCAGTGCGGCCTTTGACGTTTTAGGGCCGACCATCCGCCGGGAAGTACGGGCGCGCGCCTACCGCGTGCCGGGGGAAAACGTACGGATCGAACGCGCCGCCTTAGGAAATGATGCCGGCGCTCTTGGAGCCGGCTTATTGGTATTTCAGGAATTCGACACAATCATCGGGAAGCAGGTCCATGAGTAGCGATGTTCTGACTATGATCCTCGCCGGCGGCGAGGGACGACGGTTGTTGCCCCTGACCATCCATCGGGCCAAACCCGCCGTGCCTTTCGGCGGGCGCTATCGCATCATCGATTTCGTGCTGTCGAACTTCATCAACTCGGGCTTTTACAAGGTCAAGGTGCTCACGCAGTACAAGTCCGACAGCCTCAACAAGCACATCATGCGCGGCTACCGCTTCAGCGCGCAGTTCGGTTCCTACGTCGAGATCGTGCCGGCGATGATGCGCACCGGCCCCGATTGGTTCAAGGGCAGCGCCGATGCGATCTACCAGAACCTGCAGATCATCACCGATGAAAACCCCAACTACGTTTGCGTGTTCGGCGCCGACCACATCTACAAAATGGACGTGCGCCAGATGCTCAACTTCCACATCGTCAAGGGCTCCGAAGCGACCATCGCGGCCGTGCCGGTGCCCCTCGAGCAGGCGTCCTCGTTCGGCGTGATGGAAGTCGACAAAGATTGGCGCTTGATCGGATTCGCCGAGAAGCCGAAAAATCCCAAACCGATGCCCAACGATCCGACGCGGGCGCTGGTGAGCATGGGCAACTACATTTTCTCGGCCGATCCGCTGATCGAGGAGATCGTCACCGACAGCCGCAGCCCCGAAAGCGCGCACGATTTCGGCAAGTCCATCATCCCCGCGATGATGAAAACGCGCAAAATGTTCGTCTACGATTTCGCCAAGAACATCGTGCCGGGCATGAGCGAAAACGAGCGCGGGTATTGGCGGGACGTCGGCGACATCGACGCCTATTACCAATGCTCGATGGACCTGGTCAGCGTTTCGCCGGTCGTGGACATTCACAACCGCCAGTGGCCGATTCACACCTATTCCAAGCAGGGGCCGCCGGCGAAGTTCGTGTTCGCCGACGAGAGATCGCGCCGCCTGGGCATCGCCACCGACAGTCTGGTCGCCGAGGGGTGCATCATCAGCGGCGGTCACATCGACCGCTCGATTCTCGGCTCGTTCGTGCGCATCAACAGTTTTTCCGAAGTGAACGAAAGCATCCTGTTCGAAAACGTGGACATCGGCCGTTACAGCCGCATTCATCGGTGCATCATCGATAAAAATGTGCGCGTACCGGCCCATTTGGAGATCGGCTTCGATCACGAACATGACCGCCAGCGCGGCTTTACCGTGACCGACGACGGTATAACAGTAATTCCCAAAGGAACCAGGATCGAAGCATGAGTGCGCCATTGCGCGTGGCCCTGTTGTGGCACATGCACCAACCGTATTATCTGGACGATCTCTCGGGTGAGACATCGCTGCCCTGGGTGCGTCTGCACGCCACCAAGGCCTACGCCGACATGAACGCCGTGCTCGCCAGGCACCCGCAGATGGCCTGCACGATCAACGTCGTGCCCAGCCTGCTGGCGCAGCTCAAAGCCTATGAGCAGGACGAGCGGCTCAGCGACACCTTCCTCAATCTCAGTCGCATTTACCCGGAGGATCTGGAACCGGACGAGAAGGCCTTCATCGTCCGCTACTTCTTCATGTCCAATTGGGACACGATGGTGCGTCGTCATCCGGGTTATGCCGCCCTGCTGCAGCGACGCGGCGTGCCCGGCGATCCGGCGGCCGTCGACAAGGCGGTGCACCGTTTCTCGCGGCAGGACCTGCGCGATCTGCAAGTGTGGTTCAACCTGTCGTGGTTCGGCTTCAACGCGCAACGCGACGAGCGCATCGCGCCGCTGCTCGCCAAGGGCGGTTCGTTCACCGAGGCGGAGAAAAGCCTGGTGCTCGACGTGCAGGCCGAAGTGCTCGCCGGCGTCATTCCCGGTTGGAAGCGGCTGCTGGACGCGGGCCGCGTCGAAATTTCGACCAGCCCGTTCTATCATCCGATCCTGCCGATTCTCGTCGGTTCGGACGTCGTGCGCCGCTCGATGCCCTACGTTATGCTGCCCGGCGATTTTTCCTTCCGCGACGATGCGCGTGCGCAGATCCAACGCGGCGTTGATTACTACCGCGAAACTTTCGGTCGTGCGCCGGTTGGCGTCTGGCCCAGCGAAGGATCGGTGTGTCCCGAGGTCGTGCCGCTGTTTGCCGAAGCGGGCTTGAAGTGGATGGCCACCGATGAGGGCATCCTGGCGCGCAGCCTGCCGGAATTCAGCCGCGAGCGCGACCTGTACCGGCCCTATCGCATGGCCGTCAACGAAGCGGAAGTCTCCGTGTTCTTCCGCGATCGCTATCTGTCGGACCTGATCGGCTTCACCTACAGCAAGAACCCGCCCGAGATCGCCCTGGCCGATTTCGTGCGCCACCTGGACCGCATCCGCCAGGTCACGCCCGGCGGCACGGTGTCGATCGTCCTTGACGGCGAGAACCCATGGGAGTATTACGCCGACGGCGGCGAGGGATTCCTCAACGGATTGTTCAGGATCCTGGTCGAGGACGAGCGCTTCGAGCCGGTGTCCATGCGCCAGGCGGTGGAGGAACAACCGCCGCAACGCACGTTGAACAAATTGCACAGCGGTTCGTGGATCAACGCGAACTACGGCATCTGGATCGGCGGACCGGAGGAAAACCAGGCCTGGACGCTCGTACAGCGTACGCACAACGCGCTGAAAATGGCGCGGCAGGCGGGGCGGCACGATCCGGCGGCGTTGGACGCGGCCGAGGAGCAATTGTTCCAGGCGGAGGGTTCCGATTGGTTCTGGTGGTATGACGACGATTTCAATAGTGAAAACGACGCGGAATTCGACAATCTATTCCGCGGCAAACTTAAAAATGTATTTCGGTTGTTGGGCGATCGCGTTCCGGCGTATCTCGACGAACCGATCCATCGCGAACGGGATAGTCAATTGGTAGTACAACCGCTCTCGCTCATTTCTCCGCAACTGGACGGTCGCGTCACTCATTTCTACGAGTGGAAGGACGCCGGCTTTATCGATCTGGCCAAGGTGCGCGGCAGCATGCACCTGTCCAAGAATATCCTGCACAAACTGTACTTCGGCTTCGATCAACAAAACCTCTACCTGCGCCTGGATCCCTCCGACGAGTGCCTGGCCTACGGCGAAAACGGCCTGCGCGTGGTCATTCAATTGCAAGGGCAGGTCGAGCGCCAGGTGAGTTTCCCCTTCGCCTTGGGCGATGCCGAATTGCGCGAGTACGAGTTGCTGGCGCCTGACGATCTGAGCCGGTGGGAAACGGTGGCGCAACACGACGGCGTGCGCGTCGGCGAAATCGCCGAGGTCGCCGTGCCCTTCAAACTGCTCGACGTTTCGCCGGGCCAGCCGCTGTGGTTCGTCATCTACCTGATGAAGGGCGAGGTCGAGGAAGATCGTTTTCCGAAAAACGGGCGCGTCATGATTTACGTGCCCGATGAAAATTATGACAGCATCAACTGGAGTGTCTGACGTGAACAAGAACAAGGTACGCCTCGCGTTGGGAACGCACAACCATCAGCCGGTCGGCAATTTCGCCGGCGTGATGGCCGAGGCTTATGAACGCTGCTACGCGCCGTTTCTGGAACTTCTCGACGCGCATCCGGCGATCCGCATGGCCATTCACCACAGCGGTTGCTTGCTGGAGTGGATCGAAGCGCACCAGCCCGAGTACATCGAAAAGCTCGGCAAGCTGGTCGAGCGCAATCAGCTCGAAATCCTCGGCGGCGGTTTTTACGAGCCGATCCTCACCGCCATTCCGCATGACGACGCACTGGAACAACTCACCCGCATGAACGAGTGGGCGCGCCGGCGCCTGGGCGCGGAGATTCGCGGCATCTGGCTCACCGAGCGCATCTGGGAACCGAGCCTGCCGGTGTTGCTGCGCGAGGCGGGCATCGAATACACGATCGTCGACGAAAGCCACTTCCGCTTCGCCGGCATCCCGAAGGAAAAAATGGTCGGCTATTACAGCACCGAACGTTGGGGCAACACCACGGCGATGTTCCCCATCGACAAGGTGCTGCGCTACAAAATCCCCTTCGATTCGGCGGAAAACAACCTGGCGTACATCCGTGAAATCGGCAAGCGGATGAAAAATCCGGTCGTCACCTACGCCGACGACGGCGAGAAGTTCGGCATCTGGCCCGAGACCTACGAGTGGGTTTACGAAAAACAGTGGCTCGAAAAATTCTTCGTCAAGCTCGAGCAGGCCGACGACATCGACATCGTGCTCTACCGCGAGGTGCTCGACGCCGATCCGCCGACCGGCCGCCTGTATCTGCCCACCGCCAGCTACCACGAGATGACCGAGTGGTCGCTGCCGGTCGAGGCGGGCGTCGAACTGATGCGCATTCGCGAACAGGCCACGCGCGACGGGCATTGGGATCACCTCGCGCCCTTTGTGCGCGGCGGCTTCTGGGACAACTTCCTGGCCAAGTACCCCGAGGCCAACCGCATGCACAAACGCATGCTGCGCATTTCGCAAAAGCTGCAACGGGCGCTGGCCGAGCACCCGGACGACGAAAGGCTCAAGGAAGCGCAAACGTCGCTGCTGCGCGGCCAATGCAATTGCGCTTACTGGCACGGCCTGTTCGGCGGTCTGTATTTGAACTATCTACGCGACGGCGTGTTCAACGAGTTGTACGCCGCCGAGGAGAAAATCGACGCCGTGCTCGGCTTGCCCGTGCTGGAAGTGATCGATCACGACGCCGACGGCAACGACGATGTGGTTATCGACACCGAGTATCTGCACTTGGTGGTCAAGCCGTCCTACGGCGGTTCGGTGTACGAGTTGGTCGACCGGCGCTCGCGTCATCACCTCACCGATGTACTGGCGCGGCGGCGCGAGATCTATCACTCGAAATTGTCGGTGCACCAGGAATCCAACGGCGAGGCGAAAAATCCGCACGAGGTCGTGCGCGTCAAGGAAAAGGGTCTGGCCGAGCTGCTGTTCTACGATTGGTTCGATCGCTACGGCAACCTCGACCATTTCCTCGCGCCGTGGACCGATGCGGCCGGCTTCGCCACCGTGCGTTACGGCGAATTGGGCGATTTCGTCAACCAGCCCTATCAACTGGTGCGCGCCGAGCGCGTCGGCGACCGCTTCGAAATCGAGATGACCCGCGAGGGCGGCATCTACCCGGGCGGCGTGCGTCATCCGTTGCGCGTGACCAAAACGGTTTCGGCGGCGGTCGACCAACCGCGGATCGACCTGGTTACGACGGTCACCAACCTCGGCGCCGAAATCGACCTGTGGCTGGCGCGGCAATGGAACTTCACCCTGCTGACCGGCATGGCCGAGGATCGCTGGATCGAAGTCGGCGACGAGAAACGCACGATGGGCGTCAGCGGCATCGCCGAAAGCATCGAGATGATCGCGCTCAACGACGCCTGGAAAAAACTGCGCGTCGAAATGCGCGTCGACGAACCCACCGAGCTGTGGCATTTCCCGGTCGAGACCGTCAGCCAGAGCGAGGGCGGTTTCGAGCGCACCTATCAGGGAACGGCCTTCGCCTTCTGCAACCGGTTCCGCGTCGGTACGGGGGAAAGCAAAGCCCTGCAACTCACTTTGACGTTGGGGAGTTTATAAAATGTCTTTGGGAAAATTCACGTTCGTTCTGCACACGCATTTACCCTACGTACTGGGACACGGCAAATGGCCGCACGGCACCGATTGGCTCAACGAGGCTGCGGTCGAATGTTACATCCCGCTATTGAATGTCTTCAATCGGCTGGTCGACGAGGGGATCAAACCGGCGATCACCATCGGTCTGACGCCGATTTTATGCGAGCAGTTGGCGCATCCGGCCTTTCCGGAAATTCTGAACGACTACATCGATCAAAAGATCGAAGCCAGCGTCAACGACTACGAGGCCTTTGCGCGCACCGGCGACTCCAAGGAGTCGCTGGCCGCGATGTGGCGCGACTACTTCATGGCGATCAGCCGCGATTTCAACGAAAAATATCACCGCGACATCGTCGGCTCGTTCCGCAAGCTGCAAGACGACGGACACATCGAAATCATCACCTGCGCCGCGACGCACGGTTACCTGCCGCTGCTGGGCTCCGACGAGGCCGTGCGCGCCCAGGTGCGTACCGGCGTGGAAACGTACCGCAAGCATTTCGGCAAACAGCCCGCGGGCATCTGGCTGCCCGAGTGCGCCTATCGCCCGTCCTACGCCTGGACGCACCCGGTCGATTTCCCCGGCAAGAAAACCTGTGACCGTGCCGGCGTCGAGGAAGTGCTGCACGAAAACGGCATCAGCTACTTCATCGTCGACAGCCACCTGCTCGAAGGCGGCAAGCCGATCGGCGCGTACATCGACCGTTTCGACGCCCTGCAGCGTCTGTGGGGGCAGTTCGAAAAAGCCTACACGCACATCGAAGGCGATCCGAAAACGCCGCGCAAATCGTATCTGGTCTCCAGTCGCGGCGGTCCGAAGGTCGCGGCGATTCTCGTGCGCGACACGCAGACCGCGCTGCAGGTGTGGTCCGGCGAATACGGCTATCCGGGCGACGGCAACTACCTCGACTTCCACAAAAAGCATTTCCCGGGCGGCAACCGCTACTGGCGCGTCACCGGCGCGAAAGTCGACCTGGGCGACAAAAAGGAATACGACCCGTCGATCATCGCCGCGCGGCTCAACGAAAACGCCGGCCACTTCAAGGATCTGATCAAAAAGCAGTTGACCGCTTACCGCGACGAAGTCGGCGAGGCGGGCATCCTGGTCGCGCCCTTCGACACCGAGTTGTTCGGCCATTGGTGGTTCGAGGGCCCGGAATTCATCTACAACGTCTGCAAGTGGGTCGCCGCCGATCCGGATCTGGAGCCGGCCACCGGCGGGCAGATGCTGCAGACGAATCCGCCGACCGAGATCATCGCCATTCCCGAAGGCAGTTGGGGCGAGGGCGGCTACCATTACATTTGGCTCAACGAATGGACCGAGTGGTCCTGGAAGCATATTTACCTGGCTGAAACGAAAATGGGCGAACTCGCCGAGGCCTTTGCCGCCAGCGACGACCCGACGATCAAACGCCTGATGAAACAACTCGCGCGCGAACTGTTGCTGCTGGAAGCCAGCGACTGGCAGTTCCTGATCAGCACCTGGTCGGCGCGCGACTACGCCGAAATGCGCCTGTCGGTGCACGACGAATATTTTAAGCGCCTGGTCGGCATTCTCGATCACTATCGCGCCAACGGCGGCTTGTCGGACGCCGACGGCAATTTCCTCGACGAACTGGAAGCGCAGGATTCCGTTTTCGCGGACGTCGATCCGCTATGGTGGAAAAAGTAACATGCCCGAACTTCGCAAATGTCCAATTACCGAACGGTGGGTGATCATTTCCACCGAGCGCGCCAAGCGGCCGTTGAATCTCGAGCCGGAGCCGGCGCTCGAACAGCCGGGCATCTGTCCGTTCTGCCCGGGCAATGAACACCTGACCCCACGCGAGATTCTGGCCTACCGCGATTCCGGCGGAACCAACGATCCCAACTGGCGCGTCCGCGTGATTCCCAACAAGTTTCCCGCGCTGCGCGTCGAGGGCGAGCTGGATCGGCAGGGCCTCGGGCTTTACGACAAGATGAACGGCATCGGCGCGCACGAGATCATCATCGAAACGCCGGCCCACGACCGTAAGATGTCGCAGTACAACGAACACGAATTGCAGTGCGTGCTGCGCGCCTACCGCGATCGCATGAACGATCTGAAGCGCGACGTGCGTTTCAAATACACGCTCGTGTTCAAGAACGAGGGCGCGGGCGCGGGCGCGACGCAGCCGCACAGCCACAGTCAGTTGATCGCGCTGCCCATCGTGCCCAAGTCGGTGATGGAGGAACTCAAAGGCAGCGAGCGGTATTTCGATTTCAAGCAGCGCTGCATCTACTGCGACATCGTGCGCCAGGAACTGCACGACAACGAACGGCTCGTCGCGGAAAATCCCGACTACGTGGTCATCGCGCCGTTCGCCAGCCGGCATCCCTTCGAGTTGTGGATTCTGCCGCGCACGCATCAGGCTCGTTTCGAGGAAACCAACGACGAGCAATTCGCTTTCCTGGCCAAGATCCTTTCCGAAACGCTGCGCCGCCTCGAACGGGCCGTGGGCGAAACGGCTTACAACCTGACGCTGCACACCACGCCCTTCGGGCAGGGTGTGGCGGCGTTTTATCACTGGCACATCGAGATCACCTCGCGCCTGACGAAAATCGCGGGCTTCGAACGCGGCAGCGGTTTCTACATCAACCCCACGCCGCCCGAGGAAGCGGCGGAGTATTTGCGCAAGATCAAACTCTAGGAGTCAACGATGCCCAGCATGAAAGTGATCGGCACCGGGATGTACGTTCCCGAGCGGGTCGTGACCAACGACGATCTGGCCAAGCTGTTTGAAACCTCCGACGAATGGATCGTGCAGCGCACCGGCATCAAGGAGCGGCGGTTCGTGCCCGAGGGCATGAGCGGCACCGAGATGATCAAACGCGCCGCCGACATCGCGCTGGCCGAAGCGGGCATCGACGCCAACGAAATCGAAGCGGTCATTTCCGCCACGCTGAGCATGGACCACATGTTCCCCGGCATGGCCCCGCTGGTGCAAAACGCGCTGGGCATCAACGGCGGCGCGGTGATGGACATCCGCAACCAATGCACCGGCTTCCTCTACGCGATGGCCGTGGCCGACGCCTGGATCCGTCAGGGGTTGTTCAAGACGATCCTGGTCACCGGCTCGGAGATTCACTCGACCGCGCTGGACTTCTCCAAAGAGGGGCGCGACGTGACCGTGATCTTCGGCGACGGCGCCGGCGTGTTTATCTGCCAAGCGACCGACGAGGAGGACAAAGGCGTGGTGGCGACCGATCTGCACGGCGACGGCAAGTACTTCCGCGCCCTGTGGACCGAAATGGAAAGCTCGGTGAAG
Source organism: bacterium (assembly GCA_036725605.1). Classification (GTDB taxonomy): domain Bacteria; phylum Lernaellota; class Lernaellaia; order Lernaellales; family Lernaellaceae; genus CALBTQ01. The sequence goes on from DAIMDW010000032.1 coordinate 27,704, forward strand.
CATCCGCGCCTGACGCACAAGATGATCGAGGAAAGCCGCATCTATCCGAAGATGAAAGGCCCGCTGGTCTTTTCGCACGCCATTCGGCGGTTGCCCGAAACGATGAAAACCGCCTGCGACAAGGCGGGCGTCAAGCCGGAAGAGGTCGATTTCTGGGTGCTGCACCAGGCCAATTTGCGCATCAACGAATTCGCCTGCCAGACGGCCGGCGTGCCGCCGGAAAAGACGCTCAACAACATCGAGAAATACGGCAACACGACCGCCGCGACGCTGCCCATCGTTACCCACGAAGCGTTGAAGAAGAAGTTGATCAAGCCCGGGATGCTGGTCGGCTTCGCGTCCTTCGGCGCCGGGTACACCTGGGGTGCGATGCTCATGCGCTGGTAAGCGTTACAGCAGCGCGGTTCCCAACGCGATTCCCGCCGGACTGCATATCCAGCCGACCAGGCACATGCCCCAGGCGATGCCCGTGGCCGGGCGCGCGCGCGGGGTCTCTTCGCCGAAGACGGTGAACAGGGCCACCGTGTACAGGCCGACGGTCAGGCTGTAGGCGATGACGATCGCCTTGCCCAGATCGGCCGCGCCCAGGCGATGCGCGACGAACAAGCCCAGCGTCAGCGCCAGCGCGACGGCCGCGAGCTTGGTCAGCTTCAGCCAGCCCATGCGCGCGTACAGCAAGCCGGCGAACGCGGCGACCAGAAAATGAAACAGCCCGTTGGACAGCCAATCGCGCGCGGTCGCGTACACCGGCCATTGCCCCGGCGCGCGCGACACCTGCACGAACAGCGCCGTGTCGATCAGCACGACCGCCGCCAGCGGCAACAGCCGCAACGGCATGGCCTTGAGCGGCCGTTCGACGCCCGGCGTTTCGGCCGGTACGGACGTGAGGATGTCGTAGAAAACCAAGGCCAGCGCGACGTTGCCGAGCATCAGGCCCAGATCGAACAGGCCGATTTTATCCGGCGTCGCGGTGAACAGCGCCAGGACGTTCGCCATCAGGTAGACGATCGCGGCGGTGAATCCGGCGAAGATGCCGCGCACGCGGAAGGGCAGCAGCGACAAAAAGAGGAACAGCAACACGACGATCAACAGGCCCAGCGCCAGGCCCATCGGCGCGAACACGGCCGTGAGCGTCCAGCGTCCGGGCGCCTGCATCGCCAGCACCGCGCACAACGCGACCGCGCCCGACAGATAGGCCGTGGCCTGCACCAACTGCCCCGGTCGCGCCCGCTTGCGATCGATCCAATACCCGGCCAGCAGCGAGCCGGCGATGCCCAACAACGCCAGCAGGCCGAAGCCGATCGTCAGATCCTCTTCGCGCAGTTGCAGTTCGGTGGTCGCCCGCCCCAGCAGCGCGTATTGCACGAAGGTTACGTAGAACGTGAAGCTCGCGCACAACAACCACGAAACGATGCCCCACGCCCACAACTGCGATTTGGCCGGCAACGGTGTGTTCACCACAGACTCCGTATCAGGTCCAGGCCGATCATCGGCAGTCGCCGCATGAACATCCGCCCGGTTTCCAGGTAGCTTGGCTGATCGGTCATGATGTCCATCAAATAGCGCCGCAAGGTGGCGCTGCGCGCGGCGACGCCGAACACGCGCTCCATCGTGCGCGGATCGTAAAAGCGCGCCGACAGATTGCTCGTCTTCTCCAGCTCGCGCCCGTATTCATCGTGCCACGCGACTTCGTAATGGCGATGATCGCCCGCCAGCAACGCCCGCGCCAACAGCGCGCCGCCCCACAATGCATACAAGATGCCTTCGCCGGTCAGCGCGTCCACGTGCCCGGCGGCGTCGCCGATCACCGCGAAGTTCGCCCCGGTCGTCGGCCCGCGAAAGAACGACGGATCGCGGATGAACGGAATCGGCGCGGCCCACTTCTGTCGCACAGTCGCGGTCGGATAATGCGCGCTACGGATGCGCTCGACCTCGGCCCACATGTCCAGTTGCGGGTCACTCGATCCGCCGCCCAGGCAAATGTGGTCGGGGCGCGGGTACGCCCACACGTACCCCGGTTTGGGCAGAAACCAGGTGACCGCCTCGGTCTGTTGGACGTCGATGAAATACCCGACGGTCATGCTGACCAGGTGCTTGGGAATCGGCCCGAGCAGGTCGCGGCGCACCACCGAAAAACAACCGTCCGCGCCGATGACGAAATCGAAACGATGTTCCTGCGCGCCGTGCAGCACGACCTCGCGGCCGTCTTGCTCGACGCGGCGGATGCGTTGATGAGTGAATTTCGCGCCGGCTTGTTTGGCCAGATCGCGCAGGTAGCCGTCGAAGAGCTTGCGCTCGATGATCCACATCGGCCGCCCGCTTTGCAGGCGCACCGGCACGCCCGACGGCGAGGTGAACACGCCGGTGTCCACCGCCTGGCGCGGCCCGTCGTAGGCGAGCACCTCGGCGAAGCGCTCGCGCACTTTAGGCGGCACGCCGCCGCCGCAAGGCTTTTCCCAGGCGGTCGCTTGCCGGTCGAACAGGGTGACGTCGGCTCCCCGGCGGGCGAGGAGGGCGGCGCAATAGGATCCGGCCGGTCCGGCGCCGACGATCGCGATGCGCATCAGGCCCATCCCTGGAAGCCGGTGACGATCAGGCCGACCAGCAGCAGCGCCCACACGGTGACTTCGCTTTTGATCGTGCCGCCGCACAGCTCGGTCACCTCGGCGATTTCCTCGATGGGCCGACTCGCGCGGTCGGTCAGGCGGATGATCAACGGCGTCACCAGCATCGCCAGCGCCGCCGTGCGCGGCAGGATGCCGGTGAACACGCCGCCCACCAGCAGCGCCAACGCCACGTACAGCAGCGTCGCCCACAACTTGATGCCCAGCGCCGGGCCGAAGCGTACGACGAGGTTGTTCTTCCCGACCGCCTTGTCGGCGACGTAATCGGGCACCTCGTTGATCGTGATGATCGCCGCCGCCCACAGGCCGACGATCAGGCCGATCATCAGCGAGGTCAGATCGACGCTGCGCAGTTGCGTGTAATAACCGGTCCAGACCAGCGCCGGACCGAAGTTGAGCAGAATGAACAATTCACCGAAGCCGCGGTAAGCCAGCCACACCGGCCGCCAGGTGTAAAACCAGCCGCTGGCCAGACCGAAAACGACCAGCAGCAGCAAGGGCCAGCCGGTCAGGCTGATGAGGGTGAGAAACAGCACCGCGCCGATGCCGAAGAAAATCACCGCGGCGATTTTCAGCTTCCAGGCCGGCAGCATGTTTTCCTGAATGACGCGCGTGCCGCCGGAGAAGGGCGTGCGCACCTCGTTGATGTCGTCGGTGCCCGACACGTGATCGTAGTAATCGTTGAGCAGGTTGGTGCCCGCGTGGCTGCACCAGACGGCGAGCATGGTCAGTGCGAACAAGCCCCACGAAAAGCCGCTCGTTTGCGCGAAGGCGACCGCCGCGCCGAGGCTGGTGGGAACGAAGCTGACCAGCAGGAAGCCGCGATAAAATCCAATCGCGCGGATCCAGGCTTTCATCCGTGTGTCTCCGAACCAGAGGTGAAATCAGGTGCCGATCTGCCAGGAGCGCAAATACTCTTCCTGTTCGGGCGTCAACGTGTCGATGGTGATGCCCATCGCGGCCAGCTTGAGGCGCGCGATTTCCTTGTCGATGTCTTCCGGCACCGGGTAGACGCTCTTTTCCAACGCCGGCCTTTTCGCCCAGAGGTATTCGAGCGATAGCGCCTGGTTGGCGAAACTCATATCCATCACGCCACTGGGATGCCCTTCGGCGGCGGCGAGGTTGATCAACCGGCCTTCGCCCAGCACGCAGACGTGATTGCCGCTTTTGAGCGTGTATTCTTCGACGAACGGGCGCACCTCTTTGTGCTCGACGGCGATCTCTTCGAGCCCCTTGAGGTTGAGCTCGACGTTGAAGTGGCCGCTGTTGGCGACGATCGCGCCGTCTTTCATCATTTCGAAGTGCGGCACGTCGATAACGTTGATATCGCCGGTCAGCGTGCAGAAGAAATCGCCGATCTTCGCGGCTTCGGCGATCGGCATCACGCGGAAGCCGTCCATCACCGCTTCGAGCGAAACCATCGGATCGACTTCACAGACGATCACGTTCGCGCCCATGCCGCGCGCCCGCATGGCCATGCCGCGCCCGCACCAGCCGTAGCCGGAGACGACGAAATTGCTGCCGGCCAGCAGGCGGTTGGTCGCGCGCACCATGCCGTCGATCGTCGACTGGCCCGTGCCGTAGCGATTGTCGAAGAAGTGTTTGGTCTTGGCGTCGTTGACCGCGATGATCGGGAACCCCAGCACGCCTTCGGCGGCCATCGCCCGCAGGCGAATCACGCCGGTGGTCGTTTCCTCGGTGCCGCACACCACTTCGGCGAGCTGATCTTTGCGCTCTTTGTGCAGCACGCTGACCAGGTCGGCGCCGTCGTCCATCGTCACCTGCGGATGGAAATCCAGCGCGGCGTTGATGTGCGAATAGTACGTTTCGTTGTCCTCGCCCTTGATCGAGAAGACGGGAATTTCGTCGTGCGCCACCAGACTCGCCGCCGTGTCGTCCTGCGTCGACAGCGGATTGGAGGCGCACAGCACCGTGTTCGCGCCGCCCGCTTTGAGGGTTTTCATCAGGTTGGCGGTTTCGGTGGTCACATGCAAACAGGCGGCGACGGTCAAGCCCGTCAGCGGTTTTTCTTTGCTGAAACGTTCGCGGATCAAACGCAGAACCGGCATGTCTTTTTCGGCCCAATCAATGCGCTTTTTGCCCAATTCCGCCAACGCCAGGTCTTTGACGTGATGCTTGATCATCTCCATCTCCTTTGCTGAGAAATACAAACGGGTAGGCTAGCGCCTACCCGTCGTTACTTCAAGGGGTTTTACTATCGCACGGCCTTTTTCAGGTCCTCGACTTTGTCGATTTTTTCCCAACTGAAAATCTCGCGCCCGAAGTGACCGTAGGCGGCCGTTTTCCTGTAAATCGGCTGCAGCAGATCCAGGTGGCGAATGATCTCCGCCGGCTTGAGCGGGAACACTTCGCGGATCGCCTTGGCGATCACGTCCGGATCGACGTTGTGCGTGCCGAAGGTGTCCACGTACACGCTGACCGGATCGGCCACGCCGATCACGTAACCCAGCTGCACTTCACAGCGATGCGCCAGCCCCGCCGCGACCACGTTTTTCGCGATGTAACGCGCCATGTAACACGCGCTGCGGTCCACCTTGCTCGGATCCTTGCCCGAGAAAGCGCCGCCGCCGTGCCGGCCCATGCCGCCGTAGGTGTCCACGACGATCTTGCGCCCGGTCAGGCCGCAGTCGCCCTGCGGACCGCCGATGACGAACCGCCCGGTGGCGTTGATGTGATAGATCGTTTTGTCGTCGAGCAGCTCGGCCGGCAGCGATTTGAAAATGACTTCCTTTTTGATGCCGTCGACGATCTCATCGTAGGTCACGCGCGGCGAATGCTGCGTGGCGATGACCACCGTGTGAATACGCACCGGTTTGTTGTCGATGTATTCCACCGAAACCTGGCTCTTGCCGTCGGGACGCAGGAAATTCAAACGGCCTTCCTTGCGCGCCAGCGACAGTCCTTCGGTCAGTTTGTGCGCGTAGTAAATCGGCGCGGGCATCAGCGTGGCGGTTTCGTTCACCGCGTAGCCGAACATGATGCCCTGGTCGCCGGCGCCCTGTTCGTCGTGCAGACCCTCGCCGGCGGTGACGCCCTGCGAGATGTCCGGGCTCTGGCGATCGATACTGGTAATCACCGCGCAGGTTTCCCAGTCGAAGCCCATGTTCGAGTCGTTGTACCCGATGTCGCGGATCGTATCGCGCACGACCTGGGGCATGTCGACGTAGGTATTGGTGGTGATTTCACCGGCGATAACCGCCATGCCGGTGGTGACCAACGTTTCGCAAGCGACGCGCCCGGTCGGATCGTCTTTGATGATGGCGTCGAGAACTGAATCCGAAATTTGATCGGCGATCTTGTCGGGGTGGCCCTCGGTCACCGATTCGGACGTGAATAGGAAGTTCTTTTGGGACATATCGCATCCTCCAAGTGAGGGAAATCCAACGAACATTCGATCGGCAAATTATAGACATCCGCCGTCGGTTGTCAACGCAAATGCGTTTTAGTCTCAACAGGATGGCGTTAGTCGCCGTCCAACAGACGTTTTTCGACGATTGTCCGCGCCAGCGTCTCGGCGATCAACTCCGCGCCGTGCTCGTTGAAGTGCACGCAATCGATTTCGGGGAAGAAGAAAAAGTCGGGGCGCGTGCGGAATTGCTCGACCAGATCGATGCCGATCGCGCCGGTTCGGGCGATCACCGCGCGGGTGGCGTCGATGTACTTTAAATGAAGCGACTGATCGGAGTTGGTATGTTCCAGATACGGCGGCACGATCAGAATCGGCACGATGTTGTCGCGCCGCGCCGTCTCGACGATCGCGGTCAGGTTTTCCTCATACTGCGGCAGCGGCACGCGCAGGACGCCGGCCGGCTTCGAGCGCGGTTTCATCGTGGTGCGCAGCAGGCGATAGGTGCGCAGGAAAGCCAATCGTTTCTGGATGGCCAGGACGAAGGACAAGGGTACGCGGGCCTGGTGATCGCTGATGCCGATGCCGCTGTCCATGTGGTCGTTCCAGCCGAATTCGACGGTCACGATCGCCGGATGATATTGGCGCAGTTCATGCTCCAGGTAACGCTTTCCCTGAAACGAGGTGTAGCCCGAGACGCCGGCGTTGAAAACCTGCACCGACTTCGCGTAGCCGGCCTCGTGCAACGCCTTGGGCAAAAACGCGGCATAGGACTTGTTGACGTCGACCACCAGCACCGAATCGGCCATGCAGATAATGCGCGGACCGTAGTTGTTGAAGTGCGGTTCGTTGCCCTCGATTTTCCAGAAGCGAATCGGGTCCGGTTTGCCTTCGACCACCACGTCGCCGAGCCGGAAGCGGAAATCGGCCACGCCCGGGTCGCCGCGATAATCGAACGTGCGCAGCAGCCCTTCAAACAAAACAAACAAGGCCGCCGCGACGAGCAGGCCGAATAACAAATTGCGCGTGTGTTTACGGCGCCACCGTCTCATGGCCGGCTCGCCGGCGGTTTGACGACGCGGAAGACGGCGTAGTTGCCTTCCTGGAATTCCTTGACGAACTCCAAGCTGTGGAAGGTCGCCCGGTTTTCGTCTTTCGGAATCGGGAAGGCGTCGAGGTTCGAATTGACGTGCGGGATGTTGGCGAAGGTGTAATCCAGAATGACGATCGTCGGCGTCTTTTCGGTCAGCATCCGCTCGAGCGCGTTTTCCTGGATCTTATCGGTGCCCGCTTCCCATTCGATGCTGACGAAGTTTTCGTGTTCCAACCCGCTTTCGATCACCACGTAGGGGTGAAACTGCTTGTCGGCCAGCACGCGATCCTTGTCGGTGGTGTTGTTGCGCAGCCACTTCACGACGTTCTGGATGTCGATCGGAAACTGGTTTTTCCGCGCCTGCACGTATCCCAGATTTACCTGGTAGCCGGCGATGACCAGCACCGCCGCCGTCAGCACGTGCACGAATTCCGGCCGGTGCGAGCGCAGCCAGTCGTGCATGCGGGCCAGCAACAACGCCGCGTAGGGCAACAGCAGCGTGGCGAACGACAGCGAGTAGCGCTCCAGCGAGGGGTCCATCGTGTTGGTGTACGATTTGTAATGCACCACCGCGAACGGCGCCGCCAGGATCGCCGCGAAGATCCACCCTTGGCGTTTGTACAGGCTGTAGATCAGGCCGATCAGCAACAGCGCCGCGACCGGCGCGCCCACGCCGTACAAGATGTTCACCGACCAGCCGGTCAGCCGTTCGAAATCGCTGTACACCCACGGCATGTATTGATGCGCGATGGTCGCGGCGACCTTCGAGAAGTTCGTCGGATCGCCGGTCATTTTGTACGTTTCGTACATGTGCACGAGGGGGAAAATCGAGCACAGTGCGCCGAAGACGAAGGTGGCGACGATCTTGCGTTTCAACAGCAGCAGCAAACACAACACCGGCAGAAACAGCCACGCTTCGTAACGCAGCATGCCCGCGCCGGTGAAGCCGACGGCGGCGATGATGGTATTGAACCACTGATCCTGCTCGCGATTGCGCAGGCGCAAAAACGCGTACAAACCCATCGTCAGAAAGAAGATGTACGGCGTTTCGGCAATGCCCGTCGGGCTGGCGCGCAGGTGCATGGGAAAGGCGGCGTAGAGCAGGCCGCCGAACAGCGCTTCTTTCGTGCCCAGTTCCTCGCGCAGCGCGCCGTAGAAAAACGCGACGCTGAACGTGCCCACGATCACGCCGAACAGCCGCAGCGGCGTCACCCAATCGCCGAACAGCCAATACAACGCGTAAATCAACCAGGTGTGCAGCGGGCCGAAATTGGGATCGGGGTAGGGCATGCCGCCGTACACCCAGCCGCGCGCGAGGTTGATTTTGCTGTAGCTCTCGCCTTCATGGGAGAAGACGTTGCCGAACTGATGATAGAAAAAAAGGCGCAAACCCAACGCCAGGGCAATGATTCCCCAGAAGTATAATGTTTCTCTTTTCAATTGTTTGCGCATCGCTCGACCCTACCACCAAAGCGGCAGCCTTGCCAATACGGTCAGCTTGCGTTCCGGGGAATTTTCCGGTGCGGCGCTGATGCGCACCGTGGCGATCTGCAGGATCATCGGCGGCACGATCAGCACCTCGCCGTCGCTGCGCCTGCTGCGCTCCAGGGCGATCTGCGCCAGGCGCACGCCGGGTCCGGCGACGCTTTCGGATAAATCGATCGTCTCGCGATGTTGCCACAGCAAGGCATCTTGCTGGTCGTAGCAGTCGATGTCGATTTGATAGACGTCCGCGCCGCCCGGTTCGTCGGTCAGCTCAATCAGCACCCGCCGGTCGATGCCCGGCACGTAGGGCTCGCTCGCGCGCGGTTGGCTGATCAACTCCAGGCGCGCCGGCGTTTCATGATTGACGATGCGCCCCTGTCGCGGCCACGCCGGATCGAGCTTGCTCCATTCCACGAACCGCTGCTCGCCGGCCGGGAAAACATCATCCAGCCGATGGGCGACGAATTCGCCGTTGTCCAACAGCCGCGTGGCCATCCAATCGTGGTCCAGCTCTTCGCTCCAGCGCGGATCATCGCGGCGGCGATCCAGGACGATCCCGACGATTTTCTTGTCGCGCAGCAGGCTCGCCAGCCCGTCGCGCTCGGCGATGCCTTGCTCGCGCGGCGAGAGGTCGGCAAACGAGGCGACGTTGCGCTCGCCGGTCAGCAGATAGTTCATCGCCATGCCGCCGCCGAACACGCCTTCGCCGATATCCAGCCGGCGCAGCGCTTCGACCCGCGCGGCGCAGTGACGATCCGCCTCGTTCAACGCGCGGTAGGCGAGCGCCGGTCCGCCGATCGTGACGACGATCAACACCAGCGGCAGCGCGTACCGGCGTCGGTCGTTCGCCTCGGCCACCGGCGGCAGCATCGCGTCGAGGTGCACGGCGGCCGACCATCCCAGCATGGCGGCGGCCACGCCCACGGCCGTTTCGCGCAACGTCGGCGAGCCGGTGACGATCAATCCGAGCGCGACCAGGCCCATCCACCAGGCGCTGCGGTCGAACAGCGATGCGCGTTTCCACGAGAGGACGCCGGGGAGAATCAGCAGCCCGCTGCCCGCCAGAGTGAGGATCATCGCCGATGAGCCGAGCAAATCCGCCGCCGGCAGACCGGGCGACAACGCGGGGATTTCGACGACGTGGCGGAAGATCGTCAGCGGAACGAACAGCGCGAAGAACCCGGCCAGCGCCGCCGGGAAAATACGCCGGGGAGTGTCTTCATCGCGCCGCGATCCGAGCAGGGGAATGCCCGCCGCGACGATCGGCAGCGCCGCGCCCGGCACGATCCACCAGGCCAGTCCCCAACACAGCCCGGCCGCGATCGCGAGCCAGTTGGTTCGCTGGGAATACGCGCGGTCCAGCAGGTACAGGCCGAGCACCACGCCCGCCGTCGCGCCTGCCGCCGGCGACGGGTGAATGCTTTCCATCAGCGCGAGCGGAATCGCCGCATAGAACAACACGGCGATCATCCCCGCGCGCCGCCGCCCCGTGCGCAGCCCGTGCAGATACAGCAGCAACATCACGGCCAGCCCGGCCAGCACCGGCAGCCAGCGCATGGCGGGCAGGGTGTCGCCGAGCAGATCGCGCACCTGCGTCTGCAGGAAGTAATGCGGCGCGCCCGGCAGCGTCCAGTGCCCGACCTCGCTCCACTGCCGCGCATCGAGGATCTGCTCCAGGCTGCGCTCGCTTAACCCGCCGAATAAGCGGGGAAATCCCAGACGCACGGCCAGCGCCGCCGTCAGGCACAGGGAATAGGCCGGGATGTTCGTCGATGGCTGCTTCACGCGTGTTTCGCTCCGGAAAATGAGCCCCTATCCTAATGGATGCCCCCGCGCGAGACAACGGACGAAAATCGAAAAAAAGAAAATTGTGCTCCCCCGATTGATTTAACTGTTTGCATTGTAATTCCGATAAGTTAAATGAGTGAAGGGCGCCTGCTGAAATCCTTTGGGGAATTGGCATAAATCGTGCTATAATGGCCGCACATTATGGGAAAACAACCGCTTCGAATTGCTGCGTTATGTGTCTTGGTTGTCGTCGGGGGGGCGATCATTTGGATCAACCTTACTGCCGCGCCGGCCAAGCGGCAATCGTCGGATGCCGTCGAGCCCGCCGCCCAGGGAATTCTCAGCGAATTTGTGTATACCCGCACGCAAGGCGGAGCGATGCAATGGGAGTTACGGGCCCGCGAAGCGGAGTTTTTCCAGCAACGCAACCAGTTGACGCTCAAGCAGGTCGAGGGCGAGGCCGTGTCCGGCGCGCGGCGTATCACCGTGCAGGGGGAACGCGGCGAGGTCGACCTGGAAAATCGCCGTGGCTCGCTGAGCGGCAACGTGGTCGGCAAGACGAACGATGGTTACATTTTGCATACGGCACAATTGAATTTCGACGCGCGCAACAAAACGGCGACTACCGATGAAGCGGTGTTGCTGGAAGGGCCGTCCTTGACGGTCGAAGGTGTCGGCATGGACCTGGATCTGCAAAAACAAAGCTTCGCTCTGCGCGAACGCGTGCGGGCCAGCCTGTGGCGGGAGACGCGCCAATGAAGCGCTGTCTGTTCGCCCTGGCGCTCCTGACGCTGCTGGCCGCGACGCCCGCGCCGGCGCAGCAGGGGGGCATTCTGCCGCCGAGCTTCGATCCGGACAAGCCGATTCACATCGCCGCCGACCGGCTCGAAGCCGACCAGAACGAAGAGCTGGTGCGCTTCGTCGGCAACGTCGTGGTTGTGCAGAACGACGCGGTGCTCAACAGCGATTTGCTGATCATCCATTACGAAGGGTCGCAAAAGAAAGACGAGGCCGCCGACGGCGAGTTGGCCGGTTTGGCGCAGACCGGCGGACAGATCAAGCGCCTGCTGGCGATCGGTCGCGTGCAGATGGTGCAGGGTGAGCGCCGCGCCACCTGCGACCGCGCCGAATACGATCATCAGACCGGGACGATCGTGCTGACCGGCAATCCCGAAGTGGGACAGGGCCGCGACGTGCTGCGCGGGGCGAAGATCGTCATCCAGGTCAAGGGGCAGCGGGTGCAGATCGTCGGGCAGGGTTCGCGCCGGGTGACCGCGACGATCGATCCGCGTTCGGCGCGCGATGCGGCGCAGCAGGCGTCGGGCGGCAAGAAGAAGCAGGAGGATTAGGCGTAGTGAATTCGGTTTCGTTGTCGCTGCGCACGGAAAATCTCAGCAAATCCTTTCACCGCCGCAAGGTGGTCGACGGCGTGAGCTTGGAAGTGCGCAAGGGCGACGTTGTCGGGCTGTTGGGGCCCAACGGCGCGGGCAAGACGACCAACTTCTACATGGTCGTCGGCCTGTATCGTCCCGACGCCGGCCGGGTCATGCTCGGCGACGAACCGATCACCGAACTGCCGATGTACAAGCGCGCGCGCAAGGGCATCAGCTACCTGCCGCAGGAACCGTCCGTTTTCCGCAAGCTCTCGGTGGAGGAGAACATCCTGGCGATTCTCGAAACGCTCGAGCTGCCGCCGCAGGAGCAGAAGGAGCGGCTCGAATCGCTGCTGCGCGATCTGGGCATCACGCATTTGCGCAAGAACAAGGCCTATTCGCTGTCCGGCGGCGAGCGGCGCCGGCTGGAAATTTCCCGCGCGCTGGTCACCAACCCGCATTTCGTGTTGCTCGACGAGCCCTTCGCCGGCATCGATCCGATCGCCGTGGGCGAAATTCAGAACATCGTCGCCCAACTGCGCGAGCGGGGCATCGGCGTGCTGATCACCGATCACAACGTGCGCGAGACGCTCAACATTTGCGATCGCGCGTACATCATTCACCAGGGCAAATTGCTGGAGCAGGGCGATCCGGAGACGATCGCCAATTCGCAACGGGCGCGCGAAATCTATCTGGGCGAGAAATTCCGCTTGTAGCGGAAGGGGAGCGATACGCGACATGGCGCTGGAGATGAAATTAAACCTGAAGCTGCAACAGCAGTTGATCATGACGCCGCAGCTTCAGCAGGCCATCAAGCTGCTGCAACTCAACCACATCGAGTTGGTGCAGGAAGTGCAGCGCGAGATGCTGGAAAATCCGGTGCTCGAGGAGACGCTCGAAAAGCTGGAAGACCCGCGCCAGTTGCCCGACGTCGGCCAGGAAATCACCGCCCCGCAAACCTCCGACCAGTGGGACGGCGGCGACAACAGCGTCGATTGGGCGCGCTATTTCGCCGACCGCAGCGTCAGCGATTATCGCGGCGGCTTCAACCGCGAGGACCGCGAAGAGGTCGAGAGCGTCCTGACGCGCGCGACCGATCTCTCCCAGCACCTCGAATGGCAACTGCACATGACCGCGATGGACGCCGAATCGAAAAACACCGGCATGGTGCTCATCGGCTACATCAACGACGACGGCTACCTGGGCACGCCGCTGGAGGAGATCGTCGAGCGCGAAAAGCTCGATCCGATCAACGCCGAGTGGGTGCTCGAACGCATCCAGACCTTCGATCCCACCGGCGTGGGCGCGCGCGATTTGGCCGAATGTCTCTTGATCCAACTCGACACCTTGGGGGTCAAAGATAAAGTGGTGCGCGCCATCGTGCGCGATCATCTGAAAGACCTGGAGCGTCATGATTACAAGACCGTCGCCAAAGCGGTCAACCTCGAGGTGGAACAGGTGGTGACCCGCGTGCAAATCATCACCCGCCTCGAACCCAAGCCCGGTCGGCCGTTTTCCGCCGAGCGCGCGCAGTACATCACGCCGGACATCTACGTGCGGCGCGTCGGCGACGAATACGTGATCACCCTCAACGACGACGGTCTGCCAAAACTGCGGGTGAGCAACTACTACAAGCAGATCCTGCAGGATCTGGAAACCTCGTCGAAAAAGGAGCGCGAGTACATTCAGGAAAAACTGCGCGGCGCGCTGTGGCTGATCCGCTCGATCCACCAGCGCCAGCGCACGATCTACAAGGTCACCGAAAGCATCGTCAATTTCCAGCGCGATTTCCTCGACCAGGGCATCAATTACTTGCGTCCGATGATCCTGCGCGACGTGGCCGAGGACATCAAAATGCACGAATCGACGGTCAGCCGGGTGACCACCAACAAATACGTGCATACGCCGCAGGGTATTTTCGAGCTCAAGTATTTCTTCAACAGCGGCATCGCTTCCGACGACGGAAGCTCGATCGCTTCGGAAAGCGTCAAGAGTATGATCGCCAAAATTATTGAGGAGGAGAATGTAAAGAAGCCGTACTCGGACCAGAAGATCGTGCAGTTACTCAAGGAACGCGAAGGGCTCAACATCGCGCGGCGGACCGTGACCAAGTATCGCGAGATGATGGGCATCTTGTCATCAACCAAACGAAAGCGCCCATATTAGGCGCGTTCGGTAGGAGGGCAATCCATGAGAGTCAGCGTTACTTTCCGGCATATGGAACCGACTGAAGCCATCAAAGAGTACACTGAGTCGAAACTGCTGAAGGTCAAACGGTACTTGGACGAACCGATCGAGGCCAACGTGGTGTTGGTTGTCGAGAAGTATCGCCATATCGCCGAAGTTACGCTCAATGCCGGGCGCAACGTCATCAACTGCGCCGAGGAAACCGGTGACATCTACAGCGCCATCGATATGGCCATGGACAAGCTGGAGCGGCAGATCAAAAAACACAAGGACAAGGTTCGTTCGAAAAAGGGCCGCACCAAAGCCGACCGCGAGGCCTTCGAACAGATCGCGGCGGCCTACGAACCCGGCGAGGAAGCCCAGCCGGAATGGGAAACGCGCATCGTCAACTCCGAAGCCGTCAATCCCAAGCCCATCGGTCTGGAAGAGGCGGTCATGGACATGGATGGAAATCCGCAGAAGGAATTTCTCGTTTTTACTAATGCAAACAGCAGCCGAATTAATGTAATGTACCGCCGCAAAGACGGGCAGTATGGATTAATCGAAACAATAACGGAGTAGACGTCGAGAATGAAAATCGCTTCGATTCTGCGACCGGAGTCGGTCGTGGCCGAACTTGCATCCACCGATAAAAACGGCATCTTGAACGAGATGTCGCATGCGCTCTCGGCCGCCGTGCCGGGCATCGATGAGAAAAAAGTCTTCAAGGCGCTGGCCGAACGTGAGCGCCTGGGCAGCACCGGCATCGGCGCGGGCGTGGCGATTCCTCATGCGAAAATGCTCGGACTCAACAAAATCTACGGCGCCTTTGGTCGTCATGCCAAAGGCGTGGATTTCGACAGTGTCGACGGCAAGGCCGCCACGCTGTTCTTTCTGTTGATCGCGCCCGCCAACAGCGTCGTCAGTCATCTGGCGGCGCTGGAGCGGGTCAACAAAATGTTGCAGGAACCGAAAAACCGCGAAATGATCCTCGCGGCCCAACCCGATGAGCTCTACGATTTGATCTGCCGCCTGGACGAGGAAGGATGAACCGGTGGCTTTCGTAACCGTTGCCGATATTCTCAACGACCAGGAACGGGAACTGGGTCTGCAACTGGTCACGTCCAACAAGGGACTCAAGAACAAGATCAAGATCCCGTACGTGCAAAAGCCCGGCCTGGCGATGACCGGCTACGTTTCCTACGTGGCGCAGAACCGGGTGCAGGTGTTCGGCAAAACCGAAATGACCTACCTGGCGCAACTGTCCGCCGACGAACTGCGGCGCGTGTGCGAAAAGTTTTTCGCCCAGAACGTCGCCTGCTGCATCGTCACGCGGGGCATCGACGCGCCCAACGTCTTTTTGGAGCAGGCCGAACTCAACGACACGCCGATCCTGGTCACCAACCTGCGCACGCAACGGTTGATCGAACGCCTGACCAACCTGCTCGAACGGTTCTTCGCCCGGCGCACCAGCCTGCACGGCGTACTGCTCGACGTCTTCGGCGTCGGCATCCTGCTGCTGGGCGATTCGGGCATCGGCAAAAGCGAGTGCGCGCTCGACCTGATCATGCGCGGCCATCGCCTGGTCGCCGACGACATGGTCGACCTGTTCCGCTCCAGCTCGCTCAACGTGTACGGACGCGGTCCGGAAATCACCAAGTACCACATGGAAATCCGCGGCATCGGCATCCTGAACATTAAAGAATTGTTCGGCATCAGCGCGATCCGCGACCAGAAACGCGTGCAGGTGATCATCAAGCTTGTCCCCTGGCAGGAGGACGTCGATTACGACCGCCTCGGCCTCGAGGACAAGACGATCAACATCCTCGACGTCGAGCTGCCGCTGATCGTGCTGCCCGTGCGCTCCGGCCGCAATCTTTCGACGATCATCGAGGTCGCCGCGCGCAACTACCTGCTCAAGCTCGAGGGATTTCACGCGGCGCGCGAATTCCAGGATCGGCTGCTCAAGCGTCTGGCCGAGGACGCGCAGTTGGGCGCGACGAAGGATCCGGAATGAAAGATTCGCGCCTGATCATCATCACGGGCCTTTCCGGCAGCGGCAAATCGATCGCCAGCAAGGCGCTGGAGGATGTCGGCTATTTTTGCATCGACAACCTGCCGGTCGCGTTGCTGCCCAAGCTGATCGAATTGGGCGCGGTCGGGCGGGGCAGCGAAATCGAACGCTTCGCCCTGGTGATGGACGCGCGCGAGGCCACGTTTCCGGCCAACGCCAACGACCTGTTCACGCGTCTGCGCGCGGACGGCTACAATCTCGAAATCGTGTTTCTCCAAGCCTCCGACGACGTGCTGCAGCGCCGCTATTCGACCACGCGGCGCGGCCATCCGGCGGCCGCCGGCGGCTCGGTGGGCGAGGGCATCCAACGCGAGCGCGAAAGCATGGCCAACCTGATGGAGATCGCCGATTGGGTCGTGGACACCTCGATGCTCACACCCCATGATCTGCGCCGCGCGATCCAGGATCGCTACGCCGACAGCGAATTGGAGCGCCTGCGCGTGCAACTGGTCACCTTCGGTTTCCGGCACGGACTGCCGGCCGACGCCGACCTGGTGATCGATGTGCGTTTTGTGCCCAATCCGTTTTTCGTCGATTCATTGAAGCCGCTGACCGGTCTGGAAAAACCGGTGGCGGATTATGTCTTGGAAAACGATGTAACCAGGAAATTCCTCGAGCGCTTCGATGACCTCCTGGATTTTCTGTTGCCCCATTACGAGCACGAGGGAAAAACGTACCTGACCATCGCCATCGGCTGTACCGGCGGCCGGCATCGCTCGGTTGCAATTGCGGAGAAATTGGCGCAAAAACTACTCGAACAAAAACGGATGGTGAGCATCTCCCATCGTGATATCGAGAAGTGACGGGAACGAGGAATATGGTAGGCATTGTAGTGGTCGCGCATGGCGGGTTGTCGGACGAACTGATCCGCACCACCTCCATGATTATCGAAGATGAGATGATTTCGGTGCACAGCGTGCCGATCACCGGGTTGGAAGATCCGGACGATATCAAGCACCGCATTCAAAACGCCATCAAACAAGCCAATGACGGCGACGGCGTCTTGATTTTGACCGATATGTTCGGCGGAACGCCCAGCAATATCGCCCTGTCGTTTCTGCAGGAAGATCATGTGGACGTCATCAGCGGCGTGAATCTGCCCATGCTGGTGGATCTGGTGTACTCCCGCGAGGGAAAAACCCTGGCCGAGTTGGCCGCCCAATTGGCGGAAACGGGCAAAAACAACATCCTGCTGGCCAGTCAGTACCTGCGGGGGAATCAGCGGACATGACCGTGGAAAAACAGTTGACCGTCCAGAACCGAGCCGGCATGCATTTACGCGCGGCGAGCAAGATCGTCAGCGCCCTGCGCGACTTCAAGTGCGACGTTGAGTTGACCTACGAACATCGCACGGCCAACGCGCGCAGCATCATGAGCCTGACGCAATTGATCGCCCCGCCGGGTAGCGTTTTGTTGTTGCGGGTCGACGGCCCCGACGCCGTGCGGGCCGCGCTGGCGTTGGAAAAATTGTTTCAGGATCGATTCGGAGAGGAGTGATGGTGGTGGATAAGCCCGAAATCGACGTGGCCGTGCTCAACGGAGTGGCCAGCAGTGCGGGCATCGCGCTGGGACGGGCTTATCAGGTCGACCGCAACCGCATCCAGGTGCCGCAGCAACATCTGGCGCCGGGCACGATGGATCACGATCTGGAGCGGCTGGAAACGGCCTTCGTCATCTCCCGTCACCAGTTGCACCAGGCGCGCGAGATGCTTTCCGGCGACGACCACCTGCAGATTCTGGACACGCACATCGCCGTGCTCGAGGATCCCGAGCTGGAAAAAGACGCGCGGCGGCGCATCATCACCAAAAACATCAACGCCGAGTGGGCGGTCAAACAGGTTTTCGACAAGGCGGCCAGCATCTTCGAAAAGGCCGAGGATCCGTACCTGCGCGAGCGCAAGCGCGACTTCGAGCAGATCGCCCAACGCCTGCTGGCCAACCTGATGGGCCTGCATCGCGAGGGCCTGGATCAGATCGACGAACCGGTGATCGTCGTGGCGCACGATTTGTCGCCGGCCGACATGGCGCACCTCAATCGCCAGTTCGTGAAGGGCATCATCACCGACGTGGGCGGCCCGACCAGCCACACCAGCATTCTGGCGCGCGCGATGGAAATTCCCGCGGTGGTCGGCACCGAGACGATCACCCGCGACGTGAAGACCGGCGATCTGCTGATCATCGACGGTTTCGAAGGCCGCGTGATTCTCAATCCGTCGATGGAATTGATCGCCGAGTACGAAACGCGCCGCCGCTTCCACGCCGACCTGCAAAACAAATTGCTCTTGCTGCGCGACGTGCCCGCGGCCACCGGCGACGGCCGGCCGGTGCAACTGGCGGCCAACGTCGAGTTGCCTTCGGAACTGAGCGTCCTGCGTGACAACGGCCTGGCGCGCGTCGGCCTGTTCCGCACCGAGTTCCTCTTCCTGATGGGCGACCACATCCCCACCGAGGACGAGCAGGTCAAATCCTACCGCCACATGATCGACGGTCTGGGCGCGGAGGGCGTCACCACCATCCGCACCATCGACGTCGGCGGCGACAAAATCGGTCCCGAATTCCGCCTGGAAGGCGAGGCCAACCCGGCAATGGGCCTGCGGGCGATTCGCTTCTGCCTGGCCAATCCCGATTTGTTCCGCACCCAGTTGCGCGCCATTTTACGCGCCAGCGCGCACGGCAAGGTGCGCATCATGTTCCCGATGATCAGCGGCGTCGAGGAACTGCGCCGCGCCAAGGAAATTCTCGCCCGCGTGCAGGACGAACTGCGCAACGAAGGCGTGGCCTTCGACGAGAAAATTCAAATCGGCATCATGGTCGAAATTCCCAGCGCGGCGTTCATCGCCGACTTGCTGGCGCGGGAAGTCGATTTCTTCTCCATCGGCACCAACGACCTGATTCAGTACACGCTGGCCATCGACCGGTCCAACGAGCACGTCAACTACCTCTTCTCGCCGATGCACCCGGCGATCCTGCGCGGCATTTCGCTGATCGTGAAGGCGGGGCACGAGGCCGGCATTCCCGTGGCGATGTGCGGCGAAATGGCCGGCCAGCCGGAATACGTGATGCTGCTGCTCGGGCTGGGCATCGACGAACTGTCCATGTCGCCGCACAGCGTGCTGCGCATCAAACGCCTCATTCAACGCTTCACCATGGAACAGGCGCGGACCCTGGCCGGCGAAACGATGCGGTTCGCCACCGCCGGCGAAGTCAGCGACCACGTCGTCAATTTCATGCGTTCGCATTTCCCCGAGGAATTCTGGCTGCCCGCGTGGTGCGAAAGCGGGCCCTGTCTGGAACGAAACGACGCCGACTGATCCCGCTTACGTGCCGATGATCTCGAACTGCTCGATGTGATAGTTGGACTTGTCCTGAATGCTGATGCGCTTGTCGTATTTGCGCTCGAGGAATTCGATGCCCGAGCGCTCGTCCTCGTAGAGCATGTCGGCGATGTCCGGATGCACGCTGAGAATCAGGTTCTTGCCCAGATGGTTGGGGATCTCGCGTTTGATCTCGCGGAAGATTTCGCTGCAGATGCTGGTCTTGCTCTTCACGTAGCCCTTGCCTTCGCAATAGGGGCAGGGCTCGCTGAGCACGCGCGAGATCGAATCGCGGATGCGCTTGCGGGTCATCTCCACCAGGCCCAGTTCGGATATTTTGAAGATATTCGTTTTCGCGCGGTCGTTGTTCAGGCTTTCGCTGAGCGAGCTGAACACCTTCTCGCGGTTGGATTCCTTTTCCATGTCGATGAAGTCGATGATGATGATGCCGCCGATGTTGCGCAGCCGCAATTGGTAGCAGATTTCCTTGACCGCCTCGAGGTTGGTTTTCAAAATCGTGTCTTCGAGGTTGCGCTTGCCGACGAACCGGCCGGTGTTCACGTCGATCGCGGTCAGCGCCTCGGTCTGCTCGATGACGATGTACCCGCCGCTCTTGAGCCACACCTTGCGCTGCAGCGCGCGGGCGATTTCCACCTCCAGCCCGAAGTGGTCGAAGATCGGCTCGTCGAGTTCGTACAGCTCGATCTTGTAATTGACCTTGGGCATGTGCTTGCCGAGGAAGGAGAGGATCTTCTCGTATTCCTCTTTCGAGTCGATGACCACCCGTTCGATTTCCGCGTTGAACAGGTCGCGGATGGCGCGCTGGGTGATGCTCAAATCGCTGTGCAGCAGCGACGGCGCGCGCGCGGTGCGGCTTTTTTTGTGAATGTTCTGCCACATGCCCAGCAGGAAATCGGTATCGGCGCGCAGTGCTTCCTCGTCCTTGCTTTCGGCGGCGGTGCGCACGATGAAGCCCATGCCCTCGGGGCGGATCGCCTCGACCAGCTCGCGCAACCGCGTGCGTTCGGCGTCGTTTTCGATGCGCCGCGAAACGCCGATGTGGTCCATGTTCGGCATCAGCACGAGGTTGCGCGCGGGCAGCGTGATGTGGCTGGTGATGCGCGCGCCCTTGGTGCCGATCGGCTCCTTGGCCACCTGGACCATGATCTCCTGGCCCTCGTGCAGCAGTTCCTCGATCGCCGGTTCGGGCTGTTCTTCCTCCGGCGGAGCGCTTGCCGCGCCTTCGATCGCCTCGCGGTCGAGCGTCTCGTCGGTGGTTTCCTGCTCGTGCGGCGGCGCATCGAGCCCCCCGTTGTCGTCTTCCTGGGCCGCGCGCAGCATCTCGTAATCGTCGATGTGCTCGCGCACGTCGGCCACGTAGAGGAAGGCCGCGCGATCCAGGCCGATGTCGACGAACGCCGCCTGCATGCCCGGCAGCACGCGCAGCACGCGCCCTTTGTAGATGTTGCCGACGATGCCGCGATCGCCGGCCAGTTCGATGTGCAATTCGGCCAGTTGCCCCGCTTCGAGCAGGGCGACTCGCTTCTCCCGGTGGGTAACATTGATGATCAGGTCGTTTCCGCGCATCATATAAAATCCTTAATTGGCCCGTGGGCCAAGTGTTTACCTGCTTGCAGCGGGATCGTACACGATCCGCGCCTTCTCGCCAAGTTCAAATATCCGTGCGCCGTTTGGTCATTGCCGCCGGCGGCACATCGTCCTCGGCAAGCCCGAGCACGGTGGCGGCCAACAACTGCGGCCGCAATCCGCCGGCCCGCGCGTGGCGCATGTCCAGCCGGAGCGTCGAGCCCTCGACGGCGGCGTCGTTCACCAGTTCGCGCGCGTCGATCATCCGCTCTTTGCCCTTTTTAACGACCGCAACCGGCGAGGTCGTGCGCGCCAGAAAAGCGGCGACCGCCGCGGCGTAATCGCCGCCTTTCGCCAGCCGGGTCAGGTCGACGGCAAAGCTCCAGCCCTTGACCGAATCGAAGGCGCTGGGCTCGTCGCGCGAAATCATGGCCGCCTTTTCGACGGTCAGACCGGCGGGCAGGCCGCCGACGAAGGCCGCGACGATGTCCTCCTCCTTCATGGCGTGGGCGAGCAGGACGTCCATGTATTCTTCCTCGCTGGCGATGCCCACGCTCAGCGGTGGACCGAACGAGATGCGCGGCTGCGGATGAAATCCCTCGCTGTACAACACCGGCAGACCGCCGCGACGACAGGCGCGCGTGAGAATCGAAGCCAGGTCGAGGTGCCCGAACCACCGCGCCGTGTCGCGTTTGGCGTAGCGCAGGCGATAGCGGAAACGCGCGGCGGGCGGCGCCGGTTTGATCGGTTTGGCCGGCGGCGCGACCGCCTCGGCCAGTTCGGTGTTCAGCTTCCACTCGCGCAGGCCGCACGCCTGACAACGGCCGTCGCGGCAATCGGGCGTGGTCTCGCCGCGCAGCGCCTTCGCGTATTCCTCTTTGAGATATTGTTGGCTCACGCCGATGTCCACCCCCGACCAGGGCAGAATGTCGTCCTCGTCATAGACGTGCGTGGCGATGGCCTCGATGTCGAGCCCGGCCCGCATGAAGGCGTTGCGCCAGCGCGGCAGATCGAAAAATTCCCGCCAGCCGTCGAAGCGTCCGCCGGCCAGGTAGGCATGCTCGATCGCCTCGCCGACGCGCCGGTCGCCGTGCGCGATCGCGCCTTCCACCAGGCTCGTTTCCGGGTTGTGCCACTTGAGCGTGACCTGTCCGCGAAACATCGTGCGCTCGAAAGCCGACAGCCGCTCTTTGGCCTCGGCCGGCGCCAGCATCCCCAGACGTTCGAAGGGCGTGTGCGCCTTGGGCACGAACACGCTGATCGTCGCGTTGAGCTTGGCCCGCGCGGTGCGGCTTTTCGCCTTGGTGAAAACGCGTTTGATCAACTCGACGATCGCCGCCGCGTCGGCCGGCGTTTCGGTGGGCAGGCCGATCATGAAGTAGAGCTTGACCAGTTCCCACCCGGCGTCGAAAACCTGCGCGACCGTCTCGAGCACGACCTCGTCGCCGATCGGCTTGTTGATCACCCGCCGCAGCCGTTCGGTCGCCGCTTCCGGCGCGATGGTAAAGCCGGTGCGGCGCACGGAGCCGATCGCCTCGGCCAGTTCGCCGGTCAACGATTCGGCGCGCAGACTCGGCAGCGAAAGCGCCACGCGACGCGGCGCCAGTTCACGCATGAGCGCGGGCAACGCGGCGGCGACGGGCGTCCAGTCGCCGGTGGACAACGACAGCAGCGTCACCTCGTCGTGGCCGGTGGCGCGCAAGCCTTCGTCGACGATCCGCTCCACCGTGGCCGCGCCGCGCTCGCGCACCGGACGATACAGGAAGCCCGCCTGGCAATAGCGGCAGCCGCGCGTGCAGCCGCGCATCACCTCGACCGCCAGCCGGTCGTGAATCGAACGCACGTTGGGCAGCATCGGCCGCATGGTGGTCGGCGCGTGATCGAGGTCGGTGACGATCCGCCGCCGTACGCGTTGCGGTTCACCGGCGGGGATGTCGAAACCGACGAACTGATTCGCCTCGTAAACCGGCTTCCAGCGCGCGGGCAGGTACATCCCCTCGATCGCGGCCAGACCGTCCAGCCGCTGGGCGCGCGTCAATCCTTCCGCTTTGGCCCGGCGCAAAAACTCGGCCAGCTCGACCACGCCCTGCTCGCCGTCGCCGATGTACAGCGCGTCGAAAAACAGCGCCCACGGTTCCGGATTGGCCGCGCAGGGGCCGCCGGCGATGACCAGCGGATCGTCTTCCCCGCGTTGCGCCGCGCGCGGCGGAATGCCGGCCAGGTCGAGAATCTGCAACACGCCGGTCGCCGCCAATTCATACTGCAACGTAAATCCCAGCAGATCGAATTCGCGCAGGGGCGATTTGCTTTCCAACGCGAACAGCGGCCGACCGGCGCGGCGTAGGGCGTCTTCCATGTCGGGCCACGGGCAATAGACGCGCTCGGCCGCGCACCAGGGCAGATCGTTGAGAATGGAGTACAGCACCTGGTAACCGAAGTGACTCATCCCCACTTCGTACAGGTCGGGAAAGGCGAGGGCGATGCGCACCTCGACCGCGGACGGACCTTTGACAATCGCTCCGACCTCACCGCCCAGATAGCGGGTAGGCTTTTCAACTTGCGCCAGAATCGTATCCATATAAATCCAAAAGGAGGACCACGACGGCCCCCTCATTATTTACCGTGCGAACGAGGGCGAACTAGAAGTCGAACTGCAACAGGTTCGCGTGCCAGAATCGCTTGGCGCCGGAACTTGAAGGCTCGAAGCCGGAAGTCACGACGGGCAGACTCCAATTAATTTCCAAATCGTCGCCGAAAATGACGTTGGCCGCCGCGACTTTTTTGTAGGCGTCGGGAGGCAACAACATGCCCATGATCACGCCGCCGAGCGTAAAACCGGTCACGGTGGTCATCATCACCACGTCCGAGTTCTTGTCGGCGTCCGGGTTCCAGTAGAAGGTAAGCACCAGACCGTTGGCGACAAAGCCGGCGCCAAAGCCCATGGCCGTGGCCAACGCCAATGTCGTACCGCGCCCTTCCGGGTAGGTGCGTTCGTCGACGTATTGATCATCATCCCAATAGCCGGCATGAGCCGTCGAGGCGATTAATACACAGCAGCAAACCGTCAAAGCAACCAACAAGCGCAACGGCATTCTGATACCCCTGTTTCACCGTGCCGAAATTTCCGTGCAGTTTATGCGTTTGCCGTCGGCAGGTCAAGCGCGTTGCTCGACTATTCGCCGATAATCTTGATTATTACGCGTTTTCGGCGTCGACCGTCGAATTCGGCGTAGTAGACCTGCTGCCACGGTCCGAGGTCCAGACGGCCTTCGGTGACCGGCAGGACCACCTGATGGTGCACCAGGATGTTTTTCAAGTGCGCGTCGCCGTTGTCTTCGCCGGTGCGATGATGCCGGTAATCCTTGCCCAGCGGCGCGATCGATTCGAGCATCTCGTCGATGTCGGCGATGATCCCCGATTCGGCGTCGTTAACCCAGATGCCCGCCGTGATATGCATCGCGCTGACCAGGGTCATCCCTTCCTGGATGCCGGATTTCGCCAGCGCCGCTTCCACTTCATGGGTGATGTTCACATACTCGCGTCGCTTTTGCGTGTTGAACCATAGATATTCGGTATGGCTTTTCATGCGCCCCCCGGATGTTGTGGAACGGTGGAAATTTTTTTTCTTTTTTGTCAAACAGTTATCGGAGCATACTTCAACGAAAAACACATGAAAAGGGGGCAGTCTTAAGAGTTTACTTTAACGACAGCATATAGTTAAAGTATATTGTTAAGTATATCTTATATCCTATTGTTTTATAAGGAGTATTTAAATTTCATTAAATTGTCGATCGGCAACAAAAAGGGGGAGAATGACTCTCCCCCTCGATCAGCGAATAAAGCTGGATTAGCCCAGGATCTTCTGCAATTTCATCGCCAGGCTCATGTCGCCCTGGATTTTCACTTTGCCCTGCAGGAAGGCCATCTGAGCGTTCAGGCTGCCGTCGATGATGCCCATGAAATCTTCATCGGTCATCGTCACGGTGCAGTTCGCGTTTTCGTGCGCGCCATCGCTGACTTTCGGCGCCTCACCGGTCAGGTCAACGTTCCACTCGCCGCCACCGTCGCCGGTGATGGAGAACTGATACACGGCGTTGATGCCGGCAACTTTGGCCGGATCGGCCGTCAATTTCGCGCTGATGTCCTGGAACACTTCCGCTGCGGTCTTGCTCATGCTCTTGTCCTTTCTGTGCCGGTCATGGGCCCCCATGACGTTAAAACGAACCTTATGGATTTAAGTAAGCATACCCCTGAAAACCTGACTTACACCCATATCGAATAGGATACCCAATTTTATTAGCAAATCGCGTTTCGCGGTGTCAAGTTCCCAGCGCGTGAAAAGCGCATTTAAAAAGAAAAACCCGGCCGCGAAGCCGGGTAAAATGCACGGGTGGGAGGAATTGAACCCCCAGCCCCCGGTTTTGGAGACCGGTGCTCTACCAATTGAGCTACACCCGCATGCTGTCAAAAAGCAGGACACTTGCTATCATATTTTGCCGGTCGCATGCAACCGGAAAATGCGCTCGTTTGACACCGCGATTCTCTGCGGCAACGATAGAGCGAATCGTTTGATCGTGTAGGGGAGGAAGTCCATGAACAACAAAACGGCGGTTGTGTTGTGCGCGCTTTTGTTTGTGCTGATTGCAATCTCCACGGCGCAGGCGCGACGCGTGTGGCTCGATTATTCCGACGGCTACGTGGATCGTTGCGACCGCTACGGCAAGCAGGGCGACGCCTACGCAATGCGTTTCGATCCGGAAGCGGCGATGCTGCTGCAGCAGGTGTTGTTCACCGCCGAGGGCGAGGGCCAATTGGAACTGCACGTGTGGGCCGAGCGCGACGGCATGCCCAACCTCGATTACGATTTAATCGAACCGCAAACGCTGTCCACCGACGAGGCGCAAAAATCCTACCCGGTCGATCTGGAAGACCTCGAGTTGATCATCGATCTGCCCAAGCCGTTTTACATCGGCTTCGTGCGCCTGACCGACGACGGCGCCAAGCTGTGCTACGACGCCACCGACGATCTGGCCTTGCGCAACAAGCAGCGGCTCGACGGCGAGTGGAACGAAACCTACAAAGATTGGATCGTGCTCGTGGCGGTCGATTACCGCGACGAACCCACCGACTTCTACTTCACCGACGTCACCGCATCGGCGGGCATCGCGCGACTGGGCAGCCGCATGGCCTGGGGCGATTACGACAACGACGGCGACCTCGACCTTCTGTTTTCCGGTCCGGTGCTCTACAGCAACGACGGCGACGGCACGTTCACCGACGTGACTACCGCCGCCGGGCTCGACGGCGTGGGCAGCAACGGCTGCGTGTGGGCCGACTTCGACAACGACGGCGACCTCGACTTTTTCGCCATGGTCAGCAGCCTGGAAAACTATGATCGCTTTTTCCGCAACAACGGCGACGGCACGTTCAGCGACGTCACCGACGCGGCGCTGAGCGAAGAGGATCGCGACCTCAATCCCAGCGAGGGCGCGGCCTGGGGCGATTACAACAAGGATGGTTTCCTCGACCTGTACCTGGCCAACTACGAAATGCCGGGCGACGAGTTGGCCATCGGCACGCGCGACAAGCTCTACCGCAACAACGGCGACGGCACCTTCACCGACGTGGCCGACGACCTGGGGATCGATCCGCTGTTGCCCGCGGGCGACTACCTGTGCGGACGCGGCGTGAACTGGGGCGACTTCAACGACGACGGCTGGCCGGACATTCACGTGAGCAACTACCGGCTCGATCCGAACCTGCTGTACATGAACAACGGCGACGGCACGTTCACCGAGGCGGCGCTGGCCAAGGGCGTGCAGGGCTACGAGATGAACGCGGCGTGGGGCCATACGATCGGCTCGGCCTGGGGCGATTTCAACAACGACGGCTACCTCGATCTGTTCGACGCCAACCTGGCGCATCCGCGCTTTGCGGGCTTTAGCGATCCGAGTTTTCTGTTTCTCAACGACGGGCCGCCCGACTACACCTTCACCGACTTTACGGCCGACGCGCAGGTGATTTATATCGAGACGAACTCCGAGCCGTGCCTGGGCGATTTCAACAACGACGGCTGGCTCGATCTGCTGGTGACCAACGTCTATGAGAATTTCCGGCAGCAGCTTTATCGCAACGACGGGGCGGCGCACCTGAGCGACGTGACGTACTTCTCCGGCCTGGATATCGAGAACGGCTGGGGCGCGACCTTCGCCGATTACGACGGCGACGGCGTGCTGGATCTGGCGTCGAACCAGGGGCTGTATCGCGGCAACGCCAACGGCAACAATTATCTGCAGGTGCAACTGGAGTGCAACGCGGGTGATCCGTTCTGCGTGGGCGCGCGCGTCGAGCTGCAACTGGTGCACGACGGCGGCGCGCAGGCGCGCGAGGTGGCGGCGGGCAAGGGCACGACCAACGGCGATCCGTTCGTGCTGCACTTCGGCCTCAACCAGTGCGCGCGGGCGTGGCGGGTGACGGCCAAATTCCTCAGCGGCAAAACGGTCACCCGCTACGAGACGGCGGCCAACCAGTTGCTCGTCATCAACGAAGACGACCTGTCCGACGACGAGCCGGCCATGCCCACCGATCCGAGCACCTGCGCCGACGTCGATTACTCCAAGCCGGGTTGGCCCGACGACGACATAACGGACGACGACACCGATGATGACGACGACGATGACGATGATGATGACGACGATGCGTCGGATGATGATGATGACAATGATGACAATGGCTGCGGGTGTTCCTGAGGCAAAATAAAAAAAAGGTGAATGCCCGGCGCTTCGGTAAAAAATAACGAAATTCTATTCTAACGTTTTGCGGGAAACCGGTGTCTTATTTTCAGTAAACGGCCTGTCAGACGATGGTGAGCATCCTCGGCTCGGCGCTTGGGAAAAGCCGCTCGAAGGGCCAACCAGGAACGGCAACCACGATCGACAAAAGCATGACTTTTCACCAAGGAGAAAACAATGAAATTGCGCAGCATCGCTTCACCTCTGACCATCGCATCCTTTCTGGGCGTCGCCGTTACCGGCCTCTGTCTGTTTTTCGGCGTGCATTCCGGCTTCCTGAAACAAGCGCATGAAATTCTCAGCCTGATTTTCGTGCTGGGCAGCGTGTTGCACATCGCCGTCAATTGGAAAGCCACCGTGACTCATCTGAGACGTCCCTTGGGCGTGGTGATGGCCGTACTCGTCGTTATCGTAACCGTTGTTGCGTTCGTTCCGCACGGCGACGAAGGGCGGGGCGGCAATCCGGTGAGGAAGTCGGTCGCGCTGATGATGGACTCCGACCTGACCGTGGTCGCCGCGCTCACCAATAAAACCGAGCCGGAATTGCGGGAGCTTCTCAGACTAAACGGCATCGAGATCGCCCAAGCCGACGGCACCGTACGACAGATTGCCGCCGCATCCAATCAAAATCCGATGAAGGTTTTGAGCGTTCTTCTGGCCGATTGAGCGGCCGCCGGTAAATTTAAAAATACACAGCCTTCACCCAACGATGAAGGCTGTGGCTCATTGCCGCGGAATGACCTTCATTGGTCGGCGTTATTGCCTCCCCTCTTTTCTTGGGCGAACTTTTCCGGCATGATTTCGACATTAGAAAATAATCGACGATTGACGATCGATCTATCGTGGAGGGTCCGACGATGAAGCAGCGTACACTCTTTATCCTTGTTTTGCTTTTGACGGCATTGTCGTTGTGGATGATTTTCTACGGCTGCGGCGACGATGACGACGACAACGACGACAACAACGACAACGACGATGCGACCGGCGACGATGACGATGACAACGACGACAACGACGACAACGACACCGGCGACGATGACGATGAGGCGATCGACGTGCCGGCCACGGCGGCCGACGGCGTGGACACCGGCATCGACGTGGCGGAGGGCGACACGCTAACCGTCACCGCCACCGGAACGGTCACGCTCACCGCCGGCGGCCAGACCGCATCGCCCGACGGTGTGACGGGCCAGACGTGCAACGACGCTCAATGTCCCATGCCCGACGAAAACTGGGGCGGGCTGGTTGCCATGGTCGTCGATGAATCGTCGACCAAAGCCGGCAAGGACCAGATCGTCAATTGCCTGTTCTGGCTCGGCACGAACTTCGGCCAATCGGCGGCTTGCGGCGGACGGCTGCGCCTGCTGGTCAACGATTTCAACTACGACGACAACAGCGGCTCGTTCTCGGTGCTCATCACCCACGGCAGCGCGGCGGGCAAAACCTGGGTCGATTCGACCACCGGACTCGAATGGGAAAAGCAGGCGAAAACGGGCGATCCGGTCACCTACGACGAGGCCGACGAATACTGCAACACGCTGACCCTCGACGGCAAAACCGGTTGGCGGCTGCCCAACATCGACGAACTGCGGTCCTTGGTGCGCGATTGTGCCGACACCGAAACAGACGGCGATTGCGCGCTGACCGACGATTGCAACACCTCCGCTTGCTTCAACGAAAATTCAGGCGCCTGCGGTGGGTGCGAACAGAATGAAGGACCGGCGGACGGCTGCTATTGGCCCGACGAAATCGGCGGCATTTGCGAATGGTATTACTCCACCACCCGCTGGGGCGAGAACGTCGATTACGCCTGGGGCGTCAATTACAGCCGCGGGGCCGTGGGCAACCACTACATTCTCATCGACTCGGACACCTCGCGGGTGCGTTGCGTGCGGTAGAAAGGAAGGCCGCGCTCCGCGCGACGGTAATGGAATCCCGGATCCTCGGGTCACGCCCGAGGATGACCAGGAATAATTCCTGGACCTATGTTTTACCACCATTGTGTGTAACCTTGGCCGGCGCTGACGCGCGCAATGCTTGTTGGTGGATGTCTGTCATTCCCGCGCAGGCGGGAATCCAGGACCAGCCGATGCCTTTCCCGACCTTTGTATAAAGGAAGGCTGCGCTCCACGCGGCAGTAAAGGAATCCTGGATCCTCGGGTCACGCCCGAGGATGACCAGGATGGGAGAGTGTCATCCTGAACT
>DAIMDW010000032.1:57670-61213 GCA_036725605.1 bacterium
ATCCTGAACTCGATTCAGGATCTGGTTCCAATCACAAGGCTGGCTCATGGGAAAACGATTACGGGTTGCCCCTGATAAGTTTTCGCGTACTCGCGTGCTCGTCGCAGCCGGATCCTCGGGTCACGCCCGAGGATGACCAGGATGGGAGAGTGTCATCCTGAACTCGATTCAGGATCTGGTTCCAATCACAAGGCTGGCTCATGGGAAAATGATTTCGGGTTGCCCCTGATAAGTTTTCGCGTACTCGTGTGCTCGTCGTTACCAGATCCTCGGGTCACGCCCGAGGATGACCAGGAATAATTCCTGGACCTATGTTTTACCACCATTGTGTGTAACCTTGGCCGGCGCTGACGCGCGCAATGCTTGTTGGTGGATGTCTGTCATTCCCGCGCAGGCGGGAATCCAGGACCAGCCGATGCCTTTCCCGACCTTTGTATAAAGGAAGGCTGCGCTCCACGCGGCAGTAAAGGAATCCTGGATCCTCGGGTCACGCCCGAGGATGACCAGGATGGGAGAGTGTCATCCTGAACTCGATTCAGGATCTGGTTCCAATCACAAGGCTGGCTCATGGGAAAACGATTACGGGTTGCCCCTGATAAGTTTTCGCGTACTCGTGTGCTCGTCGTTGCCGGATCCTCGGGTCACGCCCGAGGATGACCAGGAATAATTCCTGGTCCTATGTTTTACCACTGTATAAAGGAAGGCTGCGCTCCACGCGGCAGTAAAGGAATCCTGGATCCTCGGGTCACGCCCGAGGATGACCAGGATGGGAGAGTGTCATCCTGAACTCGATTCAGGATCTGGTTCCAATCACAAGGCTGGCTCATGGGAAAACGATTACGGGTTGCCCCTGATAAGTTTTCGCGTACTCGTGTGCTCGTCGTTACCAGATCCCCGGGTCACGCCCGAGGATGACCTGGAATAATTCCTGGTCCTATGTTTTACCACCATTGTGTGTAACCTCGGCCGGCGCTGTCGCGCGCAACACATGATGATGGATGTCTGTCATGCCCGCGCAGGCGGGCCTGCCCTCCGTAGTTTCAACGCAGGCGGGCATCCAGGACCAGCCGATATCCTTCCTGACCTTCATTGTGTGAAGCCTCGGCCGGCGCTGACGCGCCAGGGATAACATCATCAACTTGTCACTTATAACTCATCACTTATAACTTGCTTCGCCTGTGTGCCAAAGGTGTGTTGTCGGTAAGGCGAAGCACCGCCTTGCCGCCTGCCAACCTATCGTTTCTCAATCCACTCAATAATTCCTTTTATCTGCTCAATCAGCGGCGGCGCGCCGATCCGCTCGGCAATCGCCAAGCCCTCCCGCGCATGCGCCAAGGCTTTTTCTTTGTCGCCTTGCTGGGCATACACCAAGCCGAGGTTGCCTAAATTTTGCGCCTCACCCTGTCGGACACCAAGCTCGCGATGAATCACCAACGCCTGCTCATGGTATTGCGCCGCCTTGTCCAACTCGCCCAGGTTGCGATACACCAAGCCGAGGTTGCCTAAATCCTGTGCCTCGCCCTGCCGGTCGCCGATTTCGCGATCAATTATCAACGCCTGCTCATGGTGCTGCGCCGCCTTGTCCAACTCGCCTAGGTTGCGATACACCAAGCCGAGGTTGCCTAAATCCGCCGCCTCGCCCAGCCGGTCGCCGATTTCACGATCGATCGCCAGCGCTTGCTCGTGGTGCCGCGTCGCCTTATCCAACTCGCCCAGGTAGCGATACACCAAGCCCAGGTTGCCTAATTGTTGCGCCTCGCCCTGCCGGTCGCCGATTTCCCGATCGATCGCCAACGCCTGCTCATGGTATTGCGCCGCCTTGTCCAACTCGCCCAGGTTGCGATACACCAAGCCGAGGTTGCCCAGGAAAAAGGATATCGTTTTCTTCTCGAGTTCAAGCTCTTTCGCCCAGGCCAGGGCTTGCTCCATCTCCTCGCGGCAGAGGAAGAACATACTACGGTTGTACTTGGTTTCGAATTGGGCACCCACAGCATCGATAAACGCCCGTTTGTCGCCCGCTTCCAACAGGTAGCCGGCGGTGTGGGCCAAGGAAAGAGCTTTCGCTTCCTCATTGCCTTCGCGCCATTGAGTCAATTGGAATTTGCCCAGACCGCCGAGCATGCGTTTGAGGTCATTGCGATCAAGTAAACGTTGTTCGACGTAGGCTTTGACGCCATCGTGGAAAAGCTCGTAGCGCGGCGACGGTCCCTGGACATTTTTAATCAAGCGGCGCACCACCGATTGGGAAAACGCTTCGTCGATTTCCTGCCCGTTATCCTTGCCCATCAAGGCGATGAGGTCGGCCAGGCTCAAGGGGGTACGCGACGCTCCGAGCCAATCGACAATTGCCCGGCACGGGCCGTGACAATCTTCGTAAAGATCCTGCATCACCAACTGCAAATCGGGCGGAATCTGCTCCAGCAATTCCGGCTTTCCCTTTTCCAGGCACATCGCCGCCCAACGCAAATACAACTCCGCGGCGAACGGCCAACCGTCGATCCGCTCGACCATGCGCTCGATCGTATCGGCGGACAGGGCCAACTTCTGCTCGGCCGCCGTGGTGACGATGATATCGTGCACCTGATCATCCGATAATTTTTCGAGGTTGTCGCTGAACGTGCGCACATTGGGCAAGGCCAAAAAAGCGCTGTCATGACTCAGACGGTCGGAGATCCGCTGCGCCAAAATCACCTTCATGCCGGGCTTGAGATTCTTGAAAACGTATTTGAGAAAGTTGGCGTCTTTATCGTAGGAGATCAATTTGTCCGGATCGAGCAGCAATACACAGCGGCGTTTTTTCTTCAGCGCTTTGGCCACCCGATTGAGCACTTCCGAAAAAATGAAATGCGGCGGCTGTGGCGGGCCTTGGGTCAACGCGTCGAGATAACCGCCGATCGTCGGCGTGGCTTTGATAAACGCCTGCCACTTTTGCGCCTTGCCGGTGAAAAAGAACCGCCGGCCGCTGCGGATATCCTCGGCCCACAAGGGAAAGAGATAGGTCAGTTCGGTTTCTTCCGGGATCTCGAAAAAGTGCACCCAGTGGTCGAGCGGCTCGAGCCTCTTGGCCAACTCCTGCAGCAAGCGCGATTTGCCGATGCCGGGCCGTCCGTTTACCACAAACGTTCCGCCGGCTTCTTCGTCGACGAATTTTAACAGCTCTTCGATTTCGTTCTCGCGTCCGCGAAAGACCAACTCGCTCATGGCGCATCCGATTTTTTGGTGGTAAGTGGATATTCCTGGGATGGAATTTATCACAAGACGGCGCGAGGTCAAATGGGGAACCAGGAATAATTCCTGGACCTATGTTTGCTTGGTTGTGTGTAACCTCGGCCGGCGCTAACGCGCGCAACACATGATGATGGATGCTTGTCATGCCCGCGCAGGTGGGTATTGAGGGCCGGCCAGGATTCTTCCTGACCGTGCGTGAGCGTCGGGCGAAAAAGCCAGTTTCTGCCGCCCGAAAGGGCTTGTTAAAAATTGGCCCATTTTCTCCTGGGGCTTACGAGACTGTCGATAAATGCGCATTTGAGAGTCGAACTGAAG
>DAIMDW010000033.1:0-53234 GCA_036725605.1 bacterium
CGTAGGCCCATGCTGGTGATCTCGCCGTAGGTGCCCTGGAAGGTCACGCGGTCGCCGACCTGAAACGGCCGGTCGATGAGGATCGTCATGCCCGCGATGATCGACGCGGCCAGGTCCTTGAGCGCAAAGCCGGCGGTCACCGCGATCGTGCCGCCCAACGCCAGCAACAACTCGTTGGACATGCGAAACGACAGCAGGACCGCCACGACGAACACGAAGATGTACATGAAGAAACGAATGAACGTGCCGATCTGCTGAATCAGCAACCGCCGCTCGGTGAAGCGATTGCCCAGCCGCTCGAAAAAGCCGCGCAGCAATTGGCTGAGCAGCCAGGTGGCGACGATCAGCAGCAGCGACGTCAGCAGCCCGCCGACCCGCACGAATTGGACAATTTGCGTTGCCTCGCCCATGGTTCTTCCCCGCTTGCGACCTTACGAATACAGCAAGTGTTTGCGTTTCAAATAGCGGTTGACCGCCCGATCCCAGAACGACGACACGCGGTAGCGCCCGCCGTCGTCGCGCAAAATTCCCCGCGCCGCCAACGACGTGAACAGCAACTCGCAGGTGCCCGGCGGATAGTTGAGCACGCGCGCCGCGTCGGGCACGGTCAGGTTGCCGTGCGTCACCACCGCCGCAAGCAAAAAGCGGCTCGGCTCGTTCAGCTTTTCCAGCACGCCCGTGTCCGGATCGGCGAACAAGCGCACCTTGACGCCGTCGTCGCCCGCCGGCGCCAGCGAACGCAGCCAGAAATGCAGCGCCATGCGCGGCAGGCCGTCGGCGTAATCCCACAGCAACTGCCGGTAACGTTCGCCGGTGCGAATCACCTCGCTGGCGAACTGCGTGCCGTCGACGCGGTCGATGATCAGATCGTCATAGGACACGTGCACCGCGCTGCGCCCCATGCGGTCGGTCAGCAGTCGGTCGATCGCCTTTTCGTCCCAGGCGCGCAGCTCGTACACGTCGCTGAAAATGTTGCGCGCCAGGCGGGCGCTGTCGACGAACTCCCACACGTACTTGGAGAACGAACACACCCAGGCGATGTGCGGCACCGTGCGGCCGACGATCTCGCCGAAAGCGTTGAAGCCCGCCAGACCGCTCACCGCGCGCAGCACGAAGTTCTCGCACTCGTCCAGCACGATCAGCCGCGGCGGCCCGGCCAGCAACGCGGCGCGCACTTGGTCGGGCGTGTCGACCGGCTCCAGGCCGAGCAACTGGCACAGATGCCGGCAGGCGAATTTTTCGCTGTGAATGTCCTCGTCGATCTCCGCCAGCGTCACCGGCAGATCCGCCACGCGCTCGCGCAGACGCCTGAGCCACGAGGTCTTGCCCACGCCGCCGGCCCCGACCAGCGCGGCCGAACAACCGCCTTTGCCCTCGCGCCACTGGGCAACGCGGGCCAGCAACTGATCTTGCAAGGGAAAATAATCGATCGCCAGGGCTCCGGCGACCGGCTCCTCGGTGAAGGCCTCGCGCAACGCGGCGGGCAACTCGTGCAGCGCCACTTCCCGGTGCCCCACGGTTTCCGCCTTTTTCTCCAACTGGCGGCGGAAGATGAACGCCAGCGCCTTGCGCGTATGCCGAAACTGCGAAAGCAGATCGCCCGCGTAATGGCGCAGCCCGCGCCCGGCGACCATGACGAACGCGGCCGGGATCGTCACCAGCAGCAGCCACTTGCTTTTTCGCTCGCGCAGCAACGTCGACAAACGGCTCTCGGGGAAGTAACGCAGGTGCGCGGCGGTGATCGGCTCGCGCCACCAGCGCAGCAGCACCACGGCGAGCGGAATCGCACCCAGCCAGAAGAACGACACGACCAGCCGGTGCAGATACCCCAGCCCCAGCATGCGATGCGAAAGGGCCAGAAAAACGATCACCGGAAACACGTAGCGCGCCACCAGCCGGAACGACCGCATGATGCGCTCGCTCAATTCCGGCGACACGCGGATACGCTGCGAGGTGACCGCGCTGGTCACCAGCCAATGCGACATCGACAAACTGAAGCGATACCAGACGTACGCCAGCGCGAGCAGGCGCACGAACATGACTTCCGGCACGGCGCGGCCGCCGATCACCCAGAAGAACAGATAGGTGAACAGCAGCAGCCCCAGGTCGTCGGCCAGCGCGATGATCATCCCCAGCCAGCGATGGGCGGCGATGCGCAGGAAACGGTCGGCGCCGCCGCGCAGCACGCCGGCCTGGATCCGTTGCAGCAGCGGCAGCGATCGTTGCCGCCAGTAAATAAAAACGATCAACACCAGCAGCAGCTTGAGCAAGCCGGTGCCCGCTTTACTGAGGGTCAGCAAATTCAGCAGCGCCGCGCGCCAATCGGCGAGCAGGCGCAGGCGATGATACGTATGCACCTGGGTCATCAAGCGCAGATGATCGATTTCGAACAGAAGCTCGCCGACGCCGCCTTGCGTCAGCCCGAACGACGTCTGCCGCTGTTGCGGCGACAGCAACGGCATCAACTGCAACCGCAGTTCGTTAAGCCGTTTGACGTCGCCGAAAAACTCCTCGAGGTGCGCCCCGCGCAAATCGGTTTCCTGCTTGTGCAAGCCCATTTCGTCAAGCCGGATCTCCGCGATCGCCTTGAGCAGGTTCGCCCGTTCGGTGGGCGCGCTTTGCAGCGTCGGTTCCTCCAGATTCAACTCCGGTTCGTACTCGGCGACCTGGCTGGACAGCCGCAACGTGCGCAGCGCCTGTTTCAATTCCAGCCGGTACTTGCGTAGCGAACGCCGCACCTCGCGGTAGAGGGCGTCGGTCTCCGGGTGCGCCGCCACGGCGCCGGTCATCCGCTGCTGATAGCCTTCCAACAATTCCAGCGAGGTCCGCGCCTGATCGGCAAAGCGCTGTTGATCGGCCGCAAAACGCCGATGCAACGCGGCCAGCAACGCCCGCGCTTCCTCGACCCGCGCGCGCTCGATGGCGATGGACTTTTCCGCCGCCGACGCCGCCTGGCGCGCCTGCTCCAACGCCGCCTGCTGCGCCTGCTCGGCCTCGCGTTCCTTCAACTCCGCTTCCAGCTGCGCCTGCGCCGCAGCCGCCTCCGCCTCGTCGATGCGCTTCTTTTTTTCCTCCGCCTCCAGCAACGCGGCGATCTTCTCCGGCGGCTGGGTCAAAAAAGCCAGGCGCAGCACGTTGCACTGATGGCGCAGGATGATCGCGTCGCGTTCCAGTTCGGCCAACGTCGGCGGCGTTTTCTCCTTCGCCTCGGCCTCCGGTTTTTCCGGAACGTTCTTGGCGGCGGCCATTTCCTCCTGCTTCGCCTTCATCAGCGCCGCCACCGTCTCGGTCTGCGTCTTCACCTGGTTGCGCAAAAACTCGACGCGCTTGGCCACCGCCTCCGGATCGAGCAGGTTGACCTCGAACAGCACGTGCACTTCCACGCCCTCGGGCAGATTCCCCTCGGCGACCCGCTGCAGTTGCGCAACCTTCCCGCGCAGCTCGGCGATCTCCCGGGTGAATTTTTCCGTCAGCCGCTTTTCCTCGGCCTCGACCACCGCCAGCCGTTTGGCTTTGGGCAATTCCAGAAAAGCCAGGCGCAGCGATTGACTTTGGGTCTGCCGTGCGACGATCTCCCGCTCGACGAGCAACTCCGGCGTTTCCGGTTGCTGCGCGAGTTTTTTGGTTTGCGTTTTCAGCGAGAACAACGTCCGGCGGAGGGTCTGCTTTTGGCGGTGAATTTCCTTTTCGTCGCGCAGATCGAAATCGAACAACCGGCGCAGTTCCAGCCCCTCAGGCAGCTTGCCTTCCTTGATCCGCTTGAGCGCCTCGATCTCCTGCGCCGACAATTTAAGTTGCGTTTGTTGCGCCGCCGTCGCCGCTTTCTCGGGCGGCTCGGCCGCGGGCGTCGGGTTTTCCTGCGCCCAGGCGCGCTCGACCGCCGTCACGCCCACGAGCGCCGGCGCGAACCACAGCAGCACAAACGCGATCATCAAAAGGGAACGACCGGCGATCCGTCGGATCCTTGCGCGCATCATCTCTCCTCCCCGGCGGCAGGATGAATTGGGCCTCGCTGTCATGGGGCAAATAGAACTTATTTTTTATAAAACACTATACCACTTGGCTGCTTCGCACAAGGAAACGATGAATTTTTCCGCGTGTCGCCGGAACACGGAAAATTCCAGAAATTCCGACAGGATGCGTATTATTGTTCAGCGGAAGCGCTAAATTTTCAGCGCTCGGTAAATATTACAGAAACAGCGCGAATTTCTGTTGAAAATCAATTCGTTGGAATTTTGCATTAACGAACGTTTTCCTCTTTCGGGCACGAAATCGCCGTTTTTGTTCCGGTCGGATACATAAAGCGCAAGTCTTTGATATCATAGTGAAAAAAGGTCGTTTCCCGGATTGGCACACCCCTTGCTCATTAGGGTAATCGGTCGTGCGGTGAGGATCGGAAGGAAACGATGAAAAAAATAGGACCTGCCCGGAAACAGTCAGATCGGAAAAATCTCAATACCTCTTCACTATCCGGATTTCTGTTTCACGCATTCACGAGGAGATTGGAAATGAAAAACTGGTTTCCCCTCATCGCGGTTTTCTTGTTCGCGCTCACGCTGGTCGGCTGCGGTCAAATCGAGGAGATGATCGAAGGGGCTACCGCGCGCACCATCACCGCCCATCAGACGGTGCACAACACCACCAGCGAACGCTCCGCCCGCTCGGTCGTCATTGCCGACGATATCGTCATGACCAACGGCCAGACGCGCTCGTTGGGCACAATTTCGCTGGATGAAATGACCGATCCGCTCGAGGTTTCGCGCCTGGGCATCGGCTCGGTGTTCTTCTACCTGCGCCTGGCGGTCCGCAACCACGGCAATTCCACCGCCCGCCTGGAATTGAGCATCGCGCCCAACGGCACGAATCAAGCCGCGATCGTTGTGGCGGTCTTCAACCTCGCGGCCGGACAGACGCTGATCGTCGACGAGCCGTTGGCCACGCAATTCGGCGCCACGCTGCATCGCAACCTGAAGATGGTCTACGACCAGCTCGACGACAATCTGGTCATCGCCCCGTCGTTGCGCGTGACCGGCGGCGATTCGTCCGGCGTGGAGATCGCCCAAATCAAAGTCGCCG
The DNA here is from genome assembly GCA_036725605.1 of bacterium. Taxonomy (GTDB): domain Bacteria; phylum Lernaellota; class Lernaellaia; order Lernaellales; family Lernaellaceae; genus CALBTQ01. The sequence goes on from DAIMDW010000033.1 coordinate 5,077, forward strand.
CCACGCCCACCTACTGGCGCAGCGAAGACTATCAATCCGGTAAATACGAAGGATACAAAGACAACATCGACGGCATCCACGACGCGAAGCTCACCGGTCAGATGACCAACCTGGGCGACGGCGCGGCCGAAGTGCGCATCTACGTCAGCGTCGGCGACGCCATCGATTTGGAAAACGATCTGATCGCCCAATACGTTCTGCAGCCGGGCGAAACCGTCCAGGGGGAAGACATGCTGCTCGAAGGCGGCGGCGAGCGCATCAAGCAGACGTTCAAGGACGCGATCGACGGCGATCTGGCGCGCTACGACCTGAGCATCGTTAGCGCCGAGCCGATCGCCATCGACAGCGACAGCCTACAGTTGGAAATTCAGATCGACGTCAAAGTCGATATTTAAGATAGATGCCCCGGTGTTGCAAAACCGGGGCGACGGCGGGCCGAAAACCGCCGGCGAGATCCTCCTTGATCTGTGATTGAACCTCCATAACGACGACGGCAGCGGGTTTTGCCCGCTGTTGTCGTATTAATACTTAATACAATGATCGTTTTTTTGTGTGCCACAGTTTTCGCCGTCAGGCGAAAGCTGTGCATCGTCCGAACCGGCACACCTTTGGCTATCGCCAAAGATGTGGCACACGGAACAAAGAACTTCATTTTTCTTGCCCGCTATTGACATTCAATCTCAAGAGTCTACATTCTTCAACACAAGGGAAAACGTTCCTTTTCAAGAAAAAGAAACTCGGGGAGAAAAAGATGAAACGCAGAAAAATATATGAATTCGATCACTTGGAAAACAACGACGCCGCCTGGACCGCCACTGCGGAACAAAGCACAACCAGACTGCTGCTGTACGGCTTTCTTTTGCTGATCGGCCTGGCGCTGGTGATCTCTCTCTCCGGCTGCGCGGTCACCGACAACGGCGACGAACTGCCCGCCCAGGCCGCCGGCACGCACCGGCACGTCGAGCCGGCCGATCTCGCCGGCGATGATGACGACGATTCGACCGACCCCTGGTCGTCCGCCGAAGCCCCCGCGCTCGACCGCCTGTCGGAGATCGTCTTCGCCGACCTGACGCCCGACGGCGACACCGTGGCGAATGTCGACCTGACGCGCTACCTGGGCGTTTGGTACGAGATCGCCACCTACGAACAATTCTTCCAGCGCGGCTGCACCGGCGTCACGGCCACCTACGGCCTGAACGACAACGGCACGATCAGCGTGCTCAACGAATGCCGCGTGGGCTCGCTCGACGGCCGGTACAAAGCGATCGAAGGCTTCGCCCGCGTGCGCGACAAGGCGACCAACGCGAAGTTGCTCGTCTACTTCACGCCGCTGTTCGGCGCGCCGTACTGGATCATCGAACTGGACGGCCAGGACGGCGATCAACCCTACGAATGGGCCGTGGTCGGCAGCGCTTCGGACCGCTATTTGTGGATCCTCAGCCGCACGCCGCAAATGGACGATGCGCGCCTGAGCCGCATCCTCGAGCGGCTGGTCGAACGCGGTTACGACCTGGACAAACTCAGCTTCACGCTGCAACCGGACGCGTGATCCCTCCTTGAATCATCGAAGACGGGCCGGGTCGGCCAACCCGGCCCATTTTTTTATCGGCGTGCTTCGCTTGACATTCCCGCCATACTCCGCTAACCACGATTTCTTCGTACAACCTCAACATTGCGGGAAAAGTCATGCGGCGCGAGCCGTATCTGAAGGACGAAAATCGGCGGCCCATCGTCGCCGGCTGGCTCGAGGACCTCGCCGATTTGCGCGGTCGTCGTCCGCTGCCCGCATTTTCCCGTCCGGCGCTGCTGGTGCTCGATGCGCAACGGTTGTTTGTCGATCCGGCTTCACCGGCGTTTCTTCCCGCCTGGCCGGCCTGTCGGTCGATCGTCGATTCCCTGCTCGCGGTGTTTCGCGGTAAAAACCTGCCCGTCTGGTTCACGCGCCATGTGCATGACGCAACGACATTGCCGACGCCGTTTCGCCATTTTTACGATCGGCCGATCCGCCCCGACGATCCGCTCGCCGCGTTGCCTGCCGATCTCGCCGGCGATGATGAGATCTTCATGAAGGACGATTTTTCCGCCTGGAGCCGACCGGAGCTGGCCGAAAAAATGAGCGCGTGCGATTTGCTCGTGCTGGCCGGCGTCCAAACCCAGCTTTGCGTTGCCGCCACGGCGATCGCCGCGGCCGCCCATCAAGTGACGCCGGTGGTGATCGTCGACGGTTGCGCCGCGCCCAACGAGCGCGCCCATTTGGCCGCCCTGCAGACTCTCGCCGCGGGGCATGCGTTTGTGTGCACCGGCGATGAATTTCTCGCTTCGTTGCATGAGTGGCGGCCATGACCGACATGATCGTTCGCGACTTGTTGATCGTGGGGGCCGGTCCGGCGGGCATCGCCTGCGCCTTGCAAGCCGGGCGTGACGGATGGTCGCTGCTGGTTGTCGGCGACGAACCGGTCGGCGGCCTGGTGCGCGCGGCGCATCGGCTCGACAACCTGCCCGGATATCCGCAAGGTATCGGCGGCGCACAGTTCGCCGAATTGCTGCGCCAACAAGCGCAAGAGCAAAACATCGAAGTGCTCCACGACACGGTCGTCGCCTGTCGACAGGATAACCACGAAGCGTTTCACGCAACTACCCACCGCGGATCGACGATCGCCGCGCGCGCCGTCGTGCTCGCCGTCGGCACTCGGCCGTGCGAATATTCCGTCGCCGCAAATGACGGTCGTTTTCATCGTGACATTCGAACGCTGCCCGCCGACTTGTCGGGCCGGCACGTCGCCGTTATCGGCGGCGGCGAAGCGGCGCTCGACAGCGCCTTGAGCGTGGTCGCGCGACAGGGCACGGCGGAAGTGTTTCATCGTGGCGCCGCCCTGCGCTGTCCCTCGTCACTACTCGCCGAAGCGACCGGCACAGGCGTCGCGATTCGTCTCAACCACCTTTTTCAACAAATGAAGATTCTCGACGGTCGCCTGAGCTTGCAGTGGCGAAGCGCAAACGACGAACGAATTTCGGCCGCCGACCATCTGCTGGTCTGCATCGGGCGCACCCCGAACGTGGAATTGTTGCCGCAATTGAATGTGAACCTCGGCGCGCAAACCGTCACGTCGCTTCCCGGCGTGTTTTTGGCCGGCGATGTGATTCGCGGACGCGACCGCTACGTCGCCACCGCCTTGGGCGACGGGCAGCGCGCCGCGTTGGCGGCCGGTCGATGGCTGCGTGGGATGGAGTGAAGATGCAAATCGTCGAGCAAAACGTCATGCCCGATGTCGCCACGGTTTATGTAGCCTGCGTGCGCGACGAAAAGGAGTCGTTGATCGAATTCGTCGACGGTTTGGATACGACTCAATCGCGCGAAGACAAGTGGATCATCAACGTTTCCACGCAAATCGGCTGTCCGGTCAATTGTCTGTTCTGCGACGCCGGCGGCGGTTTCCGGGGCAACCTCACCGCCGACGAAATGCTGGCGCAGGTGCATGCCGTGGCGCGGATGCATCCGGAGCTGGCGCCCGTTTGTCGCAAATTGAAGGTGCATTTCGCGCGTATGGGCGAACCGTCGCTCAACGATGACGTGCTGGTCGCCATCGAACGTCTGCCCCGCGAATTGCCCGCGCCCGGCTTGTGGTGCTGCGTGCCCACCGTCGCCCCGGCCGGCCGCGACAACTGGTTTGCCCGCCTGGCGGAAATTCGTCACCGTCTCTACCCCGGGCGTTTTCAGTTGCAGCTTTCCGTCAATTCGACCGACGAGGCGCAGCGTCGTCGCTTGATGCCCATCGAACTGCTGACCATGGATCGACTGGCGATGTTCGGCCGCGATCATTTCCGCGACGGCGATCGCAAGATCGTGCTGAATTTCGCGCTCGCCGCCGATGTGGCGTTTTCTCCCCGGGCCGTTATCGAACGCTTCGATCCGGCTTGTTTCGCCGTCAAGCTGACGCCGCTCAATCCCACGGAAACCGGTGAGAACCACCGTCTGCAAACCGTGCTGCGCGAAAACGATCCGCATATAATCGAGGAAGCGGTGCAGCCGCTCGTCGCCGCCGGTTTCGAGACGATTCTGTCCATCGGCGACGAACGCGAAAACCGAGTCGGTTCCAACTGCGGGCAATCGGTGCGCCGCTACCTCGCCCGGACGCAACAGGCGAGTTGATCCGACCTCACATCGTTTGGCTTCAACTCATGATTGCGGCACAATGACCCAACAATCAGCGGCGGAGCTTCGCAATGACCTTCACCAAACTCGTGCCCTTCATCGCCACCGACAAGGTGGAGCAGTCCAAGGCGTTTTACACCACGCACTTCGGCTTTCGCGTGATCTTCGATTGCGGTTGGTACGTCACCGTGCAAAGCCCGGACGGCCGCGTGGAACTGGCCTTCATGGATCCGCGCGAAAAAGCGCAGCCCATGTTCGCCGGCAACGGCTTGAACTACGCGCTGGAGGCGGACGACGTCGACGGTCTCTACGCCGCGCTGGATAAAAACGCGGTCACCGTCACGCAGGAATTGCGCGACAATCCCTGGGGCGATCGCAGCTTCGCCGTGCTCGACCCCAACGGCATCCGGCTGTATTTCTACAAAGACATCGAACCGGCCGACGAATACAAAGACGCGTTCGTCGGTTAGCGCGACGCCGCCAGGTACGCCAGCGGAATCGCAGCCGGATAAATATCGATCGCCGCGCCGCCGAAACCGGCGTCATTGAACAACACAAGCAACGATTCTTTATTGAAGCGATGATACGCCTTGAAGCCGAACAGGCTCATGAAGCGCGACACCACGTGACTGCGCAGCGTCTGCCCGTGCAGATAGGTCGGCGCGATCAACTTGCCGCCGGGTTTGAGCACGCGGTGGATTTCCCGCAGCGCCTCTTGCGGCAGTTGCATGATGTGCAACGCGTTGGCGCACACGACCAGGTCGAAGGACTCGTCCGGGAAATTCAGCGCGCACGCGTCACCCTGCGTAAACTCGATGTTGCTCAAGCCGCGTTCGCCCGCCTTGCGCCGCGCCTCGGCCAGCATCGGTTCGGAAATGTCCGTCCCCTCGATCCGCCCGGCATGACCGGCCAACTCCAACGAAATGACTCCGGTGCCGCACGCCACTTCCAAGACGCGATCGCCCGGGCGAATCTCTTTCGCAATCCGCTCGATGATCGCCGGATAATCCCGCGCCACGCGTTCCATGAACCGATCGTACTTTTTCGCGAATTTGTCCCAGAAATGCCGCTCTTCATCGATACGAGACATGGGGCTCCTCCTTAATGATACGGGCAGTGTATCATTAAGACACCCTTATTGAGAATAGGTTAAATTATCGGTCGCCGCGACCCGTGCCGACCCGCCGCCCGAGCGCGGCCAATTGGGCGTGCACCTTGCGGTTGGTTTCCTCGGCCGTTTCGTGCTTGGCGGCCTTGTTCGGATAAATCTCGTACAGCTCACGGTACTTGGGCGGCGTGAGGTTGGGCATGATCACGTTCGCGCCGCGCTCCAATCCGTGTACGCGGCCGTGCGCGGCGTCGATCGTCGCCAGCGCCGTCGTGCTGGGAATATGCGCTTGCGGGCAAACGATCCGCACCAGCGCGACGACCTTCGTGGCGGTCAGTTCGTCGCTGGACACCTGATCGGCCGGATCGATCTCCGGGCGAAACTCGCCCCGCCCCAACGGCGTTTCCGGATGCACCAGGAACGGCCCGACGCCCACCATGTCCATGTCGAACTCGCGCAAAATTTCCACGTCGCGCGCCAGGGTGGCGAAGCTCTGACCGGGGATGCCGATCATCACGCCGCTGCCGGTTTGGTAGCCCAGCTCTTTGAGGCGGCGCAGGATGTCCATCCGGTTGCGCGTCTGGTTTGGCAGCGGCGGATGGATCTTCTCGTAGAGCGCGTCGTCCGAAGTTTCGAAACGCAGCAGGTAGCGGTCCGCGCCGGCCTCGCGCCACGCCACCAGGTCCTCGTCGGGCCGTTCGCCCAGGCTGAGGGTCACCGCCAGCGGCGTTTCGCTTTTGATGCGGCGGATGATCGCGGTCAGCCACTCGCGCCGGATGCCGTAATCCTCGCCCGCCTGCATGACCACCGTGCCGTAACCGTAATCCACCGCCAGGCGCGCGCAGGCCATGATTTCCTCTTCGTTCATCCGGTAGCGCGTGATCGTGCCGTTGGGCGCGCGAATGCCGCAATACAGACACGAGCGCGCGCAGATGTTGGAAAGCTCGATCAAGCCGCGCAGGTGCACCTGGTCGCCGACGTTCTCGCGCCGCACGCGATCGGCGACGGTCCACAGTTCGCTCAGTCGCGCCGGATCGGTTTCGCGCAGCCACGTTTCGATTTCATGGCGGGGAATATTTCTATCGAGCATCGCGCCGCCCGACCAACGTTTGATAAACCTCCAGCGCGGCGGGGAACGGCGCGAGCGCGCGCTCGAAAATACCCAGGCTGTAGGCGATCACCAGACCGTAATTGGTGATCGGCACGCCCGCGCGTTTGCAGTGCAGCAGGCGCGAGAGCATCGCGCGGCGGTTCCACATGCACGCGCCGCAGTGGATGACCAGCTTGTACTCGCTCAGGTCCTCGGGAAAATCGTGCCCCTGCACCGTGGTGAATTCGAGCTTGCCGCCCACGTACTGCGTCAGCCAGCGCGGGATCTTCACCCGGCCGATGTCCTCGCCGATCGGATGATGCGAGCACGCCTCGGCGATCAACACGCGATCGCCCGGGCGCAGATCGTCGACCGCCAGCGCGCCTTCGGTCTGCGTCAGCAAATCGCCCTTGAAGCGCGAGAAGAGAATCGAAAAGCTGGTCATCGGGATCTCGCGCGGGGTGTCGGCCGCAACCTTCAAAAACGCCTGCGAATCGGTGACGACCAGTTTCGGCGGCACGGTGAGACGTTCGAGCGCGGCGCGTAGTTCGCGTTCCTTGACCACCAGCGCGAAAGCGTCGGCGTCCAGCAGATCGCGGATCGACTGCACCTGCGGCAGAATCAGCCGGCCCTTGGGCGCCTCCTTGTCGATCGGCACGACCAGCACGGCCATCTCGCCCGGCCCGACCAGGTCGCCCAGAATCGCCGGGTTGTTGACGAACTCGGCCGGCGCGTTATCCAGCAACGCCTGGCGGAAGTCGAGCACGCCCTCGCCGCGCGACGCCGTCGTTTTCACCACGGTGATTTCCAACGCCCGCAGATGATCCAGCGCTTCGGCCGCCGGCTCGACCAGATCGATTTTGTTGAACACGACGATCACCGGAATGTCCAACTCGGTCAGTGCGACAAGAATTTTCTCCTCGAACTCGCCCCACGCGCCGTCGGTGACGATCACCCCCAGGTCGGTGCGATCGAACGCGCGGCGCGTTTTGGCCACGCGCAGCTCGCCGAGCGCGCCCACGTCGTCGATGCCCGCCGTGTCGATGAACAACACCGGGCCCAGCGGCAGCAACTCCATCGGCTTTTCCACCGGGTCGGTGGTCGTGCCGGCGAACTCGGAAACGATGGACACCTGCTGGCGCGTCACCGCGTTGAGCAAACTCGACTTGCCCACGTTGCGGCGGCCGAACAGGCCGATGTGCAGACGAAATCCTTTGGGTGTGGCCCGCGACATCAGCGCTCCTTGTGCGGCGGCGAACCCAAACGCGTCACCGCCTCGGGAGTTATCAATTGATCGAATTCCTGCGCGCTGAGCAAGCCTTCGCCCAACGCGACGGCCCGGATGCTTTGCCCGGACGCCTTGGCCCGCTTGACCACCTCCGCCGCTTTTTCGTAGCCCAGCGCGGGCAGCAGCGCGGTGACCAGCGCGGTCGAATTTTCCACGTGCGCGCGACAACGCTCCTCGTCGGCCTCGAGGCCCTGCACGCAATGCCGGCGGAAAATTTCACAAGCGTTCGTCAGCAGATCCAGCGAGCCCAGCAGCGCGTCGGCGATCAGCGGCAGGAAGGCGTTGAGCTCCAAATTGCCCATCCCCGCCGCCACGGCGATTTCCTGATCGGCGCCCATCACGCGCAGCGCCGCCTGCGTCACCGCCTCGGGAATCACCGGATTGACCTTGCCCGGCATGATCGACGAACCGGCCTGCCGTGCGGGCAGACGGATTTCGCCCAGACCCGCTTCCGGCCCCGACGACAGCAGGCGCAGGTCGGTGGCGATTTTCATCAGCGACGCGGCGCAGGCCTTGAGAATGCCGGAAACCTCGACGAACACGTCGGCGTTTTGCGTGTTCTCGACCAGGTTTTCCGCCCGCGCGAAACCGATGCCCGTCTGCTCGCGCAGCGCGTCGACCACGCGGAAGATGTACTGACGCGGCGCGGCCAGCCCGGTGCCGATCGCCGTCCCGCCGAGGTTGACGACCCGCAGGCGTTCTTCGCATTTGTACACGCGCCAACGGTCGCGGTTGACCGCCTCGGCGTAGGCGCTCATCTCGCGGCCCAGCGTGGTGAGCACCGCGTCCTGCAACTGCGTGCGCCCGACCTTGACGACGTGGGCGAAGCGCTGCTCCTTTTCCTGAAAGGCCTCCTGCAGCGCGACCAGCCGTTCCTCCAGCGCGTGCAGCAACGTGATCGCCGCGAGCTTGAGCGCGGTGGGAAACGTGTCGTTGGTCGATTGATGCAGGTTGACGTCGTCCAGCGGCGAAACGCGCGCGTAATGGCCGAGGGGCTCGCCGAGGACTTGCAGCGCGCGGTTGGCCAGCACCTCGTTGACGTTCATGTTGGTGCTCGTGCCCGCGCCGCCCTGCAGCGCGTCGACGACGACGTGCTCGTCGAGCAGGCCGTCGGCCATTTCGCGGCAGGCGTGCTCGAGCGCGTCGGCTTTGGGCGCGTCGTCGGCCCAGGCGCCCAACGCGCGGTTGGTGGTCGCGGCGGCGAGTTTGACCTGCCCGAAGGCGCGCACGAGCGCCGGGTGCACGCGGCGGCCGGTCAGCGGAAAATTTTCCAACGCGCGCGCCGTGTGCACACCGTACAACGCCTCGGCGGGGATTTGCTTTTCGCCCAGCAGGTCGCTCTCGCGACGATACTCACCCGTCATTGCCGCTCCGTCGGTTCAGCAGTATTGATCGCGTTCGCCGTCTTTGACCTTGGCGCGCAACACTTCGCTGCGCTTGCGCGGCAGTTCGTCCATCGTGGTCAGGAACTTCTCGATCGCCGCTTCGCCGATCGCCTTGGTTTCCGGCGCCGCGTAATCCTCGAGGTACTCGGTGAACGTCGAAATCGCGTTCGGGTCGCAGTGCGCCTTGATGTCGCCGGGCTTGGCCAGGTCCATGAAATCCTGCCCGGTGCGGCCCAGGCGGTAGCAGCCGGTGCAGAACGACGGAATGTAGCCCAGCGCGGCGATGTCGCGGATGACCTCGTCCAGCGAGCGGTGATCGCCCAGCGAGAACTGGCTGGCGTCGAGTTTTTCCTCCTCGGCATAACCGCCCGGATTCGTGCGGCTGCCCGCCGAGATTTGCGAGACGCCCAGCGCAAAGGTTTCGCGGCGGATGTTCGGCGTTTCGCGCGTGGACATGATGATGCCCGTGTACGGCACGGCCAGGCGGAGAATGGCCACGATCTTGCGGAAGTCGACGTCCGACACCGCGTGCGGCGGATGCGAGGCGATGTCCGAACCGGTCGCCGGCTCCAGACGCGGCACGCTGATCGTGTGCGGGCCGACGCCGAATTTCTTCTCCAGATGGCGGATGTGCTGCATCAGCGCCAGGATCTCGAAGCGCCAATCGGCCAGGCCGAAAAGCACGCCGATGCCCACGTCGTCGATCTTCGCTTCCATCGCCCGGTCGACTGCCGTGATGCGCCAGTCGTAGTCGGTCTTCTTGCCGGCCACGTGCACCTGGCGGTAAATCTCACGGTGGTAGGTTTCCTGGAACAACTGGTAGGTGCCGATCTGCGCGGCTTTGAGTTGTTTGAATTCCTCGACCGTCAGCGGCGCGACGTTGACGTTCACCCGGCGGATTTCCCCGTTGCCGCTCTTGGTGGCGTAGATCGTCTCGATCGCATCGATGATGTAATCGAAACCCCGCTTCGGATACGACTCGCCGGCCACCAGCAGAATGCGCTTGTGCCCTTCCTCGATCAACGAGAGCACTTCGCGACGGATTTCCTCCTGCGTGAGCGCGCGGCGTTTCACATCGGTGTTGCGGGCGCGAAACGCGCAGTACAGGCACTCGTTGCCGCACAGGTTGGAGATGTACAGCGGCGCGAACAGCACCAGCCGCCGCCCGTAGATGGTCTCCTTGGCCTGACGCGCGGTGGCGAACAACTCGCCCATCAACTCCGGATCGCTGATCGCGGCGAGGATGGCGATGTCGTCGGCGTCGAGCCCTTTGAGTTCCAGCGCCTTGGCCAGCACCTCGCGCACGTGCGTGGCGTCCTTGTCGGCGTGCTTGGCCAGCGTGGCGTTGATTTGCGCTTCGTCGATGAAGGCGGAAGATTCCGCGTGTGCGATTGCCATGATTTAAGACCCCTTCCTCTCTTTGACCGCCGCCGACAGCGTCCGAGGAATGGTGAAGGTGAATTCGGCCCAGCGGCCCGGCTCCGATTCGGCCGCGATGCGACCGCCGTGCAGTTCGATGATGCGCCACGTGGTGTACAGACCGACCCCCGTTCCTTTTCTTTTTTTCAGCTCGGGGGTGTCCAGCCGCGAGAACTTGCGAAACAACCTGGCCTTCTGGCCCGCGGGAAAGCCCGGCCCGCGATTCCAGACCGCCACCCGCAACAGGTCGTTTTCCGCCGCCACGCGTACGCGAATCTCACCGTGATCCTCGCCGTACTTGACGGCGTTGCTGAGCAGATTCACCAACACGATTTTCAACAAATTGACGTCGCCCTCGGCGGGGAGCGGCGTCGCCGTGAAGTCGCGCTGCAATTGTACCACTTTCTCTTCGACTTGGGGCTGTACGATGTCGATCGTCGGTTCGATCACCTCGGCGATGAAATCCTTGATCGGCGCGAAGTTCGGCTCCAGGCTGCCGCCCTCGATGCGCGCCAGATCCAGGTATTCGCGCACCAGCCCCAGCAGGTATTCGCCTTTGGCGACCATCCGCTCGATCTTGCGCCGCTGGTCGTCGGTCATTTCGCCCAGGTAGCCGCCGAGCATCATGTTCGCGTCGGTGACCAGCGAGGCGACCGGGCTTTTCAGCTCGTGGCTGACGAATCCGAGCATTTCGGTGTAGGCGTCCATCGCCGCCTGCAATTGCTCGATGCGGTAGGCCTTCTCCACCGCCTGGCTCAGCCGCTCGGCGACGGCCAGATGCAACAGCACGTCCTGTTCACCGAACGCGTCGGGTTGGCGCGAACTGCGAAAGAGCAGCCCGACGTTGCGCCCGTCCACGACCAGCGGACAGGTCATGCTCGAACGCACGCCCTCTTTGCGGACGATCTTGGTCGAGGCGCTGTCCGGATGCGCGCGCAGGTACGCTTCCAGATCGCGGATGATGCGCACGCTTCCCTGCCCGATCACCTCGGCCAGCGAACTGCCCTGCAGCGTTTCCGCGTAGCCCTTGGTCAGCAGCAGCGGCTCGTAATCGGCCACGGCGTGATAGGCGCGCACGCGCCGGCCGTCCTCCTCGATGAACGACAGGCCGATGCGGTCGCAGGGGCACAGCGAGCGCGAGGCGGCGAACAGAAAGGAAAGCATCTCATCCAGCGATTGCCCGGCGGCGATCTTCCGGTTGATGGTCTCCAGCGCGGCCCGCTGCTCGTCGGTCAACTCGGCGCGCAGACGCTCGGGCGCCGGCGGGGTAATGAATAAAACGTTGTCCTGCATGCCCTCACCACAAAAAGAAAACGGCGGCATCGTCCTTATATATAGGAACGGATGCCGCCGTTAGCAAGCCGTAACAGTACGTTAGCTGATGTATTTCCCGCGGGCCGTGTAGCCGGTGTGCAACAGCTTGTGGCTCTTGTGTCCGCACGGGCCGTCGGTCAGGAACTTCTCATAGATGTCCACGATCGCCGGGTTCTCATGCGACTTGCGCACATCGTAGACGGCATCTTCGTTGTAAATGGCCTTGGCGCGCTTCTTGCGGATTTCCGGCGTCGTCGGAATCGGCTGGCCGCCGCCGCCCAGGCAACCGCCCGGACAAGCCATGAACTCGATGAAATGGCATTTGCTCATTTCGCCGCCGGCCTTGATGTCTTCCATCACCTTCTTGGCGTTCGCGGTGCCGTGGCAGACGCCGACTTTCACGGTCGCGCCCTTGAGCCAATCCCAGTTGGGCACGATGTCTTTCAACAGATCGGGCACCGGACCCACCTTGTCGATGGTCAGTTCGGCAACCTTCACGCCTTCCATGCCGCGAACCGGCAGGATGTCGGCGTGCTCGAACAGCGACTCGACCTTGATGCCCATGACCAGCTCGATGACGGTGCGCAGGGCCGCTTCCATCACGCCGCCGGACGCGCCGAAGATGACGCCGGAGCCGGTGGCCGAACCGAAGGGATCGTCGAAGTCGGACTTGGGCATGTCGGGCAGATGGATGCCGCCCTCTTTGATCATCTTGCCCAGCTCGCGCGTGGTCAGACCGTAATCGACGTCCTTGAAGCCGCTGTCGGCCATTTCGGGACGGTTGCACTCGAACTTCTTCGCCGAGCAGGGCATCAACGCCACGCTGACGATGTCCTTCGGGTCGATGTTGTTGATCTGCGCGTAGTAGGTTTTGATCAAAGCGCCGAACATCTGCTGCGGGCTCTTGGCCGAGGACACGTGGTCCAGATATTCGGGATAGAAGTGCTCGATGAACTTCACCCAGCCCGGCGAGCAGGAGGTGAACTGCGGCAGCGCCACGGTCTGGTCCTTTTCGACCAGCGCTTTGTACAGGCGGATGAGCAGCTCGGTGCCTTCCTCGATGATCGTCAGGTCGGCGGTGAAGTTGGTGTCGAACACCTTGTCGAAGCCGCAACGGCGCAGCGCGGTGTTCATCTCGAAGGTCAGCGCATGGCCGGCTTCGAGGCCGAAGCACTCGCCGATGCCCGCGCGGGGACTGGGCGCGGTCTGCATGATCACGTGCTTGGTCGGATCGTCAATGGCGGCCCAGATCTCGTCGGTGACGTCGTGGGCGGTCAACGCGCCGGTCGGGCAGCGGTTGATGCACTGACCGCAGTTGATGCACACCACGTCGGCCAGCGGTTTTTCCATGAAGGTCGCGACGTGGATCTCATGGCCGCGGTCGAACATTTCCAGCACGCCGACTTCCTGCAGATCGATGCAGGTGCGCACGCAGCGGCGGCAATTCACGCACTTGTTGGGATCGCGGTAGACCGAATGGCTGGAGTGATCCATCGCGAACATCGGCTCTTCGGGGTGACCGAAGCGGTAGGTGTCCACGCCGTGCTCTTCGGCCAATTCGCGCAGTTCGCAGTTGGCGTTGCGCGTGCACGAATAGCACTCGCCGTAGTGATTGGCGAGCATCAGATCCAGAATGTTGCGGCGGGCGCGACGCACCTTCGGGGTGTGGGTCTTCACCTTGATCGGCGCGGTGATCGGATAGGCGCAGGAAGCCTGCAGCGTCCGCTGTCCTTCGACCTCAACCACGCAGATCCGGCAGACGCCGGCGATGCACAGGTCGTCGTGATGGCACAGGGTCGGGATTTTGATCCCGGCCTGGCGCGCCGCATCGAGAATCGTCGTGCCCAACGGCACTTTGACCTCGACGCCGTCGATAATCGCGGTTACCAGACCGCCGATGGCGCCGGGATCGCCCATTTCCACTTTCGAACCGCGCTGGCTGACCGGGGCGCGGGAAGTGTCTTCGGAGAATTTCTTGTCGGTCATTTATTTCCCTCCTTGCATCGCTTTTCCGGTGCGACCCAGGATCTCGGCTTTGAAGTGTGTCGCAATCGAAACAAACGCATTGGGGCTCGACTGCCCCAGCCCGCACTTGGAAGCCAGTTGCATGGTTTCCGCCAGCGAAAGCAGATCGTTGAGATACTGCATCGAGCATTCGCCCTTTTTCAGCAACTGCACGCCTTCCAACAATTTCGGGTTGCCGTCGCGGCAAGGAGTGCACTGGCCGCAGGATTCTTCGCAGAAGAACTCGAGGAAGTTTTCGGCGATGTCCAGCAAGTCGCGGTCCTGACCGAACACGATGATCGAACCGCCGGTGGCGATGTCTTCGTAGGCGATGGCGCGGCTGAATTCGGCCGCCGGCACGCAATGGCCGGACGCGCCGCCGATCTGCACGGCCTTGGCGTCGGAGCCGCCGACCTCTTTAAGCAGATCCGCCACGCTGATGCCCATCGGGAATTCGTACACGCCCGGGAATTCGCAATCGCCGGAGATGCTGAACAGCTTCAGGCCGGTCGATTTCTCCGTACCCAGGCCGTTGAACCACGCGCCGCCCTTGGCATAGATCGCCGCGGCCCACGCGAAGGTTTCCACGTTGTTGACGATGGTCGGCTTGCCGTTGAAGCCCGTGTCGACCGGGAACGGCGGACGGTTGCGCGGCTCGCCGCGGTGGCCTTCGAGCGACTCGATCAACGCGGTTTCCTCGCCGCACACGTAAGCGCCGGCGCCCATGTGCAGGTGGATGTCGAAGTTGAAGCCCTCTTTGCCCAGGATGTTTTTGCCCAGCAGACCGGCCGCGCGCCGCTTGGCCAGCACGTCTTCCAAATGCGCCACCAGGTAGGTGTATTCGGCGCGCAGGTAGACGATGCCCTCTTCCGAGCCGACGGCCAAACCGCCGATGGTCATGCCTTCGAACACCAGGTCGGCGTAGTCGGTGAGGATCAGGCGATCCTTGAACGTGCCCGGCTCGCCTTCGTCGGCGTTGCAGACCACGTACTTCTTGTCGCCCTTCGCCGCCGCCGCCAGGTTCCACTTCACCGAGGTCGGAAAGCCCGCGCCGCCGCGACCCTTCATGCCCGATTCCTTGAGCTCGCCGATGATGTCGGCGCGGCTCAGGGTGATCGCTTTTTTCAGGCCGGCGTTCACTTCAATCGTCGCGAACGTCAGTTTGTTCTTGTTCTTCGGTTCGATCATGATTAGTGGCCCTCCTTCTGCTGCATGGCATGCACGCCAAAGATGGCCCGGCATTCCTCGATCAACCCGTGCACCTTATCGGGGGTGACGTGGGTGTAGATCTTGTCGTTGATCAACAGCGCCGGCCCCTGATCGCACATGCCCAGGCAGTTGGTGTATTCCAGCGAGAACTTGCCGTCCGGCGTGGTTTCGCCGAATTTGATGCCCAGCTCGTTCTCCAACTGCTTGGCCACCGTCTCGGTGTGGTTCATCAGGCAGGAAATCGTCCGGCACAACCGCAGCACGAAGCGCCCCTTGGGCTCGGTGTGCAGGAAGCTATAGAACGAGACCACGCTGTTGACTTCCACCGGATGAATGCCCAACGCGTCGGCGATCACCTGCATGGCGAACGACGAAACCTGCGAATAGGCCTTCTGCACTTCCTGCAGAATCGGAATCAACGACGAGCGCTCACGGCCGAGCTGATCGGCCAACGCATAAATCTGATCCTTCATACGATCGCGTTCGGTTACGAGCATTACGCGCCCCCTCCTTTCTTGGCCAACAGCGCTTTCACCTTTTCGATGAGGGCGTCGGGGGAAATCGGTTTCTCCTGGAAATCGTCAACCGGCACAACCGATTCGTCGGCGCCGAAATCCATGCCGGTGACCTTGCCGACGCTGGTCAGCATCAGGATCGGCGCGGCGAAACCGCCCTTGCGCAAATCCTGCGCCATGACGAACCCGTCGTCCGGCTGGTCCATCATGACGTCGAGCACGATCAGGTCGGGCTGGAAGCTCTTGACCGCCGCCATGCCTTCTTCCCGGCTGGGGGCCGTCGCGGTTTCATGCCCTTCCTTTTCGAGCACCATGCCTACCACTTCCAAGATGTCGGGATCGTCGTCAACGATTAGAATCTTAGCCACGGTGGTCTCCTTTCAGGGTTTTGTTATGATACCTTGAAATATATGAATTGAAGCATACGCCTTTGCTGAATGACCATTCATTCATTCATGGTAGAGCGTTTTCGTATCATGGACCGCCACGCCTGTCAACACTCTTCTTTAATGGTCGTTTTTTCGCTCTTTAACCAAAATAACCATCAATTGCCGGAACCCGGCCCGAATTGGGCATTTGTCGATATTTTTCAAGTAATTAGATAGTCGTTTCATTTTGTAACGATGGGGCCTCTATTTAATACATCAGGCGTTCACGATGTAACGCTGAAAAAGATATTACTTTAGGCGCGAATAATATCAACACTTTCCGGCCGGCGTCCGCCTTTTTCCGTGCAGATCGCTGCATGGAACACCCGCTCCGACATCCCGCCCCGGCCGACGGTTGCCAACCTTCGCCCCAGTTTGTACAGTGCCGAACCGACGTTTACCCGCACCATCCGGAGGAACCGCGCGATGCTTCGCCGCCTCACTTATCTGTTGTGCCTGCTGTGGTTGCTTTCCCTCGCCGCCTGCGACACGCCGCTGCGCCATTGGGGTCCGCTGGCCGACGGCGCGCTGGAAGGATTCAACTATTACGCGCAGTTGCCCGCCGCCGCGCGCAACGTGCCCTACGTGCCCGACGGCGATCCGGCGCAGGTGCTGGACATCTACGCGGTCGACGCGCCCGGCCCGGCGCCGGTGTTCGTGTTCATCCACGGGGGATACTGGCAATCGGGGACGATCAAGCTCTACGGCTCGCTGGCCAAGAGCCTGGCCGGTCTCGGCGTGGTGACCGTCATGGTCGAGTATCGCCTCTATCCCCAAGTGACCTTCCCCGCCTTCATGGACGACGCCGTGGCCGCGCTCAACTGGGTGCACGCGCACATCGGCGAATACGGCGGCGACCCGGACCGCATCGTCGTCAGCGGGCACAGCGCCGGCGCGCACATGGCCGCGCTGCTGCTGGTGGACGATCGTTTCCGCTCGCGTCTGGATTTCCCGGTCGCGCAACTGGCCGGCGCGGCGATCTTCTCGGGCGCCTTCGATTTCTATCATGAGAACACGCTGGACATGACCGTCATTCGCCACGTCATGGGCGACGACGAGGAAACCGTGCGCCTGGCGCAGCCGATCGTCCACGCGCGCCCCGACGTGCCGCCCATGCTGATCATCAACGGCGATCGCGACGAACTGACCAGCGAGCCGCAAGCCGCGCTCTTTGCGCGGGCGATGCGCGACGCCGGCGCGCCGGTGACCTATGTGAAGATTCCCGGCGGCGATCATCTGTCGGTGATTCTGGATATCGCGCCCGGCGCGGAAGGTCCCGCCTGGCAGGCGCTGCTGCCGTTTCTGGGCCAGGTGTACGCGAAGCGGAAATAAGGGCTTACAGCACGCGGCGCAGGTGCACCATGTCCATACCGTCCAGGCGCACGTTGGGCGTCATGCTCACGGGGCGGAAATCCAGCGACAGCAGCAGGCGCTGCATGCGCCGGTTGTCGGCGTAGGTGTCGACCTCCACCGCTTTGAAGCCTTGCCGGCGGGCTTCCTCGTTGACGTGCTCGATCATCGCCCGCCCCAGACCGCGTTCGCGCAGGTCACGCCGCACGACGAAACCCAGCAATTTGAAATGCTGCGCCTGGACCAATTGCGTAACCGCCACCGCCAACACGTGTTCATCTTCGATCATCGCGTAGTACTCGATGCGGTCGCGCTTATGGTTGAGGAACCAATCGTCGGTGATTTCCTTCGTGAAGGGAGTCTGCGCAAAACTCAGGTAGAGCAGATCCGCGGGATCGTTGAGCATCGTCGTGTAGTCGCGCTGCAGCAGCGTCAGATCGTCCGGATTCTGCGCGGGCATCAGATGGCGAATGTGCAAAGCGTCCTCCCAAAAACAAAAGCGGATGAACGTGTCATCCGCTTGTAGCACACTTTTCCAAAAATCAGCACCCGCCAAATTCCGCATTCGCCATTCGGCGAAAACTGTGTTGGGACGCCTCCCGAAACACTGACAAGCCTCTTTGCGTTCGTCATGTCAGTACCGGCGGCCGGCGTTTTATCGCCCTCACCCCGGGCTGCGCCCGACCCTCTCCCAGACGGGAGCGGGTAAGAATCGGCAATCTGGTCTCCCTTCTCCTCGTGGGAGAAGGGGCGGGGATGAGGGCTGCCGTGATCGGCGCCATCCGCCGAATTCTCTCCGCATTCCGCATTCGCCGTTCCGCATTATCAGCACCCGCACCCGTCATCATCGTTATTATCATTGTCGTCATCATCGTCATCGACGTCCACATCGTCGTCGTCATCATCCGTATCGTCATCGTCGGTGTCGTCGTCGGTCACGTCGTCGTCAACGACATCGTCGTCGATCGTGTCGTCGTCATCGATTGTGTCGTCATCGATGGTGTCGTCGTCCGTTTCATTCAGGTCAAAGCGATCGAAGAAGATATGCACCACCCCGTTGGAGGCGATCAGATACGGCCCGAAAGCGCCGGCAACGACTTCGCCCAGCGCGTCGCCGTCCAGGTCCAGCAGCAGCACCGATTCGCCCAGGCTGTAGGATTCGCTCGTGCCGTAATACAGCTCATCCGGCTCGATGTTGTCGAGTACGACCGTCTCCGCCGCCAATTGCGTCGGCCCCAGTTGATACACCGCGCCGCACCAGTTCGCCTTGCCGTAGCTGGCCGAATCGGCTCCCGCCGCCATTACCGGCCCCGCCGGCGTGTTCGCGACCGAGAAGCTGCGCCCGAAGTAAGAACTCTGTCCCTGCCCGATGATCGCCTTGTCGGCCGGCGACGTCGTCAGGTCGATCGCCGCCCCGGCGGTCAGCCGCGCGTTGTCGATCGCCAGCACCGCGCCCTTGGTGTGGCTTTGCACCTGCATCCAATAATCGGAGAAAATCAGCTCCGGCGCGTCGTCGCCGTTCAGGTCGGCCGCCGCGATCGCCGCGATGTCGCCGGGCACGTTCTGCCCCGCGCCGCTGCGCACGGTCACCTCGGGCGGATCGGTTTCCAGATCGCGCACCGTCGGCCCGGAAACCGTCTCGCCGAACACGATGGCCAGCAACGGTTGATCCCACTTGCTCCACACCATCGGCACGGCTTCGGACACCAGATCGTCTTTGCCGTCGCCGTCGATGTCGGCCAGGATATAATACATCCCGAAACCGGAACCGTCGGTCGGCGAGATCAGCGTCAGATCGGGCGGATCGACCAGAAAATCGCGCACCGTGCCGGACGGATCGTCAAAGGGGCCGCGCACGATCAGCACCCGGCTGCGCTCGTAGTAGGCCATCACGCTGCAAGCCAGATCGGTGAACCCGTCGCCGTCGTAATCCCCCACGGCCATCACCTGGCCCAGGTTGGCGTATTGGACGTCGGCGTACAGCGTCAGGTCCGGATCGACGTAGTTGAAATCGACGGTCCAGTTCGCCGGCGGATTCGCGCGGCCGAACAGTACGGTGACCTGCCCCGCGCCCGACTGCGTACCCGGCGTCGCGCCCGGATCGCCGATGAGCAGATCGTCGTACCCGTCCGCGTTCAGATCGGCCAGCAACAACGATGTGCCGAAGCTGCCGCAGTTCACGCCGCCCAATACCGTGACGTCCGGCGGCGTCTGGCCCAGGCGGACCGTGCCCAGTTCTTCCGTCAGTGGACCCAATAAACCGTACACCCGGTTGCCGCCCTTCCCGAGGGCGCCGTTATCGTCTCAGCCGCCGGGCGCGCCGATAAACAGATCGGGAACGTGATCGCCGTTGAAATCGCCGACGGCCAGCACCGAGCCGATCATGTCGTCGGCCGCGCCGATGATGGTCACTTCGGCGTCGGTGGCCGGCACCTCTTCGGCGACGGCGACGCCGCAGGTCAAAGCCAGAATCGATAGAATGATCGCCAGGCAGATTCTTTTTATCATCACACCCTCCCGCAAGACCTCTCCGGGCGCTATTGTACTCCAATCGTCACGGAAACAACCATCCCGCCCGGCCCCTCTTGCGCGTCGGGGATAATCGGTTATTGTCGTGAGTGGAGCGAGTATCGCGCGCGCTCGGATCGGGGGTTCAAGGTGGCAGTATTATCCAAGTTCGATCGCTCCTTTTTAGGGTCCGACGAGGACTTCACCATCATCGGCAGCGGCGAAATCGGCGGCAAGGCGCACGGCCTGGCGGCGATCCGGCGTTCGATCGCCGAAGGCTTTCCGCACGATCGCTTTCCGGATTTCGCCGTCGGCATTCCGCGCTCGACGGTCATGGCGACCGACTGTTTCGACGTCTTCATGAAAATCAACAATCTCTACGATTTTCTGCGCGCCGGCGAATACACCGACGAACGCATCGCCATGGAATTTCAAAGGGCCGACCTGCCCGCGTTTCTGGTCGGCGATTTGTGCTCGATCGTCAAGGCGACCAGCCAACCGCTGGCCGTGCGTTCCTCAAGCCTGCTCGAAGACGCCAAGCACGAGCCCTTCGCCGGCATCTACGAAACCAAGATGATCCCCAACAACCAACACGAGGAAAAAACGCGCTTCGCCCGCCTGATCGAGGCGATCAAGTTCGTATATGCCTCCACCTTTTTCCGCGCCGCGCGCGAATACCGCCTGGGCACCGGCCACGCGCTGGAAGATGAAAAAATGGCCGTGCTCATTCAGGAGGTCGTCGGCCGGCGGCATACCGACCGGTTCTACCCGGACATCTCCGGCGTGGGCCGCTCGTACAACTTCTATTGTTACGGCCACGCCAAGCCCGACGACGGCGTGGTCAACCTCGCGCTCGGTCTGGGCAAGACGATCGTGGACGGCGGCGTCTCGTGGACCTACTGCCCGCGTTATCCGCAAACGCAGCCGCCCTACGTGTCCATCGACCAGTTGATGAAGGAATCGCAAAACGACTTCTGGGCCGTGAACATGGGCCCGGTGCCGTCCTACGATCCGATCGAGGAAACCGAGTATCTCGTGCGCGCCGAGCTGCGCGCCGCCGAGGAAGACAATACGCTCAAGCTGCTCGCCTCGACCTACGACGCGCCCAACAATCGGCTGGAGATGGGCGTGTTCGGCCCCGGCCCGCGGGTGATCACCTTCGCGCCGCTGCTGGTCGGGCGGATGCTGCCGCTCAACGAGGTGGTGAAGATCCTGCTGGAGTTGAGCGAAACGCAGGCCGATTCGGAAGTGGAAATCGAATTCGCCGTCACCCTCGATCCGGACGGACCGGCCCGCTTCGCTTTTCTGCAGGTGCGACCGATGGTCGTCTCGCACGACAAGGTCGAGGTGTCCGACGACGAACTGCGCGCGCCCGAAACTCTGGTCGCCGCCACCTCCGCGCTGGGCAACGGCGTCAACGATCAGATCGACCACGTCGTGTACGTCAAACCCGGCGTCTTCGAGCAAAAAAACGCGCGCAAGATCGTCGGCGAGCTCAGCGAGGTCAACGCCTTGATGCGCGAAGCCGGACGCCACTATCTGCTGATCGGCTTCGGCCGCTGGGGCAGCACCGACCCGTGGTTGGGCATCCCGGTCACCTGGGGGCAGATCGGCAACGCGCGCGCCATCGTCGAGGTGATGCTGCCGGGCATGTTCATCGACCTGTCGCAGGGTTCGCACTTCTTCCACAACCTCAACGGATTTCAGGTCAGCTACTTTTCGTTGCACGCCCACGAGCGGCCCGTCGACTGGGCCGTGCTGGACGCCTGCGATGCGCTCAAAGAAACCACCCATGTCCGCTGCGTGAAACTGCCCGCGCCCTTGCACATCAAGGTTGACGGCCGCACCGGGCGAGGAGTCATCCGCCGATGAAATACGACGCGCAGATCCAACACCTGATCGACTCGCTCAAGGAGCGGGCCAAGGAACTTTCCACCTTGTACGAAGTGCAAGAGATCCTGCACAACAAGGATCTTCCGCTCGACGACATCTTCAACCGCATCATCGACGCCATTCCGCACGGCTTTCTTTATCCCGAGTTTTGCCAGGCGAAAATCGCCTACGAAAATCTTCTGTTCATCACGCCCGATTTCACCGAGGCGCAGCAGCAGATGCGCGTGGACATCGTGGTGGAAAAAGACACCGTCGGCTACCTCGAGGTGTCCTACCGCGAGAATTTGCCGCCGCTGGACGAAGGTCCGTTTTTGAAAGAGGAGCGGCGCTTGATCAACACGATCGCGCGCAGCCTGTCGCAAACGCTGCTGCACCGCCAGTTGGACGCGCTGTTTCACGTGGTCGATCTGCAATCGGTGCAAAAAGACAGCACCGAGCCGCGCGGCGCCGACCTGCACATCGTGTTGGAGATGCTGCGCCTGACCGACCCCGCGCTGTTGTTGAAAATCTCGCGGCGCATGCTCAACTACCTGTGTTACATCGGCGTCGAGGAAGCCAAAGAACTGCTCGGCCGCATCGGCGGGCGCGCCGATCTGCTCGTGCGCGATCAGCAACACGAGGGCGTCAATCGTCCGATCAAGCACGAAAAAATGACGATGTCGCTCGAACTGTCCGACCAGATTCTCAACATCGCGTCCAAGCACATCAGCAACAAGCAGATCGTCGCCTACTTCCAGAAGTGGATCAACGACAGCAAGGTCGGCTTCCTGCTCAACGTGCTGGAGGATTCCACCTCCTCGCTCTCGGACATCATCGAGGCCATCGCCCGCTACAAGGACGCCGGGCTCAAGGATAGCGAGCTGTCGCCCTCGACGGTCAACGCGGTCAAGGTGTCGCTGATCCGCCGCTTCTTCTCGCGGCGGCTCGACTTCATCAACCTCGCCAAACGCTACGTGACCATCGAGGATTTCTACGACCTCACGCGGCACCTGGTGTACCCCGAAAACAGCAACGGCCGCCTCGGCGGCAAGGCGGCGGGCCTGTTCATGGCCCTCCGGATCGTGCGCCAGGTCGCCGCCCATCACGAGTTATTGAAAGAGATAAAGGTTCCCAAGACGTGGTACCTGGCCTCGGACGGCATCATCGACTTCATCCACCACAACCACCTGGAGGAGATGCTCGATTACAAGTACCACGACATGGACCAGATCCGCATCGAGTACCCGAACCTGATTCAGCTTTTCAAGAATTCGTCGTTCTCGCCGGCGATGGTCCACGCCCTCTCCGCCGCGCTCGACGATTTCGGCGACCGCCCGTTGATCGTGCGCAGCAGCTCGCTGCTGGAGGACGGCGAAGGGCACGCCTTCTCCGGCAAATACAAGAGCCTGTTCATCGCCAACCAGGGCGGCAAAAGCGAACGGCTTGCCGAACTGCTCGACGCCATCGCCGAGGTCTACGCCTCGACCTTCGGCCCCGATCCGATCGAGTACCGCGCCGAGCACGGCCTGCTGGATTTCCCCGAGGAGATGGGCATCATCATCCAGGAGGTCGTCGGCAACAAAGTCGGCTCCTACCTGTGCCCCGCCTACGCCGGCGTCGGTTTTTCGCACAACGAGTTCCGCTGGTCCTCGCGCATCAAACGCGAAGACGGCCTGGCCCGCCTCGTGCCCGGCCTGGGTACGCGCGCGGTCGACCGCCTCAGCAACGATTACCCGGTGCTGGTCGCGCCCGGCCAGCCGGGCCTGCGCGTCAATCCGTCGCTCGACGAGAAAATCCGTTACGCGCCCAAATACATCGACGTGATCAACCTGGAAACCAAGTCCATCGAAACGGTCAAGCTCGAAGAGCTGATCAAACAGTACGGCCACGAATTCCCCAACTTCCGGCGCGTGTTTTCGACGGTGAAGGACAATTTCCTGCAACCGGCGGGCGGCTTGATCGACTACGAGCACGGTTTCCACATCGCGACTTTCGACGGCCTGCTGACGCAAACCGACTTCATCAAGCGCATCAAGACGCTCATGGACGTGCTCAAAGATTCGTTCCTTCATCCGGTGGACATCGAGTTCGCCGCCGACCGCGAAAATTTCTTCCTGCTGCAGTGCCGCGTGCAAAGTTCGGCGCACGACCGCAAGACCGTCGCCATTCCGCGCGACGTGCCGGCCGAACGCATCGTCTTCACGGCGAACAAGTACATCTCCGACGGCTTCGTCAACAACGTCACGCACGTCGTGTACGTGACGCCGGAAGGCTACGACAAAATCATCAACCTCGAAGAGCTCAAGTCGATCGGCCGCGTGGTCGGCAAGCTCAACTCCATTTTACCGCAACACCAGTTCGTGCTCATCGGCCCCGGCCGCTGGGGCAGTCGCGGCGACATCAAGCTGGGCGTCGAGGTGACCTACTCGGACATCAACAACACGGCGGCGTTGATCGAGGTGGCCTTCAAAAAAGGCGACTACCTGCCCGATTTGTCCTTCGGCACGCACTTCTTCCAGGATCTGGTCGAGGCCAACATCGCCTATCTGCCGCTGTACCCCGACGATCCGCGCATCGTGTTCAATCACGAGTTTCTCACCGGCTCGCCCAACCTGCTGGGCGAACTGCTGCCCGACTACAAGCACCTGGACGAGGTCATCCGCGTGATCGAGGTGCCCGCCGTGGCCGACGGGCGCATCCTGCAGATTCTGATGAACGCCGACGACGAGCGCGCCATCGCCATGTTCGCCCTGCCCGAAGCGAAGGTCGACGTCATTCACGACGAACCGCGCGACGAACAGGGCCTGGTCGACCGCAATCAATATTGGATGTGGCGCCTGCGCATGGCCGAAAAACTGGCCCTCGCGCTCGACGCCGAACGCTTCGGCGTGAAAAGCATCTACGTGATGGGCAGCACGAAAAACGCCACCGCCGGCCCGTGCAGCGACATCGACCTGCTGCTGCACATCGACGGCGACGAACGCCAGAAGGCCGACCTCGAATTGTGGCTCAACGCCTGGTCGATCAGCCTCGGCGAAATGAACTACCTGCGCACCGGCTACGAAACCAAGGAACTGCTCGACGTGCATTACGTCACCGACGAGGACCTGCGCCTCAAGACCAGCTTCGCGGTGAAGATCAACGCGGTCAACGACGCGCTGCGCCCCCTGCCAATGAAATCGAAAGAGAAAAAGAATTAAAGCAGCACGCGCTCGGCGCGCGGCAGGTCGGCCGGATCGAAGGTCACCAGCGCCAGCTCCGGTCCGTCGTGCGCGGCGGTGAAGGCGTGCGTGCGGCCGATCTCCTCGCGCCATTGCCCGGTCAGGCGCGCCGTTTCATGCACGTGGCCGTGCAACGTCAGCAGCGGTTGGCGCGCGCGAATGAACCGTTCGACGGCGATGCTGCCCACGTGCACGTCCAGCGGCACATGATCGATCATCTTGCCGTCGAGCGCCGCGCGATCCAACGTCGTTTTGTACGGCGGCGCGTGAAAAAGGAAGATCGCCCGCGATAGATCGGCCCCGTCGGTCAGGCGCTCCAGGTCGTCCTTGATCGTCGCGTAGCGCGTTTCCTGCTCGGTCACCGGCGTCGAGTGCCGGCCCTCCTCGGGCGACAAACAACCCGGATCGACGTAGCGCGACACGTCGTAGCGCTCCCAGTCCTTCAACTGAAACGGCGTCGGCGGCACGTAGGCGTAACCGTACACCTCGAAGTCGTCGAGCAACGCCCGGCCCATGTGCAAATAGCGCCAGTAGCCTTCGAGTTCGGCCTGGATCATCGCCTCTTCCTCGAACTTGCCGTCGTCGTTGCCCAGGATCACGAAGATGCGCGGATACGCGTCGCCCAGCTCGTCGCGCAACGCGGCCAACTGCGGCAACAGAAAATCGGCGAGAAAATCGGCGGGCGTTCCGTCGAGACGAAACGGCGCCATGGGCGACGGCAGCAGGTCGCCGCCGATGAACAACGCTTGCGGCCGTTGGGCGCGCACGGCCGCCAGCAGCGCCCGATAGCGCTCGAGCCGTCCGTGCAGATCGGAAACGAAAAAGCAGCGCAACATCGGTCCATCCGTTTCGGTTCGGCCAAAGTGTAGATAATTCACCGGGCAAGGGCAAACGGTCCTCGGTGGCACTGATACACGAGCAAGCGCTGCGAGCGAGTTTATCAGTGTTTGATTGTATGTCGGGTGGCACTGTTTTGCGAGCGAATGAAATGAGCGAGCATAACAGTGGTCAATTGAACACTGATAAGCCTCCCTTCGTTCGGCATATCAGTGCCACCGAAAAAAAAAGGCCGAAGGCATTGCCTCCGGCCCTTGGCGTTTTACGAAAGGATAAATCAGACCCAGCCGCGCAAACGGCAGGCTTCGGCCACGCGATTGATCGCGATCACGTACGCGGCGTCGCGCATGTACAGGCCCTGCTTCTTGGCCAGTTCGCTCACCGCAACGAAGGCCGAGGTCATCTTGAGGTCGAGCTTGCCCAGCACTTCGTCCTTTTCCCAGAAGTAGTTCATGTTCGACTGCACTTGCTCGAAGTAGCTGCAGGTCACGCCGCCGGCGTTGGCCAGGAAATCGGGAATGTTGAACACGTTGTTGTCTTTGAGGTACTGGTCGGCCGCCAGCGTCGTCGGGCCGTTCGCGCCTTCCGCGACGATCTTCACGCCCTTGCTGATGCCGCCGATGTTGTCCTCGCGCAACTGGTTTTCCAGCGCGCAGGGCAGCAGGATGTCGACGTCCTGGGTCAGCCACTGGGCCGCTTCGGTCACCTCGATGCCCAGGTCGCGCGCCTTGCCCTTGTCGATGCCGCCGAAGCGATCGGTGATCTTCATCAGCGCCGCAATGTCCAGACCGTCCTTCTTGATGAAGGCGTAAGGCTTGTTGTCGGCCTGATCCCAGCAGGTGACGCACACGACCGTGCCGCCCATCTGGGTGTACAGTTCGCAGGCGTATTGCGCCACGTTGCCGAAGCCGTCGAAGCTCGCCGTCGTGCTCTGCGGCTTGATGCCCAACTGCTTGAGCGCCTCGCGCACGGTGAAGATCAGGCCGTAGCCCGTCGCTTCCGTGCGTCCGCGCGAACCGCCCATGCCCACCGGTTTGCCGGTGATCACGCCCGGATACCGGCCGCCGTGCAGCGCCTCGAACTCGTCCATCATCCACAGCATGTGCTGCGCGCTGGTCATCACGTCGGGCGCCGGCACGTCCTGCACCGGACCGACGTTCTTGGCCACCTGCCGTATCCAGCCGCGGCACAGGTTTTCCTGCTCGCGCATCGACAGGTTGTGCGGATCGCAGATCACGCCGCCCTTGCCGCCGCCCAGGGGAATATCGACCACGGCGCATTTCCAGGTCATCCACATCGACAATGCGCGCACCGTGTCGGCCGTCTCGGCCGGGTGGAAACGAATGCCGCCCTTGCTCGGCCCGCGCGCGTCGTTGTGCTGCACGCGGAAGCCGCGGAAGACCCGCGTCGTGCCGTCGTCCATGCGCACCGGAATGTTGAAGTGGTACTCGCGCATCGGCCAACGCAGCAGATCGCGCGTACCCTGATCCAGGTCGAGAATGTCGGCCACGTTGTCGAACTGTTTTTGCGCCGTTTCAAAGGCGTTGTAACTTTTCGCGCTCATGTTGATATTCCTTTCGCTCGCATTTTGCGCCGTGAAAAGTACGTGATGAAATGGCATTCGATGGGTGCAGGGTGCGGTCGGGGTCCGGTCGCCCATTGCCCAGAAACCTTGCTTTTTACGGTCCGGTTCAATGCAATCCTCATTCACATCGATCCGCCATTCGCGCGGATAGCCTCGTGAACGATCCCTTGACGACCCTTTCGTCGCGCGCAGTGTATTCCAATAGGTTTGCTTGTCAACCGGGATTTATCGGTCGAATCGTCGATTATTGAAAGCGAATTACGGCGTGCACGGTTCGCCCGTATCCTGCCAGCCCAACGCCATGCCTTCGCCGCCGTCGTCGATCAAACCACGGTAACGGCCGATCCAGTACGGAGCGGTCAGGTCGGTGAAAAAGTAGTGCCGCCGGCCCTCGGCGCTGCCGAAATCGCGCTTGAGGTTGAAGGGCGAAAAATGCCAGATCATCTCGTGCGGCACGCGCATACCCACCGGCAAGGCCTGCGGGGCGATCACCTCGAAATCCGGATCGATCCCCGGCCCCGGAATGATCTCGAAGCCCAGAATTTCCAGCCCCTGTTCGCAGATGTCGATCTGCTCCTGCGTCGGCCCGATCGGCTCGTAGCCCGGCAGCGGATCGGCGATGTAATCGGTGCTGTAGTTGCGCTTGGGATCCAGCGGCGCGTCGGGATTGAGCATGTAGCCGTCCAGCTCGGCGACGGCCCACTCCAGATAATCCGGCAGATCCGGATCGTACGTCTCGTCGACCGCCGCCGCGTAGGTGATGCCGAAGTACGCGTTGTTGTCGGTGAGGAACAGCTTGTCTTTCAGCTCCTCTTTCATCGTGCGCCGGTGCTCGCCGGCCAACGCGCCGTCGGCCAGGTGCATCAGCGAGGCGTGCAGAATCGGATGCACCAGATCGCCGCCGATCCAACTGCCGCAAAACGGCGGCAGGAAAAACGCGCCGGACGTGTTGAGCACGGCCAGACCGTCGATTTCGTCGACCAACTGGTTCTGCACGAAGTCGAGGTATCGCTGATCGCCGGTCACGTGATAGGCCATGATCATCCAGTTCATCATGAACGCCACGTCGCCGCCGCGATGCGACACCAGGTAGATGAAATCGATCGGGTAGTCGCCCAGCCCCGACAGCTTATAGGCCAGGTCGGCAAACTGCAGGATGAACAGCGGATCGTTCGCGTCGAAATCGTACTTGGGATCGACTTCGGTCGGCAGCGTGTCGCGGCACTCGAAAATGAAATCGCCCGGATCGCCCGGCGGAATCGCCTCGGCCACGTAGCCGATCATCGTGTCGATGTCGTCCAGGTTGATGTCGTCCGGATCCAGATGCACGCTGCCGGTGCCCAACAGGTAGTCGATCAGCAAACGCCCGACCATGCTCTCCCGGATGTTGGTGATGCGCAGCTTGCGCAGTCGGCCGATAAAGCAGGTGACCGCCTCGGCGATCTCGTCCTGGTACGCCTGATCCTCCTCCTTGAGCAGATCGTAGATGAAATTGAAACCCAGCATCGCGCCGGAATAGGCGTCCAAACTCGGCCCGCCCTCGATCATCGGGGTCGTGTCGTAAAACACGTCGTCGATGGTCACGCCCTGATAATAGTAATCGGGCAGCAGCGCCAGCAGGTCGGGCTCGGTCACCGTATACAGCACGTGGTTGGAGCGTTCCTTGTATTCGCGCAGGTTGTATTCCGGATGGCCGGTCGGCACGCTCACGCCTTCATCGAGCATCGCCGACACCGCGCGGATCATGTACCCCGGCACGCCGGTGATGCGCCAGTTGCCCAGTTGCTCGTCGAGAATGCGCACCATGCGCTGGTAATCGGCCGTCGTACCCGTGACCGCGTAGCGATGCGCCGCCGCGAACGCGTGATAGCCCATGTAAAACGCGGCGTCGCCGTGGTCGCGGTAATGGTCGAAATTCGCCGGGTCGGTCCACACCGCCTCGTCCGTGCCCGGCTCGATATAGGCTTTCGTATAATAGACGAGCTGCGAGAAATCCTTGGTCTGGTACAGGTCGCCGTAGCGATCGTAATACAAGATGCGCTCCAGGAACTCGGGCGGATTGTCGGTGAACTCGCCGGCGAGCGAATCGTAAATCGCGCAACGGTGCAGCGTGCCGCCGACGCACTGTTCCTGGTCGATCAGCGCGCACGACTCGATCTGCGCCGGCAGCGACGAGGCGTTGGCGGAAATCGCGTCGACCACGATGTCCGTATCGTCGTCGGCCGTGTCGTCGTCGACGGTATCGTCATCGGTCGTATCGTCGTCGCCGGTGTCGTCGTCAGACGTGTCGTCGTCGGTCGTGTCGTCGTCGGTCGTGTCGTCGTCATCGTCGCCGTCGTCGTCCGGCGGCGTGTCGTCGGACGAATCGTCATCGTCGTCGTCGCCGCACCCTCCCGCGAACGGAAGAAGCGCCGCGAACAAAACCAACAAAATCATCGATAGCCGCTTGAGATATTGAGTTTTCATCGTTTAACTGTAAAAAATTTTTTCCGATCATCCAACCAAAAAATGGGCGAGAACGAAATGACTTGCCCGTGTGCCACACTCTTGGCGAAGCCAAAGGAGTGGTGGTTCAACAACGGGAGTCCCGCCGGGTGGCACTGTTTTGCGAGCGAATGAAATGAGTGAGCATAACAGTGGATAACGAAATCACTGACACGCCTCACTGCGTTCGGCGAATCAGTGCCACGCATCGTTGCCCGGGTGCCGCATTTTTAGCGAGGCCAGAGAGGCCGCCGCACCGTTTCTCATTTCCGGCCGCGCAACCGCCGCGCCTCAATACCACACGGTGAAGGTCACGTCGTCGATGATCGAGTTCAAATTGGCCATCAAGCCGCCGCCGGTCGATTCGATTTCGAAATGCAGAATCACGTTCTGCATGGCGATGGCCTCGATGTCGCTTGCGGTCAGTTCGTAAGTCACCTCGATCCATTCGCCCGAATACGTAAACGCCGAGTCGGGCACCTGCAGAATATCGACCAGCACGTTGGTATTGGTCACGTCCTTGATCGTCACGGTCAGCCCGCCGGTCGCCGCGCCCCAGCGGTAGTTTTTGTTCCAGAAATGAATGGTCCCATCCGCGCATCCGGTCGGGATGACGACCGTCTGGCCAAACCACTCGACCGCGTTGGGACGCCCGCCGAGCCACGCGGCATACGTGCCGCCGTGCACGGAAATCGTTTCGTTCGAATAGATGAGGTCGCCGCCCCAGTCGCCTTCCCACGGGATGTAAACGCCCGTTTCGAAGTCGCCGTTGATGATCAACTGCGCCTCGTAGGTCGTGTCGTCATCGTCGTCATCATCGTCATCGCCGGTATCGTCGTCGTCATCGTCGTCGCCCGTGTCATCGTCGTCGTCATCGTCATCGTCGATGACATCGTCGTCGTCATCGTCGCCGACATCGTCGTCATCGTCGTCGTCGACCGCATCGTCGTCATCGTCGTCGACCGCATCGTCGTTGTCGTCATCGTCGTCGCCGCAGGCGCCGAGCGACATCACCGCAAAACAAGCCAGCAAGATCGTGAAAAGAATGTAATAATAACTAAACCTACGCATCGTATCCTCCCCAATACGAAAAGGTTCGCACGATTGTGAATTTTTCACCTGTTGTTGAATGCACCAATTGAATAACAATTACACATCGGCGTCAAGCAGCGATCGATCCGGTCGAACCGGTCGATTTCCAATTGCAGGCGGAGGCAAAAAAGAATATATACGATAACAACCTAAGGATTTGCATGGAAAACTATAAAAAACTACGTTGCCTTGTCGTATTCGTCGCGTTCCTGGTCAGCCTCGCGACCTCCGCGGCCGGGGCGCAGGACAACAGCACGCCCTGGATGACCTTCGCCGATTTCCGCGTCGATTATCTGCACCAGGTCATTCGCGGCGGCGACCTGGCCGATCAGGAAGATCACTCCTGGCGCCAAACCGTCTCCGTGTTTTCCCGCCAGGAAAACGAGCGCATGGATCTGTCCATGGCCCTTTACGGCACGGCCGACGCTCCGCTGACCATGCACGATTCCACCTCGCCTTTTTACGACCTCAACGATTCGCCCGGCGTGCCGAACCTGAAAATCTTCCAGGGCTACGCCGAAATGGACGGTCTGTTCGGGCATAAAATCGTCGGTTTGCGCGTCGGCCGGCAGGCGTTCATTGCCGACGACATCATCATGTTCGACGGCGCGCGGCTGTTCGTCCACGATCCGCAAAAACAATGGATCAGCGCCGGCGCCTTCGCCGGCAACTACGTGTCCTTCTACGAACTGCACAACGTGACCGAAACGCCGTGGGGCGCCGACGTCGCGCTGCATCCGTTCCTGCCCGGCGCGGAAATTTACGGCAACGTCAGTTCGCTGTTCAGCCGCCGCTGGAACGCCGGTTGGCGGCAGGATGCGGGCAAGTTCGTCTACCTCGAGGCCGAGTACGGGGCCGTCGCCGACTGGCCGCATCACGTGCGCGCGCAACTGAGCCTCTATCCGCCCTGGACCGACTTCGAACTGACCGGCGTCTATTACCGCGAAACCTTCGACCTGGACAACGCGGAGAATCTCGCCGAGCAGCGTTACCAGTTCGATCTGCGCCGGCGGACGGTCGGCCAGCACAATTGGGATCTGGAAAACCTGCTGTTCGCGCCAACCATGCCCTTCGAGGAATTCGAGGGACGCGCCGCGCTCAGCCTGTTCGGCCGCGTCGCCACCATCTCCGCGACGTACCTGCACCATCGCCTGATCGACGATGCGCCCGAGGGCTGGCAGGCCGGCGACTACACCGAAGTCGGCGGCGGGCTGGATCTGGTCAATCCCTGGGTTAACGACCTGACCGCCAACGTGGCCTGGTCCGGCGCCTTCGAGGCGCGCGACGACGCCGACAACAACGTCGACACGCAAAGCGTTTCGGCCGCGGCGGCCAAGGGCTTTTTCGCGCACAAGCTGGTCGTGTCGGCCGGCGCGCTGTGGCGCACCTACACCTTCTTCGAGGAAACGCTGGCCGGTACGCACCTGCGCGCCGACCTCGAATACGCGCCGGTGAAACCCTTCCGGCTGGCGGCGGGATACAGCACCGACATCGACGATTACCTCGACGATCTCGTCGGCGCCGATCGCATCGACCAGACGCACCTGACGATGAGAATGGATTTTTGATGAAACCAACCAGCACGACAAAGAAAAGAATCGGCGCGGGCTCGGCGCGGATCGTCGCGTTGCTGCTGGCGCTGCTGTTCGTCGGCTGCGCGAGCCAGGCGGCGCATTCGCTGGGCTTGTTCATTCACAGCGATACCGGCACCGGCGGCGACTGCACGCAATGCCACGACGACCTGGTCAAATCCAAACGCCCCGCGGGCCACAACGCCCGCTTCCTGGCGCAGCACAAACGCTACGCCTACGATCCGACCTGCGCTTACTGCCACGGACCGGATCAATGCACCACCTGCCATCGCACGCGCAAACCGGCCTCGCACAACGCCGGCTGGAAAACCCACTTCCACGGCAAGCAGGCCGCGCGCGACAAACGCGCCTGCGTCACCTGCCACGATCCGGCTTACTGCCAGCGCTGTCACGCGGCCCGGCCGCTCAGCCACGGCGACGGCTTCATCAACACCCACGGCGGCGAAGGCCGACGCAATCCGCGCCGCTGCCTGACCTGTCATGACCCGGTGCGTGACGGCTGCCTCAACTGTCACGATCCGAACGTGTTTCGCTACCAATGATTAATTCCGGTTCGGCGTGATGAAAAACAGCCGTTTTAATTCAAAGCCGGCTCAGGCAATCCACACGGCCGCCTCGGCGGCGAACCGGCGATAACAACGAGCGTAAATTCGCCCGATCGGCTCCCAGCGCTCGATTTTTCCCATAAAAAATTTCCTATACGGCCATTGAAGTTACCTCTCGAATCGGCCCTGTGAATCATCACCTGTTCCAAAATATTTCTCCTGTTGCAAAAACCTTGCTTTTATGCTTCATTAAGCATATAGTTAATTAAGTCGCCGATATCACACTATAAAAAATACTTAACCAATTCAGGCGGCGGTTATCTTTGATTATCTTAATGAATGGGCATTCATTCATTTTGATGCGATACGATCTACCGAATGAAGGAGGTTTGCATGCGTGAAATAGAACAGGTTTGGACGCTAAGCAATGCGCCCGAACCGGCCGACGCCGCCCGCACGTATTTTGTGCAAGTCGACCAGAGCAAATGTGAAAGCTGTGGCGAATGCGAGAATTGGTGCGGCACCGGCGCAATTCAACCGGCCGACGGCAAAAACGGTCCGCGCACCGTCGTCGACCCGGCCGCCTGCCTCAACTGCGGCCAGTGCCTGTACCACTGCCCCTTCGGCGCAATCTACGAAGGCGTCTCGTTCGTGGACCAGATTGAAGCGGCCTTGGCCGATCCCGATACGGTCGTCGTGGCCATGCCCGCGCCCGCGATTCGCTACGGTCTGGGCGAGCCCTTCGGCATGGAACCGGGCTCCTACGTGGGCGGCAAGATGTTCGCGGCCCTGCGCAAGCTCGGCTTCGACTACGTGTGGGACAACGAAATGACCGCCGACGTGACCATCCTCGAAGAGGGCACCGAGCTGGTCAAGCGCATCAAAAAGGAAGTCGACAAACCGCTGCCGCAGTTCACTTCGTGCTGCCCGGCGTGGATCAAGTTCGTCGAAACCTTCTACCCCGACCTGCGCGACAACCTCTCGACCTGCAAGTCGCCGATCGGCATGCTCGGCCCGTTGGCCAAAACCTACGGCGCGGAAAAAACGCACGTCGAACCCGCGAAGGTCTACGCCGTCTCGATCATGCCCTGCGTCGCGAAAAAATTCGAAGGCCTGCGCCCCGAATTGTCCGACAGCGGCTTCCGCGACATCGACGCCACGATCACCACGCGCGATCTGGCCTACATGATCAAAAAGGCCGGCATCGATTTCAAAAGCCTGCCCGACGAAAAAGCCGATCCGATCCTGGGCGACTCCACCGGCGCGGCGACGATCTTCTGCGCCACCGGCGGCGTGATGGAAGCGGCCCTGCGCTTCGCCTACGAAGTCGTCTCGGGCAAAACGTTGAAAGACGTCAACCTGACGGCCGTGCGCGGCGAGAAAAGCCTCCGCACCGCCGACGTGCCCATCCCGGGCGGCCCGACGGTCAAAGTCGCCATCGTTTACGGCATGGACCAGGCGAAGATCATCTGCGACGAAGTGCGCGCGGGCAAATCGCCCTACCACTTCATCGAAGTGATGAACTGCCCCAGCGGCTGCGTCAACGGCGGCGGCCAGCCGATTCCGCCGGGAACGCGCATGGCCGACAAATCCCCGTTGGAAAAACTGCGCTTCGCCCTGCGGCGCGCCTTCAACAGCCGCGCGACGGTGTAAAGGAGAAAACCATGAGCATCACTCGTTTGACCCGTCGTCAGTTCCTCAAAGCCGCCGGCGCGACCTCCGCGTTTGCCGCCACCGGTTTGAGTTTCGCGCGCACGGCCTATGCCGCCGCGGCCGATTACCTGCAGAAACGCCTCGCGGCCATCTACAAACAGGATGCCGCCATGCCGCTACGCAAATCGCAGGACAATCCCGTGGTCAAAGCGCTGTACAAAGATTACCTCGAGCACCCGAACTCGCACTTCGCGCACCACTTGCTGCACACGCATTATGAAGATCGTTCCGCCAGCGTGAAGAAGCTCAAGGCCAAAGGCATCAAGCTCAAGGTCTGATCGCGAACGCAATCGTTGAATGAAACGGGGGTCGGGCTTGCCGCGGCCCCTTTTTCTTTTAATCCTCCGCCGGCAAATCGCAGCGCGCGCCGTCGGCGTCGACCGCCGCCATCTCCCACGCCCTGGCGGCCAGCCGCCGCCCGACCTCGGACTCCTCGTCGACCAAGGCGAACGCGCCGGCGTCCTTGAGATCGTCCATCGACCGGTTGTAGCGCGCCCGCACCACCAGCTTGGCCCGCGGCGCCAGCAACCGAATACGCTCCATGATGCGCCGCACCGTGCGCGGGTCGGGCAAGGTGATCAACACCACCTGCGCCTGGGGCACGCCGGCGTGCTCGAGCACCTCCACCCGCGTCGCGTCGCCCGGCTGCACCGTCAAACCCTGATCGCGCGCCTCGGCGACCAACTGCGGATTCATCTCGATGATCGTCGGACAGATTCCCTTTTCGACGTACGCCTGCGCCGCCCAGTAACCGGCCGGACCGAAACCGACGATCACCACCGGCGAAACCGCTCCCGCCTCCGCGATCGCCGAGGCCGCCACCTTTTCCTCGCCTTTGAGCCAGCGGCGGATGATGGCGTCGGCCAGCGGCACGGCGTAGGTCACCAGCAGCGGCGAAACGAACAACGACAGGACCGTCACCGAAGAAACCAGCGACAACGTATCGTGGTCGATCAGCCCGTCGCGCGCGGCGATCATCGCCAGCACAAAGGAAAACTCGCCGATCTGCGCCAGGGCGAAACCGGTGGCCAACGCATGCCGGCGCGTCTGCCGCAGCAAACGGACCACCAAATAAACGACCGCCGCTTTGCCGACGAAAACGACGATCAGTCCGACCAGCAGCAACGGCAGCTTGAACAGCATCCAGCGCGGATCGGCCATCATGCCGATCGACACGAAAAACAGCGTGACGAACAACGTGCGCACCGGGCCGATGTCCGCGCGGATCTGCACGCCGTACCCCGACTCGGCCAGCATCACGCCCGCCAGAAACGCACCCAGCGCCGGCGAAACGCCCAGCAGATGCGCCAGCCAACTCGCACCGGTCGCCGCGACGATCGTCAGCAGGTGAAACAGTTCGCGGTTGCGGCGGAAACTTTCACGCGCCACCAACCGCGGCACGACAATGTTGAACAGCCCGTAAAATAGCAGCGCCAACGCGGCCATCGCCGCCGCCTTTTTCGCAATCGCCAGCAGCGACTCGCCGACACCGCCGCCGCTGGCCAGCAGCGTGATCAGCAGCACCAGCGGCACCACGCTGATGTCCTGCAGCAGCAAAATGCCCAGCGCGTTGCGCCCGTGCACCGCGTCGATCTCCGCACGGTCGTTGAGCACGCGCAGCACCACCGCCGTCGAACTCAGCGCGACGATCGCGCCCAGGGCGATGCCGCGCGGCCACGGCCAGACCAGCGCCAGACCGGCCGCAAACACCAGCATGGTCAGCACGATCTGCAAACTGCCGCCGACCAGCGCCACGCGGCCCAAACTGCGCAAGCGGCGGAAGGAAAATTCCAGCCCGATGGAAAACAGCAGCAACGCCACGCCCAGATCGGCAAAGCCCATGATCACTTGCTTCTGAAACAACAGCGGCCCCAGCAGCACGCCCGCCGCCAGATAGCCGATCACCGCGCTTTGCTTCAATCGCTCGGCCAGCGCGCCCAACACCAGCGCCGCGCCCAGCACGCCGATAAACTCGACCAGCACCAGCCAGATGTCGAAGGTCATGGTTCCGTCCTTGCTTTTTTTACAAGCATAACCATTTTCCGATCGTTGGAAAACAAAGCACGACGAAGTTCCATCAATAAAAAAGGCCGCCCGAGGGGGCGGCCCTGATCGGCAAACGATCGAACGATCAACGAACGCAGCGCACGGCGTAAATGCCGCTGGGAACGTCCAAAAAGATCGACCCGTTATAGAAATAGATCGTCCATGTGTAGGCGGTGCCGGGAACGGTCGTACTGCTCCAGTACCAGTAGCCGTTTCTCACCAACCCTTTAACCAAGTACGCTCCGTCGTCCCCGGGGCCCTGGGCATCCTGACATCCCATACACGCTTCGTTTTCGCAATCATAATCGTTGCAATCGTCCGACGCCGGGCACTCGCCTCCGGTGACCGTGGCGTCGCAACCGCGAATCAGGCTGCGCAGTTCGGAAATCGTCGGCAACCGCCAATCGCTGTACCCGCCCCAGGTCAGTTCCAGGCAATAATTCTCCGCGAAATACCAGGTGTTGCAGCAATTGTCGCCGTTTTGCCATTCCAGGCCGGTGGTCGGATCGATCCAGGTGTCGCCGGCGCCGGTGGCGTCGTCGGGATCGGCCGTATCGTCGTCATCGTCGTCATCGTCGTCCGCATCGTTATCGTCATCGTCGTCGTCCGCATCGTTATCGTCGTTATCGTCATTATCGTCGTCATCGTCTCCGCAGGAAAGCGACAGGCACAGACCGACCATCAGCATCGTCAACAACATCAGCAAGTGTAATTTGTTCATTGCGTCCTCTTTCTGCTTGTTCGACCAACTAACCCAACGTTTGTTAACCTCTATTTTTCGTCGGGTCAATCGTGATGAATCGCCGTTCTTCCCGCTCAGGCCGTCGCGACTTTACGACTGCGAATGAACTTCACCGCCAGCCCCAGCACGCTCAGCGCCATGAGCAGCAACACCAGGTCGGCCGCGGCCAGCACCCAGTTGCCTTTGGGCAGATAATCGGTGAACAGCACATAGGCCAACGCGCTGAGCGTCACCGCCATCATGAACACCGCCGGGATGGTCGCGAACAGCGAATTGCGTTTGCGTAGCGCCAGCCACGCGGCCACGGCGGTCAACGTGAGCGCGGCCAGCAGTTGGTTGGCCGAACCGAAGATCTTCCACAGGTCCATGATCGTGTTCGTGTGCGCCAGGGCGAACATCAGCACCACACACAGCACCGCGTTGAACAGGTAGCTCTTCATCACCCGCGGCGCCTTCTTGAAGATCAGCGACCACAGCTCTTCGAGCAGATAACGGTTGAGGCGCACCGCCGTATCCAGCGTGGTCACCACGAAGCCCTCGACCATCAGGATGCCGAAGACCGCGCCCACCACGTGGTTGATGCCCAGGCCGCGGTTGAGCAGTCCGCCCATGCCCAGCGCGAAAGCCAGGATCGGGTTGCTGCCCTTGCCCGCGGCGGGAAACACCACGTCGACGTAATGCTGGAAGTTGATGCCCGCGCCGATGGCGATCGCCACCAGCAGCGCCAACAGACCTTCGAGCAACATGCCGCCGTAGGCGATGCGGCGCACGTCCGATTCACGCGAGACCTGCTTGCAGCTCGTGCCGCCCGCGACCAGCGAGTGGAAACCGCTGATCGCGCCGCAGGCCACGGTGATGAACAGCAGCGGGAAGATCGGCCCGATCTTCGCCGAGCCCTGCGCGACGTTCAGCGCCGGCGCGCCGATCGTCACGCCCTTCAGGCCCGCGGCGATCGATCCCAGCACCAGCAACAAAATGCCGATGTACAACAAAAACGAGTTGGTGAAATCGCGCGGCTGCAACACCAGCCAGACCGGAATGCCCGCGGCGAACACCGTGTAAATCGACAACAGGATCATCCAGGTGCTCGTGCCCATACGCACCGGGTAGTGCATGCCGATCATCAACGAAATCGCGGCCACGGTGAGGCTCAGCGCGGCCATGACGTACGCGTTCGCCTTGCGCTTGTACAGCAAATAGCCCAGCAGCGGCGAGAACAGCGTGATGATGATCACCGAGGTCGAGGCGATGCCGCCGATGACGTATTTTTGCACACCGCCGTCCTCGACCATCCGGATCGGCAGCGTCGAGCCGCTCAGGTCCAGCGCGTCGACCGGCACCAGACTGGTCAGGCTGGCCGCCGACAGCTTGAGGAATACCGCCGTGAGCATCAGCAGCATCATGATCGTGAAGCCCAGGAAAATCAGCGAGCCGGTGCGGCCCAGCGTCGTCCCGGCCACTTCGGCCATGCTGCGGCCCTTCTCACGCACGGCCGTGAACAGCGCGGTCATGTCGTGCACCGCGCCCAAAAAGACCGCGCCCAGCAGGATCCACAACCACACCGGCAGATAGCCGTACAACAACGCCAGCGTCGGACCGATGATCGGACCGCCGCCCGCGATCGAGGCGAAGTGGTGGCCGAACAGCACGAACGAGCGCGTCGGCACGAAATCGCGATCGTCGCAGCAGGTCACCGCCGGCGTGGCGTTCGCGTCGTCGACGCCAAACAGCCGATCGATGCGCCGGGCGTAAATTAGATAACCAAGTACGAAAACCGGAATGGTAATCAGCAACGGAACGGCGACATTCATGGACCGCCTCCCTGAATAAGTGTTGGGAATATCTCAATCCGCGTATTGTAGGCCTTTCCGGCGCAAATGACAATTTTCATCCTGCCGAATCAAATAACAAAAGGCCGCCCCCGGCGGGACGGCCCTTTTTCAGGAATTGCTTTTCGTTACGCCAGGCAGGCGGCGAGGTCGGTTTCCACGGTGGTTATCGGCGCGATGTTGAAATTATCGACCAGCACCTGCAGCACCGCCGGGGTGACGAACGCGGGCAGCGTCGGCCCCAGGCGCATGTTCTTGATGCCCAGATGCAGCAGCGTCAGCAGAATGGCCACCGCCTTCTGCTCGAACCACGAGAGGATGAACGACAGCGGCAGCGAATTGACGTCGGTCTCGAACGCCTCGGCCAGCGCCACCGCGATCTGGATCGCCGAATAGGCGTCGTTGCACTGCCCGATGTCCAGCAGCCGCGGAATGCCGCCGATGTCGCCGAACTCGAGTTTGTTGAAGCGGTATTTGCCGCAGGCCAGCGTCAGAATCACGCAATCGTCCGGCACGGCCTGTGCGAAATCGGTGTAGTAGTTGCGGCCCGGCTTCGCGCCGTCGCAACCGCCGATCAGGAAGAAGTGCTTGATCGCGCCGCTCTTGACCGCGTCGATCACCTTGTCGGCCACGCCCAGCACCGCGTGGCGGCCGAAGCCGATGGTGATGAACTGTTCCGGCGCATCCTCGGCAAAGCCCGGCGCGGCCAGCGCGGCCTCGATCACCGGTGCATAAGCGAAGTCCTGCACGTGCGTCACGCCCGGCCAGCCGACGACGTCGGTGGTAAACACGCGGTCGAGATAATCGTCCTTGGGCTTTTGAATGCAGTTGGTGTTGAACAAAAACGCGCCCGGGAAGTCGGAAAATTCCGCGCGCTGATTCTGCCAGGCGCTGCCGAAGTTGCCGACCAGGTGCGGATACTTTTTCAAACCCGGATACGCCAGGGCCGGCAGCATCTCGCTGTGCGTGTAAACGTTGATCCCCTTGCCCGCCGTCTGCTTGAGCAGCTCTTCCAGCGCTTTCAAATCGTGACCGGAAACGAGAATGCACTTGCCCTTGACCGGCGACACGCGCACCTGCGTCGGTTCCGGATGCCCGTAGGCGTCGGTGTTGGCCTGGTCCAGCAGGCCCATCACCTTGAGGTTCAATTCGCCGACCTGCAAGGCCATCGCGGTCGCCTCGGCCACCGAATGCTCTTCGGTCAAAAAGGTCAGCACCTCGTAAAAACCCACCGCGACCTCCGGATCGTACACGCCCAGAATGATCGCGTGGTCCAGGTACGCCGCCGCGCCCTTGAGACCGTACAAAATCAACTCGTACAAACCGGCCAGATCGTCGCCGAGTTTTTCCTTCGCCACCGTGATCGAAACGTCCGCCGCCTGGGCGACCAACTCCGAGGTCGTCGCCGCCGGTTCGAACACCGCCGGTCCGGCCAGCGGTTCCATCGTCAGATCGCGCTCGGCGCAGGCGGTGGCGTACATCGCCTTGGCCTGGTCGCGCCGCGCCGCCGCTTCCTGGATCAGCGCCACGAGGCGCTCCGGATCGAATTGGACGTTGGTCACCGTGGCAAACAGCGCTTCGAGGGTGAAGCGGTCCAGGTCCGCGTCGCGCAGGCCCAGCGAGGCCGCGTGGTGCGCGTACTGGGCGATGCCCTTGACCGTTTCCACCAGCACGTCCTGCAGCGCGGCGGTCACCGGATCCTTGCCGCACACGCCCGTGGTCGTGCAGGCGATGCCTTTGCCGGTTTGTTCACATTGATAACAAAACATGGTTTCCTCCTTTTTCAATTAATTTCCGTATTCGGATTCTTTATTCTGTTTTATCGACAAAAAGCCGCGGTTCGTTTGTCCCAAATTCATTTGCTTATGAGGTGCGCTTCGTTTTCAGTTTCTGCGCCGGTTTGAGCACGAGATCGATCAGTTTGATTTTCCCCAGTTCCTTGCCCACCATCTCGGTCACGCGATCCTGCAATCCTTTCAAACGGCAGGGCGCCGTCGTACACAACGGCTTGCCCAGCAGGCACCCATGCGTCGGCAGCGGCCCGTCGACCGCCACCAGGATATCCAACAGCGTCAGTTTATCCGGCTTCTTCGCGAAAAAGAAACCGCCCTTCGCGCCGCGCGTCGATTCGATCAGCCCGTCGCGCGCCAGTTTTTGCAGCACCTTGCTCAGGTGCGATTCGCTGACGCGCAGATCCTCGGCGATCCGCTGCGCGCTGACCGGCTCGGCCGCGCCGAGCGTGGCCATGTAGGCCAGCGCGTGGATGGCCAGGTTGGCGGCTTCGGAAATGTTCAGTATCGATTTGATTGCCGGACCTCATTTCGTATTACGGAATCTGAATACCTAATTATTCGCCCGCTGTCAATTCTTTTTTTTTCCCGACGGAAAAATCATGTCACACCGGCGAGCGACTCAGGCCTTGGCTTCGGCCTGCCGGCGGATGCTCGCCCAGGCCAAAAAACCGATGGCGACGAACACCACGGCCAGGGCGGTCCATTGGTGCGCCTTGACCGGCTTGCCGTCGAACACCAGCCAGAACAACAGCGTCGCGGTCGTCCCGGCGATCAACGAGGTCATACGGTTGAGCGTGATGTTGAAGGTCGCCGTCCCGCCCTTGTACAAAAACAGGAACACGCCGAAAAACGCGCTGATCCCGTAGGGCACGCCGATCAGAATCGCCGTCAGGCTCGGGTGACGGAACCCGGCCGTGTAATCGACCACCTGCGTCGGCCGCCATCCCAGGTAATACGAGGCGATGACCAGCGCGGAAATCGTCACGACCGTCAGCGCGGCGACGATCTGCTCGACGCCGAAAATCGCCTTGTGGTCGACCTTGGTCTTGAACCGGCTCAGAATGTAGATCCGCAGGCTGTAGGGAACGATGTAAAACGCCATCGTGATCATCGCGGCCGGCGATTTGAAAAAGTTGAAATCGTCCTTCCCGGCGGCGAACAACACGGTGCTCAACGCCGCGACCGCCGCTGCCACCGCCGCGTCTTCCTGCCAGTACACCTTCTTGTTCAGATGCCCCTGGCGAATCAAAATCGTATCGACCACCCGGCTGGCGATGATCAGCGAGGAGCGCATCAGCACCATCGCGACCATCACCGAATAACCGAACGTGTACATCAGCGTCGTGGTGGGAATGACAAACCCGGTGCAAATGCCCGAGGGAATCAACCAGGCGTACTCGCCGGGCAACCGGCCGCCCCAGATGCGCGGCTGCGACGATTGCAGCCGCCCCGGCCACCAGAAAACCAGCACCACGACCAGACAGACGATGATCCCGCCGAAGGTGGTGCTGAACAAAACTTCCATGCCCTGCATGTGCGGAAAACCGGGCCGCTGATCCAGCAGCCATTTGAGGAACGTGCCGAAAACGACGTAGCCGGAAAAGTAGCCGAGGCAGAGCAGCAGTAAATACCCAAAGCCGTTTTTCGCCTTGCTCATGATGCGATCCCTCTTCTTTTTGACGGCCAACCGGGGAGAAGGCGGGCGCGACGCTTGATCGCTTCCGGGATCAAGCCGGTGATCAAATCGATCCTTTTTATGCCCTGAGGATGCATCTGACAAGGCGGTTTTTTTCCGGCGCTCAGGCACCGGACGGCCCTGTGCCGTCCCTGTGGAGCCGGTGGAGAAAAAACGGTGACTGTCCCTGTTTTTCCAGACTGTGAGGCTGTTGAAGAACGCCTATCCCGAACTACGTTGTCATTTCGAGCGAGCCCGCTAGGGCGAGTCGAGAAATCCCTTCATAATTGAACCAGTAAGGGATTCCTCCGCTTCGCTCCCGCCTTCGCCAAGGCTTCGGTGGACAGGGTCGCTACGGTCGGAATGACACATTTTTCGTAAAATATGACTTTCTCAACAGCTCCACTGTCCCTATTTTTCCTGTCCTTCTATTTTTCAAAAAAATGGTGACTGTCCCTATTTTTCCCCATTGGCGCGCGGGCATCGATCAGTCGACGCCGCGCAGCACGACCGTCACCGTCGTGCCTTCGTTTTCCACGCTGGCCAGGTGGATCGTCCCCTTGTTGATCTCCACCAGGTTCTTCACGATCGCCAAACCCAGGCCGGTGCCCTGCACGGTGAGCTGTTTGGCGTTGGGCGCGCGATGAAATTCGGTGAACAGCTTGGGGTGTTCCCTCTCCGGGATGCCGATGCCCGTGTCGGCCACCTCGACGATCACCGTGCCGTGACCGGGTTTGGCGCTTATGCGCAGACGGCCGCCGGGCCGGTTGTATTTGACGGCGTTGGAAATCAGGTTGCTCAAAATAATCTCGATGTCGTCGCCGCTGCCCAAGGCGACCGCCCGCTCGTCGATGTCCAGTTCGACGTTCAGCGCGCGTTCCTCGATCGACGGGCGGCCGGTTTCCAGCAGCTTGTCGGCCAGCGGTCGCAGGGCCACCGGGCCGATTTGCGCCTGGGTATGGTTGGAGCGTTCGAGGGTCAGCAGGTCGGCGATGATGTCGAACATCTGATCGATGCGCTTGCCCACGCGCGTCATGCTCTCGTGCTGCTTGTCGCTCAGCGGCCCCAACGCGCCGGTCGCCATCACTTTTAATAGCGATTGCGCCGCCGCCAGCGGGCTGCGCATCTCGTGGGTCATCGAGCGCCGGTAGAGCTTGCGCTTTTGCTCCGAGGCGGTCAGTTCGTCGAGCGTATGGCTGATCTGCGAGCGCAGGTCCAACTCGCGCTGCTCGCCGTCGCGCACCCGCTGCATGATCGCCGAGATCAACCAGATCAACGCGGCCCACAGCGTGCCGGCCGCCGCCGTTACCGCAAACAGCATGCTGGTGTCGTGGTACAGTTCGTCCCAGCGCGGCGAGAAGATCATCCGTGGCGGCACAATGCGGTAATGCTCGGCGAGCAACAAGGCCACCAGCACCAGCCAGACCAGCACCGCCATGCGCGCCGCCTGCGTCCGCGTGAAGAAAATCGCCCCCAGAATCATGTGCAGCGAGAAAAACCAGATCAGCGGCGAAAGCACCCCGCCGGTCAGGTGCACCAACAGGATCAGCGTGATGAAATCCAACACCATGTTCAGGTTGGCGCAACGCAGCAGGTCCGGCAGCAGCGGCGTGCATTTCTGTTCCTGCCGGCGGATCAAATAAAGATTGTACGCGACGATCCACAGCGCCAACTGCCACAGCTCGAGCACGTAGATGTCCAGCCCCAGCCAGTGACGCAGCGGGTAGGCGCTGACCGCGATCACCACGGCCGGTATCCAACGCAGGCGGGTGAACAGGTGCACCGCGCCGCTCAGTTGTTGCTCGATCGGCAGGTTGGCGGCTTTCTCTTTGGTCATGCGGTCATTCGCTTTTCGTCGGGCCTTCGCCCGAGAAATCATGGATAGATAGTGAAATCATCGCGTTTGATCGCTGCTCCATCTCGACAACCGAAATTGAATCCTTATTTTATTATTGATTTTCAGGTTGTGGGCAGAGAGAACAACCGCTCCCACTTGCCAACAGCATTGACACGATCGCGAAAAAAAACAAGAGGAAGCACGCAGAAA
Source organism: bacterium (assembly GCA_036725605.1). Classification (GTDB taxonomy): domain Bacteria; phylum Lernaellota; class Lernaellaia; order Lernaellales; family Lernaellaceae; genus CALBTQ01. The sequence continues at coordinate 49,921 of DAIMDW010000033.1, forward strand.
AGCAAAGGAAACTACGGAGGAAGCAGGAATCCAAGCCATGGGTGTTATGCAGTGAAATGTTTCACATTGAAAATTGCGCATACCGCAAGCGAAGTTACACCCCAAAAATGCATCATGGAAAACAAAAATAATTTCAAGGAATTGTAACTTCATTCACGCTGTGAAAAATTTCGCAATGCACTTTACAAACCTGACCGATTTCTATATACTGCCCCCGTTTGCGGATGGAGAGGGGGCCACGGGCGTGGTAGGAGATACGATGAACATGCCGAAAAAAATATTGGTTATTGACGACGATCCGGACATCATTTTCGCGGTGCAAACCTTCCTGGAAGCGCACGGTTATCAAGTCATCGCCGCAGCTACCGGCATCGAAGGCCTCGAACACGTCAAGTTGGATCGACCCGACCTGATCCTGCTGGACCTGATGATCGAGGACCACGACACCGGTTTCCAACTGACCAAGAAAATCAAAGGCGATCCCGCCCTGCGCGAAATTCCGATCATCATGGTCTCGGCGGTCAAGGAACGAACCGGCTACGGTTTCGACCAGCAACGCGACGGACACTGGATGAAAACCGACGCCTTTCTGGAAAAACCGTACGATCCCGAACAGGTGGTTGAGTTGATTCAATCCATACTCGGCGACGACAACCGCTAACGCCAACGCCAAAAACCGGAAGAGGATTTAATGGAAGCCAGCACCGGAACGACCAAAAAGCACCAATGCCAATCCACCGGCTTTCGCAATACCCGCATCATCGAGCGGATCGACCTGACGCCCTCGATCGTCCAGTTCAAGCTGGACGCGCCGATTCTCGCGGCCAAGGCGCAGCCGGGTCAGTTCGTCGTGTTGCGCATGGATGAAAAGGCCGAGCGCCTGCCCCTGACCATCGTCGACTTTCACCGCGAGCAGGGGTGGATCACCGTGATCTTCCAGCCCGTCGGCGCTTCGACCCGCCGTCTGTCGCACCTGACCACCGGCGACCTGCTGCTGGACCTCGTCGGCCCGCTGGGCGAACCCACCCACCTGGACAACTACGGCCACGTCGTGCTGGTCGGCGGCGGCGTCGGCGTCGCGCCGGTCTACCCCATCGCCCGCGCGCTCAAGGAAGCGGGCAACAAGGTCACGGTCATCAACGGCGCGCGCAGCAAGGATCTGATGATCCTCGAACAGCCGTTCATGGAGTTTGCCGACGAGCTGATTTTGTGCACCGACGACGGCTCCTACGGCCGCAAGGGTTTCGTCACTTCGGCGCTGGCCGACCTGATCGAAAACGGCGAGCCGATCGACCGCGTCTGGGCCATCGGCCCGGTGGTGATGATGAACGCGGTCGTCGAGGTGACCCGCCCGCACAACATCCACACCGAAGTCAGCCTCAACTCGATCATGCTCGACGGTTCGGGCATGTGCGGCGCCTGCCGCGTCGAGGTCGGCGGCGCGATCAAATTCGTGTGCGTCGACGGTCCCGAGTTCGACGGCCACAAGGTGAATTTCAAGGAACTGCTCACGCGCCAGAGCATGTACGCCTCCGAAGAGCACCGCGCCATGTGGGACTACGTGCTGACCGAGGAGGCCGGCGAGGCGGTCGAGCGCATGAAAAAGCGCATCGACATGCCGCGCCAGGACCCGCGCGTGCGCGTGACCAACTTCGACGAGGTCGCGCTCGGCTATTCGCCCAAACAGGCGCGCATCGAAGCGTCGCGCTGCCTGCAGTGCAAGAAGCAGCCCTGCACCGCCGGCTGCCCGGTCGAGGTGCCGATTCCGCAGTTCATCAAACTGACCGCCGACGGGCACTTCCTGGAAGCGGCCGAGTTGATCAAATCGGTCAACAGCCTGCCCGCCGTCTGCGGCCGCGTCTGCCCACAGGAATCGCAGTGCGAGCAGGTGTGCGTGCTGGCCAAAAAGGGCAACGCGATCGCCATCGGCCGCCTGGAGCGGTTCGTCGCCGATTATCAGGCCGCGCACGGCGTCACCGAGGATCTCACCGTCGCCGCGCCGACCGGCAAGCGCGTGGCGATCGTCGGGGCCGGTCCGGCCGGACTGACCGCCGCGGCCGATCTGGCCAAGCGCGGCTACGAGGTGGAAATCTTCGAGGCGTTTCATTCGCCGGGCGGCGTTTTGGTCTACGGCATTCCGGAATTCCGTCTGCCCAAGGCGATCGTCAAGCGCGAGGTCGAGTACGTACAGAAACTCGGGGTGAAAATCCACACGAGCTTCATCATCGGCCGCGCCTCGACCCTGCCCGAACTGATGAAGGAATACGGCTTCGGCGCCATCTTCATCGGCACCGGCGCGGGCCTGCCGTACTTCTTGAACATTCCCGGCGAGAACCTCAACGGTGTGTATTCGGCCAATGAGTTTCTCACCCGCGTCAATCTGATGAAGGCCTACAAGTTCCCCGACTACGACACCCCGGTGCGCATCGCCGACACCATGGCCGTCATCGGCGGCGGCAACGTGGCGATGGACGCGGCGCGCGTGGCCTTGCGCCTGGGCGCAAAGAAGGTCTACTGCATCTACCGGCGCAGCCGCACCGAGTTGCCCGCCCGCGAAGAGGAAGTGGAAAACGCCGAGGAGGAAGGCGTGGATTTCCGCCTGCTGACCAACCCCGTGCGCTTCCTGGACAACGGCAAAGGCTGGGTCGCGGGCGTCGAATGCCTGAAGATGGAACTGGGCGAGCCCGACGCGTCCGGCCGCCGGCGCCCGGTGGCGGTCAAGGACTCCGAGCACATCATCCCGGTCGAAATCGTGATCATCGCCATCGGCCAGGGCCCCAACCCGCTGCTGACGCGCACCACGGAGAACCTGGCCACCACGCGCTGGGGCAACATCATCGCCGACCCGGACACCGGCGCGACCAACATCCCGGGCGTGTTCGCCGGCGGCGACATCGTCACCGGCGCGGCGACGGTCATCCTGGCCATGGGCGCGGGCAAGAACGCGGCCAACGCCATCGACCGCTACCTGCGCGGCGAACCGGTCGAGTTTCCGGCTCCGCCCGCCGCCGACGCGCATGGGGGATAAACCCGGGGACATGTACTCGTTACGTGTCCCGGTTTATCCATATATTATGGGACAAATGGGACACTTCGGGACACTTTGTCCCACCCTTTTTGCTTGCGATTCGCTTGCGATATCATAATGTTATAAAATTTTGACGTGGGACACTCGGGAAAAAGTGTCCCACGCCAATAGTACAGTCGTTCGAGCGCATTGCCCGCCGTAGGGGTAGGTCCCCGTGCCTACCCGGGCCTGGGGCAACCACGGGGAGTTGCCCCTACAAATAACCATTGGATGGCACTGATTCGCC
>DAIMDW010000034.1:0-48932 GCA_036725605.1 bacterium
GCATGATTTCCGGCGATTTCACCATCACGCAAAAGGTTGTCATCACCTCCGACTACGACGCCAATTTGCAGGTAGGGCAGCTGTGCGGCAACTTTCTGTGCTTAATGTTTCCGTATGAGGCGAGCACGGAGGCCAATTGGTGGATTCCCTCTGTGATCCTTGAGCGTAAAATCTATAAGGGATCGCCAACCGGATACAATCGTTTGTATGCGACCTACCAAACCGAATCCGGAGCAATCGCCGATTACATTTCTTTCACGGCCAATACCTTTTGGTGGCAGATCGTGCGTAGCGGCTCGACGATCACGGCTAATTGTTCGAGCAATGGCATAACGTACACCCCACTGAAGCAATTCACCGATTGCGCCACGTCGCCGGTGGTGATTCAAGTAATTTCCTACACCACGGACGACGGGTACGACCACGAGGGTTACACGGATGATCTGATCACATCGTTTACGGGAACGAGTACCTGCTACTCCAACTCCCTGCCCAAGACGGCGATCACCGACTTTGCCCTAGCCGACAATACGAGCACCGCCGGCACCTCGACCATCGCGCTCGGCTATGGTTACGGAGCCTGGATCGCCGACACCGACGAGTCGACGCCACAGTCGAGCGAGTGTGACGGCAATGTGCGCGGCGCATACACAACCACGACGAGCAGTAGCGTTTATGACGTGCTTGGCGGTATTTCCAACTCAGTAACGGCGATTTGTCTAAGCGACGACGCAAAAGCCATTACCAGCACAGCCGGGGCCGGCGAGCTCATCGTCTCCACGAGCGACGGAATGAGCGTCGTCGATCTGACCGATGACTCGCTGGAAAATTATTTCACCGAGGATAATGAAATCGGGTATGGCGGCATCCTACTGGATGACGATGTGAACGATATTGTTTGGGGGTCGTCCGTGTTCATCGCCACCAACAGCGGCGGAATGTGGGCCACCCTGAATAGCGATCCGCCGGCCAACGGCACGACCTACGTGCACAATCACAACGGCGATATGGTCAATATCAGCACCGACACTCCGACTGAGGCCGACTACCATCACTCTGAATTATATAGGAGAGCTGTGGTGAACGGCTCCGGGTATCAGGTGTTAAAGAACGATGGCTTCGGCGGTTTGGGGGCGGTTGTCGATTTCCCATGGACGGCCACGGGAAAAATCAGTTACTTTGATACCACTGCCAATGATACCGACGATCAATACATCTACAAGTGGATCCATAAGGATAACTCGGGGAACGCATCCTCCGGCGATCCGCAGAGCGCGTATATCGACGACCCGCTTGTCGACACAGTTTCCGCCTGCGATCCCGACGATTTTAGTACGGCCAGAACACGCACGCGGGCTGTCGTGGTTAACGTCAGCGCTTCCTCGGGGTCGCTTACCGATGTGGAGGATGCCGTTGAGTGGATCAAAATTAAAGAAGGCTCCGGGTCCAGTTACGACGACGTGCCCTACCAACGGTATGAGAGCGGCAAGAATTACAATTTCTGTCTGTCGTCCGGCACCGGGGTCAAAACACTGTGGGTCCGCGCATATTCACAGTCGTACCGGTATGATGCGACCGGCGCTTCGGACAAAAGTTGCACGATCGAGCTTGTCTAGGTTGCCATCGTTATCCCTGCCGGAGGCGGCGTAGCAGCGCTGTTACGCGCATTTTTACACAACACGCTGGATCATCTGCCGCGCAGGGGCGATGACGATTGTCTGCGCGAGCTGCGTTGGCTTTACGATCGCCGCAATCTGGAGGAGGCATGCAGCGATCTGGCCACCTGACTGCAGAAGCGGGGCGATAAGTATCCGAAGTTCTGCGATTGGGTGAAGGAAAACATCGAGGAAACCTTAAGCCTCCCGCCGGCGCACCACAAACATATGAAATCGACGAACATGCTCGAAACATGGACCTGCTGCGCGAGCACAAGAAGAAACCGCTGCGCAAACGAAACCGGAAACAAACCATGAACCCGGAGATGCCGCGAATCCCAATTTACAGAACTTGACGGACACAACTTTAACAAAGGAATTCGAATCTAATGGATAATTGGAGTCAGATTAAAGACAACCTGCAATCATGCTTCTGTTTCCTGACCGGATTATCGAGCGGCGCCGTGCTGTGGCACGATCCGGACGAAACCATGCCGGCCGCGCCTTACCTGACCCTGCGTCTGACCGAGGACAAGGGCCTGGTGCGGATGGATCAAAAGGACGAGATCGTTCTTCCCACCCGGGACAGCGGCAGCGAGCAATTCACCGTCGTCGGCCGCCGGAAATTCACCATCAGTTGCGTGGCGCACGGCGGCGACGATCCGTCCACGGAGCCGGTCGATCTGATGCTCCAGGCGCAACTGGGATTTTGTTTGCCGGCGGTGCTGGAATATTTGAAGAAGCGGCAGATCTACACCGTCGCCGTCGAGCAAGCGAATTCGGGCGAGCAGTATCAACTGCTGATCGAAGGGGTGCCGATCGCGATAACGGCGGCGAGTTCGTCGCCGGAAACGGTGCGCAATCAGTTGGTCACGGCGATCAACGATTGCGAGCACATCCCCTTCAAAGCCGAAGCGGCGACCGCCGTTGACGAACTGACCATCAAAAGCCGTCCGGGAGTGCAATTTCTCGTTGAGCTTGCCGACGGCGAAACACGCTTGACCCTTACCGATACCCAAGCCGCCGTCGACCTGACCTATCTGGACGACGATGGCGTGCAGGATGTTTCGGAATTGGTAGAAGGCGTTTATCTGGAGCGCGCCCGGATGGACGTCCACTTCTCAACCATTGTCCGCACAACCATCACCCTCCCGCTGATCGAAAGCGTGGAGATCACCGACATGTCGAGCGGTGAAACCTATTTGATCAACACCTAAAAGGAGTAACTAATGCCTGATATCCGTGACATTGTGAATGTCCAGATTTACCTGGAGACCGGCGGGATCGACAAGGCCGGGTTCGGAACGATGATGTGTTTGGATCCGCATCTGGTCAACTACAATCGAATCAAGGAATATGCTTCGCTCGATGAAATGAACGACGACGGCTTCGCTCCCGACGATTCGGCTTATTTGGCGGCTCTTGCCTATTTCTCGGCCGATCCGAAGCCCAAGAAAATCAAAATCGGTCGTCGCGGCATCAATAAGCTGTATCTGTGGTTCAAAGGAACGTTGGACATCGGCAACACTTTCCAACTGTATATCAACGAAGAGAGTGTTGAACACACCAACGAAACCGGCAGCGAACTGACCTCGGCCGATTTGGCTGCCGCAATGGCGACGGCCATCAACAACACGCTGGACGATGTCAGTGCGGTCGCCGACAGCGAGGTCGTTTACGTTCAGCGTACGGATGAGGATCCGGATGGACTTTGGATCACCGGCGATGAAGGCTTCAGCGTTCATCTTCTGGTTTACAAACTCGAAATCGACGATGATCCCGGCCCCGCGGCAAGCACCACCTATGGCATCACCATGGACGGACAGAATTATACCTTTACTACCGATGAAGAAACCTCGGTCGGCGAATTTATCGGCAACATGGTCGATGCCATCGACGAACAAGGTCCCTACTATGCTTGCAGCAACAATGCCGTTGATTCGGTATTCATCGGCAAACGCGGCTTGAGCGATCCGGGTATTCAATTCGAAGGAAGCAACTGTCCGATCGAAGAGCTGACCCTGGCGCATGTCACTTCGGTCGAAGACGCCACTGATCATGAACAGATGATGACGTATTACAGTTCCATTCTGGAAGATATTTCCATTGCGCTGTACAACGTCCAGGATTCGGACGATTCGTGGTATGGCCTGATGGAAACCACGCGTATTCCCGCCGATCAGTTGAGTATGGCTGGTTGGGCTTTTGGAAGCTCGACTCCCAAGCTGTGCGGTGTGGCCAGCGACGATGAGGACATCGCCGATAAGAAGGCCAACGACGACATGACCTCGATTGCCTTTCAGTTGAAGAATACGGGCAACTTCCGGACCTTCGGTATTTACCATCCCGACGCCGACGGCAGTGAGTCGGATCCCTACCCCGATGCCGCTTATTTCGGCGCGCGTCTGACCATCGATCTGGATGTGGAAACCGCAACCTGGTGCTATGCGAATTGCCCGGGCCTGCCGGCCGTCGACATCACCAGCAACGAGTTGTCCAACATCGTGGGCGACATGAGCAATGGCTCCGACGGCAAGGACTTCAACGTCTACGTGTCCATGGCTGGCCGCAACGTGATGCTCAACGGCAAGACCTGCGGCGGTGAGTGGATCGACGTGATCATCGGTCGCGATTGGCTGCAGGCGCGTATGACCGAAAACATCGCCCTGGCGCTGCTGAACCGCAAGGTCATTCCGTACACCAACGCGGGCATCGCGATCGTCAGCTCGGCGATGAACGCCACGCTGTTGCGCGCCCAGGGGACCGGCTTCCTGGCCAACGATCTGACCCTGGGGCCGTTGGGTTATTACACCGAGATTCCCGACGTCAACGACGTCGAAGATGCCGATAAAGCCGCGCGCGTGCTCAAGGGCGTCAAGTTCATCGCGACGGTCTCCGGCGCCATTCACGTGGTGCAGATCATCGGCACGCTGACCATTTAACCCATTCCACCATAAGGAGCGGAGACGTTGAGCATCGAAGTGCGCCAGTATGATCCGAAGGATGTGAAGCTGACCTTCTTTTTCACGCCGATCACCGGATTCGCTTCAGGTAGCTTCATTACCGTCAAGCGGAATAAATCGACCTGGACAACGGTGGTCGGCGTCTCCGGCGAGGTCACCCGCATCAAATCGACCGATTACAGCGGCACCATCGAGTTCTCGCTCGAGCAGGCGGCGGATTCCAACAAGGAACTGAGCCTGATGCGGTACGTCGACGAACTGTTGCACATGGGCATCGGCCCGGTGGAGGTCACCGACGGCAAATCGGTGTACGTATCCGCCCAGGCCTGGCTCGACGGCGCGCCGCAAGCCGATTTTGCCGCCGACGCCGGCACGCGTAAGTGGAAACTCCACTGCGCCACGCTCGACATGTTCGAGGGCGGCCTCGATTGATTTTTAAACAAAAAGGAAGAAGGAGAAATTAATGCCTTCCAATATCATTTCCTATGATCCGAATGAAGTCACTCTGACCATTGACGGACAGCCGGTCTCCGGCTTCGCCGAAGGATCGTTCGTTACCGTGAAGCGCGACGCCGAAACGTGGAAAGCCAAAGCCGGCATCGACGGCCAGGTCACGCGCTCGTTGTCGCACAGCGAGCTGGGCAAGGTCACCTTCACCCTCACGCAGTTCGCCGATTTCAACGTCGACATGCAGAACTTGTTCATCGACGACAAAAAGAAGAAGAAGCCGATCGATGTCGAAGTCAAGTACGGCAAGTCGGTGTGGTCGGGCACCGGGTGGATCGACAAGCTGCCGGACGTGCAGTTCGGCAACGATGCCGGCACCCGCGCCTGGTCGGTCTCGGTAGCCAATCTGAAGTTCGCCGAGAAGTCGGAAGCCTAACTCCAACATGTCTTTCCGGTTGAGGTATTATCATGGGAATCGAAACGAAATCGCGTGAGATCGACGGACACTTTTATGAGGTCCTGCCCTTCAGCGCCACCAAGGGACTGGCGCTGTATACGAAAATTTCCGCCGCCGCCGACGGCGTGCCCGATCTGGGCAAGGCGCTTTCCACCCTCGGCGGTGATGCCGCCGTCGCCCTGACCAAGGAACTCCTGGAGAAAGTCCATTGCGACAGCAAACCGGTGCTGCCGATGTTCGATCGGCATTTCGCCGGCCGTTATCTGCACCTGCAGAAGGTCCTCCAGTTCGTGATGGAAATCAATTTTTTCGAAGAACTGGCCCAGCTCATGGAGGAGGCCGGTCAGGAAGAAGCTCAGACGACGGAGACGAGCGACAATACGTAACCGTCCCGGAACATCTGCAACCGCGGTGGCCCATCCTGCGCCTGGTGGTCCACCGCGTTGCCACCCTACAGGAATTGGATACCCACTACACGTTCCTGGACATGATTGAGATGAATGAAGCGTTGGCTCTTATAAGACAACTAGGGTAATACTATGGGATTATTTGCTTGGTTTTTTGGCGACCAGTTATCGGATTGGCGAAAGTGGGTCAATGATCGTCCATTAAAAAATTATCTGGCCACTTTCGCTTCCTACTGCGTGGAAAAGGAGCGAATAGAAAAAAATTTCCGGACAATTTTTTCCGACCAATACAATAATCATCCTCTCGCCGGAGGCGTATGGCGAGCACTTGTGGAGTTGGCGCAATCTTATGAACGTAATATCACCGACTTGATGGATTACGCCAACAATTTCAATCTAGTGCTCAAACCAAGTGGAATAAATCCGCTCAACTCAGCACAAATAAGTTCATTACTGGTGGAATATGGTCTTCACATCGCCGACTCGTTGGTTCTTTCGGACCAAGAGACGATGGATGACCTGCGCAATTATGTGGCCGGGCTCTCGACCGCTAAGATTCAACAAAAGTATAGGTTTTACCCAAAGCGGGCTGACGTAGAAAGTTATCCGGAAACGGAAAAAGATTCGATCAATTACCGTCTAATATCAATATTTTCCAGTTGGGATTTGAATAAATTCACCGAGATAAGCGACAATAATCTTCGCAAATCGGACTATTATTATTATATACAAAACATTCGTAGAATTGTCAACGAATACGCATCGCTGCTTGCCGGCATTCTCTCATCCGATCATATGGTAAGTGTTTTCCGAGATCAACAATCGTATCCGCTAATCTTCCCTCGTTACGAGCCAACTTTTCAGATGCGCTTTACTTTTGAACAGGCAAAAAAGCATTTTTTAGACCTAAGGGAGGTTGATCGCAGCAGGGCAGTAAAAAAAACCATCCTCGACCTTGAATTGTTGCTTCTGTCACATGATGAGCAATTTTTTAAGCGGAAGGAATTGTTCTCATTTCTCAGGTTGAGTGGATTTTTCATGCCATTTGTCCAAATCGATCCTAGATTGAAAGTCGGATTGACTGCCATTACCTTCGTCAACGATTTGGATCAATGGATAACTAAAAAACTCATTACCAAAAACTTTGTAAAAAAACTTCACCATGCCAATGAACTGACGGTTAATGACCTCATTGAAAAGTCATCGTTCACAGCCAAGGCAAAAGATGTAAATTTGCCTTCGATCTTTAACATTGACAGCCCGGATTACACTCATTCCCTTATAACGGCGACCATTAAAAAAAAGCCATATGTCGATTACCTCGAGGACCTGCGCGAAGAAGATTTGAATATTTGGGATAGTAATTCAAGATGGGTTTCCCAAAACGAGCAAACGAAGAAACCTTTCCTCAAATTGGATATTCCCGAGGGATACATGCCTGTATTCGCCGCCAACACGAATTCAGCGGATCTTGGAATGACCGAAACAGAACCCGAGGAACCACCGGCAGAGCAACCTTACGATTCTCATTTTGGATCCTTGATCACTTCGCTTCAGCAATTGGACCAGGAGCCGACGGAAAGTACGCCGGACATTCTTTCTCCAATCAATTTGGCCTTGAACGATTTTACTTCGGAACCAATGATCAGCAATTATAACGAGGTGGAAACAACCGATACGACGGCAGCCTTGGCCGCCACGGCCGACAGCCTTCCACTTCCATCCGATGAGAATACGGTCATCACATCTGAACAATACGATTACGTATGGAACCTGGCCTGCACAATATTCGAACGAAGAATCAATAGTTATTTTAGCTCGCATAACTGTGCAATTGTTTAACGATTCAATTTTGGCGTAAGAGCAACAATTATGGCGAAAAAATTATCAGTTCCAGGATTGTATGGACCTTCCAAGACCAGCTGGTTAATCGAAATAGCTAAAGCCCATAAACTATACATGAAGTATAAGGAGGTCCTGAAACGAGATCCCTTTCTGGGATCGCAAGCAGAGCACCTGGAAGATCTCTTTGCCCTTTCGACTACAAAAATCAACACCAAAGACATTAACAAAAGCTATTATCGCTCCATGACGGAAATCCGACATCTGGCCGGCAATTACAGCAAAGCCGTTTCCGAATTGAGATTGTGTTGCGCATCAAGCGATTATATGAAAATTATTTACACATTAACTATGTTGCATTTGGATTTAGGCGTTTATAATCAATATAATGACCAGAGAACGTATTTGATGCTGACCAAGTCGCTTGACGGCGACTTTGAATGTTTGAATCAACTGCTGCCAGAAGACAGCGTCATTACCATGCATCTAACAGGGACCACTTCAAGTCCGTCTTACGAGTATCTTTACTTACTTAAGGATCATTTCAAAGGCATATACGATGATCCCAGTCTTACTTCAGCGAGCATATTGAAATACATCCTAAGAGAAGCCAAAGAAAACGGAATTCTTGGCCTATTTCGAAAACCTCAAAAAAAACTGACAAGCGGAAGAGGAAACCTTTCAAGAGAGGAGTCGACAAGGAGATCCGTTTTATTTGATATCTATCGAAATTTCGGCCGTGCCTTGAGCGATGCCATCGGCGAGGAAACATTGGAAGCTCTTCTTCCATCCTATGAGATTCCCAACATCGCAAGCATAGAATTTTTTCCCGAGGAATTGAAAAAGAGTTGGTTCTGGCTGCAATCGACTTTACGAATGCCGTTGGAAAAGAAACGCGCCTATATTGAAATGGAATTGCAGGAAATCAATCATCCCTGGCTCACAAGCATTGATAGCTTTTTAACCTCCGCCCTATTCGACCTATTTATCGGACGAGCGGAAAAGTTATTATTCTTTATTCAAAATAATCACATCATTGACTCATGTCGCGATCCGGCAGAAAAAGCCCGCAAGCTCAAAATGATGGAAGACTTGGAATCCTATTATGAATTACTGAAAAAAGCAAAAGACGTTTACACAAACGAGGCTCCGGACACCAATAAAATTAAACTTAAAAACGACATCGAACGATACATAATCAATATTATGGCAATTGCATCCTATTTTACCAATGACGATTTCTTTAAAATTTACAATAGGAAGCCATATTACCTTGACCCAAATTTATTGGACCGGGATCGCGCCAAACAAATGTCTAAAAGATATTATCAAAACGATTATTCCAAGCCACGAGGCATTGAACAAACCGACATTGCACAACCTTTGTTCCCAAACTTAACGCCATTGAATTTGGAGATCAAAAATAGTTATCAGGACACACAAAACATCCTTAATGACATACAGAGCGAGCAACAACCGAGAACGGATCAGCGAAACATCATCAGGTCGACCAGCGAGAATTTGCTGTCATTGTGGGAGGATATTATCAATAACGCCTATGAATATACCTTTGATGTTCACCTGGGCGATCCAACCCTTGAACTTAGGGCCGCTCCCCAATAAACGAGGATAAAATGTCACTTGCCTTATTATTAAATGCTCCGATCAAGACGGAATTTCGCGAGGCGGAGGATTTTCCGATTGCCGATGAGGAATCGAGCACGTTCGACGATCTGCTCGATACGGTGGAAAAATTCATCACCGGCACCGTTGGCGACGCCATGCTGGTGTTGGACGCGACCAAGACGGAAAACCACACCCTGTCGACGGAAATCCCCTCGCATACCATTCAATTGGTTAATGAACAGGATAAAACCAAAAAGACATCGACGATTCACGATCATGTGTATTTGAAACCACGGTCATTAACCATCAGCGGAGTCGTTTCCGACTCGCCGGTCGTCTATCTATCCGGCGTTTTCAATTACGGCGCCCTGACCAACCTGGTGGATGCCGGCGAGATGTCGCCGACCGTCAACGCGTACAATACCCTGGTCGACATCTGCAACCGGCGGATCGTGCTCGACGTGGTGACCAGCCTGGAATACTACAAGAATATGATGATCAAGAGCATCACCATCAATCGTTCAAACACCACCGGCAAGGCGCTCGATTTCACCGCCACTCTTGAAGAAATCGGCACTGTTTCCTTCGATCCGAAAAGCAAATCGCCGGACGACACCTGGTCGAATGTTGCCATGGGCGATAAAGTGCAGCCGATTCCCGACCTGGCCCAGGTGGTCACCGGCGTTTACTTCACCGGCAAGGTTCTGGGAAGCATGTTGTTTTAATTGAATTTCCATCTCAAAGAGTTTTAATATTATCTTTCGCGGAGATCATCATGCCCGAAAGCAGTATATACGAAAGTGACGAAACCTTTGCTACCGTCGATCAACGGGTCGCTCATTATAAGGCCAGCATGAGCCAGATCCCGCTGGATCCCACGTATCCGGCTCAGGATGTGCGCGTGAAACTGGGCGAAAAAACCTATCGTCTGCAGTTCATCTGGAATCGTCGGCAAGCGCTATGGTCAATGAATATCTCCACCGACAACGGCACACTGCTGTTGTCCGGTGTGCCGTTACACCCGGACAGCATACCGCTGCAGCCCTTCAGCAATTCAAAACTGCCGCCGGGCCAAATCATTGTTTGGGATACGGGCGATCCTGAAAAAACCCCCGGTCGCTATGAATTCGGCACTCAAAATCGCGTGAGGATCTTGTATTATGGACCGAATGTTTAATCGCCACATCTTGATCACCGTCGCCTTGCCGGAATCGCCCGACGATGAAATGGTTATTTGCAACCAAAGTCTTCACCAGACGATCGATATTGCAAAAAGTTATACCAAAGAGCATCCGATCAAAGCCGATGTAGTTCTGACCAATCTGGCGGAACCGGCTATTGAACTGATCAAAACGGACAATCTCTTTACCGTCCGCGCCGGTTATGCCGGTTTCAGCTATCAAACCGATTATATCGATGATTACTTTAAATTGCCGATTCTTTTTCGCGGCACAATTGTCGAGGCGGAAACCAAACAATGGGGCAATGATCGACCGACGACGATTGCCGCCCATGACGGCGGCACCGGTTTGAAGAAAATCGAAGTGCATCAGGACTTCCCGGAAAACACGCCGGCGCGCGATTATGTCAAAGCATTGTTCAATCCAAAAACCAATGCCTACATCGACGGCAAAGCCAACCTTGGCGATCAGTTCGACAAGTATTATCTGACCCTTTCCTCGGATATCGATACGGTCATCGATGAAGCGGTGCCGGCCACCGACGTGTATTTGCGCGGCAAACAATGCGCCGGAATTTGGGCGGATTACGTCAAAGCAATAACCACCAAATACAAATTGCAGTTCTGCGTGGAAAATCACATCATCAAGCTGTGGCCGGAAAGCAAACCGTTCGGCGGCACTTTGATCGTCAAACCGGAGTTCGGTCTGATTGGTTTGCCTTCCGTAGGCGATAGCGGCGACGTGACTTGTGAAATGCTGCTGCGACCGGATGTTTACCTTTCACAGCCTTTCGAAATTCAAAACAGCACGATCACCGGCACGTTCAATATCGCCCAAATATTTCATGAATACGACGGAAATAAATTCACCACCAAAATCATTTCCGAACAAACGAAAAAGAAAACCACCGACAACAAAGCAACTGAAGAATGAATATTACCAGGCATTGAGCCTGGCTGATCGATAAATCGTTTTTCCGAAAAAATCGAGGATACAACCATGGGCCTGCCTCCCAAACCGACGCTGGCTTCGGCGGTCAAGTACGCCATCGGCAAGAAAGTTGCCGGAGTGCACACGGCCATGCCGGGTCTGGTAACCAAATACGATGCCGCGCGGCAATGGGCCAACGTCCAGCCGTGCGTGATGTACAAAACCGACGAGGACGACGACGCCGTCGCCATGCCGGAACTGAAAAACATTCCGGTTGTGTTTCCGCGCACGGCGACGACCTATCTGACGTTGCCGGTCGCCAAGGGCGATCACGTGTTGCTCGTTTTCGCCGAACGTTCGATCGACGATTGGCTGGCCGGCAAAGCCGACGAAGCGCCGGTCGAGCCGTTCGATCCGCGCATTCACGATTTCAACGACGCCTTCGCGGTCGTCGGCGTCTTTCCGGTCTCCGTCGCGCTGGAAGAGAACGACGAAGATGTGCGCCTGGGCCGGCAGGATGATTCCGCGCAGGCGAATATTCGCATCCGCCCGAACGGCGACATCGTTCTGGAAACCAACGGCACCATCCTGCTGGGCAGCGAAAGCGCGAGCAATGCCATCGTGCCGCAACCGGCCCTCGCCACCTGGGTGAGTGAACTGCTGCAATATCTTTCCGACATGGCGACGGTGGTGAGCCCCGCCGTGAAGGGAAATGGGGATCCGATCTCTTCAAATCCATTATTCGCCACCGCCTCAATCATGTTGGAAAAACTGGCCTTGTTCGCCCAATCGACGCAAGAAGGCGGCTACGGCGTCATCAATTCAAAAGTGAGGATTTAACCAATGGCAACCGATCTGGCCATTACCAAAGACGGTGATTTGGAATTCAGCGACGACAAACTGTCCACCATCACCGCCGGCGAGGTCATTCGCCAGCGGCTGCTGGTGCGCCTGTCGACGTTCCGCGGCACCTGGTTCGCCGATCCCAATTTCGGCGTGCCCTATTATCAGAAGGTGCTCGGCCACCAGTTCAATCCGGTGATCATGAACGCGATTTTCGTCAAGGCCATCACCGACACCCCGGGCGTCGTGCAGCTCAAGGAGCCGATCCACTACGAATGGGATCGGCGCCTGCGCGTTCTTACCCTGTCGTTTACCGTTATCGCCGATACCGGCGAAGAAATTTCTTTATATAAGGATATCAACGTATGAGCACTACCCAAACACAGTATGGCGTTGTGGAAAGCGGATTCGTCCTCAAGCGCTTCCCGGAAATTCACCTCGATCTGGTGCTGGCGTTAAAAAATTCGCCGTTGTTCGGCAACAACTTTAACGTGGAACCGGACAGTGCGATGGGCCAACTTCTTCAGATTTTCGCCGAGCGTGAAGCGCGCCTGTGGGAGATGGCCCAGGCGATCTACTACGCGGCTTATCCGAACACGGCGTCGGGAGCGGCGCTGGACAACCTGTGTGCGCTGACCGGCATCAAACGCAAAGCGCCGAGCTACTCGCGTGTCGCGGTAACCTTCAGCAATGGCGTGGAAGGAGTGACCATTCCTTTCACCACAACCGTCTCGGTAGCCAAAACCGCCGAACGTTTCGTCGTGGACACCGACTCCTACGAAACGGAACCGGTGTTCCCCGAGGACGGATCGCAGACCGTGATTATGATCGCCGAAAATTCCGGACCGATTGAAGCTCCGGTCGGATCGATCGTCAATTTGTGCACGAGCATCGCCGGCGCGCCGGACGTAACCGTGATCAATAACGAAAAGGCCGACTTGGGCGACTACGCCGAAACCGATTCGGATTTGCGCCTGCGCCGGCAATTGTCGCTGCAGATGGGCGGTTACGGCACGGTCGAGTCGATTCGTTCGCGGTTGAGCGACGAGTTCGACGGCATCACCGAATTGCTGGTGTTTGAGAATCACAAAGATTACGAAACCAACAATCGCCCGCCACATTCGCTGGAGGTGATCGTCCGCGGTTCATATACCGACGCGGAGTTGGCGCAAAAAATCTGGGAAGTGAAACCGGCCGGCATCGAGACCTGCTCCACGGCGGGGGAATCGGAGTGCCATGTCTGTCAAGTGATCACCGACAGCATGGGCCTGTCGCACGACATTCACTTCACCAAGGCTGAGTATTATCCGGTTTGGCTGCAAGCGGAACTGAAGGTCAATCGCCGCTTCAATCTGGGGCTGAAACAGAAATTTCAGCTTAATCCGATAGAAGTGGACGAATATTCGGCGTACGTCTGCGGCTATTATCTCTCGGCGGATACCTTCAGTGAATTTCTCGAAATGCTCAATAGATATTTCTATTTTCTCGACATCGTCGCCGTCCCCGACACTCCCAATTACACCTTGGAGCATCGATATGCCGGTTGTCCGTTCAGTATTCTCCCGGTGAGCGGAATGACTTACACCCTGGTGCGGCCGGCCGACGGGGACCAGCTCGACTTGATCGGCAACATCGTCACGTTGGCCGAGGAAATTCAAACCATCGGCAAACCCGCGGTGGCCTACAAATACTTCGAGGCGGTCAATCGTATGGACGGAGTCGAGTACGCCGATATTCATTTGATAACCGCCGATGAAAGAACCGGCGAACTGATCTATCCCGATAGTCAGACAATGAAGGCTTATCAAGTGGCCGAATTTGCCGCCTCACGCGTTCTAGTCATCATCCAGGAGGTGCTCGAATGAGCGACTTTCCGACCAATATACTGATTGAGAATCACGTTGCGCGAGCGCTGGCGCGTTTCACCGACGTCTTCCGCAATCAGCCTCGGCTAAAAACGCTGGTTACGTCCAATCCGGTGAGCAACACTATGGTGAATCTGCTGTTGTATCCGCCTACCGGCGCCGATTCGGTTTATAAAATCGTTCTCGACGGAACCGAGTTTACACTCAGCGGCGCCGACTATCTCAATTGGGAATATCCGGACAACGTCAACGCCATCGGAGAGGATCTCGCGTTGCTTATCCGGGACCAAAGCGATCTGGGAATTTGGTCTAATTTCAGCTCCTCCATTATCTATGACGGCGAGATGACCGTTTTTGTATTGACGCTCGTGACCGAAACGTATAATTCGCCCTCGCCCCAACCATTCAGCATCGAAGTGAGTGGGCCGATTTCCTACGGCCTTTCCAGTGTCGACCAGATCCAGGAGCTCGAATACATGCTGGCCGACATGTATCTGAAGCGCACGTTGGCCGACGCCAAAGGGCTTCACCTGGACAACCTGGGCGAAACGCTCGGTTATCGTCGGCCGCGCGGACAAAACGATGATGAATACCGCGGCGACCTGGCCATCTGGCACAACTATATGCAGAGCTCCGGCGAACCGGAACGGCTGATTCACCTCGTGCGCGAATTCGCCAATGAGACAGACGACGTGATGACCACGACTCCCGATTACCTGCCCTCGTGGCTCGAGGATCAATCATTGCAATGGGCGGAAGATCTGGACGTCGAACTGAAAGAATATTTTCCCGGTTTTGTGATCATCACAACCAACAAACTGCCGGTCAATGCCACACGATTGGGGAATATCATTGAGCAAGCTTCCCCCGCCGGCGTGCATGTCGATGTCGTTGTCGCCGACAAAGACAACGCCTTCTGTTTTGATTCCATTTCCCTCCCCAGCGGCTTCCATGGCTTTGACAGCTCGGCAAATCCGGGAGATGGCGGCCGATTGGCAGACTTACTATAACGACTGCCCGAACATCGATCGTTCGCGCCGTTCCCGGCGCCGATAGATACAAGGTCAACTTTTATCCACGGTAGGCAATCCGCCGCCGCGTAAGGAGTTTGCATAATGGTATTTCGACCGAAACAATTGCCGGAATGGGCGACGACCACCACGTTGGTTGCCGAGCCCTCCGAGGAAAAAAAAGGGTTGGGTTGGGAGCCTGGCGAAGTGCCCGACGCCAATTACTTCAATTGGTTTCAGAACCTGGTGTATGAATGGGTCGCCTACCTTGATCAACTACCGCAAAACGTGGTGAAAAGCGGTCGCTACGGCGAATGGCGACTGAATTTCGATGAGGATGAGGGCTCCTTTTATTTATCGCTTGACGGCGGAACGGTGGATTTCATCAACAACAAAGGTTATAAAATTACCATCTCCGAAGATAAAGTCATCACGCCCACCCTCAATAATTATGACGCGGCCTCCGGATACCGTCTCGACGCCATCTCGCTCGATTACGATGCGGAGGAGAGGAGTTACGCCTTTACCTACAACGAGAACATTGATGATCCGCTTGGCGGATCCAATAACTATATCGCTTTCATCCTGGTCGGCCACGGTGATACTTACATCATGGCCGGTATTCAAATGTTGCCCCAGCTCAACGCCCCGCGCCTGCGCCTGAGTTTCGGGGACGGTCGATCGGTGGACAACGCCGACATTACCGGTCTACACATGCTGCAGGAAGCGATCGACCGGCTCAACGCCCATGGCGGCGGCATTATCGAGATTCTCGGCAACGAGTTCGGCACCTGGCACGACCAGGGGGACATTCGTCTCAAATCGGGCGTGATTATCGACGGCATGAACAAAAGCCTCGTGCGCGTCGGCGCTAATTCCAAGAATCCGAATTATGTTTTCCGTATGGAAGGCGGCATGTTGTCCGAGTGTGAATTGCACGAAGATCCCGACGATCCGGGCGTCTACAATCGCATCTCCGGTGAAACGGCCGGTTACCAAGCCAATTTTTTTGATGTCGGCATCGGCTCGAAAGTCCAGATTCGTTGCACCAAAGACCAACCGGCGGTCACCTTCTCCGAAGAGTCGGATGAAGAGTGGGGGATATACAACAGCCACCTGTACGTCATTAAAGAGATCGTCTCGGAAAATACGAACGATGGGAAATACGCGGTTCTGGTCGATGAAAATTACGATGACGTCAACCTGGTAATCGACTTTGACCGCGACATCAATGAACTGCAGGGGTATTTGGAAACTCGAGTGTACGTGACCCAGGCCGGCATCCGCAATTTAACGCTTTGCTCGGACTATCCGCCCCAAAATGGCAGCGGTTATTTGATTGGCTGTCTCAAAGCGGCATACACCTATGATTGCTTTATTGAGGGATGTAATTTCATACATACGGATCCGATCAACCCGGTCCTGGATGTTTCTTATTTCACCTCCTCGGCCGTCTTATCGAAAGCTAACGCGTTTAAAGGCACCGCCGCCTTGCACCTGAACAAACACCATTGGATGTTGCGCATCAACAAAAACCGATTCCGGTACTGCGAGGCCATGCTCTTTTCCCTCTTTTTCAAGAGTACATCCTTATCCGAAGGGCAGTACAGCACCGTCCTGATTACCGATAATATCTTCAGCAACCGCGTGAAAATCACCGGGGTTGTCATGGGCGTCTATTCAGGCAACCTGAACTACCAAAATCCTTATAACCAGTCAGAGCTAATCGCGGAATCATTCGATCTGGAATCCGATTTCAACAAATATTTTGGGATTCTCAGTGAATATGAAGCGAAGGAGCACAACTCCGACGGCAGCCATAAAGCCTCGCTGGCCGGCGACGGCCTCGGCGGCGGCGACGGAACGCCGTTTTATCTGAAAGCCGATCCGGCAACCTTTACGTTCAGCGGCGATGACAAGTTGTTGACCGTGAAACCTCACAGCATCACCCATGAAAAACTCGAGCGCGTTCACGGGTGTTATTACTATGGCGGTTCCGGCGCAACCGATCCGTTTTTTCAAAATTCCAATTTACTTATTGAAATTCCGGCAAATAATGCTGCCTGGACGCCAACTCTGGGCACCGCGGTATCCACTTCAACCGCTGAAAAATTTTCTATCACCATTAATGAATTAATCGGCTTGCGTGTCGGCGCTCATATCAATCTCACATTGGATGGGGGCAGCCTTGGGAAGTATCTTGAATTACGCCTCTACAATAAGATCACTGATGATTTTAGTTTTATTCATGTTTTGGATCGTTTTTTGATACAAAATTCTTTTGTTTCATTGGTAGATTGCAACATTTGTTTAAACGGAAGTTGCCTTCTGGCTCCTTTACCATCGACAGAGCTGTACTTCGCCATTTATAGAAGCGCCAACTTCTCTGTCCAAATGCATTTGGGAGAAAACAACAATCGCCTCTACTTTGAAGAAGTGTAACCAAAACGACCGATTTAGAAATCAACATTACTCGCAAATAATCCCGGCGTCGCAAGGTTGGAGAACAGTATGTATAACTATCCCGTAAAGTATCCCACTTGGGCTTTCGACAGCACAAGTTTAAAAAGTGAGATGGGCCTGGGCAAACGCCGAGCCGGTTGGGAAATGGGGGAAAAACCTCCCGCGCACTATTGGAACTGGTATAAAAACCTGATTGAGAATTGGACAAAATATCTGGATTCCTACTTCGCCGCCATTAGCCCCTGCGGACGTTACGACGATTGGGAAATATACCTTACCGGCGGCAATATCAGAATCGACGTTCCGGAAAATGCCCTCTACAAGACAGTCCAAGGCTATACGGTGGGTTTACCGGCGACTACCACCATTACTCCCGTCGCCTATCCTGACGGAGAGGAAGGCATTCGCACTGACGCCATCGTTTTGAATTTGGATGACGGCCCCGACAATGTAAGCTTCGCATATCAGGTCGACTTCGATGTTTGCACAGGTTTTTACAGCAGCAATCTGGTCGCCCTGGTCATCGTTTCCGATTACGAAGATCCCATGATCGTTAAAGCGCCGCGCATCAAAGATTTCCGTATACGGGCGATTTATGGTGACGGTAAGGATTCCACCAATCCCGATGTTGTCGGTCTGCATAGCCTGCAAACGGCGGTTAATTACTTGAACATGCGCGGCGGCGGCGTGGTCGAAGTGTTCGGTCAGAACTTCCGTGATTGGCATGACGTCCATGAACTGAATCTGAAGTCGAATGTGATCATCGACGGAATCCATCAAACCGAAATCAAACTGGGCCAACGATACTACACTGAAACAGGAGAAGATCCGGATGACGACTCGCAGCCCTCATACCTAATCAGACTGAAGGGCGGCAAACAGTACTTGAGCTGTTTTTCTTATGATCCCACCGAAACAAAACATATAAATTGTTTGAAGTGGGTTGATCCGGGGCACTTCAGTTTCTTTGGTTACGGTATCGGCACGCGAATCGTGATCAACGGATCGAGCGATCCGCGTGAAAGCGGCTTGAATTATATTATTTCGAGATTTGATCTGGATGATATCGAAGACGGCAACGTCCATTCCGTCTATCTGACGACCGAAACCGGATTGGTGCCGAATCTCATGCAAGAAATCACCGATTTTTTTGATACCGTCCATAATGAGATAAACAATAACATCGGCAATTTAAGAGTCCATATGTTGATTCGTGGAGCCGGCTTGCGAAATCTGACACTCCGCGGAAACGGGCTCGAACCGGAGGAGGGAACCACATCCAACGTGGTTGTATTTGATCAAACCTATGATTGCTTCGTTGAAAATTGCCGTTTTATGTTTAAAGACACTTCCGAACTGGCCGGTGAGATGAATTATCTATATTTGGAGGATTACAACGATTTTGTTTCCATTCGAAACAATATCTTTTGCCATTCGTCATATCTCACCGCCGACCTCAATACCCGCTCAGACTCCGATTTGCTTCTGGGAGTAGTACAAATAACCGGCAACATCTTTTTTAGCGACGTGTACGTTCATTCCAATGAAAGTATTGATGTCGGAGGTTCCGGGGAGGTTTCCGTCCCAAATTCCACCGTCAGCGGAATCTTCAGCCGAAATATTGTGGTGGAAAGCGACCTGGAGCTGCCCCAATCGCTACTGGGTCTGCAAGGACTTGGCGAACGCAACGAACATCATTTGAATGGTTTGCATCACGCCTCGGTTTTCAACGGCCAAGGGTTGATCGTGCCTTCCTCCAGCTCCTCCCAGTTCCAGGTGAACCTCGGATCTTCTCCCGACACGATTCAGTTCGACGACGACGGCATGTTGTGGTTTCCCGACAAAGACACCGGCACTCCGCTCGACCGAAGATGCATTCAGCCGATTGGAATGCGTTATTTTGTCGCTTTTCAATCGCTTACTCTCAATAGCTGCAATTCTGATAGCGGCCAAACCTACATCCCGTTCAATTTTAAGCATATAAAGGTCTTGAGCAACGCCGCCGAAATCGAGAAATCAACCGATTATTGGCGTTTCGTCGCCAATCGTGAGATGGTTATTCGCATGAACGTCATGACCTCCATCACTAACTGGGAAGCCTCAAACGGCGATTCATTGCGGTTATTCTACCTAATTCAAACCAGAGATAACGCACCGAAAATCTATCAAAACCCAAGTACCGACTCTCTTACATATTATTACTACAATTCCGGCGATGACACCTATACGCCTGTCCATTTGGCGAATACCACCTTTCAGGTGGATGTCTCTCAGATAACCACTCTTAACACCGCCAACACCGGCGCCGTGAACCTGACCACCAATTTGACGCCGTCGGCAGCTCAAAACACCGCGGTGTTCTTGGTTCATACCGGCGTAACCCTTGACAGATTCTTTGCTTTTTCAGACCTGGACTCCAGCTACTTGTTGAGCCTCAAGGGCGAAACGGTGTTGAAACTGAACAAGGATGAAACAATTCAAATCGGCATCGCCAACACTTCCGAGGCCACTGCGAAGCTGGAACACGGCTTCGGCGATACCTACATTTGCATCGAAGAAATCTAGTCGTCGGCCACCGACGTTTTTCCCTCATGTTCTTTTTCCTTTAGCGACGCCGGCCGGACTGCCGTACCTGAGAACGCTTCTCGAAATAATATAATAAATAGTCGACGCCGGCGTCGCTCCCCTGCGGGGGCTTTTCATCAACGCATCTATCAGACGGAAAGCCAATGGCTTTGATTTGGTCCAACAGCGGATTGGCAGGTGGTTTCAACATCCAAT
Source organism: bacterium (assembly GCA_036725605.1). Lineage (GTDB taxonomy): Bacteria > Lernaellota > Lernaellaia > Lernaellales > Lernaellaceae > CALBTQ01. The sequence goes on from DAIMDW010000034.1 coordinate 20,471, forward strand.
CCAGTGGAGGAAACGGCTTGCCGATCAGCAAACGCTCATCCGTGCGCGGCGACTACACGGTGACCAGGAAAACGGCGACGGAACAGGAGACTCCCCCCGGGTCGGTGCGCTACGACGCGATCGAGGCCTCGGTGGCTTCAATTCCGGCGCGCAAGGAATCGCTGCGCGTGGTAGTGCAGCGCATTTTGCCGCAGGTCGACCGCCTGCACGTGTACTTGAACAATTATCCGCGGACGCCGTCCTGGCTCAAGCACGCGAAGATTGACGTGGCGCACAGCCGGGACCACGGCGACCGTGGCGACGCCGGCAAGTTTTTCTGGTGCGACAGCGTCGCGGGCTATCACTTCACGCTCGATGACGACCTGCTGTATCCGCCCGACTACGTCGCGACGATGATCGAGAAAATCGAGGACTACGGCCGGCACGCCGTGGTGACCGCGCACGGCAGCATGCTGCGCGAGCCGTTTAACGGTTATTTACAATCAAGAGATGTATACAGTTTTTGCGGCCGGGTGCGAACCGACACCCCGGTTCACATCCCAGGAACCGGTTGCCTTGCCTACCACACGGAGACCCTCACACTCTACCGATCCGACTTCGCAGTCGCAAACCTGGCCGATGTCTGGTTCGCCCTGGCCGCAAAAAGACAACAAACGCCGCTGGTGGTTGTGGCGCATCCGGAACAGTGGATCGTCGAGCTGCCGCGCGGCCAACAAACGTCCATCTATCGCCGGACGCTGACCGACGATTCGCCGATCACCGCACTGCTCAAAGACAATATGCCGTGGCCGCGGCCGCGCCTGCCCCTGCCCGCGCCGTCGACCGGCCGGCCGCGTCTGCTGCATGTCTACCCCTTCGATTTCGTGATGGGCGGCACCGAGCGCTTCATCTATGAGATGTGCAACCAGACGTTCCGTCTGTTCGACAATCACGTGCTCGTGCCGTGGTACCGGGCGAAATACCGCTTCAACAACCGCAACGCCGCGCTGCACGTCGTCGCCCGTTCGTTGCCGCACCTGGTGCAGGAGGTCATCGCCCATCTGAGCCCCGACGTGCTGATCCATCATCATCCGTACGATCTGCCGCAGGCGCGTTACGGCGCGTTTCTGCCCGAAAGCGGCCGGGTGATCGGCGTGATGCACAGCGATCAGTTGGGCAACGCGGACCTGCCGGCCTGCACCTGGGCGCGCCCGCGCAAGCTGATCGCGATGGCGCCGCAGGCGACGCCGCACGCCGGTTGGCAGGGGGTGGACATCGCGCCGATGCGCCTGGGCGTGAATCTGGCGCGCTACCGCAAGGTCGCGCGACCGGAAAATTCGACGCCGACCGCGTGCATCGTGGCGCGGCTGGACAAGAACAAAATTCCGCCCTCGTTTCTCAAAGCGCTGCAGCGCAAGGGCCTGGGCGACTGGCGGATCGACGTCATCGGCGAGGCTTACACCGATTACGGACGGCAATGCGCCGAAGCGTTGCGCGCGATTCCCGGCGTGCGCGTCATGGCGCCTTACGAGCCGGATTTCATGAACGAGGTGTATCCGCGCTACGACGCGCTGCTGGTGCCCAGTCTTTCCGAAGGCGGCAGCTACGTGATCGGCGAGGCGATGGCCTGCGGCCTGCCGATCGTCGCCCGGCGCGTGGGCGGCATTCCCTACGCGACCGGCGGTCATGCGCTGTTGGGGCGCAGCGACGACGAACTGCTCGACCTGCTGCAGCGACTTTCCGCCACGCCGTTGCGCGCCGCCTGGAGCGCCAAAGCGAGCGAGGGCGCGGCCTCGTTGCACGATTTGCGCGAACAAACCACGCAGTTCGTGCGCATCATCCAAGAAATTCTTTGAAAGGAAATAGGCAAGCAAACATGTGCGGCATCGCCGGAATTTACGGACCGGGGCAGCTCGAACCGATGTTGGCCCGCCTGCAGCATCGCGGGCCCGACGAAAGCGGAACCTTCGCGGACAAAAACGTGCAACTCGGCGTACGACGCTTGAACGTGATTGACCTGACGACCGGCAGTCAGCCGATCTACAACGAGGACGGTTCGCTGGTCGTCGTGTTCAACGGCGAGATTTTCAACTACCGGACGCTGCGCGACGAGTTGAAAAAGGCCGGGCACGAATTTCTCACCGAGTCCGACACCGAGGTGATCGTGCATGCCTACGAGCAATGGGGCATGCACTGCCTGCAGCGCTTCATCGGGCAGTACGCCTTTTGTCTGTACGACGGCATCAAGTTGATTCTGGTGCGCGACCGGATGGGCGAAAAGCCGCTGTACTACCATCGCCGCAAGGATCGCTTCGTGTTCGCCAGCGAGATCAAGGCGATGTTGCCGCAGGTGGAAACGCGGCCGCACCTCACCGACGAATTCTGGGCCTTTGAAATGCCGGCCGAGGGCGAAACGCTCTTCGAGGACATTTACGAAGTGCCGCCGGCGACCTACGTGACCTTCGAGCCGGGCAAGCCGCTGATCGTGACGACCTACTGGGAAATTCCGCAACCGCCGGACTACCCGCGCCGGGAAGACGACCTGGTCGAGGAGTTGCGCTTCCTGCTGACCGACGCGGTGGAACTGCGCCTGCGGGCCGACGTGCCGGTGGGCGTCTCGCTGTCGGGCGGACTGGATTCGTCGATCATCGCCTGCCTGGCCAAGCCGGAATACGTGTTCAGTTGCCGCTTCGCTTTGGGCGAGAAATACGACGAGTGGCATTACGCGCGACAGATCGCCCGGCACATCGGCGCGCACCAGGTGACCGTCAGCCCGACCGCGCAGGACATGCGCCGCATGCTGCCCACGATCGTCTGGCATTTGGATCAGCCGATCGCCACGGCCAGTCCGATCGGCGATTTCATGATCGCGCAGGCGGCGGCCGACAAGGTCATCGTGCTGCTGGGCGGGCAAGGCGCGGACGAATGCTTCGGCGGATACGCGCGCTATCTGGCGATGACCGGCGCGCGCGAGGACGCGTACCATACGCCGCTGCTCGAACCGTATCGGCCGATGCTCGATTACCTGTGGAGTTGCGCGGAGGAAACCGATGCGGCCGGGCGCTATTTTCACCTGCTGCAGCGCATGGCCTGCGACGAACCCGCGCGCCACAAAATGACCGTGCGCAAGTATTTCCAGAGTTATCAGGACCCCGTCGACGCGATGGGCTACACCGATATTCATCTGACGCTGCCGGCGCTGATTCAGATGAACGACCGGTCCACCGCGGCGTACGGGTTGGAAAACCGCAATCCCTTTCTGGATCATCGATTGGTCGAATTCGCTTTTTCCTTGCCTCCGGGATTAAAAATCAAGGAATGGCAGACAAAATATCTTCTGCGTCGGGCCGTGCGTGATCTTGTGCCCGAAGAGATCCTCAACCGGAAAGACAAAAAAGGTCTGGTTGTTCCGTTCGGACCTTGGTTGTCCAATCTGTTGAACGACTGGCGAGAGAACCTCCTTCTGTCCCTCCAGCAACGATTGGTCCTACCGGTCATGCCGGCCCGACGCAGAGAATTCGACCGCAGCCACTACACGCTGATCACGCTGGAACTTTGGTTCCGTAACTTTTTCCCCGATTGGAGAGCGGATCAATGATCGGTTTGGATCTGCTGCGTTGTTCGTGCGGCGGGACGCTGCGGCGGGACAAGAACATTCGCTGCGACCGTTGCGCCAAGACGTACGAACTGCGCGACGGCGTCATCGACTTTCGCCACGACCACGCCTACACGGAAAGTTTTTCGGTGCAATGGAACAAGCACCGGCAAACGCAGGTGGACAGCCGCGGGTATCAGTCCGGGTATCCGGGCGAGGTCAACTCGCGGGTGAGTTTCCATCGCAAGACGATGCTGGCGCCCGAGGAACTGCGGGACAAAATCGTGCTCGACGCCGGTTGCGGCGTGGGCCGGTACGCGGAGATCGTCGCGCCGCACGCGGGGCTGCTGATCTGCGTGGATCTTTCCGAGGCCGTGTACCATTGCGCCGAACTGCTGCGGGCGCAGGGTTTTAAAAACGCGCTGTGCCTGCGCGCCGATCTGGCTTCGCTGCCCTTGGCGAACGAGGCGGTCGACGTCGCCTATTCGATCGGGGTGATCCATCACACGGCCGAACCCGCGCGCACGCTCGCCGAACTGCGGCGGATCGTCAAAGCCGGCGGCACGTTTGCCGGTTGGGTGTACGCGCATCAGCCGTCCTACGATCATCCGCGGCGCGAGGCTTTCCGGCGCTTCACGGCCGATCCGCAAAACTGGAATTGGGTGTGGCAGTTGGCCGAGCTCGCGCCGCTGCTGCGCGATCTGTACCAGGCCGACCGGCAGACCGGCTGGCCGATGATGATGCAGGTGCTGGGCATCAGTTCGTCGACCAACGACGAGGAATGCAAGCTGGATACCTTCGACTGGCTGACCTGCCGCTATCAATACCAATACACCGAGGCCGAATTCAACGCGCTGCTGACCGCCGCCGGTTTCGCGACGATCCAAAACGGATTCGTTCCGGTCAACTTCAAGGCAACCAGACCATGACCGACATTCTTTATCTGCCGTTGAGCAACGTGTGCAATCTGCGTTGCATCATGTGCGGCTCGCAACACATGGAAGAAACGGTCGCGCCGAAATTCCTGGACGAGGATCTGTGGTTGACGATTCTCGATCGCGTGCCCGGCGAGTACGGCATCGGCATCAACAGCCTGGGCGAACACACGTTGCATCCGCGATTTTTGGCGATGATCGAAGACCTGGCGCTGCAACAGCGATTCATCAAAATTTCAACCAACGGCATGTGGCGCTGGCCGAATGAAAAACGCCTGGAATTCGTCCGGCTGATGTCGGGCCGGCGAAACGTGCTGCTTTTTTCGGTCGACGGCGGCACGGCCGAGACGGTGGAGAGCATTCGGCGCGGCGTCGATTTCCACCACGTGCTCGACAACGTGCGCTCGTGCATCGAACTGTCCGCGGCGTTCGGCGGGCGGCCGCGGGTCGTCATCGCCTATTGTCTGATGCGCTCCAACCTGGAGGAAATGCGCCTGCTGATGGAACAACTGCCGGGTCTGAGCGGTTTGTACGTCAATCTGCTGAACGTCAACCGCCCCGCGCTGTTCGCGCAGTCGCTGTACGACGAGCGGGAAACGACGATGCGGTTCATCGAGGAAGCGGTCGCCTTCGGGAACGAGCATCAAATCGAAGTTTCCGGCCGGATGATCGACCAAGCGCCCATCACACTAGGCTGCAACTTTCCGCACGATCCATGGATGGACCTGGACGGCAATGTTTATCCGTGTTGTCGCCGCTACGATGTGGCGCTGGGCAACATCGGGCAGGACGATTGGGCGACGATCATCTCGCGCACCGATCGTTTTCAGTTGGATCATCCGATCTGTCAGACCTGCCTGCGGCCGCAAGAGGAATGGTCGTGGGAGAATCATTTCGCCTCCGAAGGGCTGTTCGCGCAGTACGAACAATGGCGCAGCCATCACGATTCTCAAGAATAAGAATTTTATTATATGGATTATGTTTTATGAACAAGATTGCGATTCTGGGGGAGGCCTATTGCGGCTCGACCGTGTTGTCGTTGATGTTGGGGGCGCATCCGCTGGTGTTCAACGCCGGCGAGTGCGAGGAAATCACGCGCGGGACCGATCGCCCGCTTTGTTCGTTGTGCCGCGTGCGGGAGTTGGTCTGTCCCGTCTGGACCCGGCAGTGGCGGAACGAGTTGGCGCAATCACCGCACCCGCATGACGACATTCTGGCCAAAACGCAGGCGCAGGTCTTGGTGGACAGTTCCAAGTACGTTTTCTGGTTCGACAAGTACGTGCCGCAAAACGCGGCCGACTGGCTGATCGTGCACCTGGTGAAGGACCCGGAGGAGCAAATCGCCTCGTACAAAATGCGCGGCAACGAAGAGCGGCGCGACATCCCGCAGGCGATTCGGTTTTCCAGCGGGCAATACCGGCAAAATCGCCAGTGGCGCATCGCGATGCGCGCGCTGGGCGCCACGACGATGCAATTGCGTTACAAGACGCTGGCGACCGAACCGGCGATCAGTCTGCAGAAATTTCTCGCGCCGGTCGGCCTGTCGTTTTTCCTGCCGCAACTGGATTACTGGGAGTTCGAGCAACATTGCATCGGCGGCAACACCTATCCCTATTCCAACTATCGCGGCTTGGAGGAACGCGCCAGTTACATCCCCGGCGAAGAGTACAACCGCAACCGATACCGCGAGCGGCGGCGCAGCATTTTTTACGACGATAAATGGAAGGAAGTGCTGACCGCCGAGGAGTTGGCGACGATCCGCAATCATCCGGCGATCGTGGACATGCGCGCGATGCTGGCCGAGGACGAGTAGCGGCATGGCGGACAACAAAGCCCTGCGCATCCTGTATGCGTGCAACCAACCGCCCGGCTACGGCGGCGCGTCGACCGAAAGTTACGAGGCGATCAAAAAGCTGCGCGAGCTGGGCTGTCACGTCACCGGCCTGTTCATCGTCGGTTCGGCGGCGGAAACCGAGCGCTGCGATCCGGACCGGATCGGCAACGTCCAGACGATGCTCTGGCGCGGCAATTACGACGATCCGCTGCCGTGTCGCTGCCAGGCGTACGATCTGCTGGTGGCCAAGAATTATCTGGCGCCGCATTTCTTTCGCCGGGAGACGAACAAGCCGCGCGTGTACATCACCGCGGGCATCGACCACGTGTCGCATCTGAAGCGGCCGGCGATCGAGGTCGACGAGCGCCTGCCCGCCGACTGTCATGATGTGCGCGCCTTTCAGGTCGCCGATCACGTGATCGTGCACAGCACCATCGACTTGCTTTTGTACGAGCGTTGCCTGCCGCGATCATTGCTCAAAAAAATTCATCGCGACATCGTCTATACGCCGAACATCGCCGCTCGGCAGCTCGATCAACGCAACCTGATTCCTTACGGGCAACGCTCGTACGATCTTTTGTTTTCCGCGTCGAACTGGCAGCGCCCGATGAAAAACGGCGCGTTGATGCGCGAGCTGTGCGCGCATTACCGGAACGCGCGCAAGATCGTCGTGTGCGGCGAAGAGGCGCGGGCGACCGCCGCCACCACGGTCGGGCTGGTGCCGCATCGCACAATGATCGACCTGTTGAAACAAACGAAGGTCGTGGTCATCCCCTCGCTGTACGATCCGTCGCCGAATCTGTACGCCGAGGCGATCTGGGCGGGCTGCAACGTGGTGATCAACCGCAGCGTCGGCAACGGCGAATTTCATCCGCCGGAGTTGATCGCGCCGGAGGTGTCGCTTGCCGGTTATCGCGCCGCACTCGAGCACGCGCTGGCGCTGGAGCGGCAAGCGATGTATCGCACGCCTTCGCCGCAATGGGCGGCGCGGCAGTTGTACGACTGCCTGCATTCCATTCACAACCTTCATCGCCGGGACGCGGGACATGGCATCAATAAAAATTTTCGTCTCCGTGCGTGACCGTCTGCGCTGCACGCTGCACTGCGTGGAAAGTCTGATCGACACCTCGCGCGGACGGGCGGACATTTATCTGTTCGACAACGCCTCCGACCTGCAGCTCACCGGCCTGCTGGCGCAGTACAACCGCTGGCTGGAGCAGGAGCTGCTGGCGCAGTTGGTGATCAACCGGCCGGCGGCGCTGGCCGACGCGTACTGGTCGAAAAATTTTTCCTGGCGGCAGTTTCTGGAGTTGGTGAGCATTCTGCCGGCGTACGAGCGCGAATACCTGGTGATGGTCGACAACGACACCATCGCGCGCCCCGGGTGGATCGACGCGTGCCTGGGTATTTTGCACGATACGGGAGCGGTGCGCCGCAACGTGCGGGTCGTGTCGCCGTACGACGGTCCGCCGGATCCGACGACGGATCCGCAATTGTTTCCGGTGTGGGAATCGTGCCGGTTGGGCGGACAACACGTGGACATCCGCCCGCGCATTTCGTCGCGCTTCCTGTTCGCCGAGTACGACTTCTGGCGGCAGTGGCCGGCGCCGACGTACGAGAAATGCTTGCTCGACGGCCGCATGAAACACATGCCGACCGACTGGTATTACTGGCAGCGCATGCGCGAGAAGGACCAGGTGTTCGCCGTGGTCACGCCGCCGATCTGTCAGGATCCGCCCTACCGCTGGCCGTCGGCGCGGCTCAATCACGGCATCGGCCCGGACGCCTGAGCGCGGAGAAACGACGACATGCGGATTCTGTCGTTCAAGCGGCCGGTCAAAGTGCAACGCACGGTCGTCCCGGCGCAACGGGGGCACGTCTGGCCGGACGGTTTCGCCCGCTGGTGCCGGGCGCATCACGCCGAACTGATCGAAGAGGACCGACCGCTGATCGCGCCGTGGTACCGCCCGTATCGTGGACAGGATCTGACGGACAAATCCATTTTGCTGTGGCGCAGCGGCGGCTTCGGCGACATCCTGTTCCTTACGCCGTTGCTGCGGGAATTGAAAAAGCGACACCCGACGGCGACCGTCGCGTTCGCCACCGCGCCGGCGTATCAAATCGTGTTGAGGCACAACCGCGACGTCGACCGCATTCTTCCCCTGCCCGTTTCGGACGAACAGTTGGCGCAATACGATTTTCATTTGCACTTCGAGGGGACGATCGAGGCCGCGAAGGATCCGCAGCTTCACGCGGTGGATCTGATGGCGGCGCGGGCCGGGATGACGGTCGGCGAAAAATTGCCGGTCTACGCCGTTGCGCCCGCGCTGGGCAAAGCGATCAAGGACGATTTTTTCGCGCGCGTCGCGCCGGTGGAAACGACCAAGCTGATCGCCGTGCAGGCGGCGGCGAGTTCGCAGGTGCGCACCTACCCGCCGCCCAAGCTGGCCGCGATCGTCGAGGCGCTGGCGGCGGCGGGCCATTGTTGTTTGATCTTCGGCCTGGCCCGGCACCGCCTGCCGTTGCGCGAGGACCTTAAGCGCGTAATCGATCTGACCGGCAAAACCTCGATGGAGCTGGCGACGGCGATGCTGTCGTTCTGCGATCTGCTGATCGCCCCCGATTCGAGCCTGGTGCATTTCGCCGCGGCGCTCAACGTGCCGACCGTCGCGTTGTACGGTCCGTTTCCCGGCACCGCTCGAACCAGATATTATCCGTTATGCGTCACCCTGGAAGCGCAACGCCATTGCGCGCCCTGCTTTCTGCACGGCGACGAACCCTGCCCGTGGGCGCAACGCCGGTCGCAATGCTGGAGCCCCTGCTTCGACTCCCTGCCGCCCGACCTGATCGTGGAAACGGCGCAACGCCACCTGACCCGCATGTGCTGAATCGCCTTGTCGTTCAACCGCTGAAGGAGACGCCCCATGCTGATACCGTTGTTCAATCAGGAAGGCGTGTTGGTCGCCTGGATGTTGCCGGACCAACATCTGTTCAATCTGAACATGGACTGGATCGCGTACATCGTGAAGCAAAACGTCTGGTCGGCCGCGACGAACCGTTGGCTCGGCCCGTTGCGCGCCACGACCTGCCTGGATCATCAGGGGCGCGTGGTCGCCTGGAATCCGGCCAACGCGCCGCGGGGTATTCCGCAACCGCTGCAGGGCGTGGGGCCGAAACGACCGCCCGCGCCGTTGCGTCCGGTGCGTCCGAAAAACCCCGTCGCGCCGCGTCGACCGGGGACGATCAAAGGCGGCTGGTCGCCGCTGTCGCTGCGCGAGTGGCTCGACCAATAATTTTTCACCGCGAGGATTGAATCATGACCAAGCTGTTTTCCCGCAAGCTCTGGGTGTCGATGGTCGGCCTGGGCCTGATCGCCGCTTCCGGGCCGCTGGGCCTGAGCACCACCGCGCTGGCCGCGATCGGCGGCATCGTCGCGGCATACGTCGGCAGCCAGGGCTACACCGACAGCATGCAACTGCGCCGGCCGGGGAGCATCACGCCGGTGGTCAATCCGTACCCGACCAATCCGTACTACGACGACAACAACGATTGAGCACGACGATGGCCGTTTACCGCATCAATTTTTATTCGGGCAGTTATCGCCAGCGCCAGGAAAGCGCGAACCGCGACCAGGCGATTTGTTTCGTCGCGCATCATCTGAACAGCGCCGGCCCCGACGCGAATTATGCGCTGTGCGTGGTCGGCAGCAACGCCGGGCAGAAGAGTCTGCTGTGGGCGGGCGATTACGTGCGGCGCGTCGGCACCATGTTTCAGGCGCCGTTGTACGCGAAATCGGGCCTGAGCATCGGGGGGATGTCCGGGCGCGGCAACAGTCAGCTCGTGCATACGCACATGCCGGCGATCCTGCCCGAGCCGTTGTTCGCCAGCAATCCGGCGCACGCGAAAATCATCCGTTCGGAAAACGGGCGGCAGATGCTCGCGCAGTGCCTGGCGCAATCCATTCAACAGCATTTTCCGTTCGGCGGACTGGTCGCGTTTTCGGTCGGCCATCAGGGCAAGCCGGCGCCGTACCACCTCGATCGCGGCGCGGTCGTGTGGGGCGAGCCGCCGTACATGGAGGCGCAGGCCGTCGAGGATATCCTGGTGCGCGCCAAACGCCTGCTGGAAATGCCGTAACTCTCTCCGCAACCATCCAACCGTTTTTTCCCCGCCACAAGTCCACGGCCCGGATCGTCACGATTCTGTCGGGAATGTTTTCGATCCTCGCCGCCCTCTTGCCGGTCGCCATGCCGGGATGATTCAGCCCGCCCGCAATTTTCGATCACGCGAGGTAACGATCGTGGACCGATTGATTTCCCAAGGCGGAAATCTAAAATGAGTTAATGGAGCGAAAGAAAGCTCCATAACAACAGGATCGGTCACGCCTATGTTGCTGAAAAATTTGCTGGTCGTCATCCCGCACAGCGGCCTGGTGATTCCGGCCGAGATAAAGCCGGAAAATCTGTCCGAACGATTCATGCACCTGGTGAAAAACGTCGACTGGTACACGAACTGGCTTTATGACTTCCAGGATATTCTCGACAATCAACAGTTGGTGTTTCCCTATTGCAGCCTGATCCTCGAGGCCAATCGGAGCCCGGATATCATCGAGGATTCCGTTCCCTTGCGGGACGTGCACGGCGAGCCGATCTACAAGCCGAACCACGAACCGAGCGAGCACCTGCGTAAGTTCCTGGCCCACAAATATCTTCTTTCCTTCCACAAGCGGATCGAGGCCGCCATCGCCTCGGGGGCGGAATTCCTGCTGGACGGTCATTCCACCGTGCCGGCCAGAGGGGTCGCCGACAACCAGATCGAGTTGATGAACTTCCAGCATTCCCCGTCGGATGAGAGGGTGAAAATATATTCGCCGCCCGCCTACGTCGAGACCTACGCGGAAGAACTGCAAAAGCGACTCCCCGAGGTCAAGGTGACCGTCAACACCTCCGAGTATTACACGGTGCACGGCCACGTCTGCGCGGAGCATTCGGTCAACGCCTTCGGGAGAGTCGACAAGCGCGTGCCCGCCATCATCCAGGAAACCTGCGAACGGCTGTATAAGAATGCGGACGGGACGCCCAACGTCGAGGCCATCGACCGGCTGCGGCGCGCGTTCGCCGAAGCGGCGCACCTGGCCATCCGCAAAGTCCGCAACATGAACAAGACGATCAAGATGATCAATCTTCACGGGCTGCGCCAGACCTACGACTTCGACTGCGGCGTCAAGGCGTTGCAGACGTTGATGGCGTATTACGGCATCGAAGAACGAGAAGACACCTTGTTGAAGGAATTGGACGCCGACAAGCATACGGGCACGCACGTCGACAAGATGATCGCCGCCGCCCGCAAAAGAGGATTCGACGTCGAAGCCGGGCAGAACTGGAGCCTGGAAGACGTGAAACGCTACGTCAGTCAGGATCATCCCGTCATTGTTTTGCTGCAGGCCTGGGCGGACGAATACCAATCCCTGGACGACTGGCGCAAGAATTTCGAGGACGGACACTACGCCATCGTGATGGGCTACAACCGGAACGTTCTGTTCTTTGAAGATCCGGCATCGTTTCACCGCACCTGGCTCAAGGAAAATGAATTTCTCGCCCGCTGGCACGACAAGGATCCCGCAACCGGCGAAACGGTGAATCGCTTCGGCATGGTCCTGCTCAGCCGTCAGCCGGTCGGTACCGGCATCATCCACATGGAGTAAAAAGGCGGCCGACGGCAACTCCGCCGCCAAGGTCATCAACCACCTCGCCTACAAGGTGTGGATAATTCCCCGTCACGTCACGTTTGTTCCGACACGATTATCTTTGCCGCTACCATCCATTGCCATTGACACAATAGAAGTAATATCAAATGATAAGAAAATAATACTCATAAATGCGGTGGAGGTTTTCAATGAAAACCATGAAATATGTCGTCATTTTGGCGATCCTGTCGGCGATCGTCGCGGCCGGTTATTATTACTACTTTATCGACACGCTATCGTTCTACGATCTGGTCGGCTCAACAAAAATCGAGTTCATCGACAAGGTGACCAAGCAAATCGACACCACGTTGACCCGAAACGATCTACGCAAAATCCGCAATCGGATCAACGAAATGAAAGCCGAATCCGGGCTCTCGAAAATGGACGATTTTTTCGAGCAGAAAGAATATCGGGACTTCATGAAAGCGCTGAACAAGCTGCCCCAGGCGGCAAGAAAGAAAATTTTCGAAGCGCTGGAGATCGACGACTAGCAGCGCCTGCCCGCCAAGCCGCTTGACGCCCTTCGCATTCCATCCGATTACAAAGGAATGGTATTGACGATGGTTCCCTCTTCCGGTTTCTGACCGACCTGCCAGCCTTCGCCGGTGGCCTCGCAAACATAATATTTGATATCCTGGTAAGTGTGATAATCGCCGGGCAATTTTTCTTCGAGGACCTCCACACCGACCATGCAATGGTCTTTCGTCAGCAACAAGGCGGTGTTGTAGTTGTGCAATTTGAACAACGCCGCCAGCAAAATCGAGAGGCACTCGCAATCGCCCTTTTTCTCCACCATGGTTTCGATCGGAAAACGAGCATAGTCTTCGAAGCCTTTCGATTCCTGGTCGGTCACATAAGGGAATTGGTGAACGAACTGCAACAGATTATCCAGGCGGACCAGGTTGCGTCCGGTAAAGTGGGTTTCGGCGATCGCACTCACCAACCGTTCCACACTCGGAGAAAGACCTTTAAGGATCTTGTCTTCATATTGGGACATCGGATGACAGCCGTCCTCAAGCAGTTCCTGATTGATGTTGACCATTTCGGTGTATTCCGCGGTTGGAACCGGAAATTTGGCCAGCCGCAAGTTGCTGCCCGCCAGACTGCTCCAGAGGTAGTTGCAAAAGAGCAAATCCACCGGCGCGGCTCCATCTTCCGTCGGTTGGGGCATGGGAGGATCGGGCGCGGGATCCGGCCAGGGCAAGCCTTCGGGATCGAGGGCGGAAAGGTCCTTCCTTGAAAACAGATTAACGACAAAGGCGCCGAGAATATGTCCGAAAAACAGATAGTGATACCAATGAACCGTGGAATAATAATAGACAAGTTGGCCGGCAAAAAACGCGACGAGCATAACGGCCAGTAACAGATCAAGCCGGTTCAATTTTCGTTCGCCGAACAATTTGAGCCAGAGCCAGGTCGTGTCCTGCTCTTTCCACCATCGTCCGAAGGACAACATAAGCGATGCCGTCAATGGGACATTCAAACAAAACGCCAGAAGAACGAGAAGCCAATGTTCGGTCTCGACCAGCCACTCGGATGCGGCAAGATACACCACGACCAATTCGGCGGCGCCTAAGCAAAGGCTGAAAAACAATATCCGCATGAGACCGATTTGCATGAAAAAAATGGGGATTTTCCGGCGCCGGAAAAACCACGTTCCCTGGCCGATTTTTTTTCGAGGTTTTCCTTCGGTGGCCATTACCGCTCTCCCCAATTGATATCTTCCAGCATGATGGGTCCCTGCAATCCATAGAAGATGAAGCAGTTGTGATCGAAGCCGGTTTGCAGGGCCACACGTTGTTCGCGGCTGAAGAAGTCGTGACTGCCCGCCACCACGTGAATTTGCGGATCCATGGTCGGCGGAAGTTTGAAGGTCGTTTGCGCCTTTTGCTGCAATTCGCCCCAAATATCGCGTGAAACCTGATATCGTTTGTAGTTGAGAAACGCCTCCAGATCCCGGAAATTCACGAAATCGGGATGCACGTTCAGATCGTCTTCCATGCGCCAACCGCATTTGGAGATGACGGTGCGGCAAAACTCATCGTTGAGAGATTCCGATTCCGGATCGCGCGTGCGACTGAGCAGGCTATTCCACAAATCGATCGCCTGCAGCGATTTGTTGACCTGGGGATTTTGCAGCAGGTTGCCCATAAGACTCGTGCGCTCGGCAAGCGAGGCAACCAAAGCCAGGTATTCCGCATCCGTCGGATCGGGAACGCGTTCGCAAAGCACGCCCATGTGTATCCGCTCGCGCAATTTCTGCAACTCGGTTTGCAGGCGATAATACAGATAATAGCGGTTAAGGTAATAACGTTCCGTCAGGTTTGGATTGTCGATGCCCTTGTAATTGCCCTGCTCCAGCATCAGGAAAAAACGGTTGCGCGCGGCGTAATTGTCGCGCACGTGTTTGGTCGCCTGAAAGAGAAATTCCTGTATCAGGTTGGTTTCCATTTCAATGATGTAGTCGATCCATTTCTCTTCCTGTTCGAGAAGATATTCCTTGAGTTTGTGGCGCAGCTTGATGATTTTATCGCCGTATGAAAGCCAGAGAATCAGCACCAGCAACGTGAGGGTGAACAGCAGGCCCGACAGCCAAACGGGCGACTCGCTCCATCCGAGCCATTTGATCAGGATCAGCTCATGCGCCGCCGGCCAGAAAACGACCATCGTGACGACCAACAGCAAAAGCCGCGACAAAAAGGCCAACGGGCGCGGGATGGCGTCGATGGCCTTTTCCACCTCGCTTTTGGTGGGAGGTTTCTTTTTGGCATATTCGGTAACGCGCTTGGTGCGTTCGCGCTCTTTTTTCACTTCCTCAATTTTCATTTTCGCTTGAGCGACAAATTGCCTGGTCGTTTCCCAGGCCAACTCACCCTGGTGTTCGCTCAGCATGATATCGACCAGTTCTTCCTCTTCCTGCTCGTCGGGCGCGACAACCTCCTGGGCGTTTTCATCCGCCTCGATGTGCGGAGCGGCGTCGGACCGGCGGATTTTGGCCAATTTGAACGTCGTTTCGACTTCCGACTCCCAATCCTGATACACCTTTTCTTTCGCCTGAACGGCCCGGCGCTTGGCGACCTTGAGCACTTCGTAATCCATAAGGAACTCGAAGGCGTCCAGGCTTCCGGCCCATTGCTCGAGCAGCAGGCCCCAAAAACGCAGATGATTGGTCAATTCCTTGATGCGCTTGACGATGGATTCGATCTCCATCATCTCTTTGAGGTTTTCAATGTGGGTGTCCATCCAGGTCAGCGCCTGTTGGCACAGCGTGGCGGCATAGGCCACGTTGGCGTCGCGCACCTGCGGATGAAGTTCGTTGGCGTCGCCCGAGTAGTTGCTTGAATCCGCATCCTCCGCGAGGAAAAACGCCCGGCTCGTCGCCACGTCGACCGGAACAAAGACCCCGATAAATTCCCGGAGAAACCGTTCCCCCAATCCATGTTGAAAGTTGTACTCGGGATGGCCAAGGCATTTTTGGACAGCCTCGACAATGATGTCGGCCCGCGGATAGTACAGATAGGTGGCGCCGAATGAATACGCTGTTTGTTCCTGCGCATTGACGAAGAAATTTTGAAAGACTTCTCCGTCGCACATCGCCAGCACGTGCGCCATGTTGACGGCCAGATCGATCGCGTCGTCGGGCATATAGAGCAGTCGATCGCTCTCACGATCGAAGAGAAAGAGCGATCTCACGGCCGGCGTCAGGCTTTTGAGTTCGGCAAAGTCCGCCTGGTTGCGATTGGCGAAGACAATGGCCGCAATCGGAATGTTCAGGTTGATGATTTCCTGATCCGTCGGCTGCAAAATGGGTTGGAGCACCTGCCGCCATTCCTGTTTGCGCCAATCGTCGATATCCATAACCAACAGAACCAAGGGCGGGAAGATGGAGACGTCGATGCCGGTCCGCTCCCTGAACTTTCCCCGCTGATGATTGGTCAGGCGCCGTAGCGCCTCCTGGTAGGCTTTGGCGATTCGCTTGATTCGGATTTCGGAGACTTCCGGCTCTTCGCTCGGCTTTTCCTCCGTTGTCTCCAACTCCGGCGGCAAGGGGATCGCGTCCGGCTCGGCATCGGCGGGAAGATCCACCGCTTCCTCCGGACCGCCCTCCTCCGCCGGAGCGGGCGAAGGTTCCTTGCCCTTACGATTGGGTGTGCTGCCGAACAGCACTTCTTCATGGGGAAAGAACAAGGAGGTGTCGGAGCCGGTGAAGTTGAAGTGGCGCAATAAATTCCAGCGCGCGTCATCCCAGGTTCGACCGGTGATCGTCTCGGGCAGCAAAAGGAACTGGTACGGATTGAGCGTCAATTCCTTAGTCGAATCGTTGCACAGCAACGGCCCTCGTTTCGGGGCGTTGATTCTCAACAATCTCCGTTTCAAATCGAAAACGGCATTGGCGCCGAGACTGCCGACGCCGACGAACAAGAAACGGTTGATCCGATAATCGGAACGTTCAATTGTCAGATCCAAATCGCCGTCTCGCATTATGCCATCCCGCTTTCAAACACCCGTGGAGGATCGATCAATCGACAGCCAGTGCCGGCGACCGGGAACTTTCGATCATTTCGATATAGTCTTTGAGCACCCGGATCTCGTTTTCGGCCAGACGCGCCAAAGTGGAATTCTTCTGTTTGGTCAGTTTCAGCAGGGGACCGTTGATATAGTCGGTCAGATCATCGACGACTTCCTGCATGTTCAGACCGGCGATCCGATCGTCGACCCACCGGACGATTTCCGCGGTGCAATCCGGATTGCGCGAAAATTCCTGAAACGCGTTTTCCCGTCCGATCCCCAGTTTGACCAACTCGGGAATGTCGGCCGATTGGACCTTTTTCCCCGGCTTGCTCTCCTTGGGATAGAAGGGCATCATCCAATAGTTATTTCCTGTGGCAAACAGGAAGTTGCGCGAATCCTTGCGCGCCTTCATCGAACCGGCGATCGCCTTTTTCTCATGTTGGCTCAGTTCATAGATGAAGCCATAGGCCATGCCGGCGGCAAAGGCGAGCAGAGCGCTTTCCTCGGCGGCGAAAATGTCGACATCCGACCAGTGCGCGGCTTTGATGATGGTGTGCAGGCTCGGTTCTTCTTTCAGTTCCCGATTGTAGTTCTCTTTCCAGATTTTGATCATGCGGATGTGCTGAGGCGGCGCCGCGTACTCCACGGTCAGCATTTCCACCTGACGATCGGAGGTGGAAGGCGGCGAATCTTTGCTGTTGGCAAAATCGGGGGGAGTCGCGATCTTGAACGTCGTGCTCGGAGACTGCCCGGGAGCAGCCTCGATCAAATTCCATTGGGCTTTGCACTTTTGCCGGAATTGCTCGATCTCGGTCATGATCACTTTTTTGTTCAGTTTCAGTTCATTGACCATATCCTCCAGCGACATCCGGTATTTGCCGAACAAGTCTTTGGTGTTGTCGTGGATATAGCCGACGATATGTTTGGCTTCGTAGCGCGAATCCAGGAACGTCCAGAAAGAATCGCTCTTGCCTTCCTTCTTGCCGAACAGCTCGAACGCCTTTTTGCGCGGATCGTTTTTCTTGAAAACCATTTGTTGTTCTTCTTCCAACCGCTTCAAATCGATGATGCTGAACTCGGAGTGTTTGGCGTAGGTTTCCTTGCGCCCGGCAATGCTTTTGAGTTGCTCGTAGTTGCGCGCCTTATGTTTGCGGAACATTTTCTTCGCCTGGTCGAACTTGGTGATCACTTTGCGCGCCCGGCTCATATAGCTGTTGATGATCTCGTCGAATTCCTGGAAGGCGTTTTTGATTTCGAGAAGAATTACCTCGTCCAGTTTTCCGTTCAGATACTCGCTGAATTCCTTGCTGTAATCGGGCAGAAGCCGGCAGATTTGCCGTTTCCAGAAAAAGTTATGCGCTTGATGAGCCGCTTGCAGCTCTTTTTTCATATCCTGCCATTCGGACTTGTCGGTGCTGAGAATCTCGCTGTTCCGGCCGATTTTCTCCACCGCGATCTTTTCCTCGGCGTCCAGCTCCAGACGAACGAAGCTTAGGAAATCGGTGTAATATTTCACGCCGATGTTCTTTTCCAGCATTTGGGAGGGCAGATCTTCAACGTACTCCTTGAAGGCGAAAATCACTCTTTTTCTGGCGTTGACGAGCGTCGTTTTGAGCTTGTTGATCTGCGCGATATAATTTTCCTCCGCGGTTTGCATCTTGGCGAAACAATTTTCCCAATCGTTGTTGCTGACTTCCCTCTCCATGGTGACGTTGATGGTGTCTTTCTTGAACCGGAAATCGTTCAATTCCTGGGTGAAGGACAACTGCAAATCGGCAAATTCGAAGCCGTCCTTCACATAGTCCTTCGCCTGGCGTTTCAGGAATTCGGGAATCGAGCGAAAAACCGGATCGTTGATTTTATCCTGCGGCACCTTCAGGGCAACTTCATACAGATAACTAAGAAGTATCTTTTCATTGTAGTCGCCGACCATGTAGTTGATGAACTCTTTTTCCGGATAGAGGAAACGAGTGTAGCCGATGGACGAGAAGCAGCGCGGCGTGCCGTTGATATTTTCCTTCGTTTTGTTGAAACCGCTGGACTCGTTGACCCAAATGGCCTTGTGGTCTTCCCACAACGGCGTGTTGGACATGAAATAGATTACGCTGGCCAAAAAGTGCGAGAGTTGATCCGCCGACAGCAAGGACGGATGACCGTGCGCGTTGGTGCCTTCGATCAACAGAACCAGGTCGAACAATTCGTTTCTGATCTCGATATCGCGCTTGGGATAGCTGAACACCAACGGTTCGCCGTCGGCGAGAACGTGAGGGCTGCCCGGATCCTGCAAATACGTGATGTCGCGAATGCACGCATAGGTGTTGGCCAGCATCCGCTGATGAGCGTCCCGCTCGATTTGCTTGAAGCGCTTGTAGACGTCGCCGGTGACGAACAAGCCGATGATGGTCAAGTCGGCGTCATATTGATTGGCGTAGTCCTTGAGCAACACGGCCAGATCGATGAACGCGCCGCTGCCGGCGCCGCCGCACAACGAGGTGACGATATACACGTCCAATTGCAGCCGGTGTCCTTTTTCCGCCGCCGGCGAGATGTCCGTCAAGGCGCCGCTGATCGCCTGATCGATGGTATTGAAGTTTTTCATCAAACAAAGGCGGCTGACTTGCCGATAGCGGCCGGCGCCAAAATCGCCGCGGAACGGCCATTTCTTTTGCGTGATGAATTGACACCATTTTTCCTTTTTATAGCGCTGATAATATTCCTTCGGGTCTTCAATCGTAACCGCATAGGCTTCGACATTGTCTTCCAAATGTTTCAGTCCGGAAATCTCCTGCCGATTCGAATCGAAACCGAGAAAAGCAAAACCCGGAGGGACGTTCGTATGGTTCTTTTTCATCATCCGCTTCAGGGCGTCGAGGGCTTTGAGTCCCGTACCGCCCAGGCCGATGAACAAGGTGGGATTTCTCTCCGCCGTGGCCTTTGTTCTTTCGGTTGTTTTTCCGATTATCTCGTCATGATCCCGTTCCGTTTCGTCGACGCCGGAAAGATCGTCTTCAATGTCTTCGCTACTCACAACAATGGTGGTGGTTTCCAGGTCTTCAAGATGCAAGATATCGCTGGCCATAATTATCCCTCCACAGATTTCCTTGCTAAGAAGGCATACTTATCATAATGGCAACCGTACGTTTCTCCCCCAATGCGTACGTTTTATTTCTACCTTGTTGATGGGATTTATCAGTTCCCCCGGATTCGTGATGTTTATTTACCATAGGTGATATATCGAAAACAACAGTCAATGTTTTCCCGGCGAGCAGATCGATCTTCCTTCCCCGCTGATAACGATTTTCCGAGCACAGAATATTGAAGACGTTTTCCCCTTCAAAAACATGGTAATCCGCTATCGTTGGTGCGTTTTCGGCATTGCCGGCGAACGACCGATCGGGGACCTTCTCCGGCTCGGAATACTTATAGTAACATTCACAAGCGGCGGTGATTTCCGCCTTGATCCGCTTGCGATAATCCTTGCCGTATTTGAACTTCAACGTGTGCGGCACGAAATAGGGACAATCCTCCGGCTTGATGGTGAAATTGCCCCGCCCTTCGTGGCTTCCCACGGAAAATGTATTGCGCGTGAAATGGTTCCAGCGGCTTGGCGGGTAAATTTCGATAAAGTTACCCGAGAACATCGGCTGAACGATTTCAACTCTTCCCCGGGCTTTCGTTATCAGTATCCACAGAAGAAGATGGAGAAGCAGATACCCGGAGATCAATCCCAAAAAGAGCCAAATCGCCCAGGGATTGCTGGTCAGCCACGAACGAATGTGGATTTCGACCGGTCGCTCGATGAAAGGACCGACGCCATTGACCGGCGTCAGCGTGATCAAACCGTTGATGTGCGTGCCGCGAAACAGGCCAAAGGGAACGTTTTTCTGTTTTACGGTCAGAGTCAGTTCCGTGTGGGTGTCGTGCTTGAGAATGAAGCGATGTTGTTCGCAGGGCTCTCCCTGAACCCGGCACTGAAGTTCGATTACGTTTTGCAGATCCCGATCCTCGGGTTCATGCCAGACGTATCGATACTCGGTCGGATTCGACAGACGGCTATACACCTCGACGGTTTCTTCATACGTCGTTCGATCGGCGCACCCGCTCGCCGACACCAGGATGAGCAGAAGAAGACCGAGGCTGTATAGTTTGTCTTTCACCCTGTTTCACTCTCTGTCCAAAGCGGGAAAGGCGAGCACATCGACCGGTTGGCCGTTGCGTAAAAGCCATAAGCCTTCCCCAATATGAATATCCACCATGCTCGAAATGTTGGTTAACGGGCTTTGATCGCCTCGGATCTTCCCGCCGACGACGTTAAACCGCACCCGGTGTTCACCGGCCGGCCAGCGATCCAAATCGACGCGCACTCCTTCGCTGAAAGGCTTTTGCGCGCTCGCCTCGATTGGCGGCAAGGTATCGCCGGTCATCGATTGAACTTCCAAAACCATCATCTCTTCGAAGTCGTCGGCCGGCACGACGCGGCGTTGCTTCAGATCGATCAACCGCACATCGTAACTGGTGTTGGAGGAACTCTGCATTTTCGGATCGGTGGGTTTCACATCGAGCCGGTACGAATGATAAACGACCAGAATGATATGCACCTTTTCCGTGCTCAGCGAACCGAACATCCTCGGCGTTACCGTCAAAGTCCAACCGGATGGGTGGTGAAAAACATCGGCATAATCCTCTACCGACACGTAAAACATGAGACTCTTGTCCAGATTGTCGTTCAATTTCGTTTGTATTTCCCGTCCATCGGGCGAAGTCAGCAAGACCATTTCTCTCAGATGGGCGGAGGTCAGCTTCGCTTGTTCGGCATAGGGCAAAAACTCCTCGCTCCAATTGACGATCAACTGAAAGGCATGCACTCCGCGATGAAAGGGACCGATCGTATACGGTCCCGAAATCGCCGACGTTTCACCGTATGACAGCAGGTAATCCGCCAGAAAGTCGGTGAATTGCTTGCTCATGTCCGCAGCCTGCCGAATGCGTTTATAAAAACCGAAATTGCCGGCCCATTTTTCCAAGTAACTTTCAGCTTCCGGATTGTCGCTTTTGAGCAAGGCAATCACATTCAGGGCAAAATCCGGCCGCTGCAATTTACCGAACCGGTTCAGATAGTCGCTTTGTACTTCATCACGGGCGTAACGAAATCGCTGATCGTCCATGACAAAATTTTCGTTGAAACCATAAAGATCCTGTTTGAAAGCTTGATAATTGCCCGGACGGCTTTGCGCGAATTTTTCCTTGGCCCACTCGTGCGCGTCCAACCAAAGGGATTTTTCTATAATTTCATTGAATTCCGCAGCGGCTTTCCGACCGAAATTATTGCCGACCTTGAGCACAACGGATTGAAGGTAGCTATCCGGAACACGCCGTTGGGGATAATTGACACGATTGAGACCATTGGGATAAATGTTGCCGTCCGACAACAGAATCGTGACCATCACCCGGGGCTTGTTGCTTGGCGTTTCGGCAAGTTTTTTATAATTCTCGTCGATGTATTCGATGCTGGAATTGATGTCCGTGGATTGTCCGTCCCGCACGGCGAGCACCGCATCGATTTTCTCGTCCAGATCAAAGACTCGTTGTTCGCTATCCAGGGTGATCCATTCGAATGGCCGGCCGGTGATCTGCTCGGGCGCGCCGCTGAAGGTGAGAATCTGAAGCCGCGGCAACTCACCGACAAACCGTTCCAACTCTTTGCCGTTCCAATAGATGAGCCGCGAAATCTGTTTGAGAGTCTCGCGTTCGTAATTATAGGGATCGCTATCGGCACGGGGCATGCTCCCCGATCGATCGGCCAGAATGAGAAAATAGGGAATGGCCGTTTGTCCACCCACCTCACATTCATAAGATGGATCGGCCGGATATTCCTTGTTTTCACTTTTCCAAAAGTGGCTTATCAACAGCCACGAAGAGGCAACTATTCCGATGAGAATTATGGTTATGCCCGATTCAATCAGGAAATTTCGTTTGTCTGTTTTCATTCCAAAACCGGCGTACGTTACCTCTCAATAATCAAGAAGCGTTTTCCAGCAGATTGTAATTAATTCCCCAATGTCCACAGCGTATAACACATTTTCTCCGGATAATATAGTCTATACGCTGTTTTACTAAACTAATGCATTAATATATTAACATGCGATCTTACCTTACGCATAGCTGACAAAAAAGTAAATTAAGTATATTTTAATATGCGACTTTGGTCATCACCATCGCGGAAACAACGGGAACGTTTTCCATCCGAATTCGTCGTTCTTTTTGCGTTTCGGCGCCCTACTTCGCCAAAACTTCGTCGGCTATCCAAAAAGCGGGGGGCCGCCCGGAAAACAACTTGCGCTTAAGTTAATGGTGGTTCAACATTCATGCACACCGAGCGTCGAACAAGGAGAACCGACAAAAGCGGCCGTCGCTTGATCATCACGCCGGGACAATGAGCACGAAAAGCACAAAAACGAACGCGCTGACCGAACTGCTGGCCACCCTCGCCGCCCGCGAAGATACGCCGGTGCCGCAGGGGCGCCTTTCCCGCATGACGCGCATGGTCGCGACTTCCATGGGAGCCGGGCTGAGCGCCGTTTCCGGACGTTTGCGGGGACGCGGCAGCGGCGGACTGGATTCCATCGACATCGACCGGATCAAGAAACTGGTCGCGAACCTGGGCGAACTCAAGGGCCTGGCCATGAAAATGGGCCAGATCATGAGTTACATCGACGACACCCTGTCGCCGGAAACCCGCGAGTTGCTCGCTCTCCTGCAAACCCAGTCCCAGCCTTCCAGTTGGGAGACGGTCAGCCGGACCCTGCGCGAAAACCTTCCCGAAAAGGCGGAGGAACTGCTGGTGGGCATGGATCGTCCGCCGGTGTCCGTGGCGTCCATCGGGCAGGTTCACCACGCGCGTCTGGCGGACGGACGGGAACTCGCCGTCAAGATCCTGCACCCCGGCGTGCGCGAAGCCCTGGTTGCGGATTTCAGCACCGCGAAAATCGGCCCGGTGGTGGCGCGGCTCATGTTGCCGGGCGGCGTGGAAACGATGAAGGGGTTTATCGACGAGATGCGCGAACGGATGCTCGAGGAGTGCGATTACACGCTGGAAGCGAAGTGGCAGACGCGTTTCGGCAAGCTCTACGCCGACGATAGCCGCGTGATCGTCCCACGGGTCTGGGAGAAGTTCTCCACCTCCGCCGTACTGGCGACCGACTGGGAGGAAGGTCTTTCCTTCGAGGATTTCCTGGCGTCCGATCCGTCGCCGGAATTACGCAACGCGATGGGCCGCACGCTGTTTGACGTCTACTTCGGCACCCTGTACCGCCACGGAATTTTCCACGCCGATCCGCACCCGGGCAACTACGCCTTTCGCGACGACGGCACGCTGGTGCTTTACGATTTCGGCTGTATGCGCGAGTTCGACAAACAAAGCGTGCGGGCGCTGGCCGAGCTGGCGCACGCGGTCGCGGACGATCGCGAGGCGGCCGTCCGGCAGGCGTTCACCCGTATCGGCGGACAGATCCCGGACGATCCGGCGTCCTACAAGCACGTGCGCGAACTGTTGCGGGGATTTTTCCGTCCGTTGTTGACGCCGGGCGTGCAGCGGATCGACGCGGGCGTCAATCTGGCGATGGGCGAGGTCATCCGCGACAAGCGCATGCTCATGCGCCTGAAATTGCCCGGCAAGCTGATGTTCCTGTTCCGCATCCGCTTCGGGCTGTACGCCGTCCTGGCGCGCCTCGGCTCGCAATGCGACTGGGCGGCAATGGAACGCGCCCTCGCCGATCAAGCCTTGTGAGGATTGTTCCGGGAAGTAGATATTTAATGACCGGGGTCGATTTTGGTGTATGGTTTATTCGTGCACGGGAGGGTGAACCATGAAAAAACGGCCTGCGATCTTTTTGTTTTTCCTGCTTTCAATCGTTGCCTTAATCGTCGCCGGACCTGTATGCGACCAAGGCGGTGACGACGATGACGACGTCAATGACGACGACGATACCGAAGACGACGACGCCGTCGATGATGACAATGACGACGATACCGACGATGACGATAACGATACCTTGGATGATGACGACGACGTCAACCCGACTGTGGACTGGTGTGGGATCATCGGACCGACGGAGCTTGTCACCGAGGTGAACGAGGCTTCCGAGATGATTTTCGGGCGCATCGAAATCACCGGGGTCACCGGCAACGGTTCGCCTCAGCCATACGTGACCGTCGAACTCGGATACGCGCAACTCGGCCTGGATCCGAACAATTGGACCGTGATGGGCTTCAACGAAGACCACTACGGCAGCGGCACCGACGAATACGGAGCCCGGCTGCTCATCGGCCAGCCCCAGGACCCGAACATGGGCAATACCTATAACTTCGTCATGCGCGTGAGCACCGGCAACGATGATGGCGACGATCAGTGGACCTACTGCGACACCGGTCTGGGCTCGGCCGACGGCTTCGACGAAATGGACATGGGGCGGATCTTCGTCGATCACGGCGACGTCGACTGGTGCGAAACCACCTCCCCGGAAAGCGTTGACTTGAACGTCGGCGAGTATTCGGAAGCGATCTTGGGTCAGGCGCAAATAGACGGATTCGCCAACCCGGACGACCTTTGGGTGGAGCTGGGTTACGGGCCTCAGGGGGTGGATCCCCGAACCTGGCCGGACCTGTTCCATTGGGGTCCCGCGGGGGTCTATGGAACGGCGGGCGACGATATCCTCTTTTCCGATTTCCTTTACGCCAACGAAGCCGGTAACTACAGCTTTGTTTTTGTCGTGGCCCCGGAGCCCATGTTATACACCTATTGCGATTTGTCCCCGGGCACGAGCGACGGATTCTCGGTCGACGATCTGGGCGAGATGACCGTATCCGACAAATAGCGCACCTGCCTATCTTGGAACGCGCGCGTTGTTGATGCACCACGGCATTCTGCCAAGTGATCACTTTCACGGAGAAAAAAAGACTCACCGGGCGAGGTGGTTCACGCTGACAACGATTCGGGTCGGCCTACGATTCGTCTTGCGCGTTCAGCGAGGCCGCCAGTTCGCGAATTTGTCGGATATTCTGCGCATCGATGTTCAGGAACTCGAGGAACTCCCGATGTCGCTCCGGCGCTTGTCGCTCGAACGCCGCATGCCAGCGCAGCATGTCCTCGCGACTGAAACCGGCGGCGGTGAGAATCTCGACCCAGCTCTCCTTCGAAAGCGGCTTGTCGTAACTCGCGTCGCCTTTCTTGAGAATCCCGAGGATGAACCGCTGCTGCTCGCGGAGCCGCTCGATTTCTCCGTTAAGCTCCGCGAGGCGGTTGGCGAGAACCTGTGTAAGCGACGACTTGGACGCATCGAGAATCCCGGCAATTTCCTTCAAGGGAAGTCCGGTTTGGCGATAATCGCATATCTGTTGCAGCCGGGCGCAATCCTCGTCGGTGAAAACCCGGTAATTGTTCGCCTTCCGGCCGTTCGGCGAAAGCAATCCGATCGAGTCGTAATACAGCAGCGTGCTGCGCGACAATCCGAACCGTTTGCCCAGGGCGCCGATGGTCCATTGTCCTTTTTTCATCGGTTCTCCGCGAAAAATTCACTCCGCATAAGCATGGCGCCGTTTTGGCAGTAGTGGTCGAGCGCCGCGTGGAGATAACCCATCACCAGGTCGATGTGGGGCGCAACGACGGCCTCGAGCAACGCCTGGCCGGATTCGCTCAGCGCCGTGTATGTCCGCCGCCATTTCAGCAACGTGCCGCCCTGGGTTTCCTCCCCGCAGATATCGAGCTTCTCGATGAACTGGCCCGGATACTGAATCGAAAACTGGATCAAGCAGTTCTCCGGCTCGTATCGCGTCACCGTCCAGATCGCCTCGCCCCCGCGTTCGGGATTGTTCGTCGTAAAAACACAGTTATTCTCAGCGACGCCCGATGCGGAATACAAGACCTCGCATTCCCAGCCGTCAATCCAATCGTACTCCCGCACGGGACACAATAGCGGAAAAACTACCGTCGCGGGTGCGGCAATCCGGGTTTCGAAATAGAGGACTGTCCGGCGCTCGTTCATTGTCTCCATCATCATGCACCTTTCGGTTGTGGCTTCGTTTTCGAAAAGGAGCCTAAACTATGAAGTTATAGACAGGTCAAGGATTGTTTTTTCCCGAGCAGCCGGACGCGACCGGCGGTGAATGCGTCCGCCGCCCTGGTGGAGCTTGAAGAAAAATTGGGCGTTTTTGCCCGGCGCTCACGCCGCCCTGCTGTTCGGTTTGCCGTCGCCCGCTCCGTCCACTTCGGCGCCCTATTTATGGATTAGGGCCTCCCGCTTCGCACGTGATCTCGTGAATGACCTGGCCGTTCACGGTGACGGTGCCGCCGTTGATCGCCGCACTTCCGTTGCAGTCGAAGGCCGAAGTGGGAGCGATGACGTCGATCGTTCCGTCGTTGATGTAGATGTTGCCGTTCGAATCGAACGCATCCGTGTCGCCACTTCCGACCTGGACGTAGACAGTCCCGCCGTTGACCTCGATCACGATGCTGTAGGCTGAACTTTTTTCCGTTGCGTTGATGCCGTCATCGGATGCGTAGACGTCGATGTCCCCGTCGTTGAGTTGGATGTAGGTCGCTTCGATCCCCTCGGTGCTCGTGGCGATATCGATGGTCCCGCCGTCGATCTGGACATAACTGGTTCCCCGGATGCCGTCATCCGCCGCGGAAATGTTCAACGTTCCGCCCGCGATATAGATGAAGCCGACGGAATCGTCTTCGTCGTACTCGCTGTGCAGCGCGTCCTTGCCGCTATCGATGGTCAACTCACCGCCGCCGATGCGGATGGAGTCGTTGGCTTCGAGGCTGTCCAAGGCCGAGGTAATGGTCAGAGAACCGCCCGTGATCTTCAGATCATCCTTGGAGGTGACGCCGTTTCCTTCGGTCGAAACGATCTCCAGGCTCCCGGTTCCGTTCAGCGTCAGGTCTTCCTTGCAGAAGATCACCGCATCCAGGTTCGTGTCACCGTCCGCCTCATAGGTCCCGGAGACTTTCATGGTGTTGTCACCGTCTGTCGTCGTGACGAAGACCTTGTCCGCCGACTTGACGTACACCACCGGCGAGTCTTCGTTCGTCACGGACACGCCATCCAACACCAACTGCACTTTCGCCTCGTCGTCCGCGTCCACAACGACCGTAACGTTCGTCGCGCTACCGCTGATGACGTAGATGCCTTCCTCGGTGATGGACACGTCTTCGCCGCTGCTGAGCACGATGTACTCGGCTTCGGACAAATCGGGGGTCTGTTCCAGGTCCCGGTCCGTGAACATATCATCGTCGAAATTATCGTCGTCATCGTCGCCGCCGCCATAACCGTCGCTGCCGTCATCATCATAGACGCCGTAATCATCGTCGCCGTTCCCGCAGGAAAAAATGACGGATATGAACAACAGCACAGACAAAAGGATTGGGAGGATGCGGGCAATTTTTTTCATAACAAGCTCCTTTTTGCCCCGGCGCCCAAGATGTCAAATTCCACGTTCAGTGACGATTTCATCCGATGAAAAGCCCAGACGCGATCCGGGCTTCGGCAAAGAACGTTGCCCGGTTCAATGCGGAGGAGGACCACCTTCGCACGTGATCTCGTGAATGACCTGGCCGTTCACCCGGACGGTGCCGCCGTTGATCGCCGCATTTCCGTTGCAATCGAACGCCGAAAAGGGGGCGATGACGTCGGTCGTGCCGCCGTTGATGTAGATGTCGCCGTTGGAATCGAACCCATCCGTGTCGCCGGGGCCGACCTGGACGTAGATGGTCCCGCCGTTGACCTCGATCATCAGGCTGTAGGCCGAACTTTTTTCCGTTGCGTTGATGCCGTCATCGGATGCGTAGACGTCGATGTCCC
>DAIMDW010000035.1:0-46493 GCA_036725605.1 bacterium
AGCAACAAAGAAGCAAGAAGGGGATGCTCTTGACTTGCGCGGTTATGGGTGTCCCTGGATTTAGCCCTCGCGCGCGTTAGCGCCGGCCGAGGCCTCGCACAATGAACGAAACCTAGGTCCAGGAATTATTCCTGGTAGGTCCAGGGATTATTTCTGGTTATCCCTGGCGTTGGTGCACATCGACCTGCGGGAAGGGGATCTCGATGCCCGCGGCGTCGAGCGCTTCCTTGATCGCCTGATTGGCGGCGAAGAAGACGTTCCAGTAGTCGGCGCTTTTGCACCAGGGGCGCACGACCAGATTGAGCGACGAATCGGCCATGGCGTTCAGTTCGATCTGCGGGGCCGGATCGCTCAGCACGCCGGGCGTGGCCTTGAGCGCGTTGGCGATCACATCGCGCGCCTTGCCGATCTGCGAGCCGTACGCGACGCCCACGATCAGGTCGACGCGGCGCGTGTCCAGCGCGGAGTAATTGACGATCGGGTTGCCCCACACGCCCCGGTTGGGCAGCACGATCTTCTTGTTGTCCGGCGTGATCATCGTGGTGGCCATCATGTTGATCTCGCCGATCACGCCCTGGTGGCCGCCGGCGTCGACGAAATCGCCGATCTTGAACGGCTGGTTGAGCACGATCATCATCCCCGACGCGAGGTTGCCCAGCGATTCCTGGAAGGCGAAGCCGACGATGAAACCGGTGACACCCAGACCGGCGATCAACGGGGCCACGTCGATGCCCAGGCGCGGCAGGGCGATCATCAGCAGGACGACCCACAGCACCTTGCCGGTGACGTTGACCAGGAATTTCTCCAGCGTTTCGTTGATGCGCTTGCTTTTGTGCAGCACCATCCGCAGCGCCTTGCGCGTGATTTTGATGGCGATGGCGCCGACGATGAGAATGAGAATGAACACGGCCAGATCGACGAGAAAGCCGGGGCCTTTTTCCATCAGCCAGGCCTTGCCCTGGGCGAGCCAAGT
Source organism: bacterium (assembly GCA_036725605.1). Lineage (GTDB taxonomy): Bacteria > Lernaellota > Lernaellaia > Lernaellales > Lernaellaceae > CALBTQ01. Next base: position 974 of record DAIMDW010000035.1, read on the forward strand.
CAGTTCTTGCATCATGATAACCCTTATTTTGCAGGCGCTCGGTTACGGCGCCACGGTTTGCAGCAGCAAATTTTCGGCGACGGGATACTCCGCCATCGTGTCGGCGACGTCCTGCGCATCGACGTGCGTACGTGCGCCGTCCCGGTAAAGATTCAGACCGCCGTCCTCGGTCGGCGCGGCAATCAGGTTCGCCTGTTTGCCGGCCTGCTCGACCTGCGCGAACACCTTGTCGCCCTTGGTGCGCACGGTCATGGTTTTGATCGTCCCGTCGGCGGCCGGAGCGGTGATGTCGAAGTTGACGCCTTCGCCGGCGTGGAAGGTCAGCGTCACGTCCTGGCCGTCGAGCTGCGTGACGACCGTCTCGCTTTCGCCCGCCGCCACCGGATTATTACCGCTGTAAAACTCGATGACGTTGAGCACGATCCAGTCGATCAGCGCGGCGATGCCGTACACCGGCAAGATGACGAAGATGGCCAGCACCAGGCTGGCGATCCACTTGTTGCTCAGGTTTTTGTTCCAGTTGTACAGTTTTCCGGTCAGCGCGAAGCTGCCCATGCACGAGGCGGTGAACAGGCTGAAGGTGGTCAGCACCAACAACACGGCGATCAGACGAAAGGTCGTTTTCATCGTTTTCTCCCCCAATTTGACGATTTACGGTGCGATCACGGGCACGCGTCGGCCAGCAGATCCAGGTTGTATTCCTCGGCGAATTCGTCGCAGCCGGGGATTTCCGGAATCTCCAGGTCGGCTTCGGCCTCGATGACCAGCTCGAATTTTTTCATGGTCAGGTGCCAGCCGAGCAGTTCCTCGACATCGGGACAATTTTTGGTCGTGCCGGCGATCAGCCCCTCAACGAGGCACAGGCCGAATTCCTGCATCGCTTCGACCGGATCGGCGTCGTTGTTCACGTCGGCCATGCGGTAGAGCGCCTTGTAACCGATGCCGATCGAGGCCGATTCGTTGAGCGCTTCGACCAGGTGCGGCACGTTTTCGATCGACAGGTCGATCGTTTCGCCCGGCTTGACGATGAACACGCCGTCCTCGTCCACGCGCGGATCGGCGAAGGGAATCATCACCGCTTCGTCCCAGTCCTCGGCCAGATCGCCGTCGCCCAAAAAGAGCTGGAACTCGACGGGCACGTCGACCCATGCGTCGGTGTCGTTGGTGAACGAGAAGTTCACGCCCACGCGGGTGACGGTCACGTAATCGCGGATCGTTTCGGTGATCTGGTTGTCGATGGCCACCGAAAGCACGCCGGGCTGCAGGATCTCCAGCGAGGCGTCGCGCAGCTTGTCTTCCACGTCGTCCATGAAATCCATGATGTCGTCGTTGTCGAAAAGCCAGCCCATGCCCAGGTCGTCCAGCTCTTCCTCGACGTAATCGACCAGGCCGTCGAGCGTAACGTCGGTCGGGTAGATCGGCAGGTCGATCGGCAGCAGCGGCAAGGTCGCCTGGCCTGACATGTCGTCGAGATTGACGCCGTCGCCTTCACCGCAGGAAATGACCCAGGCCGAAAGGAAAATCGCTATGGTTATAATTATCAGAGCGCCGTATTTCATCATTACGTTCCTTTTTCAGTTGAGCGGTTGGATTAAGCATACGACAAAAACGCATCAGAAGAAAGAAATCACCTTCCGCTTAATAAAGTTCGACGGAACGCCCGGAAAATCGGGCGTTCCGTCGGTGGTGAGGATGTATTCACCTGATGTGTGCCCTCAGGGAGAATGCGATTTTCTGTTTTCAAGGCAAATCTGATTTATTCAATGTCGGTTGAGCGAATAATTTTTCCCGTTCGTTTTTCCATCGTTTAGCCAAACCTATGTCCGTCCGGGCGGTTCGTCAACACGAGCGAATAATAAAAAACCGCCGACAAGGCATTGCCGGCGGCCTTTTGGCGATAACGAACGGGGCTATTTCTGCGCCAGTTCGTCGGTGAAGTCGTCGAAATCGGTCAGCGCCCAAATCAGGCTGGTGCCGTATTCCTTGAAGTTCGGATCGGCGTTCAGCCCCTTCCAGGTGGAGATCACGCGGATGAACGTGAGCACGTTGTCATCGACGACTTCGCCGTCGACGGAGATGGTCGGCAGCAACTCGACGCCTTCTTCGATCAGATAATTGCCGTAGCCGTAGGAGATCGTCTCCTTGGCCGTCGTCCAGGTCCACGGCGCGGCCAGATCCGCCGCATGCAGCGCCAGCACGCCGATGAAGTGCCCCTGGTACTCCGGATGCTGCTCGAGGTACGCCTGCGAATCCGCATCCTGGTAGCTGTGGGTGAGCACCAGGTAGTTGGTATCGGGCACGCGGCGCACGGAGAATTCGCCGAACTCCTGCTTGTCGATGATCGACACCGCGTTTTGCGGCGCGGCCTGCTGCCAACAACCGTTGTTCACGCCGGTGAAGTAGTACATCTTGCTGGGCACCAGTTCGTCTTCCAGATCGGCCAGCTTCACGTAGCCCAGGTAGAGACCGCTTTTGCGATAGCTGGGGTCCGAGCCCTGGCTGCAATACCCGCCGGTGGTCGGATCGGCTTCGTCGAAGGACACCGAGTTGGCCACGTCGCGGCCCGAGGCGAAAATCAGCGCGCCGCGCTCGTGGTCTTCGCTCCAGGGCAGGGGGCACTGCGCTTGCGTCGGATAGTCGTCGCGCTCGACGAGCACCGGGCTGATCTGAATGAACTTCGCTTCGGCGAAGGGCGAAACGTAGCGCCAGGTCTGATCGGCCACATTCATCGCCAGCAGGTGCGACTGGTCGCAGTCGGTGTTGTTGACGTACTTGCCGTACCAATAATAGACCGTCTGGTCGTCGACGTTCAGGTGGCCGGTGGGCACGAAGAAGGGCACTTCGACCCCGGAGGATTCGCCGCCGGGGAACATCTGAGCGCGTTCGATGTCGTTGAGCAGGCCGGTCGGGTTGCCCTCGCCGTCGAAGGCGACGTGCTCGGTCACCGATTCGTAGTGCACGGTGTCGGGCGCGTAGCCGACGATTTCATCGAGGATGTAGTCGCCGTCCGTGTCCCAGCCCCAGGGCACGCCGACCACCGGGCCGGATGCGCCCTGGCCTTCGGGAAGCGGATGGGTGTCGCCGAAGAAGTAGAAGGTTTTGTCGCCGATCTTGACGTTCATCCCCAGGTCGGTGCCGGCCAGCACATCGTCCCAGTCGTCGTGCTCGACGTAGGTGAAGCCGTCGGGGAAGATGTCGTTCATGAATTCCTGCGCGGGCGCATAGGCGTACATGCCGACGAAATCGGTGCCGTAATACTGGCAGATGTCCACCTTGATGCCGCTGTCGTCGAAGCAGTCGGCCTCTTCCCAGGAGACATCGTCGTCGGCGCTGTCGTCGTCATCGTCGGACGTGTCGTCGTCCGTCGTGTCGTCGTCCGTTGCGTCGTCGTCGTCAGAATCATTGTTGTTATCGTCGTCGTCGTCGTCCCCGCATCCGGCGGCGAACAACAACGCAAACACCAACAGCAAAATCGGCCAAATCGATTCGATTTTCATCTTCCGTCCCTCATTTAAACGGTGCTTAACCCTTTTCGTGCGAAAAACGGCAAAACTTGACCGAAAATGCCCTGAGGGACTCGATTCCCATTTGCACGGAAAACGGGTAAGATAATATCCAGTTGAACGTACACGTGATGGTGAAAGCGATGCTGAAATTCTCCGGTGCTTCGCGCAGTGCGCTGTGGTTGTTGCTGTTGATCGGCCTGTTGATGCTCGTGTTGCCCGCTTGCGGAGGCGGCGAGGACGACGACGATTCGGCCGACGATGATGCCGCCGACGACGACATGATCGCCGGCGACGACGATGACGACGACGTCACTCCCGACGACGACGACAACACCCCCGACGATGACGACACGCCCGACGACGACACCCTCGACGACGATACCGGCGACGACGACACCACGCCCGAATTGCCGGGCACGAAATCGCCGATCGTACTGATGCACGGCTTCTTCGGTTGGGGCGACGTGGGCGCATTCTCCTACTTCGCCGGCGTGGTCAACGATCTGGAGCGCGAAGGCTTCGACGTGTTCGAACCGGCCGTTTCGCCGATCAACTCGATGGAAACGCGCGCCGAACAGTGGGTCGAGGAGATCAACGCGCGCTATCCGAACCAGAAGATCAACATCATCGCGCACAGCCAGGGCGGGCTCGACGCGCGCTACATGATTTCGACGCTGGGCTGGGGCGATCGCGTGGACGCGCTGGTCACCGTTTCGACGCCGCATTACGGCACGGCCATCGCCGACATCGCCACGGGGATCATTCCCGGGTTCGCGCAGGACATCATCGACTGGATCATGAACATGTTCGGGCTGGATTGGGACGGCATCGCCCAACTGACGCACGAATACGTGGAGGAGACGTTCAATCCGGCCAACCCGGACGATCCGCGCGTCACCTACTATTCGTATCAGACCGACGCGGAAGACAACTGCTTCTTCATGCTCGAGCCGACGCACTTTCTCATCGGGCTGTTCGACGGCGCGAACGACGGCGTCGTGCCGACCGAATCGGCGCGCTACGGCATCGAGCTGGGCGTGGAGTCGGCCGACCACTGGTCGATCATCGGCCAGCCGGTGGGCCTGGCCAACTTCGACCACAAGGCCTTCTACCGCGAAATCGCCTATTTCCTGAAGGACGAAGGGTTTTAACGCACAACGCGAGAACGATCCGACTTCGGCGCTTGACGCCTCTATAGGCTGCGGCTTATCCTGAATACGCAAATAAGGAATAACCGTTTGATGCATGGAGGTCGTCATGTCCGGTTTTGCCTTCCGCGTTTTGGTCATCCTGTTGTTGACAGCCCTTTCTTTCGCCGGTTTCGCCTGCGATGACGACGACGATAACGACGATTCTGTCGACGACGATACCGTAGATGACGACGCGGATGACGACACCGGCGACGACGATACCTGCGACGACGACACCTGTGACGACGATACTTCCGATGACGACACAGACGACGACGATACAATCGATGACGACGACACCGGGCCGGACGACGTGTATGTGAGCGTCAACGGCGACGACGCCAACCCGGGAACGCAGACGGAGCCGAAGCGGATGATCACGGCCGGCGTTGAGCTTGTCACCACGGGCGGCACGGTGTACGTCGCCGCCGGGACCTACGCGGAAAGCGTGTCCGTCAGCGGCGTTTCGCTGGTGGGCGGCTACGAGGACAGCGGTTGGACGCGCGATATCGCCGCCAATCAAACGATCATCGAGGGCGTCGCCGATCAACCGGCGCTGACGATCACCGGCGCGTCAACGAAGGAAACCGTCGAGGTCGGTGGCTTTTCCATTCAGGGCAACAGTTCGGCCACCGACGCTTACGGCGTAAAGATCGTCGATGGGGCGGATGTGGCCTTTACCGATAATACAGTAACCGTATTGCAGGCGGAAACGTCGTTGCGAAAGGACAAGGCATTTCCCTTCAATGATACATCATTCGGCGTGTATATCGCCGATTCGACCGTGGACATGATGCGTAATGAAATTAACGGGAACAGCGGCTCGCCGATATCCCATCTATCCTTCGGCGTTTATGGCGAGCGTTCCACGGTCGAAATAACCGAGAATCACATCGTCGGCGGTGAAGCCGGGCAAACCTACGGCGTCTATTTGGCTCACGATTCGGTCGCCAGCATCATCGACAACGATCTAGACGGCGGAATTGCCGACTCGTTGCACAATGCGTTTGCCATATACGTTTACGAAAACCAGCCGATGACCATTGCCAATAACTCAATTTACGGAGGGGACGGGTATGGTGCGGATGGCATCATCCTCGAATCGAGTTACGTGGAAGTGGTCAACAACATGATTGACGGCGGAAATGGCTCCTATGGATCATTAGGGATATTGGTTCATCAACGATGTTGTTCGGCCAATATTGTAAATAATTCCATATTTGGCGGATCCGGGGGCCGTTCGAGAGCGATAAGCGAAGCGGTGCTTTTTTATGGACCGGAAGATACGATTCACCTGGTGAATAACATAATCGACGCCGGTGGTGGATCTTCAAGCTCAACATGCCTGGTTCTCGACTACGACGCCGTCGATCACCGCCAGGCCACGCTGATCAACAACGACTTCTACGACCCGGACGGCGACTGCCTGGTGATGGATCACGACGTGTGCCTCGACGACATCGCCGAGGTCAACGCCTGCGAATTCGCGGGGTGCGTCGAGGCGTCGGGGAACATCAGCGCCGAGCCGCAATGGGTGAGCGCCGACGATTTCCACCTGACGGCGGGCAGCCTGTGCATCGACGCGGGCATCGACCCGGCGCCCTGGTACGACGGCGACCTGGCCGACTACGATTTCGACGGCGACCCGCGCCCGTCCGGCTCCGGCTGGGACATCGGCGCGGACGAAGTAGTTATCGCAAGATAACCGATGGCGCGCGCCGGCATCTTCCCCTTGCCAGTGCATGATTGACGTTTTACACTCACGGCGAAAATCATCCGTGAGCAAGGAGACGTCATGTCCGACAATCACTGGCCCGCCTTCGAACCGTACAAGTGCAAAGTCATCGAGAAGATATCGCTCACCACGCCCAGCCAGCGCCGGGCGGCGGCCGAACGCGCCAAGTACAACCTGTTCAAGCTGCTGGCCCGCGAGGTGACCATCGATCTGCTGACCGATTCGGGCACCGCCGCGATGAGCGACAAGCAGTGGAGCCGGGTGATGGTCGGCGACGAATCCTACGCCGGGGCCGAGAGCTTCGTGCGCTTCCAGGAAACGGTGCGGCGCATCACCGGCATGCAGCACGTGCTGCCCACGCACCAGGGGCGCGCCGCGGAAAATCTGCTGTTCTCCGCGCTGCTCGAACCGGGCGCCGTGGTGCCCAACAACACGCACTTCGACACGACCGAAGCCAACGTGATGCACAAGGGCGGCAAGGCGGTCAATCTGCCCTGCGGATCGGCGGCGGATATCGAATCCGACGAGCCGTTCAAGGGCGATATGGACCTGGCGCGGCTCGACCAGGTGCTGGAGGAAAACGCCGGGCGCGTGCCGTTGGTGGTGATGACGGTGACCAACAACAGCGCGGGCGGTCAGCCGGTGTCGATGGCCAACATCAAGGCGACCGCGGACATTTGCAAAAAGTACCAGGTGCCGCTGTATCTGGATGCGGCGCGCTACGCGGAAAATTGCTGGTTCATCAAGCATCGCGAAAAGGGCTACGGCAAAAAGTCGATCGAGGAGATCGCGCACGAGATGTTCGGCTACGCCGACGGCGCGCTGATGAGCGCCAAGAAGGACGCGTACGTGAACATGGGCGGCTTTTTGGCCACGCGCGATCACGAAGTGAAAAACAAGGTCGCCGAGTTGATGGTCGTCGTCGAGGGCTTCATCACCTACGGCGGGATGTCCGGGCGCGACATGGAGGCGGTGGCGCAGGGCCTGCTGGAGGGGCTCGACGAGGAAATCCTCACCGCGCGCATCGCGCAGGTGGCGCGGCTGGGCGAGCGGCTGGACAAACTCGGCGTGCCGTATCTGAAACCCGCCGGCGGCCACGGCATCTACCTGGACGCGCGTCGCATGTGTCCGCACATTCCGCAAGGGCAGTTCCCCGGGCAGGCGATTACGGTCGAGCTGTATCTGGAAGGCGGCGTGCGCGCCTGCGAGATCGGCTCGGTGATGTTCGCGCACCCGCACCCGGAAACCGGCGAAATGATCTACCCCGAGCTCGACCTGGTGCGCATGGCGATTCCGCGCCGCGTGTACAGCGAATCGCACATGGAGCACGTCGCCGAAACCTGCGGCCGCGTGATGAAACGCGCCGAGGCGATCCGCGGCATGAAATTCACCTACGAACCCCCGCGCCTGAAGCACTTCCTGGCGCATTTCGATTGGGTCCAGGGATAACCAGGAATAATTCCTGGACCTATGATTCAGTCATTGTGCGGGACATCGGCCGGCGCTGACACGCGCGTACTTTGTCATTCCGACGGAGACATGCCTTAGGCATGTCGATTGGAGGAATCCCTTCTTTTCCCCAGAACGCTCACCTTCCGTCTAGGCGAAAATAGTTTTACGATCGATAGGTATAACAACGGAACAGGCGACCCCATGCGCGCAATAACCCGTTTCCTGATTTTGGCGTTCGTCGTGTTGGCGTTGGCGATGTGCCAATCGTCCGGCGATGACGACGATGATGACGACGACAACGGCGACGATCTCTGGCTACCCGCACCGGGCACGTCGTGGCAGTGGCAGTTGAGCGGCACGATCGACACTTCGTTCGATGTGGCGATGTACGACATCGATCTTTTCGATAATGACGCGGCGACGATTCTGGCGCTGCAGGCCGACGGCCGGGTGGTGATCTGCTATTTTTCCGGCGGCAGTTACGAGGATTGGCGCGAGGATGCGGCGGGGTTTCCGCAGAGTGCCTTGGGCGAACCGTTGGACGACTGGGAAGGCGAGTGGTGGCTGGACATCACCGACGAAACGGTGCGGCAGATCATGACCGCGCGGCTGGACCTCGCCGCAACCAAGGGTTGCGACGGCGTGGAGCCCGACAACATGGACGGCTACGCCAACGACAACGGCCTGGGGCTGAGCGCGGACGATCAACTCGATTACAACCGGTTCATCGCCGAGCAGGCCCATGCGCGCGGGCTTTCGGTGGGCTTGAAAAACGATGTCGATCAACTCGAGGATCTGGTGCAAAGTTTCGACTGGGCGCTCAACGAGGAGTGTCACGTCTACGACGAATGCGATTTGTACGACGCGTTTACCGCGCAGGGCAAAGCGGTGTTCAACGCGGAGTACGTCGACGATTGGGCCGATGCGCCGGCGCTGGCGGAGGAACTTTGCGGCGAGTATCCGGCGCTGGACACGATCATCAAGGAATGGGACCTGACCGCGCGTCGGCTCGGTTGCGAATAAAACGCCGCGTTGGCGAACGCGCGCCGATCGGTTATCCTGCAGGCGATGAATCCCCTCACGCATTTTTTTGTCGGTTGGGCGACGGCCAATGCGGCGGCGCTGTCGCGGCGCGAACGGGCGCTGGTGGTGCTGGCCGGCGTCGCGCCGGATGTCGACGGTCTGGGCATCGTTGCCGAGGCGCTGACCAAACACACGCAAACGCCGTTGCTGTGGTGGTCGCAGTATCATCACGTGCTGGCGCACAACCTGCTTTTCGGGCTGGCGCTGGCGGCGACCGCGTTTGCGCTGGCGACGCGGCGGGCGGCGACGGCGGGGCTGGCGCTGCTCGCGTTTCATCTGCATCTGCTGGGCGACCTGATCGGCGCGCGCGGGCCGGACGGCGACCAGTGGCCGATTCCCTACCTGTGGCCGTTGCATGGTGATTGGCGGTTGGTCTGGTCGCATCAATGGGCGATCAACGCCTGGCCCAATTTCGTGCTGACGGCCGCGTTGATTTTCCTGACGCTGTACCTTGCGGCGCGTCGCGGTTATTCGCCGTTGGAGTTCGTTTCGCCCAAGGCCGATAAAAAATTCGTCGAGACGCTACGCCGGCGGCGCGGATGAAGTGTTGCGCTTTTTCCGCCGGCGCCATAGCCAGACGATTATCCCGATCAGCAGCAGACCGCCGATGACGATCAACTCGTAGCGCTTGATGTCGCCGAGGATCGTTTCCAGCGTTGCGCCGATAAAGTATCCGCCCAGACCGATAACGCTCGCCCATACCGCCGCGCTGATGACGTTGAGCAGCAAAAAACGAAACGCGCCGATGTCGGTCAGGCCGATGGCGAACGGCGTGATCGTGCGCATGCCGTAGACGAAACGGAAGCCGAGCACGACCGGCGTTTGGTGGCGATTGAGCTTGGCGCGCACAACCGTGAGACGCTCTTGCCACGCGGGGCGCTTGCGCAGAAACGCGTCGCCGCGATGCCGGCCGAGGTGAAAGAAGAGTTGATCGCCGATCAGCGTACCGACAAAGGCGCAGAGGATGACCCGCGGCAGGCGCAGGTAGCCCAGGCGCGCGGCCACGCCGCCGACGATCAAAATCGTTTCGCCCTCGAAAAATGTGCCGACGGCAATCGCCGGGTAGCCGTAGCTGCCGATGAGCGCTTCCAGGGTCATTCTTGCTTATGCTTGATGAAGGAGCCTTCGTAGTATTCGCGGAAGGCGGTTTGCAGTTCAGCCTCGCTGTTCATGACGATCGGGCCGCGCCAGGCGATCGGTTCGTCCAGCGGTTTGCCGGCGCACAGCAGAAAGCGCACGCCGTCTTCGCCGCTGCCGGCGCGGATCAGGTCGCCCTGATCGAAGACGATCAACTGCGTGTCGCCGACCAGCGCGGAGCATTCCTCGTCGAAAAACCCCTTGCCCTCCATCACGTAGGCGAAGGCGTTGTGTCCTTGCGGGATGGGGTGATGGAAGGTGGCGTTGGGCGCGAGCGATACGTCCAGATACGTCGGCTCGGTGACGATGTCGGTCACCGGACCGCGATGTCCGTCGACTTCGCCGCAGATGATTTTCACGTGGATGCCGTCGGCCAGCTCGACGGCGGGGATCTGTTCGCGCGTCACTTCGCGGTAGCGCGGCGGCATCATCTTTTGCGCGGCGGGCAGGTTGGCCCACAGTTGGAAACCCCACAGCAGACCGTCCTCCTGCGCGGGCATTTCCTCGTGGATGATGCCCGAGCCGGCGGTCATCCATTGCACGTCGCCGGGGCCGATGACGCCCTGGTTGCCCAGGCTGTCGCCGTGGCGCAAGCGGCCGTGGAGCACGTAGGTGATCGTCTCGATGCCGCGATGCGGATGCCAGGGAAAACCGGCGACGTAATCCTGCGGTTCGTCGGAGTGGAAATCGTCGAGCAGCAGGAAGGGATCGAGCGCCCGGTCGGCCTGGGCGAAGGCGCGTTTGAGGCGCACTCCGGCGCCTTCGCGCGTCGGCCAGCTATGGCTGATGCGCAGGATGGGACGTACGGCAGCCATGGTACTCCCTCCTTCGTGCAATTGGTTGCTCAATTAACATAAGACCGTTGGCGGGAGACGCCAGGGGGCGGCGGTACGAAATGTTTTCAAACAGGGCGCAAAGTTTGTCCGTCGGCGGAACTATGCTAAGGTAGCGCCATCAACCGCAAGTGAATGGAGGAACTCATGGGCAAACCGTTGGCCGATCGAGTGGCAATCGTCACCGGCGCGAGCCGGGGCATCGGGGAGCAGATCGCGTCGCGGCTGGCCGCCGACGGCGCGAAGGTCGTGTTGGTGTCGCGCAAGGCCGAGCCGCTGGAGGCCGTGGCCAAGCAGATTCGGGACGCGGGCGGCGAAGCGTTGGTCATGCCGACCCACCTGGGGCAGGTCGAAGCGTTGCAGCCGTTGGTCGACAAGGTGCTGGAAACCTACGGGCGCATCGACATTCTGGTCAACAACGCGGCGACCAATCCGGTGTTCGGGCCCTCGATGTTCGTCGAGCCCGCCGCGCTGCAGAAGATCTTCGAGGTCAATTTCTACGGTCCGTTTTTCCTGGCCAAGGCTTGCCTCAAGACGATGCAGGACGCCAAATACGGCAAGATCATCAACGTGGGCAGCGTGGCCGGCTTCAAGTATACGCCGGGCATGGGCGCCTACTCGATGAGCAAAGCGGCGCTGCTGATGATGACCAAGGTGCTGGCCGCCGAGTGGGGCGTGTTCGGCATCCGGGTCAACGCGGTCGCGCCGTCGCTGGTGAAAACCAAGTTCAGCGCCGCGCTGTGGACCACCGAGGAGATCCTCGACGAGGCGATCCAGGGGCAGGCGCTGCACGAACTGATGCAGCCCAAGGATATCGTCGGCGCGGTGGCCTGGCTGGCTTCGCCCGACGCGGATTTCGTGACCGGCCACACGGTGGTCATCGACGGAGGCTACAGCCTGTAGGAGCAAACCATGATTCGTCGGATCCTCGTCGTTTTCGTCGCGCTGGCGCTGGTGGCCGGCGGGGCGTACCTGGCGCTGGCGCAGACGGTCACCGTGGCCGATCACACGCGTATCGCCAAGCTGCGTGAAGAGGCCAAGGCGCTGGTGCGCGAGCAGATGGAGTTGTCGTGGCAGCGGCGCACCACCGGCAAACAGGTGGACATCGCCGGCACGTACAAGGGGCACGAGGCGCTCTTCTCGCTCGACACCGTGCGGCTGCTGGAGCGGGCGATCGCCGCGACGCCGCAGGCCGACAAGAAAAAGGCGCTGGAGTTTTTCCGGTTGTACGTGCTTGGCGAGATGGTCAACGCGCGCGTGGCCGGCATCGACGACGAGGTGCAAAGCTATCTGGCCGGGGCGTCCTTCGAGTACGGCGGCAAGGAGTACAACTACTACCAGCACCGCCTGTTGCTGCAGGAGGAAACCGAATACGCGCAACGGCAAATCATCTCCGACGCGGTCACACCGATTTTGGTGCAGGCCAACGAGAAGCTGGCGCAGAAGGAAGAGCGCATGCAGCGGCTGGCCAAGGAACTGGGCTTCGCCGACTACATCGCCCTGTCCGAGCAACTGCGCCAGGTGAACCTGACCGAGTTCGCGACGCTGTGCCGGACGTTTCTGGATCAGACCGAGCAGGAGTTCACCACGCTGCTGCGTTGGGCGGTGCCGTTCCAGTTGGGTTTCCCGGCCGAGAAGGCGCGGCGGTGCGACCTGGCGCGGCTGTTCAAGAACGTGCGTTACGACGGCTATTTCACCAAGAAAGACATGACGCCGCGTATGCAGCGGTTCCTCAACGGCCTGGGGCTGTCGCTGGAGAAGGTCAAGGTCGACGACACCGATCTGCCGCAGAAGAATCCGCGCGCCGCGTGCTATCCGATGGACGTGCCCGCCGACGTGCGCCTGACGATCAAGCCGGCGGGCGGGCAGAGCGATTACCACGCCTACTGGCACGAAATGGGGCACGCGCAGCATTTCGCCAACGCGACGACCGGCGTGTGGGAGTTCCAGCAGCTCGGCGACAACGTGACGACCGAGACCTACGCGTTTTTGTTCGACACGCTGCTGGGCAACAACCTGTTTCTGCAAAAGTACATCGGCATGGACAACGCCGCCGACCGACAGTGGCACGTGCGCTACAGCGCGTTTTTGAAGCTGTACATGGTGCGCCGGTTCGCGGCCAAGGTGCTGTATGAAATCGAACTGCATCGCGGCGCGGGCGATCCGGCCGGGCTGTACCGCACCTTGCTCGGGCGCGCCTACGGCGTCGAACTGGACGCCAACGACGGCCTGCGCTACCTGGTGGACGTCGACGATTTCTTCTACAGCGCCGACTACACGCGGGCGTGGTTCACCGAGGCGATGCTCGAAGCGAAACTCACCGAACTGTACGGCAATGAATGGTTTGCCAAACCCGAAGCCGGCGCGTATCTGCGCAAGCTGTGGGCGACCGGGCAGTTCTATCGCGGCGAGGAACTCGTGCGGCAAATCGGCTACGCGCAACTGGATCCGACCTATCTCATCGAACGCATCCGCCGGCGGGTAAAAGTAAAGTAAACACGGAGCGGGAAGAACTAGAAGGCGAGCGGGCATGAAACGTTTATCCATTTCTCTCGTTTTGCTGGTGTTGACGGCGCTGCTGGGCGGCGCCTGCAAGAGCGCATCAACGGCGATGGTCGAAACCGGGCCGCCGGAATCGCCGGCCAAGGATGAAGCCACGCGCGAGGTGTTGTTGACCACCCCGGAACGGACGATGACGTGGATTAACGGCCACGCGATCCGCGATCGCCGCCGGCAATATCGCCTCGCGGTGAAAACGGGCGATCACCTGGTCGTCGATCAGGCCGTGTGGTTCGTCAAAGAGCGCGATCATTTTCTGAAGTTCCGTCAGATCAGAGCCGAATACGGCGTTAAATGGTTTTTGGATACCGGCACCGGCGAACGGTTGATCGGCGTGACCATCGGTCAGAACGTGTCGCAAGCGACGTTCGACGCGGTTATTCTGAACAATCCCGATTTGACGTTTGTTTCGATGTGGCATTGCAAAAATGTGAAATCGTTGGTGACGCTCAAGGAACTGCGGCGCCTCGAAGCGCTCAATATGTGGGGCGTGAAGCTCGGCGACATTGACGTGCTGCGCGAAATTTCGACGCTCAAGAGTCTGGATCTGACCGCCACCCTGGTGACCGACGACCGCGTGCTCAGCGAACTGAAAAACCTGGTTTTCCTGAAGTGGGACATCAACAAGAACATCAAGAACGCCGACCGGCTGGCGAACCTGCGGCGGTTGCGCATTTTAAAGATTAGCGAAACCGGCATCGAGGACTTTCGCTTTCTGGCGAAGTTGAAAAAGCTGGAATGTCTGGACGTCGGCTACACGTCTTTCGCCGACGCGAAGTTGCTCAGCGGCCTGAAACGGTTGCAGTACCTGACCATCGCGAAAACCAAGGTCCGCGACATCGAGCCGCTGGGCTCACTGACGCGGTTGGAATACCTCGACGCGGGCTACACGCGCTTTGGCGATGCGTCGGCGCTGGCGCAACTGCCCCGGCTGAGTTTTGTGATCTTCGCCGATAGCCGCGTGCCCGACGAGGGCATCGACGAGTTGAAAAAGCAACTGCCGAATTGTCGTTTCTACTATTGAGTAGAACGGAGGAGGGCGGAACATGAAGAGCGCGGTCCGCACGATGTTGATCGTTTGCGCATTGGTGATCGGGCTGACGCTGGCGCTGGGAAACGCGCCGGCGGCGGCGAAAACGAAGGCCACCGACGAGCAGGCGCCGTCGCCGTACATCACCAAAATCCCGCGCAAGGACGGCCGGCCGGGGACCAGCCAGTGGATCGTCAAACCCGCGCCGCAAGTGGCCGCGGTGCTCCGGCAGGTCGTCGCGCTGGCGCAACCGGGCGACCGGATCGTGCTGACCGCGGGCGATTACCTGGGCGGGAAAACCGACTCAACGGTGCTGAACATCGCGGACAAAAACGATCTGGAAATCGTCGGACAGGGTACGGTGAATGTGCTCAGTCGTAATCCGGGTGGTTGGTTGCTTGATATCACCCGGTGCAATAACATTGTTGTTGAAAATATCCGCTTCGGGCATTTGTTGTTCACCGATACCTGTCAGGGCGGCGTCGCCGATCTGGGCATCGTGCGGAACGTCACGTTGCGCAATTGCGTCTTTCACGGCTCGGGATTCGTTGCGGTGACGATCAGCGCGGGCACGAACGTGACGGTCGAAGGGTGCGCGTTGATCGACTGTACGGCGTTGGCGATCAGCATGGACAAATGCAAGAACGTCCGCTTGCGCGAGAGCGTGATCGCCGGCACCAGCGGACGCTATTACGGGAACGACGAACACGGGAATATCATGCGCAACGGCCGCGCCTTCGACGTGGTTATGGAGAAAAACCTGTTCATCGGCAACCGGACGAGGTTCGACGAATACGAGGACTTCGTGGACGTCGCGCTGCAAGAGAACGTCTTTGCCGACAACATGTTCACGATTCCGGATAAGGTGCTCACCGCCGGGAAAAACAAGCAACTCGCGGCGACCGGCGACCTGAGCGACCTGCTCAACAATAAAGAGTTGTTCCCCACCAAGCTGGTGCGCGAAGCGGCGCAACGGACGATCGAATTCCGCATGTTCCTCAAAAAGCGCAAGGCCGCGCACGTGGGCGGGTAAACGGGAGATCCGGCCGCCAAAGGAAGTTCATCAAAAAATTCTCCGCCGGGTGCGTTTTTCCGGTTGCGTTCCCTCTTCAGTGAGACTATACAAGGTTGAATATTGGAGCCGGGAACGGCTCGGATTCGAACGTTTCGGTTTCGCAGGGCGGAGATGAAGCGATTTCGGTTGACAAAGCTTTTTCGCCGCTTAGGATTTTGACGGGTGGGGATTTTTCCGGTCGCGACCGGTTCACGGCGCGACACCCTGCCACGTGTTTTCCAAAATTATAGGGCGACTGGTTGTTCCAGTTCGACAGGCGACTTGCTCAGGTCTGAGGAAAAAGGGTTTTCGCCGCGGGCGGACCGGTTCTTTTTCGCGAAGGCGGAGCGCATTTTCGTAAAGGAGATGAGGATGAAGCGAGTGCACAATTTCTACCCCGGTCCCGGCGCCCTTCCGTTGGAGGCGATCGAGTACGCGCAGAACGAGCTGGTCGATTTTCAGGGCACCGGCATGTCCTTGCTGGAAATGTCCCACCGTTCGACGGCGTATCAGGAAGTGCATGACGAGGCCTACGCGTTGTTGCGCGAGCTGATGGAGCTGCCGGAGAATTATCACATTATGTTCCTGCAGGGCGGCGCCAGTTTGCAGTTCGCCATGCTGCCGATGAACCTGCTGGCCGGCGGCAAAGTCGCCGACTACATCGACACCGGCGTGTGGTCGACCCGCGCGATCACCGAGGCGAAGATCGTGGGCCAGGCCAATGTGATTGCTTCGTCCAAGGACGACGACTACAACCACGTGCCCAAGGACCTGCCGTTCACGCCCGGCGCGGCCTACGTGCATCTGACCAGCAACAACACGATCATGGGCACGCAGTGGTTCAAGTATCCGGACACGGGCGACGTGCCGCTGATCGGCGACATGTCCTCGGACATTCTGTGCCGCAAGGTTGACCCGACGCAGTTCGGCGTGATCTACGCCGGTGCGCACAAGAACCTGGGCCCGTCGGGCACGACGATCGTGATGATGCGCGACGACCTGCTGGCCAAGTGCGATCCGTCGCTGCCGACGCTGCTCAAGTACTCGACGCACGTCGAGAATCAGTCGATGTTCAACACGCCGGTGACCTTCACCATCTACATGGTGCGCAACGTGTTGCGGCACCTCAAGGCGACCGGCGGCATCGAGGCGATGGAAAAGCAGAACTTCGCCAAGGGCGAGCTGTTCTACAACTTCCTGGACAACTCGGGCGGCTACTACACTTGCCCGATCGCCAAGGAAGACCGGTCGATCATGAACATCGTGTTCAACATGCCCACGACCGAACTGGAAGAGAAGTTCGTCGCCGAGGCGATCAAGAACGATTTCATCGGTCTGAAGAACCTGCCGCAGCGCGGTCACCTGCGCATTTCGTTGTACAACTCGGTGTCCATCGAGTCGGTGCGCACGGTGCTCGAGTTCATGAAAGAGTTCCAGCGCGTCAACGGCTAAGCGCGCAAACATCGTGACCACAAGCGGGGCGGAGCGATCCGTCCCGTTTTTGTTTTAAATTGACATTCGATGAGGAATTTGTTTTGGTACATGTCGGGGATGAGAATAACCAAAAGTTATCAATGATTATTTGTGGATAAATCTGTTCGTTGTTCACGCTCAGCCCATCTCGATCGCGCAGACTTCCCGGTGAATCGCCCATTCTTTCGCCAACGACTCAGGTGATTAAATCCCCATTGAATTCAACAGTAATTGAAGGGAGGAATCAATGGAAAGGATGGCCAAAGCCTGTGGAGTTCTGTTTGTATGTATTCTAATGATAGCCATTTCATGGGGATTTGCCTTCGCGGAGAATACTGAACAGCCGAAAGAGCAAACGCCGGAACCGATCGTTGAAAATGAATATCCGCGTTTCAACGAAAAAAAGATCGACTTGACCAATGTACTTCTCGTTCGATTGACCAAATTTTGTCTCGACGAAACGAATAAGAATGATCCGTTTTGCAAAGCCCCGTTGGACACCGGTACGCAGATTCCCGAAATGGGCGGAGATCTCGACAAGGCCGGGTCGGTTTCGATCGGATCCATCGGCGGGGCATCGTGGGAAGACGCGATTATCCAAGGGACGGCCGCGTTTATCGCCAAGCGGGCCGAAGAGGAATTGTTGGCCAACTTCGTCGACCATTTGAAAAACGAACTGTGCGGTAAAGACAATGTAAAAAAATATTTTCCGAACACGTGTACGCTTACCAACAATGTCAACACGTATACCCGCCAAGTGCCGTGGGGCCTAATCAAATCCACCATCGAGAAAGACCTCAATGCCTTGCCGTATCGTCTGGTCCAGTTTGAAATTGTCCCGGCGCTCAACGAAAAGAACGTACCCAAGGATGTCGGTGAATATTTTTATTCGTTGATCGACATCATTTTTCTTTTGGAGCGCGGCGAGGATCCCTTCGATTCGCTGGCCGGCCTCGGCGAGTATTACCGCGAGAAAGCGACAGGTTGGCAGTCTACCCCGGCTTCTTCATCGCTGTACTGTGTCGGCATCGTGACAGAAATACTCAGACCATTGTTTGACAAAAAAAACAAAGAGCTGGTTGAAGAGGAAATTACTTGGAAAATTGCCGCGCGGCTGATCTACAAACGGATGGAAGACGACCAGAAGGACGGTCTAATAACAGTAGATGAAGACATATTAATGGTGCAGGCGCAGCAATTGGAATCGGTCTACCGGGAATTTTCCAATCTCGCCGATGAGGTGAAAAAAGCGAAAGAAGCGCTGTCGACGATGGACAAGTCGCAAACCAACGATCAACTCCGCGCTTTTCGGGTTTACATCGAAAGCGCGACGCGGGTGGTGCAATCCTTCGCGACCATAACGAAAATTCTGGGCAAGGATCTGACGAACGATTTCCAAAAGGTAAAACAGGTGACCAATGCCCTGGGCAACCTCGGCGATGCGATGGACCATGTCCGCAGCAAGGAATATAACCTGGTGTTCGTCGACGTATTGGCTTTGGTCGAGAATGTGCAAGATCTGCAGGTAAGCAAAGACCATCAGATTCTTCCCGGCTGGTATTACCAATACGGTCCCTTCCTGGTGGAGATGGCCACCGCCAAGGACGCCGAATCGGTGGAGAAAGCCCTGGAAAACGCGGCTGCGCCGGTCGGCACCTGGCGCGGAAAACGCGGCTGCGGCGCACATACGTTTTCCCTCACCTCGTACTTCGGCGCGGGAGGCGGCGGCGAATGGGTCAAATCGTTTAGCGATTCCAATGCAACACCGTTCTACGGTTTGTTCATGCCGGTGGGCGTGGAGTATGCGATTGGGATTGGCGACCATTGTTCGATCCAATTCATGGGTTCGGTGGCCAACCTGGGCACCATCGCCGACTTTCGCTATCACCCGGACGACGAGGATACATTTGAAGTGGACGGGGAGGACGCCGAAGTGGAAGAGGATCCGACCTATACCTTCGCACAGGTGTTTTCGCCCGGCGTGTACGGCTCGGTCGGCATCTCTAAAACGCCGTTGGTCGTCGGCGGCGGCGTATCGTTAGCGCCGCGTTTGCGTACGATCAAATACGACGCCGAAGGTGATTTCGAAACGGCGGAGGAAGATGAAATCAACGTCGTGCGCGCTCATATATTTATAGCCGTCGACGTGACGCTGTTCCGGCTCGGCGGATGCGATTGCCGAAAGAAGTAAACAGGTCAAATGCCGATGCGCAACGGGCCGGCGGTGAAATTCATCGCCGGCCTTTCGTCTCTTTTCATCCCGCGAAAATCGCTTATCATGACCGGGCAACACACGGAGGCGATATTCCATGAACGAGCAGACCAAGCGCCTGCGCGAACTCGATCGCGCGCACATCTGGCATCCGTTCACGCAGATGGCCGGGTGGATGGACGAGGATTTTCCGGTGATCGTCGCCGGCGAGGGCGCGCACCTGATCGACAGCGAGGGGCGGCGCTACCTGGACGGCGTGGCCAGTTTGTGGACGAACGTGCACGGGCATCGCGTGGCGGAGATCGACGCGGCCGTGCGCGAACAACTCGATAAAATCGCGCATTCGACGCTGCTGGGGCTGGCCAACGAACCGGCGACGCTGTTCGCCGCCGAACTGGCCGAGGTGTTGCCCGGCGCGCTGCAGCGTATTTTCTATTCCGACAACGGCGCGACCTCGGTCGAGGTGGCGATCAAAATCGCCTTCGCCTATTGGCGGCACGTGGGCCAGCCGGAGAAGAATATCTTCTACCGCTTCGCCGAAAGCTATCACGGCGACACGCTGGGTTCGGTGAGCGTCGGCGGCATCGATTTGTTCCACAGCCTCTATCGGCCGCTGCTGTTCGATGCGCCGGTGCTGCCGTATCCGTACGTGGAGCCGTATCCGCGACGGGAAGATCGCGCGGCCGCGGCCGAGGAATTGGCCGGGCAGGCGTTGGCGCAATTGCGCGCCGACAAGGACCGGGCCGCGGCGGTGGTGATCGAGCCGTTGATGCAGGGCGCGGGCGGCATGCGGCCGGCGCCGCGCGGCTTTTTGCGGCGGCTGCGCGAAACGTGCGACGAGTGCGGCATTTTGCTGATCGTCGACGAGGTGGCCACCGGTTTCGGGCGCACCGGCACGCTGTTCGCCAGCGAGCAGGAGAACGTCGAGCCCGATCTGCTGTGCCTGGCCAAGGGCATTTCCGGCGGGTATCTGCCGTTGGCGGCGACGGCGGTGCGCGAGGACATTCATACCGCGTTCTTCGGGCGCTTCGAGGAATTCAAGACGTTCTTCCACGGTCATACGTACACGGGCAACCCGCTGGCCTGCGCGGCGGCCCGCGCCAGTTTGCGCCTGCTGCGTGAACGCGTGATGCCCGCGCTGCCGGAAAAACTGGCGGCGTTTGCCGGCGTGTGCGAGCGCCTCGGCGAGCTGCCGCACGTCGGCGACGTGCGCCGCGTGGGGATGATGGCCGGGCTTGAGTTGGTGGATGATCCGGCGACGAACGAGCCGTACGATTATCGACGGCGCATGGGGCATCAGGTCGTGCTGGCCGCGCGCGAGCGCGGGGCGATCATCCGGCCGCTGAGCGACACGATCGTGCTCATGCCGCCGCTGGGCATGAGCGTCGCGGAGATCGAGCGCCTGGGCGAGATCGTCGGCGAGGCGGTTGTCGCGGTCACGTGATACAATGCGCCGGGGGTGCGGAGATGAAACCGATCGCGCGCAAAGCCATTAAAATCGTCTTTGTCGTTTTTCTGGCGCTGCTCGTGTGCGCGCTGGCCGGCGGCGGATGGTACGCGTACACGCGGCTTATCAAACGCACGCCCGGTGAATTTTTCGACGCGGGCGGCGTGCGCATCCATTACACCGACGAGGGGCGCGGCGAGCCGGTGGTGCTGGTGCACGGCTTCGCGGTCAACGCCGATCTTAACTGGCGGCTGCCGGGCATCGTCGAAAAACTGACTCCGCACTATCGCGTGATCGCGCTCGACCTGCGCGGCCACGGCCTGAGCGACAAACCGCACGATGCGATGTCCTACGGCGTCGAGATGGTGCAGGACATCGTGCGGCTGCTGGATCATCTGCACATCGACAAGGCGCACCTGGTTGGGTATTCGCTCGGCGGCTTCATCGCGCTCAAGGCGGCGGTGACGCATCCGCAACGCTGGCGCTCGGTGGCGGTGCTCGGCGCGGGCTGGGAGAATCCCGAGGCGAGCGCGTTTCTGCGCGTGATCGGCGAGATGAAGGAAGACCTGCAGGCCGGGCGCGGCATCCAGCCGCTGGTGGTCAGCCTCGGCGGCGAACGGCAGGCGCCCACGACGCTGCACCGCTGGTGGGTCGTGGCGATGACGCGCTGGTTCAACGATCGGCAGGCGCTGATCGCGATGATGGACGACCTGCCGGATCTGGCGGTGACCCAGGAGCAACTGCGCACGATCGAGCTGCCGGTGCTGAGCATGGCCGGCGGTAACGATCCGCTGGCCAAGGGCGTCGAGGCGATGGTCGGCAAGATCGCCGATCACCGGGTGATCATCCTGCCCGGCGCGGATCATCTGCGCGCCACGACGCACCCGTTTTTCGCGCCCGCGCTGCTGGACTTTCTGCAGGAATGTTGCGCGCCCGAGGCTCCCGAGGAAATGGAATGAACGCATCTTCGTCCGCGAAGCTCGTCGGCGCGTTGCTGCTGGTCACCGTGGCGCTCGGTTGCGCGGCGCTGCATCCGGGGCCGATCGTCGGCGTCGAGCAGGTGCACGTCGAGCGCGACATTGTCTATCGGGACGATCCACCGACGGCGAGCGATGAAACGAAGCGACGGCATTTGCTGGACATCTACTTGCCGACGACCGGCGCGCAGTGGCCGACGGTGCTGATCGTGCACGGCGGCGGTTTCGTGATCAACGACAAGGCGATCGTGGACAATATGGGCTACGCGTTGGCGCAGGAGGGCTACGCGGTCGTCGCCTGCAATTACCGGCTGTACCCGCGCACGACGCACCCGGGGCCGATTGAGGACGTGGCCGCGGCGATCGCCTGGACCAAGGCGAACCTGCCGCGTTACGGCGGAAACACCGATGATTATTTTCTGATCGGATACAGCGCCGGCGGGACGTTGGCGGCGATGGCGCTGCTCGACGAACGGTGGCTCGCGCCGCACGGCTTGTCGGTGGATATCTTTCGCGCGGCGGTGCTGATGTCGGGCATTTACGAGGTCGACCGCATTCCGTTTCCGCTGCGTTTCGCCTTCACCCAGGACCCGGAGGTTTGGCGCGACGCCTCGCCGCTGCGCCACGTGCGCGCGCCGCTGCCGCCGCTGCTGTTGCTGCACGCCGAGCACGACTGGAAGTGGGGGTGGGGCCGCATGTCGATGAAGGCCCAGGCGCACCTGCTGTATGAAAAACTGCGCGCCGCCGGCAACGACGTGACGCTGCGCGAAATTCCGGATTGCAACCACGACGGCATCGAAATGCAGATCGGTCGCGATCCCGCCAGCGCCACCTTCGCCGCGCTCCGCGCGTTCCTGGCGCGGCACCGCTAGGCAAATTACCGCTTGCCGCGTGGGTGAAATTTTATTATTTATTCACCATAAAACGAATTGGAGCGTTCATCGAACCGTTACGATAGGAGTATGCCGATGCCGTTGCGCCGCTTGTGGTTGATCGTTTTCGCCTTGTTTTTCCTACCGTCCATCGTTCTCGCCGATCCGGAGCCGCTTTTTTACCCGGAATGGGAGTGGGTGTACGACGGACCGGCCGGGGCGCGAGATCTCCTGAATGATATGGTTTGCGATTCTGAAGGAAATATTTTCATAACCGGCGAATCGGACGGCGTCGACACCTCGCGCGACCTGGTGCTTTTCAAGTTACAACCCGACGGTCAGCTCCTTTGGGACGTGCGCTATGATGGAACGAATCATGGTTTGGATTACGGCGCCAAAGTGGTTGTCGATCAAAGCGGGTATTGTACGGTTCTCGGCGCGGAACAAGGTTATGCCATCATTCGCCAATATAATGGATTGGGCGAATTGGAATGGAGCGTGAAAGAGGAATCTAATTGCTACATACCGACAGAGACAACGTTGAATGTTTCATTGGATGCCGATGACAATTTGGATTTCTGCTATTCTTTACACAACTCAAATTATAATCCAGGCAGTAGGTGGAGAACGAAAAAGTATTCCGCCGACGGCGTTCCGCAATGGGAGGATACGATAGAGTCAATCAATTATTCGGATAATGTACCGTTTTTCCTCACCCAGGACGACGCAGGGAATCTCTATGCGGCGGGCATGGGCTACGACTATGATAATAACGATTATAACGACGTGTTGATCCGAAAAATGAATGCCGATGGCGTGGAGCAATGGAGATTCTATCACGACATATTCGACCTTCAATACAGCAACGACGACTATGTCCATTATTTGGTGGTCGATGATCAGCAAAACGTATATTTCACCGGTTCCGGCGAAATGTACGACCCAAGTATGCTGAATTGCTACAGCACGTTTACCGGCAAATTGAACGCGAACGGTCAACTGGTTTGGTCAAACATTTATCCGGCCGTTCCGACCGAGGGCAACGGCGGTTGGGGGCTGTGGTTGGATGAGCAGGGCAACATGTATGTGTGGTCGGCGAATTCAATAGAGAATGACAAAATAATCAAATACGACGCCGACGGCAATCAAGTGTGGGTCCATGAAATTGAGGCGGGCGATGGAGAGGCAACCTTTTTAAGAACGTTTATTTCACAGCCGGGAGACGGCAATTATTTTTCTGGTTATATTAAGCATGCCGATTCCACCTACTCATCGTTGTTGATCAAATTCGATTTCAACGGCAATGAATTGTGGCGAATGGTCTATTCCCAAAGCCCCGATATCAACTATCAGATCACAACGATGGCGCTGGACGGCGCGAACAATATTTACCTCGGCTTTGCCTTTCGGGACGTGACCGTCAAAAGCAACCTGAATGTTGCGGTGATGAAAATCTCCCCCTGTTACGGTTGCGTGATCGATTATGAATGTTATGACGACGGGGCGGTCGATCCGGAGAACGTCTGTCACATTTGCGCGGTGGATCAGACGCGTACGGAGTGGACGAACAATGACGGCGTCGCTTGCGGCGACGGGCTTTTCTGTAACGGGGTCGACGAATGCAGCGGCGGCGCCTGCGATGCGCACGCGGGCGATCCGTGCGATGACAACGGTTTGTTCTGCGACGGCGCGGAATCGTGTGACGAGGAAAACGATCAGTGCGTTTCGGCGGGAAATCCGTGCGACGACAACGGCGTTTTTTGCGACGGCGAAGAACTGTGCGACGAGGCGAACGATCTTTGCTATTCGGCGGGCGATCCATGCGCCGACAACGGCCTTTTCTGCGACGGTGTGGAATCGTGTAACGAACAACAAGATTGGTGCGAAGCCACCGGTAACCCCTGCTCCGATAACGGTCTGTTTTGCGATGGCGTCGAACTGTGCGATGAAACTCTCGATCTATGTTACTCAACCGGATATCCGTGCGACGAACATTCGATTTGCGTTGAGGATACAGATTCTTGTGATCCAATGACCACCGACGACGACACGACCGACGACGACACGACCGATGACGACACGACCGATGACGACACGATGGACGACGATACGTCTGACGATGACACCACGGATGACGATACATTCGACGATGATGCAACGGATGATGATGTGTCCGGCGCGGAAGATGATGACGATGACGATAATGCTTGCGGATGCTAGCGGAGCGGTCGGTAACGTGCTATGATTTTCAACAAATGTCCAATAAATGATTTATAGTACATAGAGATAATTGAAAACTGAGGAGGTTGAGGTGAAACGAGTATTTATTATCATCGCAGTTATTGCACTGTTCGCGACGGCGGCGTTTGTGCTGGCCGGCGCGGCGAAAAGCGAAGTGGCGCCCCACGCCGGTCAGGGGACCGGACCGGCAATCGACGCGCTCGGCGATCTGTTGTTCACCACCGATGTGCAGACGACGACCGGGTGCTCCGGCCTGCTGGGCGTCGAATACGTGGCGCCTTACTTCTATCTGACCGGCGCCAACGCGACGGGCAACATGGTGTACGTGGTCGACGCGACCGGCGCGTTGGTCGATTCGTTCTCGCAGGGCACGTCGTCGGAATGGGGCTGGCGCGACCTGGCCTATGACGGCGCGTACCTGTACGCCAGCGACAGCGCGACCATCTCGTACTTCACGCTCGACGGCACGGTCGCCGGCTCGATTCCCGGCCCGGAAAATCCCAACCGCGCGTTGGCGTACGATCCGGACACCGATCACTTCTGGGTGGCCAACTTCGATTCGGACATTTCGGAAATCTCCCGGACCGGCACCGTGGTCAACAGCTACACCAACACGAAGAGCATCTACGGCATGGCCTATGACAACGTCAGCGAAGGCGGTCCGTTCCTGTGGATGTTCGTGCAGGACGACAACGCCATCTATCAGTTCAGCCCGGCCACCGGCGCGTACACGGGCGTTTCGATCACCGAAATTCCGGGCGCCAGCGGCGGCTACGCGGGCGGCTTGTGCTTTATCGACGAATGGGAAGAGACCGACGCCTCGGCGATTCTGGTCGGCTTGATGCAGACCGAGCCGGACGTGATTTTCGGCTCGATGGTCATCGACGAACTGTGGCCGACGGTCAAAGCGAACTACACCAACGACGCCCCGACGATCGACGGCGAGATCACCAGCGAGGAGTGGGACGGCGCGTACGTGCTGAACTACGAAGGCGCGAACATGGACTTCACCGTCTATTTGAAAGATGACGGCGATTACCTGTACGGCGCGGTGGATGCGCTGGACGACACCACGCTGGACAACGGCGACATGCTGCGCATCTACTTCGACAACGACAACGACGACGAACTGCTGACCACCTGCACGGCGGGCGTCAATACCGACGGTTATTATCATATCACTTACAACGCCGCGACGGTCAGTTTGCTGTATATGACCGCCTATAACGACGGCGGTACGCCGGTGACGTGCACCACGACCGCGACGCCGGCGGCGCTGACCGCCACGATGGCGTTGCACGACAACGTGCAGTACGAATTCCAGGTCGATCTGGACGGCGGCGAAATGTACGGCGCGCTGGGCGAGACGATCGGCGTGCTGTTCGACCTGATCGACGGCGCCGCCGACTACGACGAGGAAATTTGGCCGCCGGAAGGCGTGAAGATGGAACTGGCGACCTACGGCAACCTCAAGTACATGGCCTGCACCGGCTGCTTTATCGGCGACCATTGCTACGAAGCGGGCGAGCAGAATCCGTCCAATGAGTGCGAAGTGTGCAATCCGTCCACGCCCGGCGCCTGGTCGAACAACACCGGCTACGTGTGCGGCGATGACGGCGTGTACTGCAACGGCGACGAAGTCTGCGAAAGCGGCACGTGCTCGGGACACTCGGGCGATCCGTGCACGACCGACTACATCTTCTGCAACGGCGAGGAATCCTGCAACGAGGACTCCGACACGTGCGATCACTCGGGCGATCCGTGCACGGATGACGGCCTGTGGTGCAACGGCGAGGAAAGCTGCGGCGAACTGATGTCCACCTGCTGGCACAGCGGCAGCCCCTGCGGCGAAAACGAGGAATGCGTGGAAGACACCGACGAATGCGTGCCGGCGACCGACGATGACGACGACGATGACGATACGGTCGACGATGACGTCACCGACGACGACACGACCGACGACGATGACGACGATGACGATGACGACGATGACGACGACAACGACGATGCCGGCGACGACGACGACGATGACGACGACGACGGTTGCGGTTGCTGATAAAAAATAGATAAATCAGCGCACGACAAGGCGCGCGATCGACCGGCGAACCCGGCATCGCGCGCCTTTTTTTCCTTTATTGATTTCCGAATTGGGACACCCGGAGCCGATAAGCACCGCCGGGGCGAACGGTTCGGGGCGAAGGGGGACAGCCTTGAAAATCGCGGCCCGCCGGAACCGATGAGCCCCGCAGGGGCGGAAGGTCAGTAGCGAAGGGCGAAGCCCTGGAAACCACTCACCTACACCCCTTTCCGGGGTTTGCTTGAATTTGCCCTTACTGCTTCCAGGGCTGAAAGCCCTTCGCTATTGACCTGCGCCCTGCGGGCTTGAAGATTCTGTGCAGAAACCCATTTCAACGTTGTTCGACTTCGCCCGTTTTTCTTCTCAGGACGCCCTAAGTCGAAATTCCCTCCGGCACTTACGACACAAAAACAAGGCGCGCGGAAGTAAGGAGCGCACGACGAGGCGCGCGATCGACCGGCGAACCCGGCATCGCGCGCCTTTTTTATTGGTTCGTTAAACCGATTTCCCCAACCATCAGCGATTTGGGCGTGTGATCGCCGCCGCCGATTTGCGCGGCCGGATCGAAGGTCAGTGACGGTTCGAGCGTCACCGCGAGGATCTCGCCGGGCGCCAGCGGTCCCGGCAACGGCGCGACGAGCGTTTGCGGTCGGTCGCCGGTCAACGTCAACGCGGCGAGCGTCGCATCCTCGACGGTCAGTTTCAGGGAGATCGTTTTCCCGTCGTAATAGCGCGGCGTGGGCCACACGCGCAGGCGCACCGCATCGACCGGCGCTTCCGCACGCAGGTAGACCGTGCCGGTGCGGCCGAGCCAGGCCCAGGGCTCGTGCGTGTGCGTCCAGTCGCCGGCCAGTTGCAGAGCGTCGAAGGCGGCGTCGGCGAAGACGATCGCCGGGGCGAAACGCTGCCCCACGGCCGTCAGCGCATCGCCGCGCGAGCGCCAATACACGTGCAACGGAATGCGGTATTCGGCCGACAGGTTGTAGCCGGGATCCTCGACGCACGCGGCGGCCAGGGCGCGCCGGGCGACGCCCTGCGGTTCGTACATGTGCGCGAAGTGGTCCAGCAGCCACAACCGTCGCGCCTGGAAACGATACAGTTGCACGCGCGCCTGAATCGTCCGCGGTTCGTCGACGGCGAAGGTCAGCGGGTCGGCCGACAACAGCGTGCGATAGTGCAGCGGCGCGCCGGTTTGTTTGGCCCAATAATATTTCAGCGGACCGACCTGACTGTCGTTGTAGGCCAGCAGCAGATCGTCGTCGGCGATCGCGGTTTGCAGCATGTCGGTCAGGCCGCGCCAATCCTCCCGGGCGAAGCGCGGATCGTTGCGCTGGGCGAGCGACGCCCCGTTCATCAACAACAGCGCGGCGATCAGGACGATCGCGCCCAGCGGCCGCCACAGCGCGCTCAGGTGTTGCGCGCCGAAGGCGAACCACAGCATCAGCAGCGGCAAAAACGGCAGCAGGTAGCGGTGACCGTACACCGGCAGGGCCAGCGCGGCCAGAAACACGAGGGCCGTCGGCAGCAGGAAACCGGCGACGGCCAGACGCGCGCCGGGTTTGTCTTTCCAGGCCGCCAGTCCGGCCACGGCCAGGGCGAAGAACGGCGCGAGGACGGTCAGATACCACAGCCGCGCCCAACCCGTCGGCGCATAGGGCGGACCGCCGTCGGCGTGCCCGATCGTGTAATAGCCGAGCAGATCGAAGGCCATCTCCGCCGGCGGCAGCAACGGCCGGAAGCGGTAACTGGCGCGCATCGCCTGCACGGCAATCACCGCCAGCCACGGCAAAAACAACAACAGCGCGCCGGCCAGCGGCTGCATCACCGTGAGCAGCGGCGGCTTGGCGGGCGTCAGCAACCACCAGGCGATCAGCACCAGCGGCACAAGCAGAAAGAAATAGTGCGTGTACAGGCCGCCGAGCACACAGGCCAGCAACCACAGGCGAGCGGCGCGGGTCGGCGTTTCCAGCAGCCGCCGCCAGGCGAGCAGCGCGCCCAGGGCGAACACGGCGACCAGCGTGTGGTAGCGAAACTCGCGCGAGAGGTAAATCGCCAGCGGCGAGAAGGTGACCAACGCGGCGGCGACCAGGCCGATCGTCGCGCCGCCGAGCCGCCGCCCGAGCCGCCAGGTCAGCGCGACCATCGCCAGTCCGGCCGTGGCGGGCAGCAGGCGCAACCACCATTCGGCGTCGCCGACCAGCAGCCAGGCGTGCGCCAACAGGTAGAACAGCGGCGGATTCACGTCCTGCACGCCGATGGTCAGCAGCACTTCGAGCAACGGCCGCCGGCAGACGAGCACCGCGGCGATCTCGTCGGTCCACAGGCTCTCATCGCCCAGGCCCAGCAGCCGCCACAGCGCCGCGGCCGCGAAAATCGCGCCGAAAATCGTCCATTCGCGCCGTGATGCGGTTGCGGTCAAAGCGGCTCCGGGATTGGATTTAGCATCATCGTATCCGCGCGGCGGGCGGGCGTCAATATTTAAAAAAATGACGATATACCAAGAAGTTGCAAAAATTTATGACGCGGTGTGTAAAAAATGTTTGACAGCGGCCCCGGTGATTGCTAGGTTAATGACGCACCGTGTTATAAAGCAACCGAACATCACAATAAACAAAGTGAATTTGCATACACTTACCAAAACCTAAGGAGATGTATCATGGTGGACAAGGCAAAGGATCTGATCCCGGATTTCTTGAAGGAAGGCGTCAAAAACGTGCGCGAGCCGCTGGCCAAGGCCGAAAAGGCGATCGAGAAGGCGCGCGACCGGTTGACGGAAAACTGGGAAAAGCTGGACCCCAAGGATGTCAAGCGCGTGTATGACGAACTGCTCAAGCGCGTGCGCTCGGCCCGCGACGAATTCGAAGGCATGGTCAACACGGGCGTGGAGAAGACCTTCACCGCGCTGAATCTGCCCAGCCGCGACGAAGTCGAAGGCATCAAGGCCGAACTGAACAAGATCAGCAAGACCGTCAGCGAGTTGGCCAAGGGTGCGCCGGCGAAGAAAGCCGCCGCCAAGAAAGCCACCGCGAAAAAGGCCGCCAAGAAGGCTCCGGCGAAAAAGGCCGCGCCGAAAAAGGCCGCGCCGAAAAAAGCCGCGCCGAAAAAAGCGATGAAAAAGGCCACGGTGAAAAAGCGGGTCGCGAAGTAAAGCGAATCCGTAGAGGAGGTCGATCATGACCGCCAAGGAAACGAAAATTCAGGAACTGGTGCCCAACTTTTTGCGCGACCTGCGCAACGACGCGCAGGATGCGTTGCACAACACCGAACGGCAGGTGTCGTCGTTTCTGAGCCGGCTGGCCGACAAGGGCAGCATCAGCCAGAGCGAAGCGCGGCAATTGGCGGGCGAAACGGCCAAGCGGTTCCAGAAAAACCGCGAGGACATGAGCCGCTATTTTCAGCAGAAGGTGGGCAAGGCCGCCGCGTTGCTGCCGCTGCCGTCGCGCGACGAAGTCGAGGATCTGCGCCGCCGCGTCGATCGTCTCCGGCAACGGGTGGATCGACTGGCGTTGCGGCTTGACGCATAGAACGGGGAGGACCATCTATTCTTTTTGCCCCGGCCATGGCGCCGGGGTGTTTTTTTAAATAAAAAGCCCGCCGGCGCGGCGGGCAAGCCCTCGACCGGGATTGAACCGGTGACCCCTTCCTTACCAAGGAAGTGCTCCACCTCTGAGCTACGAGGGCGTAACAGGGGGCAAATAATACTGATTTCCGATCAAAATGCAAGTCCAAATTTCACTTGCGGCGGCGACGGCGAACGGTCTTGCGCCGAAGTGTTGATCCAACTTGTCAACGCGATATTTTTTTTGTTACAAAAAAGCCGAGATCCAATTTCCGGATAGAGAAAAAAACTACCATCAGGGGAGGAGATGTGCATGGCTGAACAAGCTTCCGCCGCGGGCAAGCCGTTGGGCAAGATCCGCAAACCGTTGACGGTGATCATTTTGATGATCGTCACCTTCGGGATTTACAGCATCATTTTTCATTTCAAGGTTTTCGATGAATTGAAAAAGTATCGCGGGCAGGGGTGGAGCGGCACGCTCTACCTGATCTTCCAGTTGATCTTCCCGTTCCCGCTGATCGCGCTGCCGTGGCTGTTGCCGTCGTATATCGGCAAGATGTACACCGAAGACGGGCAGACCGCGCCGATCACGGGGATGGCCGGGTTCTGGATTTTCGTGCCGCTGGTCGGGGGCATCGTCTTGCTGGTGAAGATTATCCGGCGGATGAACGAATTCTGGGCGGCCAAGGGAGTCACGGCCTGAAGCAAAACGCATTCGTGAGTACGGAGCCGATCGGTTCGGCTCCGTTTTTTTGTGCCCGGGCGGCGTGAACCTGTTACAATGACCGCTTCAAACACGCGCGGGTGAAAAATGGCCGACAGGATCATCATCGGGACGTTGCCGCACGCGTCGGCGATGCGTCGCGCCGCACTGGTTGCCGAACGGCTGCGGCGCGGTTGGGACGTGCAAATCCAATCCTTTTCTCCCGGCGAAGTGGGAGCCGAGGCGCACCACATTCGTTCGGCGACGGCCAAGCGGCGGAACGTCGCGCCGATCGAGGAAGCGTTGTTGGCCGGGCGCATCCACCTGGCGGTGCATTCGCTGACCGAACTGCCCGCGCAGATGACGCCCGGTTTGTACGTCGGCGCGGTGCTGGCGCGCGACGGGGCCGGCGACGTGTTGGTCGGTCGCGAGCGGCTCACGTTGTTGGATCAGCCGTCCAGCGCGCGGCTGGTCGCGTTCAATCCGCTGCAACTGGCGCAGTTGCAAAATCGCTACCCCATGCTGCGGTTCATGTTCCGGGGCGAATCGGTCGAGTCGATTCTGGCGCAATTGTCCGCGGGCGGTCCTTACACCGGCGCGATTCTGCCCGGCGAGGAAGTGGAGTTGCTCGGGTACGGGCGGATGATCGTCGAACGGCTGCCGGAAACCGGTTTCGTGCCGGAGGTCGGGCAGGGCGTGACCGCGATCGTCGGGCGCATCCAGGACCGGACCAACGAGCGGTTGCTGCGTTCGCTCAACGACGAAGCCACCGCGTTGTCGGTGCGCGCCGAACGGGCTTTTTTACGCGAATTGGAGGGCGATCAACCGCTGGCCCTGGGCGCGTGGGCCCACCTGGCGGGCGAGGATATCGTCATCGAGGGCGCGCTGGCGGCCAACGACGGCCACACGCTGTACCGCATGCGGCAGCAGGGGCGCAAATCCGATCCGGAGACGGTGGGCGTGGAACTGGCCAACCAGTTCGTGCAACGCGGCACGCGCGTGCTGGCGCAAGAGGCTATCCAAACGAATAAACGGTATAATTGAGCGGAAATAAGAGTTATTCGTTATGAAATATTTATAAAACGTTCTTGGCCCGCATCTGATCGGCCACCTCTTTGATCGCCGAAGTCAGATTTTTTTCCACCAAGGATCGATGCAGATGGTAATTCACGCCGATGTTGACGGCGTGCGTTTTGCGTTCTTCGTCGTCGTGATCGACGATGAGCAGCAAACCGATATCCGGCTGCAGCATGTGCAGTTGTTCGGCGGCGGACAAACCGTCCAAAGAGTGCAGATTTTCAGCGAAAATCGCGATGTCGGGGCGGGTGGTCTGCACCAGGCGCAAGGCCTCGTGTCCGTCATCGGATTCGCCAACCACCTCAATTAAGACGCCGTTGCTCTTGAGCAAAGTCGATTTGGTCAACTCGACTTTATCGGCGACAAGGACTCGAATAGTGCTCACTGTTTTGGCTCCAATTTCTTGCTTTTTGTGTCGTTTCTCCATAAGGCCGGCTGGGCTAACACCCATACCCCAAGCGCCATACTCATGTATCGTCAGGTTGGCATTCAAACAAAACTACTTTTCACAACATATTTACCGGGCTTTCCATTTCGAGCGATTATGTGTATATACACAAAAGAAGGAGAGGCGATGAGTCCGCGACCCCGCAAACCCCGCCGTTGCCGGCGCCTGATCGACGGGCGGGTATTCAAACCCCAGGGCATTCCCATGCCCCAACTGCGGCAGATCCCGATGGCGCCGGACGAACTGGAAGCGCTGCAACTATGCGACGGCGAAGGTCTTTCGCAGGAAGAGGCCGGCGCGCGTATGGGGGTCAGTCGCGGCACGGTGCAACGGACGGTCAAAGCGGCTCGGCGCAAGATCGTCGAGGCGTTGACGGCCGGGGACGCGGCGCTGGTGTTGTGCGACGAAGCGGCGGAGGAATCGTGAAAGAGCAGGCCTACAAAGCGATTCTCGATTCCATCGCCGACGGCGTGTTCACCGTCGACGACCAATGGCGCATCACCTCGTGGAACGCGGCGGCCGAGCAGATCACCGGCTACACGCGCGAGGAGGCGCTGGGTCGGCACTGCTACGAGGTGTTTCGCACGAACGTCTGCCAGACCGACTGCGTGCTGCGTAAAACGCTGACCTCCGGCAAGGCGCTGGTCAATCTGGCGCTCAATATTCTGGATCGCGACGGCAACGAAAAGCCGATCAGCGTCAGCACCGCCGCACTGACCGACGAGGAGGGGAAGATTATCGGCGGGGCGGAAACGTTCCGCGATCTTTCGACGATCGAGGCGCTGCGGCGGCAATTGCTGCGCGAGTACAGCTTCGCGGACATCATCAGTAAAAGTCACCGGATTCAGGCGATTTTCGAAATTCTGCCGGACATCGCCGAGTCGGATTCGACGGTGCTGATCACCGGGCCGTCGGGCACGGGCAAGGAGCTGTTCGCGCGGGCGCTGCACCGGTTGTCGCCGCGCGCCGACGAGCCCTTCATTACCGTCAACTGCGCGGCGCTGCCCGACACGCTGCTGGAAAGCGAGCTGTTCGGTTACGTGCGCGGAGCGTTCACCGACGCGCGGCGCGACAAGCCCGGGCGCTTCACGCTGGCGCAGGGCGGCACGCTGTTTCTGGACGAGATCGGCGAGATTTCGCCCGCCGTGCAGGTCAAGCTGCTGCGGGTGCTGCAGGAAAAGACCTTCGAGCCGCTGGGATCGAACACGACCGTGCACGCCGACGTGCGCATTCTGGCGGCGACCAACAAGCGCCTGGCCGAGCTGGTCGAGCAGGGCAGGTTCCGCGACGATCTGTTCTATCGCCTGAACGTCATCCAGATCGACCTGCCGCCGCTGGCCGAACGACGCGAGGACATCCCGCTGCTGATCGAGCATTTCATCGGGCGCTTCAATGCGGAAAAGGGGAAGGAAATCGGCGACCTGACGCCCGATGCGCTGGAGGCGCTGCTGGCCTACGACTGGCCGGGGAATATCCGCGAGCTGGAAAACGCGATCGAGCACGCCTTCATACTGTGCAAGGGCGCGACGATCGACCTGGCGCATCTGCCACGGCAGATCGTCGGCGAGCGGCGAGCGTCGGGGCGGCCGGCGCGGCGATTTTCTTCGCTGGCCGAGGCCGAAGCGGCGGCGATCCGCCAGGCGCTGGCCGTGCACGGCGGCAACCGGGTGAAGACCGCCGCGGCGTTGGGCATGCACAAAACGACGTTGCTGCGTAAAATGAAAAAGCTGGGCGTAACGTATCCGTGATTAAGGTGCGTTTTTGCTACCCTGTTTTTCTGCAAAGGTAGCATTATTGCTACCATCGGCATTTGCTGAGTATTATGATTCTCCTATGATTTCAAATAGATATTGATCTTTTTTCAAGTTGGCATCCTTTTCGCTTATTCCATGACTCGGAGGTAACGAGAATGCGCATCGCCATCGCGACGTTCCAAACGCGGATTTCGCCCCGCTTCGATTGCGCCAACACCGTTTGGCTGGTCGATCTGGAGGGGGAAAACGAGGTCGCGCGCACGGAGCTTTCGCTGATGCAAACCCCGCCGCCGGCCCGGGCCGCTTTGCTGCGGTCGCACGACGTGGCCGTGTTGCTGTGCGGCGGCGTGCGTCGCTGCGACTATTTCGACCTGCTCGACCAGGGCATCGAGGTGATCGCCGGCTTGATGGGCGAGGCGCAGGACATGCTAACCGCTTATCGGCAAGGACGCCTGAATCCGGAGCCTCGTTGGGAACCGGGGCGTCGTTTCGGCTGCCATGCGCGGCGGGGACGCCATGCGCACGGCGCGCCGCGCGGTCGCGGGCCGATGGGCAATCGCTGAGCAAAAAAGGAGAAACGAAATGCCGAATCAAGATGGAACCGGACCTCGCGGTCAGGGCGCCGGCACCGGACGCGGAATGGGACGTTGCGGCGGCGGACGCGGCCAGGGCCAGGGGCGAGGAATGGGACAAGGTCAAGGTCAAGGACAAGGGCAAGGACGAGGACAGGGCCAGGGCGCCGGTCAGGGTCGCGGCCAGGGACGTGGTCAGGGACGCGGCCAGGGCCGGTCCGGTCGCTAACGGAAAGGAGGCAGGAAGATGCCGGGATTTGATGGCACCGGACCGCAAGGATACGGTCCGATGACCGGGCGCGGTATGGGGCGGTGCAATCCGCAATACGGGCGCGGTTACGGTTATGGTTATGGGCGCGGCTTCGGGCGCGGCTTCGGGCGCGGTATGGGGCGCGGCTTTCGCGGCGGCGCCGGTTGGGGGTATAACGCTCCGATGCCGGATTACGCTCCGCCGGCTTATTCGCCCGAACGGGAGATGGCCGAGCTGAGAGCCGAGGCGCAGATGCTGCAAACGACGCTGGCGCAAATCAACGAACGCATCGCGGCGCTGGAAGCGAACAAAGAATAAACGATGCACAAACCGGTGCGCGGGGCTCCGATGACGGAGTCGCGCGTCGCCGTTAAGAAAGTGGATGACCCATGATTGTCTCGATCGCCTCGGGCAAGGGCGGCACGGGAAAAACGACATTGGCGATCAACCTGTTGCGCGTGGCGTCGGGGGAGGCGGTGTACGCCGACTGCGACGTCGAGGAGCCCAACGGACGCCTGTTTTTGCGGCCGGAGATCGCCGGCGAATACGCCTGCACGGTGCCGCTGCCGGTGGTCGACTTCGGCAAATGCACTTTTTGCGGCCGTTGCCGCGAAGCCTGTCGCTTCAACGCGATCGCGGTGCTGCCCAAATCGGTGATGATCTTCCAGGAACTGTGCCACGGCTGTGGCGCGTGCGTGATGGCTTGCCCCGAGCGGGCGATCGACGAGCGCAAACGGCCGATCGGCGTGATCGCGCACGGCGCGGCCGGGAACGCGGGATTCGTCGAAGGACGCCTGAACGTCGGTGAGGCGATGAGCCCGCCGGTGATCCGCCAGGTGCGCAAGCACGTGGGCCGCGACGGCCTGGTGTTGATCGACGCGCCGCCGGGAACCTCGTGCCCGGTCATCGCCGCGGTCAACAACACCGATTTTTGTCTGTTGGTCACCGAGCCCACGCCCTTCGGTCTGCACGACCTGAAGCTGGCCGTGGCGATGGTGCGCGCGCTGGGGCTGCCGCACGCGGTGGCGATCAACCGCGCGGGATTGGGCGACCGGCGGGTGCACGATTATTGCGCCGCCGAGGGCATCGAGATTCTGGCGGAGGTTCCCAACGACCGGCGCATCGCGGAGGCGTACGCGCACGGGCGCACGGCGGTCGAGGAACTGCCGGAGTTGCGGCCGTTGTTTGAACATTTACTGCGCGCGATCGACGAACGCGTCGCGGCGCGGGGAGCGGCATGAACGACTGGAAGAATCTCTATCGGCCCCGGTCGCAGCAGGAGGAATACACGCCCGCGACGATCGATCATTTCATGAATCCGCGCCAGGTGGGGCACATCGACGACGACGACGGTTGCGGCGACGTAGGCGATCCGGGTTGCGGCGACACGCTGGAAATCACCTTGCGCGTCAACGAACTCGAGCGCATTACGGACATTCGCTTTTTGGTCGCCGGCTGCCCGGCGGCGGTGGCCACCGGGTCGATCACCGCCGTGCTGGCGCTGGGCAAAACGGTGCGCGAGGCGTTCGCGCTGATCGAGGCCGACGTGTTGCGCGCGTTGGGCGGCTTGCCGCCGGAGAAGGTGCATTGTTCGCTGCTGTCGATCGGCGCGTTGCGCGCGGCGCTCAGCGACTATTGCCTGCGCCAACACTTTTTGCGCACCGGGCGCGTGCAATCGGCGGCGGAGTATCGCGAAAAGCGCGACGGCGGCGAATTGTCGTTCACCCGCGACGATCTGGCGGCGGCGGTGCACGGCTACGCGCCGGACGGAGAGTAGGATGAAACAACTGGCGATCGTCAGCGGCAAAGGCGGCACGGGCAAGACGACGCTGACCGCGGCGTTTGCGGCGCTGGCCGACAACGCCGTGCTGGCCGATTGCGACGTGGACGCGGCCGATCTGCATTTGATCCTCGCGCCGGAGATCGGCGAGCGGCACGCGTTTGCCGGCGGTCTGACGGCGACGATCGATCCGGAAGCGTGCGTGAATTGCGGGCAATGCCGCGAACTGTGCCGCTTCGGGGCGATCGATGAAACGTACACGGTGGACGCGGCGGCCTGCGAAGGATGCGGCGTGTGTTACGATGTCTGCCCGGCCGGGGCGGTGACGCTGACGCCCGAGGAGGCCGGCGAATGGTACGTGTCGTCGACCCGCTTCGGACCGTTGGTGCACGCGGCGCTGAACGTGGCGCAGGAAAATTCCGGCAAGCTGGTGGCGCAGGTGCGTCAGCGCGCGCGGGAGATCGCCGAGGCCGAGGGGCGCGAGCTGATCATCATCGACGGTTCGCCGGGCATCGGCTGTCCGGTCATTTCCTCGCTGACGGGGGTGGACGCGGTGCTGGTGTGCACCGAGCCCACGCTGTCGGGGCGGCACGATCTGGAGCGCGTGCTGGAACTGGCCGCGCATTTCGACGTGCCCGCGCTGGTGTGCGTGAACAAGGCCGATCTGTCCCCGGCGATGACCAAGACGATCGCCGCGCACAGCAAGGAAAAGGGCGCGCGGTTCGTCGGCACGATCCCCTACGACGAATCGGTGGTTGCCGCGATGATCGCCGCGCAGGCGCTCAGCGAGCATGAGCCGGGCCCGGCGCGCACGGCGGTCGAGGAGATCTGGCGGACGGTCCGTCAAATTTTGCATGGAGAAGCGTGATGCCGTTGTTCGAATTTGCCTGCACCAAGTGCGATTTTCGTTTCGAAGTGTTGATGCGCCGCGACGATCCGTTCCCGCCGTGCACGATGTGCGGGGCGCCTACGCGCAAGCTGGTCAGCGCGCACGGGGGCATCGTGATGAAGGAGAGCGGCGGGCATGTGCCTGGCGGCAGTTGTTGCGGGCAGGACCGGCAATGCGACAGCCCGAAACGCTGTTGCGAACATTGACAAGGAGGACACGATGAAAGTGGCGGTCAGTTGCATCGGCGATAATCTGGAAGCGGCGGTCGATCCGCGTTTCGGCCGGGCGCAGGGATTTCTCATTGTGGACACCGACACTGCGGCGATGCAGTACGTGCCCAATGCCCAGAACCTGCAGGCGGTGCAGGGTGCGGGCATTCAGGCCGCGCAGAACGTGCTGAGCGCGGGCGTCGAAGCGTTAATCACCGGAAATATCGGCCCCAAGGCCTTTCGGGTCTTGCAAGAAGCGGGGGTCAGAGTATATACAGGCGCATCCGGCTCGGTTCGCCAAGCCCTGGAAGCGCTGCAGGATAACCAGCTACTGGAAACATCCCAGGCCACCAAGCCGGGCCACTGGATGTAAGCAGAGACAGGAGAGTTCGATGGCACATCAGCACATGTCCCAACAGGAGCAGATGCAAAAGCAGGACGAGCGGATCAACGCCGCGCTGGGGAAGGTCAAACACAAGCTGCTGGTCATGAGCGGCAAGGGCGGCGTGGGCAAGTCGAGCGTGGCGGTCAACCTGGCCGTGGCGCTGGCCAACGCCGGGCACAAGGTCGGTCTGATGGACGTGGACCTGCACGGCCCGACGGTGCCCCTGTTGCTGGGCCTGGTCGGCCGGCTGCCCGAGTCGGACGGCGAAATGATGATCCCCATTTCCTACGACGAGAATTTGAAAGTCGTCTCGATGGGCAACCTGCTGGACGACAACGACCGCGCGATCATCTGGCGCGGCCCGCTGAAGATCGGCGCGATCCGCCAGTTCATCTCCGACGTGAATTGGGGCGAGCTGGATTACCTGGTCATCGACTCGCCGCCGGGAACGGGCGACGAACCGCTGACCGTGGCGCAGACGATTCCGGGCGCGCAGGCGGTCATCGTGACCACGCCGCAGGAAGTGAGCCTGGCCGACGTGCGCAAGTCGATCAACTTCTGCAAGCAGGTCGGCATGCCGATCCTGGGGCTGATCGAAAACATGTCGGGTTACATCTGCCCGCATTGCGGTCACGCCGAGGCGCTGTTCGGCGCGGGCAACCTGGACCGCACGACGCTCAAGACCGGCGTGCAGGCGCTGGGCAGCGTGCCGTTCGATCCGAAAATCGTTCTGACCGGCGACAAGGGCGAGCCGTTCCTGGCCGAAAACGCCGACACCCCGGCGGGGCAGGCGTTCGCGAAGATCGTCACGGCCATCGTCGGCCTGCTGCCGGACAAACCGGCGGAAGCGCCGAAGAAGGAAGCGCCGGTCGCCGCCGCGCCACAGGCGGAAATCGGCGGCGATCATCTGGTCGCCGTGCCCACCGCCGAGGGCAAACTGTGCATGCACTTCGGCCACTGCCAGATCATGACGCTGGTCGAGGTGAAGGACGGCAAGATCGTCGACAAGCAGGAACTCACGCCGCCCGAGCACGAACCGGGCGTGCTGCCCGCGTGGCTGGCCGAGAAGGGCGCGACGCTGATTCTCGCCGGCGGCATGGGCTCGCGCGCGCAGGGACTGTTCGCGGAAAACGGCATTCAGGTCGTGGTCGGCTCGCCGGCCGTCGCGCCGGAAGAGGCCGTGCAGTTGTGGCTGAGCGGCAAGCTGGTCACCGGCGACAACTGCTGCGATCATTAATCGATTAAAAAAAGGGGCCGGAGGCTCGCAAGGAGTTCTCCGGCCTTTCGTTTTTAATTAGGGAACGAGCGGCTGACCGATGATGTTGTCGTAATAGGCGTCGCCGCCGTACCCGGCTTCGGGCGGATCGGCGATGATCAACGCGGCCAGCGGCATGCCGTCGCCGACGGCGAAGCCCAGGTCCTGACAGTATTCGTCCTCCACGCCGTCGAACAATACTGAGTATTGCGCGTTCGCCCAGTCGATCACCAAGGTGATTTGATTCCATTCGGCCGGATCGTACAAATCGCAACCCACGGCCTGAACGAAACCGCCCATGCTGGCGTGCAAGGTGTTGTCCGTGGGATCGAGCTCGATGCCGAATTCCGGATAGAGATGCAGACCGTTTTTCTGGTAGAGGGTCAGGGAGGTGTAGGCCGACAGCAAGGCCTTGAGATCGAATTGGACCGTGTAATCTTCCATGATCGAATAGAAGAAATACTTGAGAACGATCTGATCGTTGGTCGCCGAGCCGGCGTCGACGTGCAGGGCCTGGCCTTCCGCCTTGTCGGTCAGGGCGACGATTTCGGCCAACGAGGCGCCGCTTTGTTCGAGAATGACCCAGTTCGGATCATCCAGCGGACCCAGCGTATGATCTTCGAAGTCCTCGGCGAACCCGACCGTCGTGTCGTCGTCGCCGGTATCGTCGTCGGTGGTGTCGTCGTCGCCGGTATCGTCATCGGCGGTGTCGTCATCATCGTCGTCGTCATCGTCATCGTCATCGTCATCATCGGCTTCATCGTCGTCATCGTCGAAAAAATCGTCGTCGTCATCGTCGTCGGCGTCCAGATCGTCGTCGTCACCGTCGCCGTCTTCGTCGCAGGCCGTCACGAGCGCCATGGCGAAGAGGATCGGCAGTATGATCAGCAATACTTTGGCAATGGTGTTCATCCCGCTCCTCCAAAAAAATTTAGGCAAAATGTTCAAGGAGGAGTGGGCAAGAAATATACCATTCACGGGAAATAAGCGGATAATCGGGCAACGGTTTTAAATCATACGGTTAATTCAACTCGTTGAGCGGTTCCGAGGTCCCGGTTGTGAAGCGGCAAACAATAAAAATCTGATTCGTGTTAACAAATTTTCGTGGCCGATTTTCAGCGGTTTGCCCGAAAATCGGGCGTGATTTTTCTAAAAAGCATCCTTGGTGCAGAGCCGATACAGCTTTTAATACTTCTTTATTTTCCATCGTTTAATGCAAAACTGCACCATTTTGGTGCATATTCCAACAACCATTCAAAATCATTGGCATAATCCTTGCCCCTTTTGAGGGCAGAAGGATGGAAAGAGGCAGGAGGCAAAGATACCCATGGCTGCCGCAGCGGAAAAAAAACAACTCCAAGGATTTCTCGATACCCTCCGTCTACGGCAAATCTTGTTCGACACCATCAGTTCCTTGCCAAACGCCGAACGGAAAGTGCTGATCGAAGAACTCAGACTCTGCATTTTGGGCGAGCGCCGACCTGGGATTTCCCATCACTTAGGCGCCTTGGCGGAAGCTTGGGCGGTCTATTTCGAAGCATTACCCAACCCTGACAGAATGTGGCTGATCGATAATCTCATGAAAGATGACCTTCCCGCCCAGTAGGCGCTCGCCCGGCCCTTTTTTCGGCGCATGGAGCGCTTCAATCCTTGACAGACCCTCCGGTTAACGTTCTTATATTTTTGCAATCAATAAAATAAACGCAGATGCAACCGCCAAATAAAGAAAAGGGAAGCGAGCGGAAGATCGTGCGCCTGGCGCGTTGGCCGCTGGTGCACTGGAAGCTGACGCTTGCGTTTTCGCTCGGCGTATTGGCCACGATTTTTTTCATCGGCTTCACGCATTTGAGCTTCACTTTCACCGGGACCAACGAATTCTGCGGCAAATGCCACGAGATGCTGCCGCAGGTCAATTCGTGGCGGATGTCGACGCACGCGGCCAACGACAAGGGCGTGGTCTGCAACTGCGTCGACTGCCACCTGCCGCCGTCGGGCGTGCGCCATTACACCTACAAGGCGTGGTCGGGGTTGCGCGACGTGGTCGTGCATTACCTGGGCGATCCGGAGAAGGTCGATTGGGCGGGCAAGGTGCGTCACAAGGACAAGTATCTGTTCGCCGACGCCTGCCGGCGCTGCCATCAGGATCTGATTCCGCCCGGGATGCCGCGCGGGGGATTTCTCGCCCATCGCGAATACGAGCGCGGGCGAACGGTCAAACAATGCTTCGATTGTCACGAATACATGGTCCATCACCGGATGCCGGTGGTCTATCAGGCCGCCCGCTGAGGGGCCGGAGGGAAAAGCCATGAGAAAATTTCGTTTGCTGCTGCCGTTTACGGTGGCGTTGCTGCTGGGCATGGCCGCCTGGGCGGTGACCGAAACCGGCGGCGGGCTGGGCTCGCTGGCGGGCAAGGTCATCAAGATCGAGCGCGGCGTAGCCCAGATCGAGAAATCGTGCATCGAGTGTCATCTGCGCGAAACGCCGGCGATCGTCATGGATTGGAAAAACAGCATGCACGGCCGGGCGAACGTCACTTGCGGCGATTGTCACAAAGCCGCCATGCAGGATCCGGACTCCTTCCAGTGCGAGGGGTTGCGCGGCAAGAACATGTTCATCTCGGCGATTCCCACGCCCCGCGATTGTTCGCGCTGTCATCCGGTCGAGGCCGAGCAGTTCGGGCGTAGCGACCACGCGGGCAGCTACGATTCGGTGAAGAAGCTCGAAGCGATGTCGGTCAACTGGGAAGGCAAAGGCTCGCACGCGGCGGAGGCCTCCGGCTGTGTGCAGTGCCACGGCGGCGTCGTCGAGTTCAAGGACGGGCGCCCGGGCGGATTGCATCATCCGCAGGAGGGCGTGGGGCGCGTCAACCCGGACGGCTCGAAGGGCAACTGCGTGGTCTGCCACACACGGCACCGCTTCAACATCGTCGAGGCGCGCAAGGCCGAAACCTGCGGCTCCTGCCACCTGGGGCCGGACCATCCACAGATTGAGATCTGGGAAGAGTCCAAGCACGGCAAGCGTTACGCCGCCGACGGCGGGCAGTGGACGTGGGACAGCTCGCCCGACGCGTGGGAGCCGGGGGATTACTCCGCGCCGACCTGCGCAGTGTGCCACATGTCGGGCATTGGCGAACTGACCACGACGCACAACATCAGCGAACGCCTGTCGTGGCAGGCCGAGCGCCCGTTGTCGATCCGCACCGACGACTGGGAAGCCGAGCGGGCGAAAATGAAGTCCGTGTGCGCCAACTGCCACGGCCCGTCGTGGATCGCCGGATTCTACGCGCAGTACGACGCGGCGATCGAGCTGTACAACGAGCAGTATTATCGACCGGCGAAAAAGATGATGGACGAGTTGTACGCCGCGGGCAAAATCACCAAGGACAATCCGTGGGACGACGAAATCGAGATCGTCTTTTACTATCTGTGGCACCACGAAGGCCGCCGGGCGCGCATGGGCACGGCGATGATGGGCCAGGACTACGCGCACTGGCACGGCTTCTTCGAACTGGCGCAGGATCTGGACAAGATCACCAAGCTCTATAACGAAATGATGG
Organism: bacterium; assembly: GCA_036725605.1. Lineage (GTDB taxonomy): Bacteria > Lernaellota > Lernaellaia > Lernaellales > Lernaellaceae > CALBTQ01. The sequence goes on from DAIMDW010000035.1 coordinate 44,290, forward strand.
GGAAATAACCGTTATTTTTTCCACAGGCCGGTGGGATCGTCGTCGTTCTCGGGCAAGTCGATGGGCTCGACCGGTCCGCGTTCGTCGATCGGTAATTCCGGCTCGTCGAAGAGCGGGCCCTCCGGCGTGACCGGCGTCGGCGCGGGGAAGAAGCGACGTTTCGCCCAATCGCCGACGAACAGCGCATCGTCGATCAGGTACGTCCCGGCCAGGTAAAGGAAATAGGTCAGGAAGAAGTGCGTGGGGATCATGTAATAGGAGTAGGGATCTTTTTCCTGGAAGCGGAACGCGTAGAAAAAGACGATCGAGGCGAGCAAAATGATATCGCCGTACAGGTTGCGGTAAGGCGTTTTCTCGTCCTGTTTGAGCAGGAACATCATGCCGAGTAGCGCCCAGTAATATCGTGAGAGCACCTGCAAGGGGAAGATGAAGAAAAATCCCAGCAGCAGCGCGTCGTCGTAATTGCGCCGCCAGAGCATGAGCAGGAACATCGCGAACATCATCAGTTGCATGACGCGGTACGTGGTCTTCTGCCGGTTGAAGGCCGGATAGCGCGGGTCTTTGGCGATTTTCGGCGTGCGCAGATCGTCGATGAACATGTGCTTGAGACCCATGCGCTTGGGGCCGACGTAATGCTTTTCCGCGTGTTGTTTGATGTTCTTGTAAAACTGCTTCCAGGCGCCGATGCCGTGACGGTTGAGCATGCCCAGGCTGAAAAACAGCGAGCAGCAGACGGTGAAGATCACGAACATCGCAAACAGCTTGCGGTCCATTTTTTTGGTGCGGATCCACTGCACCAGCCACTTGAGGCCCGGACCCAGCAACAGCACGCCGGGGAAGATGCGCGTCATCGCCGCGAAGGCGAAAAACGGCGCGGCGAAGTAGTACTTCTTTTTGTGGAACAGCGCGAAGCCGGTTATCGTGGCGCAGAACCAGTCGTAGCGCAGGTAGCCGGCCACGGTGTAGTTTTCGTTGCCGTAGTAGGTCAGGAAGAAGAACGCCGACACGATGCCCCAGCGCGGGCCGAAGGCCCAACCGACGACCACGAAGGTCGCCAGCAGCAGGAGCATGTCGAGCGAAAGCACGAAGGTGCGCGGCCCGTCGCGGTCGAGCGGGAACAGGTCGGCCAGCGCGCCGCCGAAGGTCGACCAGAACGGCGTGCCGTTGTAGCCGTGATCGCGCATCATCTCTTTCCAGTAGCGACGGTTGATGTGCCTGGCGATGACCCGCATCTCGCGCTTGAATTGCTTCCAGCGTTTTTTCTTGAAGTCGTTGCGCCCTTCGACCTGCGCGGCGATTTCGGCGCGCGGTTTGACGCGGTAATCGAACAGGTCGGTGCCGACGGTCACGAAGTCGATCTTGAACGCGCCTTCGTCGGCGGCTTTGAAGGTGTAGGCGTACTGGTAGAAGTAGCCCATTTCATCGAAGTACTTCGAGCCGAAGTAGTAATGGTAGACGTTCCAGAACTGGATGTACTTGCCGTCGAGAAACTGGCGGAACGTTCGGTAGCTTTCGGTATGAAAAGCCGAGACCGTCAGCAGCGCAAGGAGAATGGTAATCGCCCACTGCGCGACCTTTTTGCGTTTGGGAATCAGCCGCCCGGCGGCCAGCAACACGATGGCGAAAATCGCCGCGCCGACCTTTTTCGTGTTGCGCGGGACCGTGTGGCCCTGCACGTACTCGTTAAGCGGATATTGGACGGCCTTGCCGATCGCCTCGGTGGCGTACTTGAACGAACGCAGGTGACGGTATTGCAGATGCAGCGGCCAGGCCAGCGCGGCAATGAACAGCGCCGAGGAAACGAGGAAGATCACCCACCAATGCCAGCGCGGGCGCGGCGGCTCGATCGGCTCGGCCGATTCGGTTTCCGGAGCGGCTTGGTTGATGTCGGCGCGTTCTTCTTCCATCGTTTACAGAATATCTTCTATTAAAATTCCAGCAACTACAAGCAAGAACGCAGTCTAGCATATCGCCCCGGGGCATCGTCAAGGGACGGCGAGGACAGCCGGCCTCATTTCCCGACTTCCGAATTGGGTTCGCCCTCATCCCCAGGTTTGCCGATTTTTACCCTCTCCCGGTGGGAGAGGGTCGGGCGTCAGCCCGGGGTGAGGCCTCATTTCCCGACTTCCGAATTGGGTTCGCCCTCATCCCCAGGTTTGCCGATTTTTACCCTCTCCCGGTGGGAGAGGGTCGGGCGTCAGCCC
>DAIMDW010000036.1:0-45560 GCA_036725605.1 bacterium
CGATTCAACCGAACATCACTCTATCAGGTGTCTCGCCTTTTGTGGGGGACAGTATGACATACCATCCGCTCGTCGGCTCCGGATGTCCCAATTTGGAAGGCGGGAAAAACTACCTATAGCTTGAAGCGCGTGGCCAGCGCGTAGGGGATCGATGTGAGGCCGACGTGCAACCACACGCGCCAGGCGGTCGGTTCGGCGAACAGCAGCAGACCCACGAAGATGCCCCCGGCGATCATCCGCACGCCCGCGACGCTCAGCGGCATTTGATACGGCCGGCGGCGCAGCGCGACGATCGCGGCGGCGAGGATGACCGCGACGAACAACACGAACCAGTCGCCGCGCCCGACCCAGCGAAACAGCGCCCACCACGAACCGACCAGCAGCACGTGCAGCAACGCCGGCGCGCCGATCAGCAGCAGCCACCGCTGCGGCCCGCGCGTGTTCTCGATGATCAGCGTGGCGGCGAACCCGAAAAACGCCCAGCCGATCACGCCGATCAGCGGTACGCCCAGGTAGCCCGGCTCGGTCCAGCTCCACAGGCCGCAACGCACGGCGGTCACCTCGACCATCGCCGCGTCGATGAACACCAGCGCGCCCACCAGCAGCGGCAGCGCGGCTTTGGCATCGGGCCACAGCGAGCGAATCACATCGCGGCCCGAGAGAATCACCATCGGCCAGATCGTCGCGACCATCAGCGGCACCCCGCCGACCTTCGGCCACCAGCCGTCGGCGTAACCGTAAAAACCGTAGAGGTAGATCGACGACGCCTCGCCGGCCCAGGCGCTCAGGAAAATCAGCGGCGCCAGCGCGAGCGTCTCGTAGTCGTTGCGCACCTGCACCACGTAGGCGATGGGCAGAAAAACCAGGCAGACCAACTGAAAGGCGATCACCGGGCGCTCCGTCGAAAGGGAAGTCGCGACCTTACGACAACGGACCGAACCGCGCAAGGCGGTCCGGTCCGTCGAGAGGTTGTTCGCGATAAAACGACCTTACGGTCGATCGATCTTTATTTGTCGCCCTTGCGGCGGCGAATGGTGCGCGGGCGCTTGGGCGCGGGCGCCTCTTCCATGTTCATCACGGCCAGGCGGTCGTCGGCGTTGAAGGCGGCCAGCACTTTGCGCTGACGGCGCGGGGCGACTTCCTGGTAGATCTGCGTGGTCACGGCGCTGCTGTGGCCCAGAATGTTCTGCACCTGGCGGATGTCCTTGCCGTTGTTGAGCAGCATGGTCGCCATCGTGTGGCGCAGCGCGTGCGGGGTCAGGCGGCGGCGGATGCCGGCGGCTTTGCGGATGCGCTCGAACAGGTTTTCGATGGCAAAGATCGACAGGCGGCCGCCGAACCGATTAAGGAACAGCGCGCCCGGATCGCCTTCCATGCCCTTGCGGATTTTCAGGTAATCTTTGAGCGCTTCGATCGTGGAGACGTTGCCCAGCACCAGCATGCGGTCGCGGTTGCCTTTGCCCTTGATGTGCACGGTGCGGCCTTCCAGGTCGATGTCTTCCATGTTCAGTTCGCTCAGTTCGCCGATGCGCATCGCGGTGGAGAACAGCATTTCGATGATCGCGCGGTCGCGGATCGCGTTTTCATAGTGCAGCTTCACCTTGCGGCCGCAGCCCGGGCGCAGTTCTTTTTCCAGCCGCTTCACGTCGTCGCCCACGAATTCCAACAGGCGCATCATGTCCTGCGCGTTGAGGATCTTCGGCAGGCTCTTGGTGATTTTGTACTTCAGATCGACGCCTTCCAACGGGGTCTTGGCGACGGCTTTTTTATCGGTGAAGTACCGGAAGAACGCCTTGAGCGTCATGATCTTGCGGCGGATCGTCGAATCCTTCAGCTTCTGCTCGTCGTCCAGATAGCTCAGATACTTGTTGATGTCGGCCGAGACGATCTTCTCCAGCGGCTTGTTCTGCATGAAGTCGCTGAACTGGCCCAGGTCATAGGCATACGCCCGGTTCGTTTTCTCGGAAAGCTTCAACTCCTTGTCGCAGGCTTCCAGGAATTTTTCGACTGCTTTGTTTAGTTCCATGTGCTCGTTCTCCTTACTCTATTGTTTTTTGCTTTTGGCCGTTCAACTGGTGCCGATTGCTCCTTGATGCCCCCTGGCCAAAATACACCCTTGGTAACGCTTTCATCGATTGGCAACCAATCGTTTGCTGTACATTGCTTCCTCGAAAAAAGAACGAAATTCCAATTACCCGGATGCACCTAACGCTATCCAATACTCGTTTGCCGGTACCATACCGGCGCGGGCGAAATGGGCTTCGTAAAACGGAATAGACTGCGTGCTATTTCTTTTTTTGCTTTACAACAGCCTGCCTAACGGCCTCTAGCCCCCGAACTGTTATGATATATCAATAGACAAACATATCCACGCTGTCAAGAGATATCTGCATAATTATTACCATTTTTTTTCAAAATATTTAAACTTCAACCGAACCTCGCTAATTGTTGATTATTTGCTATGGCAATATATCGATACGGACCTTTTCGTCCGCCATCGTCCGCCCTTGAGGACGATAGCAATAACAACAAGTTATCAACCAATGGCTTCGCCGGGAATTTCTGGAGTTATTTGCCTCCGAATAAATTTGCATCCGCGCCCCTGTCCGTCAACCCGCCGGACGAGCCGACTCCGCCCTTTTATGCTCGTTGGTGCACATAGCCTCAAAATCCTCCACATCCTCCGAGGTTGGCCGGTTTGGAGTTCTTTAACCATGGCATCCTGCACCCTGATAGACTGTCGATAAATGCGCCGCTAGGCGACAAACAGCCCCTTCAGGGGCGATAGAGGGTAGCCCGGTGCGTGAGCGCCGGGTGAACGATTCCACAACCAGATGGAACGCAGGGGCGGCAGAAGACCGCCCGATACGTCAGCGCCGGCCGAAGCCTCACACAAAAAAGAAAATGTAGGTCCAGGGATTATCCCTGGCGGCTATTGCAGCCCGGCGCGATAGTAATCCAGCAGCATCTGATTATCGTAGCCGGCGTAGCCGAGTTTGGCGACCATCTCCATGCCCGTCATCTTGTTGGCCGGCTGCCACAGCTCCTTGAAGAACGCGCCCGCCTTGGCCTTGGTCCACCAGTTCTTGCCGAAGCGCTTGGTCAGATACGCGTCCATCATCGCTTCGAGGAAAAACGCCTGCACGTAGTCGGCCGCGTACAGGAACGGATCCAGGTCCGACAGGTACCGCGTCGCTTCGTCGTCGTTGAGCTGGAAGCCGTAGGCCTTGCTCAGCCAATATTGATAGCGTTTTTGCGCGTCGGGCACGCCCTGATGAAATTCGGTTTCGTAGATCAGCTTGGCCATGTACCGCCGCGCCATGTACAGCTTGTGGAAATACGTGCGCCGCCGGAAATCCTCTCGCTCGGCCGCGTTCATCTTCGTGTTCGCCTTGAGCCACGCCTCGCGCTCGGGCAGCGATTCGAAGGTGTAGGCGTACGCCTCGGTGACCGCGTTCGAGCCCAACTGCTGATACTCCCAGACCGGCGTGGCGCCGTGGGCGAAGTGCTGCGCGTGGCCGAACTCATGGTACAACGCCGCGTAATCCTGCGCCCCGCCGATCGGCTTGATCGTCAGGCGCACGTCCTGCGGCACGCGAATGGGGAAGCACGCCGCGCGCGGCACCTTCTTCGCCGTATCCTTGTCGTCGACGAAAATCTTGCGCCCGGCCTCGTCGTTCAGGCCCATGTCGGCGAACACCCGCTGGATCGACGGCAACAGGTTTTCCTTGGTCAGGTACTTGTCGTAGGACTTGTTGCTCAGCAGGTTGAGGATGTCGCTGCGGCGGAACGTGTCGCGCGGGATCGAACTGACCTTGTCGAAGGTGTCCAGGTACAGCGCTTCGCTCATCTCCAGGAACTGCTTGGATTTGGCGACCAGATCGGCGTGGTCGAACATGCGGTAGGCGACCGCCAGTTCGAGGTAATCCTTGTAGCCCAGGTCCTTGGCCAGCCGGTGGCTGTTGTCGTGAATGCGCCGCAGCACGACCGAGTTGAGCAGCTGGTAGACGCGGTATTCCTCTTTGGCGTACTCGGCGCGCTTGGCCGGATCGGGCTCGTTGGCCATGATCCCGTCGAGGTTCCGGTAGGGCGTCATCTTGCCGTCGATGAGCACCTGCAACTGCCCTTCCAGATCGAAGTAGATGTCCCACAACTCGGCGACCTCGTTGCCGATGTACTCGACCTCGAGGTAGTGCAGGAAATACCCCAGGTACCGCTTGCGTTCCGGATCGGCCGCGGCGGCGACGCTCTGCTTGACCTGCTCGATCGTCGGCAGCGTGAACAGATACGCGTATTGACGGTACAGCGACGCCTGGTCGCTCGCCTCGCCCTCGGTGTAGCTGCGCCAGTACATCTCGGATTGCTGCAACAGCAGTTGTTCGGCGTCGGCGCGCAGTTGGTCGACGGTCTTGGCCGGCGTTTCGGCGAACGCCGAGCCCGCGAGCAGCGCCAGCGCGAGCAGCGCCGACACGATCGGCAATAAGCGTTTGTTCATCGGGATGCCTCCTCTCCGTTAATGCAAAACGCGCTCAGTCCTTGACCACGCGCAGCGTTTTGATGTCGCCGGCCTGGCACGCGGTCACGGCGGCGACGTTCATGATCGTCTCGGGATCCGAGCCGCGATGCAACACGTTGAACGAACCGTTGATGCCCAGCAGCAGCGGCCCGACCGCCACCGCGCCGCCCAGTTCGCGCAGCAGCTTGTAGGCCGCGTTGCCGCTCATCAGGTCGGGGAAAATCAGCACGTTGGCCGCCTTGGACAACTTGGCGAAACAGAAGCTGTGCGACAGGATGTCGAAATTGACCGCCGTATCCGCCTGCATTTCGCCGTCGACTTCCAACTCGGGCCGCTGCGATTGCACCAGCGCCGTCGCCTGCCGGATCTTCTCGGTATGGTCGTTGCGGATCGAGCCGAAGTTCGAATAGCTCAGCATCGCCAGGCGCGGCGTCAAGCCGAAAAACGCGGCCAGGTCGGCGGTCATCACCGCGATCTGCGCCAACTGCTGCGCCGTCGGATCGATGTTCACCGTGCAGTCGGCGAAAAACAGCACGCGGTCCTTGAACAGCATCATGTACGCGCCGGCGACGACCTCGACGCCCGGCAGCCGCCCGAGCACCTGCAGCGCGGGTCGGATCGCCTCCGGGTAGTTGCGTTGCTCGCCGTAGACCATGCCGTCCACCTCGCCCAGGCGCAACATCAACGCGCCCATGTACGCGCGGTTCGCGCGGATCCACCGCTGCGCCTCGACCAGCGTCAGCCCCTTGCGCTGGCGCAGTTCGAACAGGGCCTGCGCGTAGCGGTCGACGTCGGGCAACGCGCGCGGATCGATGATCTCGCAGCCTTGCAGGTCGCAATTCACCTTCTCCGCCTCGGCCTCGATGAGCCGCCGTTCGCCCAGCAACACCGGCACCGCGAACTGCTCCTCGACGATCTGATGCGCCGCACGCAGCACCGCGTGCGATTCGCCCTCGGCGAACACGATGCGCTTGGACTCGTGCTTGGCGATGTTGATCACCTTGCGCATCAGCCACTGCGACGGACCCAGCAGCTTCTCCAGATTGTCGCGGTAGACCTCGCAGTTGAACTCCGTCTTGCGCGCCACGCCCGTGCGCAACGCCGCCTTGGCCACCGCCGGCGCCACCCACAGCAGCACCCGCGTGTCGAAGGGCTTGGGAATGATGTAGTCGCGCCCGAAGGTGAAGCGCCGCCCCTCGTAGGCCTTGGCCACCGACTCGGGCACGTCCTCGCGCGCCAGGCTGGCCAGCGCCTGCGCCGCCGCGATTTTCATCTCGTCGTTGATCTTGCGCGCCTGCACGTCCAGCGCGCCGCGAAAGATGAACGGGAAGCCCAGCACGTTGTTGACCTGGTTCGGGAAATCCGACCGCCCCGTGGCCATGATCACGTCCGGCCGCGCCTGGCGCGCCGCGTCGGGCATGATCTCCGGGTCCGGATTGGCCATGGCGAACACGATCGGGTCGTGCGCCATGCCCTTGAGCATCTCGGGCGTCACCGCCCCGGCCACCGACAGCCCGACGAACGCGTCCGCGCCCGCCAGCGCCTCGGCCAGCGTCCGCCGGTCGGTGTCGGCCGCCCACTCTTCCTTATAAGGATTCATGCCCTCGGTGCGGCCCTGGTAGACCACGCCGCGGCTGTCGCACAAAATCACGTTTTCCTTTTTCAGTCCCATCTTGCAGTAGAGGCTGGTGCAGGCGATCGCCGCCGCGCCCGCGCCGTTGACGACCAGCTTGATCTCGCCGATCGGCGTGCCGCGCAGCTCGCAGGCGTTGACCAGCGCCGCCGCGCTGATGATCGCCGTGCCGTGCTGATCGTCGTGAAACACCGGGATGTCCATTTTCTCCTGCAGCCGTTTCTCGATCACGAAGCAGTCCGGCGCCTTGATGTCCTCCAGGTTGATGCCCCCGAAGGTCGGCTCCAGCAGCGCCACCGTGCGCACGAACTCGTCGATGTCGGTGGTGTTCACCTCCAGGTCGAATACGTCGATGTCGGCGAAGCGCTTGAACAGCACGCCCTTGCCTTCCATCACCGGCTTGGCCGCGTGCGGCCCGATGTTGCCCAGGCCCAGCACCGCCGTCCCGTTGGAAATCACCGCCACCAGGTTGCCCCGCGCGGTGTAGCGGTACACGTCCTCCTTGTTTTTCTCGATCTCCAGACACGGCACGGCCACGCCCGGCGTATACGCCAGCGAAAGCTGCTGACTGGTCTGGCACGGCTTGCTGGAGACGACCTCGATCTTCCCCGCACGGCCCTTGGCATGGTAGTCAAGCGCGCGGGTGCGCATATCGTTCATCGACGGCTCCTTGCGTTTTCGTCCGTTTGCTTGCGCCACAACTTATATCCGGTTATCGGCGGGTGCAAACCCTTTTTCGGTTGCCAGGCGAAAGCGGTGCATTGTTTGGACCGGCACACCTTTGGCTATCGCCAAAAGTGTGGCACGCGAAAGAATGCCGCTTTTTCTGGGTGCCACAGTTTTCGCCCCCGGCGAAAGCTGTGCGTGATTGAACCCGGATCCTGAAACAAGTTCAGCGACCTCTTTTTCCTCCGCCGCACGCAACAATTTTTTTGTCTTTCACCCAATTTATTCTTACGTTTTATGTACCGACGGTCGATGAATAAATTATCAGCGCCAATCGAACAACAATCGGATTTTCGTGAAAAAGAAAACGACGGGTTTCGATGAATATCGTACCGTGTTACCGTCGGTTTTGGGGTTAACCAAACGCGCCCGCGCATCGGACCGGACGCCAAGGAGGGAAGGATGGCCGCGCCAGCCGTATCGGTTCAGACCGAAAATATCAACAATTACGAAGAACTTCTGTACGCCATGTACGCCGACCAGAAGCGCATCATCAAACAGTGGGGCGTCACGCTGCCGCCGGAAGAACAGTTATTCGAGCCCGGCTGCCCCATCGAAGCCAAGGTCATGTTCTTCGACTGGATCATCCGCGAAGGCCTGGCCTCGCTGCCCGCGATTCAGTAACGACTTTCACGGGTTGCCCCTGACTCGGGGGCGCACCCTTGTCATACCCGTTTGCCCGCGTTCACCCTGATTGCACAACCGCGCAACATCGCGCTATTCTCATTTGACGAAGCTCCCCGAGCGACCGATCTTGTTAAAAAATCCGGAGATATCCGCATGCGTCGCACTATTGTTTTGCTTTTCGTTTTGTTGGTCATCCTCGCCGCGCCGGCCTGGGCGCAGACGACCCTCACGCTGCTCACCGGCGAGCGGATCGTCGTCGCGGGCGAGGTGAAATTCGCCGACGGCGTCTTCACGTTGCCCGATGGCCGCGCCTTCCCCCGCGCGCAGATCAAAGAGGTGCTCTTCGAGACGCAAAGCGACACGGCGAGCACCTCCTGGACCTACGATCCGGACCGCTACGCGCGCCTGTTCGCCAAGGGCCGCGAGTTGGCCGCGCAGTATCCCGACCGCGCCGGCGTGGTGCTCGAAGACCTGGGCGAGTATCGGCTCAACGACGACGGCTCGAACAGTTTCACCTATCATTTCACGGCGTTGATCCTCAAAGATAAGGCCAAGGGGTGGGGCCGCGTCGGCGTGGGCCTGCAGCCGGGCCGCCACGAGGTCGACGGTCCGCACGGTCTGGTCGTGCATCCCGACGGCGGCTTCGTCGTCGCCGGCGACGCCGAGCGCACCGTGACCAACCCCTACCAGGGCACGCAGTTCTTCTCGCAGTACCTGGTGAAAAATCTGACCATCCCCGACGTGCGCCTGGGCGACATCGTCGAGTTCTGGTATACGCTGACCGAAACGCAACCGATCGACCCCGACTTTTTCTTCCCCGATTTCATGTTCCAGGACACCTCGCCGGTCGCGCTCACGCAGATGATCGTCCGCCTGCCGGCGGGTAAAGAGCTGCACTACCAGGCGTTGCGCATGCCCGCAGGCACGGCCGAACCTCAACGGACCGCCGACGGCCTGGGCGGCACGCTGTATCGTTGGGCGCTGACCGACGTTCCGCCGCTGGAAACCGAGCCCGCCATGCCCATCCAGTGGGAGGTCGTGCCCACCGTGCGCGCCACGGTGCTGCCCGATTGGAGCAAGATCTTCGATCACCTCTCGACCTTCTACCGCTCGCGCATCGTGGTCACCGAGCCCGTGCGCCAAACGACGCTGGAGGTCATCGGCGACGCGACCGACGTGCACGAGAAAATCGCGCGCATCTACCGCTTCGTGCAACGCAAGATCCGCTACATCTCGATCAAGACCGACTTCGGCACCGGCATGACCGGCCACGCCGCCGAAGTGACGCTCTCCAACGGCTACGGCGACTGCACCGACAAGTCGATTCTCATGGCGACGATGCTGCAGGTGATCGGCGTCGAGGCGCACCCGATCTTCCTGCAGACCTGGGGCGGCCGCCGCGACCAGTACGACCTGCCCAACCTCGGCGGCGACCACTCGATCAACCGCCTGTTCGTCGACGGCAAGGAAATGTTCCTGGACGCCACGGCCAGCACCTACCGCTACCCGGCCTTCCGCTACGACGATCAGGGCATGCCCTACGTCGATCCGCTCGGCCGCACGGTGGGACGCATCGCGCGCATGCCGGCGGCGGACAACCTGACCACGCAGGAGTGGGACATCGCGCTCGACGAGCAAGGCGGCGCGCGCATCCGCAAGCTCGATAAAATGACCGGCGTCGGCGAAGCGATGATGCGCGCGTATCTCGAAAATTTCGACGAGCGCGAGCGGCAAAAGCATCTGCAAAGCCAGGTCGCCGTCTACGGACCCGGCGCGCGGCTGGAGACCTTCGCCGACCACAACCTCGCCGATCCCGACCTGCCGCTGTGGTCGGAAATGACCTTCGTCATGCCGGTGCTCACCAAGCGCTCCGGCAACTTCCACGTGGTCGACCTGATCGAGTTGCCCAACCACTTCGGCAACGTGGACAGCGAAACGCGCCGCTTCGACCTGCTGACTACGCCCTTCCTGGCCGGGGTGGAGAAAATCTACCGCGTCACGCTGCCGCCCGGCTGGCGCGTGGTCGACCTGCCGCCGGCCAAGACGATCGACACGCCGCAAGTGAGTTTCCGCGGCGCCTACACGCGCACCGACGCCGGCTTCGAGTTGGAATTCCGCCTCGAATTTCACAGCGCGTCCGTCTCGCCGGCGCAGTACCCGTCCTACCGGCAAAGCCTGGTGGAGATCGAAGCGTTCCTCACCCAGCGCGCTTTCGTTGAGGAGGTGAGCCGATGAAACGCCTGCTCTTCCCGCTGCTGATCGTGTTGCTGCTCGCCGCCTGCGCCACCGTGCCCGTGCGGCCCGATCCGGCCTGCCCCGACAACCTGGTGTTCGTCAACGGCGAGGAACTGCCCGGCGCGCTGCAAGGCATCGATAAGGAGAAAATCGTTTACGTGCTGCTCGACGGCACGTTGCGCGAATTTCCCGCCGCCGACGTGTTGCGCATCGACCTGGGCCATCGCGTGGGCGATCCGCGCCTGAAAAATCTGACCGAGCTCAACGATCCGGAAATCCTGCGCCTGATCGACGAAGCGAACGCCGCGCCGCCCGAGAAACAACAGCCGGTGACGCACCTGCTCTTCGAGCAATGGCGGCGGCTCGACGACGACGGCGTCTGGCACGGCCGGTATCGCCGCCTGTTGCGCGTCAACACGCAAAAGGGCCTGTCGTGGGCCAACGAGACCTTCACCTACAACGCGCAGACCGGCTCGGCGCAGGTCGATTTCGGTTACGCGATCGCGCCCGACGGCCGCATCAGCGTGTTGTCGACCGGCGCGGTGCGCAACACCTCGCTCGGCGACGGCCGCCCCGACGGCAGCCAGCAACGCCGCCTGCAGATCGCCGTGCCCGACGCGACGGTCGGCGGTTTCGTCTACTTCCAATTCAGCTTCGCCCGCCGCACCGGCGAGTTGCATCCGTTCCAGCACTCGCGCACCATCGCCTTCAGCGCGCCGATGCGCGTCGTGCGTTCGATCGTCGACCTGCCCGCCGACGTCGAAACCACGGTCGTCGAACGCCGCTTCGGCGACGCAACGTTCTTCAAAAGCGACCTCACGCGCGACGGCCGCCGGATCATCACCTATCAGTTCGACGATCCGCCGCAGTTGCTCGACGAACCGGGCATGCCCACCTGGGACGCGGTCGCACCCTATTTCCTGGTCGCCCAAAAGACGACCTGGGCCGCGCTCGCCGAGGCGTATTGGCGGGGCTGGCGCGAACGCGTGACGCTCACCGACGCCCTGCGCGCCAAGGCCGCCGAGCTGACCGCCGACAAGCCGCCCGCCGACGCGGCGCGCGCGTTGTACGAGTTCGTGTTGCGCGACGTGCGCGACAACAACGTGTCGATCTGGGCGCGTGATCCGCTGCCCAAACCGCCGGCCGATACGCTGGCCGAAATGCGCGGCAACATCGTGGATCGCACCGCGTTGCTGGCCGCGCTCGCCCGGGCCGCCGGGCTGGACACGACGCCCTGTTTCGTCTCGCCCGCCTTCTGGTTCGAACCGCTCGACCAAGCGCCGCTGCTGCAAAGCGCGAGCGTGTTGCTGCTGCGCTTCGACCTGCCCGCCGGCGCGCAATGGACGAACCTGGACGACGACAACCGTCTGTTCGGCCGGCTCAGCTTCGGCACGTCCGCATCGTTCTACGTCGAACTGCCGACCGGCCGCACCGGCCATACGCCCGACGTCGTGCCCGCCGAACACGCCGTCGAGTTGACCTACGACGTGTACCTCGAACCGGGCGGCGCGGCGAAGATCGTCGAAGAGCGCCGCTTCACCGGCAACCCGGCGCAGTCGTTGCGCGGCTATCGCCATTACGATCCCGAACGCCTGCGCGACCGCATGCGCGCCCAGGTCAGCGGCTTCGGCCGGCGCACCGAACTGCTGGATTTCTCCCTCGACGGCATGAGCGAAATGACCGACCCGGTCGTGCTGCGCCGCACGTCTTTCACGCCGATGTTCACCGTCGCCAGCGGCGGTAAGTACGAACTGCTGCGCCTGTTCGACTTCGGCATGAGCGACATCTACCGCGTGCACGAGCAGCGTCTCTATCCGCTCGAACGCCTCGGCCTGACGCGCGAGCGCCGCGTTTACCGCTTCCACCTGCCGCCGGGCCTGACCGTGAAAAACCTGCCCGCGCCGGTGCGGGCGCGCGTGGGCGACGACGCGTACACGTACAACGCGTCCTGGACGCTCGCCGGTTCGCTGCTGACGTTCACGGATGAGACGATCTACGCCGCGCGCGAACTGGCCCCCACGGCGTTCGGCGAGGTCGAGGAATTTTTCCACCAGCGCCGCATCGTCGGCGAAGGCGTCCTGCTGTTGGAGCCGCGCTGAGAAAAAGTCGGGAAAACAAAACCCCGGTTATGCTCGGACTTGATCCGAGGATCTGGCGGCGACGAGCACCGGAAAACAAGAAACCTTTCGAGGCGCGTCGCCGGGCGCCGCACTCTTGGCGAAGCCAAAGGTGTGCCGGTTGAAGATCGGGCGCCACGGTCTTGCCCGAAGGGCATGGCCGTGCTCGTTCAAGCGCGGGCATCGCCGACCATCTTCCGACCACCCACACGCCGTCCACGCGCCACCCACACGCCGTCCACGCGCCGCCCACACGCCGTCCACACGTTGCCCACACTCCGCCCACACGTTGCCCACGCGCCGCCCACGCGCCGTCCACGCGCCGTCCACGCGCCGTCCACATGCCGTCCACACGTTGCCCACACTCCGCCCACACGTTGCCCACGCGCCGCCCACATGCCGCCCACGCGCCGCCCACGCGCCGCCCACACGCCGCCCCCTCCTCTGTCATCATCTTTGATGATGACAAATCAAGGTATGTTATTATTTGAAATAATACTTATTACCCGCCGGCGGTGTCAGGCGTAGACTGCGGCACACAAAACGTGAGTCAATCCGTATCGCGTCGCAACGCGCGGTAGGTTTCGGTCGGCAGCCAGCCCTCGAAACCGGTGGGGATGCGCACGCGGGCGTAGTCGTCGCGGGTTTCGATCAACTCCAGGCGCATGCCCCCATGCACGGTGAAGGCTTCCTTGGCCGTTTCCGCCGGGCCGGTGCGCACGACGACCTCGTCGGCCACGACCACCGCGCGGTCGAGCACCGCCTGCCGATGCACGTTCGCCGCCGCGATCGGCGCGAAGAACGCCAGCAGCAGCGCCCCGAGCACGCCCAGCGCGATCACCCGCCAACGAAAACGCCGCCACGGCCCCCACAACAACACCGCCAATCCGCACAGCAGCCAGCCCGCCGCCGCGCCCGCCAGCGCCTCGTCGGCCGTGAAGTGCCCCGCCAGCGCGCGCCCGACGCGCAGGATGAACACCTCGTCGGCCGGCGGCATTTCGTCGCGCATGAACGCGCCCGCATAGCGCAGGTTGAAACGCAGATCCTCGTTGCGCGGCTCGATCCGCAAACCCATTTCATAGGCCCAGATCGCCAGCCCAACCTCGTTGAGACGAAACGCGGCGTTGCCGAAATTCAAATAAACCGCCGCGTCGTCGGCGCCCGAATCCAGCGCCGCCTGGTACGCGGCCAGCGCCTCGGCGTACTGCCCGTCGGAAAACAGCTTGTTGCCGCGGTTGTAATGGTCCGCCGCCACGTCGGCCCACGCCGGCGCGGCCAACAACGTCAAAAGCAGCAACGGCAACCACAGGCGCTTCATCGTTCCAACTCCCGCGCCAGGTCGGCCAGCAGGTCGCGCGCGCGGCCGTAGGCGTCCTTGCGTCGCTTCTGGTCGGCGGCCTGCCCGGCGAAGCGCACGTGATCGGCTTCGCGCCACAGGTCGCGCAGATTGCCGATCGTCTCGTCGCTCACGCCCGCTTCGTCCAGACGCGCCGCCAGTTCGTCGGGAGAAAATCCCGGCGCGGCGGCGTCGAGCTTGTCGGCGATAAAGCCCAGCACGGCGCGATGCAGCTCGGCGTAGAACCTGGCCGCTTCGGGTTTGGCCAGCAACGCGCGCGCCTCGGTGAGCCGCTGCTTCGCTTCGCGCAACGCCCGGCGGCTGCGCCACGAGCGCCGGTCGGCCCGCAAGCGTCCGACGCGAATCTGGTGGATCGTCACGCCCAGCACCAGCAGCGGCCACAGCCCGAGGATGATCCACACCGCCGGCCGCGCCGACCACGGTTTGTGCGCCGGACGCAACGATTGTTTGTCGCCGCGAATGTAGCGCAGGTCGCGTCCGCGCAGTTCGATCGCCTCGCGGCTGAGCACGCCCGGCGCTTGCGGTTGCGCGGCCTCGGCCTCGCCGGTGGCGGTGAAACGCAACGGCGCGGTCGTCGCCACGCGGTAACCCTTTTCCTTCGGATCCCAGAACGGCACGCGGATCGCCGGAATCTCGTACTCGCCGGGCTTGGCGGCAATGAGGATAATCTCGAAGGTTTTCTTGCTGCTCACCAAGTCATAACCGGCGACAACCTCCGGCTTGGCCTTTTCGCTGTAGACGCGGATCGCCTCGTCCAGCGCCAGTTGCGGGCGCGGAATCGAATCGACGTTGCCGTAGCCCTCGACGACGATCTTCAATTCCACCGGCTCGCCCACCGCCGTCTCGCCGCGGTCCAGTTGCGCGCTCACCTTGTAGGTACCCACGCCCTCGCGCCAATCGGCCGGCCGCCCCGCCGCGGGCAGCGGCAGCACCGTCACGCTCACCGGCTGCGACGCGGTCTGCACCGTCCGCCCCTGGCTCAGGTCGAAAAAGTCCTCGAACGGATCCCACCCGCGCCCGCGGCTCGTGCGCGCCACGGACATCTGCATGCCGAGCGAGCCGATCGACGCTTCACCCGGCGCGACCGGAAACAGCGCGTAGCGTTTCACCGTCGCCGCGCGATAGGGCGTATCGTCGATCGTCACGCCCTCGAAGTTGAGGCGGTTGGAGGTGATCAGCTCGTGCGCGACGAAGCCGGTGAACTCGGGCACCTCGTTGAGGCTGAAGTTGCGCGGCCGCACGCCCTCGCGAATGTACACCCGGTACTCGACGGTCAGTTGCTCGCCGACGTAGGGCTTGTCGGCGGAAAGAATCGCGCGCATGAACATCGGCTTGGCGCGCCCCTGCGCGTCGGTCGGCACGCTGACCGAACCGCTTGGCGGCGGCGTCGCCGGCGCCTGTCCCGCCTGCGCCACCAGCACGCTGACCGGCTCCGAACGCAACGTGCGTCCGCGCTGCTTGAGCGTCGCGGTCAACGTCGCCGTGCCCGCCCGCTGCGCCACCGCCGTGTAGGTGAAGGTGTTGGAAATGCTGATCACCCCGTTGATGATCCGCACGCTCGAACCGCTTTGCGTGCCCACGATGCGAAACGCCTCGGCGCCCTCCAGTTGCGGCTGCGCCTTGCGGTCGCCCTCGACGACGATGGAAATTTCCACCGAGTCGCCGACCAGGACGCTGCGCGGCTGCACCTCGAGTTCCAGGCGCACCTGGTCGCGCGCCGCCGACGCCGCCGTCGTCAGCGCGAGCAGTATGATCAATATCAGGCTACCAGTCCTGATCCACATCCTCGTCCTCGGGGCGCTTTTGGATGGCGCGCTGGAGATCCTTCTTCTCCTCTTCCTGTAATGCATCAAGCAGCTTCGCGGCAAGCGCGGGATCCATCGACTCCTGATCGACTTCTTCCTCGGACTGCTGCGCCGGTTGCGGCGTTTGCTCGTCGGGCTTCATCTCTTCCTGCGGCGACGGCGTTTCCTGCCGATCGCCCTCTTGCTCGTCCTGCGGTTGCTGTTGTTCGTCTTCCGGCTGCGGTTGCTCCTGTTGCTCGCCCTGCTCCTCGTTGCTCTCGGAATCCTCCTGCTCCCGGTCGCTCTGGCCTTGCTGATCCTGCTCCTCGTTCTGCTCCTGTGATTCCTGTTGTTCCTGTTTCTTTTGCAGCGCGTAGGCCAGATTGTGCCGCGCGTCCTCGTCGAAGCGGTTGAGACGCAGCGAGCCGCGATAGGAACCGACCGCCGCGTCGAACTGATTCTGCATCAGCTCGGCGTTGCCGCGATTGTACAACGCCCGCGCGCGCAATTGCGGATCGGATGTGCTCAGCGCCTTGTTGTAGGCCGCCACCGCTTCCGGATAATTGTTTTGCGCGAACAGCGCGTTGCCCAGATTGATCTGCACCTCGGCGCGCTGCGGGGCGAACCGCGCCGCCTCCTGATACGCCGCCAGCGCCTGATCGTACTGCTGTTTGTTATACGCCGCGTTGCCGCGCTCGACCAGCGAGGCGACGCTCTCGGCCGCCCACACGTTCGCCGCCGACAACAGCAGCAGCAACAGCACGGTCAGCGCGCGTTTCATCGCTTGTCCTTTCGCCGGCGTCCCAACGCCTCTTCCAGCAGCACCAGCAACAGGCCGGGCAGCAGGAACCACTGGTACTGTTCCTTGTAGCGCACGGTGACGCTCTTTTTCATTTCGTGGCCGAGCAGCGCGTTGATCTTCTCGGCGACCACGTCCACCTCGTCCTCGCTGTAGGAAGCCTGCACGTACACGCCGCCGGTCAGTCCGGCCAGCACCTGCAGCGGTTCGGGCTCCAGCCGCGTGAGGACGATCTTGTCGTTTTTGTCGCGCTTGAACTCGCCCTCTTCGCCGGGCAGCGGGATCGGCGCGCCGCGCGTGTCGCCCACGCCGATCGCATGGATGATCAGTTTCCGATCGGCCGCCTGTTTCCCGGCCTCGTCGAGCCCGCCGACCAGGTCCTCGCCGTCGCTGAGAACGACCAACACCTTTTCGTAGCGCTCGTCCTTGGTGAACAGCTTGAGCGCGCCCTCGACCGCCGTCTTCAGGCCCGACCCGGCCTTGGTCACCGCGGTCGCGTCGACGGCCTCGATGAGCATCTTCGCCGCGCCGTGGTCGAACGACAGCGGCCAGCGCAGCGTCGAACTGCCCGCGAAGGGCAGCACCGCCACGCGATCGCCGCCGAGCTTGTCCAGCAGCCGCAACGCCGCGTGCTTGGCCCGGCCCAGACGATCGGGCACCACGTCCCGCGCGAGCATCGAGGTCGACACGTCGATGGCCACCACCACGTCCACGCCCTGCCGCTTGACCTCGAGGTAGTCGAAGCCCAGTTGCGGCCGCGCCGCGGCGACGACCAGAAACGCCAGCGCCAGGCTCAGCAGCAGCAGGCGGACGAGACGCCGCGAACCGCGCGCCGTGCTCAGCGCCGTGCGTTGTTCGCCGGCCGGCAGCAGCCGCGCCAAGGCGCGATCGCGGCTACGCCAACCCAGCCACAGCAACAGCGCCAGCGCC
This sequence comes from bacterium, assembly GCA_036725605.1. Taxonomy (GTDB): domain Bacteria; phylum Lernaellota; class Lernaellaia; order Lernaellales; family Lernaellaceae; genus CALBTQ01. The sequence goes on from DAIMDW010000036.1 coordinate 16,725, forward strand.
GGGATCGACAGCAGCAGCAACAACGCTTCGGGATGCGCCAACCGCATCTAACTCACCTTTCGCAACGGCCCGCCGGCCAGCAACAGTTCCACCAACAGCAGAACCAGCCCGAGCCACAGCAGCGGTTCGAATTTATCCGTAAAGTGCGTCGCCTTCTCGCGCTCGACCTGCGTTTTTTCCATCCGGTCGATTTCGTCGAAGATCTTCTTCAGGCCCTGCGCGTCGGTGGCGCGAAAATATTTTCCGCCGCCGGCCTCGGCGACCTTCTTGAGCGTCTCCTCGTCCAGTTCCTCGGTGACCTGCGGCGGGCGCCCGAAGCCGCCGGGGTCGATCACCGCCTGCGCCCCGCGCCGTCCCACGCCGATCGCGTAGATTTTCGTCTTGAGCGCGGCGGCCATGCGCGCGGCCGTAAGCGGGTCGATCTTGCCCGTGTTGTTGTTGCCGTCGGTCAGCAGCACAATCACCCGGCTTTTGCCCGGCGCGTCGCGCAAGCGGTTGGCGGCCGACGCCAGCGCCATGCCGATCGCCGTACCGTCGCCCAACTGCCCGGCCTCGGCGGCCTGCACCTGCTGCACGACGATGCCGTGGTCGACCGTCAGCGGGCATTGCGTCACCGCCTTGCCCGCGAACAGCACCAGCCCCAGCCGGTCGCCGATGCGCTGCTCGATGAACTGTGTGGTCAGCAGCTTGGCGACGTACATGCGGTCGCGCGGCTGAAAATCGGGGGCCTGCATCGAACCGGACACGTCCAGCGTGAGCATGATGTCGATGCCCTCGCTGGTGATGTTCTCGGTCGTCTTGGTCAGCATCGGCCGCGACGCGGCGAAGATCAGCGCGGCCACCGCGAGCATGCGCAACAGCGGCGGCAGCCAGGTCAGCCGCTGACGCCACGAGCGCGGCAGATCGGCGAAGGCGCGCGCGTCGCCGACCAGCAACGTCGCTTCGCGCTTGCCGCGCAGCCGGCGGATGAACACCAGCAGCGGCAACAACAGCAACGGCAACACCCACGGCAGACCGAAGGTCATTTGACCTCCTTGTCCGTCGCGTCGTCGGGCGCCGGTTCCGGCATTTCCTCGGGCTTGGTGTTGACCACGAACATGCGCGACTGCGAGCGGTGCCGCAGCCACAGGTCGTGCGGCACTTCCAGGCCGGCGAACTTGGCGTAGTCGGAGTTGTCCAGCAGCTCGCGGAAAAACTTCTGGTGATCGGTCAGCCCGTAGAACTTGAGCAGATCCAAAATTTCATGCGACGTGCGATCCGGCGCGGGCAGACCGAAGCGCGCTTCGAGATACTCGCGCACGATCGCGGTCAGCTCGGTGTAGAAGGGCTTCGCCTTTCCTTCGCGCAACAGCCGCTCGAGTTCCTCGCTGTCGAGCCGCCGCAGCGCGCGCAGATCGGCCGGTTCGCGCGGCGCGGCTTTTTCCCGTTTTTCGCGGCCGCGCACCCAGCGCACCAGCAGAACGACCGTCAGCACGATCAGCGCGACGACGATCAATCCCACGCCCCCGCCCAGCACCAGCGTCAGCCAGTTGGTCGGCACTTCTTCGGGCGGCTTGAGCCCCCGGGGTTCCTCGCCGACCAGCGGCCCGACGACGGTCAGCTTCACCTCGGGCAGCAGGTCGGTTTCGACGTGGCCGTTCGGGCCGTTGATCTTCACCTCTTTGACCGGCAGGTCGATGACCCCCGGTTCATAAGAAGTCAGCGTGCAGGAAATGGCCAGGCGCGCGCCGCCGTCGGGATGCTGGTCGATTTGGGTGGAGCATCCGTCGACGTCGAACAGGCCCATCTCGCGTTTCATCACCGGCGGCGTCACCGACCATCCGCCCGGAAACTCCAGCACGATCTGATAGGCGAAGGGCTCGGTGATCTCCACCTGCGTTTTGCTCGCGTACACGCCCAACGCCACCGGGTGCGCCCGGGCGACGCCGGTCAACAGCAACACAAACAGCAACGCCGGCAGAACGCGCCTCACCGCCGCCTCCGTTTGCGTTGTTCGAAGAACCGCGACAGCGCCGGCGCCGCGCCCTCGTCGGTGCGCAACGTCAGCAGTTCGACGCCGTTGCGCAGAAACGTATCGCGCAACAGCTTGCGCCGCGTCTCGGCCCGCGTCGCGTATTGTTCGCGAACCTTCTTACTGGACGTGTCGACCCACAGGCGGTCGCCGCCCTCGGCGTCCTCGACTTCCAGCAGCCCGGCCTTGGGCAACGCCAGGTCGAGCGGATCGACGATCTCCGCCGCGACCAGATCGTGCCGCCCGGCGATCGCCCGCAGTTCGCGTTCGTAGTTTTGCATCGTGAAAAAGTCGCTGAGCAGAAAGACCACCGCCCGCCGCTTGCGCACGCGCCGCAGGTAGACCAGCGCCTGACCGATGTCCGTGCCGCGTCCTTCGTTCTCGCCGGCCAGCAGATCGCGGATCACCCGCCACACGTGCTTGCCGCCCTTGCGCGGGGGAACGTATTCCTCGACGCGGTCGGTGAAGCGCAGCAGGCCCACCTTGTCGCCCGAGGAGATCGCCGAGAAGGCCAGAATCGCCGCGGCCTCGGCGGCCAGCTCGCGCTTGGCGCGCACCGAACCGAACCGGCCCGAGGCGCTGGTGTCCACCAACAGCAGCAGCGTCAACTCGCGCTCCTCGGTGAACACCTTCACGTGCGGCTCGCCCGTGCGCGCCGTCACGTTCCAATCGATGTCGCGGATCGGATCGCCTTCCTGGTACGGGCGCACCTGGTCAAACTGCGCGCCGCGCCCCTTGAAGACGCTGTGGTACGCGCCGGAAAAGCCGGTCTCGACCTCCTTGCGCGTGGTGATCGCCACGCGGCGGATGCGACGGATGGCCTCGGCGGTCAACATCGGAGTTAAAACCCTCCTCGCTCGGCCTTAGGGAACTTCCACGTGATCGAACACCGCCTGCACGATGTCCTCGACGGTCTTCTCCTCGGCCTCGGCCTCGTAACTGGGGATGATGCGGTGGCGCAGCACGTCCGGCCCGATCGCTTTGACGTCCTCGGGCGTGACGAAGCCGCGGTGCCGCAAGAACGCGTGGCAGCGCGCGCAGGCCAGCAGCGCGAGGCTGGCGCGGGGGCTGGCGCCGTATTCGATCAGCGGCGCCCAGGCGTCCAGGCCGGGGATCTTGTTGGGCTCGCGCGTGGCGAAGACCAGGTCGAGGATGTAACGCACGATCTTCTCGTCGACGCGCACCTTCTTGACCACCTCGCGCGTGGCCACCAGGTCGGCCGGCGTCACCACCTTGCTCACCGGGGCGAGTTCGCCGCCGCCGATGCGGTCCATGATCAGCCGTTCCTCGTCGTAGGACGGATAATCCACGCGCAGCTTGAGCAGGAAGCGGTCGCGCTGCGCCTCGGGCAGCGGATAGGTGCCCTCCTGCTCGATCGGGTTTTGGGTGGCGAAGACCAGAAACGGCTCGGGCAGCTTGTGCGAGGCGTCGCCCAAGGTCACCTGGCGCTCCTCCATCGCTTCGAGCAGCGCGCTTTGCACCTTGGCCGGCGCGCGGTTGATTTCGTCGGTGAGAATCAGGTTGGCGAACAGCGGCCCCAGCTTGGGCACGAACTCGCCGGTTTCCTTGCGGTAGATCATCGTGCCGATCAGGTCGGCCGGCAGCAGGTCCGGCGTAAACTGGATGCGCGCGAAATGGGCGTCGATGCACTCGGCGAAAGTTTTGACCGCCAGCGTTTTGGCCAGGCCCGGCAGGCCCTCCAGCAGAATGTGGCCGTTGGCCAGAATGGCGATCAGAATGCGCTCGGTCATCGCCCGTTGGCCGACGATCCGCTTGCCGACTTCGCCCAGCAGCTTGTCGACGAAAGTGCTGGCCTCGATGATCTCGCGTTCGATGCTTTCCAGGTCGTTCGCCATGGCTCACCTCTCCTCAAAGCAAAAAAGATCACGCAGGATGATCCTCGTGACCGCGGCGGTTCGTCTCCTTGGACACTCCGCCGGCGAAAAAAGTTTTGCCCTCTGACGCAGTGGTGAAAATTTAAACAAGAATCGCGTTAATGCAAGGCGGTTTTTATCGATCGTCGTCCCTGACGTCCGCACGCCTTGTTTTTTTGTAGGCGCTCGAAATTACAAGATGGCGATTTCGATTTAGGGTGCCCCAGGAAAAATCGGGTAGAAGTCGAACAATGTTGAAATGATTTTCTGCGCAAGATCCTCAAGCCCGTAGGGCGCAGGTCAGTAGCGAAAGGCCTTTGGCCCTGGAATCAGACGAGGCAAATTCAAGCAAACCCCGCAGGGGTGCAGGTGATGCCCGCCTCCGGCGGAACGGCCGATCGTTTTCAACGCATACACAAATCGCCGTGGCCGATCTGACGCGAATTATCGAAGATTCCTCCGCCCCTCCGGGGCTTGTCGGCTCTGGGTGGGCCGCAATTTCCAGGGCTTCGCCCTTCGCTACTTACCAGTCGCCCCTCCGGGGCTTATCGGTTCCAGGTGCCCCAATTCGGAAGTCGGGAAAAAGGTATTATCGCTCGACGCAGTGGTGAAAATTTAAACAAGAATCGCGTTAATGCAAGGCGGTTTTCAATATGCGACGCGTGAAAACGCGAAGAAATGTTCGTTACTCGAACGGCGACCAGGCCGGCTCTTTGCCGATCAGGCAGCCGTCGCCCTCGCCGACCAAGTCCAGACGGTCGGCCTCCTTGAGCGCGTCGAACACGTACCGCTCGTTTTGCGGCTTGTAATACTGGAACAGGCTGCGCTGCAATTTGCGCTCGCGATAGGCCAGCGGCCGATACACCGTCTCCTCGTTGTACGGATCGATCCCGGTGTAATACATCACCGACGAGGCCGATCCCGGCACGGGCACGAAATCCTGAATCTGGCAGTTTTCCAGGTTGTTGCGCTTGAGGAACAATGCAACCTCGATCGCGTCTTCCAATCGGCTGCCCGGATGCGCGCTGACGAAATACGGCGTTACGTACAACTCTTCGAGCCCCGGCAGCTTGGACAGCTTCTGGAACCGCTTGATGAAATTCTCCACGCAGTTTTCGTCGTATTTGTGCAGGCGCTTGTTGACCTCGTCCGACACGTGCTCGAAGGGCACCTTCAGGTGGCCGGGCAGGAAGTAGCGCATGACCTCCTCGAGGAATTCGTCGGCGTGCGGATCGCGCTCGATGATGTCCACCCGCAGGTTGCTCGACAGGTAGCAGCGCTCGACGCCGTCCACGCAACGCACCGATTTGAGCAGGTCGAGGTACTCGCTGTGGTCGATCTTCAAGTCTTTGCAGGGGGCCGGGTGGATGCAACTGGTGCGTTGGCACTCCGCGCGCTGTTCCTCGGGCAGCGTGCAGCCCATGCCGTACATGTTGGCCATCGGGCCGCCGACGTTGCTGATCCAGCCGCGGAAATAGCGCAACCCGGCGATCAGCGTCGCCTCGCGGATGATCGAATCCTTGCTGCGCTGGCTGATGTAGCGTCCTTCGAACAGGTGGTTGCCGCAGAAGGTGCAATCGCCGAAGCAGCCGCGGTGCGTGGTAATGCCGTACTTGACCGTCTCGAACGATGGAATCGGCCCGGCCTCGCGGTACTTCGGGTGCGGCGTACGCGAATAGGGCAGCTCGTACATGCGGTCGAGCTCGGTGGTCGACAGCGGCCGTTGCGGCGGCGTCTGCACCAACGAGTAGCCGTTGTAATTCTCCACCAGCGGTTGCGGCTTGCGGAAGTAATCGACGTTGTCGTTGACCAGCCGATAATGTTCCAGGAAGCTGGTCTTCGAAGACAGCAACTCGTCCCAGTTCGGCAGTTTGACGTGCTCGGGCGGAATGTACTGCTCCCACCCCTCCTGGTTGCGGTCGACCTTGTACATCACGCCGCGGATGGTCCGGCAATCCAGCGCGTTGCCGCCGCGCGCGAACACGCGGGCGATCTGCGTCAGCGACCGTTCGGCGTAGCCGTAGGTCAGCAGGTCGGCCTCGGTTTCGGCCAGCAGGCCGGGCCGCAGCTTGTCGTCCCAGAAATCGTAGTGCGCGAAACGGCGCATGGTCGCTTCGTGCCCGGTGAGCACCACCGGCACTTCCGGATACACCTTCTTGCAGATTTCGGTATACACCTGGCTGGCGCGATCGGGCCGCAGGCCGGGCAGACGGCCGGGGCTGAAAAAGTCGATCTTTCGCGGTCGCTTGGTCGGCCGGTAGTTGGCGATCATCGAGTCGTTCTTGCCCGCGGATACGACGAAAAACAACCGCGGCTTGCCCAATTGCGTGAACTCGCGCAGGTCGTTCCAATCCGGCTGGGCGATAAAGCCGACCTTCAGGCCCAACGTTTCCAGTACGCGACCGAGGATGGCGATCTCGAAACTGGGGTGATCGATAAACGCGTCACCGGTTATTAAAATCACATCGCATTCGTTCCACCCGCGCCATTCGAGTTCCCGCTTGGTCATCGGCGGATGACGGAAAGTCCGCCGCTCTTTCTGGAAGCCGTTCATCGCTCGTCCTTTCTAACCGTACTCAACTGCAACATGCGAGCTAACCGACCAATCCCGAAAATCTCCATCCCTCGTTCGTTGGCGACCATGCTGATGAAATGGCTTGTTGTAACGTCTCAATGGCGGTCCCAACCGCTTCGTCCATCGGTTTCTCTTGCGCCAGTAGGCCGGCTATCAATGCCGCCAGCGCACAACCGGTGCCGTGTACTTCGGCCCCTTCCTTCCGCTGGTTTTTCCACTCGAAAAATCCGTCCGTGGTCCACAATCGATCGACCGGGTCCCCGTCCAGATGCCCTCCTTTGATCAATACGTTTCCGGCCCCCATCTCCCGCAGGCGCTGCGCGGCCCGCTCACATTCGAACGGCTGTTTTATTGAGAGATTACATAACCTCTCCGCCTCGGGAACGTTGGGGGCGATCAGCGTCGCTTGCGCCGTCAGTTCGTCGCGCAACACGGCGAAAACGTCTTCGTCCCCCAATGCGCCGCCCGCGCCCGCCGTCAGCACCGGGTCGATCACCACCGGCACGTTTTTCGGCCGACGACGCAGAAAATCGCGGACGATCCGCACGTTTTCGCCGCTGCCCAACATGCCGATTTTCACTGCGGAAATCGGCAAATCGGCCGTCAGCGCCGCCAGCGTCTCGGCGAAAAATTTCGGCTCAACGGGGGAAAAACGGACCGTGCGGGCCGGTCCCTGAATGGTCAACGCGGTGATGGCTCCGGCCGTGCGGATGCCCAATCCGGCCAGGGCGACGGTATCCGCCAGCAGTCCGGCGCCGCCGGTCGGATCATAGCCTGAAATGCATAGAACTATCTTCGTTCGCAAAGCGCGCGAATCAACATTCCAGAAATGTTCATTCGTTGTTTCCAACGTCCTGAACGTACTTTCTAATTCCGACTTTCTAAGCGACTGCCTTTTTCTACGGAATTGACCGTATTTTTCAGTTTTCCCTCATTGCCCTGGACAGGGAGTGTAACACGATCAACTGACCGATACTAGTACAAAGTTTGGACTTTTATTTAGGCTATTGTACGCAGTTTTCGCCGAAGAGTGTTGCGGTGCAAACCCAGCAGACGGGCGGCGGCGACCTGGTTGCCGCGGCAGTGTTCCAGCGCGCAGTTGATCAGGCAGCGCTCCACATAATCGATCACCGTTTGATACACGTCGCCTTCGCGATCCGGCGACGACGAGGCCAGCAATTTTTTGCAGACGTCTTCCAACGCCGCCTGCAATTTCGGATGTCCGTCGCTATTCATGCCCTTCCCCCGCCGCGGCGAACACGCGCCGCACGATCGTCATCAACGTCGTCACATCCGGCGCGGTGGCGATGTCCTGCCGCGCCGCCGTCGCTCCACGCACGCCTTTGACCAGGCGCAGCGCGAACTTGCGGATTTCCTTGGCCGCCTGCTGTTCGCCCTTGGCCGCGATCATCGTGGCCAGATGCAGCTCGAGCATCGCCAGCTTCTCCGCCGCATTCGGTTCGGACGGAACAGTCCGTCCCTCCAGCGCCGCGCGCGCCTGGGCGAACAACCACGGCTTGCCCACCGCGCCCCGGCCGATCATCACCGCGTCGCAACCGGTTTGCGCGACCATCGCCGCCGCGTCCTCGCCGGTCGTCACGTCGCCGTTGCCGATCACCGGCACGCTCGCCGCCGCTTTCACCGCCGCGATCAGCGACCAGTCCGCCCGTCCGGTGAACTGCTGCGCCCGCGTGCGCGGATGCACCGCGATCGCGTCCACCCCCGCCTCCTGCGCGGCCCTGGCGCATTCGAGCACGTTCACCGTCTCCGCGCCCGCCCGCAGCTTGACCGTCAGCGGCAGCGTCGTCGCCGCGCGCATCGCCGCCAGCACGCGATGCAGCAGCGCCGGATCGCGCATCAGCGCCACACCGTGTCCGCTGTTGACCACCTTGCGCACCGGGCACCCGGCGTTCAGGTCGATCGCCTCGATCGGCCGCAGGTCCGCGACGACCCGGCACGCCTCGGCCAGCAGGTGCGGATCCTTGCCGAACAGTTGCGCGACGAAGGGATGATCGTCGGGCGCGGCGTCCAGGTACGCCAGCGTTTTCTGTCGACCCTTGGAGCGCGGCGGGGCGAGGATCATCCCGTCGGCGCTGACCATCTCGCTGACGGTCAGATCGGCGCCGAACCGGCGGCACACGGTGCGAAAGGCCATGTCGCTGTAGCCGGCCAGCGGCGCGAGAATCAACGGGATCTTCTCCCCGAAGTCGAGCGAGCCGAGGCGCATGTTACCGTCCGGGCCGCAGGCGCAGCACGTTGCTTTCGTCGGTCAGGCGGCCCACGACCGCGCGCACCGGCACGCCCTCGTCGGCCAACGCGGCCAGCAGGTCGTCGGCCTTGTCGGCGGCGACGGCCAGCAACAGCCCGCCGCTGGTCTGCGCATCGTTGGCCAGCAGCAGTTGATCGTCCGACAACGCCGCGTCGGCGCGCACCCAGGCGTTGGCGAAATCGCGGTTGGCGTAGGTGCCGCCGGGAATCAGTCCCATCGACAGGCATTCGGCGACGCCCGGCAGCAGCGGGATCTCGTCGAACCACACCTCGCCGCCCACGCCGCTGTTTTTCAGAATCTCGATCGTATGCAGCAACAGGCCGAAGCCGGTCACGTCGGTCGAGGCGTGCACGCCCACGCGCCGCGCCGCCCGCGCCGCCTTGTCATTGAGGAACGAACACGAATCGATCAACACCTGTTCGGTGCCCGCCGGCTCCATCTCCGCCTTGAGCGCCGTGGCCAGCAGCCCCGTGCCGATCGCCTTGGTCAGCACCAGCAGGTCGCCCGCGTGCGCCCCGTGCTTGCCCAGGATGTCGTCCGGATGAATCACCCCGGTCACCGCCAGGCCGTACTTGGGCTCCTTGTCGTCGACCGTGTGCCCGCCGATGATCGCCGCGCCCGCTTCGGTCGCCTTGGCGTAGCCGCCGGCCAGAATGTCCCCGAGCATCGACAGCGGCAGCGGCCCCTTCTCGGGAAAGCCCACCACGTTCAGCGCGGTCAGCGGCGTCGCGCCCATCGCGTAAATGTCGGAAAGGCTGTTGGCGGCGGCAATCATGCCGAAGGCGGTCGGGTCGTTGACCACCGGGGTAAAGAAGTCCACCGTCTGCACCAGCGCCAGATCGTCGCGGAGCAGATACACGCCCGCGTCGTCGCCGTGCCCGGCCAGCACGCGCTCGTTGTCGACTCGCGGCAATTTTTGCAGTATCGCGTCCAGCTCGCCCGGAGCCAGCTTACAGGCTCACCCCGAGCCGTGCGACAACTGCGTTAATTTGACTTCTTCCATCGGCGGACCTTTATTAAGAGAGCATCCGGCAGCATACGTAATGCACTTTTTTTGTGCAAGCCGATCTTGCCGAACGGCGGCGAATCGGCCACACTGAGTTTGCGGGAATTTTTATAAAATTTGGGAGGGTTCACATGGCGCGCAGAAAGATTTCCATTATCGGTGCGGGCAACGTCGGGGCATTCACCGCCGCGCGGGCAACGGCGGAAGAGCTGGGCGACATCGTGCTGGTCGACGTCGTCGAGGGCATGCCCCAGGGCAAGGCGCTGGATCTGGCCGAGAGTGCGCCGATGCTCAACTTCGACGCCCATATCATCGGCTCCAACGATTACGAGCCCACGGCCGATTCCGACGTGGTCGTGGTCACCGCCGGCCTGCCGCGCAAGCCGGGCATGAGCCGCGACGACCTGCTGGCGAAAAACGAAGAGATCATGAAGTCGGTCATCGAGCAGGTCGCCCCGCGCAGCCCGAACGCGGTGCTGGTCATCGTCAGCAATCCGCTGGACGCGATGTGCATGGTCGCCAAGCGGGTGTCGGGCTTCCCCAAGGAGCGCGTGGTCGGCATGGCCGGCGTGCTCGACACCGCGCGGTTCCGCGCCTTCATAAGCATGGAGCTGGACGTGTCGGTCGAGGACATCAGCGCGTTGGTGCTGGGCGGCCACGGCGACAACATGGTGCCGCTGCCGCGCTACACGACCGTCGGCGGCATTCCGATCCAGATGCTGCTGCCGCCCGAGCGCGTGGCCGCGATCGTCGATCGCACGCGGCAGGCGGGCGGCGAAATCGTCTCGTTGCTCAAAACCGGCAGCGCGTTCTTCTCGCCGGCCGCCGCGACCATCGCCATGGTCAAGGCGATCCTCAAGGATAAAAAGCGCATTCTGCCCTGTTGCGCCTACCTTGACGGCGAGTACGGTTATCACGACATGTACTTCGGCGTGCCGGTCAAACTGGGCACCAACGGCGTCGAGCAGATCATCGAGCTGGAGCTCAACGAGGAACAGCGCGGGCGCTTGGACAAATCCGCCGCCTCGGTCAAGGAGATGCTGTCGAAGCTGACGGTGAAGTAGGGCGGTTGTTCTTCTGGTCGTGTCCGAGCACAGCTTTCGCCAGGGGCGAAAACTGTGGCACACACAACGCCAGTCATTCTGAGTCACGCGTTTCGCGCGACGAAGAATCTACGTCCGTGTACAAAAGATTCTTCGCTTCCTTCTTCGCTAAAGCTTCGGAGGATTAACGCTCAGGAAGCCTTGGATTGTGTGCCGCATTTTTGGCGAAGCCAACGGTGTGTTGTTGGTCGCAAGGAAAATTTAATCGATCAATCCCGGCAGCAGATGGACGAGGATGCGTCCGGCGTCGCGGTCGATCTCCAGGACGACGTCGGGGATGTTGGGCAGCAGGTATTCGCGCCGGCCGCGCTTGACCTGCAGTACGTCGTTGGCCCCGGTGGGGATGATCGATTCGACCGTGCCCAGGTTTTCGCCCGTGTCGGTCACGACCTCCATGCCGATCACCTCGTACCAGTAGAACTCGTCGTCCTCCAGCGGCGCGAGGTTTTCTTCGTCGGTCAGCACTTCCGCGTCCAGCAGTTTCTCGGCTTGCGCGATGCTGTCGACGCCTTCCACTTTCAGGATGAACAGCGAGCCTTGTTGGCGGGAACGTACGATGCGCGTGGGTAACGGATCGCCTGCGGCCGGCGCGATCACGATCGGGATCGACCGGCCGAGGCTTTCCGAGTCTAAACTGTGCGGGTAAACGCGAAATTCACCCTTCAATCCCTGGGTTTTGACGATTTTGCCCAGGGAAACCAGGGACGCTTGCTTCACTGCGTTGTTTTACCTATTCGAGAATTTCCAGTACTGCCCGCTTGCGCAATTTGGTCGATGCGGCCGACAGAATCGTGCGCATCGCCCGCGCGGTGCGGCCGTTCTTGCCGATGACCTTGCCCAAGTCGTCTTTGGCGACGCGCAACTCGATGACCGAAGTGGTTTCGCCCATGACTTCGTTCACCACAACGTTGTCCGGATCATCCACTAACGCTTTGGCGATGTACTCAATCAGCTCCCTCATGTAAGCCCTCCCCTTACATACGAACGGTAATATGCAAATCAGCTATCCGATTTGGGCTTCCACAAACCTTGTTCTTTAAGCAGGCTTCTCACGGTGTCGGTGGGAATGGCCCCCTCGTTCAGCCACTTGGTCACTTTGTCCTGATAGAAGGTCGCTTTTTTCTCGACCAGTTTCGGGTCGTAATAGCCGACCTGTTCGATGAAGCGGCCGTCACGCGGCGCTTCGCTGTCGGCGACCACGATGCGATAGAACGGTTTCTTTTTCGCGCCAAATCGCGCGAGTCTCATCTTCAACGCCATTAGTGCTTTTCCTTTCTCCGGTTGAAGAATTACGGTTTGAAGGGGAAGGAAAACGTGGGCTTCTTCGCCTGCTTTCCTTTCTTCCCCTTCTTCACCTTTGAACTCTTGTGAGCTCCCTTTTTGCCGCCGCCTCCGCCCCCCGGCATACCCATGCCGCCGGGCATCATGCCGCCGGGCATCATCCCGCCGCCCTTGGTCAGGTGCCCCAACATCTTGCGCGCCTGCACGTAGCGTTTGAGCAAGGAGTTGACGTCCTGAATTGTCGTCCCCGAGCCGCGGGCGATGCGCTGGCGACGGCTGCCGGAAATGACCTGGTGGTTGCGGCGCTCCTCCGGCGTCATCGAGTTGATGATCGCCAGCGTGTGCTTCATCTCGTCCTCGTTCAGGTCGAGATCCTTGAGCGCTTTGGCCTGGCCCATGCCCGGCAACATCGACAGCAGCGATTCCAAACTACCCATCTTCTGCAATTGCAGAAGCTGATCCTTGAAGTCTTCCAGCGTGAACTGGTTCTTGCGCAGCTTCTCTTCGAGCTTGCGCGCCTCTTTCTCCGACATGGTCTGCTCGGCGCGCTCGACCAGCGTGAGCACGTCGCCCATGTCCAGGATGCGCCCGGCCATCCGGTCGGGATGGAACACCTCGAAGGCGTCCATCTTTTCGCCGACGCCGATCAGCTTGATCGGCTTGCCGGTCACCGATTTGATCGACAGCGCCGCACCGCCGCGGGCGTCGCCGTCCATCTTGGTCAGCACCACGCCGGTGATGTCGAGCCGGTCGTTGAAGGTCTTGGCCACGTTCACCGCGTCCTGACCGGTCATCGCGTCGGCGACGAACAAGATTTCCGCGGGCCGGATCTTGGCCTTGATCTGTTCGAGCTCGGCCATCATCCGCTCGTCGATCTGCAACCGGCCGGCGGTGTCGATCAGCAGCACGTCCTGCCCGCCGGTTTCCGCCTGGCGGTGCGCCTGCAGCACGATGTCCACCGGATTCATGCTCGTGTTCGAATCGAACACCGGCGCGTCGATCTGCGCCGCCAACTGCTTGAGCTGCGTGATCGCCGCGGGACGATACACGTCGGCGGGCACCAGCAGCGGCCGTCGGCCCTTCTTGCGCAGCAGCACCGCCGTCTTGCCCACCGAGGTGGTCTTACCGGAACCCTGCAGGCCCACGAACATCACCGGCACCGGCGGTTTGCCGCCCAGCGCCAGCTCGCTGGCCCGGTCGCCCATCAGCGCGACCAGCTCTTCATGCACGACCTTGATGAACACCTGCCCCGGCGTCAGCGAGCCGAGCACCTCGGTGCCCATCGCCCGCTCCTGCACCTGGTTGAGGAATTGCTTGACCACCCGGAAGTTGACGTCGGCTTCCAGCAGGCTCATGCGCACCTCGCGCAACGCCTCCTGGATGTTGGCTTCGGTAAGCTTGCCGTGCCCCCGCAGGTTCTTAAAGACGGTAGTCAGCTTATCTTGCAGGTTGTCGAACATGAAGCGCCTTGTTTCCTCGTCTTCGCTATCGCCGCATCAGGATCCAGTGAGTACTACCGCACATCATCAAAATACACGTGCATTAATATCCCCACCTTCGCAGGGAAGTGCGCAATATATTGAAATCCATCGATAAGTCAAGTACATAATTGGCTGAGGTCCCTATCTCCTTTCCGTTACCATACGCCAATCCGCCCGGCCAACGCAAGAAAAAAATCGATTGTTTGCAATTAGTTATAAATTTCAGGATCCAGTCAATCCATAGAAAATTTTCCAGACAATCCTACTTTGTACTTTTCAATATCGGTCGATTTGAGATTTTCCATATCCCACGCCGGTTTAGCCCAATACCTCAATCGCGCCGGTGATGCGCCAGGTCGTCCGGCAGGGGTAGCGAGATCTCCACCAGGCCCATGACCCGTCCGTCGCGCTTCCAGGGCGTCTGGTAGATCAGCTTTTTCTTTCCGTTCTTTTCGATCGTGTACGTGTTGGTCGTTCCCTCGGCGAGCATCCGCGCCAACTGCGTGCGCGCCGGCTCGGGGTGGCAGTCCAGCACGTTCGTGCCGAGCAGCGCCGCACCGCCGTACTTGACGAACACCGCGCGCGACGCCTCGTTCATCTCGATGATGATCCCCTCGCGATCGCACACCGTGATCGCCACGCCCAGTTCGTCGGCCCATTCGTGATCGCCCATGCGTCCTCCGTGGTTTTGCCCGATGCTACGCAAAATGCCGCCGTAAAAAAAGCCGGCGTGATTACCCTCTGAAACACACGCGCATCCGGGTTTGCTTTCCGTGTGCCACACTTTTAGCGATAGCAAAGGCGCGCCGGGTCGAACTCCGCGCAGTTTTGGCCTGCCGGTTTCACCGATGTCCGAATAAAAAAACGGGGACGCGAAACAAGCGCATCCCCGTTGGTCGTTCCGGTTTTTAGAAGCAGTGATGGCCTTCGGTGCCGTCCTGGATTTCCGTATCGTCGCCGGCGTCGATCGTCTCGTCTTCGCGGTACCAGGTCGCCATGCGCGTGGGCGCGAATTCCTCGATGAAGTTGATGCCCGCTTCCTCGTTGTTGATGGTCATGGTCAGGTCCTGCCCTTCGACCACGACGGTCGAGGTGGTCGGCGTGTTGACCCAGGTATGCGAGGTGTCGTTGTAGACGAACAGGAACATCTTCCACACGCCGTTGAGGAACTGCGCGATGTACGCGGTGTCGCCGTCGTGGGTGACGCCCTCGCCGACGAAGTTGGGCAGGTCGGTGTCGAAGACCGCGTAGTACTCATGGAAGCCGGTGTCGGCCCCGCCGGGCAGATTGGTCGCGGTGCGGATCTGCGCGTAGAAGCCGCCCGCGAAGGGCACGATGCCGTACTGGATGATATCCAGGTGACCGACGTAGGTCGGTTCGCCGACCAGGTACCAGTAGATCAAGTCGTTTTCCAGGTCGGGCCACGACCATCCCGGCGTGTTGCAGACGCATTCGCAATCGGCGCCCAGTTGCGTGCTCGCGCCGGTGTCGGGTCCGCCGTAATTATCTTTTGCCCAGTCCATGGCCTCTTCGGCGGAGACTTCGCCGTCGCCGTCGCCGTTGGGCGGATCGTCGGCCTGGTTGCCTTCGTAAGCTTCGAAGTATGCGTTGCTGACGTACGCGCCGTCGCCGTTGGGGCGGCCGCGCGCGGAGGTGTTTTTATCCGAAGCGGCCAGCACGTTCACGCCGGCCTGGGCGATCGAGTTGTCGCCGGTGGTGAAGTTGCCCGCGTAGCAACTGATGATCACGATGTTCAGATTGCAGAAGCCGGGCTGACGGCACTCGCCGGCGTAGTAATCCATGGTCGCCGGACAATGCGAGCCGGAGCCGATGGCGTTCTTTAATTGTTCGGGCGTCATTTTGCCGCGACCGTTCTGCGCGCGGATGTAGCCGCTCTTGCCGCCGTGCCCCGCGAGGTAGATGTACAACTCGTCAAGGCAAGCCGCGTTGGCGATGAAATCCTGAATGGCCTGCAACGCGGCGGAGGCGGTGGGTTCGGAAAGCGTCTGGACGTTCCCGGCGCCCAACAGATCTTCGTAGAAGCCGACGGCGCGTTCGGCGTCGCGCGTCACGTGGCTCTGGCCCGGACGGTCGCCGAAGTTGATCACCAGCGCCTTGCAGCCGATGGGAATGTCGATCATGTCGGCTTCGCAGACGTATTTGCACTCTTTGGGATCAGGCTCCGGATCGTCGCCCGCGGGATCTTCCGGCTGCGGATCGTCGTCGTCATCGTCGTCGTCATCGTCGGCCGACCAGGGCTCGAAGTTGAAGTAGTGATCTTCGATTTCGCCGTACTCGAACTGCCCCGAGCCGTCCCAGCCGTCGTCGCCGAAGGTCGCCGTGTCAATGCTCTCGCGCGTCAGGGCGACGCGCATCCAGCTTTCCCAGCCGAAGGTGTTGGCGGCGCTCAGCGGCATGGCCACCGCGTCGGTCCAGACCCGCTCGGACTTGCCGGGGTCCACTTCGACAACGAAGTTCTGGGTGAGCCACTCGCTGCCGCGATCGTTTTTCTTCCACTGCCCGTCGCGGTTGGCGTCGACCAGAATATTCAAGTAGCGCTGGACATCCGGGGCGCCGGCGGCGACCGTCACCTCGACCAAAAAGCGCACGGTGAGCGTGTTGGTCGTCAGGTCGGGATAGAAGACCCAGAACACGCCGTCGTCCAGATCGCGGTCGACCAGGTTGGGCACGCCGTCGGGATCGGCCGTGTCGTTGGCGTCCTCCTCGTCGGAAACGTTCTCGCCGATCATCTCCGCGCCGGTGGTCAGCGTGTGGCCGCCGGGCCGGTTGTCGACCGAGTTGGCCGTTTCATACAGCGTGGGATATTGTCCGGAAACCGCGCCGCCGTAGTAAACCTGAGTCGGATCGTCTTCGACCGTGTTGTCCGGCGCGTCGCCGTAGTCACCGGTGGGCGCGGTTGCGGCGGGTTGCGCTTTCGTCGCCTTCGCCATGCGCCAGGACATGTTGTTGGGCGCGAACACCTGCACCAGTTCCCGGCCCGAGCCGAGGAACGACACGCCGTCGATCTCCGGCCACCAGGACTGGCTTTCCACGGTCACCACGCCGGTGTCGGCGGCGATGAAGACGAACTTCACCGAGTGCTCGAAGAAGGCGAAGGGCTCCTCGTCGGCGAAGGCGAACCAGTAGGAGCCGGTCGGCGAGTAGGCGCTTTCACCCTCGGCCGGTTGAACGTCGACGTCGGCCGCCAGCGGGGAAGCGGTGACATAGGCGACCCAGACGCCCGATTCGCCGCTGGTATCCAGTTCGTCGACCAGCAAGGCGATCGCCTGCTCGACCGTGTCGACCGGCCCGGTCGCGTCGTCATCGTCGTCGGTGTCGTTATCGTCGTTATCGTCGTCGTCGTCGTCGCTATCGTCATCATCGTCATCGTCATCGTCACAGGTGCAACCGACCCCAAGCGAAAGCAACAGCAGGGCCATAACAAGAGCAAGGAAAACCCATGGCGTCGTTTTCATTGTTCTCTCCTGTCTTTACGTTTATTTTTGGTTGCCGAAGCGCGTCTTGGCGGGAAAAAAGCGTTCGCCAAGAAACGCATTTATTGCGCTGACACATCAACAGTGCCCTTGTTTTGCATAGTGAGTCAAGCGCCTTTGTATCGTGGTGAATACAAGAGTGTTTGTATTTAGTTAGTTTTTTCGGCCCTTGGCGGAAGATGGATTATTTCATACCCATTAAAAAAAGGTCAGGAAAGGCATCGGCTGGTCCTGGATGCCCGCCTGCGCGGGCATGACAATTCCCTCTCCGTCATCCTCAGGTTCGTCGGGTGGCACTGTTTTGCGAGCAAAGGCAATAAGCGAGCTTAAACTACAATCCGGTTTGGACCGGCACACCTTTGGCTATCGCCAAAAGTGTGGCACACAAGAAAGCGACTCCTTTTTCCGTGTGCCATAGTTTTCGCCGAAAGGCGAAAGCTGTGTTTATAAATATTTGAACACGATTGTGACTCGGTCCAAATTCCGCATTCGGCGTTCGCCATTCCGAATTGTCAACACCCACAGCACCCGTCGTCGTCATCGTCATCGTCATCGTCGCCTTTGTCGTCGTCGTCATCGTCATCGTCGTCGGTGTCGTCAGGATCGTCGTCGTCGAAATTGACGTCGTCGGCGTCGGAGGCGCCGCTGATATAGCCGAAGGACAGGCGCATGAAGGTGCCCGCCGGGTGGTGCAGCACGAAAATGGGATCGCCGATGGCCGGATCGGTGGTGGTCCAACCGAAGTACGTGGCGCCCTGCGGCGGGTACTGGTCGAGCTGCAACAGCAGCACGTCGGTTTCCTCGGAGTGCACCAGGATATCCGAGCCCTCGGTGTAGGTCGACACCTGGTCCCACGGCTGGGCCGTACCGTTGCACTGATCGGTGTACCAGAAGAACGAGACGATCAGCGAGTCGGCAGCGCTTTGCGTGTCGAAGCAGTGGTTGGCGGTGTAGAAGTACGGCGTAAAGGTTTGCGCTTCGTCCAGGATCATCGTGCCGGTGCACACCGCCTGACCGTCCGGAATTTCAAAGACCATCTGCCCCACGCCGTTCATGAGCGAATCGAGACCGACCATTTGGTCGACGAAGCAGTTCGGGTCGAGGTAGCAACTGCCTTCCTTGCTCGCGGCCGTGGCGAGCGCCGGATGCGCCATGCCGTAGCTGATTTGATCAAAGGCCACATCGGGCGGCGTTTTCGCGGCGGTGACGACCTCGACGAACACGGTGTCGCCCACGGTCAGCGGACCCCAGAAAGCGGCGGCGGCGGCCGACGAGGGCTGAACCGGCAAGCCGGTCGCGGCGGTGGGCGCGGCGTAAACGACGACCAGGTCGTCGGGCCCGACGTTCAATCGCGTGAAGTGCAGGCGCAGCGTGACCGCCTCGGGCGCGCGCACGGCCAGACGCCAGGAGGTGTTGCCCCGCGCGTCGGTGAGGCGCTCCCACAGGTCGGCGTCGACGGCCGGGGCGTCGAGGTGCACGCCGGTCATTTGGCGCTTTTCGCTTTGCCGCGCGAGGTCGGCGAATTTCTCCCGCGCTTGGGCGACGGTCCGCGCGTCGAGCGTCAGCGTGTGCGCGGCCTGCGCGGGCAGATGCAGCACGAGGCCGGGGGTGACGATCGGCACGGCCGCGGACGCCAGCTCGTCGGGGATCGTCGCGCCCATCGTGCCGGCGGACTTGCCGTTGCCCAGGTACTGCGCCAGGCCGACATTCCACGATTCGGCGAACATGCCGTACAGGTCGTAGTAGGCCGGATCGTCCAGCGGCGCGTCGCACGAGGCGTTGCCGCCGGTGAGCTGACCGATGATCTGGCCGTAGCCGTTGAGCAGCGCCGAGCCGGACGAACCGCCCTCGGTCGAGCTGTCGGTGTAAACGACCGTCCAGAAATTTTCCTGCGCGGCGAGCGGACCGGCGCACAGGGCGAGCGTCGCGAGAGCGACCAGCAACATTAACGTATAACGATACATTCTCATTTCCTCCCGGGGAGAGGCGGATTGTTTTTCTCGTTTACTCGCAGCAGATGCATATGCCGCTGAGGCAATCACTGGACCAATAGTAATAGCCGCCGCCGCAATAGTAATCGCATTCCAGGCCTTGGGTCTCGTGACCGTAGTGCGACAGGTCGGCGTCCATGCCCACGGTCTCGCAAGCCTCTTGGGCGTCGAGCTTGGCCTGGGCGACGCAGGGATCCTCATCGTCGGTGTCGTCGTCGGCATCGTCGGCGGCGGAATCGTCGTTGTCGTCGTCATCGTCGTCGCAGGCGACGATCATCGCGGCGGTCGAAAAGACCAGCAAGAGGATCGCGAGTGGAAACAGCTTCTTTTCCATCGAAAACTCCCTTTTGTTCTGCGCAACAGACTACGCAAGGACGATGCATTTGTCACACGGTTTTTCATCCGGCCGGAACCTGAGTTTTTTCACCACGTTTCATTTGCCGACCGCGCGCTGCCGGGCGATCGTGAGGCGCGCAATCCCAACCATCACCGGGTGATGCTGGCGCTGACCACGGCGTTCTGGGACGCGTATCTAAAAAATAATGATGCGGCGAAAAAGTGGCTCGACGGCGACGGACCGCGTTCCATCCTCGAAGAAAACGACCGTTGGCAGAGAAAATAACGTAACCCGCCATCATCGATAGGGCGAAAAAATGTGTAAAGTCCGGAGGATGGAACGCCGATGGCACACACCAGAAGATCATTTTCATAAAAATGGACGATCAAAGGGAGGACCGCCCGCTTGTTTACGCGAGCGAAAAAAGGAGGAGCTATGAAACGAATTTTTTACTTAATGGCCATTTTGATTCTGGTTCTTTCGTTGGGCGCGTTCATCGCCTGCGGCGACGATGACGACGACGACAACGACGATGAGGCCGATGACGACGACGACGACGACGACGATAACGACACCGGCGACGATGACACGGGCGACGACGATACCGGCGATGACGACGATACGGTCGGTGCGTTCGGCGAAGTCGTGGGTTGGGTGGAAATCGACTACGCCGAAGACCTGGTCTGCGACGGTAATTACTGCTACGTCGCGGGCAAAGAGCAGGGCTTCCATACGGTGGACGTAAGCGACGTAACCGCCCCGGAGATCGTGGATACGGTCGACACGGCGGGCGTGGCCTGGGACTTCGCGCTGGTTGACGGCGCGTTGTACGTGGCCGACAAATCCGGCGGCGTGCACAAGTACGATCTGACCGATCCGGCCGCGCCCGAATGGGTGTGGACCTACACCTCGCTCGACCTGACCATGGTCGAGTCGGTCGACGTGATCGGCGACATGGTGTACATCGGCGGCGGCAACGGCAACGACGGTTTCCTGGAAACGCTGCAGATGGCGGCCAAAAGCGATGTGCCCACGCGCACGGGCCTTTTGTCGATCACCGGCGAGGCGATCGTCTCGCTGGCCTGCATGACCGGCTTTTGCTTCGGCGGCGGCGGCGACGGCACGTTGTTCAAAATCGCCGTCGACGAAAAAGCCGATCCGACCGTCGAGGACTCCTATTTCAACGCGGGCACCGCGGGCCATGAGCCCTGGGGCCTGGGTGTGACCATTCACGACGACACGGTTTATTTCTCCGACTGGGGCGCGGGATTGATCGCGCTGGAGACGGATTTGACCGAAGTGGCCGTGGTCCAGACCGGCGACGGCGTGTACGACAGCGCCTATGCTGGAGCCAAGACGATCATGGGCACGGCCTACACCGATGTATTTGCGGCGGCCAATTCGCAGGGCGGCCTGGCGCTGTTCGACGCTTCAGCCGGTCTGATGCTGATCGGCGATCCGTTGGATGTCGTTCCGCCGGGCGAAATGGCCGACGGCCCGCACGGGGTGGTGGTGATGGGCAATTACGCGTATCTCGCCGACAACATGGCGCAGGGCTTGTCGATCGTACGCATCAACGATTGACAAAGCCGGAAAAAGGGCCTCCGAAAAAAGGGCTCCCGCGTGGGGGCCCTTTTTAGTTATTGGTTACA
Source organism: bacterium (assembly GCA_036725605.1). Lineage (GTDB taxonomy): Bacteria > Lernaellota > Lernaellaia > Lernaellales > Lernaellaceae > CALBTQ01. Next base: position 37,799 of record DAIMDW010000036.1, read on the forward strand.
AGTAGGGAGTGACAAGTTGGGGGCGGGACATTATCCCCGTTTTTACCCTTCCAACCCCGGGACATTGGTTATCCCTGCATATGAGTTTCGGTGGCGCTGATCCGCCGAACGAAGCGAGACTCATCGGTGTTCGTCTTTCCTTGCCGTGTTTGCCTATCGTCAAGCACTCTCTCGTGTGCCACATTTTTGGCGACAGCCAAAGGTGTGTTGCGTGTTGTTCGGTGGCGCTGATCCGCCGAATGAAGCGAGGCTTATCGGTGTTCGTCTTTTTTTTGCCTGGGTAGGAAGACTGTCGATAACTGCGCCGATAGGCGACAAACAACCCCGCCAGGGGCGATAGAGGGTAGCCCGGTGCGTGAGCGCCGGGCAAAAAAGCCCGAACTTCCCCAAAGCCCCGGAGGGGCGCAGGAAACTTTGACGATTCGTATCAACGAGCTTACCTGCACCCCGTTATGCTCGCGCATTTCTTGCGCTCACAAAACAGCGCCACCCCGCATTAGCGAAATTCCGCACTCGCCGTTCCGAATTGGCTTAAAAATCCATCCCCACGCCGGCGAACAGTTCGCGGCCCGGGGCGGGTTTTTCGGGCGCCGGTTCGTAGTAGACGTCGAAGAGGTTCTTGCCTTCGCAGAAGACTTCGAGCTTCGTGCGGCCCGCGTCCCAGGCGAAGGATTGCGCCAGGCGCGCGTTGGTGAAGCCGTAGGCGGGCATGGTGAGCACTTCGGGTTCCGCGCCGGCCCCTTCGTACTGCCGCTCGCTGACGTAATGATGCTGCACGGCCAGGCGCGTGCCCCACGGCGCGGCGACGTACCCGCCGACGTTGACGCTGTGTTCGGGGCGAAAATCGAGGCGGTCGAGCAGCCGGTTTTCGCGTTTGTCCTCGGTCCGCATCCAGGTGTGGTTGACCGACAGCCCGAGCGTGTCGTCCAGCAATGTCACATCCAGCGCGCTTTCGACGCCGGTGATCGTCGCTTCGTCGATATTCTCGTAGGTGTACTCGTTGCCGAATTCGCGCTTGCCGATCAGGTCGGTGATGTCGCTGAAAAAGTACGTCGCCTCCAACGCGAGTTGCTGTAGCGGCGCGATGCGGAAACCCGCGTCGATGTTGTTCGCGGATTCCGGATCCAAATCCGGATTGCCCTGCGAGCCGTAGAGCGTTTTCAGATCGGGGAACGCGCTCTTGTGCGCCGCGCCCGCGTGCAGCGAGAACATCTCGATCGGCGTGAAGGCCAGCCCGGCCATGTAATCCACCGCGCTGTTGTCCTCGCCCAGTTCGTCGTTGGGCGTTTCGGTGCGGCGGTAGAAATGGTAGGCCGCGCCGGCGGTAAAGGCGAAGCGCCACAGTTCCACCGCGTACTCGCCGCCGCCGCTGATCGTCTCCGCGCCGAAGTCGTACCAGTCGGCGCGATCCTCATCCTGAATGTGCACCGTGTCGTACTTGTACAGGTTCGACAGCGTCAGCGTGCCCGCCGGACCCAGCAGAAACTCGGGCAGCAAGATGTAGCCCATCACGTTGTTGTCGTAGGTCGACACCGCGTCGCCCTCGGTGGCGATCGCCGACATCGTCGTGTCGGTGTAGCTGGTGATCGTGTTGAAAAACCGCGAGTAGAACGCCCGCCCGCGCAGGTAGAGGAAATCGGCCGGAGCCCATTCGCCGTGCAGCGACGCGGTCGTCTTGCGCCAGTCCTTGCGCCACAGCGTGCCCGGCTCGATCGCCTCCATCGAGAACGGCACGCCGCCCTCGTACTGATAATGGCTGGCCGAGGCGGTCAGGCCGTTGAGCCCCTGTTGGTAGCCCACCTTGCCGGCGGCGACGAAATCGTTGAAGTCCGAGTTGAAGCGCAGGTCGCCGTCCTCGTTGCGCGTCGGGTCGAAATCCTGCGATACCGGGAAGCCGTCGCTGGTCGTGTAACCCGACGACAGGAAATACTCCCAGCCGCTTGCGCCGCCCAGCAGCGAGCCGTTGGCGTCGAAGGTGTTCACGTCGCCGTAGGAAACGTCGAGGTGTCCGCGCGGCTCGCCCGCGCCGCGTTTGGTGATGATGTTGATCACGCCGCCCAGGGCGTTGGGTCCGTACAGCACGCTGGTCGGGCCTTTGACGATCTTGATTTTCGCGATGTCGCCGACGGGGATCTGCCGCAGGTCGAGCACGCGGAAATAGGGTTCGTACATCGGCACGCCGTCGATCAGCACGATCACGTTGCGCGGATCGAATCCCCGCAGGCTGCCCAGGCTTTCTTGTTTGCCGTTGGCCGACAGCGAGGTCGGCGCGGTGTCCACGCGCGCCCCGGGCGCGAATTGCAGCGCCTCGGCGACGTTGCGCGCGCCCATGTCCTCGATCTGCCGCGCGGTGATTTCATCCAGCGACGCGACGCGCTCGGCGGGCGTGCGCTTGCCCGTGACGATGATCTCGCCGGCGGTGAACACCGGGGCGGATTCGTCCTCGTCGTTTTCCTCTTCGGCCCCAACCCACGCCGGCGCGAGCAGGCAGACCAACAACGTCAAGATCAACCAAACCGAACGCATCATTCTCCTCGTCAGCGGGCCGGCGCCGTGTGGCACGAGTAGCAATCGATGGGAATCTGAATCGCATCGTGCTTGAAGTGGCAGCCTTCGCAGCTATTGGCCGAGCTGCCCCAGAGCGTTTCTTCGCCGATGATCACCGGTTCGCTGGGCGCTTCCTGCGGCACGGCATGCAGCGAAATCAAATCGATCGCCTTGGTCGACACGCGCCCGCCGTAGGTGGCCAGATCCTCATCGGCCGTCCAGCCGCGGTTTTCGTACGGACGGAAGTACATGTCGACCAGGTGGTTGTGGCCGTAGGTCCAGGTGGACGTGAAATCGTCGGAGGCCGTCAGCCAGACATCCCACAGGTACATGTCGCCGGCGATGTCCACGCCCGCCTCTTCCAGCACGGTGCGGAAGAACACCACGTCTTCCATCACGCCGTCGCCCACGTCGACCGACTCGGTGGCGCAGTCGCGCAGGTAGACGGTGATGCGTTCCTTATCCAGGCCGTTGTCGACCTGCATCATGCGCATCATGTCGATGACGTACAGGTCGTCGATCCGCGCGCTTTCACCGATCTCCGGGAAGACGCTGTAGGGCGGATCGGCCAGCACGAGGTACGCGCCGTCCAGATCGTCGTACGTGACCGTCGTTTCGTCGCTCTCGTCGAATGACACCAGGCGGTAATCGTAGAGCATGCGGATCTGATCGGTCGTGAAGCTGCCGTCCATCGTGTACAGGTTGATCACCTGTTCGTGAATCAGGTTGTCGAAACGGATCGCCTCTTCGCCCTCGTACTCGGTCTTGGTCAGCGTGTTGAAGTTGATCGCGTACTTCTTGCCGTTGATCATCAAGGTGACGCCCTTGCCGTGTTCGGCGTCGCCCTCGGCCGGCGGCTCGACCTCGCGAATGGCGTTGATGTCGGTCACGCCGTTGAGGAAGTAGATCTCCGACAGCCCCATGCCTTCCCAGAAGAAGCTGGAGACCATCGGGTTGGGCTGCTCGTCGTCGGACGGCTCGTCCTGATAGAGCACGCCGGATTTCATTTCGTCGAAGATCAGCGTTTCGAACGGCATGCGGCCGTCGTAGGCGATGTGCTTGTACTCGAGCTTCTTGTAGTTGCGGCTGATGCCGCTGGCGTTGATCACCGAGGCGATCGAAACCACCGGCACGGCATCCTCGCCGTCGGCCAGCACCTGCATCCCCGCGCGCAACTGCGAGAGGTTGACCGGCTGGCTTTTGTCCTCGCCGTAAAGCTGCACGGTGATCGTGCCGCCCAGCGTCGTGTCGGTCGGATTGACGTCCTCGATCTTGCGCGGGTACATCTCGAAGCCTTCGCCCTCGACGTTGAACAGACCGATCACGTCGAAGCCCGCCGCCGGTTTGATCGAGCCGGGGATGCCCGTGCCCTCGTAAACCGGCAGGGCGATTTTCTGTCCGCCGCTCGTGTGACGGATCATGATGTCCTTGGATTTCGTGCCGTACGCCGGCCAGTCGGTGGTCGGATCGTCCGGATTCACGTCGACCATTTCGACGTCCTCGACCTGCACCAGCGCGCCGGCCCAGAAGTATTTATCCTCGACCAGCTCGGCGATGGTTTTCACCGCCGGCGCGGGCACGTCGTTGCCGGTCGAGACCACGGCCACGTGATAGCCGCTGACCGGCACGAATTCGATCATCTCGTTGTGCACGGTCACGCGCCCCTGGATGAACACCTCGTCGCCCTCGAACAGGTAGATCTCGCTCATCAACTGGCCGTTGTAGCCGGCGTTGGCGTCGGTCGCGCCCATGTCGGCGAAAATCTTCACGCCGCTGCCGTCCTCCTGCACGAAGGACTTCAGATACGAGCCGGAAACCATCACGCCCGTGCCGCAGGTGACCACGCCTTGCAGCGCCGTCGTCTGGCCCAGCATGTTCGGCTGATCGCCGCTGCGCTCGTTGATCGTCGCGATCGACGTGATCTCGAATTGCCCGTCGATCGGATGCGTGACCAGCGCGCCGTTGTCCATCGCGCAGGTGGTCTGCGCTTCGTGGCCCGCGCCGGTCCAGCCCAGGCACAGCAGGCCGCCGTCCGGATGCTCGTAGAACGCCGCGCCGCCCAGGTCGTCCAACGACGCCAAAGCGCCCAGCGCGTTTTCGAGCGTGTCGAAAATCTCGTAGGTGAACTTCGCCGCGTCGGCGGAAAATTCGGGAATCGCCGCCAGCAGATCGGCCACGCCGATCGCCGAGACTTCGACCTCCGCGCCGTCCGGATCGATCAGCGTCATCGCCGCCGGTTCGACGAACTCGCCGAGCGTCACCGGCACCATGTTCAAGTAGATGTCGTACGAACCGACGCCCGATTCGGTCGCGTCGTCGTCATCGTCGTCGTCATCGTCGTCGTCGCCCCCGCCGCTCGATTTCTTGGCGCAGCCGACGCCGAAAGCCAACAGCGCGACGAGCAACGCCGCGCAAGCGATCATCCACCAGTAGTTCTTGCGTTTCATGATTTTTTCTCCCCGGTTCACTCGACGGGCAGCAAGGTGATCAAGCCGCCGTTCATCCACTTGACCTGATACGCCGACAGCGCGCTGCCCCACGGGTGCTCGGTCCAGCCGGCCGTCAGGTCGTCATAGCGGGTGTCCCAATACAGGTAACCCTTGAGCATCTCCTGCCAACTGGGCAGCAGCGAGATGTCCTCGTATCGTTTGATGAAAAGGTCGTAACCGTCGGTTGCGGTGAAATCGTAGCGGAACGATTCCGGGTTGGGCGTCAGGCCGCTCTGGATGACCAGGTCCGACAGCGACACCGCCAACGCGCCCTGATAATCGTAGGTCTGCATGCCCTCGAGCAGCACCTCGACCTGCGCGTCGTCCAGCACGATGAACACGCTCTCGGGACCCGACCACGGCGCGGTGACCACCGGCCCGGCCGGACTGTAATGATCCTGGTACTCGTCCCACCCCGGCCCGCAGGCGACCGTCAGCGCGAGCGCGGCCAGCAACGCAAAAATAAGCCGAAAAATCCGCATGATCCCCACTTTATGTCGATAAGCCCATAATTCGACGGAATGCTAAAAGCTTATTGTGCTCAAGTCAACTGGAATTGGGGAGGTTTGCCGAGGTTGCCAAACAGAGCATCGGCAAGACCTGCACGAAAGACGATCTGATCGCCCTGCTCAAACAATGGGATGCGGCGCACGCGGCGATCATTCAGGAAGCGGCCGCGTTGCCGGATTTCGCTTCCATGACCGTCAAGGATCTCCAGAACGAATGCTTGGAAACGATACAGCGCGAGTTCATGGAAATGGTGGAGGACCGGTTCAGGTACATGATCGACTTCGTTTACGACGGGGCACGCTTCGACAAGGGGCTCGATCCCTACGTGCCCGCCGGGGTGTGGGTGGTGACGCCCACCGGATTCGACTTTGGCTATCTCCCCGGATTCGAGGAGCGGGAGGACGAGGTCAACTGGATGCTCAACGATTGGATCGAGCAGAACGTCACGCCGTGGCGCAACTAGGGCTTTCTCGAATATTGGCAGGAAAGCAGGTCGCCGTACCGAGGGGCTTTTGGTGAAATAATATTGAGCGTGGAATTTAACAATGCAAGTGAGTGCATTGCCGCTCTATTGCTTTCTATTAATAATTAAGCTAAAGGCGTTGGAAGTTTTTTTTAATCTTTTTGTTTCCTTTCGCTTTGCGTGAACGATATTAATCTTATTTATATTCCTATTTTTACTTTTTTTTGATAATCGTATTGCCAAAGAAATCTTTAGTTACTTCACCGACATCATTTCCTTTGTTGTCTTGTACGACAGGATTGCATCCGAGCCATCCATTTCTAATATTGCCTACCTTATTCTCACTATTGTCATACACGTCTTGACCTAGTATCCCATTATCACGAATCTCTCCTCGATGATCACCAATCATATGATGATAATCTTTATTGGAAAATGGAGATGGGTCAAAACTACCTGAGCCGTATCCTATTCGCCCTTCTGGAAAATCATTAGTTGAGTCTTGATTTTGATATCTACCGCATGAATTGGCTTGTGAATCATATGCTGCATTATTTGAGCTTGAAGAGGATGATGAATAACCTGAGTATTCCATTGACGAGCTACTTTTTGAACTAGCTTGTAATGCAACAATTCCAGCTGAGACCACAACAAGAGAAGGGAAAACCAAAATACTAAATATATACAAGTCTGTTTTTGAATCGAAGTTGCCATAGAAGACATATCCAAATAGTAGAGCACATAAAGCCCATACCCAAAAAATTCCAATCGAAATAGATAGTCTTTTATGATTTTTTTTGATTTTTTCGCTCTTCTCATTTAATTCTGAACGAATTTCATCTAACCTATCATCCTTTTCCCATTCACTTTTCAAAGATTTTAATGCATTCTCAAAGTCTGGCGAATAATTTTTTCTATTGTAATACAATTCCTGGTCAGCATCTTCGAATAAATTGTAAGCATAAATTTTTTTTGAGGTATTAGTTAGGCAATGAGAGTTTGTCGACCCCTTCTTTTATCGGTGGCTTTCCATCAAATCGGATATTTGGCGTGAAATATCTTGATATATTTTATCAATTTTGTTGTTTTGATCAATCATATCTTCGGTAGTGATGGCTTTCCTTGCCAACAGCTGAACGTAAACAATTGGAATCGTTAAAATTGTAATAAACGTGAATATTGGTAAAACTATAATATCATACGTATTAAGAATCAACATTAAGGTTGCTCCACTAATCAAAAGCCCGAAGTTAATGGAAAAAATGGGACCTAAAGAATCATGATAATTGAAATCACAAAAAAGTTTGTCAAATCTAACCATTTAGCACCTCCTTTCACCGACTTTGTCCACAATGATCGTCCTAGGTTGATTCAAAGTTGCCATTTTCTTGGCAAGGCTGTCTAAACCTTTCTGGGCAAGGCGTACACGGCACTCCAAAACTTATTTCATCCTCTATGTCGTCAATTCAAGTATGCGTTTTTTGTAATCGACATCGATACGCGATGGCTTCTCACTGTCGCATTACTGTAACATGATTTCGCACACCTTACCATCTTGTTAAGCGGGGTACGGCCCCATATTCTACCCTCATGAAAAAGCTGTTCGCCTACATCGAGAAGCTCGTGGCGCAAGGATTCTTCGGGACTTTGACGCTCAGTTTTCAGAACGGCCGGATCTGCAACATTCGGGTCGAACGAAGCTTGAAGCCCGAGGATCTGCCTTCGCCGTAGGCTACGGCAAGACAGGCATGTG
>DAIMDW010000037.1:0-40872 GCA_036725605.1 bacterium
AGTACAGCATCCTGGTGCAGGCCGGTGTCAGCATTCTGACTCAGGCGAATCAGTCTCCGACGGTCGCCTTGAGCCTGCTGCAGTAACGCAGTACCAACTCCGACAGTTGACCGGGCGTTTTCGGACGCCCGGTCTTCTATTTTAAATTGACTACTTCTCTTGCCAAATGGGGCTAACTAAGGATAAAAATGAGCGGATTAACACTCGCGAGAGCGGAGGGAATATTATGCGACGGTTCTTGCTTCTGGGTCTTCTCATTCTTTTTGGCACGGCCTGGCCGTTGAGCTTTGCCGCGGCCGATCCGTCGGCCCCGGGCGGCGGGCAGGATTTGCTCGAAGAACAAGGCACCGGATGGGTTGCCGGCCACACGTCGGTCAGCGATCTTACCTATGAGGAGAAATTGAATCGCCTCGGTTGGATCCCCAATCCGAAGCCGGCTTTCGCGCCGTACTTCACACCCAAGCGCGATCCCAAAACGTTGCCGACCAAGTTGGATTGGCGCGACAACGGCGGCGACTTCGTGACCGGCGTGCGCGATCAGGAAGATTGCGGTTCGTGCTACGCCTTCGCCGGCGTCGGCGCGGTGGAATCGGCCTGGGCGATCGCGCTGGGCATGGACAATCCGACGCTCGATCTGTCCGAGCAGTTCATCGTCAGTTGCGAAAGCCTGCTGGGCTGCGGCGGCGGTTGGAGCGAAGACGTGCTGCAGACCGCGAAGGCGATCGGCATTCCCGACGAGTGGTGCATGGACTACAGCGCCTATGACGAGGACTGCGACCGCAAATGCGACGACTGGGCGTTGCGCACGCTCGCGTTGGAAGATTACCAGATCGTGCTGGAGGATCCGGCCGACACCGAGGAAGAATACCTGCAGATCATGCAGGCGTTGCAGGAAGGTCCGGTTTCGGTGTCCTTCGACGTGCACGAGGACTTCTTCTATTACGAAGGCGGCATTTACAGCCAGAGCGGCTCGTACATGGGCGGCCACGCGGTCGTGCTGGTCGGCTACGACGCCGACGCGCGCTACTGGATCTGCAAAAATTCCTGGGGCTCGGGCTGGGGCGAAAGCGGCTACTTCCGCATTCGCTGGGGCTCGTCGAACCTGGGCGACGAAACGCTGCTGCCGATCACCCCGCAGTGCACCAACGAGAAACTGGCCATCCGGCCGATGCTGCCGGCGCAGAATTTCATCCGTTACAGCCTGCTGGACATGCCGATGAAAGTCCGCGTGACCAGCGATTGCCTGCGCGGCGTGGCCGACGCGATGCTCAGCGCCGAAGTGTTGGGCGTGTCGATCCCCTTCTACGATGACGGTCTGCACGACGACGAAGCGGCCAACGACGGCATCTTCGGCGGCACGTTCCCCTCGTCGTTGCTGCAGCGCGGCCCGATCGAGATCGTGCTGGAAGCGACGCACCCGCTGTACGAAAGCGCCGAATTCACGCTCAAGGGTCACCTCAAGTATCCGGCCGACCTGCTGATCATCTCCGACGACGGCGACTTCAACGGCATGGACACCTACGGTCCGATCTTCGACGCCCTGGGCATCGACTACGACGTGTGGGACATCACCGACCAGCGCCGCTGGCCGCTCGAAGACATTCTCGATGCGCCGGCCGTGTTCTGGTTCACCGGCCCGTCGCTGTCCAACTTCTTCCGCGAGACGGAAAGCGCGGCGATCAGCGAATACCTGGACGCCGGCGGCAATCTGCTGATCATCGGACAGGATCTGCTGCAGAACATCTACGATCTGCAATGGCAGTTCACGCGCAATTACATTAAAGTCGCGCGCTACTGGAACGACACGCAGTATGAACAAGTCGGCGGTCTGGCCGGCGACTTCCTCACCGACGGGCTGGGCGGCAATCTGAACATGCCGTTCGCCAATTGGGTCGACACGATCAAGCCGATGGACGAAGCGACGGCCACCTGGATCAACGGCAACGGCAAGATCACCGGCCTGCGCTATCCGCCCGAGTACGACGGCACCGCCGACTACCGGCTCGCGTTCTCCGGCTTCCCGCTGATCGCCCTACCGGTCGACCAGGCGACGACCTACCTGCAGCGCGTGATGGATTGGTTCTATCACGACGTGTGCTTCGACACCGACGGCGACGGCTTCTACTGGGGCGGCGCATGCTCGCCGGACGAAATCCTCGACTGCGAAAATGACGATCCCAATTCGTATCCGGGCGGAACGGAAATCTGCGACGACGGCAACGACAACGACTGCAACGGTCTGACCGACCTGGACGACCCCGCCTGCGAAGGATTCGGCGAGGATGACGACACGACCGACGACGACGATTCCGCCGCCGACGATGACGACATCGCCGATGATGACGACAACGGCGACAGCGACGACGATGACGACGACGACGGGTGCGGTTGCTAAAGACGATTGAGCGAAGCGAAATCCCGCCAACGGCGGGACGATGGGTGCGGTTGCTGATTAGTCGAACGACCATATAAACAACCGGGGGGGTGGTCCGACGGACCGCCCCTTGCTTTAATGTGCGCACGTCCATGAACAAAAAAACCGCCGTCGCGATCGTGCTCCTCGGGCTGTTGCTCTACGGCCTGGTCGGGCTGCATCGACTCGACCGCCCCGGTCTGCAATACGACGAATGCCTTTTCGTGCCGCCGCTGGTCGACGCGCCGAGCCGTTTCGCCGTGGCGCAACTGGGCGACGGCGGACCGGTGCTCATGCACATGCCCTACCTCGGCGGCCTCAAAAGCATCTTGCTGAAACCGTGGTTGAAGCACGCGGGTTTCACGCCGGCCACCTTGCGCGCGCCGATGGTCCTGGTCGGCATGGCCGCGTTGTTGCTGACCGCGTGGCTCGCCGCGCAGGCCTTCGGCCGACGCGAGGCGGCTCTGGCCGCGCTGCTCTTCGCGCTCGACCCGTCCGCGTTGCATCACGTGCGTGAGGATTGGGGACCGTGCGCATTGGCGCTGTTGCTGCGCACCGGTTTGCTGGCGTGCATCGTGGCGTTCATCAAAAAGCAAAACGCGCGTTGGCTGCTTCTCGGCGCGGCGTTGGCCGGTCTGGGATTATGGAACAAAGCCGATTTCGTTTTTTTCCTGTTTGCGCTGATCTGCGCCGCGGCGCTTTGTTACCGGCCGGCGCTGCGCACCGTGCCGGGAAAAACGTGGGGCCAGGCGCTTGCGCTGTTTTTGCTGACCGCCCTGCCCGCGTGGTTGTTCTGGCTGACGCACAGCGAATTGTTGCGTTGGTCGTTGGGCGCGGTGCCGCATCCCTTTGGCTGGCTGACGCTCAAATTCAAAATCTACGCTCTGTTTGATACGCTGCGCGGCTTTTATCCCATTCACAATTTCCTCGGCGAAGGCAGCATAACCACCAAGCGCACCATGCTGCCGCATCTGCTGCTGGCCGGGCTGATCGCCTTGCCGCTGCTACGGCGGAAAATTTTTCAAACGCCCGCCTGGACCGACCGCGCGCTGCCGTTTTTCATTACGCTGCTGGGCCTGCAGACGATCCTGTTGCTGCTCGTGCCGCAGGTCGGCGGCAGCCATCATTACTTTAGCCTCGTGCCGACAACGCACGTGCTGGCCGCCGCGCTGGTGTGGTTGTTTATCGACCATGCCTTCACCAACGAACGCGCGCGGCGGGTCGGGACGATCCTGATTCTGTTGCCGCTGCTGCTGACCTCCGCGATTGCCGTGGGCGACGTGGAACTCACGCTCGATCGGCGCGGCGGCGCGGGCAACTGGTCGCCGGCGATCGACAAACTGGCCGCGCAGATCGCCACCAATCCGACAGCGCGTTATCAATTTCTGGATTGGGGCATGACCACGCAAGTGGTCGCGTTCAACGGCCGGTTCGATTACGAGGAAATTTTCTGGTCGTTGGCGCTGGCTCCGGCGACGAACGAGGCGATGGATCATCTGGGCGCGGCGATGCTCGATGCGCGCAACGTGTTTGTCGCCCACGACGTCGCCCACACGGTCTTCGATCAAGTGCCTTGGCGCATCGCGGAAAAAATGGCCGAAATGAAATTGGTCGTCGAAACCGAAACCGTCATCGACGGCACGGACGGCAAACCGCTGTATCGCCTGTTTAAATTTTCCCCGCTGGTCGTCGACAATCCCACCCAATAAAAAAGGGACCGCCGCAGCGGCCCCTTCTTCGTTATCCGTTGGCGTCGGACTATTCGAGCGCGGCCTGCGCGGCGGCCAAGCGCGCGATCGGCACGCGCGGCGGGCTGCAAGACACGTAGTTCAGGCCGATCTTGTGGCAGAACTTGACCGAGCTGGGCTCGCCGCCGTGCTCGCCGCAGATGCCGACCTGCAGCTTGGCGTTGGTCGCGCGGCCTTCGGTCGCGGCCAACTGCATCAGGCGACCGACGCCGTTCTGGTCGATGGCGACGAACGGATCCTCGGGCAGCAGGCCCTTGGCCACGTACTCGGGCAGGAACGAACCGGCGTCGTCACGCGACAGGCCGAAGGTCGTCTGCGTCAGGTCGTTGGTGCCGAAGCTGAAGAAGTCGGCCACCTTGGCGATGTCGCCGGCGGTCAACGCGGCGCGCGGCAATTCGATCATCGTGCCGATCATGATGTCGAGCTTCATCTTTTTCTTGCCCAACACCTCGGCGATGATCTGCTCGGCTTCCTTGCGCAGCATGTCGAGCTCTTTGACGTGCCCGACCAGCGGAATCATGATCTCGGGATGCACGTTGATCTTGTTGACCGTCTTGACCTGCACGGCCGCTTCAACGATCGCCCGCACCTGCATGCGGTAGATTTCCGGATACGTCACGCCCAGGCGGCAGCCGCGATGACCGAGCATCGGATTGAACTCGTGCAACGCAGCGGTCTTCGCCTTGATCACCTTGGGGCTGACGCCCATCGCCTTGGCGACTTCGGCGATCTCGGCGGGAGTGTGCGGCAGGAACTCGTGCAACGGCGGATCCAGCAGGCGGATGGTCACCGGGCGGGCGCCCATCGCTTTAAGAATGCCGATGAAATCTTTTCGCTGATACGGCAGCAGCTTGGCCAACGCCTTTTCGCGACCGGCCAGGTCGTCGGCGAGGATCATTTCGCGAACGGCCACGATGCGGTCGCCGCCGAAGAACATGTGCTCGGTGCGGCACAGGCCGATGCCCTGCGCGCCGTAAACGACCGCGTCGGCCGCCTGGTTGGGCTGGTCGGCGTTGGTCCACACTTCGAGCTTGCGGAACTTGTCGGCCCACGCCATCAGCTTGGCGAACGCCTGGTAGGTGCGGCTGCGTTTGGCTTTGGTCGCCGCCGCGCCCTTGCCGAACAGCGCGACTTTCACTTCCGACGGCGACACGTCGATCTTGTCGGCGAGCACTTCGCCCGCGCTGCCGTCGAGGCTGATGAAGTCGCCTTCCTTGAAGGTCTTGCCGCCGACTTTCATCGTGCCTTTTTTGTAGTCGATATCCAGCGCGCCGCAGCCGGCGACGCACACGCGGCCCATCTGCCGGGCCACCAACGCCGCGTGGCTGGTCATGCCGCCCTTGGCGGTCAGAATGCCCTGCGCGGCCTTCATCCCCTTGATGTCCTCGGGGCTGGTTTCGATGCGCACCAAAATCACCGGGTCGCCTTTTTTGGCCATCGCTTCGGCGTCGTCGGCGTGGAAGACGATGCGCCCGGTCGCCGCGCCCGGCCCGGCCGGCAGGCCCTTGGCCAGCAACGCGCCGCCTTTGACCGCCGCCGCTTTTTTCTTCGTATCGAAAATCGGGGCGAGCAACTGGTTCAGGGCGTTGGGATCCACGCGCTTGATCGCCGTTTTTTCATCGATCAGCTTTTCCTTGACCATGTCCACGGCGATGGTGCAGGCGGCAAAGCCGGTGCGCTTGCCGTTGCGCGTCTGGAGCATCCACAGCTTGTTGCGCTGAATGGTGAACTCGACGTCCTGCATGTCGCGATAGTGTTTTTCCAGCCGCAGGCGGATGTCGTTGAGTTCCTTGTACAGCTTGGGCATTTCCTTTTTCAGCTCGGCGATCGGCTTGGGCGTGCGGATGCCGGCCACAACGTCCTCGCCCTGCGCGTTGCGCAGATACTCGCCGTAGAACAGGTTGGTTCCGGTCGCGGGGTCGCGGGTGAAGGCCACGCCGGTGGCGCAGTCGTCGCCCATGTTGCCGAAGACCATCGCCTGCACGTTGACGGCCGTGCCCCACTCGTCGGGGATTTTATTCAGGCGGCGATAGATGATCGCGCGCTGGTTGTTCCAGGAACCGAACACCGCGCCGATCGAGCCCCACAACTGCTGCCAGGGATCCTCGGGGAAGATGCTCTTGGTCTGTTTTTTGATTTCAGCCTTGAACAGCTTAACGAGTTTCTGCAGATCCTCGACGCCCAGTTCGTTGTCGAGCTCGACGCCGGCTTTCTCTTTGACCTCATCGAGAATCTTCTCGAAGGGATCGATCTCGGTTTTGGAAGTCGGCTTGAGACCCAACACGACATCGCCGTACATCTGCACGAAACGCCGGTAGGAATCCCACGCGAAACGATCGTTGCCGCTGGCCGCGGCCAACGCCTGCACCGTCACGTCGTTGAGGCCCAGGTTGAGCACCGTGTCCATCATGCCGGGCATCGAGTCGCGCGCGCCGGAACGAACGGAAAGCAGCAACGGATTCTTGGCGTCGCCGAATTTCGCGCCCATCACCTTTTCCACGTGCTTGAGAGCGCGTTCCACTTCCTGTTTCATGCCCTGGGGATAGGTCTGTTTGTGATCGTAGTAATAGGTGCAGACCTCGGTCGTAATGGTGAAACCGGCGGGCACCGGCACGCCGATGCGGCTCATCTCGGCCAGATTGGCGCCTTTGCCGCCGAGCAGCTCACGCATTTTCGCTTCGCCTTCGGCCTTGCCATCACCAAAGGTATAAACATACTTCGTTGCCATATCCGTGCTCCTCTACCTTAAAATGTGATGATCAAACATAAGTTTGAGTCCTGGATTGTCAATGTAACTAATTGTACAACCCGCATTTTTCCGTCCGGCACGTCCGCCGACGTGGAAAAATGGAGCGCTACATTCGCAGATTTTCGGTGGGAATGTAAATCCCCTTTACCAAAAATATGATTTGCCGGTCATGCACCCGGTTCGTGCACCAGCACGCCCTGCCCGATGCGTCCGTCGATGAAGCCGGTCAGCGGTCGCGGCAGGCGCACCATGCGCAGAAATTCGGTTTCGGCCAGCGCCGGACGCGAGTTGAGCCACGTCCAATCCACGAAGGCCTCCTGTCGCAGGTCGTCGGTCTGCGCGCCGGGCGGAATCGTGAAGTAGCCGATGTGCAGCGAGGTGATGTTGTGGAAGAAGTGCGTGCCCTGCGACGGATCGACGTTGTACCCTTTCGGCGACGCCTCGATGATGATTTTCGCGTTGGAAATCTGCGCCCACTCCACGGGGATGCCCAGCCAGTAGTCCGACGAGCCCCAGCGACCCGGGCCGATCAGCACATAGTCGAGGCCGTCGTTCTTGAGCCGCTGGTTGAACTGGCCGACCTCGCGGGCGATCTTGCGCGTGTTGGCCGGGTCGAACACGTCGTTTTTCACGTAAACGACCGTGGCCAGATCGCCGTACTGCCCGTTGCCCAACGCCTGGTGCGAACGGCAGATGACCCGCTCGGCGGGAATGTGGTCGAGGTTGATTTCGGCGATGGAGTTGCGCGTGGCAAAGGGCCGCACCTGCAGGGCGTACAGCGTGGGCTCCCGGCGCTTCTGCCCGCGGGGCACGCGCTTGCCGACGTCGCCCATGTCCACGGCGATTTCCAGCTCGACCGCCGCGCCCATCGCGCTGGAGGTCATGTCCAGCAGCTCGACGAGCACTTCGTCCAACGGGATGCTGCGATGCTTGAGGATATTGTTGAAGGTCACCACCCAGGGCCCGACGACATCGGGGCTTTCGGTGATGACATCGTCCTGCGTGTTGTACTTGCTGCCGATCAACTGCACCGTGCCGTCGGCCTCGGCGTCGAGCACCTCGAAGCGGCGCAGGTTGCCCATCACCGCCGTCTCGGGCGACACCGCGCAGCATTGTGAATCCAGCGCGTAAAACTGCCGCTGGGAATTTTTCCAGACCAGCACCGGCTTGGCGAACTGCGGCACCACCTGCGGGTACCGCGGACAAAAACGCAGGCCCTGCCCGCCGTCGACAACCATCCGCCCCAGGCCGAGCACCAGTTGCACGACGCCGTCCTCCGCCTTTTGCGGCCCAAGCGGATAGAAGTTGTACGAGTGCGCGACACCGGCAAAGTGCGGGTAGAAGCGGCCGTTGTACCGCTGGCCGATCAGCCGCTGGATAACCACGGCCATTTTTTCCTCTTCCACCCGGTGGTTGGTGTTTTCCAGATACGCTTTGGCGTTGCGGAAGAAGGTCGAGGCGTACACCAGCTTGATCGAGTTGGCCAACTCCTGGAGGCGCACCTCCGCCGATTCCTGGTTGTTGGGAATCATGATCGTACGGTAGATGCCGGCGAAGGGATGGAACATATCGTCTTCGAGCATCGAACTGGAGCGCACCGCCAGCGGGCCCTGAATCTGCTCCACCAGTTCGCGCAGGTGTTCCTTCAGCTGACCGGGCAGTTGCGCCTGGAAAAACTGGCGGGCGATTTCATCGTCGTCGTCGGAGCGCAGGGCGAAGCCGTACAGGCTGTTGAGCTCCAT
Organism: bacterium; assembly: GCA_036725605.1. Lineage (GTDB taxonomy): Bacteria > Lernaellota > Lernaellaia > Lernaellales > Lernaellaceae > CALBTQ01. The sequence continues at coordinate 8,653 of DAIMDW010000037.1, forward strand.
GAACTGATCGAAGAAATCCGTGGCGACCGCGAACGTCTGGGGCACCTGCACCGGCATGCCGGCGATCTGACCGTAGTACGGATTGTTGGTCAACAGCATGTTCAGAAAGGCCAGCCCGCGCGCCTTGCCGCCCAGCGAACCCAGGCCGATGCGCTGGAAGGTGCTTTCCAGGTCGAAGGACTGCGAGGAAAAATCGGCGATCATCCCCGTGCCGGTATCCTTGCGCGTATGGTGAATCACGCTGACCAGGTATTCGCGCAGTTCGGCGGTGTCGGCGAAGTCGGTCACCCGCTGCGGCTTGAGCCGCTGGGCGATTTCGAATTCGCTGCGCGCCATCAACCAGTTGGAAATGTGATTGAGCCGGCTGTGGTACAGCAGCGACTCGTCGGGCACGCTGGCGATGCACTTTTCGAATTCGCGGATGTCCTTCGCGCGCGCCACGGCGTGACCGTCGGGCATACGGAAAATGAAATCGCCGAAACCCAGGTAGTCTTTCAAAAAGCGACGGATCTCGTAGAGCAGCGAGGGCGATTTTTTATTGACGAACTGCACGCCCAGTTCGTGCGCGCGCTCGGCGTATTCCTCGTTGAACGACTGCATGAGAATCGGCATGTCCGGGCTGATCGAACGAACCTTGCGCGCCAGCGCCAGACCGGCGTCCATGTCGTGGCGGCCTTCGCGGTAAAAGCCGATGTCGCTGATCACGCCCAGCAGGTTGTCGCGGTACTTGTTGATCAGCTCCAGCGCCTTTTCGTAACTGGTGACGTGCAGCACCTTGGGGCGCGTGCGCATGCGCATGAGTTTCTGCAGGCGGTTCATGCCCTCGGAAAACAGCGACTGCGACTGCTCCATCAACTCGGGATACAGCACCGACAAAAACGCCGAGTAGTACTGGATCGAATCCTCGACGACCATGATCACGCGCACGTCGGCTTCGGCCAGGTCGTTGTCGATGTTCTCACGATCCTCGATGTACTTGATGATCGCCAACAGGATCTTCGAGTTGCCGTTCCACATGAACACGGCGTCGATGTATTCCGAATCGACCAGCGGCTCGAGGCGCTGCAGTTCGTTGGTCTCGAAAGTCAGCACGACGACCGGCCGGCCCGGGCGCAGTTGCTTGATCTTGCGGCCCAGGTCCAGCAGCTTCATGTCGGCGATGCGCGGCATGACCAGCACCAGATCGAAACGCCGTTTCTTCATCGCCTCGATCGCCGCTTCGCCGCTGGTCACGTGGGTGAACATCGGCGCGCTGGACAACGAGAGCGATTTGTATTCGAGGAAAATCTGCTCCGACAGGTGCGCATCTTCCTGCAGGATGAACGCGTCATACAGCGAGGAAACCAGCAGGACGTCGCGCACGCGGTGCGGCATCAACGCATTGTACTTGCGGTACTTGAGCGGCAGTTCCTGTTTCATGCGCGTTACTTTACCTCATCGGCCGAAAAAAAAGCAGGGGACATCCAAGCGGATGTCCCCCGTCGTTTTGCGCTTGCGGATCGCTCAGACCACGCCCTGATCGATCATCGAGTCGGCCACTTTGATGAAGCCGGCGATGTTCGCGCCGTTGATGTAATTGATGAAGTCGCCGTCCTTGCCGTATTTGACGCAGGCTTCGTGAATGGACTTCATGATGCCGTGCAGGCGGGTGTCGACTTCTTCGCGCGTCCAGGCCAGGCGCATGCTGTTCTGGCTCATTTCCAGACCGGACACCGCCACGCCGCCGGCGTTGGCCGCTTTGCCCGGGCCGAACAGAATTTTGTGATCGATGAAGACGTCCACCGCTTCGGGTTCGGTCGGCATGTTCGCGCCTTCGCTGACGCAGAAGCAGCCGTTGTCGACCAGCATCTTCGCTTCGGCCGCGTCGATTTCGTTCTGCGTCGCGCAGGGCAGCGCCACGTCGCATTTCACCGACCACGGACGCTGGCCTTCCAGGTACTGCGCGTTCGGGAACTTCTCGACGTATTCCTTGATGCGGCCGCGGCGGATGTTCTTGAGTTCCATGACGTAGGCGAGCTTGGCGCGGTCGATGCCGTCCGGATCGTAGATCGTGCCGTTGGAGTCCGACAGCGTCACGACTTTGCCGCCCAGGTCGAGCACTTTTTCCACGGCGAACTGCGCCACGTTGCCCGAGCCGGACACCGCGACCGTCTTGCCCTTGAAGCTTTCGCCGCGCGTCGAGAGCATTTCCTGCGCGAAGTACACGCAACCATAGCCGGTCGCTTCCGGACGAATCAGGCTGCCGCCCCAATTGAGGCCCTTGCCCGTCAACACGCCGGTGAACTCATTGCGCAGCTTTTTGTACATGCCGAACAGGAAGCCGATTTCGCGGCCGCCCACGCCGATGTCGCCGGCCGGCACGTCGGTGTTCGGACCGATGTGGCGCGACAACTCGGTCATGAACGCCTGGCAGAAGCGCATCACTTCCGCGTCGCTCTTGCCCTTGGGATCGAAGTCGCTGCCGCCCTTGCCGCCGCCCATCGGCAGCGTGGTCAGGCTGTTCTTGAACACCTGCTCGAAAGCCAGGAACTTGAGGATGCCCAGGTTGACGCTCGGGTGAAGACGTAAACCGCCCTTGTACGGGCCGATCGCGCTGTTCATCTCGATGCGAAATCCTTTGTTGACCTGCACCTGCCCCTGGTCATCGGTCCAGGAGATGCGGAACAGAATCACCCGCTCGGGTTCGACGATGCGATCGAGAATGTTCGCGGCCTGGTACTTTGGATTGGCTTCGATGACCGGCCAGATGGACTGAATGACTTCGCGGACCGCTTGGTGGAATTCAGGTTCGGCGGGATTCTTGGCGATAACCTTGTTCATAAACTCGTCGACCGACCTGTACATGGCATTACTCCTTATTTCATTTTTGGATAAAGAATTTTGCGCGGAAGCGGGATCACGATGTTCCCCCAAAAATCGAGGCAAGACTAACGGTCATTTTTCACCCTGTCAACTCAGTTTTTACAGGAATTTATTCTATACAATCCAAACGGTTAGAGTCCAACTCGACCGTTGGCGCCCACGTGAATCCACTTTTTCTCGCCCGCTTCGTTTTGCGCCAGATACCCGCCGGAGGGCAACACCGCCTCTTCGCCGGCGGCTATGGTCGTGCCGGCGATACTCCACGACGACGCAGCCTGTGACGAAACGAACACCGTTCCGTTTTGCCGAAGCAACTGCTGTGAAGTGTCAACACGACGCGGTTTGTGAAAGGAATAATTTTTAATCAGGGAAACGTATCCCGGCCGGTGCAGCCGCAATTCGTGCCGGTCGCGATCCAACGGATAATCGCGCACGACCGGCGTCGCGCCCAGCGGAATATCGTCCCAGTACGCGATCGCGCCCTGCGTGCCCGGCTGCACGATCAACGTGGCGTCGCGCAACGGTTCGATCAACGAAGGCGTCGGCGAAGGCGGCTTTTGCGACAGCCACCAGGCGAACAACCCGACCGCCAGCAACGCAACGGCCGCGGCGATCGTCTTGAGCCGGCGAAATTTCGGCCTGAGCACCTGCGTGTCTTCCGCTTCGTCGGCCGGCTCGATTTCCAGTTCGTCGGTTTTGCGAATTTCGGTCGTCGGCGATTTGCCGGCGAATTCGACGACCAACTCGGCCACCACCCGCGCCGAGGCCTGCCGGTACGCCTGCGTGTTCTCCAAGGCGGCGAGCGCATCGTGCGCCTGTGCATAACGCGCGGCCGGATCCTTTTCCAACAAGCGCAAAACGACCGCGCTCAGGTCCGCGCCCGCTTCTTCGCGCAGCAGATGCGGCGCTTCGGCGACGCTCTCGCGCACGCGATCGAGCGTGGCCAGATCGTCGCCGCCGTCGAACAGCGCACGGCCGGTCAGGCATTCCCAGAGCACGACGCCGACGCTGAACAGGTCGCTGCGTTGGTCGAGCGCCTTGCCGCCGGCCTGCTCGGGGCTCATGTACGCGGCCTTGCCCTTGAGCATGCCGAAGGCCGTTTTGGTCAGCCGCCCGCGCGCCTTGGCGATGCCGAAGTCGGCCAGCTTCACTTCGCCGTGACGGCCCAGCAGGATGTTGGGCGGGCTCACGTCGCGGTGGACGATGTGCAGCGGCTGACCGGCCTCGTCGGCCAACTGATGAGCGTAGTCGAGCGCACGCAGCAGATCGGCGGCGATGCGCACGGCGGCGCCGAGCGGAAAGCGGCGGCCGGCGGCGGCCAACGCAAACTGCAGGCGCTCCAGATCGACGCCGTCGACCAGCTCGAGCACCAAGGCGGGCTGTTGCTGATCGGTGACGATTTCCTGCACCGCGACGATGTGCGGATGATTGAGGCGCACGGCGAGCCGCGCTTCGTCGATGAAGGCTTCGCGAAAGCGGCGGTTGTCCGCCTGATGGGCGAGCACGCGCTTGATCACGACGAACTTTTGCGTGCCCAGCGGTCCCGGCCGGCGCGCCAGCCACACCTCGGCCATGCCGCCCTGTCCGAGCATCTTGACCAGTTCGTATTCACCCATCCGTTTCATGACATCCAATAAAAAAGGGGTCGGCGCATGCACCGACCCCTTCGTCGCAAAATCCAACGTTATGCGAACTCACGCGATCAGTCGCCGAACACCTGCTTGTAAGCGACAAACAGCACGCACATGGCGAACGGCGCGGTGAACAGGCCGCCGATGAAGACCGAACTGCCGGCGGCCGGCCAACAGGGAAATGACGATGGTGCCGAGCCAGTTTTCCTTGAAAGCGCCGAAGCTGGCGCCGATGGATTCGCCGATACCCATGTCTTTATCGACGATCAAGGGGAACACGAAAATCACCATCGCACTGGTGACGATCGCGCCGATACCACAGGCGATCGCGCCCAGCGAGGAGATGATCATGGCCAGCAAGCCGCCGACGAACAGCGTGCCGAATTTTTTGAAGCCGCCGAACACGTCGCCGATTTCCGCCGTTTCACCGTTCCACGATTTGCGAACGATCATAAACATGCCGCCGATCATGGCCGGCATCAGAATACCCAGACTGAAGCCGCCGATGATCGCCGTCAGCAACATGCCGATGATCAACGGCAACATGTTTTTGGAAAACAATTCCCAACCCTTGCCGAACGCCTGGCCGATATCGATTTTACCCATGATCCCTCCTTGTTAATTTTTTCCGTTCACAAGCTATAAAAGGATAACTCCGTTGTCGTTGGAACCCGACTCGTCCTCATCTTCGGACTCTTCCTTTTGACCTTCGGTTTTCTCGGCCTTCTCCAAAACCTTTTTCAGCATCAAGCGCGCCGTTTCGCGTTCGATGTCCGTGGTCGTACGCCGGCCCTGGAAAAAATCGTCGAGATCGCGCTGCACACGGCGCAACTCGATGCGCGCCCCGTCGTCGACAATGCCGTGCTGCACGATCTTGTACAATTCGTCGGCCTCTTCTTCCCGTGACAGTTCGCGCAACGATTCCCGGACCAACTCGGAGCCTTGGTACGGAATGATTTCCTTCAATGCGTCGAACTGCGCCCCGCCGAACAGATACTCGACCCGGTGAAGAAAGGCGGACGCGTCCAAGCGAATGGCCGAGCGATAGTTTTTCTTTTCGAATTCGATCTTCGCTTCGCGGGTGCTGATGCGCGCCAGCAACGACAGACGATCCAGACGACTGATGGCGTTGCCGTAGTCGTCGATGAAATTGCGCAGATCGGTGAACAGGCGCAATTGTTTCTCGACCTTTTTTTGCGCCTGGTAGACTTCGCCGAGAAAGAACAGCTTTTCGGCCACCCAATCGAAATTGTTCTTCGGCAACACCCGCATCACCCGCGCCACCTTGATCATGGGTTCCTGCGTTTGGCGGATTGTCGCCAGGCGGTTGGTCTTTTTCATCTGCAGGTAGGCCTGATAGTCCCAACCAACATTTTTCAACGCCAGGTAGAGCGTCTCTTCCGCTTCCTCGAATTTTTCCTCTTCCTTGAGCTTTTGCGTTTTCGCGAACGCGTTTTCCAGGCGATCCTCTCGCATGCGGACAAACTTGATCAGCGGATAGACCAACGCTCCGGCAGCCAATAAGGGGATAACGATCACGAAGAGGATAAAAGTCAGACTCATTTTGCCTTCCGCTTCGAGCAATGGAATACGAGATTTCTTTGATGACTATAACAAACAAAAAAAAGGCTGCAAATGAAAAGTTTTGCACAAAATCTGTCGATATTCGCGAAATAATTGCAAAAATTCCAAAGCCTGACCGCCGGTCGATCATCCGATTGCCGGTTCGCCGTTCGAATCCTCGCTTTTGACGGTGAAGATAATTGTGGTATACCAGGGGCTCCGATCCCCGGAGGACCCTTATGAAACGAATCGTCATCGCCGTATTGTTGACCACGCTGCTTTGCACCGCTCCGGCTTTCGCGCAGGAATTTTCCGGCTGGAAGGCCGACGCCTGGAAGCTGATCCAACAGTATCAGTATCACCAGGCGCTGGATCTGCTTGCCAAGCATCAGGATGCGGTCAACGATCCGGAGTTCCTGTTTTTGCGCGGCACGGCTTCCATCGACATCGCCCTGTTCAAACAGGCCGACGCCGATCTGCACAAAGCCGTCGAACTGAACGGCCAGTTCGCCGAAGCCTATGCGCAACTGGCGCTGGTCGATGCCTGGCTCAACCGCGCCGAACCGGCCAAGCAGCACGCCGATCAATCGTTGCAACTCAAGGAAACGGCCGAGGGATACTACGTGCGCGCCCGCATCCATTTTGCCGCCGGCGACACCGACGCGGCGCAGAAGGATATCGCCAAGGCGATCGAGATGGACAAGAACGACGCCCGCTTTTACGTCGAACGGGGAACGATCTACCGCCAACTCAACCAGATGGATCAGGCGATGGCCGATTACGCCCAGGCGATCAAACTGGATAAAAAATACTTCAAGGCCTACCTCGAGCGGTCGGCGGTGTACGTGCTCAAGGGCGATCCGGTCGGGGCGCGCGCGGACATCAACTCGTGCATCACGCTGGCGCCGCGATTCTTCGGCGGCTACCTGCGACGCGGTTACATCATGCAGCAGCGGGGCGACGCCGAACAGGCGCTGGCCGATTTCACCAAGGCCATCGAATTGGGGCCCGAGGCGATCGAAGCCTACTACGCCAAGGCCGAACTGCTGTTGAAAATGGGTCGCCCGGCGCAGGCCGAGCAGGTGACGCGCCAGGTGATCAAATTGCGGCCGGACGCGCCGGACCTGTATGTCCTGCTGCACTACACGCTCGGATCGCAGGGCAAGCTGCCCGAAGCGGAACAGGCGCTGAACAAGGCCATCGAAATGTCCCCCGACGACTGGCGCGGCTACAACATGCGCGGGCAGTTGTTCCTGGCGCAAAACAAGGTCGAACAGGCGCTGCCCGATTTCGAAAAGGCCAGCTCCCTGGCGCCCAAACGAGCCGAGCCGCGTTTGAATATCGCTTCGGTGAAGATGGCGCAGAAGAAACCGAACGAGGCGCTCAAGATTCTCAACGAGCTGATCACCGAACATCCGGACAATATAATCTTGTTGCAGATGCGCATGTCCTTGTACGAGCAAACCGGCCGTAGCGCCGAAGCGCTGGCCGATCTGGAGCGTATTGAAAAACTCAAGAAGAAAGAACAATAATGGTTCACCGATCCTGCCGGATAGGGTACACTGAAGGTTAGTTCGCGGCGGGGAGTCCTTATGCATGACCTATGGCAAGGATTACTGATCGTCAACGATAAGGTCCCTCATTGGGGCCGGATGATCATTGCGCTGGCCCTGTTACTTTTCAGCTTACTCAGTTTGTACGGCCGGCTCGACCTGCGCGTCGGCAGCCGCCTGTTCAAAAAAATTCCCGACCATGAAATCCGCACCAACTGGGGCCACATCATCCGGTATACGGTCATCCCGCTGATCCTGACCGTCTTTTACCTGACTTTGTTGGTGAGCGGCGGGAACCTTCCGGTGGTCAACGACGAACTGTCCAGCCGCCTCGACAGCGTGCGCTTCGAACAAAGCGATCCGACCGGCAACAAGTGGATCGAGCAACGCGACCTCGACGGCGACGGACGCATTTCCTTCTTTGAAGATCAACTGTCCACCACCCAGTTCGAAAACTATTCGAACGTCGGCTATCCGTTCCCGCGCGTTTTCCAGGGCGGCGAAGTGCCTACGCTCATTCCGCGCTTCCGGCTGAACATCGCGAAAATCCGCCAGAGCCTGAGCCGGCAGGAAAATTCCTTTACCGAGTTGTTCGGCCATCCCAAACTGATGGACGATTTCCTCGGCAAATACCTCGACAGCAAATGCGAAGTGTGCATCAACGGTATCGTGTTCGCCGAGGATGATTACCTCGCCTTCACCCTCACCGACCGCAAGACGAGAAAAGTGGAAATGATCTGCCTGGACAAGGTCACCCCGCTGGGCGTCAAATCCATCGAACGCTGGCGCTGACCCGCCGTTTGCCAGCCGTCGCAAAGCGCATTAAAAAGAGCGGAAGATCTTTTGCGGAGATGACTCATGCGCCGTCAATTCCTTTTACCGTTCCTGTTTGCCGTGTTGATGATCGCCGGTTGCGCGCGACCGCCGCTGGAACTGCACGCGCCCAACGACGGCGGCGACGTGGCGGCCGCTCTGAAAAATTTCGACTATCGACAAGGTCCCGGCGAGGTGACCGTCGAGTTGACCGAAACGCGCCAGGCTTACGACATCCTGCGCATCCGCTTTGCCGCCTACGACCAAAGCGATCCGAACAACACCGAGGTCATCGCCTGGTACTATCGTCGGCACGGCGACGGCGCGCTGCCGGGCATCGTCCAGATTCCGATTCTCGGCGGCGACTACGGTCCGTCGATCGCCTTCGCCGAGTTCTTCGCCGATAAGGGCTTTCACGTGCTGCGCTTCGAGCGCAAGGCCGAGTTGTTCCTGCCGGCCAAAGGACTGGAGCATACGCGCAACGTGCTGATCAACTCGGTGATCGACATGCGCCGCGGCCTCGATTGGTGGACGACGCTCCCCGAACTGGATAAACAACGCATCGGCGTGAGCGGCATTTCGATGGGCGGATTTTTCGGCAGCGTGCTCACCGCCGTCGACGATCGCGTGGCCGCGGCGGTGCTGATGCTCAACGGCGGCGACCTGGCCCAGTTGCTGACGATCACCGACGAGGGGTGGGTTGAGCAGGTGCGCGAGGAATTTCTCGCCACGCGGCAATGGACCCACCAACAGCTTTACGATGAAGCCTACCGCCTGTGGCACGACATCGACCCGCTGGCCGTGGCGCCCAAGATCGATCCGCAAAAGGTGTTGCTGATTTCGGCGCGCTTCGATCTGATCGTGCCCTACGATCTGTCCACCGTCTGGTGGGAGGCGGCGCACCGGCCGCGACGCATCACCATCCCGACCGGCCATTACGGCTCGGTGGTGTTCATTTCCTACATTCAGCGCAAATGCGCCGACCACTTCCGCCGCGTGTTCATGGCGCAGCCTGCGCCGGCGAAATAAAAAAACCGCGCCGGTGAGGGCGCGGTTCTTGCGCGATTGTTCGCTTGCGTTTACTTGTTGACCCAGGCCGTCACGCGATCGATGTACAACGGCCAGCCCTTTTCGAAGCCTTCCTTGAGTTTGCCGGCGATCATCTTGCCGACCATCGGGATCTTCACTTCGACCTCGACCATCATGGTCACTTCGGTACCGCTGCCCTTGGCTTTCAGGCCGGTGCCGCCGCTGATCTGCGCCTTGTTGGACACTTCGTTGTCGCTCGCCCACACCCACTTGGACTGTTTGGCGCCCAGGTTCCAGTTATGCACGACGGTGTGCTTTTCGGTCTTGTCCTTGTCGATGCCGCCCAGGCCGCGGGTATATTCGGTCGTGACGATCTGATACTTGTGCTCGCTCGCGGTCTTGTTCAGATCGGTCAGATCGAACGACAGACACTTGCGCGATTTGTGATCCTCTTCCAACAGCGCGGGACTGGTCATCGCCGCCAATACTTTTTCCGGATCCGCCTCGATGTAAAACGTCTTTTCCACTTTCATTGTCGGTCCTTTCCTGACGGTTGTCGCTTGGTTACCGATTAACTCTTGATATAAGCGCCGTTGGTTTCGACGCGCATTTTCATCGCCCGCAATGCGCCGGGCATGTCGCGCCCGGCCAGCCATTCCTGCACCGTCTTGGGCACTTTGAAGCCCGAGTCGACCTTGACCGTATAAATCAGGATGCTCTTGTCGGCGCCGTGAGCCTTGACCATCCAGGCGCCCTGCGTGTCGACGATGTCGTTCGCGCGGCTGCGATCCATCACCCAGGTCACGCACCCGGCCATCGGACTGTGCGTGCGCATGGTGGAAAACGTGATGTCCTTGAACATGATCTTGAGCGTGAACTCCACGCCGTACTGATCGCCGTCGCGCGAGTAAACGGTGGCCTTGGTGATCTTGGGCATGAACTGCGGCCAGGCGGCGTAATCGGTGATGTGCCGCCACGCCTCGTTGCGCGGCTTGTTGACCAGAATCATCGCCACGCCCTGGCCCTGGCTGTTGCCTTGTTCGTCGGTGTACGCCTGGTTGACGACCACCACCTCCCCCGCTTCCAACCGCGCGATCGTCCCGGGCGTGAGCATCTTGATCGCATCCTTGAGACGCTGGTTGGCGTCCGCGCTCGACAGACTCAGCAGCAGCACACCGACCGCGATAAACCGGAGTATGCGTTTCATCGATTGCCCTCGCTAGAAAATCCACGCCATTCTTCTGATAAGTCCTTCTTTATTATACGATGCACGGGCGGTGTCAAATGCCGGCCCGAAAAGCGTTTGTATCCGCGAAAACGGACCACGACGTTTTTGTTGCCTCGGCCGCGTCCGTCGCGTTATCGTTAGCGGACGAAACAACCACGGAGGAACCCGGATGATGCGCATCCGAATCGCCCTGCTGCTCGCCCTGTTGCTGATCGTCGCGACCTGCGGCGACGAACAAACGCCCCTGGCGGCGGGAGTCGGCGGCTCGACGACCATCGTCGACGAGGACGGCGACGGGCTCATCGACGACGCGCCCGAAGGCGTCAACGACATCTTCTCGGCCGAGGACCTCCAGGCGCTGGTCGACGCCGGCATGGATCTGCACCTCGGCGACGACCCGCCGAGCCTCTCCGGCTCCTTCCTGGCCGATTCGCTGTTGATCGAGTACGACGACCTGGGCATCGAAGGCTACCTCGCCGCGTACATCTACGCCTTCAGCGACCAGACCGACGAGGGCGAAATCACCGTCGCCTACGAAAGCATCGACATCGACTCGAGCGACGGCACGGCCGCGTTCATCACCGGCACGGAAGATTGCTTTTCCATCTTCGCCGTTTTCAGCGGATTCACCCCCGCCGACAATTGCACCTACGAGCGCGCCACGGCCATCTCCGGCTGCCTGGCCGAAGGCAACATCGCCGACTTCATGCTCGGCTTTACCATGACCTCCCTGACCGGTGAATGCGCCGAAACGCTGCCGGTCGGACACATGCGCATCATCGCCGAATCCGACGGCTACGCTTACGCGCAGTAGGCGACCGCCTTGCATCCTGTGCCCGGCGCGCTACACTCGGGCCGAAATTTCGCAAACCGGAGCATCGATGTCCGCAAATCCCGACGCCATCGACGGCCGCCTGGCCGAGGCGCTGCACGGCAATAACTCGGCGCGTTTTCTCGCCACCCTCGGCGAGGACGGACGCCCGAACCTCGTGCCCGCGCTCTCGGCCGTCGCCGCCAACGATCGCCTCGTGCGCGTTGCGGCCATTCTGCCCGATCAACCGCGCATCAACATCGCGAACAATCCGCACGTCGCCTTGCTGGTGATCGATCAATCGATGCGCTGGTGGTCGCTGGCGATGCACGCCGACGGCTACGAAGCGGGCAAACCCGGCGACAAAGTCGGCCGCTGGTTGCGGTTGGAACAACAAAACATCGTGCATCAGGGGACCATGGGCCGCCTGGCGCTCGCCGCCGAATACGGCCTCGTGCGCGCCCTGGGCATTCCCAAGGGCGAAAGCTACGCCGACCTGCTGCCGCAGCAGATCGCCCGCAAGCTCTCGACGCTCAAAGCGATCAAGGCGCTGGCTTACGTCGATGCGCATGAACGCGTGAGCGCGCTGCCCTGTCTGTCGCTGGTGCCCGCCGGACCCGGCGCGCTGGTGTGCGGCACGCGCGTCGCCCCGCAGATCCGCGCCATCCCCGTCGACACGCCGGTGGCGGTCGGCCTGCTGACCTTCGAACCCAACGCCTATCAGATACTCGGCTGGTTCGAAGGCGCCGGCGGCGGCCTGCTGCGCACCAATGTGACCATCCGCGTGCTGGGCATGGCCCCGGCCCTGGCAAGCAAGGAGAGTCATTGAATCATGCCCGCATATACGCTCGATAAAGCCGCCGCGCTGCTGGAATGGCCGCGCGTCATCGATCGCCTGGCCGAGCTGGCCAACAGCGAACCGGGGCGCGCGCTGTGTCGCGAGCTGCCGTTTTTCGACAATCCCGAGACGATCAAACAGGCCGTCGCCGAAGTGGGCGAAGCGCGTGAGTTGCTCGAACGCAACGTGAACGTGGAATTCGCCGACGTCGTCGAACTCGGGCCGATCGCCAAACGCGCCCGCGTCGGCGCCACCCTCGACGGTCAGGACCTGCGCATCGTCGCCGGTCTCATGCGCGCCGCCCGTCGCATCAAAGCCGCGCTGGAAAAAGAAAACGTGCGCCTGCCGCGTCTGGCCGCGCGCGCCGCGCATCTGCCCGACCACGTCACGCTCGAAAAAGAGATCTTCGCCAAGATCGCCGCCGACGGCTCCGTCGCCGACAACGCGAGCAAAGACCTGCTGAGCCTGCGCGAACGCTACCGCGTGGCGCACGCGCAAATCCACACCGTGCTCGATTCGATCCTGGGCGATCCGCGCTACGAGGACGTGCTGCAGGAAAACATCTTCACCCTGCGCGCCGGCCGCTACGTGCTGCTGGTCAAGCACGAACGGCGCGGCTCGGTCGAAGGCATCGTGCACGACATCAGCAAAACCGGACAGTCGCTGTTCATCGAACCGCGCGAAGTGACCGGCCTCAACAACCGCCTGCGCACCGCCGAACTGGAAATCGAGCGCGAGATCTACCGCATCCTGCTCGAACTGACCTACAAGGTCGGCGCGGTGGTCGACGAACTCGAGCAGTCCGTCGTCGCGCTGGCCGATCTGGATGTCGTGTTCGCCAAAGCGCGCTATTCGCAGGTGCTCAACGCGCATCCGGTCGAGCCGGCCAAATCCGGCGCCATCCACCTCGAAGGCGTGCGCCACCCGTTGCTGGTCGAACAACTCGACACGGTCGTGCCCAACGACATGCTCATGGACGACGTGCGCACCTTGGTTATTTCCGGACCGAATACCGGCGGCAAAACGGTGTTCATCAAAACCCTCGGCCTGTGCGCGTTGATGCTGCGCGCGGGGCTGCACCTGCCCTGCAAGCCCGACGGCCGCCTGCCGATCTTCAAGCGCATCTTCGCGGTGATCGGCGACGAGCAATCGCTGGAGAAAAACCTCTCCAGTTTTTCCAGCCACGTGCTCAACCTTAAAGACATCGTCACCGAACTGGTGCCCAACAGTCTGGTGCTCATCGACGAAATCGGCGAAGGCACCGACCCGGCGCAGGGCACGGCGCTGGCCAAGGCGGTGCTCGAGCACCTCGACGATCACCGCGCGCGCACGGTCATCACCACGCACTTCGTCGAGTTGATGGCCATGGCGCAAACCCACGACGGCTTCGCCAACGCCGCGATGACCTTCGACGCCGAATCGATGACCCCGACCTTCCACATGATCGCCGGCGCGCCCGGCCGCTCCAGCGCCTTCGCCACCGCCGAACGCCTCGGCCTGCCCGCCGCGATCGTTGCGCGCGCGCGCGAATTCGCCGTCGGCCAGGGCACCGAGTTGGACCTGATCATTCAGCAGTTGGAAAACGAGCGCGCCAAGCTCGAATCGCTCATCCGTAAAACCGACACGGCCCGCCTGCAAGCCGAAGCGGACAAGGAAAAGCAACACGCGATCCTCGAAGACCTGCGCGCGAAACGGGCCAAGATGGCCGAAACCGAGCGCGCCAAATTGCAGGAAGAACTCAAGATGGCGCGCGTGACGATCAAAAACATCATCCGCCAGTTGCAGGAGCAGCCGACGTTCAAAGACGCCGAAATCGCGCGCGAGCAACTGGAGAAGGTCGTCAAGCAGACCGAGACGATTCTGCCGCCGCCGGCCGAAGAACCGCTGCCCGAGTACCTCGACGAAATCGCGGACTGGTCGACGCTCACCGCCGGCGACGAGGTGTTCGTGCGCAGTCTCAGCACCCCGGCGACGATTCTGGATATGCCTGACAACAAAGGACGCGTGCGCCTGCAGGTGCGCGACAAGCGCATGACCCTGCCCGCCGCCGAATGTTTCCTGCGCCGCCAACTGGCCGGCAAGGTGACGCCCGCGCCGTCCTACGAACTCAAGGCCGCGCCCGCGCCGAGCGAGGAGGTCGTCGATCCGCGCACCGCCGCCAACGAGATCGACCTGCGCGGCATGACCGGCGACGAGGCCCTCGCCGCGACCGAGTCGTTTCTCGACGAAGCGCTGCGCAAGCATCTGCGGCAGGTGTACATCATCCACGGCCACGGCACCGGCGTGCTCAAGCGCATGGTGCGCGACTACCTCGGCGCCTGCCCTTACGCGCAAAAGTGGCGGCCGGGCAAGCGCGGCGAAGGCAGCGACGGCGTGACGGTGGTGGAACTGGATTTATAACGCGGCCGGGTCCGACAATTCCTTGATCGTGTGCTGCAACTGCTCGAGTTTTTCGCCGACGATCTGCGCCGCCTCGAGCAGCCCGGCGTACATCGTCGCGGTGTGCTTCATGTTCAGCCGCACCGTTTCCTCGCGGCTCAGCCCCGAATAATCGAAGCAGGTTTTCACGATCAGCGTCGCCTGGTTGGCCACCGACGAAATGAGCGGATTGAGCGTGATCAGCACGTCCTTGAGCCGAGCCTCGTCGCGGTCGATGTGGTGGATCAGCTTGTTGATCTTCTCGACCGGCATCGGCTTTTTGGTCATCAGTTGCTGCACCTGGTGCGCCCGCTCGCGACCGGCGCGCGCCAGGTCGATCATCTCGTGCAACTGGCGCAGCGTGTGCGCGATCTCCTGCCCCACGCGGTCCAGATCGAGTTCCGGCGGTCGGTCGAATCGCGCCAGGCGCTCGCGCACGTTCAACGGCTCGCCGAGAAATTTCTCGGTCGCTTCGGCGAAGGACATCTGCTGCGCATGACGGATGCGCGCGCCGCCCTCGGTCGCGTTGATCACCCGCGTGCCTTCGCGCAGCGCCAGCGGAATGTGCTCCTCGAACCACATCAGGTAATTGCGCAGGTTGGTTTTGGTCACCACCGGCTTGCCGTAATAACCGTCGACGACGACCAGGCTCCTGTCCTCGGATTCCTTGTCGGCCAGCACCCGCGTCATGTTCTGCTGCGTGATGTTCTCCACGCCGCCGGTGCCGATGCCGTTCGCGTGGCTCTGTCCGGCCTCGCCGAAGGCCAGGTCCTGCCCGACGAGCACCACCGGATCGCAACCCAGGTGCAGCGCCAGCTTGTAGGCCGCCGTGGCCACCGAGCCGCCGATCTCCAGCATCACGTCCTCGTGACCCAGGCGCTCGACCAGCCACTTGGCGTCGTGATGATTGCTGATGAAGGTGAACGAGCCCAGCGACGGCAGCCGCCACAAATCGGCAAAACATTTTAGTTGGTAGAAGGTATAGGTGTCGGCGACCTCGGCGATGTCCGCGAACTGCCGCATGATGTCCTGTGCTTCGATCGCGATGGTGATCGGCGGCGTCACGCCGATCGACACGCACTTGCGCAGGCTCGTGCCCACGCAAATGATCACGCCGCGATCCTGCCACTGTTCGAGCAGGTGCACGTTTTTATCCAGGCTCGGCCCGGCGGCGACGACCACGGCGGGCACGCCGGCGAACGCGTCGCGCAGCCGCGCGATGGTCGGCAAAAACACATAGTCGCGGAAATTGTCGAACAACTGCGAAAACCAGCGCCGTTGCTGCATCAGATTGGTGTACACGACCACGTCCTGCCCGCGCACCAGATCGGTTATGCGCTGCTGCACGCGCGCCAGTTCCGTGGCGTACACCTGCCGGTAACCGGGCAGCGCCAGCACGGCCAGATCGGGTTTCATGCCGTAGGCGTAGTCGGGGTGGAAGTATAACTTCTCGGCGCCCTCGACCAGATGCAGGCGCTGGTTGCGCATCGCCGCGGTCAGGTCCACCGCGCCCATAGCCGCGACCAGCGCTCCGGCGTTGGGCTCGATAACGAACAACTGCGCGTCCGTCCCCGCCAGCAACGCCTGCGCCACCGCGCCGACCTCGAAACCAAGCACGATCAGGATTTTCGTTTTAGGAGATTTTTCCAATTCCGGCTGCACCAACCGCTGCACGTCGCGGTCCGGCGCATATTTGGAAAGCACCTGGCGCCCGCCGACGGTCATCGTCCACGCGCCGTCCGGCGCCGGCAGAGCGAACACGTCGGCCGCCGGTTCCAGCTTGCCCAGGCGCGCGGCGAACTCCGGATTGCTCTCAGCCAGCGCCGCGCAATTGCGGGCCAACAGCTCGCTATCGAAATGTTCGCGGTTCATACGCCCAACCTTACGCCTTCGCCGACCAGGCCCCAATCCCACAGGTGCGCCGCGCCGAATTCCACTTCTTCGCCTTCCCACTGCACGTGGCGCAAGGCCAGCACGCCGCCGTCGCCGCAAGCGACCAGCAATGAGCCGTCGTGCTCGCCGGTGGCGGTCATCACGCCGACGACCGTCCCCGGTTCGGCCCCGCCCGCGCTCAAACCCTGCGCCAGTTCGGCGCGCCACACCAGCAGCTTGCGTTCCTTGAGCAGCGTAAACGCGCCGGGGTACGGATGCGTCAAACCGCGCACCCAGTTGTACAACTCGCCCGCGCTCAGGCGCCAATCGATGACGCCGTCTTCCGGCCGCCGGCGCGGCCAGGTGCTCGCCGCCGCCTCGTCCTGCGGCACGCGCGGCACGGTGCGGGCGATCATGCGCGGCAGCGCCTCTTCCAGTTGAGCGATCTGCGCGGCGACAACCTTGTCGTACAGCGTCGCCGCGTCGTCGTGCATGGTGACGGTGAAGGGCCGCTGGTCGGCCAGTTCGCCGGCGTCCACGCGTTCGTTGAGCCAGTACAGGCTCACCGCGCTGCGGTTCAGCCCTTTGATCAGCGTCCAGGGAATCGGCGCGCGGCCGCGTCCCTCGGGCAGTTTCGTCGGGTGCATGCCCAGCGCGCCCAGGCGCGGCAAGTCCAGCAGATCGAGCCCGACCATCTGGCTGAAGCCGAAGACGCACAGGTAATCCGGCTCGGCTTTACGCACCGCTTCGATAACCTTGGGATGATTGATGTTGTTGGTGCGCAGCAGCGGAATGGCGTTGTCGTCGCACAGCGGACCCAGGTCCGCGTAGCCCGAGCGGTCGCGCAGACTGGCGTCGTAGCCGATGGCCAGCACCGGCAGCGCGCCGCGGCGGATCATCGCCCGCAGCAGTTCGCGCGAGCCGACCACGCCGCCGGCGAAGACCACGCGCACGTTGCGTTCGACGAACGACAGGTGCAACGGCAACTCGTAGTAGTCGGTCTTCATGTTGTAACCGGCCTGCGTCAACGCCTGCCCCATCGCCGGATTCTCCGCCCGCACGATCACTCGCCGCACGTGCAGCAGGTTGAGCGCCTCCAGACCGCCCGCCGCGGCCAGCGCCGCGCCCAACGACGGATCGCCGGCCTGCAATTCGGCCACCGCCCGCGGGCCGTCGGCCACCGCCGAAAACGTGCCGCGCCGATTGCCGATTTCGCCGGTCAAGGTCATGCGTCCGAGATCGGACTCCACCCGCGTTTCCAGGTCGGTCAGAAACGTCGTTTTCATACCATCTCCCAGGTCAAGATGTCGTCGGCCTCGATATCCACGCGCGCCTCGCGCCCCACCACCAGCGGAATGTGACGCGGGTGAATGCCCCAGCCGGGCCGCTTCACCGCGAGCATCCGCTCCTCGATCTTCGTGCCCTTGGCGATCGCGCAGGCCGCGACCAGACTGCGGCGCGCGCCGCGATGAAATTCCTCCTCGCTCGCCGTGTGCCGTTTGACGGACGAGCCCAGCGCTTCTTCGGTCTGGCGGACCGCCTCGATCATCGCGCGCAGTTCGTCGGGCTCGAGCGCGAAGGGATGATCCGGCCCTTCCATCGCGCGCGAAAGCGTGTAGTGCTTTTCGATCACGCAGGCCCCGCGCGCCACGGCGGCGACGTCGGCGACCAGCCCCATCGTGTGATCGCTGTAGCCGACCGGCACGGCGAAGGCCTGGCGCATGGTGTCCATCGCGCGCAGGTTGATGTCGGCGAACTTCGGCGGATAGCCGATCGCGCAATGCAGCAGCACGACCTCGCGCCCGCCGGCGGCCTCGATCGTCTCCAGCGCCAGCTCGATGTCGGCGAGGTTGGCCATGCCCGTGGAGAGGATGATCGGCTTGCCGGTTTGCGCACAGGCCTTGAGCAGCGGCAGGTGCGTGATTTCGAAACTGGCGATCTTGAACGCGGGCACGCCCACCTTGTCGAGCTGCTCGACGGCCTCCAGGTCGAAAGGCGTGGAGAGGAAATGCACGCCTCGGTCGCCGCATTCGCGTGCCAGATCGGCATGCCATTCGCGCGGCATTTCGATGCGCTTGATCAGGTCCCAGGTGTTTTCTTTGAGGTGCTCGAAGTTCGGCGCCTTCTTCGAGTACATCGACTCGGCGCTGTAGGTCTGCCATTTGACCGCGTCGGCGCCGGCGGCCACCGCCGCGTCGATGAGCTTGAGCGCGATGTTCCAGTCGCGGTTGTGGTTGCTGCCCGCCTCGGCGATCACGTAACACGGATGCCCCGGACCGATTGCCTTGCCGCCGATGATCACCTCGTTCATTGCCGTCTCCTCAACCAGTTGTCGGCCAGCTTGGCGATGCGTTCCGCGCCCCGGCCGTCGACCAGATGCCGGCCGTTCGCGCCCATCGCCAGCCGCAGGTTCGGCGCGCCCAGCAGCAGGTGCAACTCCGCGCGCAACTCGATCGGATCGTCCGTGTGCTTGAGCATCCGGTGCACGTTCAGATCGGCCCAGCGCCGCGCGGCGGCGACCTGGTTCTCGGCGGTGGGAATCAACAACGCCGGCCGACCCATATAGGCCAGTTCGCTGGCGGTCACCCCGCCCGCGCTGATTGCCAGCGTCGCGCGCACCATCAACTGCGGCAGTTGCGACGGCGCGTGATGGACAAGCACCTCGCGCCCGCGCTTGCGCGCTTTTTCCGCCGCCTGCTCGATCAGCTCGAGCGTCGGCGATTCCGGACCGATGACCACATCCACCGCATAGGGTTCGTCGACGCCGGCCAGCGCGTCGACCACCCAGGCCGTTTTGTGGCCGATGTCCGACGCGCCGAAGATGATCAGCAAGCGCGGAAAAGAATCCGGCTCGCTTTGGCGCTCCTGCCGGATCGCCCGGCGCAAGGGCATGTAATCGATCCCCAGCAGCAGATTTTCATTGCCGTCGGCCAGGTACACGTCGCGATGATCCTCCGCCGTCACGTTCGGGTTGATCACCAGGTCGGCGCGCAAGCCGCGATCGGCCAGATCGTCGATGACTCCCACTCCCGCGCCGGCGACGCGCCACGCGGCCAGGTAATCATTTTGATACAGGTAGGAATCGACGAACACGCCGGCCGGCCGATCGGTCCGGCGCACTTCGGCGAGAGAAAATTCCGGGCCGACCGGTTCGGGCTCGAATTCGTACTGGCGCGCCAGGGTCTGCGCCGGCACGTCGCCGTGCAGCAGCAGCTTGACGCGAATGCCGCGTTCGCGCAGCGCGTCGCCGATGCTCAGCAGGCGCATCAGGTGACCGAAACCGGTGGTCCGATCCGCCTGCGTCCGCAACAGGACCAGCGGCGAATCGGCGGATTGTCTGTCGTTGGTTTTTTCGTTCAAAATTGTTTTCACTCTGTTGTTATGACGGTTGTTAGTGATATTACAATGGACCATACCCGTTAAGGCAAGGGCAAGCCGATTGGAAAAGGAGGTTTTTCCGCGATGGGTGCGAAAAAGGTCCCGGTCGTCGGCGCAATCATCCAGGCGCGCCTGGGTTCGTCGCGCCTGCCCGGCAAGGTGTTGCTGCCCCTGGCGGGCAAGCCGCTGCTGAGTCACGTCATCGAACGGCTGCGCCGGTGCAAGCGTCTGGACAAAATCATCGTCGCCACCTCCACCGCGCCCGCCGACGCCAAACTGCTCGAGTTCGCCGCCGCCGAGGGCGTCGATTCCTTCGCCGGCAGCGAGAACGACGTGCTGCAGCGCTTTCTCGACGCCGCCGCCGCGTCCAAACTCGACCTGGTCGTGCGCATCTGCAGCGACTCGGCGCTGATCGACTGGGAACTGATCGACAAGATGATCGACGCGGTCATCGACCAGCGCGCCGATTACGCCATCTGCGACGAGCGCGTGCATCACGCCTGCGAGGGCTACGAGGTCGCGACCGTCGCCGCGCTGCAGAAGGTCGCGCGCATCACCCGCGAAAAAAGCGATCACGAGCACGTGACCATTTACATCCGTCGCCACACCAAGCAGTTCGCCGTGCTGTATCAGCCGGTGCCGGCGCTGCTGCGCGGCGAGTACCGCTTGAGCGTGGATGTCGCCGCCGATCTGGAATTCATGGAGCGCATCTACGACGAGCTGTACAAACCCGGCGAGCCGATCAACGTGCGCGACGCCATGCGCTGGCTCAAGCGGCATCCCGAGGTGCTGGCGATCAACGCGCACGTCAAACAAAAACCGACCGCGGCCGTCACCCGCCACGTGCTGCTGCTGGCCGCCGCCGATTCCTTCACCGGTCGCGCGGGGGCGCGGTTGGAGGAACTGGCGCGCAACCTCGCCGAGCACTACCACTGTGTGCTGACCATCGCCGTGCCCGGCGGCGAGAGCGTGCCGCATCTGGCCGAACGCGGTTACCGTTTCGTGAATCTGAGCAAGACGGCGCGCCCGACCAAAAACGAGATTCTCACCGCCGTCGAGCAAACGCCCGCGCGCGTGGTGCTTTTCGACGGGCGGGTGCTTTCGCCGCTGGCCCTGCGTACGCTCAAAGCCCGCGACCTCTCCTTGCTGCCCTTCGAGGCGCGCCCGATGCAGATCTACAAGGAAGTTCTGCGCCGCTACAAGAACTAGCGGAATCCGGCCATCGTGTAGAAGTATAAGGTCAGGCTGGTCAGCACCGGCGTGAGCGCGCCGGCGATTTCCTTGCGCGCGTAGATGTCGGTCACCGTCGCCACCGCCGCGGCCAGCAACGCGCCGAACAGACACCAGGGAATGAACCATACGCCGGGGATGCGCGCGAAAAAGAAGTTAGTGAAAAAGATCGCCGCCAGCGTAACGACGGCCATGGCCGTGGCTTCCTCGAAGGTGTGTTCGCGTCCGCCCTTGAAACGGAAGCGCCGCTTGCCCCAGCGCCGGTTGACGACCGCCGCCGTTTCGCGCCCGAGCGTCGCGGCCACGACGCCGCCGATGATCATGAACTGATATCCCGGCCACCAGAACAGCAGCATCAGCACCACCAGCGAACCTTGATGTCCGAAAAACAACGGCGGCGGATCCTCGTCCTTTTCGCGCAGCGGCCGCGTCCATTTTTTCCGGCGCAAATAGAGGTTGGCGATCAAAAGGGTGATCGGCGGCAGCCAGCCCGCCGGCCACAGGTAGATCCAGTAGAACGCGATGAAGATCCACGCGCCGCCGGCCAGCCGCACCAGCAGACGCGCCGTGCGCAGGGAAACGCCGATCCACCGCAGGCCCAGCGCCGCCGCAAACGCCAGCAACGGCAAGGCGATCGAAAAACCGACGCCCAGCGCGTCGCGCACCACGCCGTGGGCCAGCAGGGCGACGATCAGATCCCGGAGTTGCTCGACCAGCGGATGCGCCGGCATGACGGACCTCGCGTTCGTTTGCGGTTCGCGCGCTTACAGGAAATTACCGTGCGGCTTTTCGTCGCGCGCCAGATAGGCGAACAGCTCATTATAATGGTCGTAGCGCATATAGGAAGTGTGTCCCGGGCAGATATACTTGCACGTGCCGGCCGCGATTTTCGCCAGCACCTCGCGCCGCCGCTCGCCCCGCCAGATGTCCGGCAGGCGTTGCTCGTGGATGTTGCCGATCGCGTATTCCTCGATGCCCCGCGTCGAGCAGCAGGCGTACAGCGTGCCGTTGGCGCACAAAATGCCCACCAAGTGGTGCCCCAGGCACAGCTCGTAAGGCTGCCCTTTGGGTCCCTTCGAGAAATTGTAGATGCGAAAGCCCATCACGTTGAAGCTTTCCGTCTCGTAGTTGTGCTTGGCGAAGACGTAATTGGCGTCGATGGTCATGTACATTTCGGTGTCGAACATTTCGCTGTCGGCCACCACGCGCTTGAAGCCGATGTAGCGGCAGCCCGTCGCCCGCGCCCGTTTGGCGGCGATGGGCATTTCGTGGAACGTCTCGGGGTGGATGATGTAGATCACGCCGCACAGCACGTCCTTGGACAGCGCCTCGATGCCCTGCCAGATGCGCTCGTAGGCTTGCGGATTGGCCGGCCGATGCACGCTGTTGTGCGTTTCGGCGCTGCCCGCGTCCAGCGACACGCGCACCCACGAGCAGGTGCGGCGGATGATCTCTTGATGCTCCAGCAGCCGTTCGCCGTTGGTGATGATCCCCACCTCCAGCCCGATGTCCTTGGCATGCTGCAACAGTTCGACGATGTGCGGGTACACCAGCGGCTCGCCGCCGCCCTTGACCACCAGGCTGTGCACGCCCATTTCCCGCGCGTCGCTGAGCGCCTGCAGAGCGAGTTCGCGCGGCAGCACCGATTTGTTCTGCTCACGATGGCGCGAATCGATGCACCAGACGCAATTGTGGTTGCACACATTGGTCGGGTCGATCTCCAGCGTCACCGGCGGCGGCAATTCGCCGCGCAGCACGGCCAATACCCGATCCATGTGGTTGAGGATCTTGAACTGTGAAAATTCAAGCAATTGCACGTGGCTTGCCCCTTTACCGATTCGATTCGGTTATCACGGAAAGGAACTTGATCTTTTTATCGAAGGGCCTCCCGGCCATTTGCGAAACAATCACTTTGAGTTAGGATGTACCATAAATTGACCCGGAGGCAAACCGAGAGCCATGAAGATCCTGATTACCGGCGGCTGTGGATTCGTCGGCGCGAACCTCGCCCGCTATTTCCACGCGCAAGGACACGAAATTACCGTGCTGGACAATCTGGCCCGGCGCGGCAGCGAATTCAACGTCGAGGACCTCACGGCCCTGGGGATCCGCTACGTGCACGGCGACGTGCGCAACGTGGAGGATCTCACGCCGCTGGGCAAGTACGACATCATCTGCGAAACCAGCGCGCAACCCAGCGCCATCGACGGCTACGCCAACCCGCTGTTCGACCTGTCCAACAACACCTTCGGCCTGATCAACGTGCTGGAAAAAGCGCGCCGCGACGAGTCGATTCTCTTTCTCTGGAGCACCAACAAGGTCTACAGCGGCGACCGGGTCAACGCCATTCCCGTCGTGGAAAAGGAAACGCGCTGGGAGTGGAATCCCGACAGCGGTTACGCCGCGCGCGGCTTCTCCTTCGATAAGGGCATCAGCGAGCAGTTCGACGTTGACGGCGGCCAGCACTCGATCTACGGGCTGTCGAAAATCTGTGCCGACCTGATCTGCCAGGAATGGTTCGACGCTTTCGGCGTGCGCACGGTCGTCAACCGCTTCAGTTGCCTGGCCGGCCCGGGGCAGTTCGGCAAATCGGCGCAGGGCTGGGTGGCGTGGTGGCTGATCGCCTTTCACTTCGGCCTGCCGCTGACCTACATCGGCTGGAACGGCAAGCAGGTGCGCGACATGCTGTTCATGCCCGACATCGCGCGGCTGATCGATTTGCAGATCCAAAACATCGACCGTTGCGCCGGCAAGGTCTTCAACATCGGCGGCGGCCCGAAACTCGCCATGTCGCTGCGCGAAATGACCGCCTGGTGCGAAAAGCGTTACGGACGGCAGGTGCCGGTGACGATCCTGGACGATCCGCGCAAGGCCGATCACGTGGTGTACCTCAGCGACGCGTCCAGCGCCGGGAAATACGCGGGCTGGGAAGTCCAGGTGGGCATCGAGGAAGGCCTGCAACAGATCTACGAGTGGGTCGAAAAAGAGCACGACCGCCTGGCCCGGCTCTACATGAAATAAGGCGAACTTCCCGGCGGACGCGGACGAAGGAACATCGTTTTTTCCCGAAGCGTCCCCGCCGCTTTCCCGCTTGACGGATCGCCGCTTGCTGGGTATAAGCTTTCGGTCTTGCCGAAGCAGCGAGGTATTCGTTCTTTATGCAATCAGACGACACACGGTTCATGGAGCTGGCCCTGGCTCAGGCCCGGCAGGCGATCGAGGTCGGGGAAACGCCGATCGGCGCGGTGCTCGTGCACGAAGGTGCGGTGCTCGCCGCGGCGCACAACCGGCGCGAAATCGATTTCGACCCCACCGCGCACGCCGAAATGCTCGTGTTGCGGGCGGCGGCGCAAACGCTGGGACGCTGGCGGCTGAGCGGCTGCACGTTGTACGTCACGCTCGAACCGTGCGCGATGTGCGCCGGAGCGCTGGTGCTGGCGCGGATCGACCGCCTCGTATTCGGGGCGCACGATCCCAAGGCCGGCGCGGTCGAGTCGTTGTACCGCCTGGTCGACGACGCGCGGCTCAATCATCGCGTACAGGTGACCGGCGGCGTGTTGGCCGAGGCATGCGGGTCGATGCTCAGTGAATTTTTCCGGGCCAAACGGTCCGGGTAACCGTGCTCTGGAGAGATGGCCGAGCTGGTCGAAGGCGCCTGACTCGAAATCAGGTGTACCGCTTGCGGTACCGGGGGTTCGAATCCCTCTCTCTCCGTTTTCATTTTTGGCCGCTTGGAGAGGTGACCGAGAGGCCGAAGGTGCACGACTGGAAATCGTGTGGGCGCTAATCCCGTCCCGAGGGTTCGAATCCCTCCCTCTCCGACCGCCGTCGTCCCCCGCGGATGACGGCGTTTTTCGTTGAGCCGCGCTTTTCTTCTTTTCCCGCTTTTGTTATCTTTAGCGAAATATTCATCAGGAGTGAAGTGCCCTGTTTGAACAAGCACACCTTTGGCTATCGCCAAAAGTGTGGCACACGAAAGAATAACACTCTTCCCGTGTGCCACAGTTTACGCCGTAAGGCGTAAGCTGTGCATAATTGGACTAAGATTCGGGACTTGACTAAAATCCATCTGGAGGAAAATCGATGCGACGAGTTGCGCGCATTATCGGAATCGTTTTGCTCAGCGTGATCGGACTGCTTGCGCTGCTGTACGCCATTGCCTATGTCGATCTGATGTTCATCGAAAAGCCCGAACCCTACGACCAAGCCAAGCTGGAAGCGCTGCTGGTCGAAGGGCGGCGCATCGACGAAGCCCTGCGCTCCGCCCCGCGTGAGGATTTTGCGGCGATGGTCGCTCTGGCCAAGGATGTAAACGGGTTTCGCGAGAAAGACGGATCAAATTTCTACCGCATGTTTCCCAATGCCAAGGAACGTCTCACCCGCGAACAGGCGCAGGCCATCGAAGCCGAATACGGCGCGACCATGCGCGGTTTTTCCGACAAATTGGGCGCGATCCTCGCCGATGGTTTGCACATCCATTACGATTTCCGCGACAAGCCGGGTCCTTTGACTCCAATAGAGGAAAAGAATCCGGAGATGATCGTGGGCGGCTTGCTGATTATCCAGTTAAGCAATTGGGCGAAGGTCGAAGCGGCTCTGGGCAATACCGATCAGAGCATCACGATCCTGGAGCGGATGCTGGATTATTACGATGGAATGTTCCAGGAATGCTTTGAAATATTTACGCCTGTTTACCAGTTTGAAAATACAATTCCGCAAACCGTATTTGAGATTCTGCCCGCTTTGTCCGTCCAACAGATGCAGCGATTGAGAACTCGATTGGAGTCATTGCCCCCGACCCGGCCCATGGCTTCGAAGTTGTTCTCCTATGGTCTGCTGCGCACAACCGATTTGTTGGAATGGACTGAATATAAAGCCTACATGCGGCAACAAGAGGCTGAACTGCGCCAACTATACACTCAGGAAAAATACAGTTTTTTGCCGTTTTGGTTGAGGTTCGTGTCCAGCGGTCGTTTGCTGGCGCCGCTACGTCACCGCTTGCAATGGCTGCAAAATCGGAAACAACTGCCTCATGCAATGAACCGCCTGACGGCGATGCGCGAAAATCCCGACGCTGTTTTTCCTTTTGATCCCGTTCTGGGCAGAGAAATTCCGGATTTATTTATGCGCTTGAGCGTATTCGATGAGCAAATAAAAGCCCTAATAGGGATCATCGACCAAGCGATTGCCCGTAACGACACCACGCCGCTCGAAGGAGACTTTCCCGCATTGATTCTCATGGGTAAAGAGGAGCAGAAGGAATCCTCCTACGAACGCGGTCTGCTGCATTACGTGATCGCCGACGACTACGCCTGCATTGAAGACACCTGGGGGAATTACAAATGCAGCCTGGAGGAGAAAGATCCGGCCGCGCCCTGATCGTCGCCGGGCCGCGCTTTCCAAGCGCGTCGTCATTTGTTATCTTTAGCCAAACATTTCTGGTGGAGGTTCGGATATGTGGCGTTCACTGTTTTGGTTGTTTCTGGTTGCCGCGCTGAGCGCGAGCGTGGTTCTGGCTTTCGGCTGCGACGATGACGACGATGACGACGACAACGACGACAACGACGCGGACGACGATGACGACGACGATTTCAATTCCACCGACGGCAGCGTGCTGAGCACCTGCATCGCCTACTACATCGACTGCTTCGGGATGGACGCGGGCACGGCGGAGGAAGTCTGCCAGGAACTGCTGGACATCGAACAGACCTGCGCGCCCGGCGCCACGCAACGCTTGTTCGAATGTACCGGCGCCGATTGCTCGCTGTGGGAAGCATGCACCCACGCCTGGGAAGACGAAGTCAACTGCTGAGCGATTGAGCGGAACGTCCTAGGCGATATCAAGTGCGCCGTGCTGGAGAAGGAATAAGACACGTGCCCGGCAATTTCCGCCGCCGGACACGCCTATCCGCTTGAATCGAAAGCGGATTTTTAAAGGCGTTTTCCGGGCGAAAACCCGTTTGACTCACACGGGCCGATCGGTATAATGACACGGCTTGAGATACAAAAACGAAGAATGACATCTTTTTCTGCTTAGAGGAGATTTTCCATGCGGATCGCAACGTTGGTAATGGTTTTGGCTCTGCTGTTGGCTTTCGGCGCGGTGGCTTTCGCCCAGGATGCGGATGACGACTCGACCGTCGATGACGACGAAGATGCGTTGGACGACGACGACGCCACTGACGATGATGACAGCGATGACGATGATGACGACGACGAAGACGACAACGAAGAGCAGAGCGACGGCGAAGAGGAAATGACCTCTGAAGAACGCGAAGAAAACGGCGACGGCCTGGCGCGCGCCCACGACGACGATAACGACCTCGGCGGCTGCGGCTACTGATAACAGGTTGGTCGGCCGAAGAGGATCTCGGTTTCGATGGGGCTCTGCGATGCGGAGCCCCTTTTTTATACCCGCGCACGGCGGGGATAATTCAGTATCCCTCTGGCCAAATGCATAAAAGGTTTTAACCTTTAACCTGAAGCACGGGGAAATTGTCCATCCACCGCCGGGGAGATTGACGGGACATCGCTTTTGCGTACAATCAAGGCGGCTTGGATACTATAATGAATATATACGAATTTTATTCATCAACACGACAGTCGAATTATCAAGCAGACGTCAGCAAGAAGGGATCCCAAGGATGACTAAGAAAAACCACCAACAGGAAGAAAACACCGCACCGGCGTCCGAGGCCGTCTCGTCCTTTGCCGACAAAGAAGCGGCGATCAAAAACGTGGACACGCTGCTGGCCTCCGCCCGCAAATATCACGGCACCAAACAGAAACGCGTCGGCATGTTGTTTTCCGGCGGCCCCGCTCCCGGCGGCAACGCGGTCATCTCGGCCTGCGCCCTCGCTTTCCTCAACGACGGTTGGGAAGTGATCGGCTTTTACAAAGGCTACGAGTACCTCGAGCAGTTCGACCGCGAAAATCCCCGCTCCTTCCGCGAAGGAGTGCACTTCAAGCGCCTGGGCTACGAGGACGTGACCAAGATCCGTCAGCTCGGCGGCATCGTGATCAAAACCTCGCGCGCCAATCCGAGCAAGATGACCCAGGGCGCCAAAACGCTGGAAATCAAAAAGCCGGCCGACCTGATGGACGAAACGCACGCCAACAAACTCTACAACGTGATGGACGCGCTGGAGTTCATGGGCATTCAGGCGCTGGTGTCCATCGGCGGCGACGATACGCTGAAAACCGCCTACTACCTGCACCTGCTGGGCTTGCCGGTCGTGCACGTGCCCAAGACGATCGACAACGACTACTACGGCATTCCCTGGACCTTCGGTTACTTCACCGCCATCGAGCACGCGCGGCAGGCGGTCAAAGTTTATAACGCCGAGGCGCAGACGACCGATTCGTGGTGGGTGCTCGAGCTGATGGGCCGCAAAACCGGCTGGTACACGCTGGGCGCGGGCATCGCCGGCGAAGCCGTGCGCATGATCGGCCCCGAGGAAGTCGGCAAGGACGTCACCATGGAAAAGCTCGCCGAAAATCTTCTCGAACTGGTGCTGCAGCGCGAAAAGTACGGTAAGAACTACGGCGTCGTCCTGGTCAGCGAAGGCCTGGTCGACCTCATTCCCCAGGACTCCGAAATGATGCAGATGGACGAACACGGGAACATCAAGTTCTCCGACGCCCTGTTCGGTCTGCGCCTGGCCAAGCTTCTGGGCGAACTCTACAAAAAGAAGACCGGCAAAAAACTGCGCGTCAAATCCGAGACGATCGGCTACACCACGCGCTGCGCCGAACCGTCGGCCTTCGACATCATCCTGGGCAGCCAGTTGGGCGCCGGCGCTTTCCGCTTCATCAAGGACAAGTTCTTCGGCAGCATGGTCAGCGTGGGCGACAACCTCGAAATCAAACAGGTGCACTTCGAGCAGTTGATCGATCCGCAGACCTTCCGCACCAAGCTGCGCTATGTGCCGATCGAAGGCGACTTCTTCAAACTGGCCAAGTCGCTGGAGTTCCGCCGCAAACAGGACATGTAATTCGTTCAGCCATCAATCAAAAGCCCGGGCGGTAGAACGCTCGGGCTTTTTTATGCCCCCGCGCGGCATTACAATATAAATATGAAACGTGGAGCCTTCCTGCTGGTCGCCTTGTTGCTGACGGTCGTCGGGTGCGCCTCCGATCCGGCCCGCGCCGGCAGTCCGTGGACGGTCGTGCAGCTCAACCCCGATCAGCGCTACCTGGTGTTCGAGTCCTACCGCCATGACGAACCGGCCGTACCCCTGGCCTTTGTCATGCACGGCTGGGGCGGCGAGGCGGAAAGCTACGGCCGGTTGTGGCACGAGGCGCTGCGCGGCGAATATCGCGTCGTCGCGCTGCAGGCCCCGCCCAAGCGGCGCGGCGGCTCGTGGATCTCCACCTGGCACGCCGCCACCGACCGCGATTTTCTCCTGTCCGTATTCGATAAGGTCAGCGCGCAAAACGTCGACCACGCGCGCACGGTCGTCATCGGCTACAGCAGCGGCGCGGCCGTCGCCGCCCTGGTGGCGCGCGAACGACGCGCGGCGATCGGCGGACTCGTCTTGCACGGCGCGGGGCCGTCCGGCTCGCCGGCCGATTACGCCGGCTTGCCCGTGTTCATGCTGGTGGGCACGCGCGACCTGGGCTTCGGTCCCAAGCGGGCGCAGGCGCAACTGGCCAAATTGCGGGCCGCCGGCGCCAAGCCGTTTTTGCATACGGTCAAGGCCGATCACGCGTCGGTGTACGCCAAGGTGAACAAGGCGGCGCAGTGGATTCTCGGCGGCTTCACGCTGCCGGTCACGGAAGAGTAACCGCGTACTCCATCATCTCCGGCCAGTGATTTTCATTCAGGTAAGCGGTCAACTCCGGCAGGTCGTACAACGCCGCGCCGAAGAACGCGGTCGCGTATGCGTCGAGCACCGCGTGCAGCGCCTCGTGGTCCGGGTTGGTGAACCCGCCCTGCCCGTCGACGCGCCGCTCGGTGCCGCACCCGTTGGCGAAATTGGCGATCACCGGCACGAAACGGCACAGGTCGCTGAAGGCGAAGTGGCCGGTGTCGAAAAACTCCAGGGAAAATTTCGGCGGCGGCATCGCAGCCAGGTAGGCGTAGTGCCAGTCGGTGAACATGCGCACCACCTTTTCCTGCTTGCCCCAAAAGTACATCGACGACGCCGTGATCGTCTCGGGCACGACCGGCGTGCCGAACGAAGCCATCTGCAACAGCGCGCCGACCTCCGGGTGATCCTTGATCGACTCGGAGACCGTCAGCCCGCCCCACGAATGTCCCCACAGCGCACTGCGCGTCAGGTCGAGCCTGCCGGCCAGAAATTCCGGCGGTGATTCGCGCAGCAGCGCCAGCAGAAAATCGATGTCGCCCGTGCGTTCGCGAATCGTCGAGAACATCGACAGCGGCGAACCGGCCACCGCCGCGTCGGGCGTGAGCGTGACCATCGCGTTGCAGATGTGGTCCGGCGCGACGATCACGTAGCCGTGGCTCGCCAGGTACGCGGCCATGGTGAAGTTCTGAAAGCGGTTGCTCATGAAGCCGTGCGAAAAAACGATCACCGGCAGCGCCTGCGCCTGCGGATGCAGCGGGGCGTCGCGGTACGAGCCGGTCGGCAGATTTTCCATCTCGCCCTGAGCGCCGATGAGCTCGAGCACCTCGTCGAGCCGCCCGAGAAAGAAATCCTCGATCGTGTTTTGGGCGCCCTGGTCCGCGTCGTCAGCCGCCGGATACCAAATTTCAACCAGCAGCGAGCGCGGCCCGTCGCCGCAGCTCAGCTCGCGCGACTCGTCGGTGAAAAAGAACGACCGATTGCCCACCACGTACGGCCCCGGCGCTTCCGGATGCAGCAGCGGATTGTCGTCGTCGTCGTCATCGTCGTCCGTCGCATCGTCGTCGGTCGAATCATCGTCGTCCGTCGCATCGTCATCGACACTGTCATTGTCGTTATCATCATCGTCATCGTCACCGCAAGCGAACGCAACGAACGCGACCAGTAAAAGAAAAACGCACACGCGGGAAATTGCTTTCATCATTCGCCCTCCGTCACTGATCGATATTTCTACTCCAACCCACTTGGAGGCGCAAACCAAAACGCGTTATAAGAGCATGACATCCCAACCAAGGAAGCACGATGAACGTTTCGATCTTGATCGCCTTCATTCTCGGCGGCTTGTTTATTCTCGCCTTTCCCGCCGTCGGCGCGCTGATCGTCTGGCGCAAGACCGGCGCGAAATGGCTGTACTTTCTCATCGGCATGGCGACGTTCATGCTCTTTCAAGTCATCCTGCGCATCCCGGCGATTTCGGTGATTCAATATTTCTTCGCCGACTGGCTGCAAAGCTCCGCACTGATTTCCTGGACGTGGCTGGTGCTGCTGTGCCTGACCGCGGGCATCTTCGAGGAAGGCGGGCGCTACCTGGCGCTACGCTTCGTGCTCAAGCCGCCGCACGCGTGGAAAAACGGACTGATGTTCGGCCTGGGCCACGGCGGCTTCGAGGCGTGGCTGATCGGCCTGGGCGCGATCATCGGCAACATCGTGATCATGTTCATGCCCGCCGAAATGCTGCAGGGACCGACGCTGGCGGCGAAAGAGGAAATTATGAATCTGCCGCTGCTCATGACCGCCGTATCGCCGCTGGAGCGCCTGATGGCCACGGTCTGCCACATCGGCTTCACTTTGATCGTCCTGCGCGCATTCCGCCACGGCGCGTCGGCCTGGGGGTGGCTCACGCTGGCCGTCATCGCCCACGCGATCGTCAACCTGGTCGCGGTGATCGTGATGAAACTCGCCGGCGTGTGGCTCGCCGAAGCGGCGCTGGCGCTCATCGTCGCCTGGGTGATCGTCTGGATCGTTTACGAATACAAAAACGAAAACGGCGCGTCGACGAATGTCTAACCGCGTCGTCGTTTACTTATGGATAATTTTCTTTCCTGAAGCCTCGTCAGAGGCGAAAGATAGTAGCCTGGGGCGTAAGAGACTGTCGATAAATGCGCATTTGAGAGTCGAACTGAA
>DAIMDW010000038.1:0-40172 GCA_036725605.1 bacterium
CGGGCTCGCCCGGCGGATACAAGGTCATCAACGTGACCGCCAACGCCTTGTTGCCGATCACCGACGTGGGTCTGGGCGAACGGGGCGAAGTCGTGTTGTATACGCACGGATCGGTGGCGGGCACCAATTTCGACGAAGTGGGCTTCCCGCCGGCGCGGGGGGCGGAACAACGGACGCTTTTCCGCACGCAGGCTCATCCCACCAACACGCCGCCGACGGCCTCCTTCATCACTTATCAAAACGCCGACGGTTCGTGGCAATTCGACGCGACGGCGTCTTTCGATGCCGAAGGCGAAGCGTTGCGCTATTTCTGGGATTTCGGCGACGGCCTTACGGCGACGAATGCGGAAACGTCACACACCTATCAGATCGGCGGCGACCTTTCCGTCGTGTTGACCGTCCTGGACGTCAACGGCGGCAAGGCAACGGCCCAGACGATTTTGTCGATTGACGATTGCTGTCCGGATCGGGATCATGACAACGACGACGATGATACTTACTGCAACAACAGTTGCGCGGCCGGCGCCGGCGGCAGTGCCGATGCCCTACCCTGGCTGATGTTGTTCGGCCTCGTCCTGGCGCTGAAACTCGGATCCCGCAAGAGGAGTCTGTGATGAAACGGCGGTTGATTTTCCTCCTGGCGATTCTCCTGGCGGCCGCATCGCCGGCCCTGGCCATCGATGCGCAAAACGTCGTTCCGGCCATGGGCCCGCAAAATCTGCTCACCTTGTACACGAGCGATCCGCTGGCGATGGGCCAGTTCGCCGTCGGCGTGTTCGGCAACTACGCCGCCGACCCGGTGCGCTTCGAATATGAGAACGGCGACGAATTCGACGTCGTCGAGCAGATGGTCAGCGGGCAAGGTTACCTGGCGGTCGGCTTGTTCGACCGAATCGATCTGATGGCCGGCGGCAGCTACAACATGGTCGTCGGCGACGATCTGAACGACTTCATCATCCCCGATTTCGGCGAGCCGGAAGACGAGATGGTCGCGCGCATCGGCGATGCGATCGTCGGCGCCAAACTGCGCATATTGCGAAATGAGCCGGGCCTGTTCGGTCTGGCCGTCGGCGGTTTCGTTACCGCGCCTACGGGCGGCGACGATTATTACGTCGGCGCGGGCGCGACCTCTTTCGGCGGACATCTGATCGTCGACAAGCGCCTGGCGATGGTCAATCTGGCGGCCAACGTGGGCTACAAATACCTCAGCGACGTGGACGACCTGTCGCCGGAAGGGCAAATCTACGGCGGCTTCGGCCTGGACGTGGCGCTCGATCAGTGGATCGGGCTGACCGGCGAGCTGATCGGGCGGACGGTCGATTACGGCGTGGACGAAATCGACGCGACCGTGCCGATGGAAGCGTTGGTCGGCGTGCGCATGTACACGCCGATCGGTGTGAACTTCACCCTCGCCGGCGGCTTCGGCCTGACCGACGGCATCGGCAGTCCGTTGTACCGCGGGCTGGCCGGCATTTCCTTCTCGTATCCGAAATTGGTTTACGGCGAACAAGCCGGAGCGATCATGCCGGCGTCCGATCCGTACAAGACCGACACCGACCGCGACGGACTGACGGACTACATGGAAGAGAAGGTCTACAAAACCGATCCGAACAATCCGGACACTGACGGCGACAGCCTGCGCGATAACGAGGAAGTGCAACAGTACAACACCGATCCGAACAAGGCCGACAGCGACGGCGACGGATTGACCGACGGCGCGGAAGCGCGGTTGTACGGCACCGACCCGCTCAAGGCCGACACCGACGGCGACACGATCAGCGACGGTCAGGAAGTCAACGAGCTGCGCACCAATCCGCTCAATCCCGACAGCGACGGCGACAACGTCGCCGACAACATCGACGGCGCGCCGCTGGAACCGGAAACGGTCAACGGCTTCATGGACGAGGACGGCGTGCCCGAGGTGGTCGTGGCCAAAAAGCCCAGCGGCGTGATGATGCTGGAAAACCAGATCGTCCTGCCGACCGCGTTGGTCTTCAACGATCCCAACGGCGCGACGTTGACCAAAACCGACAAGATGCTGCTCAACGACGTGGCGGTGATTCTGCAGGAATACCCGCGCGTGAACATCAGCATCGAAGGACACGTGGCGGCCGGCACGCCCAACGCCGAGAAACTGACCGGGCAACGGGCGACGGCGGTGATGAACTATCTGAATCGGCGCGGCATCGCCGCTTCGCGCATGACGGCTGAAGGCATGGGCGACCAGGTGCCCATCGCCGACAACGAGACCGAAGCCGGACGCGCGGCGAACACGCGCATCGACTTCATCATCACCTCGCGCTGACGATCATCCGCTCAATAAAAAAGCCCGGGATCCGCTCCCGGGCTTTTCTTTTCGGCTGAACGCTTCAGGAGCGAATCGCTTCCAGAAACAGCTCGTACAATTTTTGCGTAACCGGTCCGGGTCGGCCGCTGCCGATTTGGCGATCGTCGATGCGCAGTACGGGCGTCACCTCGGTGGTCGTTCCCGAAAGAATCACCTCGTCGGCCGCATAAAGGCCCTCGCGCGTCACCCATTCCTCGCGTACGGCGATGCCGGCCTTTTCGGCCAGACCGATCAGGAAACGGCGGGTGATGCCCGGCAGAATCTTGTGGTTGGTCGGATGCGTAAACAGCGTATCGTTTTTAACGACGAAGATATTGCTGGAGGTGCCTTCAAGGACGCGCTCGTCCGCGCCGATGAAAATCGCCTCGTAACAGCCCGCTTCCACCGCCTGCTGCTTGGCGAGCACGTTGGGCAGCAGGTTGGTCGTTTTGATGTCGACGCGGGCCCAGCGGATATCCGGCACGGTGATGCAACCGACGCCGCGCGCGGCCAGTTCGGCTTCCTTGTGGGGAAACTCGCGCACGGTGATGATCACCGTCGGCTCCGGCCGTTCGGCGGGAAACGCATGCGAACGCGGGGCAACGCCGCGGCTGATTTGCAGGTAAACCATCGCCTTGGGCATCAAGGCGCTTTCGTAGGTTTTTTGTATCTGCTCGCCGACATCGGCGACGTCGATATATTCCAGGCGAATCTCGTTCAGGCTGCGCCGCAGTCGTTCAAGATGAGCATCGAACAAAAACAGTCGCCCGTTGTAGGCGGTGATCACCTCATACACCGCGTCGCCGAAACAAAAGCCTCGATCGTTGATGGAGACCGTCGCCTCGGCGAAAGGTAAAATGCGTCCATTGACATAGGCAATTTCCGGCATCGAACGATTCCCTTTCTCACGGAAGTGTGGATAAATAAATTATATTGCGCAATTGTTTACCAACTATAATAAACCACATTAACTATTAATCGTAACCTATTGTATTATAAAAACTATCTATGTCGATATAAAAGCTTAAATCGCACATTACGGCCATTTTCACAAAATCCTATGCTTTTTTATCCACAGTTTATCCACAAAAGGAAACACTGAAAAATCCATTTACCGTAAGTGCAAGAAAATTTCCAGTATTTAGACGATGGCCAAGCGGTTTTTGTTGCGAGATTTTTTAATTCGGGGAGTTTATCTTCCTCGTGATTTAAATTAGACTACTTTGGTTATTGTTGTGGTGTTCATTAAAAAATCGATTCCCGCCGCGCCAATGATCGGTTGGGCGTCGAACAAGAATTCGAGAAGGAAGGAGGTGAATGTAGGTGCGCTTCAAACTATTTTGGATCCTCATCCTTATCAGTCTGATGACGTTAAGCGTGTTCATGGCATGCGACGACGACGATGACGACGATAACGATGACAACGACGACGACGACAACGACGACGGCGACGATGATGACGACGACGATGATGACGATGACACCGGTGACGATGATACCGGTGATGACGACACCGGCGATGACGACACCGGTGATGACGATACCGGCGACGACGATACCGGCGACGACGATACCGGTGACGACGACACCGGTGACGACGACACCGGCGACGACGACACCGGCGACGACGACACCGGCGACGACGATACGGTAGAGATCGGCACGAACGTCGGGCAAAAAATGGCCGACTTCAACGTAACGCTCAGCGACGGATCCACCTTCAATCTTTACGAGCATGAGGGCACAGTCATCTTATTTGACACAGCCGGCATGTACTGAGGCAGCTGTGCCTCTGACTCTCCCGGGTTGGAGAGTATATATCAGGATTACAAAGACGAAGGTTTCCTCGTTGTGCAGTTGATCGGCGCGGACTTCAACGGAAATTATCCGCAGTTGGATGATCTGATTGCCTGGATCGCTTACATCAAGTCGCAGTACGGGGCCACGATCACGTACAATGTCGCGGCCGATCCATATTTCAATATCGGCAGCATGTACAACAAAACCGGATACATTCCGTATTACTGGCTGGTGGACCAGGATCTGGTGATCAACTACAAAGCCAGTTACCTGAATCCGTTCCGCTCGAGAATCGAGACTTTACTGGGTCTTGAGTAGCGGGAAACTCACGGAAAGGGCGATGAACCAAACGGTTTGTCGCCCTTTTTTTTAATGGCCACGCAAACGACCGAGGGCATTGAGCAAGCGCCAGCCGCGGCTTTGGCGAATGGCCTCCAGTTCGGCTTCCTGCGCCGCCACCTTCTTTTGCGCCGCCATCAGCTCGCGATGCTTGCGGGCCAGTTGCCGCGCCATTTCCGGATTGCGCTTTTCCACGACAAAGGGGCCCAAAGCCAGCGCGTCCATTTCCGATTTAAGAAAACAGTCAATGGCGTCGGCGGGCGTTTCCACGATCGGATCGCCCGCCAAGTTGAAACTGGTGTTGAGCAGCACCGGCACGCCGGTTTCGCGTTCGAACGCCGCCAGCAATTCGTGCAGCAGGCGGTTGGTTTCGGCGGTCACCGTCTGCAGGCGCGCGGTGCCGTCGACGTGCGTGACGGCCGGCACCAGCTCCGGCTTGCTGACGGACACGACGCGCAGCATGAACGGGCTGGCGCCGCTCAGCGCGAAATACTCGGCCGCCTTCTCCAACGGCGCGACGGGCGCGAAGGGACGGAACGCCTCGCGGTACTTGACCTTCTCGTTAAGCAGATCCTTGTTCGCGGCGCGGCGCGGATCGCAAAAGATCGAGCGGTTGCCCAGCGCGCGTGGACCGATCTCCGCCCCGCCCTGGTGCCAGCCGACCACCGCGCCGGCGGCTAGACGTTTGGCGACTTCACCGGACACGTTGTCGGCGTAGTCGTACCATTTGAGCACCGCGTCGTGCTCGGCGAGCGCTGTTTCGTATTCCTCGCGCGAATAGGTGCGGCCCAGGTACGGATGCGCCATCGACCAGACCTTCTCGTTGCCGGCCTCGTACCACGGCCACAAGGCCGCGCCCAGCGCCGTGCCGTCGTCGGCGGCGCAAGGCACGATGAACACGTTGTCGAAACCGGCGCGCTCGACGATCTTCTGGTTGGCGACCGAGTTGAGCGCCACGCCGCCGGCCAGCACGAGGTTGGCGCTGCCGGTTTCCTTTTGTAGATCGCCCGTCAGCGTCACCAGGGTTTCTTCCAACGTCTGTTGCACGGCGAAGGCCATGTCCATGTCGAGCGGGCGCAGTTCCTCGCTGTGATGACGCGGCTGCCCGAAGAGTTTAACGAAATCGGCCGGCACCTTGCGACCGCGAATGTCGAAGGTCTGGTAGGTGGGATCGATCTCGTAGGCCAGCGGCGCCGGATGGCCCACCGCCGCGCGCCATTGCTCGGCCAGCAGCGGCGTGCCGTAGGGCGCCAGGCCCATGGTCTTTCCTTCCTGAAAATCGCCGAAGCCGGCAAAACTCGTCGCGAGCTGGTACATCGCGCCCAGGCTGTTCATCGCGCGTTTGCGGCTGCACACCTTGTGCAGTTCGCGCAGGTCGTGGCCCTTGGCGTGATAAAACGTGGTGTGCTCGACCTTGGGAATCACCCGCCGGCCGGGACGATGTTCGATAACGTTGCCCGCGCCGTCGACGACCAGGATCGCCGCTTCGGTGAACGGCGACGCGGCATAGGCGCCCAGCGCGTGCGCGAAGTGATGGTTGAGCACGACGATCTTTTGCGGATCGAGCACGTCGGGCAGTTGGGCGGCGACATCGGCGACGGTCAGGTTGCGTAGCGGCTTTTGCGGATGATAGACCACCGAGCCGACCGCGACGATCGCCGCGCAATCCAGCAGCACGGCGCCTGCCCGATCGAGCACGTAGTCGATCGCCTTGTGCGGCAACGTGCACAGATAGGATCCGTCGGGCGTGACGGCCACCGAATGCTTTTTACGGTCGAGACGCTCCTCGGCGATGCCGCACAGCACCTGCCCGTCGCGCACGAGCACGGCACTGCGATCATGGCTGACGTTGATGCCCAGAACGAGACCGGAACCGCTCATTTGGCTTTGGCTTTGGCTTTGGCTTTAACTTTGACGTTGGCGTTCTGCCCGACTCCCGCCACGCGCATGCCGGAGCGAACTCCGGTTTTCACCGATTGGCGGAAGGACAACAACAGCGCCGCTTCGGCCGCCAACCCCACGAGGTAATAGACCGAGGTCGTCATCGGCGTGTAGAGGTAGGCATCGATCACCTGCGCTCCGAAAAACGGCACGCCCTTGTCGATGAGCACGGCGATGTTGAGCAAGGCGATCATGCCGCCGGCGATGTACCACAGGCGTTTTTGCGCTTTGGCGCGCCAGAACAGACCGGCGAAAAAGCCGATCACCACCGGCGCCGCGAAAATCAGCAGCAGCAGTTGCAGAATGCCGCCCAGGTAGTACTTCAAAAACATGCCGTGCGCCTCATCGCAGCAGGATATCGTCCTCGACGGACACTTCGTCCAAACGAAGCTCGAACACCTCGCCGAAAGCGGTGATAAACCGCCAAAACACGTCGAAGAAGGAATATTTGAGTCCGGTGATCAACTCCATCGAGGTGATCTTCCGGTTCATCTTGCCGCAGGGAACGATATAGGTGAACGGTTGGACATCCTTGCCCACGTTGAGCGAGAAGCCGTGCGTGGTAATGCCCTTCTGAATGTTGAAGCCCAGGAACGCGAGCTTGCCCTTTTCGGTTTCGACGCCGGGGTCCTGCTCGTTGTAGTGCGCCTCGATGCCGTAGGAATCCAGCACCATGACCAGCACCTGCGCCACGCCTTCGATGAACTGGCGCGGTTTGAGCTTGAGCCGGTTGAGATCGAAAATAAAATAGCCGACCAGTTGATCGGGACCGTGGAAGGTGGTCTTGCCGCCCCGGTCGACGTCGATGATCTTGATGCCCTCGGCGGCGAAGCGTTCGC
This sequence comes from bacterium, assembly GCA_036725605.1. GTDB lineage: Bacteria > Lernaellota > Lernaellaia > Lernaellales > Lernaellaceae > CALBTQ01. Next base: position 7,246 of record DAIMDW010000038.1, read on the forward strand.
GACTTTCCAGCAGGCCGGAATCGCCGCGCTCCGAGTAGCCGCGCGTAACGACCGACGGATGCTGCAAGAGCAGCAGGTAGTCGGATTCGCCGCCGGCGGCGACCTGCTCGCGCAACTCACGCTGCAGGATCAGCGCCTTTTCGTATTCGGTCAGCCCGAGGTAGCTCCACTTGATCGTCATGGCAATGGCTTACGATACAACCCGCGTAAAGCGTTTAAACGGATTTGCAAAAGTTCGAGAAACATCCGGCTCGCGTCGCTGATCGGGTTGACCCGACTGGCCGGCGAGTTGATCCACTGCACCGGCGCCTCGGCGATCGACAGGCCGTACAATCGCGCAATATACAATAGTTCGACGTCAAAACCAAAACGATTCAACCGCTGCCGACGGAAAATGATTTCGGCCGCCTCGGCGGTGAAGGCTTTGAAGCCGCATTGCGTATCGGTGAAGCCGCGCAAGGCCAGCAGGCGCACCATCAGGTTGAACGTGCGGCCCATCGTTTCGCGATACCACGGCTGATGCACGACGATGTCGGCCGCCGGATGCGCCCGCGAGCCGATGCACACGGCCGCGCCTTGCTCGAACAAGGGCCAGAATTTTTCGACCTGGTCGATCGGCGTGGAGCCGTCGGCGTCGAAAAACAGCCGCACCTGACCGGTTGCATTGAGCATCCCGTTGCGCACCGCGTAGCCTTTGCCGCGATTGCCCGGATTCGCCAACAGGCTGATGCGCGACGACGCGGCGGCTTTTTCCCGCACGATGCCGGCGGTGCCGTCGGCGCTGCCGTCGTCGACCACGATGATTTCCGCGGCGTACCCCGCGCCGGCAAGGTACGCTTCGAGCTTGTCCAAGGACTCGCCGATGCGCTTTTCCTCGTTGTAGGCGGGAATAATCACGCTCAACCGGGGTATTGTTTTTTCGCTCATACAGCCCACTGTCGCTCAGCGAGAAGGCGGATCACCCGCGCCCTACAGCTCGGCGAGGATCTGCTTACGCTTGGCTTCGTACTCGTCCTGGGAAATCAAACCTTTGTCGAACAGGCTCTTCAGCTTGGCCAGCCGGTCTTCCGGCGAAGGCTGCGCGGGAGCCGCCGCGGCCGCGGGAGCCTGTGCCTGCTGCCCCTGGGCGGCCTGCGCCATGCCCTGCGCCATCGCCATGCCAAGTCCCGCTCCCAGACCGGCGCCCATCGCGCCGCCCATGTCGCCGGGATTTTTCGCGGCGTCGCCGATGGCCTTGGCGGTCTTGTACTGGGTGAACTTGGCCATATCGCCGATCGCGCCCATGCTCGAACGCTCGTTGATCGCCTGTTGCACCTCTTCGGGCGGCGTGATCGCCTGCACGTAGAAGTCGATCAGCTCGATGCCGTACTTGGCGAAATCGTCGATCACGCGCATCTTCGCGGCCACGGCCAGCTCGTCGTACAAGGCGGCGAGCTCGAAGATCGTCTTGAGCGTTTCGCCCAGCACGTCGTTGAGCCGGCTGACGATCACGTCGCGCAGGAAATTGGCGATGTCGTCGGTCGCGTAACGCCCGCGGCCGGCGACCAGCGTGTTGACGAACAACAACGGATCCTTGACGCGGATCGTGTAGTTGCCGAAGGCGCGCAACTGCACGTACCCCAGCTCGGAGTCCTTGAACGGCACCGCTTCCTTGGTGCCCCACTTCATGTCGTTGAAGACCTTCTGGCTGACGAAAATCACCTCGGTGCGGAACGGCGATTTGCTGCCGTCGAACAGCTTGCCGATCAACCGCGCCAGCACGGGGATGTTCTGCGTGGTCAGCGTGTGGCGGCCGGGACCGAACACGTCGAGCCCTTTGCCGTCGCGGAAGAAGACCGCCTGCTGGTATTCGCGCACGACTAACTGGCTGCCGAGCCGCGTTTCGGCGCTACCGAACTCCGGTATCTTGTGGCACATCTCGTTGCCGGAAACGTCGTGGTATTCGATCACTTCCAAAATGGCCATGGTCGCCCTCCTTACCGCACCAGATTGTTGAGCGCTTCACCGCGATTGTCGATCAATTCGGTCAGCGCGGCAATTTCCACCTGCAACGAATCCATCGCCGCCTTCAGCGACTGGTCGTCGGTTTTCTCCTGGCCGAGCTTGGCGCAGGTCTCTTTGAACATCTCCACTTTGTCCAGAATCATCAGGTCGTAATCATAGAGCTTCTGCAACTCGGGTTCGAGGATTTTGTTGGCGTCGAACGCACCCGAATAGCCGTAGGCGTCGAAGCGATGCTTGTCGCGCAGGCGGTCGATTTTCGATGTCATCCGATCGACGTCGTCGAGCCAGGAAATTTTCATATCGTCCAGCAGCGCTTTTTTCAGGTTATCCAGACCGGTCTTGGCCGCATCGAGCTGCTTGGCGGAGTATTCGCGCAACAATTTATCGTTCTCGCGCAGTTTTTCCCGGTTCATGAAATCTTCCAAACCCGGAATTTTCGCCACCAGGTTTTTCATTCTGGTCAGAAAGTCGGGTTTCACATTTCCGTCGGCATCGCGATTGGTCATGATTGTCCTCCAAGGATAGAACTCTGCTAACCTCGTATCATATCACCAAAGAGTCGGTCAATCCGAACACCTTGGAAATTCGCTGTCTTTCGCGGATCGTTTCGCCCATGAACCGTTGTACGGGAAGGCGTTGTTCCAATAATTTTTTACCATTGTTTCCCCATTGACACAATGCATCATACAGAGTATATATTTCACACTTCGAACTATTCAATGGACGAACAAAATGAACGAAACGTTGATTGTTCGCTTCCACGCAAGCCTGTTGGACATCCTCAACGGCGTGCTGGAGATGCGCGCGAAGGACAAAACATTCGAGTTGCTGGCCCCGAGCGAAACGTTGGCGCTGGAGATCATCGGCAAGCACAAGTCGCTGGCGATGAGCGAGTTGGCCCGGCTGGCGGGCACGGCGGCCAACACGATGACCGGCATCGTCGACCGGCTCGTGCGCCGGCACATCGCGCGCCGCACGACCTCGTCCGCCGATCGGCGGGTGGTGCTGGTCGAGCTGACCGACAACGGGCTCAAGCTGTTCGGGCAGCATCAACAGTTCACCAAACGCATCATCGCCGGGTTGTTGAAAACGCTCAATCCGGAAGAACAGCAGTCCTTCGTGGAGATGTTCGAACGCATTACCGCTCCCCTTAAATCATAGTCAGGAGATTTTATGCGCGCTTTGACACGACTCATGATCCGCTGGCCCTGGATCACGGTTGCCGTCATTCTCGGCATCACGGCTTTTTTTGCCTATCAACTTAAGTATGTGCGCATTGACAACGGCATTAAAAACTTCCTGCCGGAAATGCAGCAGGACAAACAGCAGTATTACCGCAGCGAGGAAATTTTCGGCAGCGAATCGGTCGCGGTGGTCGGTATCACCGCCGAGGACAAGGGCCCCTATCGCGACATATTCAATCCGGCCGCGCTGAAGATCGTCCAGGATCTGCACGACTGGTTCGAGGGGCTGGAGATCGAAGCGCCGGTGGAAAAAGCGTTGTGGATAAAGCCGGAGCGATTGGGTGAGGCAAGAAAGATCTTCGGCAATCCGGACGGCCTTTGCTCCGAGGAGCAACTGGCCGCGCTCGAGAAGTTCGAGGAACCCGAGGATATCGAAGGTCACATTAAAATCACCGCCTGCAAGCACGTCGAAAGCACGATGATCGAAGACGTGACGAGCCTGGTGAGCATCAAGGACATCTACGACACCGAGGTGCCCTCCGCCGAAGTGGAAGGCGAGATGGAGCACCAATTGATGATCGAGGACATGTGGGAGGACGTGCCGCAGACGCAGGAGGAAGCCGACCGCGTGCGCGAGCGCGTCAAGTCGTGGGATCTGTACGAGGACAACATCGTCAGCCCGGATTTGAAGTCGACGGCGATTTACGTGTTCATCGACAGCCAGGTATCGATCGAGTACACGGAAAAACTGCAATCAATGATCGAAGAGAAAATCAACGAATTCGACAAGCCCGACGACGGACTGTTTTTCCAGACGGGCGGTACGCCGCTGTTGTTCGTCTGGCTGGGCATTTATCTGATGAACGATTTGCTGACGCTCATTCCGTTCGTTTTCTTCGTGATCATCCTGGTGCTGTTCGCCAGCTTCCGCAATCCGACCGGCGTGCTGATGCCGGTGCTCACCGTCGCCTGCGGCTGTATCTGGTCGGTCGGCCTGACCGCCCTGATGAACAAGCCGCTGACGCTGCTGACCAGTTCGCTGCCCACCCTGATCGTCGCCGTGGGCAGCGCGTACACGATTCACATCATCCACAACTATTTCGCGCAACGGCAAGCCGGCCGCGACCGGCACGAGGCGATCATCGAGGCGATGGCCAAGGTCGGCATGGCGGTGGTCATGGCCGGTCTGACAACCGTCGGCGGCTTCCTCTCGCTGGCCAGCAGCAGCGTGGTGCCGATCCGCGACCTGGGTCTTTTCGCCAGTTTCGGCGCGTTCGCCTCGTTGGTGATCAGTTGTTCGCTGGTGCCCGCCCTGCTGCAGATCACGGGCAAAAAGGGCGTCAAAGAAGTCGAGATAGACGCGGAGAACGAAGCGGAACACGTGGCGCAGAATCCGGGCATGCTGGGCAAGCTTCTGGATTGGCTGGCGCGGTTCGTGGTCGAGCACAAGTGGTTGGTCTTCGGCGTCGGCGTGGTGCTGGTGGGCGTGGGCATCCTGCTGACCATGCAGGTGCGCGTAACCTCCGACCTGCTCAAGTACTTCAAGGAGGACAGCCCCATCCGGCAGATGGACACGTACCTCAGCGAAAAATTCGGCGGGACGGACATGTTCTCGGTGGCCTTCGACGGCGGCGAGGAAAACTACTGGAAGGATCCCGCGCCGCTGCGCAAGATGGAAGCGCTGATCAACCACATCGACGAGCAGTTTCCGGTCATGCGCAAGAGCATGTCGATGGTCGATTACGTCAAGAAGATGAACATGGCGCTGCACTTCAACGATCCGCAGGAATTCCGCATTCCCGACACGGCGCAGGCGGTGGCCGACAGCCTGTTCCTCTTCCAGCAAAAAAGCGACTCGATGGAATCGATGATCGATTTCGAATACCGTAAGGCGCGCGTCACCTTCAAGGTGACCGACGGCCAGACGGCGACCATGCGTAAAATCAAAAAGGCGATCGACCAGTGGCTGGCCGACAACTGGCCGGAGATGGCCGGCAAGCCGGCCCCGCGCATGAGCTTATGGCAGCACACGATGGAAATGGCCGGTTTCGTCGAGGAATCGCCGGCGTTCGTCGAGCAGCGCTACAGTTACTCGGGCGGCTCCTATCTACGTTACGTCGCCGACCGGTTGATCGTCATCGGGCAGATGCGCTCGATCTTCCTGTCGATTCTCACCGTGTTCGTTCTGGCGATGCTCATCTTCCGCAGCATGGTGGGCGGCCTGCTGGCGATCGTACCCACGACGATGGCGGTGTTGGGCAACTTCGCCACAATGGCGGTCTTTGATCTGCCGCTGGACGTGGGCACGGCGCTGGTGTCGGCGGCCGCGGTGGGCATCGGCATCGACTACGCCATCCACTACATCAACCGCTACCGCCTGGAGCGCATCGCCGGGGCCAAGGCGCCCTTGGCCGTGCGCTACACGCACCTGACCAGCGGCAAGGCGATCGTGTTCAACGCGACCGCGGTGGCCCTGGGCTTCTTCGTGCTGCTGTTCAGCAACTTCAATCCGGTCATGCGCATGGGGCTGCTGACGGGCATCACCATGTTCACGGCCAGCTTTATCTCATTGACGGCCCTACCGGTTTTGCTGGTATTGTTACGTCCGAAGTTCATCAGCAAAAACGCACCCAACAATAATTCGAGCAAGGGAGGCAATAAATGAAATCGCGCATTCTGTTGCTAATCGCGATTGTGACGATCCTGGCGTTCGCCGCCATGGCCTGGGCGGAGCTTTCCGCTTTCGATATCGCCAAAAAGAGCCTGGAACTGGACAAGGCCGCGACCAAGACCACGCTGTACCAGATGACGGTCATCAACAAGCGCGGCAAAACCAAGGTCTACAAATTCAAGGTTTGGGAGAAGGATTATCCCGACGGCGCGAAAAAGCTCGTGCGCTTCCTGGAGCCCTCCGACGCCAACGGCACCGGCCTGCTGAACTTCGAGAAGATCGGCGCGGACGACCTGCAGTGGCTCTTTTTGCCCTCGTTGCGCAAAAGCCGCCGCCTGGCCGCCGGCGACAAAGACGGCGAGTTCATGGGCAGCGACCTGTTCTATCAGGACATGGAAACCATGACGGCCGAAGACTACACACACGAACTGTTGAGCCAGGCGATGCTCGACGGCAAGCAGTGCTACATCGTGCAGTCCAAGCCGAAGCCGGGCATCAGCAGCGCCTACAGCTTCACCAAGTCGTGGATCGAAACCGGCACGTTCATCGGCCGGAAAATCGAGATGTACGATAAAAACGGCAAGCTGCTCAAAACTATGAAGGCCAAGAAGGTCGAGCAGATCACCGGCATCTGGACGATCACGTCCGCCGAAATCGTCACCGAGGGCAAAGGCAAGGCCAAGACAAAGCTGGACATGGTCGAACGGCAATACAACAGCGAAGTCCCCGACAACTACTTCACCACCCAGTTCCTGGAACGCTTCTAAACGCACTTACTCCGCCTGGGGGGACCGACGGGTCCTCCCCGGCGGCGGGAGACACCGATGCGAATCGCGCGCCCCCTCGTTTGTTTGCTGCTGTTGATCGTGTTGTCGGCCTCGGCGGCGCACGCCGAAATCAAGCTCAACGGTACGGTATCCAACCAGATGCGCCTGCGCCTTCTGCAAAACGACATGCCCGAGGACTACGATTGGGATTTCACGATGCTGCTGTCCAAAATCGACGTCATTCTGCGGGCGCAGGACGATGAACGCACGGCGCGGCTGTTCGCCAACATCGACTTCCGGCACGATCCCACCGGCGTGTTCGAAAACGACTTCGAATGGCGGCTGCGCGAGGTGTACGCCGGGTATTATCAGCCCTATTACAGCGTCGAGATCGGCAAGCGCATCTACGCGTGGGGTCTGGCCGACGAGTTCAACCCGACCGACTTGCTCAACCCGGAGGATTACCGCTGGTTCATTTCGGTGGACAAAACCGACCGCAAGATCGGCGTGTATTCGGCCAACCTGGCGCTCAACTACGAGAACTTCAACCTGCAGGGCGTGGTGATTCCGGTGTTCGAGCCGGTGCTGCTCCCCGAGCAGGACAGCGATTGGCGCCCGTGGCAATTGGTCACCCTCGACTCGCTGGTCGGCGCGTTCCCCGATTATGTCGATCTGCAGGAGGATACGCGTCCCGAAATGACGGCGAACAATGCCGAAGTCGCCGCCAAGCTGGCCGGAACGGTCGCCACGGTCGACTTCCAGTTGGTCTATTTCAACGGTTTCGACGACCAACCGACCTTCGACATCAACATCATTCCCGATCCCAACGTGGTGATGGAAGGCGGCAAGCCGCTGGTGCTGCGCGAAGAGTACCAACGCTATGCGGCCTACGGCGGCAGCTTCGCCTTTACCGTCGACAAGTTCAGCCTGCGCGGCGAAGGCGCTTACTACACGCCGCGCTATTACATGTACGAGTTCGACGATTCGCTGATGCAGGTGGGCAACCTGTTTGCCGCCTTCGATCTGATGACCGGCCTGGCCGATCACACTTGGCGCGTGCGCAAGCCCAGTTGGTCGGCCGTCGGCGGCGTCGATTACCGCAGCGGTTCGGAATTGTACGTCAACATGCAGTACGTGCACACGCAGATTCTCGATTACGAAGAGGACCTGCTGTACGAGGAAAACGAGGGAATGGTGACCCTCAAGGTGCAAAGCCTGCTGCTGGACGAGGACCTGGATCTGAGCTTCCAGGGTGCGGCCAACGTCTGGCACGGCGACTGGTACATCAAGCCGTACGTACGCTACAAGCTCACGGTGGACCTGGCCGCCGAAGTGGGCATCCAGTTGTACGGCGGCGACGAAAAGACCACCTTCGGCGACATGGACGACAACGACTTCGTCTACACGCTGGTCGAGTACGCTTTTTAGTCGCACCGCATTGCCGCGATCGCCCCGGGCCGCCCGCCAGTCGCGCGGCCCGACGTTTTTAAAAAGAAAACGGGCGACCGAAGCCGCCCGTAATCATTGTCGCACGAACCGAAATTATTCGGCCAGGTAGCTCTGAGCGTTAGCCGTCGCGGTCTGCGCATCGGCCATTTTCTCCGGAGCCACATCTTCCACGAAATACAGGAAGTCCGGATCGCTGACGATCTGCGCCACCTGGTCGGCGTTGAGTTCGATTTCCGCCCGGCCGCCGCCCGCACATTCGATTTCGACGCTGGTCGGATAGTAAACCAAACCGACGAACGCGCCGATCAGGCCGTTGACGAAGGTGATTTCTTCGTGAATGGTCGCGTTGCCGGAGGGGCAAAGCTTTTTCACGTTGACGTTTTCGTCGCCGATGATGCCGAACAGCCAGTGGCTATGCCATTTCTCATAAACCATTTTGCCGCCGTCGCCGCCCTTGCCCACGGTGAAGGTGTGCTTGAAGCAGCCCGTCACCACGAACAGCATCGCCAGGGCCAGAACCAGAATCATCACTTTTTTCATTCGTTGTACCCTTTCCTTGTTAAATCACGTGTCGCGCAAAGCCCGATTCCATCGGGCGAATACACTTACTTGTAAATCGGATCGAGTCCCAACTGTCGAGCGATGACCAGCTTCTGGATCTCCGAGGTGCCCTCGCCGATTTCCAGCAGGCGCTGGTCGCGATAGAACCGCTCGACCGCATATTCCTTCATCAAGCCGTAGCCGCCGTGGATCTGCACCGCGTCGTATACGACGTCGCGCGCCACGGCCGAGCAATAGTACTTGGCCATCGCCGCCAGCTTGGTGAACGGTTGGCCATTTTCGCGCAACCAGGCCGCCTTGTACAGCAATAAACGCGCGGCTTCGATTTTGGTCGCCGCCTCGGCCAGCTTGAACGAATTTGCCTGGAAATTGCCGATCGGCCGGCCGAATTGTTCGCGTTCCTTGCTGTATTTCAAGGCCGCTTCGAAGGCGCCCTGCGCGCAGCCGAGGCCCATCGCGCCGATCGACAACCGGCCGTTGTCGAGGGTCATCATCATTTGTTTGAAGCCCTCGCCGCGCGACCCGAGCAGGTTCTCATAGGGGACGCGGCAATCCTCGAAGTACAGCTCGCCGGTGTTCGAGGCGCGCCACATCATTTTCTTTTTCATCGGCACGGCTTTGAAACCGGGCGTGCCGTTGGGCACGAGAATGCAACTGACTTCCTGCTTGCCGTCGCTACGCTTGCCCGTCATCGCCTGCACGATGCACACGCCGCTGATTTCCGAAGCGCTGTTGGTGATGAAAATCTTCGATCCGTTGATCACCCACTGGTCGCCGTCGAGCACCGCGTTGGTTTTGCTGGCCTGGGAATCCGAACCCGCGTTGGGTTCGGTGAGGCCGAAGCTGGCCAGCATTTCGCCGGTCGCCAGTCTGGGCAGCCATTCGCGTTTTTGCTCCTCGTTGCCGAAATACATGATCGGCCCGATGCCCAACGATGCGCCGGCGGCGATCGTCGCGGCGTGGCTGCCGTCGACGCGGGCGACTTCCTCGACGGCGATCACGTAGGCCAAATATCCGAGATTCGACCCGCCGTATTCTTCGGGCACGGTTGCGCCCAGCAGTCCCATGTCGCCCATCTTCCGCGTCATTTCGATGGAAAACTCTTCGTTTTCGTCGAGTTCTTCCGCCCGGGGGGCAATTTCGCTTTCCGCGAAATTGCGTACTTGCTCGCGTAGAATGCGATGCTCCGCCGGTAACTCAAAATTCAGCATAGCAATCTCCAATCCGTCGATTTTTGGTCACTTGAGGTTGGTGGTGGCGCAAATTGTATTTCGCTTCCCATCGCCAGACAAGGGGCCAGGAGAGTTTCTTCATCGGGAACGATCATCGGGGGTCCATGGACAGTACGCGTTCGCACACGCGCGGGTACTCCTCAACGAAACGCCGCACCAGATCCAGCACCGGCGGACGGTCGTGCACGAGACCGGCCACCTGCCCGCATTGCATCGAACCCCAGTCGACATCGTCGTCCAGCGTCGCCGCGCGCGCCCGGCCCGCACCGACAAAGGCGAGGATTTCCTCGGACGATTTGCCGGCGCGTTCCATCTCGCGAATGGCGGCGGTCAGTTCGTTGGCGATGCCGCGCACCGCGCCGAAGGCGCGCCCGGTGACCTCGGTGCCGGTTTCGTCGATGGTCAGCAGCCGCTGAATGTATTCCTCCGAACCGTCCGCTTCGGCGCTGGCGATAAAGCGCGTGCCGACCTGCACGGCGTCGGCGCCCAGGGCGAAGGCGGCGACCATGGCGCGCGCGTCGGCGATGCCGCCGGCGGCAATGACCGGAATGTCCACCGCGTCGGCGACCGCCGGCCACAGAACCATGCTGGCCACTTCGTCGGGCGACAGGTGCCCGCCGCCCTCGCAGCCTTCGGCGACCAGGGCGTCCACGCCGGCCGCCGCGCATTTGACGGCCAGTTTGGTCGAGGGAACGACGTGCACCACGACGCAGCCGTGTTCGTGCAGGTAGTCGGTGAATTTTTTCGGGCTGCCCGCGCTGGTGAAAAAGATACGCACTCCCTTTTCCACCGCCGTTTCGATCAGCTGCTGGGCGTGCGAATACAGCAGCGGGATGTTCACGCCGAACACGCCGTCGGTGGCGGCGCGCACCTGGTCGATGGCCTCGGCCAGTTGCTCGGGCGTATGACTGCCGCCGGCGAGCAGACCCAGGCAGCCGGTGTCGGCGATCGCCGCGCACAGGCGGGCGTTCGACCACCAAACCATACCCGCGCCGATGATCGGATAGCGGATGCCCAACAGTTCACAAATGCGGTTTTTCATCGCCAGGTCGTCCTTTGTTGAAGGTCGGTTCCACTTAATAGCAGAGATCGCCCCGGGATGGCGAGCGTCCCCCGGGTGAAAATGGGGTTGCTTTACAAGCGCGCCAATCCGGTTTAAACAGGCAAAATATTGTGAAGTGCGACTCGCGCCAGCTTTGACAAAGGAGTCAACCGGATGAATCGACGCGATTTTCTCAAAGCCTCCCTGGGCGCCGCGGGCCTGACGGCGCTGCCGCTGCAACTGACCGGCTGCGCCGGAACGCAGATCGTCCGCGAAGGAACGCCGCCCATCGACCAACTGCTGGAAGAAGGCGCGCGGGTTATGTGGGTGGCCGCGCATCCCGACGACGAGTCGATGGTCGGGCCGCTGTTGGTCAAAGCGGGCGTCAAGCTGGGCAATCCGCTGTTGATGCACGTGTTGACCCACGGCGACGGCGGCGAGTGCTGCCTGCCCGAAGGGTGTCATCCGGATTTGAAAACGGTGCGCGGCGAGGAAATGAAAAAGGTCGTCGCGTTGTATCACGCCGAGTTGGTGCATGACTATTACTGGAACGCGCCGCTGCCGGTCGAAAAATTTCCGCCGCGTCATGAGATCGCGCGCAAGTGGGTTGCGGAAAACGGCGACCCTTCGATCAAGATCGCGCAGACGATCCGCGACTTCCAGCCCGACATCCTGCTGACCTTCGCGCCGGTGCACGGCTTCACCGGGCATCCCGAACATCAGATCACTTCGCGTTTCGCCACCGCCGCCGTGCGCCTGGCCGCCGACGCCGACGCCGACGCGAAACTCGACAAACAGCCGCATCGCGTGGGCCACACCTACTTCGGGTTGAATTACTATTGGATCACGCGGCTGATCGGCTCGTACGACACGATGGACGGCTATACCGAGCGGTTCGACATCCGTCAGAAATGCCGCAACGACATGACGCTGGCGGACATGGCCGGCGAATTCACCCGGCCGCACCGCACGCAGGACGCGGACATGAGCAGCGTGCGCAAGCTCTATAAAATGTTGCAGTACCTGTATCTGTACCAGACCGATCCCTGGAGCGAAATCTGGGATCCTTTCGAACCGGAAAAAGTCGAATCCTAAACAAGTCGATTTCGGGAACCGCTTGCCGAGTCCGATACTATCCAGCTCCACATCATGCGGCGGGTGGTTCCCTTTTTTTCAATCGCGCGGCGTGAAGATGTAAGGCACCTGCACCGACGCGGCGGACGGCAACGGTTGCGCCGTGCGCGTCTGGCGCAAGGCCTGCGCAACGCAGGAGCCGACGCCGGCATCGACGGTATTCTCCACGATCGACGCGCCGGTAACCGACCCGTCAGCGGCGAACAACACCTGCACGCTGATTTTCCCGGCCAACGATGGATTGAGCTTGAGCGCCCGCTCGTAACAGTGTTTCACCGCGCCCAGTCGATCGTGCAGCGCCTGGCGCATCAGGCGATTGGCGCCCGCATCGGTCGAGGTGAAGATCGGCCGCGCGCGCTTAATCTGTGCCTGCACCTGCCGGGTGGCGCGTTTGGCGATGTCCACCGTGCCGCTTTCGCCGAATTCGGTGAGATTCACCGCGATCGGCGCGCCGTTGCCGACATCGTCGGTCGAGCCGGGTTGATCGTACCGCCGCGCGATCCGAACGCCGGCATGGATGCTGGGCATTTTATCCGATAGAGCCGACAAGCCGCGAATATCGGCGCCGGTGTCGCTCTCCCTGACGATCAGGGCAAGCAACGCGGGGTTTTTCTGCAAGACGTGCAACAGGCCGTCTTGCGGTCCGCCCGGCCCGCCGTTGCCCGATCCCGCCGGCGCATTGCCGACCGAGGTCTTGCTCGTTTTCACCGGCTGCGGCGTCAGCGGTTCGTCGGGCGGAATCTCGTAGGCCACCGGCGGCGCCACGGGTATCTCCCACGTTTGCAGACGCAGCGGCGTCTGGGGAATCGGCAGCGATTGGATGTAGGTCATCAACGAGTAATGGAAGAGAAACGAGCAAACCGCGGCGATCAACAGGGAGCGATCAAAGCCGTCAAACCATTTCTTACGGGGAATCTCGCGAGACAATTCGGCCAAGGTGGGCGTGGACATGGACCTCTCCTTTCCGGCTCGGACAGTCGGGCGGTGTCGAGCGACGGATCAGGATTCCATCATCCGGAGAGCGCTAAGCACGGCCGCGGCAATCTCGCGTTCACGATTTTCAAGCCGCCCGGGCGAGGCAACGGGATTGTACGGCCATGTGCCGAACATCGGGCTGCGGGCCATGCGCTCGATCACCTCTTGGTTGGACAAGGCGTCGGGCGTTTCGGTTCCCACAAAATTATTTAAGATGATTCCCATCGGCCGGGCGCCGGAGGTCAGGCAGGCGCGTTCGGTCAACAAGGCGTGGTTGATGCATCCGAGACGGTTGCCGGCGACGATCAGCACCGGCAGGTCGGCGGCGACGACCAGGTCGAGATAGGTCATGTGTTCGGTAAACGGCACCAGAATGCCGCCCGCTCCTTCCACCAGGAGAATTTCGAAGGCTTTTTTCAGCGATTTGAGTTCGCCGTAGATTTTCGGGAAGTCGATGGTCACCCCTTCCCGCTCGGCCGCGACGGCCGGGGCCAAGGGATCGCGCAACCGATAGGGGCACACTTCCGCCAGCGTCTGACCGGATTTCGCCGCCGCCAGCAGCGCCAGAGCGTCAGCCGGTTTGTCGCTTTCGCAGCCGGTTTCCGCCGGCTTGAAAACACCCACTTTGACGCCCATCGCATGCCAATGGGTGGCCAAACGGGAAGCGATATACGTTTTCCCCACGCCGGTATCGGTGCCGGTGACAAATAGTGCGTACAGATTAAACTCCCATGGCTTTGGTTAGTGTATCGTCATTTTCCGCATAGGGATAAACAAAATTTTTCATTACTTATCAAACAGTTGTTCCAATATCGCCCGAATGCGCGCGGGATCGATTTTCGGATTTCGCGCAAAATCGGTCAGGCCGTTGCGCTCCTGTTGCACGTCGAAAAGCTGGGTATAGCACAATCCCTGCAGATGCTTGTGTTCGGCAATCAACGAGAGCACCTGCCGCACGCTTTCCTCCAACGTCATCCCCTTGCCGCCGTAGGGACCGAAGCCGTGCCCGCCGCATTCGCTGATGATCACCGGCTGGTTGCTGTAATGGCCGGTGGGCGCCAGCGGGCTTTTGTAAATTTTATTGGGCCTGACCATATACGCGTTGCGCCAGGCCTCGTATTTGATCTGCGCCGGATCGCCCAACTGTCGGTAATAGGCGCGCACGCGCTCGGGATCGCCCAGGTAATGGTGAATGTCGAGGATGTCGGTGTCCAAGTGATCGTAGCCGGAATTGTCGATCACCGGCCGGGTGGGATCCAACTCGCGGCAAAGGCGGACCATGCCGCGCACCCACTGCCGCGTATTTTCGTTCCAGATGATATCGAGGATGCCCCAGGTTTCGTTGAACAGCACCCAGGAAACGACGCACGGATGCCCGCGATCACGCGCGACGGCCTCGCGCAGCATGCGCTCGAAGGCGATGCGGTCGACGCGCGAAAAAACGAACGGGCTGGGCATTTCATCCCACACGACCAGGCCGAGGCGATCGCACCAATACAGCAGGCGCGGATCGGCGAGCGTCTGGTGGATGCGCAGACCGTTGAAACCGAAGGATTTGATCAGTTCCACATCGCGGCGGAACATGTCGGGATCGGTCGGTCCCGCCCACCCTTCGGGATAGTAGGCCTGATAGAGCACCAGCTTCTGCCACAGCGGTTCGCCGTTGAGCAGCACCTTGCCGTCGCAGGCGACGATGGTGCGCAGGCCGGCATAGCCGGTCGCCTCGTCGACGATCCGCCGATTGCGTTTGATGCGATAGGTCACGCCGTACAGGTGCGGCGTTTGCGGGCTCCAGTGCGCCAAACGCCGGGGCGTCACGCGGACGATCATCGACGACGCGTCGATCTTTTGCCGCACGACGGCGTCGGCTTTGCCGTCGGGATGCGTCAGGGCGATTTCCAACTCGCCGGCCGGTTCGCCGTCGAAGCGCACGTGAAATTCAAAAGCCTCGCCGGTCGCGACCGTCAGCGGATGCGCCTGCGCGAGGTGCGTCGCGCCGCATGCCTCCAGCCACACCGGCTGCCAGACGCCCGAATAGGGTTGATAAAAAATGGTGTAGCGAAACGGCAAGTGCGTTTGTTTGCCGCGCGGCAACTTGCCTTCGCGCACTTCTTTGACGTGCAGGCAGATCGTATTTTCGCCGGGACGCACATGCGGATCGATGCGCCAGCGAATCGGCGTGTAGCCGCCTTCGTGCGAGCCGACGTGCTGCCCGTTGACGTATCCCTCGCAGATGTAATCGGCCGCGCCGATGTGCAGATAAATCGTTTTGCCCTGCCAATCGGCGGGAATCTCCACCCGGCGCAGATACCACAGGTGATCGGGCCCGATTTTCTTACCGACGCCGCTGGCGGGCGATTCCACGCAAAACGGCACTTCGATCGTGTCCGGCAGACGGTCGCGGGTCCACCAGGTTTCGGTCAGACCCTCGCCGCGCGGATCGTGAGCGAATTGCCAGCGACCGTTTAAATTCAGCCATAATTCACGTTGCAGTGGAGGATATGGATGATCGGATTCCAGTGACTTCATGCTTTCCCCCTCGTAGGCGAACCATCTTAGCAGAAACCGGTTGCGCGGCAAAAACCTTTTGTTTTTATAAACAATAATTATGTGCTGAATTTTCAGCACCGGTCGGAAAACCGGTGTACAATACGCGCGACATGAGCCGCATTTTATTCGAACCGAAACGTCGACTGTTGGCGCGCACGACCTTGGCGTTCGCCCTCGTGCTGGCGCTTCAGGCCGGATTGTCCGCGTATTTGATCCTCAACGTGATGGAACGCACACTGCAATCGCGGCTGGACAATCAGTTGATCCGCGTCGGCTTCATCATCACCGGCAACCAGCAATTGATGGACGCGCTGACGGTTTCGGCGAACAATCCGGAAGCGTTCAAGATCCTGGCGCGCATGAGCCATTCGCTGGGCGAAACGGTCAACCTGACGGGCATTCGACGCTCGTATCTGGCGCGCATCGAACACAAGCACTTCGTCTACCTCGGCGGCACCAGCACCACCGGCAAAGCGCTGCCCAATCCGAACATCACCACCCGCACGCAATGGGCCAACCTGCTGGAAGGCAAGGCGATCACCACGCCGCCCTTCCGCGCCGAAGACGGCAGCCTGGTCAAAGCGGCGTACATTCCGGTGATGAAAGGCCAGCGTCTGCTGGGCATTGTCGCGGTGGAGGACGACGCGACCGACCTGGAGGCGATGACGCTGCTCAAGCGCAAGTTGTACGTGGTGTCGATCGTCGGCTTTTTGTTCGTCGTGTTCGTTTCCTTCACCATCGCGCGCACGATCATCACGCCGGTGCGGCGGCTGGTCGACGCGGCCGAGGAACTGGGCGCGGGCAAATTCAACGCGCGTTTCAAGGTTACCGGCGCCGACGAGATCAACTTCCTGGGCCAGACCTTTAACGACATGGCCGAGGACATTCAAGCGCGCGACAAGCAGATCCGTCAGATGAACGAGGCCGCGCTGGCCGACGCGCGCCAGCTTTACGAACACGTGTTGCGGGCGATGGAATCGGCGCTGCTTACCGTCGATCTGGACGGCAACCTGACCAGCGAAAATCCGGCGGTGCACCGCTTGCTCGGCGGACCGCATTTGATGCCCCGGCACATCGAGGAGCGTCTGGCGTTTTACGAGTCGCTGCTGGAAATCTGGCGGCGGCGCGATTCGCTGACCAACCGCGAGGTCGTGCTGCACACGCCGGCGGGCGAACGGTTCATCGAAGTCACGCTGCAGCCGCTGTCGGACCACCGCAACGAGCAAATCGGCTACAGCCTGTTGTTGACCGATCGCACCGAGGAAAAACGGCTGCAAAGCGAATTGGACATGCGCAAACGTTTGGCCGCGTTGGGCGAACTGGCCGCGGGCATCGCGCACGAAATCCGCAATCCGCTCAACGGCATCGAGCTGATGCTCGGCCTCGTGCAGGAGGACTTGCAACAGAAAGGCTTTGCCGACGACCGCTTCACCAGCATCCACGACGAGGTGGCGCGGCTGAACGTGGTCGTCAACGACTTCCTTCTGTTCGCCCGACCCAAGCCGCTGGAAAAGGAGCCGTTCCAGCTCGTCGAATTGATGGAAGACGCGCTGATGTTCACCCTGGGGCACCTCGAGGAAAAGAGCATCGAGGTGGTGCGCGATTTCGCCGACGACCTGCCGCCGGCCCTGCTGGATCCGGCGGCGATGCGGCGCGCCTTCGTCAACCTGATTCAGAACGCCTGTCAGGCGATGGAACCCGGCGGGTGCCTGACGCTGGCGATCCATTTGGTTATCTCTCCGATCAATAAGTATTTTCTGGTGCGGATTATCGACAACGGCCCCGGCATTCCGTTGGAGGTGATCGACAAGATTTTCCACCCGTTCGTCACCAGCAAAGCCGACGGCACCGGCCTGGGTCTTTCCATCGTGCACAAGACGATAGTCAATCACAACGGTTCGATCCGGTGTTACAATCGCGAAGAGGGGGGAGCCTGCTTCGACATCGAAATACCTTACGTGGAGGGAATCTGATGTCACGCGTACTGATTGTCGACGACCACAAGTCCACTGCCGACAGCCTGGCGCAAATCGCTTCGCGCCTGGGTCAGGACGTGAAGGTGCTCTATGAGGGCAACGAAGCGCTGGCGGAAATCGACGCCAATCCACCCGAGTTGATCGTCACCGACCTGCGTCTGCCCGGCGCTTCGGGGATCGACATTCTGACCCACGCCATGGCCTCGCACCCGGACATGGTGGTCATGGTGATCACGGCCTACGGTTCGATCGAAAGCGCGGTCGACGCGATGCGCAAGGGCGCGTTCGACTTCATCACCAAGCCGTTCACCTACCCCGAAATGAAGGTCAAGCTGGAAAAGGCGCTCGAGCACGTGGCCGTCAAACAGGAGATGGCCCGCATGCGCGCCAGTCTGGACGCCTTCGCCGAAGACGAAACGCGGCGCTACAACTTCAACGAAATCATCGGCCGCAGCGCGGCGATGCAGCGCGTGTTCGACACGATCCGCAAGGTCGCCACCTCCGACGCGTCGGTGCTGATCCTCGGCGAAAGCGGCACCGGCAAGGAGTTGGTCGCGCGCGCGATTCACTACAACAGCCCGCGCAAGAACAAACCATTCATCCGCGCCCACTGCGCCGCCTATGCCGAAGGCGTGCTCGAATCCGAATTGTTCGGCCACGAAAAGGGCTCCTTCACCGGCGCGGTGGCCCGCAAGATCGGCCGCTTCGAACAGGCCGACGGCGGCACGCTGTTCCTCGACGAAATCGGCGACATCAACCACAATGTGCAGATCAAGCTGCTGCGCTTTTTGCAAGAAAAAGAATTCGAACGCGTCGGCGGCAACCAAACTTTATCGGTCGACGTACGCATCCTCTCGGCGACCAACCAGGACCTCAAAGAAGGCATCGCGCGCAAGACGTTCCGCGAAGACCTCTACTATCGCCTGAACGTCATCTCGATCGTCATGCCCTCGTTACGCGACCGCCTGGAGGACATCCCGCTGCTGGTCGAGCATTTCCTGCGGCTGTATTCGGGGCGCGGTCCGGCCAAAACGATCACGCCCGAGGCGATGGTGCTGCTGACCAAATATCATTGGCCCGGCAACATCCGCGAGTTGCAGAACGTCATCGAGCGCGCCTGCGTGCTGGCGATGGGCGAAGCGATCACGGTCGAGCATCTGCCCAACGACATCACCGGCACGGGCGAAGCGACGCCGCGGCTGTCGGGCCCGGTGGACTTCGATTCCGAGGTGGAGAAGTTCGAAAAGACGCTGATCACCGGCGCGCTGACCGAAGTGGAATACGTGAAATCGCGCGCGGCGACGCTGCTGGGCATCGATCGCAACCGGTTGCGCTATAAGATGGAAAAATACGGCATCGAGGATTTAGGCACGTCGAATCAATAAGCCGTTCCGTTCGAAAAATCGTGGTTATATTTAGTCATCCATTTTATTGGGAGGGAATGGATGCCGGAGAAAATTACGATTCGCGACGGGAATCTGTCGGTTCCCGACAATCCGATTATCTGCTTGCTCAAGGGTGACGGCACCGGTCCGGAGATCGTCGACACGGCCGTGTCGGTCATCGACCGCGCGGTCGCCAAAGCCTATGACGGCCGGCGCAAACTGCATTGGTTGGAGTTGCCGGCGGGACTCAACTCGTTGGAGGCCGGCGGCGAACTGTTGCCCGCCGCGACGCTCGCCGCCATTCGCGACCACGTCATCGCGCTCAAAGGACCGATGACCACGCCGGTCGGGGAAGGCTTCCGCTCGGTGAACGTCACCTTGCGTCAGCAACTCGACCTGTACGCCTGCGTGCGGCCGGTGAAGCATTTCGACAGTGTGCCCAGCCCGATCTGCGCGCCGCAAAAACTGGACATCGTCATCTTCCGCGAGAACACCGAAGACGTGTACACGGGCATCGAGTACGCCGCCGACAGCAAGGAAGCCGAATCGCTGATGCACTGCCTGCACGACCTGGGCGCCGACGTGCGCATCGACAGCGCGGTGGGCATCAAGCCGATCAGTCGGTTCGGCAGCAAGCGACTCATTCGCCGGGCGGTGGAATACGCCCTCGCCCACGGCCGGCGGCGCATCACCTTCATGCACAAGGGCAACATCATGAAGTTCACCGAGGGCGCGTTCCGCAATTGGGGGTACGAGGTGGCGCGCGAAATGCTCGGCGAACGGATGGTCACGCTCGACGAGGTCGGCGACGAGCGCGAACCGCCGGCGGGCAAGATTCTGGTGCAGGACAAAATCGCCGACGCCATGTTTCAGGATCTGCTGTTGCGCCCGCATTGGCACGAGGTCATCGCGACGACCAACCTCAACGGCGACTATCTGTCCGATGCCGCCGCGGCGCAGGTTGGCGGGCTGGGCATGGCGCCGGGGGCGAACATCGGCGACGACGCGGCCGTCTTCGAGGCGACGCACGGCAGCGCGCCGCATTACGCGGGACAGGACAAGGTCAATCCGTCCAGCGTCATTCTCTCCGGCGTGCTGATGCTCGAACACCTCGGTTGGAAGGAAGCCGGCGCACTGATCATGCAGGCCATCCAGGAAACCATTCAAAACGAAACGGTCACCTACGATCTGGCGCGGCAGATCACCGGCGCGACGACCGTGCGCTGCAGCGAATTCGGCAAGCTCATCGAAGAGGCGATCGCGCGCGGCTAAGGCTGCTTGAGGCGGAAGATCCAGTCGGTCGGCGGCACGACTTCCACGCGCGGCGCGACGTATGTATCCCACTGTTGTTTGTATTCGGCCTGGAAATTGTGCAAATGCAGCACGTAGCTCACCTCGTGCTCCGCGAGGTAAGCGCCGATGTCGCCCGAGCGCATCGCCCGCAACGCCTCGAAGTTCAGAATCCCGTCAAGGTTCACCACGGTGTATTCCGGTAGATAATAACCGAATACGCCGCAGTCGGTGTAGCCGATTCGCGCCCCGCGCGGCACGGTCCGCTCGATCGTGCTTACCAATTCACGGGCGTGCGTCGGCGAGGCGTTTTTCAGCCAATGGCCGATGCCCGGCAAGGCCAACAGCAGGGCGACAACCACGAGCGCAACCGTCCGACTCGCCTTCGCGCGCAGCCATTTCGTTTCGGCCAGTCCGGAGAAAAACGCGCCCCACACCATCAGCAGGCCGACGCTGAACGGGAAAAAATGGCGCATTGAATAGTTGAGCATGTACAGCGGATAAAACAGCGCCGCGCCAGCCAAGGCAATCAGCACGAAACCCAACGGCCGCAAGCGCGCCATGCGACGCAGGCCGGCTTTGCCGGCGGCAATCAAGGCGACGGCGAGGCCCGCGACGATCAGCAACAACAGGACCGCCGCGCCGGGGCGCGTTTTGAACAATTGCGCGAGAAAACCGGTCTGCAGGCGCTCGACGCCCAACAGCCAGCGCGCGAGCAGGCGCATCAACCCCTCGTAGCCGGTCAGCGGCTCCAGCGGCAGCTTGATGCCGAGGCTGACCAGTTTGACGACGGCGAATTTGACCATGCCGCCCAGCGATTCCGGAATGTCCTGCCGGACCAGACCGCGCCAATGGTGAAACGCCCCGCTGGATTGGAAAAACGAGCCGGTCGCCGCTTTGCTCCAGACGAACCACGGCGTCAGCAACGCCAACGCGGGGAGGAAGATCGTCAATCCGCCGCGCATCATCCGCAGCGGTTCGCGCCGGTGACGCCACAGCCAATCGAGTCCGACGGCGAAAAAGAGAAAGACCGCATCGAAGCGCGCGTAGGCGGTCAAGGCGAGCAAAACGCTCATAAGCAGCAGTCGGCGCGGCGTTTCGTCATCGCGCAGGCGCAGGTAAAACGCGATCGTCCCCCAGAACAACAACGCATGCAGCGGCGTTTCCAGCCCACTCATCGAATGGACGATCAGGTTGGCGTTGCCCACGTACAGGCAGCCGGCGACGACAGCGGCGCGCTCGTCGACCAGGCGCGCGGTCAGACGGTAGACGAGCGCCAGCAGGCCGGCCGAGGCGCAGGCCATCAGCAACAGCGCCAGGCGCAAACACAGATCCGGGTGCGCGCCGAACACGGCCATGACCGGCGTCATCAGAAAACCGTACAGCGGCTGAAAACCGTTGGTGGCGTAACCGCCGTAGGTGATGCCCTCGCCGCCGGCGACGTGGCGGGCGATGGTCAGCGTGTAGTAGGCGTCGTCGAGCAGATGAACATGCGGATTGCCCAACGCCAGCGCGCCGGTCAGGAGCAGATGGGCGACGATCAGCCACAGAAGAATTTTGCGCCCGCCGGATTCGCTCACGACAACACCCCTTCCAGCAGGCGCTCCAGGCGTTGGATGTGCAACGTCGGATCGTGTTCGCGGGCGATCATCTCGCGTCCGGCGCGCCCGAGGCGCTCGGCCAAGCCGGGTTCGTCCAATCGCTGCAACGCGGCAAGCAGACCACCCGCATCGCCCAGCGCAAACAGCAAACCGGTGACGCCGTCGCGTACCTGCTCGGGCAGACTGCCGTGATCACTAGCCACCACCGGTCGGCTGTGCGCCAGCGCTTCAAGTACGGTGTGCGGCGAATTTTCCCACCACAACGAAGGTACGACGACCGCACGGGCCCGCGCGTACAGACGCGATAAATCTTCGCCGCGCACGAAACCGGCGAACTCTATGTTATCGATATGCTCGCGGCTCGCCCACTCACGCAGTTCGCGTCCGTCGGGCGTATCCACATCGCCGGCGATGACCAAACGATGATTCGTGCCGCGCACCGCTTCGATCGCCAGCCGCGCGCCCTTGGCCGGGAACAGCCCGCCGACAAACAACAGTGGACCGTCATCCGGCGGCGGCCCCGGATCGGGCGACAGCGTTAGCGGCGTGGGCAGATGCCACAAGCGTCCCGCCGCGAAACCGCCCTCTTTCATTTTCTCGATCAGAAAACGGCTCGGCGCGATAAAGCCTGCAACCTTGGCGCTCGCACCGCGCAGATCGGCATAGGTCATCGCGGCCACGCGCGCGGCGGTGACGGCCAGCGAATTTTTCAGGCAGCGGTGCACCAGCGCGGGCATCTTGCTCGTACGGCACAGGAAACACGGCTTGCCGTCGCGCAGGCAGTTGTAGGCCGGGCAGATCATCTGGAAATCGGAAAGGCGCATCACCACCGGGACGCCGGCTTCGTGCGCGGCGAGGATCAACTCGGGGTACAGGTAATGCGCGATCTGCAGCGCAAGCACGACCTCGATTTTCTTTTCGCGCAGCACACGCAAGGCGGCCCGGCGCACGTCGTCGTTGCGCACAACCTTGAGCGCAAGGCGGGCGCGCTCAACCGGCGACAACGGACGATCGCCGTGCAGCACAAAATTTTCATCGAGCGGCGGCGGCGGAAAATAATCGGCGTCGGCGCACGGTTCATTACGCGCGTACCGCAACGCGAAGGGCGTCACCTCGTGTCCGCGTTCGGTCAACAGCCGCTGAACGGCGAACAGATAACGCTCCGGTCCGCCGGATAAAAAGAAGCGATTCGAGGCGAGCAGGATGCGGATAATCGACCTCCCCGGGAAAACGCGCGTCCTGGTATCCGTTGCAATTATGCGCGACTGTGATAATGGTTTTTACCGATGAAACAGCCGTCACGCAAGTTAATCCGCTCGATCGCGAAGACCGTTGCCGTGATCGGCGTGCTGACCATTCTGGGCGTTTTCGCCTATCGATACAACTACGAACTCGAGACGGTCAAAGCGTATCTGTACACGTTCAACACGCTGACGGCGGCGGTGATCTACGCCCTGCTCTACTTCGTCGTTTCGGTCGTACCGGCACCGGGCGCGCGTGATACGTTCAAGCTGGTCGGGCCGATGCGCTTCGGTTTTCTCGGTTCGGTGCTCTTGGTGTGGATCGGCGAGATGCTCGCGGCGGCGATCAGCTTTCCCATCGGGCGCTGGGCCGGTCGCGACCTGCTGGAGCAGCTTTTCGGCGCACGGATGGTCCGTCTCAACGAGCGGCTGAAGGGCGCGAGCTGGAAGTCGATCGCGTTCCTGCGCATCCTGCCGGTCATCCCCTATCGCCACTTCAACTTCTCGGCGGGGCTGGTCGACGTGCGTTTCGGCGCGTACCTGCTGGGCAGCGCGGTGGGCATTTTGGGGCGCACCGCATTTTTCCAATTCCTGTTCGCCATCGCCATGGATTTCCTGATCGCGCGCGGCGTGACCATTCTGCAGCTTTATGTCGTTTCGGTCTTCCTCGTGCCGATTATGCTTGGTATCTTTTTCCTGTTCGGCCGTAAACGGAAGAAAAACAAAGCCGCTCACCAAGAGCGGGAAACGAGTTCGTCAGCATCATGAAAATCGGCAACCGCCATCGCCAACGCAACATCGCGATCGGAGCGATCACCCTGTTGATCGTCTGCGGCCTGTTGATCGTCGGCGTCGCCAACAAGCGAAGGCAGGCGGCGGAAGAACGGCAGTTGCTGCACCGGGCCGATCTGCTGACCGTCAAGGCGCTGGCCGGGCAATGCGCGCTGTATGCGCAGGCCGAAGCGCTTTACAAACAGGCCATGCGTTTTCACCTGCAAGATCGCGATCTGGTGGGCCGCGCCAGTCTATGCGCCACGTTGAGCGGTTACTGCGGACAGGATGTGCGCCCGTTGCTTATCACGCGGCTGCATCTGCTGACGACCGGCAACGCGCAACCCGACGACATCAAGGCGGTGCTCGAGTTACAGTTGGCCGCGGGCGATCGGCAAAGCGCGCTGACGACCACGGCGCGTTATGCGGATGATCCGTACAGCCAATGGCTGGGGGAATGGTTGCGGGAACTGCCCGCGCCCGGCGAGGAGTGAGGGAATGGAACTTTCACCCAACGAGCGCGACAACCTGTTGCAATGGAACGGCCGGCGGCGCGGCTTTTACGAAGTCTACTATTTGAAGTGGAACGACCCGGCCAGCCGCACGGCCTGCTGGATCCGCTACACGCTCACCAGCCCGTTGCCGCGCGTGGGCGCGCCGTATTGCGAGCTGTGGGGAATTTTCTTCGACATCGATCATCCGGAAAAAAATTTCGCGGTGAAAAACCGTTTTCCCATCGAGCAGCTTTCCTGGGACGCCGACCGGTTCCGCGTGGGCATCGCGAAGGGCGAACTCACGCACAACGCCTGCCGGGCGCGGATCGAACACGAGGGACACGAGTTGGCGTGGGATTTGACCTTCGCTTCGACGCTGCCGACCTATCGCTATTTCCCCTACGAGTCGTTTTATCGCGGCGCGTTTCCCAGGACCAAAGGCGTTTCGCCGCACGTCGATGCGCGCTTCGACGGCACGATCGAGGCCGACGGGCGGACCATTCGCCTGCACGATGCGCCGGGGCAGCAAACGCATTTGTGGGGCACACAGCACGGACAACGGTGGGCGTGGGGGCACTGCAACACGTTCCGCGAGGACCCGACCGCGCTATGGGAAGGCCTGGACGCACAAATCAAAGTCGGGCCGGTCCTCAGTCCGCATTTTAAACTGTTTTACGTGCGCTGGCTGGGCCGCGATCATTTCTTCAACGACCTGTCCGCGTGGCTGAGCAACGAAAGCGACTGGCAGGTCGGACGTTGGACGTTCGCGCTGAAGAACGAGGAGCTGCGCATCGAAGGCGCGGCGGTGTGTCGCTTCGACGAACTGGTGGCGGTCACCTACATGGATCCCAACGGCAATTCGCTGTGGTGCAACAACAGCAAGATCGCCTCGCTGCGTTTGTCGATTTACGATCGCGGCGGCGCGCATCTGGCCGAGTTGACCAGCGAACACGGCGCGGCGGCGGAGTTCGTCGATCGGGTGACGCATCCGCAGGTGCCGGTGCGCATCTAACTTGAATTCGACTGTCATCTGTGATGTATTCCCGAATAAATTTTTCGGAGAGCAAATTAAATGGCCGAAAATGCAGCAACGCCCAATCTGAGAAAAACGCTCTTGATTGTCTTCGTGCTTTCGTCCTGCACGTTGATGTTCGAGTTGATCATCTCGCGCATGTCGGTTTTTTATCTGAACTACGCCAACAGCTTCATCGCCATTCCGCTGACCCTCTTCGGGCTGGCGGTGGGCAGTTTGCGCGTGCACCTGGGCAAACGGAAGATCGAAGATTACAGCATTTCGCGCAACTTGGTTTTTTTGACGATCTTCTCGTTCATCGCTTTTGCCGTCGTGTTTTTGATCTTCAGCCAGCTCTTTCACATCACGCATCGCTCGCGCCCGTCGAGCACGGAGATGATCCTCAAGACGCTGGCGTTCGTCGTCGCGTTCCTGCCGCCGTTCTATTTCGTCGGCAAGATTCTCACCGCGCTGTACGCGCTCAACCGCAAGATCATCGGCAAGATCTACAGCCTGGATCTGTTCGGCGCGGCGCTGGCGTGTTTCGTGACGCCGCTGCTGTTTCACTTCATCGATCTGCCGTACCTGATTTTCATCTGCCTGCTGGCGATCATCACGGTGACGACGCTGTCGTTCGGCAAGCCCAATTGGAAGGTGGTGGCCGCATTCGTCGTGGTCAATCTGCTCGTGCTGCCGACCCTGATTTTCCTGGAAGGACGCTACGATCTGCGCAAGACCGTGTCGCACAACAAGAGCTGGAAGGTCGAGGAAATCGCCCACAAGTGGAACGAATTCAGCCGCGTGTCGCTGTTGCGCGTCAAGCAGCCGAACGGCAACATTTGGTACAAGATCATCCACGACAACGCGGAAAGCAACGTCGCGGTGATTCCCTATCGGCCGGGGGAAGAGCCGAAGGTTCCGCTCGCCAAGGACGTGCGTATTCCCTTTTTACTGGAACGCAATACGGATGATATCCTGGTCATGTTCGCCGGCAGCGGCCGCGACATGATCGAGCTCGAATCGTTGGGCGGCGGCAAACGCATCCTCACCGGCGTGGAACTCAATCCGCTGTGCATCGATTTCGCGGTCGACACGCCCGAAATCGCCGACATGCGCATCAAAGAATTTTACGATCTGCCCAACGTGAACATGGTGGTGATGGAGGGCCGGCGCTTTTTGGATTCGGACCGCTCGCTGTACGACCTGGTGTACATCGGTTCGGCGGCGGCGACCTCGCAATACAAATCGGGGCACAGCCGCAAGTACCTGGACACCAAGGAGGCGATGGCCGCGTACTACGACCATCTGCGCGACGACGGCATGATGCTCTTCCACTGCCAGCCGGCGGTGCACTTCGTCGAGTCGCTCAAGGCGCTGCACGCCGAGCGCGGCCTGCCGGGTTTTGATCAACGCATCATGCTGATGACCGAAAAGAACAAGCGGTTGGATCGCTGCGACACGACGGTTTATTCCAAGAAACCGTTCACGCCCGCAGAGGTGACGGCGGTGACGCAACGGTACGGCAACCGCGTGCATTACGCGCCCGGGTACAAGCGCAACCGCAAGTTCGCCGCGCAGATGGTCACCGGCAAGCCGCTGGACGAACTGGCGCTGGTCACCGACAACCGGCCGTTCGTGCGCATGCTCGACTTCGAAAACTTTCGTCTCTTCCCGTCGAAAAAGTGGATCAAGTCGATCAGCTATTACCGCAGTTGGATCAAGATCGCGACCCTGCTGTTCATCGGCGCGGTGCTGGTGGTCATCCTCGCCTTCCTGTACGTCAAACGGGCGAAGATGCCGCCGGCGAACATGATGCTTTATCTATTGATAACCGGCTTCGCCTACATGCTCGTCGAGATCACCTACATCGCCAAGCTCGAACTGTTTTTGGAAAATCCGCTGTACAGCATGGCGCTGCTGCTGTCGATTTTCCTCACGACCAACGCGGTGGGCAGCGCGCTGTACAACCGCTATCACGCCAAAATGCCGATGACGGTGATGCCGCTGCTGGTCGGCGCGCTGGTGCTGGTCACGCTGTGGGCGATGGATTTCGTCATCGCGCACCGGCTGGGCATGGGCCTGTGGCTCAAGGTGCCGTTGACGGTGCTGCTGACCGCGCCGGTGGGCGTGTGCCTCGGCCTGTTTTATCCCTACGTGGTCACCTGGCTGACCGAGCACGACCGCGCCGACGCGGTGCCGATCACCTACGGCATCTCGACGCTCTCGTCGGTCGCCGGCGCGACCTACGCCATGACGATGATCATCAACCTGGGCTTCACCAACATCATCCACCAGGCGGCCGTCGGCTACGCCGCGCTGACGCTATTGTTGGGCGCGATGCGGTTGGTGCGGCGCTAGGCGCTCAATCCCCCGCCGCCGCCAACCAGAAGCGGCGAAAGCCCATGCTGTAATAGGTGCCGTCGAACCAGGAATCGGACAGACTCGAGACGATCCAACCGCCGCGCCCGTCGTCGTTGAGGAATTTGGTGGGAATGACCGCCGGATACCCCGCGTGAAACAGCGGCGTCCACCCGCCGGTCCAGGATTGCACCGCCACTTTCGTCCACGGCCCCCAGGGCGTCGGCGCCTCGTGGAAAATCCACTCGTACACCGCGCGCGTGCTGTACAAATAACGCTTCAATGCGGGGATGTACACGACGCTGCCCTGACCGACGCCGCTGTAGCCGCCGGTGTAAATCGTCTCGTCGACGAGCACCGGCGCTTTGTCCATGATTTCGGTAGACCACACGGGACGGCCGTTTTTCATCCCGGCAAAAAACCACCAGGCGGCGCGGTCGAGCACGTCGTCGCGATGCACGCGCGCCAGGTACATTTTCGTCTGGTCGAAGTCGTGGGCGAAGCGCCAGTTGTAATCCAGGCCGTACACGTAGACCCAATCGTCGGGCAGGTGCTCTTGGCAGCGGCCGTAGTCGAGGAAAAATCCGGTGGTGAACACGTAATCGGTGAACATCGGCGCGCGGTGGTCGTAGCTCCAGGTTTGCCCGTGATCGAAGGAAACGGAAATCGACGCGTGCGGGGCTTCGCCGAACGGTTCGGGCATCAGAAAATTCGCCAGGTTCTGGAAGAAAAGATACAGCGCGCCGTCCAGGCACATCAGGCCGGTCGGCTTGCGCGAGTACTTCCATTGTTCCGGCCCCCATTTACCGGCGAGGTACGGACCGAAGGCGCGGCGGACAGCCGATCCGGTACAACCCGGCGGTTCACCGTCCACCACGTTGAGAACGACCTCCGCGAACACGTTGCCGAAGCCGAAGCCGTCTCCGTTGGCCGTGTAGAGGCGATCGTCGTCGCCCCAGGCGCTCGGCCACAAATCGCCGGTGTAGCCGGGGAACCAGCGGTTGGTCAGCTTGAAGGAAATGTAGTCTTCGACGCGCACGTCGACGATCGGACGCGAGGCCAGCATCTCGCCGTTCGCCGGAACGTCGATGAATTTTTGCGGCAGATTTTGCGCGGCATCGAACGACGCGGATGAGGGTTCGCCGTCGCCCGCGCCGGCGCAGGCAAAAACGCATACCGCCAGCAAAACAACGAAAACCGACAGGCGATTGTTCATCCGCCCTCTCCCGCTTCCATGCATACCACAGTTTATAAATGTCAGAAAATATTCTTGCGCTTCGCCGAATCGTACTTATCTTGCCAGCAATGCCGTCACTACGAACACGATTTGAACGTTGGCTCAGTCGCGCCCGGGGCGTGCCGGTCACTTACGACCTCAAGCCCTACGAGCGGCGGCTGGCGAAGATCAACGCGCTCGAAGCGGCGCTGCAAAAGCAAAGCGACGAGCAACTGCGCGCCTTGGCCGCGTCGTTGCGGGAGCAGGCGTATAACGGCGTTTCGCTCGACAAACTGACCGACGAGGGATTCGCCCTGGTGCGCGAGGCGGCGCGGCGCGTGCTGACGATGCGTCCTTACGATGTGCAGATGATCGCCGGACTGGCGCTGCACGACGGGCAGGTCATCGAAATGGAAACCGGCGAAGGCAAAACCCTCGCCGCGGTCGCGCCCGCGTGGCTCAACGCGCTGACCGGCGAAGGCGTGCACGTGCTGACCTTCAACGATTATCTCGCCCGGCGCGACGCGCAGTGGATGGGTCCGGTATACGAATTTCTCGGCCTGCGTGTCGGTCACGTGCAAGAAGGCATGGGGCTGCGAGAGCGGCAGGCGGCATACGGCGCGGACATCACCTACGGCACCGCCAAGGAAATCGGCTTCGATTATCTGCACGATCAACTGGCCGCATCAGTCGACGAACTGCGCCAACGTTCTTTCCATTTCGCCATCGTCGACGAGGCCGATTCGTTGTTGATCGACGAGGCGCGCATCCCATTGGTGTTGGCCGGCAGCACGGCCGAGCGTCCGCCCGAGCCGGCGCGGCTGGCGGCGACGGTCGCCGAGTTGCGTCCGGCGATCGACTACGAAACCGACGAACATGCGCGAAATGTCTTTCTAACCGACATCGGCCTGGAGCGCCTGGAGCAACGTCTGGACGTCGCCAGTCTGCACGACGAGGCCAACCGCGATCTGCTGACGACGATCAACCTGGCGTTGCATGCGCGCGTGCTGCTGCATCGCGACATCGATTACATTGTGCGCGAAGACCGCGTCGAGTTGGTCGACGAATTCACCGGGCGCGTGGCGGAAAATCGCCGTTGGCCCGACGGCCTGCAGGCGGCATTGGAGGCGAAGGAAAACGTCGGCCGCCAGGAGGACGGGCGCATTCTCGGTTCGATCACGCTGCAGCATTTCATGCGTCTGTACCCCAAGCTGGCCGGGATGACCGGCACGGCCGCTCCCGCCGCCGAGGAATTCGCGCAGTTTTACGAACTGGGCGTCGTGGTCGTGCCGCCGAACAAACCGTGCATCCGCCGCGACGAAAGCGATCTGGTGTTTGCGACGCAGGCGGCGAAGGAAAAGGCGCTGATCGAGGCTATCCGCCGCATTCACGCGGCCGGGCAACCGGTGCTGGTGGGCACGCGGACGGTCAGCGAATCGGAACGCCTGGCCGAGGCGCTGCACCGGGCCGAGATCGAATGCCGCGTGCTGAACGCGAAAAACGACGAGCTGGAAGCGCAAATCATCGCCCAGGCCGGGCACGCCGGCGCGGTGACGATTTCGACCAACATGGCCGGACGCGGCACGGACATCCGCCTGGGCGCGGACGATTTCGAGCGACGGCGCATCGTGCAACTTGGCGGGCTGTACGTGATCGGCACGAACCGGCACGAAAGCCGGCGCATCGACGATCAACTGCGCGGGCGGTGCGGCCGGCAAGGCGACCCGGGCGTGTCGCAATTTTTCGTCAGCCTCGAAGACGAGCTGATCGCCAAATACGGCCTGCGCGAACTGCTGCCGAAAACCGAGGGCGACAGCGCGATCGACGATCCGCGCGCCATGCGGGAGATCGCCCGCGCGCAACGGATCATCGAGGGCGAAAATCTGTCTATCCGCAAAACGCTGGCCAAATACACGGCGATCGTCGAAGAGCAACGCCGGATGATCCGTGATAAGCGCGACGCTGTGTTGCACGACGAATTCGATTCCGTGTTGGCCGGACGCGAGCCGGAATTTTATCGGGAGCTTGTGGGGCGCGTCGGCGAACGCGGCGTGCGCCTGGCCGAACGGGTGGTGACGCAGCATCATCTCGACCGCGCCTGGTGCGACCACCTGGCCACCGTCGCGGACATCCGCGAGGGCATTCACCTGTATTCGATCGGGCAAACGAACATTTACGGCGTTCCCAAGGACCCACTCAACGAGTATCAGATCCGCGTCAGCGAGGCGTTCGGCGAGATGGTGCAAACGCTGGAAGAGGATATCGTGCAAACGCTGCGCGCGGTGACGATCACGCCTGAGGGCCTCGACGCACGCCGTGAAAAACTGACCGGCCCTTCCTCGACCTGGACCTACCTGGTCAACGACATGCCCTACGGTCACGGCTTCGAGCGTTTCTTTAAAGGCATGAAACAGCGCATCCTCAATTCGCCGATGTTTCGCTGAAGAACCACCCGCGCCGCTGAATTTTGCGCAGTTTTTCGCGCGACGAAATTCGGTCGATTTTCCCAAATAATGAGAATTACACACTATTGGAATAATCAATTTTGAGGCATATTTTTTGCATTGACCTTCCGGCGGAGATCAGGGAGGGACGGCCGTTGAATTGCGAGTTCTTTTCTTCTAACCTGCTGGGCATGACGATCAACAATCATCACCCGAAGCCGATTCGGAAAAAGCATATCGCCGCGCTTAAACGCAAAGGCGCGGTGGACGTGGTGGAGATCGCCGCCGAAACGATCGAAGTGGGCGACTGGGTGGCGGAAAAATGCAAATTCGGCTGCCCGGGCTACAACCAATGCCTGACCTGCCCGCCGCACACGCCGACGCCGGCCGACACGCGTAAAATCCTCGCGGGTTATCGGCGTGCCCTGCTGGTCCACTTTCAACATTCGACGCAATCGGGGAGTCCCTGGCCGTCGCTACGCCGGATTGTCGTCGCTGCCGAACGCGCCCTCTTCCTCGACGGTTTCGAAAAGGCCTGGGGTTTGGCGGGCGGTCCATGCGAGCTGTGCGACGAATGCACGATGGACGAATGCCGTTATCCCGAAATGGCGCGCCCGGCGATGGAAGCCTGCGGGATCGACGTTTTCACCACCGCCCGCGCGGCGAACCTGCCGATCGAAGTGATCACCTCGCGCGACCAGACGATGAACCTCTACGGCCTCATCCTGGTCGATTGACCTTATTTCGGCGGAAACAAGAACAACTGACCGTTGACCGGCAGCGCGTCAAGCATCACCCGAAAGGCGCCATTATCGTTTTTGAAGGCGATGCCGATTTTCGTCCAGTACTTGCTTTCGCCACGCTCCTGCACCGTGGCCACATCCCAGTGCTGCTTGTCATCCTTGGGCGCGGCGGGCTTTTGCTTCCGATAGTTGTTGTTACTGTTATAGGTTCGATTCATGCCCTTTCTCCTTCGGGAAAAATTGGAGGGCATCCGATGCCCTCATTAGGCCTCCAATGCAAACTCGGGGAGCCCGTCGACCTTTTTCCTATACCGACGGACGATCCAAACTCCGATATTGAACCGCTTCGGCGATATGCGCGGCCCGTACCCGTTCAGCGCCTTCCAAATCCGCTATCGTGCGGGCCACCTTGAGCACCCGCACCAGTCCGCGCGCCGACAATCCCAATTTGTCGTGCACCGTTTCCAGCAACCGATGACCGTCGGCCTCGGGTTCGGCGTGGCGCCAGGTCATGCGGTTGGTCATTTGCGCATTGGTGGAAATGCCGTGGCCGACAAAGCGTTTCATGGCGTGCAGGCGCGCCTGCTGCACCCGGGCGCGCACCGCGGCCGACGATTCGCCGCCGCCGGTACGCATTTCGCGATAGCGGACGGCCGGCACTTCGACATGCAGGTCGATACGATCCAGCAGCGGCCCGCTCAGACGGTTGCGGTAGCGTTGAATCGCCTGCGGCGAGCAGGTGCAGTGATGCAGTGGATCGCCCAGATAGCCACAAGGGCATCCCACCCCTTCACAGGTACAGCAAATTACAAACCAGAACCGCATGT
>DAIMDW010000039.1:0-39102 GCA_036725605.1 bacterium
GAATGAGCATGCGCCGCGCGCTGCTGATCGTCGCCCTGCTCGCTTTTTTGCTTTCCTGGTTCGCCGGCACGCATCTGCCCGCGCTGGTCGCGGTCATCCTCAACGCCGTCGTGTTGATTCACTTCGAACTGGCGACCGTCCGCCGCCTGCTGTTCACCGGCGCCGCGCTCGCCTTGCCGCCGCCGCCGTTCAAGCCCCTGCCGCCGCTGCCGCGCCTGACCGCGCTGGTGCCCTGTCGCAACGAAGCCGCCGTGCTCGCCGACACGCTGCAGGCCTGGGACGAGGTGGATTATCCGCGCAGCCGCCTGCAGGTGATTTTCATCGACGACAACAGCGACGACGAAACGTTCAAACTGCTGGCGATGTTCGCCGCGCACCGCCCCTGGGTCATGGTGTTGCGCAAAGACACGCCGGCCGTCGGCAAAGGCGCGGCCCTGAGCGCCGGGCTGGCCGCGGCGCACCCGTCCGACGGCGTGCTCGTCTTCGACGCCGACGCGCGTCCGGCCGTCGATTGTTTGATGATCCTCACCGAGCATCTGAACAATCCGGCCGTCGCCGCCGTCGCCGGGCGGATGATCCCCGACGATCATCCGTCGCTCGCCGCCGTCTACGCGCGGCTGGAAAGCGCGGTCCATCAGCGCCTGACGCTCACCGGCGCCACCCGCCTGGGCGCGACCGTGCCGCTGCTGGGCTCGGCCTATCTCGTGCGGCGCAACCTGCTGGACGCCCTCGACTTCGATCCGACCCACCGCCTCGAAGACATCGACCTGTCGCTGCGCCTGCTCGAACGCGGCTTCCGCATCGCCTTCGAACCGCACGCCGTCTGCCGCCACCACCCGCCGGCCGACTGGCGCGCGCTGACCGCGCAACGCACCGCCTGGGCGCGCGGCTTCCATCGCGTCATCGCCGAGCACCTGCGCCCGGCCGTCGTTTCCGCCGATTCGGGCCTGCTGGCCATCGACCGCCTGCTGTACACGCTGGGCTACTTCGATCGCGTGTCGCTGCTGATCGGGCTGCTCCTGTGCGCGCTGGATGCGTGGGTGCTGCCCGCGCTGTGGCTGCCCTGGTGGGTGATCGTCGCGTACGTCGCCGTGCCGCTGGCGCAGATTCCGCTGGCCGCGTTGCTCGACGGCTGGACCATGCGTCAACTGCTGCGCCTGGCGCCCGCGCTGGCGATGTCGCTGGTCGAGGTGATCGCCGAGCCGCTCGCCTGGCTGCTCGATTTCATCCGCCTGCCGCTGCGCTGGCGCAAGATTCCGCGCGCCGGCGAGGAGCGCGGCCATGGCTGAGCTGGTCGGCGCGATCGTTGCCCGCGACGGCGGCGCTCTGCTGCGCGAGGCGCTGGCCGATCTGATCGCCGCCTGCGGCGCGGACAACGTGCTGGTCGTCGACAACGCCTCGACCGACGGCGCGACCGACGATCTACCCGTTGCCGTGCTGCGCCAACCGCGCAACCTGGGCTACGCCGGCGGCGCGAACGTCGCGTTGGATTGGGCGGCGCAACGCGGCGCGACCGGCTTGCTGCTGCTCAACCAGGATGCGCGCCTGGAAGAAAACGCCGTGCGGTTGATGTCGGCGCATCTGCAAAACGACGCCAACACCGGCGCGGTGTTCGCCAAGGTCGTGCGCCGCGATCGTCCGTATCTGCTCGACGGTCTGGCCGGCCGCCGCAACCTGCGGCACAAGCTGACCACCGCCTTGGGCTCCGGCACGTTGGCGCGGCCCGTGTCGCCCTGGCCGCGCACGGTGCACCACGGCCACGGCGCGGCGCTGCTCTTGCGCGTCGACGCCGCACGGGCGGTCGGCGGCTTCGATCCGGCGCTGGTCGCCTACCACGACGAGGTCGATCTGTGCTGGCGACTGGCGCGCGCGCATCGAACGATCATGCTCGAACCGCGCGCGGTGGTGCGGCACGTCGGCCAAGAAGACGATCCGGCGCGGCAACGCGCCAAGGCCTACCTGCTGGCGCGCAACAGTATGATCGTCGCCGCGAAAAACGCCGGTCGGCTCGGCCTGGCGCGCGTGGCGGTTTGGGCGGCGCTGGCAACCTTGCTATACTATGGGCCGACCGCGTTGACCGGCGACGAACAATCGCGCGCCTTCGTGCGCGGCTGGCTCGACGGCCTGCGCGGACGTCCGGTGGCGCAAGCGGTGTGGGACACATTATAAAATGGCGAAACCGAAAACAGCGTTGATCCTCGGCGGCGGCCTGGCCGGGCTGACCTGCGCCTACGAGCTGGCCCGCGCCGGCGTCGCGGTCACCGTGCTGGAAAAGGAAAGCGCCGTTGGCGGTCTCGCCCGCAACTTCCGGCACGACGGCGGCAAGTTCGACCTGGGCGGTCATCGCTTCTTCACCGACAAGCCGGAACTGCTCGACTGGCTGCGCGAACTGCTCGCCGACGACCTGCTCGAAGTGCCGCGCAAAAGCCGCATCCGCCTGCAAGGCCGCTACTTCGATTACCCGCTGCGCGCGGCCAACGCGCTCTCGGGCTTCGGCCTGCGTGAAACGGCGCGCATTCTCGCCGACTTTTCCATGGCCGCCATGCAGCGCGCGATGAGCGGCGCGGAGGATCTGTCGCTCGAAGATTGGGTGACGCACCGCTTCGGGCGGCGGCTGTACGAAATCTACTTCCAACCTTATTCGCAAAAAACCTGGGGCCTGCCCTGCGATCAGATCAGCGCCGTATGGGCCGCGCAACGCATCCAACTGCTCAACCTCGCCGACGCCGTGCGCCAGGCGCTGGTCCCGACGCGACGCGCGCCGAAAACCTACGCCGATAAATTCTGGTATCCGGCCCGGGGCATCGGCGTGATCGGCGAAACGCTCGCGGCGAAGATCGAAGAACTCGGCGGGCGCGTGCTGACCGATACGCCGGTGCAACGGCTGGTCGCGCACCGCGATCGCATCGTCGAGGTCGTCGCCGCCTGCGAGGCCTGCGAGGCCGAGATGGTGATCAGCACGATTCCGCTGCCCGTGCTGGGTGCGTGGCTTGACGCACCGGCCGCCGCGCTGGCCCGGCTGCGCTACCGCGCCATCCGCTGTCTGTACCTGCTGCTCGACCGCGCGCGCGTCACCGACGACACCTGGTTGTATTTCCCCGAGGCCGAGCTGCTGTTCGGGCGCAGCCACGAGCCGCGCAACTGGGCGCCCGCGC
The DNA here is from genome assembly GCA_036725605.1 of bacterium. Lineage (GTDB taxonomy): Bacteria > Lernaellota > Lernaellaia > Lernaellales > Lernaellaceae > CALBTQ01. Next base: position 3,156 of record DAIMDW010000039.1, read on the forward strand.
TGGCCCCGCCGACCGGCACCAGCCTGGTGCTCGAATTTTTCTGCAACGAGGGCGACGCCCTCTGGTCGCGCGACGAGGACGAGCTGGCCGAACGCTGCGCCGCCGATCTGACGCGGCTGGGTCTGATCGAACGCGGTGAAATGCGCGGCCATCACAGTGCGCGCGTCGCCGACGCCTATCCGGTGTTCACCGTCGGCTTCCAACAGCCGCTCAAGGCGGTGAGCGACCACCTGGCGTCCTTCACCAACTTGCATGTGCTGGGCCGCACCGGCGCCTATCGCTACGACAACATGGACCAGGTAATCGACGCGGCGCTCGCCCTGGCGCGGGAGGTGACCCGATGAACCGCGGCGCATTGCGTGACTGGCATCCGGGGCGCGCGCTCCTGCTGCTCACCTGGCTGATGACCGCCACCAGCTACATGACGCTCTTTCTCGGCGCGGCCTACGAGCGCGAAGGGTTCTCGCCGCGTCACCTGCTGCTGGCGCAGTTGATCACCCAGGCGCTGCTGATCCTCGCCGCGCTGTGGACCTTCCGCGACGGGACATTTTCGCTCGTGCGCCTGAGCGAACGCCGGCCGAAATTGTTGTTGTACGGCGGCGGCGCGCTGCAGGCCGCATTGCTGGTGGTCATGGCCTTCGTCATGATTTCCTGGAACGACGAAGTGTCCAACCTCGAGCAGGCGCGGTACCTCGCGCAGCACGGCCTACGCGGCTGGCTGACCGATTACGAGAAAATCAACGGCTGGCTCGGCCCGCATCATCCGCCGTTGCTCGCGCTGTTGTATGGCGCGTTTTACGCGCTCGCCGGCCCGCACCTGCTGGCCGGGCGGCTGTTCAACATCGCCTGCTCGCTGGCCGCGCTGGCCCTGAGCGTGCGCGTCGTGCGCCGCCTGACCGACGCGCCCACCGCCGCGCTGTCCTTGTGGTGCTGGCCGCTGTTTCCGCTCTGGCTGTTCAGCGGCACCAGCGCGCTGATGGAAGGCCCGTTCCTGCTCGTGCTGATGCTGATGGTCGACCTGTTCGTCGGCTACCTGCAACAGGGCGGCGCGTGGCGCGCGGCCTTGGTCGGCCTGCTGCTGGCCGTGGGCGCGCTGTGCCGTTACAACGCCGTGCTGTTCGTGCCCGGGATGATCGTCGCCCTGTGGCTGACGCGCCGCGCGGGACAGCCGCGCAAGGAAGCGATCTGGACGCTGCTGCTGCCCGCGTTGATTCTGCTGCCGCTGATATTGTTGGCGATGGGCTCCGGCGTGCTGTTTTCGCAGGCGGCGCGGCTGAGTTGGCTGTTTCTGTTGCTGCGCCCCGGCGGAGTCGATCATCTGTTTTCCATCGTGCTGCCGTTGTGGTCGCTGCACTTCGGCGCGCACCTGGCGCCGCTGGGTCTGCCGGCGTTCGCCGCGTTGTGGCGCGCCACGACGGGCGATCGCGTGTTGCTCGCGTTGGGCGGTCTGTACCTGCTGATCGCCGCGCTGATCATCCCCAATCCGCGTTACCTGCTGCCCTCGCTGCCCTTCGCCGCGGCCGGCCTGGCGCGGGTGCTGCAGTGGGTCGAGCGGCGCGAGGCGGGCGCGACGGCGGTGTGGGCGGCGACCTGGGGCGCGGCGCTGGTGCTCACCGCGCTGGTGATCGTCGACTCGCGGCTGGACTATTTCTATCCATTCTATTAACTGCTTGTCCGCGAGCCGCGCTGCGTTTAAAGTAAAGGCAATCGCTTATGGGGAGAATATTCATGCGTAGTCGGCGGTGGCTTGCCTGGATGTTGTTGTGCCTGGCCTGGAGTTTTTACGCTTGCGCCACGGACGAGGAAACGCCCGATCCCGAACCGGCCCAACCCGCGGCGGTCGCCGCTTACTTCGAGCTGAGCGACGACGCCGGCTTCTGGGATTGTCCGTTCCCCATCGAGCACATGCGCCGCGCCGACGGCGCCGTCCGCTACGACCGCTTCCCCAACCGCACCGGCAACTGGCTGACGCAGTTGTATCTCGATCAGGCGAACGAGGCCGCCGAAGGCTTCGCGCGCGGCGGCGCGATCCACTTCCGTTTCGACGGGCAGATCGACGCGGAGAATCTGCCGACCACCTGGCGCCACTCGTTGGAAAACGATTGCCCGGTGCTGCTGGTCAACGTGCAGCCCGGCAGCGCGCGTTATGGTGAACGCGTACCGCTGACCGCCCATTGGCGCACGGCGATGGGCACTTACCTGCCGCAGTACACGCTCACGCTGTTGCCCTATCAGGGTCAGCCGCTGGCCCCGGGCGAATACTACGCGGCGATCGTCCGCACGAACCTGGGCGATATTCACGGGCGCCCGCTGGCCATCGACGCGAAGTTCGCCGCGGTCATGGCCGGCGACTGGCCCGAGGGTCAATTCGCCGCCGCCGATCAGCCGGCCTTCGCCGCCTTGGGCGATTACCTGGCCGACGCGGGTCTCGCCGCGAGCGACGTCGCCGTGGCGACGGTCTTTCGCCCGGGCGATCCGGTGGCGCGCATGAAGAAAATCCGCGCGACGGTCAACACGCTGCCCGCGCCGGAAATTCGCGAAGTGAAGCTGTTGGCCGACTACCCGACCTACTACGTACTCGCAGCCGAAACGACGCTGCCCATCTGGCAGGACGGCTCGCGGCCCTACTACGACAAGGGCGGGCGCATCTACTTCGACGACAACGGCGACCCGATTCTCGTCTGGTGGGAATGGGTGCGTTTCGCGGTGTCCATCCCCAAGGGGACGATGCCCGCCGGCGGCTGGCCGTTGCTGTTTTTCGCCAACGGCAGCGGCGGCTCCTACACGCAGGTCTTCGACCGAGCGCCCGGCGAGATGAACGTTCCCGGCGAAGGCCCCGGCAAGCTGTTGGCCCATCGCGGCATCGCCTGCCTGGACATCGAGCTGGCGATGACCGGTCCGCGCCACCCGCTGGGCAGCATGACCGGCATCGAGTTCACCAACCCGCTCAACACGGTCGCCTTCCGCGACAACATCCGCCAGGCGGCGTCCGACTACATCTTCCTGCTCAAGGTCGCGCGCACGATGACGATCGATCCGACGCTTACGCCCGAGGCCGATCCGGGCGCGGCGGAGTCGTTCTTTTTCGATCCCGGCAATTTCCTTTTCTGGGGCCATTCGACCGGCGCGACGGTGGGCAACGTGCTGCTGGGCGTCGAGGACGCTTACCGCGCCGCGCTGCTGACCGGCACGGGCGCTTCGTGGATTTACAACATTGTCTACAAGCAGTCGCCGCTGCCGATCGGCCTGGTGCTCGACTGGGTGCTCAACGCCGACGATTGGTCGGAATATCATCCGCTGGCCACCGTCTTCCAGACGACCGCCGACGGCGCGGAAGCGGCGAACTTCGCGCCGTGGTGGGTCAACCGCGCCGACCCGCGCGATGTGCTGTTGATCGGCGGGTACGAGGACACGTACTTCACGCCGCCGATGATCGAGGGCCTGGCCGTCGCCGCCGGGCTCGACCTGGGCGGCGAGCAGGTGCGGGCCGGCTCGCTCGACGCGCTGGAGACGCTCAGCGGACGCGGACAGATTGCGCTGCCGGCCAGCGGCAACATCGCCGCCGACCAGGGTCAGGCGACGGGCATCTGGCTGCAGGTCGAGTCGCCGGCCAACCTCGACGGCCACTACGTCGCCTTCAATGTGGAAGAAACGATGTACCAGTGGAGTTGCTTCTTCGCCTCGGCCGTCACCGACGGCACGGCGACCGTCCCCGCGCCCAAGGGCGACGCCTACGCGGCCTGTCCCTGAGCGCTACACCGCCGCCAGCGCCAGCTTGAATCCATCCAATAACTTAAGGCCCGTGTCGCGGCCGAAGAAAGCCATCGCGTTTTCGTAGACGGTCAACTGCAACGCGTCGCGATCGCCCTTGGGCAGCTGCTCGTAATCCTCCGGCAGATGCACGTAACCGACGTAATCGCCCGTTTGCGACGCCACCGCGCCCGCGCGATAGCCGTGCTGCTCGATCGACCGGCGCACGGCCAGCCCGACGCCCGCGCCCAGGTCGGCGGGAAAGCCGGTGAAGATCACCCGCCCCACGCGCAGCACCGGCACGAACGTCCCGGCCCGGTCGGGCATCGTGCTGCGGCCGAAATGGCGCGCGTACATGCGCAGCGGCGTCAGCGCCGTGTCCAGCCACGCCAGGCGCGCCGGCAGCAAGCGCGGCAGCACGACCCGCAGCGGCACGTCGGCTTCGGCGAAGGCGACGACCGGCTCGTCGGTCAGCGGCTCGTCGGCGGCGATCGCGCGATCGACCTGCTCGCGCATCAGCCGATTGACCAGCGCCAGGTGGACGTCCAGTTCCATCGGCCCCTCGGGAAACAGCACGTTCACGCCGCCGACCGGCCCGACGATGAACATCGCCTCGTCGCCCTCGGCTTCGAACGATTTGGTCAGCTCGCCGGGCCAGCAGGCCGAAGCGGTGTTGTACTCGCGCTCGGAGACGATCACCGGATGCGCGCCGAAGCTGATCAGCCGCAGGTTTTTCTTGCCGCGTTGCACCGTCGTCACCGTCATGCGGCGATCGATCGGCCCGTCCGGATGACGGCGGTTCCAGTTGAGCCCGACCGTCTCGGCCGTGCCGTGGCGCAGCGTGGCCGGTTGCAGATCCCCCGCCGCCGCGATCACCGCGCCGGCGATCTTCTCGGTCAGCTCGGCCAGCAGCGCCGGACGATAACCGCCCATGAACAGCCGCGCCGAATCGCCCTCGACGAAGCCGCCCGCCGCCGAATGCGTGTGCGTCGCGCTCAGCAGCAGGCCGTCGAGGTTCACCCCGGCGTCGCGCACCGCCCGGGCGACGGCGTCGCGCAGCGGCAGGCTGATCAGCAGCAGGTCGACCGACACCAGCGCGGCCTGTTTGCCCCCGGCGGAAAAAACGGCCGCGCGGGCGGTCAGCGGATCGCGCACGGTATCGGCCAGCCGCTCGGTGCGCGTGGCGTAACCGGCCATGGGAAACGGCAAAGACGGGGTGATTTCGCGCCGGGCGTAACCGACGCGCAACTGCGCCTTAGCGGCGGATTTTTTAGCAACCACGGGCGGTTCCTTTCCTGGCGGACGATTGGTTATTCAGCTTAACGCTCCGGCCGTGCCCTGCCAAGCCTGCGCCGCGCAAAAAGAATTTCCGGCGGCGAAAAAAGTGCGCCCGGCGTGTTGAGGCGCGTCGCGAGTGGTGTATACTTGGCGCACGTAAAACCCTTTCAGGCAAGCCGGCGCAGACGACCTCGGCGGCACGAGGCGACGCCAAGCTTGCAACGAAAACGATGCAGCGCGAAGAAGCACTAAAAGTACAAATCGCCACGCGTAGCGATCCCGGCGGCGAACGGGCGGAAAACAACGACTGTCTGACCAGCCTGAGCACGCGCCACGGCGACCTGTTGGTCGTCGCCGACGGCATCGGTCTGTCCAAGGCGGCCGGCAAAGGCAGCCGGCTGGTCGTCGAGGCCATCGTCGATTTCTACCGCCGCTGGGACGGTCTGCAGCCGCGCCAGATGCTGGTGGACGCCATCGGCCAGGCCAACCTCGCCGTGCGCGAGGCCGTCGCCGACAATCCCGACCTCGAGGGCATGGGCGCGACGGTCGCGGTGCTGCATCATCAGAAAGGGGCCATCCGCTTCGCGCACGTGGGCAACAACCGCGTCTACCGGCAGCGGGGCAACGTCATCGACCAGATGACCAACGACCACACCGAGGCGCAACGGCTGGCCGACGCGGGCAAGATCCCGCAGGAAGCGGTGCGCAACCATCCGAAGGAAGCGATCCTCTACCGTGCGGTGGGCAGCGAGGCCGTGCTCGAGGTCGATCTCTCCGACGCCCACTACGTGCAGGCCGGCGAAACCTACCTGCTATGCACCGACGGGCTCTACACGATGATGGACGACGCGGACATCGGCCGCGCCGCGCGCAACATGGAGCCCGACCAGGCGGCGCAATCGCTGATCCATCTGGCCAACGAACGCGGGGCCGCCGACAATCTCTCGCTGGCGATCATCAAATTCACGCAGCCGCCGCGCGAGACCAAGGCGTTCACCGATGGTCTGGCCGGTCCGCCGGCGATCCAGCGCGCGACCACCAGCCGCACCCTGCCCGGCCTGCGTTGGGAAACCCTGACCCTCTGGTGGAAGGTCCGCCTGATCGCCCTGGGCGTGCTGCTGGTCTGGTTTCTGTTGCTGCTGTTGGGCTGGTGGATCAACAGCCCGATCGACGGCGCGCGGGCGGCGCTGTGGCTGCCACTGGTCGGCGCGGTGATCTGGGACGGCAAGCGGCCGCGGCCGAGGAGGCGCAAGCGATGAGCAAGTTCCGCTTTGCCGAAGACGGCGGATCGCCCGGCGGCGTGTCGGCGGTGCTCACGCGGCTGTTCGACGCGCTGTTGATCGGCGGCTACCTCGCCTGCCTGGTGCTGACCGTCATGTTGCTGCGCGGCGACCACGCGCCCGTCGCGCCGCCCGTGCCGGCGGCCGTCAGCGAAACGCCCGCCCCGGCCGAGCAACCGCCCGCCGGCGAAATCTCGCCCACGCCCGCTCCGCCGCCCACGCCGACGCCGGAAACCAGCGGCGACCTGGTCGAGGCGATGCGGCGCTACGTGCATCTGATCAACGCCGAGGAGTATTCGGCCGCCCTGCGCATGCGCGGCGACGACAACATCCCCACGCTCGACCGCATGAAGCAAACCAACAAGATGACCCTGCTCGCCTGCGATCCCTACCCGCGCGTCAGCCGGCGCGAAGGTTCGGTGTTCATCGAGTTGATGATCGAAAAGCAGAACAAGACCAGCACCTGGAAAGGCCGCATCGATTGGGAACTGCGCCACGATCGCTGGGTGACGGTCAAATGGGACAGCAGCGCGCCGCCGCCGTCGGCCCCGCCGATCGCGCCGCAACCGTAACGCTCAATAGTAGAATTTCAGGTAAGCGTAATAGACGTCGGGCACCATGATGTCCTCGCCGGTGAGCGGATTTTCCAACCCGCCGAACTCGCTGGGCACGCCGCCGAGCGTGTGTTGCGCGCCCAGTTGCACGTCGAGGCTCTCCAGCGCCGACCAGGAAACGACCAGGCCGTTGAAGGCGCTCGCATCCAGCAGGTTGACGATCACCGTGTCGGTCACCGTCACCAGCGCGTGCGGCTGCAGCATGAACAGCGCACCCATATACTGCTGCCCGAGGTTGCTGATTTCCCCCCGGCGATAGGCGTTGACGAACTCCGGTTTTTCGCTGAGCGCGAGGTAATCGTCCGGGTCGCTCTCGCCCAAGCCGTTGTAGTGATACTCGACCAGCAGGTAGGGATTCCAGTTGTAGGCGAAGGCGTAGTCGGCGTTGACCATCGCCCGGTAGAAGGCCTCGTTGGGCACGCCCTCGACGGTCGTACGCGTCAGCGCCGCGCGCACCCCGGCGTCGCCGACGGTCGCGTCCGTATCCAGCCCGATCACCGAACGGTCGTACAGCCAGCCGCCCGACAAGCCCCAGTCGGCCTGCAGGCCGCGCACGATCATCCGTCCGGCCGCGGCCGAACCGTGCTCGTCGATGTCATGCGCGCCCTCGCGCACCGGCGCGGCGGCGGCCTCGGCGGTGACGTACTCGTTGACGGCCACGCGGGCGTGCGCGATGTCGATGCCCGGTTTTTCCTCTTTGTCGATTTCGGTCGGCGAGAATGCGGCGAAGTAATCGGTCGGATTCCAGAATCGCCCCGGCCCCCAGGTCAGCGTCGCGCGGCCGATGGTGAAGTCCCACGGCCCCAGGTAGGCGCGCAGGAACAGGCGGTCGAGGCGATGCACCAGCCGCTCGCTTTCGTCGTCGACGATCTCATGCTCCAGGTCGAAGTAGCGCGGCAGCGCGATGTCGGGAAACAATTCTTCGACGATCTGCTCGCCGAAGGGCGACGCGCCGTATTGCTCCTCGGCCTTGTGCCGCAGGCGGTTCGCGTCGCCGTAGGTGTTGACCAGCTCGTAGTGCGATTCCAGCGCCAGCACGTCGCCGAACATCATCTTGCCGCGCAGCCGCGCGCGCGTCGTGTTGTCCCAGAACGATTCGCGGTCGGTCAGGTCGAAGGCGCGGTATTGGTCGCCGCCCTGCGTGAGCGACGAGAACGACTTCACGTAACCCGACAGCCGCCAGGAAAGCGGTCCGGCCTCCCACGGTTCCAGCGCGCGGGCGATCGCCGGCCAGGCGAGCGCGAGCACCAGCAACGGCAGGACGAGTCTACTGCGCGCCATTTTGCCGCTTGTCCTCGATGATCGCGCCGTCGCGCAACACCAACAGGCGGCGGCTGCGTTCGAGCACCATTTTGTCGTGGCTCGAGAAAATGAAGGTCATCTGCTCCCGCTCGTTGAGCTGGTGCATCAGGTCGATCAGGTCCGAGCCGGTTTTGCTGTCGAGGTTCGCGGTCGGCTCGTCGGCGAGAATAAGCTGCGGCCGGCTGACGATCGCCCGCGCGACGGCCACGCGCTGCTGCTGGCCGCCCGACAATTCATTGGGCCGGCGGTTCATCATGTCGCTCAGGCCGACCTTGTGCAGCATGTCCTTGGCGCGTTCGAGCCGCTCGACCTTGGGCTGGCCCTGGATCATCATGATGAACTCAACGTTCTCCAGCGCGGTGAGCACGGGAATCAGGTTGTAGGCCTGGAAGATGAACCCGATGTTGTCGCGCCGCAGGCGTGACAGTTGCGCCGCGTTCATCCCGGCCAGTTCCTGCCCGGCCACGTGCACCGAACCCTCGGTGGGCACGTCCAGCGCGCCGATGATATTGAGCAGCGTCGATTTGCCCGAGCCCGACGGCCCGGCGATCGCGGCGAACTCGCCTTTCTCGATCGTCAGGTCGACGCCGCGCAGCGCCTGCACCTTTACCTGATTGTCGCCGTAGATCTTGACCACCTGTTTGCATTCCACGATCGCCATGGTCGCTCCTTATGTCGTGCGCAGCGCCTGCACCGGTTGCAGGCGGCTGGCTTTCCACGCCGGATAAAGCGCCATCACCACGGACGTGAACGCGGTCGCCAGCGTCGCGGTGATGATGTCCTTGAGTTTCAGATAGGGAAAAATGATGCCGCTCATGTTGAATTCGTTCATGCCCTCGGCCCACTTGGTCAGGTCCAGCCCGGCGTGCTCGAAGTACGCCACGATGCCGTAACTGAGCGCGTTGCCGACCACCGCGCCGACCACCGCCAGCAGCAGCGCCTCGATGAGGATCACCTGTAGAATCGTCCGCCGCGGCACGCCCAGCGCGAGCATCATGCCGATTTCCTTGGTGCGCTCGTGCACGACCATGAGCAGCGAGTTGGCGATGCCGAAGGCCATGGCCACGTAGAAGAAGGCCAAAAAGTACCAGAGGAACCCCTCGGTGAATTTCATCATTTCCACGACCAGCGGCAGTTGATCCTGCCAGGTCGTCACCACGTGCGTGTCGTCGGGCATCAGCGCGATGACCGCCGGCTCCAGCGCCAGCGACGGCAGCGGCGCCTGCCCGTTGAGCACGTATTCGGTGACCCGGCCGGGCGTGGCGAAAAACGACTGCGCGTCGGCCAGGCTGACGTAAGCGTTGGCGCGGTCGAATTGCTTCATCGTCGTGCGGTAGACGCCGACGATCTTGAACAGCGCGTCGGACACCTCGCCGGTCGCGTCGTTGCCGCGCACGATCACCCGCCGGTTGAGCTTGGTCTTGAAGCGGTTGAGAAACTCCTCGCCGACCACGATCTTGTTGCGGTCGCCCGGCTCGAGCCAGCGGCCGTCGATCAGCGCGCCGGGCACCAGCGACACGCCCGGCTCGCGATCGGGCATCACGCCGATAAGCTGGCCCATCTCGGCCTTCTCGGCGTTGGACAGCAGCACCTGTCCGCGCATGCGCATCGTCGCACCGGTCGCGCCCTGGATGTGTGCGAGCTTTTGCAGCAGTTCGTCGTTTTGCGGCAGGTTTTTCTTCACCTGCGGGTTGTCGTAATAGCCCTGCGCCTGCACCTGGATATGGCCGACCGTGGTGGAGACCGAGGTTTTCACCGTGTCGGCCAGCCAGGCGTTGATGAAGGCGATGTTGGCCAGCACGCCGAACAGTCCCACCGTGATCGCCGCGATCAGGATGATCGTGCGCCGTTTGTTGCGCCATAAATTCCGCCAGGCGGTGATCCACAACATGCTCATGGCAACTCCTACAGGTGCCGCAACGCTTCCACCGGACGGAAGCGGGTGATTTTCCACGCGGGATACAGCGCGACCAGGAAGGTCACGATCCAGACTTCCAGGAAGGTCGTCACGGCCACGCCGGCATTGAAATCGCAATAGATCACGTTGCTCATGCCGTAGGAGGCATACAGTTCCTCCGCCCCGGCGATCGTCAGGCCGTGCACGCCCAGCCACAGCGACAGCGCGCCGCCGAGCACCAGTCCGACGGTGAAGCCCACGGCCATGAGCATCTGACTTTCCACCAGCAGCGTGCCGGCGCAGGTGCGCGGCTTGCAGCCGATGGCCATGAGCACGCCGAACTCGCGCACGCGCTCGAAGGCGCTCATCAGGAAGGTGTTCAAAATGCCGAAGGCGACCACCAGCAGCAACAGGAAGATGATGATCTTGCCCGAAGCGCTGTCCATCGCGATGCCCTGGTACAGGCCCGGTTCGACCTGTTTCCAATCCAGCACGACCACCGCCGGATCGAAGCCGGCCAGCGCCGCCTCCAGTTGCGCGCGCGCGGCGGGAATCTGCTCGTGGCCCTGCAACTGAATCGCCACGTGGTGCACGCGCCCTTCCATCACCATCCGCTCCTGCAGCGGCGCGAGGTTCATGACCACCGTGGCGCGGTCCAGTTCCGGCTGACCGCTATGCAGAATGCCGCGGATCGTCGCCTTGGCCGCGGCGGTCGAGCCGTCGATCGCCTGCCCCAGCAGAATCAACTCCATGCCGATCAGCGCGTTCAGTTCCTTGTCGATCGTCTCTTTGTCGTTGGCGTTTTCGAAGCGATCGGAAAACAGGTTCTTGGCCAGCTTGTCGCCGATCACCACGCCGTACGGATCGTTGTCGTCGAGAAACTCGCCGTGGCGCACCAGTCTGGCCAGCACCGACGCCTTGGCTTCGCGCGCCGCGTCGGTGCCGATGACCAGCGAGCCGTACGACTGGTCGCCGGCGGCCACCAGCATCCCGGTGATGATGCGCCCGACCGCGCCGACCACGCCGGGAATCTTGTCGGTCGCCGCGTACACCTGATCCAGATGATCGACCGTCAAGTTGATGTCATGATCGTCGATGTAGCCCGGCGCCTGCACCTGCAGGTGTCCGCACTGGATCTTCACCGCGTTGTCGATCATCTCGTTGTACGCGCCGGTTTGCATCGAGGTCATCGTGACCATCGAAAAGACCGCGAAGGCGACCGCCGCCGCGCTGATGATCGTGCGCCGGCGGTTGCGGCCCAGATTGCGCCAGGCCATGAGCAGCAACAGTTTCACGTTACTTCACTCCCCGCGTCAGGTTGCGCCGCGTGAACGTTCCGGCCGGGATCTTCAGGTCGAACTGAATCTTATCGTAGATCAGCTCGGTCTGATTGCCCGGCTTCTTTTTGTTAATCATCAGCACGTGACTGGCCACCTTGCGTCCCGAGGCGGTGATCACCTTGTCGGCGGTCAGCACTTTGCTCAACTGCATGTCCTCGTCGTAAAACTCGGTGCGCCGGCCGATAAAATCGCCCTTGGACACCCACGAGACCACCTTGCCCCAGATGACCGGCGCTTCGGGCTTGGGCATCATTTCGATCTTCCAGCACGGCACGCCGTCGTACTGTTCCTCGGCGACGATCTGGTGCGTGTAATCGACGATGAACGAATCGGCGCGTGACAGATCGTCGTTGGTGAAGTCCGAGCCCATCCAGCTTTGCAGCATCATCGAGGGCGGAATCTTGATCGTGTTTTCGATGTCGGGCCGGTAGTTCCACATCTCGCGCTTGAGCTTGAGGAAGGTCACGCCCGCGTCCTTCGCCGGCGACAGCACCAGGATGAACGCCTCGTCGCGCCCCTGCGTCCAGGCCTTCATTTTCACCGTGCGCTCGTAGCGCGGCGTGGTGACCTTCATCGTCATTTCGCTGTAACTGGAAATACCGCGCATCAGGTCGTCGGATTTTTCGATGATGTCCTTGGCCGTCAGATCCGCCGCCTGCCCGGCCAGCGTCGCCGCCAGCAGCAGCGCGAGCGCCGCCGCGAGTATCGCCGTTCGTTTCATGCTTCACTCCATCTCTATTTACGCTTGCGCCGGCCGCCGGTTTGCGCCGGCCGGTTGACGATGCCGTAAAAGAAAAACGCGTTGACCTCGCGCGCCATCTCCGCCCGGTCGCGGTACAGCGCCAGCAGTTGTTTGTTTTGCGCCAGCTCCTGCATCTTGTCGACCATCGCCAGCACGAACTCGGGGTGGATGTCCTTGCGCAGCTCGCCGCGGCGCTGCCGGGCGGCGAAAAATTTCAGAAACTGTTTCATGCCCTCGCGCTTGAACTCCTCCATCAGCCCGCTCAGCGCCGATGACGGATCGTAAAATTCCTCGAACATCGCCGGGCCGATCCGCTCGGCCAGCGTTTCCTTGAAGGAGATCATCAGTTCGAACACCTTTTCGACCGGCGCCTCGCTTTTGTAGGCGTCCTCGAAAAAGGCGAACGTCTCCCGGAAAATATCGCGGACGATCTCCTCGGCGAGCGTCAGTTTGTCCTCGTAGTAGCGATAGAAGGTCATCTTGCTCACGTCGGCCTTGCGGCAGATCTCCTCGACCGACACCCGCCGCACCCCGTGACGTAAAAACATCGCGCGCGCCGCTTCGACGATCTGTTGTTTTTTCTTCGGCGTCCGGGGCATGATCCCCTCTTTTACGAAAAATCTATAATGTTACGATTGGTGTCACTAGTTACGATTTGCGTATACCATGGACCGGCTCGTACTATTTGTCAAGCGGGAAAAAACCTTTTCTTCGGCGGAAACACCCTCATCGGCTGACGCAACGAACGAAAACGGTTGGGTTACAAGGAGTCGAGTGGAATCGCGACGATTTCCGGCGCCAACGGCAGCGAGATATCGCCCGCGTGCACCACAAATCCCTTGCCGGCTTTTTGGCCTAAATCCGCCCGAAACGATTTGATGCCCGCAGCCATCGGCGGGCGCGGCGTGGCCGACATCTTGGCTTCGATCGGCACAAGCTTTCCCCCGGATTCGACGATGAAATCCACCTCGACGCCGGTGGCGGTGCGCCAGAAATGCAGGTGCGGCATTTCGCCGCGATGAACGAGATTCTTCATAATTTCCGAGAAAACGGCCGTCTCGAAAATCGCGCCGCTCATCGGGCCGGTCATGGCGTGCTCGGGATCGCGCAAACCGACCAAGTGACACAACGTGCCCACGTCGGTGAAATACACCTTCGGCGTTTTTACCAGGCGCTTGCCGATGTTGGCGAAATATGGACGCAGCACAAAAACCTGAAACGACGCTTCGAGCACCGACAACCACGCTTTGACGGTATTGACCGCCGTGCCCAGATCGCGGGCCAGATCGGACAAACTGAGCAAATTGCCGCTACGCGCCGCCAGCATCCGCAAAAAATTCTGGAACAATGTCAGATCGCCGACCTGACGCAGCAAACGCACGTCTCGTTCCAGGTACGTTTGCACATAACTCGCCTGCCACAGGCCGGCGTCGCGGTTGGGTTCGACGGCCAACTCCGGATATCCACCGCGTAAAAACCCGGCCCACATCTTTTGCGGCGATAGCGGTTTTTCGCTGTTCCGCAATCGGCTGATTTCCCAGGGCAGACGTTGCGACGGATGACCGCTCGCTTCGTGTTGCGACAACGGCAACAGGCGCAGAATTGCCGCGCGTCCGGCCAACGATTCGGTCACCCGCGCCAACAACAAAAGGTTCTGCGATCCGGTCAACAAATATTGCCCGCGCCGCTCCCGCTGCGCATCGATGCGCTCCTTGATGTACGGCAGCAACTCGGGCGCGTACTGCACCTCGTCAAAAATCACCGGTGCCGGATGCATCGCCAGAAAACCGCGTGGATCGGCGTTTGCCGCCGCCCGCACGTCCGGCGGTTCCAGCGAAACATACTCACGGCTGTCGGCGAACAGATGCTTGAGCAGCGTCGTTTTGCCCGACTGCCGCGGCCCGGTGAGCACCACGGCCGGGAACTCCCGTGCCGCTTTTTTCACCACCGGTTCCAAGGATCGCTGAATGTACCGAGCTTTCATTGGCGCCTCCCTACCTTGCAATTATGCATTTCAAATGCAAAATTGCAAGGTGAAATCATCCCGGCGGAACGGGTGAAATAATCGGTGGCGCCCTGCGGTTGCTCTGCCGGCCCACATCCTCCACACTGGTGCCGACAACGCACGCGGGAGGCCCCCTTGTTCTGGTTCACCAAACGTCGGCGCAGGAAATTGCGGGCTCAGCCGTTCCCCGAGACGTGGCGGGCGATGATCGAGCGCAACGTGCCCTACGTTCGCCTGCTGCCGGAGGAGGATCGGCGCGAGCTCGAAGGCCACATCCACGTCTTTCTCGCCGAAAAGCAATTCGAAGGCCTCGGCGGGCTGGAGATGACCGACGAGATCCGCGTGACCATCGCCGCGCAGGCGTGCCTGCTGTTGTTGCATCGCCAGACGAACTACTATCCGTCGCTGCGCTCGATTCTCGTTTACCCGCACGAGTACGTCGCCGCCACGACCGTCCGCCTGCCCGACGGCACGGTGATGGAGGGCGTGGACGTGCGCCTGGGCGAATCGTGGCACCGCGGCGAGGTCGTGCTGTCCTGGGACGACGTGCAACGCGGCGCCGCCGACATCCGCGACGGTCACAACGTCGTCCTGCACGAGTTCGCCCACCAGTTGGACGGCGAAGACGGACCGGTCGACGGCGTGCCGCCCCTGCCGCGTCGCTCGTGCTATCGAACCTGGGCCGGCGTCTTCACCGAAGAATACCTGCGCCTTCAGCGCGGCCGCCGCAGCGTGCTCAACCATTACGGCGCGACCAACCCCGCCGAATTCTTCGCCGTCGCCACCGAGGCCTTCTTCGAAAAGCCGCGCCGGCTCAAAACGCGCCACCCGGAATTGTACGAACAATTGGCTTGTTACTACGAGCAGGACCCGGCGGAGTGGTTGAAGGATTAGACCGCTTTTCGCTTCAAGCAGCCGGTGAGCGCCCCGCGGATCGTCTCTTGCCTTAAAGAATTTCCGACGATAAACTGCTCCGACAATATTGATTATTCACTGTCCTCAGAACATTTATTGGAATTGAAGAAAGGGTTTGGCATGAGACAATGGAAGGTTGCCGTTCTCGCCCTCGTTTTCATTTTCTCCTTAACGATCCTGGCCGTGGGTACCGCCAAAAGTTCAACCTCCGACTCGGCTCAAATCGTATTGACCAAAAAGCAATGTGAAAAACTCAAAAACGGCCCGGCCGATAAATTCATCAAATTGAAGGTCACGGACAAACAACGCAAATACATCACCAAAAAGTTCGACCAAAAAGTGAAGCACATTTACATCAAGCCCAAGCATCTGACCGAAGGGAATCGGGTCCGGCTCAAAGCAAAGAGCGATCGTATCGTATCGGCGCCGGGCAAAAAGCAGGCGGAGGAACAAACGCCCGAACAACAGTCGGATAATAGCGCCGCAACCGATGACGGTTTCCTCCTGGTCGGGGAAGGAATGTCCTACGGTAATGTCCTGACCGCCAAGAACAACTCCCGCATCGCCCTTTTCTCCTTCGCGAATAAAGGCCATGCCGTCACGGGCATCGAGACCGGCCAAGATCGTTTCCGGATCCTGGCCAAGGTGGAGATTTCCGAACACTACCAAACGTGCGACGACCTCAGCCATTTTGTCTATAACTATAAGCCGAGGCGTTCCGGCGACAGTTTCAAGCTTTACTCCGCCTCCCTGGCCAGCGGCAGTAAAGCGCTGCTGGCGGAAAATGTCGTCGAATACACCTTTACCAACGATTGCTCGCGGGTCATTTATAAAACCAGGGAAGAAACCCGGGAGCGGGTTTTCGTCCAACTGGCCTCCATTACGCCGCATGGGACCGACAAGGTCGTCCTCACTGAAAGTCTCGTCGAACAAACCGATATTCGGCAATGGATCGACACCAACATCTATTACAAAGTCAGCCCGAATTCGCAGTACGTCGTTTATCGCTACAAAGAGCAGGACGTGCACAAAAAAACGCAACCGCTTTACGCGATATCGACTTCCGGCGGATCGCCGATCAAACTGCCCGTGCCGGACAGCCAATTTTTCATCACGCCCGAACCGACGCACGTTTTTTACAACGTCTGCAGCAGCTTCAATCATGAGGATCTGTATTTGATCCCGATTACGGGCGGCAAACCGAAGAAGATCCTCGATGATTGGCCGCGAAACATTTCCAAAAAGACCATTCTGTATTATCCGGGAACGACCCAATCGCTCTGGGACAACGACAAACACTTGTATCTGATCGATTATCAAACGGGGAAAGCCGAGCTTCTCTACAAGGAAGCCTCTTCTCAGGAATTGACGTTGGGCCCCGGGGGCGAGTGGTTCATCCGCTACGGCATGAATCCTCCCCAGGGCGAATTCGGCTATTATCTGTTCGACACGAGAACAAAAACGCAAACCCTGATCATCGACGATCTTTTCCATCCGCATGCGTTGAGTCCGGACCTCAAAAAGTTCGTTTATATCGGCAAAGACAATCAGTTGCACGTCCGCTCACTTTCCGGCGACGAACACATTATTCTTTCCAAGCCGGGCTCGATCGTGACCGAATTCATTATTTCCCCGGACTCCAAATACATTCTGTATCTGGATAAACACAACCGCGATGCGCGAAGAATAGATTCCAGCTTGTATTTGGTTTCCATCGACGGCGAACAAGCGGAAATGATCGAACGCTATGTGGACTCCTTCGACTTCATTACCGTCGACAACCGACCTTGGCTGCTGATCAACCGGATCGCATCCAAGAGAGGGGGACGCCAATTGGTCGCCAAACCGCTATAGACAAGATCGTCACGGCGTTTTCCCGCCGTCCGATTAGAAGCGAATCGTAAGGAGAAAGCGAATGAAGAAAGTAACTCAAAATATCCGGATCTCGATTGTTCTGTTGATCGCCGTTCTCGGTTTGACTTTCGCCTGCGCCTCGTATCCGACATTGCCCGAGAACGACTTCAAACAGTTGGAACAAGCGTTTCGTCACAACAACCTGGATCACATCAAAACCATTTATGAGAATAATAAAAAGGAATTTTCCCACTACGATGAGTATTACTACATTCGGAAACAAAGCCGGGTACGGTCCAACACCGATCTCTCCTCCACGTACGTCGGGAAACGAAACTTGAATTTCGGTTACGCCTTCCGGATCAAAGACAAATACAAATGCGGGAAAATGGACAAAATCATCGAATACTTGTATGGCACGGGGTTTCGCGTCAGTTGGTTCAAAGATTTCGAGACTCTTATCGGCAACGCCTGTTACGACTCGTTCCGGCTGCTGAAGAAGAATCTGGAAACGGAACAATACGTTTACCTGGCTTATACATTTTCCTACAAGAGGTTTAAGGACATCTTCCAGGAACCCGACCTGGATGCGTATCGACGGATGGTGAAACTCGCCGGCTTGTTCACCGACAAACTGGAGTCCGAATGCACCGATCGTTATCGGGAATCCGACACGTGCCGCGCCGCCGACCGCGTAAAAAACACGATGACCTTGGTGCACATCATCACGCTTGACCAATGGATTAAAGACGATCGGAAGATGATGGAACAAAACGCCAAGATGTCCGCGGTCAACATCAAGAATCGATACTGCGAAATAGCGGAACTGGTTTATAATTGCAAGAAAACGTGTCCGAAGTCCGCCGATAAAACCGCTTCCATAGAGGACAACGGTCTCCTGTACTCGGTGACTCCCGCTCACACCATCGAAGACGCAACCGCTCTTTTGAAGAAATACAACAAGCTATACCGCAAACAAACCGGGAAGAAGCTGGACCGCAACATGTGCAAGTGACCGGAGCGTCCGAAAACCTGACTGTATAAGCGTGCCCAACCGCTACGGCGCGGCCGTCTCCGTCGAGCTTTGCGCCGTCGCCACCGAGGCTTTCTTCGTAAAACCGCGCCACCCGGAATTATTGACGGATTCTCGATAGCCGATATCTTTGTTCCCACTTTCACAGCCGTTAGGAACTAAAATCCTCTCCCTGGGTAATTGATACAATTCTTTACTTTCGAACCATAATTCCATCCACTCGCAACCAAAAAATGCCGATATAAGTTATTGCCTTTTTGGCCGGCCCTCCGTATTCTAGTAACTCTTGGGGGCGATAGGAGAGTGACCATGCCGGGGAAAGTCCTGGTCAGGCCGCTAGTTATTGCACTTCTAATCCTGATCGCCGGGGGATGCGGCGACGATTTGATCTCTTACCTCGACGACACCGAGCCGGTGATCGAGCCCGATTCCTTGCGCGGACCGATCCTGGGCATCGTGCCCGACGACGATGACGACGGCAGCGCCACCCCCGACCTGGTGCTGCTGAGCAACGGTCTGGTGCAGATAGCCTTCGAGCGCTCCTCCGGCCGCATCGTCCAGATGTCCGATCTGCGCCCCGATCAACCGCTGAATCTTCTGGACGAAAGCGCGCCGCGCGAATCCCTGCCGCCGATGCACATGAGCCAGATCGTGCCGGCCCCGTTGCTGCCGCACTACGTTTCCGAGTATATGCCCTTGCCGATCGTCGAGCCCGAATTCTCCGAACAGGACGGCGGCCTGCTCATTCGCTGGAAATACCCCAAGCCTTTTCCCATGGTCGAGGCCCGTTGGGAGGCCGTGATCGGCGAGCCGGAATTGCGCGTCACCGCCTTGGTCGTCCCGCAGAATACGACGATGGTCGAGTTCCTCACCTATCCGATTCTGCCCGCGGTCATGCCGCTGGAAGGCAGCGGGGAAAACGACTACTGGCTGGCCAGCAACGAGGGCGGCTACCTGCTGCGCGATCCGCTCAACCACCTCGATTACAAGCGGCCCAACGATCTGCAGAACCAGGTGTACCCGGCCGGGCACGGCATGATGACGCAGATGGTCGCCTATCTGCATCCGGGCCTGGGCGGTTTGCTGATCTACACCGCCGACCCGGATTTCCACGTCAAATCCTTCAACCTGTTCGACCGCACTCCCTGGTCGCAACAGGCTTACTACCGCGTGGCCTCGTTCCAGCTCAACCACTTCAATCCCGACGTGGCCGACGAAACCGACCAGGGCGGATTCCCCATCCCCTATTCGACCGTGTTTCGCTGGCTGGACGAAGGCGAATGGACCGAGGCGGCCGACCGTTACCGCGAATGGTCCGACAAACAGGTCTGGGCGTCCAATCCGCTGATCGACCGCGATCCGCAGGATCAGGCCTTTTTCAAACAGCTCGGCGCGACGATCTTCGGTCTTTCCGCACGCATGGATCACACCGCCTGGATCAAGGAATTTCACGACCTGCTCGTCGACGGCATCTCCCCGGCGCAATTGCTGTTCGTGCTGGGTTGGGACTTCCACCCCATGGGCGTGCCCGAACCCGACAACTTCACCGCGTTCTATCAGGCCGGCTACGATGAACGCTACTGGACGCCCTTGTACGGCGCGACCGTCGACAACACGTTGCGCGTGCAGGAACAAGGCGATCTGGTCATGCCCTTCCTTTATGATCTGATGATTCACAGCGGTTACGCCGGCTGGGAAGGATACGCCTCGGGACCGACCAGCACCAACGAGCCCTTCGCGCCCTGGGAAACGCACCGCATCGTCGGCCCCGACGGCCGCGACGGCGCGTTCTATTATTGGTTCCCGCGCTTCCCCGGCGTGGCGCGCACGTTGTGCCCGGCCGACCCCGCCACCGCCGATTGGTGGCTGTGGCGCGACAGACTGTTGCAGGGGCAGTTCGATCCGCCCTTCGACGGTCTGTATTTCGACCTGGGCTTCCCGGTGGTCGTGCGCTCCTGCTACGACCATCTGGGCGGCTACGAGCACGGGCATCCCTCCGGGGCCGGCCCCTGGATGATGGACGCCATCCGCAACACCCTCGATCAGCCGCGCGGCGCGCCGACCACCACCGGCTATCGCTTCGGCGCGGAAAACGCCAACGAGCCCTACATCGACCTGGTCGACTTCTGGCACCTGGGTTCGGCGGGCGTCGGCCCCTTGCGCGACCAGAATCCGGACACCACCTCGGCCGACGACCAGTTCCTCGGCCTGGCCAAATGGATCATGGACGGCGACGCCGTGCACGTGCCGCTGACCTCCTACCTGTACCATCATCTGGGCACGGTGCGCACCGGCGGCAAGGCGCAGATCAGCTATGAAATCGGCGACGCCTTCTACTGGATCACCGCCTCCGAATACGCCTGGGGCGGCGTGATGGAACTGATTTACTTCAACGCGCCCGTCGACTGGCTCTGGCCCGGCGACAAGCCCGACATCTGTCCCGAAGGACAATCGCCCTGCGCGTTCTTCACCAGTTGGGCGGAAGGTCCCGACTCGCCGCGCCATTGGTATTACGGCGACGACGTGTACCGCGCCGATCCGGAGAAGCTGGCCTACCTCAAGCAGGCAATCGATTTGCGCGTCAATTCGCCCGCCGCGCCGTACCTGACCATGGGCCGTATGGTGCGTCCGCCGGCGCTGGATCCGCTGCCGGATCCGGTGGCGTTCTCCTACGACTATTATTCGTCGCTGCTGGCCGGCAACCGCTTCCACGCGGGCCTCTGGCAGGCGCAGCCGGTCGTCGTCACCGCCTGGCGGCATCCCGAGCACGACAGCGTGCTGCTGCTGGTGGCCAACGCGAGCGACAAACCCATCGCCACCGGCCTGAGCCTCGACGCGAACTGGTACGGCTACGAACGCGCGCAGCTGGTCCAACTGCCGTGGGGTACGCAGACCAACCAGGGTTCGACGGCGCTCAACGGCGCGCGCCTCGTGCCGGTCAAGCTGCCGCCGCGCGAGTTCCTGCTGTTCGAAATTTTGCCGAATTAGAAAAGGGCAAGCTGCGCCGCCTCCCGGCTTCAACGCCATCCTTTTGCGCATAGCGTAGGTGCAGAAAATCAGGCGATGTCGATTTACGTTGAAATGGATTTCCGCGCAGGGCCTTCAAGCCCGCAGGGCGAAGGTCAGTAGCGAAGGGCGAAGCCCTGGTAAAAAATGGGGAAAATAAAATCAAACCCCTGAAAGGGGTGCCGGTGATGTTGGCCATTAACCCCTACAAATAACACCTCGGTGGCACTGACACGCCGAACGCAGTGAGGCTTATCAGTGTTTCGATTGTCCACCGGCACAGCTTTCGCCTGACGGCGAAAACTATGGCACACGGAAAGAGCGCCATTTTCTCGTGTGCCACACTTTTGGCAATAGCCAAAGGTGTGCTGTGGGTTGTTCGATGGTTGATGGAAAACACAGATATGCTCACTCAGATGCTTCGCTTGCAAATCAGCGCACGGTTACTGGGCCGGTTTGACGGTGAAGGATTTGCGCGCCAGCTCGTGTTCGTCGGCGTCGCGTACGACCACCTCCCACGCGCCGATCCACGCCGGGCTGATTTTCTTCGCCGAGAAGGTGCGCCAGCGTTGGCCCGTGCCCACCGCCAGCGTGTAACGGCTGATGTACGCGCCCTGGTAGTACCAATCGTGGTGGACCTGCGTGGGCGCCTGCGGATTGTCGATCGTGGTATGGCAGTAGATCCAGCCGACGTCGGCGGGAAACGCAACGGCTTCGCCGACCGGCTCGCGGTTGCTGACCTGCCGGCAAAACACCATCGTCACGTTTTCCACCGCCGCGCCGATCGTCGCGACCAGCAACACGGCGAGCACCACACCCGCGATTGTCCATCGTCCCCGCATGACCGTCACCCCGATATCATTAACTCCCTAATCATCTCTTCGGTAAAGTTCGACCCCGAACCCAAGAAAAAAGTTCGCTTCGCTTGCCCAAAACCGGGCGAAGTGATACCAAATTAACTATGAAACGCTTTCTCATCCCGCTTGTTTGTTTGTTGGCGTTCGCCTGCGCCAAGCCCGCTCCCTATCACGAAACGCCGCCGGCTTACCGCTTTGCGCCCGGCGACCATTTCGACCTGACGATGGCCGAGCGACTGTTTCATCTGCCGCAGGCGTCCAAGGAATATCCGGAAGAAAAATCGACCCTCACGCGCTACAAAATGTCGGTCGTCGCCGTGCGCCCCGACGGCGCGGCGCATCTGAAGCTCGAGCCGACCTTCGGTCAGGTGAGTATCAGCGGTCACGGCCGTCCGTCGGCCACCTACGAAATCTGGACCGACCGGCCGCGCGATCCCGACAACCACAGCGAAGGCTCGCGCTACATTCGCGGCATCGTCAACGCCGCGCTGCACGTGGTCGTCGACCACGAGGGCAACTGGCTGCGCGATTTTCGCGGCTTCACCCCGCCCGACAATTTCCTCACCAACGAAAAATGGGCCGCCGACACGCCCGGCCTGACGGTCTACCCCGACCGCTTCTCGCCCAAGGCGCTGCCCGCCTTCGCGCAGACCTTCATGCCCCTCGACTGGCTGAAAACGCGCGCCTGGGAGTGGTCGACCAACCTCGTGCCGCACCCGCCGATGACCGGGTACATCCCCGTCGTCTTCGGCGTGCGCCTGACCAAGCGCGAGGGCTCGCTGCTGACCCTCGCCGGGCCCGGCCTCGCCAAGGGCGACGCGCACGTCAAACCGCCGCTGGGCATCATCCAGCAGCACGACCGCACACTGAGCCTGGAATTGAAAGAGGCCGATCTCGAATCGCGTTTCGATCTCAACCAGGGCTTGCCGATCGAATGCATCGTCCGCTATCGCTGGAAAACCGTGCGCGCGGTGACCGGCTTCGGCGAGGTGGTCAGCGACGACGGCCAGGTCCTGACCTTCCGTTTGCGCCGCCGGCTGTAACGGGAACCCAAACAAGAACGGACGTCGGTTACGCCCGCGCCAGCGCCCAGGCCAACGGCAGGTGCACCAAGCGCCCGCCCTCGCGCCAGGCGCGGCGATCCTTCGCCTCCAGCACCCGCAGCTTGCGCGCGTCGACCGTGCCGGCCAGCGCCAACCGATGATGTTCCCAGGTCGCGTCGAGCCCGGCCTCGTCGGTCGTCCACGGCCCGCCGGTCAGGCCCACCTGCGCGTTCAGGCCCGCCCGGGCAAACCACTCGACCAGCTTGCGCCCGGCCAGCGGATCGGCCCCCTCGCTCGCCAGCGCGACGCACAACAGGTCGCGCAAGCCCAGATCGGGCCACTCGACGTAGCCGCCCCAATCCGGCTCGGCCAGCGCCGCGATCGCCGCGCCGGGTTGCGCCACGCGTTTCATTTCGGTCAGCAGCGCGACCGGATCGGCCGCCCACAGCAGCGTGAAATGACAGCAGACGAAATCGAAGGAAGCGTCGGCGAACGGCAGTTTTCGCGGTTCGCTATGCGTGAATTGTATTTGCGGATGCGCCGCTTGCGCCACGTCGATCGCCGCCGGATCGACGTCGCAGCCGACAACCTCGCCGCGCGCCTTGGCGGCCAGCTCGGCGGTGATCGCGCCGCCGCCGCTGCCCACCTCCAGCACCCGTTCGCGCACGCCCAGACCCACCTGCCGGTAAACGTGCGCGCGCAACGACGCCGTCCAGGTCGCCTGGCGATCGTAATGGGCGAGCAGCGCGCTCAGGCGATCAACAGCCATGGGCGCCCGGGTTGGACGAATCGCCGGTCAGCCGGCGATACAGCGGACAGCCGCCGCCGCACACTTCCAGGTCGTGGCACGCGGCGCATTTCTCGTCGACCCACGTGTGCTCGCGCAGCTCGACCAGCCGCGGCTCGTTCCAGATCGTCTTCCACTCGTCGTCGAGGAAATGGCCCATCGACTCGAAGTAGCTCTGGCAGGGGATCACGCTGCCGTTGGGCTCGATGCACATGTTGTAGCGCCCGGCGGTGCACTGCTTGATGCCCAGGCCCAGGTCGATCGGATTGCAGGTGCAATACTGCGTCGGCGTGTACCAGCGGAAGACGATCTCGCGTTCGGCCGCGCCGTCGCGCACGCGTTCGAGGATCTCGGGCAGACGCGCTTCGGGAATGGCGTCCGGATGCGCCTCGCCCTTGCCCGCGTGAATGAAGCCGTTCATCGCCATGTTGGCCACGCCCAGCTCGACGAGAAAATCCAGGAACCGCTCGATCTCGACCGCGTTCTGCTTCGAGAGCGTCGTGTTGGTCAACAGGTAAAGGCCCGAAGCCGCCGCGTGCCGGATGCCGGCGCAGGTTTCCTCGAAAGCGCCCGGCACGCCGACCATCGCGTCGTGCACGTTGACCAGGTGGCTTTCCAGCGTGATCTGCACGTGGTCGAGCCCCGCGTCGATCAGCTTGTCCAGGTACGTCGGCGCGGCCAGCTTGCGTCCGTTGGTGATCAGGCCGGTCACCTGCCCCAGCTCCTCGGCCTCGGCGATGAACAACGGCAGGTCCTCGTGCAGCGTCGCCTCGCCGCCGGTGAAGATCAACTGCGCAATGCCCAGGTCCCACGTTTTGCGAATCACCCGCAACCACTCGGCGCGCGCCAGCGACGGCATGTCGCTGGGCCGATCGACGTAGCAGTGGCCGCACTTGTTGTTGCAGCGGTAGGTCAGCGCCAGGTCCATCCGGTGCGGCACGCTGCCGCGCGTGGCGAAGGGCTCGACGCGCTCCAGCCCGAGGTAGGTGACCGGGCACACGCCGTCGTGTTGCGCCAGCAGCATGATCTTTTCGCGCAGGTCAAGGTAATCGGCGCGCAGTTGCGCGGCCGGCGCCTTGTAGCGCCGCTTGAGTGCTTTGACGGCCTGGTCGACGTCGACTTCCCGCAGCAGCAGTTGCGCCATCTCGGCGGCGGTTTCGTTCAGGTGCAGAATCTTCGCCGCGTTGACGATCAACACGCCTTTGCCGTCGTCCTCGATGCGCAGATGCAGCCGCACGCCCGCCAACTCGCCCGCGCCGCGCCAGTGCGTGACGCCCGGTTGCGGATCGGGCGGCGGCGTCAGCAATTTGGTGAGCTTGTCCTTCAACGACATGATCGCCTCCCGCTCAACGGATGATATTTCTTTGTAGCAAGTTTATGGATCGGTGCAAAGCGCGGGAGAATTCAGGCGCGCGCCGACCGGATAAAATTTCAATCGCTCAGCCGCAGCAACTGCCGCCGCCGTCGTCTTCCTCGCGCGTGGTCGTTTCGTCGTCGTCCTCGGGATTCGGGTACGGCGTGTTGTCGTCGTCGTCGTCGTCATCGTCGTCGTCATCGTCGTCGTCGTCATCGTCGTCGTCGTCGATGTCGTCGTCGTCGCCGGTATCGTCATCGTCGCCGGTGTCGTCGTCATCGTCGTCGTCGCCGGTCGAGAACGTGTACTTGATCGTCTGGAAGTCGGTGTTGTCGCAGGTTTCGCCGGTGGCCGCCACGCACATCTCGCCGGTGACGTAAATGTTGCCCTCGTCGTCCATCGCCATGGCGTGCGCCTCGTCGTAGTTGCCGGTCTGGCCGCCGAACACTTCGCTCCACAACAACTCACCCCACACGTTGTACGAGGTGAGAATGTAATCGAAGTCGTAGCAGTCTTCTTTCTCTTTGTCTTCCATGCACAGCGCGCCGACCATATAAGTCTGGCCGTCGGGCATGGCCATCATGTCGTTGATCCACTCGTCGCCGCCGCCCCAGGCCGAACTGTCGGCGATCCACATGACCTCGCCGTGCGGCGCGAAACGCAACAACACGAAATCGATGCCCGTCGGCGCGATGCCCGGCGAGTAGCCCGAAACGTACACGTCGCCGTCACTGTCGACGGCCACCGCGCGCGCCTCGTCATTCATCAACCCCAGGCCTTCCCAGTATTTGGTCCAGTACAAGGTGTTGTCGCCGCCGACCTTGAACACCACGTAGTCGTAGTTTTCGCACTCGCCCAGCAGGGTGGCCCGCATGCACGTGGCCCCGGCGATGTAGGCGTTGCGCTCGTCGTCGAAGGCCACGTCCAACGGATAATCCTCGTTGCTGATCTCGCCGTCGAAGGTGTACCAGGCCTGCAGTTCGCCGTCGGTGTCGTACTTGACCACGGCGATGTTGCCCTTGGTCGCCGGCAGGCGGGCCACGCCGACCATCAGCAAGTCCTGCCCGTCGAAATAGATTAAATGTCCTTCCTCGTTGGTCAGGTCGGCGCCCTGCCAGCGTTGTTCCCACACCAGGTTGCCGTCCGGATCGTATTTGAGCGTGGCCGAGTCGTAGTTGACGCACTCCTGTTGCGCGTTGCCCAGCACGCAGATCGTCCCGGTCACGTAGGCGTAGCCCTGGTCGTCGACCGCGACGTCGGCGGCGAAACCGCCCATTCTGATCGGCCCGTGGTACAACTGCCGCCACTGTTCCTGGCCCGCGTTGTTGTACTTGATGGTGATGTAATCCTGCCGCGTGCAGTTGCCGACGAGGCCGAAGGCGCTGCACCAGCCGCCGGCGAAGTACACGTTGCCGTCGTCGTCGACCGCGATGTCGCCGGCCAGGTCCAACCCGCCGGCCTGCAACGCCGTCTGACGGTATTCCGCCGTCCACTCCTTCACGCCCTGCAGGCCGATCTTCTGGATCGTCGCGCCGCTTTTGCCCGCGGCCGAAGTGCGGCCCATCACGTAGACGTAATCGTCCTTGACCACCACCGTACGGCCCTGGTCGGTCGTCCCGCCGTTGTAATTGATCGCCCAGGCCTGCGTCGGCGCTTGCGCGTGCGCCGCGCCCGCCGTCAACAGCGCGAACAAAATCGTCAACCAAAGCACCGCTTGTCTGCCACGCATGGACACCTCCGCTTGGTCATGCGCCTCCCCGCAAACAACCAGTTTAACAGCCACGGCCGGCGATGTCATCCGCGAACGGCCACCGGCGGTCATTGGTTGTTTCGCGCAGCGGTTCGCTCTAAAATGGACTGTCAACCATGAGGAGACGTACTATGCGCCGCATCGCTTTTTTCCTGGTCGTTTTGCTGCTGGCGGCCATGCCGGCCCTGGCGGATGAAATTGCGCTGAGCTATCAATTCAGCGCGCCGCGCTTGATCGAACATGCCGACGGCACGGTCGAACCGCAGATCGTCGGCGTGCACCAGCACGTGATTCCGGGCTATCCGATCGTCCCGGTGCACACCGCGTTCATCGCCATTCCGCAGGGCCACGAGGTCGTCGACGTGCGCGTGGAAGCGGCCAAGGCCGTGACGCTCACCCGGGCGCTGGCCGCCTGGGGCCCGAAGTTTGCGCCCTTCAGCGAGCCGACCGAGGCCGTCGCCGAAGCGAATCCGGCGATCTACAACGGCAAGCGGCTCTACCCGGCGGCGAATTTTCAGGCGCTGGATACGCAGTATAAACGCGGCGTGGCCATCGTGCCTGTGGCGCTGTACCCCGTGCAGTACGATCCGGCGGCGCAGGCATTGTCCTTCGCGCCCGCGCTGACCGTCCGCGTGCTCACCCGCCCGGCGACCAAACACGATCCGGAAATCCTGCCCTATCGCGGGCTGATCGCCGACCGCATCGAGTTGGCCAAGCGCGTGGACAACCCCGACCTGCTGGCGTCCTACACGCCCGCCGTCGCGCCCAAGGGCGACCCGGTCGATTACCTGATCGTTTCCCCCGCGCAGTACCAGGACAAGCTGCAGGATCTGCTCGACCATAAAACCGAGATGTTCGGCCTGCGTTGCGAAATGGTCACTTACCCCGACGTGCTCGACGGCGTGGCCGGCGACACGATTCCCGAGCGGCTGCGCAACTACCTGCGCGAGCGTTACGCCGACGGCCTGCAGTATGTGCTGCTGGTCGGCGACGCCGATCTGAACGACGAAGTCCTCAAGCTGCGGCCGCTGTACGTGACCGGCATCGACCCCGACGACGGCTCGCAGTACACCGAGGAACAGATGGCCACCGATCAGTACTACGGCTGCCTCGACGGCAACTACAACATGGACGGCGACTCGCTGTGGGGCGAGCCCACCGACGGTCCGGAAGGCGGCGACGTCGACCTGCTGTTCGACCTGCACGTCGGCCGCTTCGCCGTCGACTGGCCCTACGAGGCGCAGATCATGGCCGGCAAAACCATGGCCTTCGAAAACGACACCGACACGCCCTGGAGCCTGTTGTTCGTCGGCGAATACGCCGATTCGATCACCTGGGGCGGCGACAACAAGGACGAAGTATTCACCCACTGCAACCAGGATATCCCGCTGACCACGCTCTACGATCGCGACGGCACCAACACCTACAGCGCGATCGTCAACGCGATCAACTCGAACCAACACCAGTGGCTCAACCACCTGGGCCATTCGAACTGCACCTACAACATGAGTTTTGATCCCGGCGACGTGAGCGACCTGAACAACACGACGTACTACCTGGGCTTCTCGCAGGGCTGCTACAGCGGATCGGTGGACAGCGTCGACGTGTACGGCACCTCGTCGGTCGACTGCATGGCCGAGCAGTTCACCAACAAGCACGTGGGCGGCGCGTTCGCCTATTTCCAGAACACGCGCTACGGCTTCTACCTCACCGGCCGGGTCGACGGACCGTCGAACGTGCACGACTGGGAACTGGCCGAGGCGTTCTTCTCCGACGGCATCCCGCACATCGGCTGGGCAATGGATAAAGGCAAGGAAGACACGATCGGCATGCTTTCGCCCAACACGATGATGCGCTGGAGCTTCTACGAGATCTTCCTCTTCGGCGATCCGCACACGCCCATGCGCCTGGAATGCGACAACGACCAGGACGGCTTCACCTGGACCTACTGCGGCGGCGACGACTGCCACGATCTGCTGGACACGGTCAATCCCGACGCGACCGAGGTTTGCGAAGACGGGCTCGACAACGACTGCAACGGCATGACCGACGAGGAAGACCCGGTCTGCGCCACGCCCGACGACGACACCGTCGACGACGATACGACCGATGACGACACCGTCGACGACGACGTCAGCGACGACGACGTTACCGACGATGACCTCACCGACGACGATATCAGCGACGATGACGACAGCGTGATCAATGACGACGACTCCACCGACGACGACGACAGCGTCGCGGATGACGACGACGATGACGATGACGACGATGACGGGTGCGGCAACTGAATGGACGACTGAGCCTTGTGAAGTCCAACCAACGGCGGGTGGCACTGTTTTGTGAGCGAACAACGTGAGCGAGCATAACAGTGGATGATTGAACTCTGATACACCTCGCTTCGCTTGGTGAATCAGCGCCCCTCGTGGTTGCCACCTATGGGTAACCCCTCACCCCGGGCTGCGCCCGACCCTCTCCCGCCGGGAGAGGGTAAAAGCCGACGCTCGGACTCCCTTCTCCCACGGGGAGAAGGGTCGGGGATGAGGGCGAATAAACGCCGTAAGTAAACACCGACCCACAGCACGTGTGCCATAGTTTTCGCCGTTAGGCGAAAGCTGTGATCGTACACAATCGATCACGGCCATGCCCTGTGGGCAAGACCGTGGCACCCGGGTCGGCACACGTTAATCACAAAAGCTCATCCGCTTCGTTTACCAGCCGGTCATGAAGCGCCAGAATTTCTCCTCGCAGGCGCGGATGCGCTCGTCGGTCAGCGGCTGCTCGCGCGCGGTGAACCGGAACCACGGCCGGCTGCGCTTGGGCGGCAAATGGCGCCTCGTCAGCCGCGTGTTGATTTTGACGTTGGGCTCGAAGCACTCGACGTAGCCGCGCGGCGGCTTGCGGTCGTGCGCCATTTTACGCGACTGGTAAAAGATGACCGGATTTTTCGCGACCACGCGATCGTTGAGCCCCAGCGTGTCCAGAATCGCCACCTCGGGCAGCACCCAGCCGATTACGCCGACGCAGGGCGCCTGCAGCACCGCGCGCTGCTCCCATTTGATTTTCGCGCCCACCGCACGCTCCGGGTAGCGCGCCACCTGATAGAGCCAGTACGCCTTGTGCTCCTGATGGCGGCGGCAGACGCTGTGTTCGATCAGCCATTTCTGCCACCCGTCCCATCGTTTTATGATCGGCCGCGCCACGGCGGGAAATTTTTCGGCGATCGGCTGCGAAAGCCCAAATGTATCGGCGCGTGTGATGTATTGTTTCGTCGCCTCGTAGGCCGTCCACTGCACCGGCAGCGAGGCGAGCAAAAAGAAAATCAGCGCCGCCGCCACCGGCCACGGCCGCGCGCAAACCCGGGTCAGCAGCCACAGCGCGCTCAGCCAGAGCAGCGGCACCAGATCGCTGTACACGCGATACTCGAAATGATCGCCGCCGATCATCAGCGTGTAATAGAGGAAATGCGCCGCGACCGCGCCGACGACGATCACCGGATGCGACGGCACCCGTTCGTGCAGCCAACCGCGCCGGCGCACGAAGGGCACGGCCAGCGCGATCGTCGCGCCCAACGCCAACAGCGCCCACACCCACAAGCCGTACTCGACGACGAAACTGCCCAGGTAGCGCAGCCCCGACTCGGGCCACGGCTGCACGTGTTTGGCGTAATAGGTGTTGGGCAGCCACAGGCCGTAGGTCAACCGCCGCCAGACCAGATGCGCGGGCACCAGCATCAGCGGCAGCGCATGCAGCCAGGTGCGCCCGACGTGATTGGGCTCGCGCAACGGCACGCGCACGTGCGGCTCCGGATCGTCCAGGCGCAATTCGATGCGCTTGGCCTGTCGCCCGATGACGATCGCCAGCGTCGCGAGCACGAACAGATAACCGTCGGGACGCGTCAGAGCCAGCAACGCGGCGCTCAGCGACAGACGCGTCACCCACCAGCCGGTCTTGCGTTCGCGCGCGGCGGTTCCCTCGAAGACCCACCACAACAACAGCACGTTGAACAGCGCCGTCTCCAGCCCGGAGCTGAGCCAGGTCAGAAACGTGCGGTTGCTCAACACGCCGGCCACGACCAACACGAACAGCGGCAGCCGCCATTTTTCCAACCGCTCGGGCAGCCGCATCCGCCGCACGAACAGCGCCACCAGCGTCAGTTGGCCCAGGCCGCACAACAGGGAGATGACGTTCGCCGAACTCGGCGGATCGACGCCGGCGATTTTCCACACCGCCGCCAGCAACACCGCCCACAGAAAACTCGTGTACCCCTCGACCGGATGAAACGGCGGCGGGTTCCACACCAGGCCCCAACCCAGATGACTGTTGGAAACATAACGGAAGGTGATATAGGCGTCGTCGGTCAGAAACCAGAACAGCCGCCAGCCGAGAACCATCGCGGCCGTCGCCGCGCCGAACGCGACGGCCCACCCGGTGATGCCGAGCCAACGCCGCCGGCGCGCGCTCCCATTCGTCTGCACAGGCACATCCCTCCAATGGCCCCCAAAAAATATTTCCCTTTGCGGCAGACAAGACTCAACGGAACATCGTTATTTTATTGACCGAACTTCGGGACGTCAATCGGTTTCGGCGCGGTCGCCCTGCTCATCGCAACCGGGGCGTCATCTCGCCCGGCGGCGGCGCGCTCGGCGGCGTGACCGACAAGGTCGGTACGTCGCGCCAGATGTAAAAATACCAATAGAACATCATGCCCCAGCCGCAACTGAAAAACAGCAGCGCAATCCAGAGGGCGCGCCGGTTCGGCGGGACCTTGCGCGCCGCCAGCACGTGCACCAGGGCCAGCACCGTCATCACGAACGACAGATAAAATCCGATGTTCAGCCAGACCATGAACACGTTGTAAAAGGACATGTCCTGGATGCCCCACGAACTGAGCCCGGCCTGCGGTATGAAGTTCAACACGAGGAACACGACGATGGTCTGCATCGTCAACGCCGCCCACAGGCCGAGCGCGAAGAACAGCATTTTCAACCATGGACGCATCCGTTAAAAAAACTCCATCGCTTGATCGGTTGCTGGATGTGATAGTTGAATAACACAATCGAAGGCCGGGCGACAATCGATTGTGGCGCCCGGACAATGACGACGGGTGGCGCCGTTTTACGAGCGAACAACGTGAGCGAGTATAACAACAGTGGGCAACGAAAACACCGATAAGCCTCCCTGCGTTCGGCGTATCAGCGCCACCGAGCAGATGACCCGGTTCTCTATTCGGGCTGGAAACGCACCGCCTGCACCACCCACGCGTTGACCGGGCGGCCGTTGATGCGCGGCGTTTCGAACTTCCATTGTTTGACCGCATCCACCGCCGCCTGACCGAAGCCCAGGCCCGCCGGCTCGCTGAGCACGCGCACGTTGGTCACGTTGCCGCTCTTGGTGATCATGAAGCGCAGCCGCACGACGCCTTTGCGGTTGGCGCGCAGCGCGAGCACCGGATACACGGGCTTCACGAAGTTGATCACCTTCGGGCGACGGTCGAGCTCGCTGGCGTTGACCACCTCGGGCGGCGGCGAATCCTGAATCACTGGGGCGGTCTGGATTGTCGCCGGACCGGTGTCGGTCGGATCTTCCGCGATGGGCGCCTTGGTCGGTTCGGGCGCCTTTTCCGGCTGCTTTTTCGGCGGCGGCGTCGGCGTCGGTTTGGGTTTGGGCGGGGTCGGTTCGGGCGGCTTGGGCACTTCGAGCTTGATGAAATCGACGGGGATGATCTTCTGCAGATCGAAGTCGCCGCGCATCGCCAGGGCGAGCAACCCGGCCAACATGACCAGATTGACGGCCAGCGAAACAGCGACGCCGATCAGCAGACGTTTGCGCACCGCGATTCCCCTTGGCGCCTTACGGCGCTTCCACTTCGAGTTTTTCGGCGATGGATATCTTCTTCGCGCCCGCCTGCTTGGCCGTGTCCAGCGCGGTGATCACCCACTGGGTGATGCTTTCCTTGTCGGCGAGAATGATGACGTTGGTTTCCGGGAACTCGGCCAGGCGCGCCTGCACCTTGCCGAAAATACCCGCCTCGTCGACCTGCTCGCCTTCGCACCAGTACGTGCCGTCCTTGGTCACCGCGACCAGCAGGTTCTGATCGAGCATCACGTCGGCCTTCTTGGCCACCGGCTTTTTCACGACCACGCCGGTTTCCTTGGTGAAGGTGGTGGTGACCATGAAGAAGATCAGCAGCAGGAAGATCATGTCGATGAGCGGGGCGATCGACAGCTCCGGCTGCTTGCGTTCGATTTTGATGAACGAGCCCCTGAGCATCTCTTATTCCCCGTTGTTGTTCTTGATGCCGGCCAACAGGCGCGTGGCGAACTTTTCCATGTCGTTGAGGTACCGCTCGATGCGGCCGCTCAAAAACGTGTGAAACAAAATAATTGGAATGGCGAAGATCAGGCCCGTCTCGGTGGTGATCAACGCTTCGCTGATGCCGCCGGCCAGCGCTTTGGGATCGCCCGTGCCTTTGATCGTGATGACCTCGAAGGTCTTGATCATGCCGGTCACCGTGCCCAGCAGACCCATGATCGGCATGAGCGTGCCGATGGTGGCGATAACCGCCATGAAGCGGTTGAGCGCCGGCGCGTCGCCCAGGGCCTGTTCCTGCATCGACTCGCGGATCGTCTCTTTGTCCTTGTGCGCGGCCCGAATGCCGGCGGCCAGCATCCGCGCGATCGGCCCGGGATGATCGTCGGCCAGCTTGGTCGCCTCGGCGCGCTTGCCCGAATCCCACAATTTAAAGAAGCCGGCGGTGAAGTTCTGCGAGCCGCGGTTGATCTGCACCAGGTACAGGTAACGCTCGACGATCAGCACGAACACGAAGAAGGCCAGCAGGATCATCGGGATCATCACCGGCCCGCCTTTGACCACGAATTCGATCAGCCGCACGGCGTAACTGGGATCGACCACCTCCGGCGTCGGCGTCAGCAACGGCGTGGCCGTCGCCAGCGGGGTCGGCGAAAGTTCCAGCAGGGCCTCGGCCGGGGTCGGGCTGACCGACGCGGCCGGCGAAACCTGTCCGATAACGCTCCAGATAATCTGTGATAGGCTCACGGGCTTACTCCATTTTTTGCGATAAACCAAAGGCGTTACGATGCCAAAACTATTGCACCTTGGCAAGCAGTCGCCTGACCTTTTGCGTTGCGCCGCCCGGCATGCGGCGGCTCCCCGTTCGTCATTCGTATAACACCGCCCGGTCGGCGATGTGTCACTCGCCGGGTTGCACCAGCGTTAAATTCGCCTCGTTGGTTTGCGCCGCCTCGATGGTCGTGGGCAGGTACGGCGCATGGACCGGATCGACGGCGGCATTGAAAAATCCGTCGGCGGCCACCGCGTCGGCAAAGGCCATCAGATAATAGTCGCCGGCGGCCACCTCGGCCTCGTCCAGATCCCACTCATAGGTGAAGGAAAAGCCCGTTTCCGGCACGGTCGTCATGTACGTGGCTTCCCAGTCGGCGGGCTGCGGCAGCCAATTGCGCCACAACAGCAGATACACCGGGCGGCCGGTCAGATCGCCCTCGCCGGTGTAGGTGATCTCGCCGGTCAGCAGCGTGGGCTCGACGGTGTCGTCGTCGCTGTCGTCGTCGGCGGTATCGTCATCCGGTTCCCAGGCGACGACCTCGTAGGTCAGATCGACCGTCTCGCTCTCCGCGCCGCAGCGGTCGACCAGCTTGACGCTCAACGAGTGTTCGCCCTGCGCGCCGGGCATGAACGAAAAGCCGATCGCGCGATCGTCGGCCACGGCCGTGCACGGCGCGTTGCCCGCCGCCGGAAAGCCTTCGGACGTTTGGGCGTCGAAGGTGGCGATGACCTCGCCGCCGCCGGCGTTGCACTGCGCATCGTCGTAGGACAGGAACACCTCGATCGTCGCCAGTTCCGACACCTCGCCGCCGGCCGCGACGGCCTGGCTGTCGGCGTACAACACCGCCTCGGCGAGCGTCGGCGCGTCGTTGTCGTCGCAAGCGCCGGGCACGGGCGTGCCTTGCGCGCCTTCGTCATCTTTATCGTCACGACCGTTGCAGGCGCTCCAGGCCAACGCCAACGCCAACACCAACACCACGGCCCAGGAAATCATCTTGCGCTTCATCGCACCTCCCAAAAGACGATCCCGATTGTAGGCCGGGGCGAAAACGTGTACAACCTAGCCGATGCCAAAATCCGACGCCTATGAAAAAGCGATTATCGAGCCCTCCATCGTTTGGTTGACCAATCGGTCGGTGACCGAACGCGTGCTTCTTTTCCCATTGAAAGATCACCTGGAGGCGTTCCTGGCGCGGGCCGGTTACGACCGCAAGCGCGCGCGGCGTTTCAGCACGACCTATTATTATCCGCCGCCGGAAAAGGATCGGCCCGGCGTGCTGGGCGATTTCCTTGGTGCGCCCGAAACGGCGGGGTTGGTCGAGGAGCTGATCGTCCTGGGCGCGCGTGAGCTGGTGTTTTTCGGCATCGCCGGCAGCATCGACCGCAACTTTCGCCTGGCCGACACGGCGACGGCGCAACTGGCCTTCGCCGACGAAGGCACCAGCAAGCACTACTTTCCCGATGAGACGCTGTTTTATCCGGACCCCGCGTTGATGAAGCGGCTGGAGGCCCACCTGCACGCCGGCGAGCAGGCCCCGCGCCCGGCGGCGATCTGGACGACCGACGCCCTTTACCGCGAAACACCGAGCAAGGTGAACGCGCAGGCCGCGGCCGGACGCTCGCTGGTCGAGATGGAAATCTCCGCGCTCTACGCCGTCGCCGCCTTCCGCGAGATCGCCGCCGCCGCGTTCGTCACGGTCAGCGACGAGCTGTTCACCGGCACGTGGAAGCCGGGCACGCGCCGGCCCAAGTACCGGCGCGCCGTCGCCCGCGTCATGGCCGCGCTGGAGACCTGGCGATGAGTTCGCTTATCGAACTGCGCCGCTACGAGCTGACCGCCCGCCTGGGCGATCCGCGCCGCGACTTCGAGCTCGTCGAGCTGCCCGTGCAGGTGCGCGTCTGCCCGCTGACCGGCCGCCGCTCGCGCATCACCCCCCAGCGCGTCAAAGGCGAAAGCCTGCGCGAGGACGTCTGGCCCGACGTGACCGAGGCGGTCGAGGCCAGCCGCGCGAATTGTCCGTTCTGTCCCGAGGCGGTCGCGCGCACAACCTGCA
>DAIMDW010000040.1:0-38159 GCA_036725605.1 bacterium
CCGAGAAATTATGGATGCTCGGTGCGCTCTGTCCCCAGCCGGCGCCGCCGCCGAACATGCCCACGGCGGTAACCAGCATTGTCCCCAGATGCTTTTTGGCAACCAACGGACGGCGAAAGACAACGCGATAAAGCAAGCGGCGCAGGAACCCGGGCACCATCAGGAAGCGCTTCGCCTTTTTGCGAAAATCGGCGGGGAGCGAATCCATGCCCGAGGATTGCACCGCGCGGATTTCGTCGTGGATATCGCGCACGGTGCGCCGATTGATGCCGCGCACGACGTGGGCCAGGGCGAAGGGACGTCCTTCGACCTTCACCTCGACGATCGTGGTGGCGTCGACATCTTCGAACATCACCAGACGGCCGAACCAATCGCGGAGCGCGTGTACTTCCGGGTGCGCCGCGACCGCCTTGCCCAGGCAGGCGAGGACGAAGGCGGTGAAGGAAATGGATTCTCCCGTGCGCAAGCGGTGAGCGCGGAGAAGCTGACGCGCTCGAGTGACGTTCAATTCCATAAAGCCGTGCATCATGGGTTTGTTGTGGCCCA
This sequence comes from bacterium, assembly GCA_036725605.1. Lineage (GTDB taxonomy): Bacteria > Lernaellota > Lernaellaia > Lernaellales > Lernaellaceae > CALBTQ01. The sequence goes on from DAIMDW010000040.1 coordinate 547, forward strand.
GGCGCAGGGTGTCGAGTACCAACCGGCGTTCGGGCGGAAAGGGGACGCGACGGAAGGCGTCACCCGAAGACGTAATGGTTTGCTTAACTTTTTCCGTTTGCATCGGTGTTGTTCCGTTGGGTTGGTGACCGTTCGTGAGAATATAAGCACATTGAAATAAATTGGAACAGAGCGGCGTATTCGCCGGCCATCTCTCGTCATTCTGAGTGTAAAGTCGTTTTTCCTTCAATTACGGGGACCAAACAACGCCCTTGCTTCAATTTATGAATTGAGTAGATAATCAACATGCTTCCGAATTGCATTGAGCGATTTTTTTATCGCTGACCATGTTTCAGTTGACTGGGAGGGACGGCGGATGGATCTCCGCAAACAATGCTCGCCGATTCGTTTCGCCAAAGGCGGTCATCACACATTTTGCGCGTTTTGCTTGATGTTCGTCTTTTTGTTTGTCTCGTTGGGATCGGGTTTTCTTTCCTGCACCTGCGACGATGACGACGCCGCCGACGACGACAACGACGCTTACTACGACGACGACGCCTCCGATGACGACGCCGGCAACGTCGATGACGACGATACGCTCGATGACGATACGCTCGACGACGATGACGATACCGGTGACGATGATACAAGCGATGACGATACGGCCGATGACGACACGATCGATGTCGCGCCTTTGTGCAATCCCGATGGTTGGTGTTGGCAAAATCCGTTGCCGCAAGGCAACACGCTGCGGGCCGTCTGGCGCGTGGCGGAAAATTCGATTTTCGCCGTGGGTGATTGCGGCACAATCGTGCATTACGACGGGACGACCTGGAGCGGGATAACCGGCGGGGGCGAAACCGATCTCTATGGGGTCTGGGGCGATTCGGCCACCGATGTTTTCGCCGTCGGAACGGGGGGGAACATTCTTCACTACGACGGGACGACCTGGACGGGAATGGACAGCGGCGTCATCAGTTCCCTCATGGCTGTCTGGGGCAGTTCGGCGACCGATGTTTTCGCCGTCGGCCAGGGATTGATTCTTCATTACGACGGCGATTCATGGACGGAGATGCCTTGTGCTACGACGGCTCACCTGCAAGGCGTTTGGGGCAGTTCGGCAACCGACGTGTTTGTCGTCGGCTACCTGTTATCCGCCGAATATGATGCGGTGGTTTTGCATTATGACGGTGAGTCATGGTCGGAAATGACCTGCCCGGAGGATGCCTATTTGTTTGGGGTTTGGGGAACTTCATCCTCCGACGTTTGGGCGGTGGGAAAAAGTACGCACACCAACGCTGGAAAATATATTCATTACGACGGGTCCACCTGGACGTCGCTGCAAGCTAAAACCGAATTTGGACTTTATGCTCTGTCCGGCCTGGCCTCCGACAATATTCTGGCCGTAGGGCAAGATGGAACCGTACGCAAATACAATGGCGCAAACTGGTCTTACCAAGCCATCGATACCGACCTGCCTCTGTATGGCGTTTCCGCCGATATGGACCAGGCGCAATTCGTTGTCGGCCAACGCGGCATAATTTTCACCGGTGACGGTTCCGCCTACTCGGAAGTCGGAAGATGGCGGACGTACGATCTAACGAAACTATGGGGCGCATCACCCACCGATGTGTGGGCGGTCGGCAGCAGCAGTTTTGATGCGGAAGAGGAACGAGGAATCCTTCTTCATTACGACGGCACGTCCTGGAAACAAACCGGCGACACCCGCTATCAATTCTCCGGAATCTGGGGCGCATTGCCCAACGATATTTATGCGGTCGGTTACGATATGATCAGCGAGGTCGGCGTAATCATGCATTATGACGGCGCCAACTGGAACTCAATGGTGCGCGATCCGAAATATAGTTTTCTGGATGTTTGGGGAACATCGTCCACCGATCTCTATGCCGTGGGAGTCGAAGTTGATGAAGATCATATCGTCACCAACGGTTTGATCACACATTATGACGGTTCAAGCTGGAACGTCATTCCCCACGAATTTCTACTACCGATAAACGCCGTCTGGGGCACTTCATCGACGGATGTGTACTTCGCCGGCGGGGTGGGGCATTTCAACTCCGGCTTTATCCTTCATTACGACGGCGCCGTCTTGACCGACATGACGCCCAATCTGCCGTACGGCATGTACGATATTTGGGGAAATTCATCCGACAATATCTATGCCGTGGGCTATTGGCGTTCATGGGCCTTGGATGATTATTATGGTCAGATCCTGCACTATGACGGCGCCTCGTGGGATGTCGTTCATTCCGGTTTGGCCGGCGCCACTTATTCCGCCATTTGGGGCTCTTCGAATACGAATATCTATGTGGCGGGTTCGGAAACGCTGTACTACAACGGATCGACTTGGCGGACGGTCAATTTGGGAATGTGGAACCGGACAAACGATATCTCCGGTTTTTCAGCCAACGAAATTTTCGCTGTGGGCAATTACGGCTCGATTCTGCATTACGGCGATTGATCAGGCGCGTCAGCGTACGGCGCACAGGCGGTCGCAGTAATCGTAAGCGCCCAGGATATTGTCCATGGCGTTGCAGTATTTCGAAAAGCCGCGCTGCTGTAGGCCGAAGCGCCGGATGAGCGCGATGACCCAGAACGGAACGTTCGTTTCGGTTTTGATTTCCAAAATCACCGGCGAGTCGTCGCCGCAAAACGCGGTGGTGATCGGATCGTCCCAGTAGGCCATGGCGTCGGACGCCGTCAACGCGTAGGAGCCGCAAGCCGGGCGGTAGGTCAGGCACCGGTCGAAGGTGATGCGGCAATACTCTTCCAGCTCGCTGACGTACGGTTCGCGGATGTATTGCACGTGCACCACCGGCTGCGCTTGCATCCGCAGGACGGCGGCTTCGAAGGAATCGGCCAGCGAGTACAGGTGACCGTTGTTGCCGTTGGGCACGTAGTCGGTCAGATTGTGCGGCCATTCATGCAGGTTGATGCGGCGGCGGATTTTCCAGGTGACGTTTTTGACCTTGTGCTTCAGCTCAACCCATAAAAAGTCGTTGGGGCAGGCGCCGTAGTACCGCACGCGCGGTTTGAAGCGCGTAAAGCGTTTCAGGCGCGTGTCGTAATAAAAGCGCAGGTCCGGCGTGTCGAGGTACAGATTGTTGACCATGTAACGGTTGTCGGGTCCGGCGTGTTTGTCGGGCGAACAGGTGATGCCGATGGCATCGCGGATTCGCAACGCCAACGATTCGGGGATCACGTACTTGGCTTCGTAACGGCTGATCACGGTGCTGCGATCGCTCATGAACCGTCTCCTGTCATTCAACCAGCTCTTCCCAACGATCGACGCCGACTGCCGCGCACAACTCCATGGCGGCCTCGATCAACTCCAGACGCAGGTCCAATTGCAGGCCGAGGCACTCGAGCTCGGCCAATTGCAGATCGATTTTTTCATCGGTCGGCAGCGTATCCTGTTGTTCGGCGGCGTCGATCAAACGCGAGATTTGCGGCAGGTAGTCGGCGTGCTCGTCATGCAACGACCGCCACTGGGTCAGCACCGTCTCGTAACGGGCGAGGGCGACCGACAATTCCATCTCGATGGTTTCGCTCACCGCGGCGGCGCTGACGCCTCCCCGCTCGACGGCCATCGATGCGGCGCGCAGGTTGCCCACGTTCCAGTTGAACAACGGCAGTTGCACGCCCAGGCGCAACTCTTGCCAATCCTGGTCGTCGCTTTCGAAGTGTTGACCCACCTCGACGAAGGAAAACCAGGGGACGAGCTTGCCTCGTTGCGCGCGTTGTTCCCGTCGAGCCAACTCAGCGCGTTGCTGCGCCAGGGTGAGTTCGGAACGGTAACGGCGGGCCAAGACACTCAGGTGGTCGCGATCGAGTCGGAGGATCGGCGGGGCGGCCGGCTTCACCGAATACGCCTGATGCACGCCGGTCAACACGCCGAAGCGCATGCGGCTGTTGACGTTCCGCTGCCGGATTTTCGCCGCGTCGTTTTGCGCTTTGATGATGCGCTTGCGGGCTTTGACTTGATCGATGACCGAACTATGTCCAAGGGTGACCTTGCGTTCGATCACCGCGAAGCGTTGACGCTCCAACGCCACGCGACGCTCGGCGATTTCCGCATAGGCCGGCAGCATGGTCTGCTCGGCGTAGGCCAAGCGCACCGTGGCAATCAGCTCGTTTCGCCGTTGTTGCAAACGAACCTTCGTTTCCCACAGGGCGACAATTTCTTCCTGCTTGCGCAAGCCGAGCTCGCCCAGTTCGGGTGGCTGCCAACGCAAGCCCAATTGCAGTTCGTGGTCTTCATCCTCCGAAAGATAACGCGTGGAAATGTCCTGCGCGCGCAGCTCCGGATTGTTGATGTCATAAGCGGCGAAGCCGGCGCGCGCTTCGCATTCGCGGACCTCGCCGTTCAGCGCGGCCAATTCGTGATTGTTGGCCAGGGCGAGTTCGAGGGCTTTTTCCTCGGTCAGCAAATCGGACGCGTTTGGATCGGCGTTTACGGCAACGAAAAAGCCGGTCAGGAAAACGATGGCGACCGGGAGGATGATTCGTCTCATGGCCGCACCATTTTTGCGGAGAAGAAGAGATAAGGCGAACGATCGTCGCTGTCGATCACGACGGTGAAGGAGTCGTCGTCGGTCAGGCACAGCCCCTCGGGCTTGAGCGAAGGAAACGAATAGAGCGCAACGGCGCGCATCGTGTCGGCGTTTTCCCGGACCAGGTGAAACAGCCCGCCGCATTGCTCGTCTTCGCCGGCATCGGGAATCGTCGCCAGCGCATACAATTGGCCGTTTTTATCCGTGGCCAGATCGGAAATGCCGGCAACGCGACCATCGGGCGCGCGCAGATCGACGTAGGCGAACAACGACAGTTGATCGGGCGACAAGGTTTTTGAGGCGAACAGTCGTTCCGGATTTTGCAGTCGCCAGATGATCGCGCCCCGGTCGGTCAAAGGCTGTTTGAGGCCGAGCAACAATTCGCCTTGCCGCCAGGTCGCACCCTCAATGCTCAAAACGAGCTGCTCGCCTTCCAGATCGGTCAAACCCAAGGCGGCCAGTTGTTGCACATCGTACGACTGCCGCAACACGGAGAAGAAATCCACGTGCGCGACCACACGGAAGGTGCGCCCCTCGCGTTTCACCTGCAGTATCCGCCGGCGGTCCGCCGGGCGCTTGCCTTTGCGGCTGACGCTTTGCGAGGAAATCAGGTAAAGCGTGCCGTCGTCGGCGACGGTGATCGCTTCCACATCGTTGAGAGAATCGACCCCGGCGACCGGCACCGGTTCCGTTTCCACCCGACCATTTCTATCCATCAGATAGAGCCAGGGAGCATGTTCGGGTTGGTCACGACTGGTGTCGTCGCTGATCACTACAAAGCGGTCCAGATCCGGGAGCCAGGCAATGCCGGACGGTTCAAATCGACTGCGCAGGTGCAGTTGATCGGAAACGTCGATTTCGGACATCGACGAGATCGTTACGGTTCGCGCCGGCGAATGGTGGAGATCGGAAAGGGAAGGGTTGAATCGCTCATCGGCTTGCGCTTCGTTGAGCGGATTCAGTTCGCCAAGTATTTGCACTTCGGCGGTTTCCCCGGGCATGAGACCGTGTCGATCGTCGAGCCTGACGCGAAACTTTCGCGCCCAATAGATGATCCGGCGAAACGCCAGCCGTTCCGGAACGGCTGAGTAGCCGGGGTCGATAAAGATAATGGTGCCTTTCGCGGCCAGCACGCCTTTGCGGCGTGGATAGACCGCCACGCGTTCGCCCAGTTGCGGCTTGCGGTCGGCGGTTTCGGGAATGTACACGTCGATGTAAACGGCGGTCGGTTCCTCGACGGTGAGGATGGTCGCCAGGCCTTCCACCGTGTCGCCGGGCAGGTAGTTGATTTTCACCACCACGCCGTCGCAGGGGGAAACGACTTTGCGCATGCGAATTCGTTCTTCGATGACACACAATTTCATTTCCAGGTCGTTGATGTGTTCGATGTGTTCGCTGAGCATCGACAACACGACCGGTTCGGCGCCGTCCGGCAGGGAAGAGGCGAGACGGCGGGATGAACTTACGCCGGTCGATTCCTCGGAGATGTAGCGCGCGGCGGAGTCGCGCCGGATGATCAAATCGCTCAGCTCGCGCGACCGGCCGAGGCCCTGTTGCTCGGCGTCGGTCAGGCGTTTGATTTCGGCGTTGAGTGCTTTGAGCTCGGCCTTTTTCGCCGCCAACCGCCGTTTGTCCTCGTTGCGTTGGAGCAGCAATTTTTCGTATTCCAGCGTGTAGCGGTGCTGATCGGCGGCGATCGTTTCGCGCAGCCGCGCCAACTCGCGCTCCAGCGCCTCGCGTTGAATATCCAGGTCGGTGGTGTCCAATTCGGCGAGCACTTCGTTCGCCTTCACCTTCTGGCCCAGCGCCGGATTGATCTTGGCGATGCGTCCCGATTCCACCGCGCCCAGTTTGTGTGTACGGGTTTCGACGATACCGAGAAAATTCGCGTGCGCATTCCAGAAGAAATACAGGATGAGGGCCACGGCCGCCGCCGCCAGCCAGATCAGGAAGAACTTGTAACGAGTCAGCGTATTCATCATGCGCCTACAGTTCGACGGTGGTTGATTGATTGATGTAGGACAATCCGCGAATGCCGCGAATTTGTTCGAGCTCGCGCAACAACTGTTCTTGTTGCCCGTCCTGACTCAGACGGACCTGGAACGAATAATCGACGATTTCCCCTTGGGCGGCCGGGCGCATGGTCACCAGCGCGAAGTGCGCGGGAACCGTGGTCATGATCTGCGTCACGTGCTCGCTGGTCGCGGGGCCGACCGGCGCCTGGAAACGCACCAGGCCGTCGTGCGAGCGCCGTTCGCCGAAGCGCGTGAAATGCAGGCCCAACGCCGCCAGGCAGAAAAAGGCCGTGCCCATCATCGCGGTGACGTAACTTTGCACGCCGCAGGAGACACCGATGCCCATGGCGCTGAAGAGAAAAACGAGGTCGCGCGGATCGCGCAGGTTCGTGCGGAAGCGGATAATCGCCAGCGAGCCGACGATGCCGATGCCGCGCGCCACGTTGTCGCCGACAGCGATCATGATCAGGGTCGCCGTCATCGAGCCGAGGATCATGGTCTGCAACAGTCCGCGTGACCAGGAAAGGCCGGCGAAGGTTTTTTCATATACCGTCGCCACCAGACTTGAGCAAAGGAAAGCGAGCAGGAACGACAGCAGGACGTTGTTCCATTCGAGTTGAACCGAACCGAAACTGAGCAACAGGCTTTCCATCGTGTGTTCTTTCCTTTGGCCCGCAACGCCCGCCGTCGGCGGGACGTGAATTACTTCGCGCGATTCTCCAGGTACGTGAGCAGATCATCGACCGCCTGTTCGTATTCGGCGACGGTGAACGGCATCAGCGGATCGTCCTGCACGTACGAGGCGATTTCGTTGTCGAGGTCGTGGATGAACGAGTCGAGATCCAGCGAGGCGACTTGTGTCTGCAATTCGGACAAGGCCGCGTCGTAGGCCGAGGCGCAGGCCGTGATGTTCAGGCAGCGTGCGCACAGGACGCTGGCGCCGCTGGGGAAGGACGGCGCGTCGACAAAGCAGCTATCGGCGCCCCAGGGCATCATGGTGAAAAAGCCGTCGTCGTCGCTATGCAGGAAGTAATTATTGGCGGCCATCGCGTAACCGTCGCTGTGCCCGACGTAGTTTTCGGCCGCCCACAACTTGGCGAACAGTTCGAGGTCGAGCAGCGTGCCGACCGTCGCCAACCAGGCGCCGTCGCCGGTGTCGTTAATCGCGTTGATCAGGTCGATTAGATCCTGACGGTCGGTGGAGTCGCCTTCGTCCACTTCGAGCTGGTCGAGCTCGGTGAGCTCCAGATCGGACATGCCCTCGTAGACGTGGTCGGTGCTGTCGAAATTCATGTCGGCGAAGACGTCGTCGTAGTTTTCGACGATGACGTACAAACCACGATCCTCGCCGTTGACGGTCACCCACGCGTAGCCGGTGCGCACGGCCGGCACGCCCACGCCGCGCACGAGCGCATAGGCGACGGTTTCATGCATCATCGACGCGTCGTTGACCATGTTGTTGAGGTTGAAACCTTTTAGGCCGTACAAACGCGTGGTGGAATCGTATTCGTTCAACTTGATCTTGAACGCGGATTTGCCCGTGATCGGCTGGAAGGATTCGCCGCTCTTAAGGCGCACGCCCACGGTCAACGTGTCGCTCGCGCCGGCGGACGTGGTGACCTGCACCTGTCCTTCCACGTAGGTGTACGGATCGCCGGTCAACGAGGTGATTGCGTCGGTCGACAAGGTGATGTCCACTTCGTTGACCGTCAGCGGATCGAACAGGACGGTCGAGGTGCTGGCCGGTTCCTGGTTCTCGCTGCCCTGCGTCGGGCAGGTCTCCTGAAAGTCGCCGGTGGTGTCGGGCAGGCGTCCCCAAGTGGTGCCGTTGGGGGCGTCGCCGATCGCTTCCTGCGCGACGACGCTAAATTCGGCGTTGAGCAGGTAAACGGTGTCTTCGGTGCATTTGAGGCCGAAGGTGAAACCGGCTTCGTCGTCCTTTTCCTGCTTGACCACGAAGTATTCGCCGGGCTGCACCGTACTGCCCGACGGCAATTCGTAGCGATGATCTTCATCTTCGAGATCGTCGGCGATGTACCAGCCGCTGATGTCGATGGCGGCGTCGGAGGCGTTGACCAACTCCACCCAATCGCGTCCGTGGCAGTCGATTTCATTGAGGGTGATGTCGCTGACGATGTCGTCGTCATCATCGTCGTCATCATCGTCGTCGTCATCGTCATCGTCGTCACTGCTTTCACCGCCACCGCAAGCGGTCATCGACAACGCGGCAAGGACGGTCAATACCACCAATAACAGCCAAGTGAATTTTCCATTCATATTCACAGCCCTCATTACCGATTGGTTGTTTACTCCGCCATGAAAGGCGGAATTCCAACGCTGAAAACCTATTGAGCAACAACCGGGCCAATTGCATTCTTATGCAAGCAATTCACAGCGGCCGCGATGATTGATCGGGAGAAGGTCGGAGAAAGGGTGAAGGTAACCTAATAAAAATCAAATATATTAGGGCTCGTCGCCTGACGCTCGGTTACGATCGAGGAAACAGGAACCGTTGATTGAATTATTCATTTCGTTGCCGGCGGCGGATGATTGGGGGAAGGACGGCGGTTTATTCCGCTGGCTTTCGAGGCGCTATAAAATGAGCGGTGCTAGAAAATGACCACCCGGAAAATCGCGGAGGCAAGTTGGCGAGAGGCAAAACATCCCGGTTTCAGGGCGGTTTTTCTTCAGACATTCAAAAATGTTTCTGGTACGGTTGTTGCTGAACAAATATATATGTTGAGTCGACACTTGTTGTGCCCGGTGGTTGGATAATGCAAAGAAAAAAAAGCAAACTTTCCATTTTTTCCACGCAGGCACTTTTCTATTTGCTGATCATCATAATTATTTTGTCTATTTTCGGAACGTTGTTCTTCTCGACCGCCAAAGCGCATCTGGAGGGGGAGATCGGGCGGAAACTCAAGGATATTGCCAGCATCGCCGCACGCAACGCGCCGACGGAGCGGCTTGAGTTGATTAAACTCGGCGACGACCAAACCCGCATGGTTCTTCGATTGAAGGAGAAACTGAGCGAAATACGCGAGGCGACCGGCGTGGAAAGCGTCTTCATTTTTCGGCCGGACGGCACTTCCATCGTCGATCCGCGGCCGGAATATATCATCGGCGCAACGTACATGCTCTCGCATTTCGAGCAAGCATTTTATAAAGAACTGCAGGAGGGGCGATCGGTCAATACCGTCAGCTACCGCGCCGCTTCCGGCGAGCTTTTCATTTCGGCCTATGCGCCGATCATGAATACGCGGGGGCGGCTGTATGCGATTGTCGGCGTGGATGCGGGCACCAAGGAAATCGAAGTCATCGAGAAGATGAGGTCGCGTCTGTACTGGATCGCGGGGCTGAGCGCCGTTTTCGCGTTCCTATTCGCGTTGCTGCTGGCGCGCTCGCTGGCCAAGCCGATCCGCAATATGGCGAAAACCGCCGAGCAGATCGGCGACGGCGATTACACGGCGCGCGTGGCCATTCCGCAGGTCGTCGAACTGGAAATTCTGGCCAACTCCATCAACAAAATGGCGCAGCAGGTTCAGGCGCGCGACGCGCGATTGAAGGAGATGTCGGCGAACGTCGCCCATGAAATCCGCAATCCGCTCAATTCGATCAAGCTGTTGCTGGCGGTGCTGGGCGAGGAGATGCAGGAGCAGAATGCCTCCAGTTCGCGCAAAACCATCGAGACGCTCAATTACGAGATCGGCAAGCTCAATCGTTTTTTGACCGAGTTTCTCACCTATTCGCGTCCGATGACGTTGCTGTGCGGCGAAACCGCTCCGGCCGATCTGGCCGCGAAAACCGTGGAAATGACGGCGGCCGCGGCCGAGGAAAAGGGCGTGATCGTGCACCTGCAACCGGAAGCGGACCTGCCGTTGATCTGCGTCGATCGCGATCGCATGGAACAGTCGCTGTTGAACGTTTTGCTCAATGCCATCGAAGCCAGCGACGACGGCGGCCGGGTTGTCATGAGCATCCGGCTGCGCCCGGAAGATCAGACGATCGACTTTGCGGTGGAGGATTCGGGGCACGGCATCGCCGAATCGGCTCTGCAACAAATATTCGAACCGTTCTTTACGACCAAGCAATCCGGTACGGGACTCGGGCTGGCCAACGCGGAGAAAATCGTGCGCGATCACGGCGGGGTGATCGTCGCCGAGAACATCCCCAACGGCGGAGCGCGGATTATTGTCCGCCTGCCGGTTAACCAGGCCCGGACGGAGGATAAGTGACATGGCCACTTTTCTGATCGTCGATGACAACAAAACGGCGGCCGACGCGCTGCGCATTCTGGTTGAGCGCCGCGGCTACACGGCGTTTGCGACCTATGACGGCGAACAGGCGTTGGCGATTTTGGAACGCGAATCCATCGATGTTCTGGTCACCGACGTGAAAATGCCGCGCATCGACGGCATGCAGTTGCTGAAGATAACGCGCGAGCGCTGGCCGGACATCATCGTGGTGCTGATCACCGCTTACGGCAGCGTGGAACTGGCGGTGGAGGCGATGAAGGTCGGCGCCTTCGATTTCGTCACCAAACCGCTGGACAACAACGAACTGCAGGTCAAATTCCAGAAGGCCGTGGCGCAACGCGAACTGGCGCAAAAGATGGAACGCCTGAGCGCGCGCGTGACCTCGTACGAGGAGGACGACGCGTACCGTTACGGCACCGGCGAGATCATCGGGTCCAGCCCGCCGATGCGGCAGGTGTTCGAGATGATCGAAAAGGTCGCACCGTCGGATTCGACCGTGCTGATCTGCGGGGAAAGCGGCACCGGCAAAGAACTGGTCGCGCGCGCGATCCATTACAAGAGCATGCGCGCCAACGCTCCGTTCATCAGCGCGCACTGCGTGGCCTACGCCGAGGGCGTGCTGGAAAGCGAATTGTTCGGGCATGAACGCGGCGCGTTTACCGGCGCGGCCGGTCGGCGCATCGGCCGTTTCGAGCTGGCCGATCGCGGCACGTTTTTCCTGGACGAAGTGGGCGATATCCCGCTGGGCATGCAGACCAAGCTGTTGCGCGTTCTGCAGGAAAAAGAGTTCGAGCGCGTCGGCGGCGACAAGACGATCAAGGTGAACATCCGCATCGTTTCGGCCACCAACAAGAATCTGCCCAAGGCGGTCAAGGAAGGCGCGTTCCGCGAAGACCTGTATTATCGGTTGAACGTTTTCACCATCGACCTGCCGCCGTTGCGCAATCGCAAGAGCGACATTCCGAGTCTGATCGATGCGTTCGTTCAGCGGGAAGCGCGACGGTTGGGGCGGGCGGTGCAGCGGCCGATTGCGCGCGCGCTCGAGGTGCTGATGGATTACGACTGGCCGGGCAACGTTCGTGAATTGCGCAACGTGATCGAACGCGCGGCGGTGCTGGCCGACGGGATGCCGATCGATCTGCAACATCTGCCGCCGATGTTTTCGCTGCCGGTCAACTCCTACGTCACGTTGCCGGATGACGATGTGGATTTCGACGGCGAGATGGAGAACTTCGAGCGACGCCTTATTCTGCACGCCTATGAGCGGTCGGGGCGGGTGAAGGCCAAGGCGGCGCGCATGCTGGGCATCGACCGCAATCGTTTTCGCAACAAGCTGGAAAAATTCGGGATCACGGATTGAGCAAGACGGTCGCCGGTATTGCGCTTGTGCTCACGCTGCTGTGTGCGGCGGGCGTGTATGCCGGCGACTCGTTCGAGTCGATCGACACCTGGCGGTCCTGGAAGAGCATCGAGGCCGCCATCGCCCTGGCGCCGCTGGACGGACCGGAGGACATTCGCGAAAAAGCGGAAATCATCGCGGATCGACTCGACGAACTGAAGCGCGAGGAGACGCGCCTGACGCAAGAGAGCGAACAAAACGCGCAGATGGTCCGTTCCTTACACAATCAACGCGAGATTTTGCGCAATCTGGCCGAGCTGCAACAAGGACGCGGCGCCCAGGATCCGCAACAGCTTCATGAACTCACCGAGCGAATTCAACAACAAGAGCAATTATTGAAGCGGAGGAAAAAGTCTTTGAACGATCTGCGAGGGGAAACGGATCGTTTGCAGCGTCTGCTTGAGGAGTACAAACAAAAGGCCGCATCCCTACAACAGAAGGAAAGCATTGTTCCATGAAACGCCGTATTGTTTTGTTGACGATCCTGTTGTTGGTCTTTTCGACGGTGGTTGTGCATGCCGATGACACCCAGGAAAACGACGGTTCGCTGTCGGGCGTCGTGGGCGTGGCCGCCATGTATGATTCGCATTTCGATTTAGCGAACGAGTTTCCCAACGACACCGACGGGGAAGACGAATTCATTTATCAGCTCGATGCCAAGCTGGGCATGAAGTATTCCTGGGGCAGCAACAGCCGGCTGGAATTCGATCTGCAGGAACTGGCCTATTGGCCGTACTTTCATACGGAAAAATCCTGGTATGTCAGCAACGGCAACCTCTATTTCGGCTTCTTTTTCGGGGCGAACTCGATCAGCATGCTCGACAGCGTGCGTTACTTTGTGCCCGCCGAAAAGGAGGAGACCGATCTGTTCCGCAACTCGTTCACCATGGCGGGCAAGCATAAATTTTCCAACTTGTGGGAAGGACTGCTCGGCTACGAGAACATCATCAATCTGCATTTCGACAGCGCGGGCAACGACTACTCGATGAACGGCGGTTTTATCGAGTTGCGCAATACCTGGACGCCGCTGGTGTACACGTATTATTCCTTCGATTGCCTGTATTACATCGGCAACAATCAGATGACCGATCCGGCGATTCTGAGCCCGCCCAACGACGGTTATCGTTATTCGGGCAAGGTCGGTTTCGACGCGTTGTTCGGGATTCGGCATTACCTCCAAGGTTCCTACACCTTCCAACGGGACCGCGGCGATTACCTGCGGCCGGCCATGATCGGGAACACCAACGTCGCCGACAACCAAATGCAGCCGCCCCCGCCGGATGGGCGACGACCGCCGCCGACGCCATTGGAGCAGGTGCGCGGTTTCGAGGGAGAACAAGCGTCCCTGGAAGTCGACGCCGAATTCAATTACGCCAAGCATAAGGCGACGCTGCTTTACTCGATTCGCTTCAACGAACGGTTCTCCGCCTCGTTGTACAACGAGTTCATTCACAAGGATTTCATTCCCAACGGCGATATGCCGCCATACTTCGACGGCGACCGCACCGACCGGTTGTTTCTCGTTTCCGCCTGGTTCACCGCCCGCACGTTCGGCCAGCTGTATGCGAAAACCTATTACGTGTTGCGGGCGAACATTCCATCGGACGACGAGGACGGCGTGCAGGAACACATCGCCTCCGTGGGACTGGAGTATCGTTTTTAAAAGAAAGGGGAGACCTCCCGAAATTAAGACCGGCGATTGGCCGGAAGGGATTTTGCGCCGCCGATCGGAAAAGACCTTTCCGCCAAAAAACTCATAAAAATAAAATAGATAGTAGATACCTATCGAATATCTCGTGGAATATTCAAAATTGACTAATGATACAATTGTATGATAGATATCTGACGTTCGGGGGGACATCCATTAAATGCCTTTGCTCCTTCAAGGAGAGAGGAATGAATTTGAATCGTTTTCTCAAAACGGTTTCTCTCCTCGGCGTTCTTTCGCTGATTATTTTGTCTTGTATTCAATTCGGTTGCGACGATGACGATGATGCGCGGGGCGACGACGCTTCAGACGATGACACCGACTCCGATGATGACGATTTTTATAATCCCGATGATGATTCCATCGATGATGACGATGATACCGGCGATGACGATACGGCGGAAGAGGTCCGCATAAATTGCGGCGGCCCTGAAATTTCCGTTGACGATGTTGTCTATCTCGCGGATGCGACGTTCAATCCGGAGCAAGGATACGGTTCGATCGGAGCGGGGGATGCGGTCGAATATCCCGTCAGTGAAATGGCGGGATGGTATTACGCAGCCTGCGGCGGTTTTTCTTCGGGGGACTCGCGCCTCGGAACGATGCGGCGGGCGGTGGGAACGGATGGAACCATCGGCTATCGTTTTATCGTGGGAGACGATCTGCCCCGACCGTTACGGTTGATTCTTGCCGAGCCGATGGCTGTTCTGCCCGAATCGGCGCCGTTCGATATCGCGATCAATGGAACGGTCGTGTTGGCGGATGTCGACCTCGGCGCAGTAGACGCGGTTCAGCATGTCGCCGCGATAGGAGTTACCGCCCGGCCGGTTTCGGGCGTGGTCGACGTCGCTCTTTCCCCGAAAACCGGCACGCTTTTCCCGTTGACCTTGGCCGCGATCGAATTATTGAAACCGTTGAACGACCAGGATGATCCGGTTGCGGCCCCCGACGATTTGACCATGCATGAAGGCATCGACGCCATTGCGTTGACCTGGACGACGCAGGAAACGCGGCGGCTGGCCGGATACCGAGTCTACAAAGACGATCAGTGCGTGACGCAACCTCTGCTGCCGTTCAACGATCACGGCATGATCCAGTTTCGTGATTTCGATACGGTCCCCGGCGTAACCCATACGTATTGGGTGGAAGCCATCGACCTGGACGGCACGACTTCCTCGGCCTCGGCGTCGGTTAGCGGAGCTTCTCTTTCGGCGGACATTCTTTCGCTGCCTTTGGTGGAACTGACAATCGCGGCGGACGACTTATTGACGCTCGCCCTCGATCCGCTTACCGAAGAGCACGTGACCGGCATGTTCTCGTTTCTCGACCAAGATGAGGATGCGGAATTCCATTTCCGTGGCTATGACAACACTCGCATGTTCGCGAAACGATCCTGGAAAGTACATCTCGCCACGGAAACCTACTTCAGTCATGATGAAGTCAACTTGAAATCATCATGGATGGACAATTCCTTCCTCCAGGAATGGTCGATGGATTTCGTTGCGGACCAGCTTCTGGATATCGCCACCTACGACATCCGGCATGCCGCCGTTATTTTGAATGATAAATTTTCCGGATTGTACGTCGACGTCGAGGAGGCTGACGGGGCGTTTCTGGGGCTTCATGACCGAAATGAAGCCGGCTGCCTGCTGGAAGCGGAATTCTTTTTCTTCGACCTGCCCACCAATCCGCAGGAGTTGAATCAGAAAAACGGCGACGGCAATTGCCTCGACGACATTTGGGACTTTACCTATACGCTGCATCGGCTCGAAGGGGATGAGTTGGAGATGTTCCTTTCGCAGAATGTCGAAATGGAGCGCTATCTGCAGTACCGATCGGCGAATATTCTCTTGGGAAACGACGATTTTCTTTTGCACAATTATTTCTTATATCAAGATCCGGCTACGGCACGTTGGGAATTCATCCCCAAGGACAACGACTATCTGTGGTCCGCGGCGGTGCCTGTGGATCTGGGGACTGCGGAAAATCCGGAATATGGTCTCGTGGATTATCTGCTTGATCAGGCGTTTTCGTTGGATTCCTTCCGCTATGCCTACGCGAAGCAATTGCTGTTTTTGCGAGAGGATCTTAATGATCTGGACTTGCCCGCAGCGTTGACCGTGCAAGCGCAGACGCTGACGGACGCGGTCTATGGGGACTTCCGAAAACCGGAGATGACCTGTTCCAGCGAGTTGGACTACGTTTCCAACGCGTGCCGGGAACAGATGGATCGGATCAACGAGGATGATTACACCCAACGGATGGTGGATTTGGCGCCGACCGAGTTTGTCGGTCAGATCTTGAATGAATTGGTGGCCGACAATCAGTCGGTCGTGATGGACGAGAATGAAGAGTATGAACCCTACCTGGAAATTCACAACCTGACGGGCATGCCGATGTTCCTGCGCGGTTTGTCCATCTCGGATGATCCGGGCGAGCCGGGGAAATATCCGTTGCCCGAAGTGACCATCGAGCCGTGGGACTTTGCGCTCTTTTTCTGCGATGGCGATACAAAACACGGGGACGGCCATTTGCCGGAGATTCTGAATCCCGCCGGGGGATGGATCGGTTTGTATGAGATCTCGGCTTTCGGCGGACAATTGATCGATGAGATAAGCTATCCGGCCTTGGCGGCCGACCAGGCGTTCGGCCGGGAAAATGACCGGCTGGCCGATCCATTATCAATTATGTCAGCACCGTCGCCGAGTGATTGGAACGGCGGAAATGCCACGTGGCATTTCCCATCGATTCAGGATATGCGGACGGATCCTCATCCGCCTCAGGCCCTGGCTTCGATCAATCTGATTGCCTATGTGACGGATGAGGATGGCGACCTTTTCACGGTCGATGCTTTTGCCGACGACGGGCAAGGGTGGATTCATTTCAATATGTTCGACGACGGGGCGCATGGGGATGGAAATGCCGGTGACGGGATTTTCGGCGGCACGTTCCCCGATACCTACGAGGCAAGTGCGCTTGTTCATTACTATCTGCGAGCGCAGGATGCGGCGGGACACTCGGCTTTTTTGCCGGCCGGCGGTGCAAACAAACCGGCGTTCTTCCAAGTCGGCGTTCCGGCTCTGATCATCAATGAATTGATGGCGGATAACGAGACGGTCTGGACCGACGAATATGGAGAATATGAAGACTGGATCGAAATCACGGTAAAAGACGGATACGGTCCGGTGGACCTCAGTATGTTCTACCTCAGCGACGATCCGGCCGAGCCGTTGAAATGGCGGTTGCCCGATGTCCAGTTGAACGAAGACGATTACGCCCTGATCTATGCCGATAAGGATTTGGAACAAGGAATATGGCATGCCGGTTTCAAGC
Organism: bacterium; assembly: GCA_036725605.1. Taxonomy (GTDB): domain Bacteria; phylum Lernaellota; class Lernaellaia; order Lernaellales; family Lernaellaceae; genus CALBTQ01. The sequence goes on from DAIMDW010000040.1 coordinate 17,811, forward strand.
TGGACAAAGACGGTGAGTCCATCTTCCTTGGCGTAGACACGTCCTTGGGATATTTTCAGGTGGACAGCTTCTCCTATGACCTGCTTGGAGAGGATCTATCCTACGCGCGGTCGCCGGACAAGATCGGTGCCTGGACTCTTTTCGAGGCGGACGACATCACGCCGGGCGCGGCCAATCCGGATCCTTGACGATTCAACCAAATCTTATGGAAGACGGATTTTCGCGGAGTTCGCGTGCGCGACCAACCCTTCCATCTGCGCCATGCGCGTCGCCTCATCGAATAAGGATGCGGCGGCAGCGGGGCGGTCGACTTCCATCCAGGTACGTACGCGCAGGAAGTTGAACACGGACAAGCCTCCGGAAAAATGAGACGTACCGCCGGTCGGCAAAACATGGTTGGGCCCCGCGCCGTAATCGCCAAGCACCTGCGCCGACGCCGCGCCGATGAACAACGCGCCGTAGTGCTGTAACTCAGGCTGAACTTGCCGGGCCTCGACGATCTGCAACGATAGATGCTCGGGAGCCAGGCGATTGCACAACGCCACGCTTTCCGCGAGGTCGGCCGCCACCACCGCAAAGCTGTGCTGCAAAGCGCGGCGCGCGATGTCGGCCGTAGGCAACGCCGAAAGCTGCTCGGCGAGTTGATGTTCGACGCGATCCACAATTTTCCGGTCGGTGGCGATCAAAGCCACGATGGCGTCCGGATCGTGCTCCGCTTGCGCCAGCAGGTCGGCGGCGAGCCACGCCGGATCGGCCGAGTCGTCGGCCAACACGACCAGCTCGGAAGGTCCGGCCGGCATATCGATGCCGACGTCGCCATAGACGATTTTTTTGGCGGCGGTCACGAAACGGTTGCCGGGTCCGACGATCATCCGACAGGGCGGCACCATGCCGGCCCCGTAGGCCAACGCTGCGATGGCTTGTGCCCCGCCGACGGCCAACAGGTGATCGACCTCGGCCACCGCACAGGCGGCCAATGTTTCCGGCTGCGGACGCGGCGAGGCCACCCACACTCGGTTCACACCGGCCACGCGAGCCGGGATGGCGGTCATCAACACGGAAGAGGGCAGCGGATATCGACCGCCCGGCGCGTAACATCCGGCGCTTTCCACCGGAGCGATCGTTTGTCCGGCCCGTCCGCCCTCGATCGGAATAGCGATTTCCGACAAGCTGTTTCGCTGCGCTTGGGCAAAGGTGCGGATGCGTTCGCCGGTGCGCTCGATGACGTTGCGTTTGTCGGTGGTCAACGAATTCATCGCGGCGGCGAAATCGTCGCGATGATAGATCATTCGCTCGCCGGTACGCAGATCGCCCAGTCGCTGTGCATGCTCGATGAGCGCTTCTTCGCCGCGTTGTTTGACGTCGGCCACAATCGCCGTCGCGATCGAAAGCGTGTCGCCGTCCAATTCGCTTTTGGGAAACTCGTGAACATCGGCGGGAGCGATAATGCGCAGCAAACGTTCGCTCATCATTTGCCTTCCTTTGTTTTGGCGTCGCCGGCCCGGCGGGTGAGACGCAAGGCGCGACGGTCCAGCTCGGCGGCCACATCCGCCAGCGTCACGCCGCCACGCGCCATCGCGACCAGCGTGAAGTAGAGCACGTCGGCCGCTTCCCAGATAACCGCGTCTTTGCCGGCGGCCTCGGCCAGCTCGGCGGCTTCTTCCATCAGCTTGGCGCGCAGCAACTCGGGATCATCGAACAAGCGTCGCGTGTAAGAGCCGGTCGGTGCGCTGTCACGGCGAGCGGCCAAACGGCGCGCCAGTCGCGGAATGCCGCCGGCGTCGCCCCAGCAGGTGCGCGTGCCGCGATGGCAAAAACCCGCGCCGTGTTGACGGACGACGAAGCGCAGCGTGTCGCGGTCGCAATCAAGATCGATGCGCAACAGATCTTGCGTGGCGCCGGAGGTATCGCCTTTGATCCACAAGCCGCGTGAGCGCGAATGATAAATTCCGCGCCTGGCATCGACCGCCGCGCGCAGGCTTTCCAAGTCGGAGTAGGCCAAGCCAAGGGCGATGCCTTGTTCGTCGACCACGACCGTCGGCCATAGGCCGTCCGGACGATCCGAGCGTAGCGGTGCGGCGATGGCGTCGGCCAACGACATCTTGTCCGTGTACAGCGCCATGCCCACCTGCGCGTTGGCGCCCAGACGGTCGGCCTCGGCGATTTCCTCTGTCGTGGTGAAACCGCCGGCCACGGTCAGTTCGGCGTCGCCGCATATTTCTTTCAATTGTGCGACGCGCTCCAACGCGGTGCCTTGCATGCGCCCTTCGCGCTCGACGAAGGTGACGAGGAAGCCGCCGACCAGCGGGCGCAATTCGCGCATGCGATCGGCGACGCTCGCGCCTGTTTTCGTGCGCCAACCATCGACGACGACTTCGCCATCCACCGCATCGAGCGCGGCGACGACGCGTTCGCGCGGCAGACGCGTCAACACATCGGGCGTGGCCGCCGTTCCCAACACAACCTTGGTCGCACCGGCGTCGAGCCAGGCGAGGGCGGTCGGCACGTCGCGAACGCCGCCGCCGATGCGGCAGGGAGCGAGGCGCAGCAGGTCGCGAATCGTCTCATTGTTGTTGCCGCATCCCAAGGCGGCGTCGAGATCAACAACGGCAATTTCGCCCGCCAGACGGAACTTTTCGGCGATGGGACGCGGATCGCCCGCGTCGAGCACCTTCTGTTTGCCGCCGACCAACTGCACCGCGTTGCGGTCCATCAAATCGATTGAAGGAACAATCATCGGCGCACCTCCACGTTTCGTTCAGCCAGATAATCTTTGATCTGTCGCACGGTCCATTCGCCGTAGTGGAAAATCGATGCGGCCAGCACGGCGTCGGCTCCGGCCTGCAAACCTTCCAGCAATTGCTGCGGATCGTTCGCGCCTCCCGAGGCGATCACCGGCACGTTGACCGCGTCGGCGACGGCGGAGGTCAGCGCCAGATCGTAACCGCTGCGCGTGCCGTCGCGATCCCAACTGGTGAGCAGAATTTCGCCCGCGCCCTTTTCGCAGGCGGTTTGCACCCAATCGATGACATCCAGATCGAGGTCGGTGGTGCCGGATAGAACGACCGCCTGCCACTTGCCGGGCGCGGCTTGTTTGGCGTCGACCGCGAGCACGGTGCATTGCCGGCCGAACTGCTCGGCGATGGCGGTGAGCAGCGGGGGATCGTTCACCGCTGCGGTGTTGACGCCCACTTTGTCCGCCCCGGCTTCCAACAGATTGCGCGCATCGGCGATCGAGCGAATGCCGCCGCCCACCGTCAGCGGTATGGAAAGAACGCGGCGCACGTCGCGGACCGTTGTCAGCGCGGTTTTGCGCCCCTCGGGCGTGGCGGAAACATCGAGCAACACCAGTTCGTCGGCGCCCTGTTGTTCATAGGCTTGCGCGAGTTCGGCCGGCGAGCCGGCGTCGCGTAGGCCCTGGAATTTAACGCCTTTGACCACACGCCCGTCTTTGACATCGAGGCAGGGGATGATTCGTTTGGTCAGCATGCGTCACCTCCCGCGCCGTCGTTGAGCCATCGCCGCAGAAGCTCGAGTCCGTAGGGCCCGGAGAGCTCCGGGTGAAACTGGCAGGCCAACACCGCACCGCGTTCCAACGCGGCCAGAAAGCGCCCGTCATATTGTGCGTGAGCGACATGCCAGCCTTCCGGCGTGGCGGTCAAGCGATAGGAATTGGCGAAGTAGGCGTATCCCTCAAGCAGCAGGCGACAGTCGTCAGGTACGACTTTATTCCACCCCAGTTGCGGCACACGCACCTGATCGGAGAAACGGCGAATCGGTTGGTCGATAACGCCCAGGCCCTTTATTCCGGGGCTTTCCTCGCTTTCGCGGCAGAGCAGTTGCAGGCCGAGGCACACGGCCAGCGTCGGTTTGCCTTCCTCGATGCGACGCACCAGCGGTTCGGCTAGACCGTTTTCTTGCAGGTACTTCATGCCGGCGGCGAAGGCCCCGACGCCGGGAAGCACTACATACTCTGCCTCGGCGACGGCGGCGGCATCGGCTTGGAAAGTCGGCTCAACGTCGAGGCGCGACAAGCCGGCGACGATGGAGGCCAGATTGGCCACGCCGGTGGGAATGACCAGGACCCGGCGGCGGCTCATGTCAAGGTCCCTTTGGTGCTGGCGATGTCGTTCGTGTCGTCTTGGCGAATCGCCTGCCGTAGCGACAGCGCCAACGCTTTGAAAGCAGCTTCGGCTTTGTGGTGGTCGTTTTCGCCGGACAGAATTTCAACGTGCAACGTCATACGCGCGGCAAAAGCCAATGACTGCAGGGCGTGTGCGATGTTCTCGCAGGCCAGCGCGCCGATTGCATCGCGCTTGAGGTGCAGCGCGATGGCGGCAAACGGACGACCGGAAAGATCCACCGCCACGCGGGCCAGCGCTTCATCCAACGGCGCGAGCGCCCAACCGAAGCGGGTAATGCCGCGCCGTTCGCCCAGCGCTTGATCGATCGCCCGGCCGATCGCCAGCGCGCAATCCTCGACCGTGTGATGATCGTCCACCGGCAGGTCGCCGCTGCACGAAAGCGTCAGATCGATGCGGCTGTGACGCGCCAGAGCCGTCAGCAGGTGATCGTAAAAGCCGATGCCGGTTTGAATGTCGGCCCGGCCGCTGCCGTCCAGATTGACCCGGCATTCGATTTTCGTTTCCGTCGTTTCGCGCGTGATGACGGCAATGCGTTCGTTCATGGCAGATAATCCTCCACTTCGGCAAGGGACTGTAAAACGCGGGCGGCGCCGGCCCGGTACAAAAGCGACTCGATTGTCCGGCGATCGTCGGCCGGCGAAACCACGCCCAACGGCAATACGCCCGCGCGACGCGAGGCTTGGATATCATCGGGCGTATCGCCAATCATCCAGGCCGTGGTGCAATTCAATTTTTCCAGACAAAGCTTGACCGGCGCGGGATCGGGTTTGTGCGGCGCATCATCCATGCAGACCACGGTCCGAAACAACTCGGTGATGCCGTACTGATTGAGGAATCGTTGGGCGTCGTGGCGCGGTCGGCCGGTGACAACGGCAAGCGGTACACGCGCGGCGAGACGTTCCAGCCGGCTCTTTTCGATCAGCAACGTTTCGGTCGCCCACAATCCCGGTTGCTCGTCATCGCCCTGATAAATTTGTTCGAAACGCGTTGTCACTTCCGCCAAATCGGTTTGTACGCCATGCGCCGACAGCAAGCGTTGCGTGACGATCCACTCGTTGTTGGCGTCGCCCTTGGCCTTCTCCCGCGTGACATCGGCGACTGTCAGATCGACGCCGAATGTTTTCGCCGTGTCGATAACCGCCTGGCGATAGGACTGCGAATCGTCGGCCAGCACGCCGTCCATATCGAAGATAATGGCCTGCGGACATGCGATCACCCGTAGCGAATGCACCAACCGCTGAAAGGTCGATTCGTCACCCGGGCAGGTAATGCGCACGCCGCCGGGGAACTCCTCTTCCGCCGGAATCAACCGCGCGGCAATGCCCAAACCCGCCAACGCATCGCGCAGCCACAACGCATCGGTCGGGCGTACGAAAACGAAATTTCCTTGCGAGGCGGTCGTTGCGTAGCCCAGTTCATTTAAAAGATGGTGCAACCGCTCACGCTCGGAGCGCACCTGCGCCACGTAATTTTTCATCGATTGTCGATCGGAGGAAACCCGATCGGCGGCCAATTGCAACGAGATATTCGCCACCGGGAAAGGCAAACCGGCGCGGCGCAAATAGTGAATCAATTGCGGCGGACCGGCGGCGAAGCCCACGCGCAAACCGGCCATGCCCCAGGCCTTGGAAAAGGTGTGTAACGCGATCGCGTTGGGCAGGCGCAACACGGTTGCGGTCAGATCGTCATCGGCAAACTGGGTGTAGGCGAGGTCGACCAGCAAGAGCACGTCGGGCGCCGCGCGGCTGATATGCTCCAGATCGGCGGCCGCCACCGTTTCGCCGGTCGGATTGTTCGGAGTGATTGCGGTGATGATGCCCGTTTGAGGCGTGACGGCGGCGAGAATCCGATCGGTTGGAAAACGACCGTTCGTCCAGGGTACGTCAACGATCGCGCCGCCGGCGAGCGTTGCGAAGTTGCGGTACATGTCGAAAGTCGGATAGGGCAGAATCATCTCGCGATCAGGCGAGAGAAAAACGCGGCAGCAACGTTGAATCGCATCATCGCAACCGGCGGTCACCAGAACCTGCGACGGATCGATACGCAACTCGGCGGCGATCAACGCTTCCAGGCGATCGGCTTTTTGATAACGGCAGAAGAGATCGGGTCCGCCGGCGGGCAGATCGTCCAGCAAAGCAAGCGGCGGACCGACTCCCTCATTGCTGTCGAGTTTTAGATCGGTCGGCGCCGGCGCTTTCGGCGGCGAATACACATCGAGCTGATCGATGAATGCCGCCGGTCGCGGGCCGCCTGTTTTCGTGGGATTCATTCATCAACCTCCGTCAGGACACCAGTTGATCGGGCGCGGTGACGACGATGTCGGTGCCGCCGTGCGCTTTGATTTGCGGAATCAAAATCGGCAACTGATCTTTGGGCACGGCCGCCTTGATCGCGAAAGCGTCTTCGCCGAACAGCGGGGCGATGGTCGGCCGGCGCATGCAGGGCAGCAGGTTGACGAGTTGCTCGAGCTTGTTGGCCGGCACGTTGACGTCGATCATCACGCGCAGGCGCGCGTCAAGCACCGACTGTACAAGCATGATGAACTTGTCGATGGCCTTGCGTTTTTGACGGTTTTTCATCGCCTGCGGATTGGCGAACAGGCGCGTCGACGATTCCATCAACACATCGACGATCTCCAACTGTCCGGCGCGCAAGGTGTCGCCGGTGGCGGTGTTGTCCACGATGCAGTCGGCATCTTCGGGCGGAAAAACCTCGGTCGCGCCGTAGGAACGCACGAAGGTCGCCTTCATTTTATTGCGGCGGATCCAAGCCTGCGTCAGCCGTTCGTATTCGGAGGCCACGACCAGCTTACGGGCGGGCAGTTTGCCGTTGCGCAAAATCGCCTTGGGCGCGGCGGCGACTACGCGCACCGGATTGAGTCCGGTGTCCAGCAGTTGCACAAGGTTGGCGTTGAGCTCGGCGGCCCAATCCGCACCGGCAAAGCCGATGTCGCGGGAACCGAAGTGCAGCATCTCGACAATGTTCTGCGGTTTGAGAATCTTGGTTTCAAATCCCGGCAACGAGATGGTCGGGCGGTAGTGGCGCTCACTGAACGAGATGCCGATGCCCGCGTCGTGCAACAAAGCGAACACTCCTTCCTGCATTCGTCCCTTGGGCAGCGCCAGCCGCAGTATGTTGCCGTTTGCTTTGTTCGCCATGTCCATCTCCTTGCGCAAAAAAAAACGCCGGCGGTTCAGCCGGCGTCGGTGTTTGTGTTGGGGGAGAGACTACACCACCATCCGGCCCTCGTCGGAGAGAGTATGATGATGGTGATGGTTCATCCGCCAGTTCATAAATCTTGCATAACCAAACGAGCGAAACTTGTCAAATGAATTGTGATTGACTTTCTCATCGTGCATCGTCGCGGACGCGGAATGAGGAAAAACCGTCGCGCGTATCATCGGCCGTTTTCCAGCTGCAGGGCATCGACGATCGCCGCCATATCCGCCGGCAAAACGAGCGGCGCGTTGACGTGGTGCGGCGGCAGCGCGGACATCGCGCCGGTATGATAGTCGACGCCGACCTGCGAGAACTTCAAACCGTGCGCGGTCATGATCGCCACGACGGTTTGCTCGTCTTCGATGATTTTTTGCGCGCGCAATTTGCGCAGGCCGGCCAGCGCCACGCCGGAGTTGGGACAGACCGCGACGCCGCAGCGATCGGCCAGCGCCTTGGCGTCCATCAGTTCCGCCTCGGTCACTTCCTCGACGACGCCGTCGAACTCGGCGACGACCTTCGCGGCCTTGTCATGACTGACCGGCGCGCCGATGCGAATGGCGCTGGCCAGCGTCGGTTCGGCGGTGACGAAAATCCTCTCGGTGAAGCCGGTTTGATAGCTGCGGAAAAATGGATCGGCCGCTTGCGCCTGAATGGCGGCGATGCGCGGCAGGCGGTCGATTACGCCCAAGGCGTACGCTTCGCGCAGCCCTTTGCCCAGGGCGCTGATGTTGCCGGCGTTGCCGACGGGGATGACGAACCAGTCGGGCACGCGCCAGCCCAGTTGCGCGATCGACTCCAGGCCGATGGATTTTTGTCCCTCGATGCGCAGTGAGTTCATCGAGTTGAGCAGGTAAATCGGATAGCGTTCGGCGACCTGCTGCACCAGTCGCATGCAACCGTCGAAATCGGTGTCCAGCGCCAGGGTGACGGCGCCGTAGGCGATGGCCTGCGCAAGCTGTTCCGGGCTGATTTTGTTGTGCGGCAGAAAGACGACGCCGCGTAGATCGTCGACCTGTGCGGCATACGCGGCCATCGCGGCGGAGGTGTCGCCGGTCGAGGCGCAGGCAACGATTTTCATCCCCAGATGTTTCGCCCAGGAAACGCCGGTGGTCATGCCGCGATCCTTGAACGACAACGTCGGATTTTCGCCCTCGTGCTTCAGGTACAACCTGTCGGTTTGAAACGCGCGCGAAAGTTTCGCGGTGCGATACAGGTTGGTGTTGCCTTCGGGTTTGCTGACGATATCGGCCATGGGCAGGTCGGGCAGAATCATTTCATGAAAGCGCCAGACGCCGGACGCGTAGGGAAATTGCGTGCTGCCGGCGCGCGCGGCGAAACGCTTGCGCATGTCGGGAAAGGCAAAGCGGAGGCGCTCCAGATCGTGCGCCACCTCGAGCAGATCGCCGCAATCGCAACGGTAGCGCACCTCGGTCGCTTCATAGGTCGCGCCACAGCGGATGCATTGCAGAACGGAGAATTTCTCACTCATCGGCGTCGCGCTCCTTCGGAATCGATGGTGGTGACGATGATGTCGGCGGCCAGATCGCGGCGAGCGAAAACGGCGGACATGGCCTCGGCGGCGGCCTGGGCGATTTGCCGATTGGGCGCCAGGGCGAAGACGGTCGGTCCCGAACCGCTGATCGAACAACCGTAGGCGCCGCTTTCCAGCGCCGCGTTTTTCACGGCGGCAAAGTCGGGAATGAGTTTCGCCCGGCAAGGTTCGACGACGACATCGCGCAACGAGGCGCGCAGTAGTTTTTCATCGGCGGTAAATAGCGCCAATACTAATGATGCGCTATTGGCCCAGTTCTGCGCCGCGTCGGTCAGGGGGATCATTTTCGGCAACGCCTCGCGCGCCGCTTTGGTGGAAACGGCAATCGCCGGGGTGACGGCCGCGACGTGCAATTCGATTTGCGGGATGAAACGCGCGATGTGCGGCGGCTCGTTGGCCTGGACCACGGTGAATCCGCCGTAGAGCGAGGGCGCAACGTTGTCGGCATGGCGGCTGCCGGAAGCGACCATCTCGCCGGACAACGCCGCCTGCAACACCAGTTCATCGTCGTAAGGGCGAGCGGACAATTGCGCGACCAGGTGCATCGCGGCGACCGCTCCGGCGACGGCGCTGGCGGCGCTTCCGCCTAAACCGGCGCTCAACGGTAATCCTTTAATGATCTCCAGTTCGAGGCCGTGAGCCTCGGACAAATCCGGCGGTTGTTGCCAAACGACCTGCGCCGCTTTGCCGGCGGTGTTTTGAGCGGCAAGCAAAGGCAGGCGGCCGTCGTCGTTGGCGATGCGCGCGATATGCACGCCGGGTTCGTCAGTCAGGCGTGCGTGCACAACGTCGCCCGCGCCGGCGAGGGCGAAGCCGAAGCAGTCGAAGCCCGGCCCGACGTTGGCCACGGTCGCCGGGGCGAAAACGCTGATGGAGTCGTTGCTCGTTGTCGTGGATTTCATGCGTGTCGCGCCACCTTCAGCAAGTCGCCGAAAACGCCGGCGGCGGTGACCTCCGCACCCGCGCCGGGTCCGCGGATGATCAACGGATTGTTGCGGTACCGTTCGGTCTGATAGACGACGATGTTGTCGGGGCCGTTCAATTGTCCTTCGGCCGATTGCAGCTCAACCGCTTTGAGGCCCACGGTTACGCGGCCGTCGACGATTTCGACGAGGTAGCGCAGGACTTTGTTTTCCGTACGCGCTTGCTCGACCTGCGCGGCAAAATCGTCGTCGAGATCGGGCAGGCGATTCATGAACGTGTCGACATCCGGCAGCGCCATCATTTCCGACGGGACCATGCCGGTCAGGTCGACGTCGGTCATTTCCAATTCCAGGCCGATTTCGCGGGCGATGATCAGCGCCTTGCGCGCGACGTCGAGGCCGGACAAATCGTCGCGCGGATCGGGCTCGGTGAAACCCAGCGCCTTGGCTTCGCGAACGACCTCCGAGAACAAGCGCCCTTCCTGCAAGCCCGAGCAAATGTAGCCCAGCGTGCCGGAAAAGCAGCCGGTAACGCGCAGGATGCGATCGTGGGTGGCCAGCAAATCCTGCAAGGTGAACAAAACCGGCAAACCGGCGCCGAAGGTCGTTTCGAAATGATAACCCGCGCCGTGCGCGAAGGCTTGCCAGCGAAGGTTCTTGTAATCGGCCAGCGAGCCGGAAAGCGGCTTCTTGTTGGCGGTAACCACGTGAATGCCGTTTTGCAGCGCCAACGCGTGCAGCGGGATCGTTTCCGCCGCGGTGACATCGACGAGCACGACGTCCATCCGTTGCGTGCTGACAATGCGCTCGATGATTTCCTTGTCCGCCGGTCGCGTCTCGCCGCCCAAAGAGCGCAGTGTTGCGCCATCGGCGATTTGCCGCAGCGCTTCGGCCTTGATGCCCGCCGGATCGAACAGCAGTTCATCGCGTCCGCAGACGCCGATCACCTTCAGACTCAGACCGTGGTCGCGGCGCAGCCGTTCCTGCCCGGCGAGCAACTGGCTGATGAGCGTGCGGCCGATCAACCCTTTGCCGAACAGCACCACGTGCGTGTCGGTGGTCAGACCGAAACGCGTATGCACGGCGGCGACGGCGCGCTGCAGATTGTCTTGGTCGACGACGACCGAAACGTTCAACTCGGAACTGCCTTGCGCGATGGCCAGCACGTTGATGCGCCCGCGGCCCAGGGCGGTGAACAGACGCTGGCTGATGCCCGGCGTACCCTTCATCCCTTCGCCGATGATCGCCAGAATGCCCACCGGCGCGGCCAGGTCGATGCGTTCGATCATCTTGCGGAACAGTTCGAGCTTGAACTCCTCCTCCAATTCCTTGACCACGCGCGCCCCGTCGCCTTGCCGCACGATGAAGCTGATGTTCTGTTCGGAACTGGCCTGCGAAATCATGAAGACGTTGACGCCGGCCCGCGCCGTCGCGGTGAACACGCGCTGCACGATACCGGGCACGCCGATCATGCCCTTGCCTTCGAGGGTGACCATCGCCATGTCGGGTATCGAGGTGACGCTTTTCACGCCCTGGAAACGGTCGGTGCGGCGATCGGTGATCAACGTGCCGGGATGCTCCGGGCTGAACGAATTGCGGATGCGCAACGGAATATTCTGCTGCACCGCCGGAATCATCGTGCGCGGATGCAGCACGCGCGAACCGAAATAGGCCATCTCGGCGGCTTCGCGATAGGAGATCGCTTCAAGCACGCGGGCTTCGGGAACGATACGTGGGTCGGCGGTCATCACGCCGTCCACGTCGGTCCAGATCCAGATTTCATCGGCGTCCAAAAACGCGCCGATCAGCGAGGCGGAAAAATCGCTGCCGCCGCGTCCGAGCGTTGTCGTCAGGCCGGATTCGGTTTTGCCGATGAAGCCGGTGATGACGCACACCGCTTTGTCGGCCATCGGCAATACCGTTTTGCGCGTAAGCTCGCGGCTGACGGTCATGTCGACGTTGGCGCTCAGAAAATTGTCGTCGGTGCGGATGATGTCGCGGGCGTCGACCACGCGACCGCGCAGCCCTTGTTGCGAAATCGCGGCGGCAAGAATTGGGGCGGCAAGTCGCTCGCCGAACGAGGCGATCAACGCCTGCGAGCGCGGCGTGAGTTCGCGCAAAAGGAAAACGCCATGCAGCAATTGTTCGAGTTCATCGATCGTTTGCCGGCAAAAATCGAGCAACGCGGTTTGCGTGTCCCCAGCGGAAACGACCACCGTGGCGGTATCCAAATGACGAGCGCGCAATGCGGCCAGATTCGTTTCGACGACCGTGTTTTTTCGTTCCTTGGCGGCTTCGGCCATGACGATCAACGTGTCGGTGACGCCGGCCAGAGCCGAGGTGACGACGACGGCGGGCCGATCGTGCTGTGCGATCAACTGGGCGGCGACGGTGATCCGTTCGGCATTTTTGACGGAGGTGCCGCCGAATTTGTGTACCAGCATGAGGTTCCTCTCATCTGATGTCGTGAGCGTCGTTGTTGAAGGATTCCCGGTTGCGATTCGATTTTCACCAACAGAGCGCGAAATCTTTCATAACATGCCGAACGATCGTTTCCAAGAAACGGTTGTGGCTCGATATTATTTCGTCATGTTCATTTCCCGCAACCAAGCGGTCAACTGCGCGAATTGCGCCTCCAGGCTGGTTGGCGAAGGCCCGCCCGCCACGCTACGCCGCGACACGGCGGCGGCAAACGTGAGTTTGTTTTTCACGGCGGGCAACTCGGGAAAGGCCTCGTTCAATTCGTCGTCGGTGGCGCTCAACAAGTCGCGATGATCTTTCTCCAATAAGCCGACGAAGCGAGCGACCCGCTGATGCGCGGTGCGAAACGGCACGCCGGTTTGCGTCAACAGATCGGCCAGATCGGTGGCCAGCAGATCGCCGCCGAGCTTGGCGAGCATGTTTTCCACATTGAATGTCGCCGAAGCGGTCGCCTCGCGAAAGACGTTGACGATCAGGAACGCCGTATCCAACGCATCAAACAAGGCGGTTTTGTCTTCCTGCAGGTCCTTCGCGTAGGCGAGGGGCACGCCCTTGGTCAGCGTCAGCAACGCGGTGGATTGTCCGATCACGCGCGCGGCTTTGGCGCGGATCAACTCCATCGCATCGGGATTGCGTTTTTGCGGCATCATGCTCGAGCCGGTGGACCACCGATCGGCAAAGCGCACATAACCGAACGCCGGGCTTGTCCAGATGATGAACTGCTCCGCGTAGCGCGACAGCCTGGTCGCCATGATCGCCAGCGCGCCAACCGTTTCCTGCGCCGCATCGCGATCAGCGGTGGCGTCGAGCGAATTTTCCAGCGGCGCGTCGAAGCCGAGTTCATGCGATAGGCGTTCGCGGTCGACCGTGAAGCCCGCACCGGCCAACGCGCCGGAACCGAGCGGACACCGGCGAATGCGTTGGAGAGCATCGCTGATTCGCAGCACATCACGCCGCAAACCGAAGGCCAGTGAAAGCAGAAAATGACCGAGAGTGATCGGTTGCGCGGGCTGCAAGTGTGTCTCGCCGGCCAGCAATGTGTCGCGATGTTCGCGGCCGATATCCAACAACGCGGCAATCAGCTCGCGAATGTCGGCGCTCAGTTGCGGCAAACGATCCATCAGGAAAAGACGCAAGTCGCAAGCGACCTGATCATTGCGGCTGCGACCGGTGTGGATGCGCGCGCCGAGTTCACCCAAGGATTCGGTCAGCAATCGTTCGATCAGCGTGTGCACATCCTCGTCGTCCGGCAAGGGCGTAAAAGCGTTGGCGCGGTATTGAGTCAATATTTTTTCCAACGCGTCGAGGACGGACGCCAGTTCCGCTTCGTTGTAAACGCCGATTTGCCGCAGTTCGCGCGCCCAGACTTGATTGGTGGCGACATCGTACGGCAACAGGCGAATGTCGACCGGCAGCGAGCGGTTGATGGCGTCCATCAACGCGTCAGCCTTTTCGCCGATCCGTCCTTCGTAAAGCGTCATGGTCAATCCCGTTTGTATTGCCGGCCATATTTCGAATAGCGCGGCGCGGTGTAGCCCTTGAGGCGATCGCCGCCCTCGGCTTCAATCAGCGAGCGCACTTTGATCGACAAACCGTACAGATTGATGAAGCCCTCCGCATCCTTTTGATTGTATACCTCATCGGTGCCGAAGGTGGCGAAATCTTCGCGGTACAGCGAGTAGGGCGAACGGCGACCGCGCACGATGATGTTGCCTTTGTACAGCAGCATGCGCACTTCGCCGGTCACGTTGGCCTGCGTTTCGGCGACGAAGGCGTCCAGTGCTTCGCGCAGCGGCACGAAGTAGCGCCCGTTGTAAATCAGCTCGGCGTACTTGGGCGCGAGCTGTTCCTTGAAGTGCATGGTCTCGGCGTCGAGCACCAGGGTTTCCAGCTCATAGTGCGCGCGGTAGAGAATCGAGCCGCCGGGCGTTTCGTATACGCCGCGCGACTTCATGCCGACCAGGCGATTTTCGACGATATCCACGCGGCCGACGCCGTGCTTTTTTCCCAGTGCGTTGAGCGTTTCAACCAGTTTGGCGGGCGTGAGATTTTCGCCGTTGACGCAGGTGGGCGCGCCTTTGTTGAAACCGATGGTCAACTCCTCGCCCTCGTCGGGCGCTTCCCAGGGCGCGACGGTGAGTTGGTAAATATCCTCGGGCGGATCGTTCCACGGATCCTCCAGTTCGCCGCCTTCGCTGGACATGTGCCACAGGTTGCGGTCGTGGCTGTACACGCCGCGCTTTTTCACCTTGAGCGGCACGTTGTGCGCTTCCGCATAAGCGATGGCGTCGGCGCGCGAGCGGATGTTCCAGATGCGCCAGGGCGCGATGATGCGGATCTTCGGATTGAACGCCTTGAAGGTCAGCTCGAAACGCACCTGATCGTTGCCCTTGCCGGTGCAGCCGTGGGCCACCGCGTCCGCGTTTTCCTGTTCGGCGACGGCCATCATGCCTTTGGCGATCAAGGGGCGGGCGATGCTGGTGCCCAGCAGGTACTTGCCTTCGTAGACCGCGCCGGCCTGGATCATCGGGAACAGATAGTCGGAGCAAAACTCGTCGCGCAGATCTTCGATGACCACGCGATCGGCGCCGGTTTGCAACGCGCGTTCTTCCAGGCCTTCCAGTTCGTCGTCGCCCAGCCCGACGTTGCCGACGTAGGCGACCACGCGACAGCCGTAGTTTTCCTTCAGCCAGGGGATGATGATCGAGGTATCCAAACCGCCCGAGTAAGCAAGCACCACAGTGTTGATCGTCGGCTCCATGTTCGTTCCTTTCTCAAGAAAATGCGTCGGGAGCGATGTCCCGTAATTTTTGCATCAAGCGGCCACTGGCCGCCGGGTCGTCGCAGGCGATGAAGACGGTGTCGTCGCCGGCGACGGTGCCGACCGCTTCGGACCAATTCGCCCGATCGATTTGCAGACCGACCGCGCCCGCTTCGCCGGTGCTGGTGCGAATGACGACGATGTACGGTCCGGCGGTCTTGATTTCGAGAATGCGATTTTGCAGATACGTCGCAACTTGCCTGGTTGTCGGCGGGGCATCGGAGGAATGGTAGCGACCGTCTTGCTTGATCAAACCCAAAGCGGCGATGTCGCGCGATAACGTGGTTTGCGTCGTCTGAATCCCCTGGGCGGCCAACAGGTGGCTCAACTCTTCCTGCGTGTGCACGGCGTGCTCGTGAATGAGCGAGCGGATCATGGTGCGACGTTTGGTGATTGAACTCATGACTTGGCTCCTTCCTTCGCTGGGCGGCAAAAACTGCGGGCAATGGCGGCGTAGCCCGCGATGCCCTGATGCAATTGCTCAGCGGATATCCGTTCGTCGGCGCGATGCGACCAGGCGGGGTCGCCCGGGC
Source organism: bacterium (assembly GCA_036725605.1). Classification (GTDB taxonomy): domain Bacteria; phylum Lernaellota; class Lernaellaia; order Lernaellales; family Lernaellaceae; genus CALBTQ01. Next base: position 33,485 of record DAIMDW010000040.1, read on the forward strand.
CGAGTTTGATGGCCGGAATGCCGACGCGTTGCAGCGCAAACCAATCGCTGGCCGCGTCCGAAGCGTAGGGTTGCGGATCGGCGGCGGCCGCGCAGGCGATGGCGACCAGCGGGTGATCGTCGGCGATGACGCAAGGGATCAAATGATCGGCAATGACGATCACCTCGGCGGTCAATTCATCGCGCAGGCGGGCGATGATTTGGGCATGCGAACAAACGGGCGTGGTGCGAATGTCCACGCGCGCCTTGGCGTCGGGCGGCGTCATGTTGTCGGCCACGCCCGCTGACAGGCGCGTTGGCGTGAAGCGCGTCGGGCCCAGGAGCGCATCGACCGGCGGCCAATCCAGGCGACGCAGGCGCTGCAGATCATCGAGCAGAAGATCGATGGCGCCGGGTCCTTTTGCGCGAGCGGCATGCGCTTGCTCGCCGTGGGTCAGCAGGTCGACGTGCATCAATCCGCGTTGCGACGTGGCCACGCGCATGTCGGTCGGCTCGCAGACGATGCCCGCGTCGATGGGCGGCAGTTCGGCCAGCAGGCGCGGCAAAGACGGATCGTTGCCTTCCTCGCCGATCGACAGGGCGATGACGATTTCGCCGGCGGCCAGCCCTTCGCTTTGCAGTTGTTTGGCGGCCAGCAGCAACGCCACGCAGCAGCCGCGGTCGTCCACCGCGCCGCGTCCGTAACACACGCCGTTTTCGATCGTGCCGCCGAACGGCGGACAACGCCAACCGTCGCCGGCGGGAACGGTGTCCAGGTGCGCGCAAAACAAAAGGCGCGGACCGGCTTGGGCGCCGGTCACGGTGACCACCACTCCGTTTTCATTCGTTCGATGAGGCAGGGACAGTCGGCGACACAATGCCGCCGTGGCGGCAATGATCGCCGATTCGTCGCCGGTAATGCCCGGCACGCGAATCAATTCGGCCAGCGGCGGCAGAGGGTCATCCAAGCTCGCTCTCCTGGTATTCTTTCTTTTCGCGCTCGGCGACGATCATCGTGCCGCATCCCTCGCCGGTGAAAATTTCGGTCAGCAGTGCGCTGGGTTGCAGGCCGCTGATGATGTGCGTGCGTTTGACGCCCTGTTTGCAGGCGCGCAAGCACGCTTCGACCTTGGGACGCATGCCGGCGGCGATCACACCGTCGTCGAGCAGCGATTGCAGATCGGTCGCGTCGGCGAAAGGCACCAACGAACCGGGATCGTTTTTGTCGCGCAGTATGCCCGGCGCTTCGGTGATAAAGACCAACTTTTTGGCCTGCATTTTTACCGCAAGGGCTTCGGCGACCGTGTCGGCGTTGATGTTGAGCACGCCGCCTTCGCCGTCACCGCCGAGCGAGGCGATCACCGGCAGGTATTCGTTGTCGATCAGCGCGTTCACCAGCGTGGAATCGGCGTCGTAGATGTCGCCGACGTTGCCGAAATCGACCAGGCGATCCTCGCCCGCGTCGTCGGTAATCGCCACGGGTGGCCGGCGCTTGGCTTTGATCAGGCCGGAATCGATGCCGGTCAGGCCGACGGCATTCACGCCGCAACGCGCAAAGGTGCTGACCAGATCGAGATTGAGCTGACCGGCCAGGGTCATCTTGACGACCTCCAGCGTGTTGTCGCAGGTCACGCGTCGACCGGCGACGATGTCCGGCTTGAGGCCGAGTTTTTGCGACAGCTCGCTGGTTTGCGGTCCGCCCCCGTGCACCAGCACGATGCGGATGCCCAGGTCGATCAACAGCGTGATTTGTTCGGCCAGTTCCAGCGTCGCTTCTTTGTTGTTCAGCAGCGCTCCGCCCATCTTGAGAATGAAGGTCTGGTGCTTGTAGCGGCGGATGTAGGGCAACGCGCGTTTGAGCCAGGAAATGGAGTCGGTCATCGGAGCCTCACGTCAGGGTTTGGGTTAGCGCATGGACAAAGGTGTCCGCTTCGGTTTGCGTGATCGACAGCGGCGGCATGATGCGCAGCACGTGCGGATGAGCGCTGACGCCGGCGATGATGCGATGATCGGTCAACAGGGCGTCGCGAACATCCTTGGCCGGTTGCTTGAGTTCAATGCCGATCAGCAAGCCCAGGCCGTCGACGCGCACCACGCCGTCGATGCAGGCCAGAGCGAACTTGAGATGCTCGCCGAGGCGATAGGCGTTGGCGAGCAGGTTTTCTTCTTCAATGATATCCAAGGCGGCGAGACCGGCGGCACAGGCCAAGGGCGCGCCGCCGAAGGTCGAGCCGAGCGAGCCGGCGTTCACCTTCGCGGTTTGTGGATCGCACAGCACCGCCCCGATGGGGAAGCCGCCGGCCAGGCCCTTGGCCAGGGTCAGGATATGTGGTTGCACTTGCAGGCGTTGCGCCGCCGTGTAACAGCCGCTACGGCCGGAACCGCATTGCACTTCGTCGAAAATCAGCAGCGCGCCGACTTCATCGCAGCGTTGCCGCAGGCGCGTCAGGTACTCGCTGGAAAAGGCGACCGCGCCGGCCAATCCCTGTACCGGCTCGACGATCACCGCGGCGCAGTCTTCATCGACGATCGTGTCGATCATCTCCAAATCATGCGCGGGCAATAGACGCAGATCGTTGAGCAGCGGTTCGTCTCCCGCCTTGGCCAGACGGCGATAATTGGGCAGGCCGGACAGGGCGAGGGTCAGCAGTGTGCGTCCGTGAAAACCGCCTTCCACGGAAACGAAGACTTTCCGTTTGGTGAGTTGGCGGGCGATCGATAAAGCGTTTTCATTGGCTTCCGCACCGCTGTTGCACAGGAAGACGCCGGCGAAACGGTCGCCGGCCATCTGCAACAAACGAGCGCAGAAGCGACGGCGCGGTTCATGATCGACGGCGTTGGAATAGAACATCAATCGTTGCGCCTGCCGGTACAGCGCCTCGGCGAGCTTCGGATGTCCGTGCCCGAGGGCGGCGACGGCGTGCCCGCCGTAGAAGTCGAGGTACTCGTCGCCGCGCGCATCGACAACTGTGGCGCCCTGGCCGGAGACCAGCTCAAGCGGCAGCAAATTGTAGACCGGCAGTTCCGGCAACGACGTCAGCATGGGTAAGCTCCGGGATGCGTCAGGCCGGCGGTTTCGTCGAAACCGAGCATCAGGTTCATGTTTTGCACGGCCTGTCCGGCCGCGCCTTTGACCAGGTTGTCGAGCACCAGGGCGATTTCCACCTCGGCGCCGTTTTGCTTCAAGGCGAGGTGAACGAAGTTGGTGCCGACCACTTCCGCCAGACGCGGCGGTTCGGACAACACGTGCACAAACGGATGATCGGCATAGGCGTGGCGGTACAGCGCGGCGAGGTCGGTATCGGCCAGCGCGGCGTCGTTGGCGTAGGTGGTGCAATGAATGCCGCGCACCATCGGGCCGGAATGGCTCAGCAGGCGGATGCGACAATTGTGACCGGCGGCCTGCGACAAGGTTTGCATGATCTCCACCTCGTGCTGGTGCGCCAGCATTTTGTAAGCGAACAGGTTGCCGTCGCGGAAGGGATGATGGGTCGACGCTTTCGGCGTCTTGCCCGAACCGGACGAGCCGGTAATGGCGAAGATCGGCCAGGTGTCGCGCAGCATTCCGGCCTGGGCCAGGGGCAGCAACAGCAACTCGGCGGCGGTGGCGAAGCAGCCCGGATTGGCGATGCGCCTGGCCGTGCGGATCGTCTCGCGATCAAGTTCGGGCAGGCCGTAAACGAATCGCTCGACCAACTCGAAACAGGCGTGCGGCGCGTAATGGCGCTGATAGGCTTCGCGATCGCGCAGGCGAAAATCGGCCGACAGATCGATCAACAATTTGTCGTCCAGGTCGATCAACTCGGCGACGAACGCCTGGCTTTGCGTGTGGGGCAGGGCGAAGAAAATCACATCGGAACGCTCGGCCGCTTCGCGCGGCGACAGAGTTGAAAAGGTCGCCGGCGTCAGATGGCGCAATGAGGGATGAACTGCATGCAGCGGCCGGCCGGATTCCTTCCGCGACAGAGCGTGCACCTCGTTTACCCGCGGATGCTGCAACAACAGGCGCAGCAATTCGCCGCCGGTCAATCCGGTCGCGCCGAGCACGGCAACGTCGATCTTCGCCCGGGTCATTGTCCGGCTCCTTGTTGTTGGATGATTCGCGTGACGACGGCGACCAGGTTGTCGATGTCGTGGCGCGCGTTGATGGCCTCGATGCCTAATTTGTCGCGGATGAAATCGCTGCCGACCGCGTTGTCGGTGACCGGTCCGGTGAACAGGTGGATCGGCAGGTGGAAGCGCTCGCGGTAAATCTGCACCGCGCCGTAGGCCGCCACCGGGTCGGGCGCGCAGACGATGTGACAGGCGGCGAATTCGGTGATTTGCTCGTCGCCGAGAATGTCGTCCACGCCGTACTCGCCCAGGATGCCGTCGCCCAATTCGGCAACGATCAGATCGGGATTGCTTTTGGCCAGGTGCTGCAGGATGCCGCGGGCGACGGGGAGAATTTTCGTGCCGCGCGTCGAGGCGATGCCCGCCTGGGTGAAGTCCATCACTTCGACCGCGCCGGCGTCGCCCATCGAGAGCATGTCGCGCATCAGGCTGACGCCGGTGAGTTTGCAGGCGGCGACGTTGCGCCCCTGTTTGGACAACACGCGCACCAGTTCGGTGGCGGCGAAGGTCTTGCCGCTGTTCATCGAGGTGCCGGCGATCATAATCAGCGGCGGCAGGTTATTCAAACTATCCGACGGCAGAAT
>DAIMDW010000041.1:0-417 GCA_036725605.1 bacterium
CCTGCGCCCTACGGGCTTGAAGATCCGGCGCGGAAATCCATTTCAACGTTGTTCGACTTCCCCCGGTTTTCTTCTCGGGACGCCCTTAATCGAAATCGCCCTCCGTAATTTTAAGCTTTTGCATTATGTGAAAAAGGACGGTGTTGAAGTCGGGAACGGAGACGAAAACCGCGCTTTTCGTCGACCGTCAGCAAATCAAGTCAGGGACGACTTGATTTGTTACCGAGGACAAGCAGTCAGCACCATGCCAATGAGGGTGTGCACGCCGCGCCCCATGGATGGGGCGGCATTTTCGTCGTCAATCCACGACGGCGAAAATGAAGGGAGACGAAAACCGCGCTTTTTGTCGACCGTTGGCAAACCAAGTCAGAGACGACTTGATTTGCTACCGAGTGACGTGGTCCACGCCGCGCCCCA
>DAIMDW010000041.1:517-36886 GCA_036725605.1 bacterium
AAATGAAGGGAGACGAAAACCGCGCTTTTCGTCGACCGTCAGCAAATCAAGTCAGAGACGACTTGATTTGCTACCGAGTGACGTGGTCCACGCCGCGCCCCATGGATGGGGCGCCATTTTCGACGTCGATCCGCGACGGCGAAAATGAAGGGAGACGAAAACCGCGCTTTTCGTCGACCGTCAGCAAATCAAGTCAGGGATGACTTGATTTGCAATCACTTAATAGGAAAGTCCCATTCGCGGAAGGTGGCCATCCAGAACTTCAGGCCGGTGAAGTGCTCGTTTTGCAGGTGGTAACCGTTTTGGAACAACAACGACATTCCGTACGGAAGTTCGTTGGTGATCAGCAGACCACAGGAGAGCAACTGGAATTGCTTGTCGGTGGTGAAGTAGTGCATCCATTCCCAATTGGTGAACATGCGCCAGTTTTTGTCGAATTCCCACAGCAGAAACAACTTGTGGCGCATCAGATAGCCGGTTTTGAAAATACAGCCGTTTTCCCAGTTGAAGTAATACTCTTCGGAAGTGAAGTACTCGTAGTCGCTGAAATGCAGCACCGCGATCGGCCCCACGCCCGCCTTGAGCGTCATGTTCGCGCTGTATTGATGGAAGAAGCCGACGTAATCCTCCATCTCGCCCAGCACCACCGGGTCCATGTGGTCGTTGTAGGAATCATAGGCGTAGTGCATGAAATTGATGCCCGGACCGTAGGTCAGATCGAGGTCCATGATCAACAACGGCGACACGCCGATCATCACGCCCGGCCGGATATACGAAGGACTGAAGATGCTGTTGGTGCCGATGCGCCAGTGGGAATCGGCGGTGAGCAATGATTTGCCTTCGCCCCAGGGCATTTTGTAAAAGGCTTTCACCTGATCGCCGAACACGACCGGATTGAGACCCAGTGCAAAGCCGTTGAAGAAATGCCAGCTATTGGGACGCTTGCCGGTCGGCAATTGGGACACGTCGGGAATTGATTGCGCCGCCGCCAGGCTTGGCAACAACAAGAGCAGGAGCAGGAAAACCGAACGAAACAGCCGCAAGCGTGATCCCCGTGAAAGTCCTCCTTTGTTAACAGAAAGCCGTTCGACCGGCAAGGCCCAAAACGCTGTGATGTAAGCGGCTTGTCCACGCTTGCGGATCGTGGCAGCTTACCTGTATGAAAAAGGGCTGGCTGATTGCGTTTGTCGGTTTGACGTTGCTGGTTTGCCTGTGGGCGACCGTCGACGCGCAGGAGGACGAATCCACGCCCGCGCCCGACGAGCAAACGCCGGTCGGCGAAGCGACGCCGGTTCCCGTCCCCTCGGCCATCAAAAAAGAAATCGTCGTGCCCGATCCGGAATTGCGGCGGCAGATCCACGCCGGGTTGATCCAGACCAAACGCCCCCAGTTGCGCGCGATGAAAATTCAGGTGAGCGACGGCACGGTGCGCATTTCCGGTATTGCCCGTACGCTGCAGGAGCGCCATTTGGCCGAGGCGGTCGTGCGGACGCTGCCGGGCGTGCGCAAGGTGGAAAGTAAAATCGAACTGGCGCCCGGTTACAAACGGCAGGTCGACATGGGCGACAAACGCTCACTGGGGCAGATCGCTGTCGACACCAAAATCCGTCAGCAGTTGATCAGGCGTTTGGCGAAAGTGGCCGGCGTGCGGCTGAGTCAATTGCAGGTGGAAGTCTATTGTCAGGTGGCCGTGATCGGTGGGGTGGTCGCCACGCGCGCCGTCGCCGATCGCGTGTATCAGACGGCGCAGTTCTGTCCCGACGTCTCCAGCGTTGTGCTGCATGTGCTGGTCGAGGAAGAGGATCGCTGATCACTGCTCCAGATCGTTCAGATAAGCCTGGTGCTCGGCCGCCTGCACGCGGAAACTGAAAATCACCAGATGCAACACCAGAATCAGCGAGGTCGGCAGGAGCAGGTGAATCCATATTGCATCGTTTTTCAGCAGGTATTGCGAAACGTACAGCAATATCGCGATCAACACCGGGCCGATGAATAGCGCCAGGATCGGCGTGATGCGCGGCAACAGCAGGCCCATGAGCAGGGCGAACAATACCATCATCACGATTTCGACGGCGCGCACCGTGTTGTCGCGCCACAGGAAGCCGTTGGAGAGTGCGTTGGCCACGGCGGTCGCATGCAAGACGACGCCGGGCAGCGCCGTGTCGAAGCTGGTGGCGAACAGGTCGCCCGAATCGTCGCCGCTTACGCCGATCAGCACGATCGAACCGTTGGCGAAGCCGGGCGGCACGCCGTTTTTCACCACGTCGTCGAAGCGCAACGTTTCGAAAGCGTCGGTGCTGCCGTAGAAGTTAAACCAAAGATAACCAAGATGGTCGGGGTGCAGTTGAATCTCGCCGAATTGCGGGCCGATCAGTTTGTTTTTTTCGTTGTTCGGCCGCACGCCGTATCCTTCCTGATTCAAATAGGTGCGCACGATGGCCAGACTGAACGGGTAGTACAGATTGTTCTTGTACGACAGGGCCGCGGGCAGTTTGCGCGCGTAAAAATTCGGATCGACGATGACCGTGAAAAATCCGACCGCGGCGGTGTGTTGGGTGATGGTCTGGCTGGCGATGCGCGCTTCCTGGGGTACGCGTTCGGGCGTAAAGCCCGGTTCGTCGACGTTGCGTGTGGCCATCAGCAATTGCCGGCGGCCGATCGCCTCGGCGGTGGCCAGGCGATTGTCGGGCAGCGCAAAATCCCAGTTGTAACCGATCACCAGGTTGCCCGCGTTTCTGACCGCCTCGGCCAGTTTTTCATCCGCTTGAGAACCAATGCCGTTGCCGGTTTCGGCTAAAAAGTACAGATCCAGGCCGATAACCCGGGCTCCGTCCGCCTTGAGATTGTTGATGACGTTCGCCAATTCCAAACGGAATTCGCCGCGCATGCCGAATTGCTTACGGCTGGAGGTGTCCACCAGAATAAGCTTGACCAGGTTGCCGGGGTCGGCCGGTCCGCGCAGGCGTACCCGCCAATCCAGAAGCTGCATCTCGAACATTTCGAGAATATCGGGCGTGGCGAAATAGAGAATCAGCATGAAAAAAAGGATGGTCAGCGACAGCGCCAACCCCCGGCGGGTGGTCATGCAACGTTTGCAGCGTTTTGCCATACGCGAAGCCTACCATAAAGTCTCGGAACTTGACCGTAAAAAGATTCGGACCCACAATGAATTATCTCATTCCGGCCAAGGAGGTTCGTTTTGCGGCGTTTTCCGATGATGTTCTGCGTATTGTCCCTGGTGCTTTTGCTGACGGTAATGGCGATGGCGAAGACCGATGCGAAAAGCGAAACCATCGCAAAAATTCTCGCCGCCGAAGACAACGCGACCTACCAGGCGGAACTGGAAACATGGTTGCTCGACGACAATCTGCCGGTCGAGGCGCGCCATCTCGCGGCCAAGGCCATCGGGCACATCGGCGATCCGACCGGTTCGCCGGCGCTGGTGCGCGCGTTGAAGAATGACAAGCTCGACCGAGCCGTGGTGTGTGCCGCGCTCGGTTGGTTGTGGGCCAATACGCCGGCCAAGGCGTATCGCATCGAAACCCCGCCGGAAGTGCTCAACGCTTTGTTGGCGGTGGGCAAAAGCGATCCGTCGCTGAAGGCCCGGGCGGCGGCCTTTACCGCCATCGCCCTTGGGGCGCCCCAGCAAGGTCAGAAGGAAGCGGGCGAGGCGGCCGTCGCGTTGAACAAGTCGGATGATCCCGATGCCGCCGAATTGTTGATCGCCCTGGTGCGCGTCGCCGCGCAGGAACGACCGAAAAAACTGCCCATCGAGGAGCACATCGACAAACGAATCGAACAGACGATGAACATCAAGGATCCGCGCGAGGTGATCTTCGAAGCGGCGTTTGCTTCGTCCGACGCCCGGGTCGTTTATCACGCCGCCTATTTCGCCGGCCGCAAGCAGACGTTCGACCTGCCGCTGGAAGACGAACTGACCGCCGCCTTTGCGCACGCCGATCCGATGGTGCGCGTCCAGGCGCTGCAGGCGTTGCGCCGGCGCGACAAGATCGACGATGCGGTCAAAGGGAAAATGGTTCCGCTGCTGGCCAAGGGAACGATGGCCGAGAAGATCGCCGCCGTGCAGGTCGTCGCCGAAAAATTTCCGCCGGAAAAGGCGCTCGACCTGTTGAAGCGAACGTTGGGTCATGCCGGCGCCGGTCAGTCGACCAGCCTGCATCAGGCGATCTTCGAAAGCCTCGCGACGATCCAGGATCCGGCGGTGGTCGCGTTCCTGCTTGACGTCAGCCAACAAAAGGTGCCTTACGCCCGGATGGCCCGGTTGGCCGCCGCGCGGGCCGGCGCGAAAGAACAGTTGTTGGCGCTGTCGCCGGAACGCTTCTCTTATACCGATGCCGATGCACTGCATTACGTCGACGTGCTGGCGACGCTGGAGGCCTTTGACCGTTTGGAATGGCTGCTCAAGGGGGACGGCGTGCCCGAGCGCTTCGTGCGTTCGTTGCCGGTGCGTCAGAGCATCGTGATGGCCCTGGCGTACGATCGTAATTACGAAGCGCGCGCCGAAATGGCCACCAAGCATCCGGAGTGGCGCAACGAGGCGGATCCGATCGTTCGTTCCATTGCCGCCGAAACCCTCGGCGCGACCAAGACCGCCGAAGCCGTGGAACCGTTGCTGAAACTCTGGGAACGCGCCACAGAAGATCGCGGCCCCGATGCGGCTCTGGCGGTGGTGACGGCGATGGAGACGATCGTCAACGCCAAGAACAGCCCGGCTCGCACCCACGGGGTGCTCGGTGAAATCGCCCGGCAGGGCATCGACGATCGACGGTTGGCCGTGCGTCGCAAAGCGGTGCAGGTGCTCTACGATCTGACGCGCGAAATTCATAAGAAGCCGTTGTACGGCGCGTGCCCCGGCCGCTCGGCAAAGGATTATCGCCTGCTGGCGGAGCGTCTGGCCAACGGTCAACGCGAAAAGAAACTGCTGCTGCAAACCGACAAAGGCGACATCACGCTGGTCGCGCGTTACGATCTGGCCCCGCTGACGGCGGAAAATTTCGTGCGTCTGGCCTCGACCGGCTTTTACGACAATCTCGTTTTTCATCGCGTCGTGCCGCTGTTTGTGGCCCAGGGCGGCGATCCGGCCGGTTTGGGGTGGGGCGGTCCGGGCTACGCCATCCGCGATGAGGAAGGCGTCATGCCCTTCGACGCCGGCGCCCTGGGAATGGCCTCGGCGGGACACGACACGGCGGGCAGCCAATTTTTCATTACCGCGGTAACCACGCCGCACCTGGATGGGCTCTACACCGCCTTCGGACACGTGGAGGGCGACGAGGCGCTGACGCTTGTGCGGAAACTAACGGTCGGTGACCGGATTCTGGCGATAAAAACGAATTGGTAGGCCCACCGATTTCATTTTGAAAATAAATGATTACATCATAGGTAGTTGTGGACGCACACAATGGGATATTCGTATTTTTATCCTATTGGAGTTCCAAGACCCTGACGATGGCATTATTTAGAAAACAAGGGACGGAAGGGAGGTCGGCAATGGCTCTTTTTGTCGCCCATAAATTGAAAAAGCTGGAGCGGGACCGACAACTTGACGCGATAATCCCCTTGATGCACGACGATTCCGAATCCACCCGGCAAAAGGCCAGCGACACTTTTTTGCGCACGGCCATGACGGTGAGAACCTTCACCGAGCAGGTCAGCAAGGAGTTGCTGCGCCTAACCAAAACCGCGGACAAGCAGCAACAATTCCAGGCCTGGAAAGCGCTGTTGAAGACGGGGGACCCGGCTTTCCTCGAAGACGTGGTGCAATACCTCGAAAAAACCGACAGCGATCCGCTCGCGCATCTTGCGCTCAATTATTTTGATACCGTCCGCGAGAAAGACCCCGACAAAATGCGCAATTGTCTGGTGGCGCCGCCGGCAATTCGCGACGCGATTTATGAGGATCTGCAGGGGCAGATCAACCTGAAGGAACCCAAGGTCCAGCGCGCTTATCGTTTCATCGAGTTGTTCGGTCTGTGGGACGACCAGGATATCGCACGCAAAACGATGTCGGTTTTTCAGACCGATCTCAGCGACGAGGATCCGCACCTGGTCGATATGCTCATCGACGCCATGGTGCGCATCTACCCGGAGCACATGACCAATTACCTTATGCGAAACTGGGAAGAGCATTACCAGCGTAAGGAAATTGCCGAGCAGATGATCGAACGTCTCAAGGGCGTCGGCAAACCGGCGATTCCCAAGTTGATCAAATACGTGTCCGATTTCCGCATGGGCATCGAACGTGGTGGAGCCTCGGCGCGCAAGCCGCAATACGAAGTAAGCCGTTGGGCGATCTGGTTGATCGGCGAGTTGTCGCTGATCGACGATCCGGTCGTCATGGACTTTCTGACCGAAATCGCGGTGGACACCAAGTTGTCGACCACCGGGCCGCATCGGCAGAACGCTCGCGAGGCGTTGGAAAAAATTCGACGACGGGTAGGGAAAGAGGATACGCCCGTGTAGCTTATTGCGGCGCGCGGCGTTTCATCAGCATCTTACGCGTTCCCTGCTGCACGATTTCACCATGTTGGTTGATCAGATCGCAGGCGAAAACGACGATGCCGCGATCGGGTTTTTTCGATTCGCGCGCGGTAATCACTTCCAATTCCAGATGAACCGTATCCCCGATAAACAACGGCCGCAGGAAATCCCACTCCAGCCCTAAAAACGCGTGCATCGTGCCTTCGGTGATGCCCAACGATTGATTCAGGCCGGTCATCAACGCGACGCCCAACACGCCGTGGCAAATGCGGCGACCGAAGATGGTCGTCTTGGCGTATTGTTCGTCCATGTGCAGCGGGTTGAAGTCTCCGGAAATGCCGGCGAAGTTGACCAGGTCCGCTTCGGTGATCGTGCGACCTTTGCTGATGTAGCGCGTACCGAGTTCGAAGTCCTCAAAATACAGGCCTTGCATTTGCCGCTCCCGCATAATTGAAAATTCAGTATGCGTTCGACGGATGCGTCATGTCAACCGGACAGCAATTCCAGTCCGTGGCGGACCGGAACCGTCGCGCCGAAATGATCGGCTAGATCGCGTAGTTGCACGAGGCAGCCGGTGCAGGACGTGACGATCACATCGGGGCGGGCGGCGAGCATCGCGGCCATTTTCTTGCGGCCGATCTCCCGCGCCTCCTGCGGATGGAACACCCCGAATGATCCGCCCATTCCACAGCAATCGGCCGCTGTTTCCGCCGGCAGTTCGACGATCCGCGCCCCCGTTGCACGAAGTAACGGCGTCAGCGCGTCGCCCCCGCGTACGCCCCGGCGGGTGTGGCAGGGTACGTGCACGGCCACGCGTAGCGACAAGCGCGGCGGATGAAAATCGTTTTCCCGCAGCCAGACGAACACGTCGCTCACCTTGGCGGCGACGATCCGCGCGGCATCGGCCAGGGGCGTGTCGCTGAGCGCTTCGGTCATTTCCTGTTGCAGCATGGCGGTGCAACTGGCGCACGGGCTGAGGATCGTTTCGATCGACTCGCCGCCGAAGGCGGTCAGGAAATTGGCCAACGCTTCGCGGGCGGCGTCGTCCGCGCCCATGCCCCAGGCGGGCAGGCCGCAGCAGGCTTGCTCGGGCACGGCCGCGGTGAGGTTCATCGTCGCCAGAATCGTATCCAGCGCTTCGCCGACGCCGGTGAAAATTCGCCCGGCGCCGCAACCGAGAAACAAAGCCAGGCGACGTTCGCCCTGCGCCGTGCGGCCGGTCGTGCGCGACAAATACGATTGCTTCGGCAGCTTCGGCAGATAGCGCCCGGCCTCCAGGTAGGGCAACGCGAAGCGCAGCCGCATGCCGCTGCCGTCGGTGGTGGCGCGCCCCAAGGCGACGGCGAATTGCCGCGCGCGGTCGGTCAGCTTGCGCAGACGCTCCGGATCGGCCAGCAGATAGGTGATCGACTGTTGCGCCGCGCCCATCCCCGCGCCGCCGCGGTATTTGGCGTCGCGCACGATTTGCGGCACGCGCACGTCGGCCTTGCACACCTCGCGGCAACGCCCGCACTGCAGGCAGCGCGTCAGCGCCCGGCGGTCGGCGTGGGTGAGACGTCCGCTGGCGTCGGCCGCCTCGATGCGCGCCAGGCGTCCGCGCGCCACGTCCGGCTCGCGTAGGGTCAGGGCGAAAACCGGGCACACCTCGCGGCAGGCGCCGCAACGGGTGCATCGCGCCAGTTCGGCCACCCAGTCGGTCATGGAAATACCTTGCCGGGATTGAGAATGCCCAAGGGATCGAACGCGCGCTTGAGCCGCTTTTGCAGATCGATCGCCGCCGGGCTTTGCTCCCAGGGCAGAAATTCGCGCTTGGCGATGCCCACGCCGTGCTCGCCGCTGATCGTGCCGCCCAGGGCGAGCGTCAGGCGAAAGATCTCCGCCCGCGCCGTTTTCGCCCGTGCCGCCTCGTCCGCGTCGGCCGGATCGTACAGCAGATTGACGTGCACGTTGCCGTCGCCCGCGTGTCCGTAGCAGGCGTGCAACAAGCGGTGTTCCGCCGCCAGCGCGGCCACGCCGTCGAACAGATCGACCAGGCGGTGGATCGGCACGGTAACGTCCTCGCCGTACTTATGCGGGCGCAACTCGTACAACGCCGGACTGACCGAGCGCCGCGCCAGCCACAGTTGATCGGCCTGGGCTTCGTCGGCCGCCACGCGCACCTCGCGCGCCCCGGCGTCGGCGAGCAATTCACGCAATGCGTCGGCCTGCCGCCGGACCTCGTGTTCGTTGCCGTCCACGTCCAGCAGCACCAGCGCGATGTCGTCGGGCAGCAGATCGCCCGTGCGATTTTTCACCGCGCGCAACGTCACCGGATCGAGCAGTTCCATCGCCGCCGGCACGATCGGCGAGCGCACGATCGTCATGACGGCCCGCCCGGCGTCGGCCAGCGTGGCGAACAATCCGAGCAGCGTTTTTTTCGCCGGCGGCAGCGGCGTCAGGCGCAACGTCAGCGCGGTGATGATCCCCAGCGTGCCTTCGCTGCCGACGAACAGCCGCGTCAGGTCGTAGCCGACCACGCCCTTGCGCGTGCGCACGCCGGTGTGAATCGTCTGCCCGTCGGCCGTCACGATCTCCAACGCCGCGACCCAATCGGCGGTCACGCCGTACTTCACCGCGCGCAGGCCGCCGGCGTTGGTCGCCGCGTTGCCGCCCAGCGTGCTCGTGGCGCGGCTGGCCGGGTCGGGCGGGTAGAACAACCCCGCCTTCTTCGCTTCCCGCTGCAGGTCGGAGTTGAGCACGCCGGCCTGCACCTCGGCCAGCAGTTCGTCGCGGTCGATTTTCAGAATGCGGTTCATGCGCGACAGGTCGAGCACCAGCGCGCGATTTTCCGGCACCGCGCCGCCGACCGTCCCCGTGCCCGCGCCACGCGGAATGACCGGCAGGCGATGTTGCGCACACAGGCGGACGATCGCCTGCACCTGCGCCGTTTCGGTCGGCAAGGCGACGGCGAGCGGCGGCAGCCCTTTGAATTTCGCGTCGGCGGCATAGGCCGCCAGATCGCCCGTTTCGGTCAGCACCGCCTCGGCCGTCAGCACGGATCGCAGTTGTTTGATGATGTCGGCCACCTTACGCCTCGAAATGTTCACAAAGATGTTCGGCCAGTTCCATGGGACGCTCGATGGGAATCATGTGACCGGTTTCGGCCAGTTCGACGTAGCGGGCGAAGGGCAGGCCGTCGGCCAGCTTATGGTTGATTTTCGCCGGCGCGAGCAGGTCCTGGTCGCCGGCGACGACCAGCGTGGGCGCGAAAATCTCGCCCAGACGCTCACGCGCGTCGAACGCGTCGCAGGCGGTGAAATCGCCGCGGATGGTCAGCGGATCGAGATGGCGCATGCGGTCGATTACCTTTTCCGCCAATTTTTTTTCGATCGACGGACCGAAGGCGAATTGCTGCATGTTGTTGTAAAACGCCTCCGCCTGATCGGGCAGCAGTTCGAAAATGAGCGGCAGCACCTTCAAGCGCGCGCCGGTAGCCACCAGACACAATTTGCGCACGAGCCGCGGCTGCGCCAGCGCCGTCGCCTGGGCGATCAATCCGCCCATGCTGTGCCCGATGATGTCCACCGGTCCCAGGCGGTTCGCCGTCAGAAATTCGGAAACGATCGCCGCGTATTCCTCGACGCTCTGCCGCCCCGGCGGTTCGCTGTCGCCGTGCCCGGGCAGGTCCAGCAGCAGCAGCGGTTTGTCGGGCAGTTTCTCGGCCACGTAATGGCTGACGAACAGCCAGATGTCCTTTTCGCTGCCCGCGCCGTGCACGAACAACGCCGGCGTTTGCCCGCCGTTTTCGTTGCGCGTGCGGCAGACCACTTCCTGGCGCTGAATGACGGTTTGTTGCAACATGTCCGCCAACGTAGCGCGCCCGCGCCCGCCGTGCAAGACGCCCTTGAACATTGCCCCACGATGCATGAAAGTAGAAGCGATCCACTTCGTTTACCAAATGGTGCGACTTACGAGGAAAGGATTATTCGATGACTGTCAAAAGGCTCGGTATCCTGACCGGCGGCGGCGATTGCGCCGGCTTGAACGCGGTGATTCGCGCGGTGACCAAATGCGCCTCCTGGCAATACGGCATGCAGGTGATCGGCATCCGCGACGGATTCGCCGGCCTGATCGGCAAACCGCGAACCGTCAACATTACCACAAGCATGGTCAAAGGTTTGCTGTCGCGCGGCGGCACGATCCTGGGCAGCTCGAACAAAGCCAATCCTTTCGCCCACCGGGAAGTGATCAAGGGCAGGTTGATCGAAAGCGATCACAGCGACGAGGTGATTCAGAATCTCAAAGAGCTGGAGATCGATTGCCTGTTGGTCGTCGGCGGCGACGGCACCAATATCATCGGGCTGCAGTTTTACAAACGCGGCGTCAACGTCATCGGCATTCCCAAGACGATCGACAACGACCTGGCGGCCACCGACATCACCTTCGGTTTCGACACGGCGGTCAACGTGGTGATGGAGGCGATCGACCGTCTGCAGACCACCGCCGAAAGCCACCACCGGGTGATGCTGATCGAAACCATGGGCCGCAACGCGGGGTGGATCGCCCTGCAGGCGGGTTTGGCGGCGGGCGCCGACGTTATCTTGATTCCGGAAATTCCCTTCACCGTCGAAAAGGTCGTGGCCGCGATCAAAGAACGCCAGGCGGCCGGGCGCATGTTCACGATCATCAGCGTGGCCGAAGGCGCCAAGCCCAAGGACGGCGACGTGGTCATCAAACAGATTATCAAGGACAGCGCCGAAACGATTCGCCTGGGCGGCATCAGCCAGGTGCTGGCCAATCAGTTGGAAAACGCGGGCGTCGGCGAATGCCGCGCGACGATCCTCGGGCATATCCAACGCGGCGGCGCGCCCACGGCCTTCGACCGCAACCTCTGCACGCGCCTGGGCACCGAGGCGGTACATGCGGCGGCGCGCGGTGAATTCGGCAAGATGGTGGTCATCAAGGAAACGAAGATCCAGACCGTGGATATCGCCGAGGCGGTGCGCCAGATTCGACTGGTCAATCCGCAAGGCGAATGGGTGCGCGTGGCCCGCGATACCGGCGTTTCCTTCGGGGACGAATAGTGCGTCGCTTCGCGCCGCTGGTGCTCGTGGGCGCCGCATTGCTTTGCCTGGCGCTGTTTCTCGGTCCCGGCAAGACGGTCTACGTCGATGCCGCCGCCGCGTGCTGGTTGCAGAACGGCACGGCGCACTATCCCTTTGCCGACATCCAAGACGCCCTCGACGCGGCCGACGAGGGCGCGACCGTGCGCATCGCCGCCGGTTATTACTCGCCGTTCACACTCACCAAATCGCTGCACTTGCACGGCGCGGGCATCGACAACGTGCGCATCGTCAGCGAGGACGGCGCGCCCAGCCATATCCTGACGGCGGACGGCGCGATCGTTGAAGGGCTGAGCTTCGTCGGTCCCGGCACGATCGGCGCACCCAACGGCGTGGGTTTGCGGATTGTCAACGCGCCGCACGCGCTGGTGCTTTCCGCGAAGTTTCCCTTTTATGCGACGGGCATCGAACTCGTCGACAGCGAGGTGACGCTCGCCGCGACGATCGTCGAGGAATGCGCGATCGGCGTGGCCGTCGACGACGGTTCGACGTTGCACGCGTCGGCGAACGTGATCGTCAACAACGGCGTGGGCGTCGATTGCGCGAACGGGGAGGTGGAGAGTTGGAACGACGTAATGGCCGGCAACGATGCCGACATCGCCGTGTCCTGTGCGCGGTTCTGATCGTTTGCGTTCTGGCGTTTGCCGCTTGCGCAACCGACGAAAACGAGGATGATTGTCCGACGTTCGATTGCGCGTTGTGCGGCGATCCGGCGGCTTGGTTCGACGCCCCGCGCGAAGCGACGCAGGCGCGCATCGGCGAGGCGATCACGGTGACGGTCGCGGCGCGCAGCAACGCCGGGCTGGCCTCGCTGGGCTTTGTCGCTCTCGGCGAGTTGGCCGGCGTGCCGTTGCAACTGGCGCATGAAACGGCGAGCGCCACGGGGCGCACGGAAACGAAGACGACCTTCGAGTTCGTCGTGCCGTTCAACGCCAACCTCACGCGCGTCGTGTTGATCGCCCTGGCCGAGGATGCAAGCGGCCGGCTGGCGACGCGGGCGCGCGCGGTGACGATTAACCCATATCCCTGACGCTGGAGGCGGGAGGCGTTTTGAAGCAAGCGGGATCGGATTTTTTTACGCGGAAAAAATTGCTGTTCACCGCGATCGTCGTGGCGCTGTGTGCCGTGACGGCGATCGTGCTTTACGTGCACATGGCGCGGCCGTTTTTGGATTTCTGGGTCGACGACGCGGGCATCAGCTTCACCTTCGTGCGCAACATCGCCACGGGGTACGGTTCGGTGGCCTATCCGGGCGGCGAGCGGGTCGAGGGATTTTCCAACCCGACGTGGGTGGCCTTGCTGGTCGTCGCGCACAAGTTCGGCGGCGATCCTTTCGTCTGGTCGCAGCGCTTGGGCATGACCTTCGGCATTGCCATGCTCGTGCTGCTGTGTTTGTACGCCTTCATGGCCGCCGAGGAGCGCCGTCCCTGGCCGGTCGCCCTGGCCGCGTTGCTGGTGGCGACCAACGCGAGCTTTATCATCTGGAATCAATCGGGCATGGAAAACAGCCTGTACGGATTTTTCATGCTTGCCGCCATCGTGCTGGTGGTGCGTGAAGGGCGCGACGAAAAGGCGCTGCCCTGGTCGGCGCTGCCGCTGTTTCTGCTGGCGATCACCCGCCCGGAAGGCGTGGCGCACACGGCCATCGCCGGGTTCTTTCTGTTGCTGACCGATTTGATCAAGCGCCGTCGCCCGAGCAAACGGTTGTTCGTTTGGGCAGGCGCGTTCCTGCTGTTGCTGGGCGCGTACCACCTGTGGCATTACCTCTATTTCGCGCGGCCGTTCCCCAACACCTATTACGCCAAGGTGCGGCCCGATCGTCTGAGTAACCTTTTCGAGTTCAAGGATCGCGGCTGGAAGTACGTATTGGCGTACCTGGACACCTATCATCTAAAGATGTTGTTGTTGCTCTCCCTGCCGGCGTTCGCTTCGCGGCGCTTCTGGCGCGAGGCGCTGTACGTTTTCCTGGTCGGCCTGTTCCTGATGTTTTTCCCGATCTACAGCCGCGGCGATTGGATGGATGGGTGGCGCTTCCTGAGCGTCTTCCCGCTGGTGCCGGCGCTGCTGATGGGGCTGGGCGCGTACAACCTGGCCGCGGGCGTCGCCTGGCTGGCGCAAAAGAAACTGCCTGCGAAATTCGCCGTGCCCCTGGCGTTGCTGGCGGCGGGCGTTTATATCCTCGTGCCCTTGTCGATGATCGTCGGTCCGTCGCAGAAATTCGCCGCCAAGTACGAGAAGGCGCCGGAAACGACCGTCAAGCTCATCGCGACGCGCGCGAAATGGTGGTCGAAAACCGCGCGCAAGCTCGCCCTGCGCCCGGAAGATACGACGATGACCGACATGGACATGGGCGGCACGACGTACAACTGGCCGGGGATGATCCTCGATATCGGTTATTTAATCGAAGTTCCGCTGGCCACGCATCGCTACACGCCGCGTTTTCGTGACGTGGTCGACGAGTATTTCTTCGAGGAGCGCCGGCCGGAGTTCATCCACGTGCGGCGCGGCTGGGGCCGGGCGACGACCATCCCCGGCAATCCCAAATTCAAAAAGCGCTATCTGAAGCTGCCGGACGATCGCAAGTTCGGCCGGATCCCCAACGGCAACTACGTGCGGCGCGATCTGGTCGAGTTGACGCAAGGACCGGCGCTGCCGCTGGAGCTGGAGCCCTTTGAAAACGGTTTGCGCTTGCTGGCCGTCGAAGCGCCCAAGGCGATGCGGCCCCAGCGCGCGACGCCGATTTTCCTCACCTGGGTCAGCGAATCGCCCTTCCTGCTGGATTGCACGTTTTCCATCGGGTTGGCGCGCGAAGGCGGCGAGCCGCGGATGATTTCCTACAAGCCGATCATGGGCTGGCTGACGCCCGGCGAATGGGAACGCGGCCGCATCTACCGCGAGGTGGTGTGGGTCAACGCGCCCGAGACCAAAGGTTCCTATCGTTGGTTCGTGGGCGTGAAGACCATCGGCAAGGATGAGGAGCGGCGGGAACTAACGCGGACCGTGGCCGTCAGCAAGGACGCGGCGAAGCAGGAGGCGAACCGGCTGCTGGACGAGGCGGAAAACCTCGCCGCGCGCAATGCCGCCGGGGCCGATCTGGCCGTGCCGCTGTTGCGCCGCGCCGAGTGGATCCACGGAAAAAAGCGGGTCGCCAAGCGCGTCAAGCAGGTCGATCGGCTGCGTTTGAACATGCATGTCGAAGCCGCGCGCAAGGCGGCCGAGGCGAACGAGTATTTCGCCGCCGCGCTCAGTCTTCATCGTTGCTGGCGGTTGGATGCGCGTGACGAGCAATTGAAGGAACTTGGTTGGCGCGTGGCCGACAAGCTTTACGAAATCGGCCGTGCGAAGCAGGCGGCGGAAGAATACCGCGACGCCTACGAGGCGTTTGCCGCCGCCTGCCAGGCGCAACCGCAGCACGCCTGGGCGCGTAAACGGGCCGAGCAGGTTCGCCTGTTGCGCGATTTGTAAACAAAAAGCCCGCCGAACTTAATTCGACGGGCTTTCGTTTATCGAAATGAAATATTATTCGTAGTAGTAAATTTCCAGACCGCGGCCGATCAACTCGCTGAGGAAGTCGTCCGGCTGATCCAGAATGCGCTCGGCGCTGTACACGCCGCCGTCCTTGCCCTTGAACTTGCCCTTGGTCAGCCACCACGCCGCCTGCACGGCCGGGAAGGCGGTCAACTGCGCGATGTGACCGATGTAGGTGTAGTAGCGATACACCGCTTTGCCCTCGTCGACGCCGTACACGTCCACGCGACCGACCGACTTGTCCAGTCCGCCGCCGGCGAAGATGCTGTCGATGCGATGGAAGAAGTTCGCGGCCTTCTTGCGGCGCTCGTGCGTTTTGAACATGCCGGTTTTCGACAGCGACTTGACGAGCTGCACGATGTACGGAGGCTGCACGCCGCCGTGCAGCGTGGCTTCTTCCAGGCCCGGCAGGTTGCGCGGCAGACTGACGCTCTCGGCGTGGCCGGTGTAGTAAACCGGCAGCCAGCCCATCGGGTAGGGGAACTCGACCATCTTGCGGCCGTCGCCGGTGTTGACCGGCATTTCCTTGCCGCGGAACGTCTGCAGCGTCGTGCCGTTGAAGATGTGGAACAGGTGCATCAGGTTGGTCGCGCCGACCGCTTCGTTGCTGCCCGCCGCCCAGTTGACGTTGATGCGCCGGCACTTCTCCATGCTGTTGTAGCCCTTGCGCGCCAGCATCTGGGTGATGCCCGGGCTGTTGCCGAAACCGGTGAGAATTTTCACCTTGGCCTTTTTCGCTTCCTCGTCCAGCGTCAAGGTTTCCAGGTAGGCGTCGTAGTCGTCGGAGATCGACACGTACGGCGTCTTCGCCTCGATGCACACGCCGGCGCAGTATTTTTCCATCACGTAAAACGGACCGGCGAAGCCCAGCACGACGTCGTGCGTTTTCGCCTGTCCCACCAGCCACTCGCGGTCGGTGATGTCGTGACCGATCACCTCGGTCGGATACGACAAGCCGAGTTTGGCGATCGTTTCCTGCGCCTTGGGAACGTTGAGATCAACGATGGTGACCAACTTCACGTCGGCCGCGTCGCGGTTCAATTCCCGCAGCGCTTCCACGGCCATGTCGCCGGCGCCGCCCAACAACAGCACTTTCATGGGTACCCCTCCGAGATGTTGTTCTATTCTTCGCGATTAATAACATCTCTTTCTAACCATTCCGAAAAAATGTTTCAAGAGTTGAAATATATTTTCCGCATTTTTTTTGTAAGCGAGAAATTCTCTTTTTCCTTGTCAAAACCTCATTATGTTAGAAAATGATTAGTGTTTTTCGCCGGTAAGGGAGTCATGATGCGCCGTTTCGCTTTCCCGTTGGTCGTGTTGCTATTGATGATGTTGTTGTATTTCGCCTCCGCACCGACCGACGCCGCCGATCCGCCGCCCGCCAAAGGGGTCTCCCGGATTTATCTTGCCCATCACGTGCAAGGGGCGCCGTCGGTCACCGCCGCCTGCGATTCGTCTTCGGTCACGGCCGCGCCGGGCGAGGTAATGATGATCGAGTGCGCCGATTCGGCGGCGGTGACGATCGGCGTTTCCGGCGAAGGAACCGCCGACCTCGACGCCGGAGAAGATGATTCGTTTTCGCTGCCGATCCCGTGTTCCGACGGAGAACGTTCGCTGCAAGGCGCGGTGGAGATCGTCGAAGGTATGATGCCGCAACGCCGGGATAGCTTCGTGCACCTCTGGTCGATCGGGGAGTGCGCGCGATGAAAACTCTGCCTTGGATGATTTTGCTGCTCGTCGCGATGCTGTCCCTAGCTTCCTGTGATTGCGGTGACGATGACGATAATGACGATATCGACGATGATGACGCCGTTGACGACGACGCCTCCGATGATGACGCGACCGACGACGATCTTGACGATGATGTTGACGATGACGATACGCCCGCGCCGCACGCCCCGCAATTTGTTCGTCCGCAATTGCCGTTGAATACCCACTACGTTGCCGCCTCGCACAACTCGTACGTCTGGCGCGGTCTGCAGGGCATTCTTGCGCAGATCGGTTCGCAGGGGCTGATCGATTCGCTCGACAAGAGCCAGGTGTTTCTGGAAATTGACGTCAACGACGTCGGCGGCGACGGCGATTTCTGGGTGCATCACAACGACACGACCGGGCGCGTGCGCCTGTCGAGCCTGCTGCGCAACGTGCGCTGGTGGTCCGACACGCATCCCGATCATCAACCGATCGTGCTCGGCTTCGAGTGGAACGTGGGAACCGGCACGGATGAGATGGACGACCTGCGCGCGCTGTTCACCGAATTTCTCGTCGATCCGTCGCCGCTGACCGCCGACGGTCCGTTGTATGCCATGACCGATTGGCTCGACGAATTTTTGCTCAACCTCGACGCCGCCACGCGCGAGGAAATCGACGCGCTGACGCCGCGCGAGCTGGCGTGGGTGGTCGGCTATCCGTCGCTCGGTCGGTTGCGTGGACGCGTGCTGTTGGAAGTCTCCAGTGAGATGTACACCGTGCAGCCCGCGTTCTTTCTCATGGGCGACGACGGCCAAATCAAAAACAACAGCGAATCGTCGCTTGAGGATCTGGCGATGA
The DNA here is from genome assembly GCA_036725605.1 of bacterium. Classification (GTDB taxonomy): domain Bacteria; phylum Lernaellota; class Lernaellaia; order Lernaellales; family Lernaellaceae; genus CALBTQ01. The sequence goes on from DAIMDW010000041.1 coordinate 18,199, forward strand.
TTTCCGCCAACCGCGCCGAACAACGATTGACCCGCGTGTACCCGAAAGGCGAACGCATCTTCGGCGGCAACTACGATTTGTTCACCGGCCTGCGCAACGGCGTTTCCAACAGTGCGATGAACATGCAGTGGATCTCGGCGGCCGACAAAGCGGTGTATGCGTTTCTCGACGAAGCCGCGCCGGGCTTTGCGCCGGTTGGCGAAATGTTGACCGATGACGGCGTGTCGGCGCGCTTGGGTCCGCCGGTGTTCGCCACCGCCTTCGCCGCACCCACGTCAACGCAGGTGTCGTTGACCGTGACGCTCGATGATTCGCTCGGCCTGGAAAATGCGCCGCTGGCGATCTTCCAGGTGATCGTCGTGGGGCTGCGCGACGGTGAGGTGGTCTCGATTGCCGCCCCGTCGGCAACCGCCTTGAGCGAACGCCATGACGACGGGCTTTCCGCCGTTTTCGGCCTGTCGCCGCAAATGACCACGGTCGAAGTGACGGTCGAGGTCGCCGGTGATGAAGAGGGCTACGAATTGTTTGTGGTTGGACCCACCGTGGCGGACGTGACGATCGATGCGCCGGCGAGCGATGCGGGCGGCGCGATCTGGTTGTCGCCGTCGTTCACCGCGATCGCCCTGACGCCCACCGGCGCGTGCACCACCCTCGGACCGTTCGGCGAACGCCTTTACGGCGACGTGATCGACGACGCATGCGACGCCGCCGACAATCCGTCGTTCCTGCGGGAAATGAGTTTTTAACTTTCCGCTATTCCGCCCAGCGCTGCACCAGGTTGAGCATGGTGCACGTCGCCAGCCCCATCGCGCGCGTGGAGACCCATTCGCGCGGGCCGTGCATCAGCATCGCGCCGCAGAACACGTTGGGCGTGGGCAGCCCTTTGGCGGTCAGGCCGCTGCCGTCGGTGCCGCCGCGTACGGGCACGCTGTCGGGCGTCAGGCCCGCGTCCTTGATCGCCTGGTCGAGCTTCGCGGCGATTTCCGGCTTGTCCTTGAGCCACTTGGCCATGTTGCGGTACTGCTCTTTGATCTGCACCTCGGTTTGCAGGCGCGGTTCCTCGGCGGCGATTTTCGCGACCAGTTCCTTCAAGCGGCGGCCGCGGTCGGCCAGCAGTTGGTCGTCGAAGTCGCGTAGGATGAACGTGATCTTCACTTCCGACGCGTTGCCCTCGATCTTGAGCGGATGGAAAAATCCGTTGCGGCCCGAGGTGCGCTCCGGGCTCTCGTCCGGGTAGCATTCGGTGAGGAATTTCGCGGCGTAGCGCATGGCGTTGACCATCTTGTCCTTCGCGTATCCCGGATGCACCGCCACGCCGGTGAACTTCACGGTCGCGCCGTCGGCGCTGAAGGTTTCGGCGTTCAGTTCGCCGGGCTTGCCGCCGTCGAAGGTGTAGGCGGCGAAAGCGGCGAAGCGTTCGATGTCGAATTTCGAAGCGCCTTTGCCGATTTCCTCGTCCGGCGTAAAGCCGATGCGCAACGTCGGGTGCGGGATCGAGTCGTCGTTCTTGAGCATCTCCAGACCGGCGAGAATCGCCGCGACGCCGGCTTTGTCGTCCGCGCCCAACAGCGTCGTACCGTCGGCGGTGATGATCGTGTCGCCCAGGCAATCTTTCAACTCGGGCGAATCGGCCGGGGCGATCACGATGTCGTTGCCCAACGTGATCGGCGAGCCGTCATAGTTTTCATGAAGCTGTGGTTTCACGCCGCTGGCCGGATAATCGGTGGCCGTGTCCACGTGCGCCAGCAGACCGATGACCGGCTTGTCCGCGACGTTGCCGGGGAAAGTGGCGAACAGGTAGCCGTTTTCGTCCAGCACGATGTCGGTGCAGCCCAGCGCGGCCAGTTTCGGCTGCAGCACGCGTTGCACGTCGAGCTGCGCGGCGGTGGACGGCATCGTCTCGACGGTCTCGTCGGATTGCGAGTCGATCTTCACGATTTCGATGAAATTGTCGACGAGCGACGTCTTGGCCAGAATCTCCTGCGGATCGGTAAACAGCTTCACGGTGTTTCTCCTTTGGCTGATCGGTGGGCGATAATAAGTGGTTGGATCGTATCACTTAACGCCAAATGCTCAACCCCCGATCGGCGCTTGGCCCGGCGCGGGACAACCCGTATAATCGGGGCGCTCAACCAAGGGGAGACAACGGTGAGACAGCCTGTTTTGTTGGACGGTGAAAGTCTGACGCTGGCCGAAGTCGAGCGGGTGGCCCGCCACGACGAGCCGGTGCAGATCGCCGAACGCGCCAAGGGAAAACTGCAGGAATCGCGGGCGATCATCGAACGCATTGCGGCCGATCGCGAGCAGCGCGTGTACGGCGTGAACACCGGTTTCGGCAGCCTGAAGGACGTGGCGATCGACAACGCCGATCTGGCGCGGCTGCAACACAATCTGCTGATGAGCCACAGCGCCGGCGTGGGCGATCCGCTGCCGACCGACACGGTGCGCACGGCCATGGTGCTGCGCGCCAACGCGCTGGCCAAAGGCTACAGCGGCGTGCGGCCGGAAGTGGTGCAGACGCTGGTCGAGATGATCAACCGCCGCGTGCATCCGTACATCCCCACGCAGGGCAGCGTCGGCGCGTCGGGCGATCTGGCGCCGCTCAGTCACCTGGCGCTGGTGCTCTCGCGGCCGCCGGCCGACGAGGACGATCGCGACGAACTCAGCGGCGAGGTTATCACCCACAAGGGCGTGCGCATTCCCGGCAAGGTCGCCATGGAGCGCGAAGGCATCGCGCGTTTGGTGCTCGGCGCGAAGGAAGGGCTGGCGCTCAACAACGGCGTGCAGGTCAGCGCGGCGATTCTGCTGCTGGCGCTGTTGGACGCCGAACGACTCGTGCGTCTGGCCGATCTGGCTGCGGCGATGACCGTCGAAGCCGTGCGCGGCACGCCCGACGCGTTTCTGCCCGAGGTGCACCGTCTGCGGCCCTTCGTCGGTCAACGGCTGAGCGCGGCGTCGATTCTGCGTTTCCTCAGCGGCTCGGCGGCCGCCGGTTCCGATCCCACGCGCATTCAGGACGGTTACAGCATTCGTTGCGCGCCGCAGGTGCATGGGGCCGCGCGCGATTCGCTGTCGCGCGTGCGCGAACGGCTGCAGGTGGAAATCAACAGCGCCACCGACAATCCGTTGGTCATCCCGGTCGCGGGCGGGAGGACGATCAGCGCCGGTCAGTTTCACGGCGAGCCGTTGGCGCTGGCGGCCGAGGCGCTCAAGATTGCGATTTCGGAAATCGCGGCGATCAGCGAACGGCGCACCTTCCGCCTGCTGACCAAGGCGCTCAGCTTCGGCCTGCCGCCGCTGCTTGCGCCTCCCGACCGGCCGGGCCTGGGCATGATGGCCGTGCAATTCACTGCGGCCGCGCTGGCCAGCGAGTGCAAGCACGTGGCGCATCCGGCCGCCGTCGACAGCATCCCCACCTGCGAGGATCAGGAGGATCACGTCTCGATGAGCCCCATCGCCGCTCGCGGCGCCCGGCGCATCGTTTACAACGCCGGTTACGTGCTGGCCGCCGAAATGCTGTGCGCGGCCCGTGCGCTGACCTTCCGCCTGGAACAGGACGGCATCGCCGTCGGCGAGGGAGCGCGTCGTTGCCTGGAGATCATCGCGCCGGTACTGGAATTGGACAAACGCGGCGCGCCTCCGACGATTCTGTTGGAGAAGCTGCACGAGCTGATCGAAGCCAAGGCCTTCGCCGAGGTGATCGGGGAGGAGGCGTGATGGCGGCGGTGTTGTTGCGCGGCGGCGAGTTGACGCCCGAGCAGGTGGCGGCGGTGGCATACGAACACGCGCCGGTGGAAATCGATCCGGCGGCCTGGGAGAAGGTCGAGCGCGGTTATCGCGCGTTGCTGGCCGTCGAGGAAAAAGACGGTCCGGTGCCGCTGTGGAAGCTGGCCGATCTCAGCGACGACGAGGCGCGCGGGCAGGTGAGCGATCTGCCGGAAACCGCGCGGCGGGTGATCGTCGATCATGCGGCGGCGATCGGCTCGCCGATGCCCACCGCGTTGGTGCGCGCGGCGATGCTGGTGCGGCTGGATACGCTCATTCAAGGGTACAGCGGCGTGCGCCCGGAAACGGTGCGCGCGTTGGCGGCGATGCTCAACGCGGGCGTGCATCCGCTGGTGCCCGGCAAGGGGCACCTGAGCATGGCCGGTGATCTGGCTCCGCTGGCGCACATTGCGCTGGTGCTGTGCGCGGGCGGCGGCGAGGTGGAAGGCGATACCGGTTTCGCCGTGCTGGGCCGCCATGAGGACAAGGTCGAGGTGCTTACCGGTGCGGAAGCGATGCGCCGGGCGAACATCGAGCGTTTGTGGCCGACGTTGAAGGAATCATTTTCGCTGATCGTCGGCACGAGCATGGCGGCGGCGCGCGCGGCGTTGATCGCCTGGGAAACGGAACGCCTGTTCAAGCTGGCGATCGCCGCCGGCGCGTTGACCTGCGAGGCGATGCGCGCCAATCGTTCGGCTTTCGACGAGCGCATTCATCGCCTCGGCCCCGGTCGCGCCGATGTGCTGGCCGTGGCGCGGCAACTCGAGCGTTGGACTGCCGGTTCGCAACTGGTCGGTTGCCGAAAGGGAGGCGACGCGTTTTCCATTCGTTGCCTGCCGCAAATTCTCGGCGGCATCCAAACCGCGTTGCGCCAGGCGTGTCAGGTGATCAACGAGGAACTGCGTTTGGTCAGCGACAACCCACTGATTCTCGATGATGAAAACGGTCCGGCGTGTGTGGACGGCGGCAACTTCCACGGCGAGCGACTGGCGCTGGCGCTCGACAGCTTGCGCCTGGGCCTCGCCGAAATCGGCGCGCTGTCGGAGCGGCACGCGTTCATCATGACCAACCGCGCGCGCTCGGGCGGCCTGCCCAGTTTCCTGGTGCGCGAACGCGGCCTGAACAGCGGCTTTATGCTGGCGCAGTACACGGCGGCCGCGCTGGCCAGCGAAAACAAAAGCCTCGCAATGCCCTACGCGACCGACTCGCTGCCGGCTTGCCAGGATTATGAAGACCATGGCGGGCTGGCGTCGTTGAGCGCGGCGGCGACGGAAAAGGTGCTGGCCAACGTGCGCGCCATTCTGGCGATTGAAATTCTGTGCGCCGCGCAGGGCGTGGACATTCGCGCCGACGACGGAGCGGCGCCCGGCGAGTTGAGCGACCGACTGCGCCACACGTTGCGGCGGCAGGTGGATCATTGGGTCAACGATTCGGTGATGTATCGCCTGATCGACGCCGCCACGCGCATGTGCCGACCCGGCGGCGAATTGGACGAGGTAGTGCAAGACGTGATGGAGATGATCGATGGCTGATGTGAAGAAGGTCAAGCCGGCGCAGCCCGGCGGTTTCAACGATTACCACCCGCCGCTGATGCTGGCGCGCTCGCGGATGATCGACGCCATCCGCCGCACCTATGAGCTGTTCGGCTTCGTTCCGCTGGAAACGCCCTGCGTGGAATTCGCCGAGGTGCTGCTGGGCGAGGGCGGCGAGACCGACAAGGAAGTTTTTTTCCTCAACGGTCCGGAAGAGGACAAGGAACTGGCGCTGCGTTTCGACATGACCGTGCCGCTGGCGCGCTACGTGGCGGCCAACACCGATTTGCTCATGCCCTTCAAGCGTTATCAGATCGGGAACGTGTTTCGTGGCGAGAAACCGCAGGCCGGACGCTTTCGTCAGTTTGCGCAGGTCGACGCGGACATCATCGGCGCGAAAACCGGCTTGCCCGACGCGGAAATCATCGCGGTGACCGTCGCGGCGCTGGAAGCGCTGGGCGTGGAAAAATTCGTCGTGCGCATCAACGATCGCAAAATCCACGACGGCCTCGCGGCGGCGATCGGGATTCAGGCGCGCGGCGCGTGGTCGCGCGACGATCTGGTCAAGGAATTGCTGCGCGTGCTGGACAAGGTCGAGAAAATCGGCCGCGCCGGCGTGCGTGAGGAACTGCGCCGTAAGCCGCAAGGCGAGCAGGATCGCGCGTTGCAACTGGGCGACGAGGCCCTGGCGCTGATCGATCGTTTTCTGGACATCGCCGGCGACAACGCGCAGAAACTCGAAGCGGTCGGCGAATTGGTGCGCGGCGACGTCGGCGCGGAAGGCGTCGCGGAATTGCGCGCGGTGCTCGATCATCTGCGCGAATACGGCATCGACGAAGGGCGCGTGCGCATGGATCTGAGCGTGGCGCGCGGCCTGGATTATTACACCGGGCCGGTGTTGGAAACGACCTTGCTCGACCTGCCGGAGATCGGTTCGGTGGCCAGCGGCGGGCGTTACGATGAAATGATCGGCCGTTTCCACGCCAACCCGATGCCGGCCGTGGGCACGTCCATCGGCCTGGATCGTCTTTTCGACGCGCTGCAAAAACTCGAACTGGTAAAGACGGCCGACAGTGAGGTCGAGGCGCTGCTGATGGTTTTCGATCAAGCGCTGGTGCCGCACTACCTGCGCCTGTTGCGCCGGCTGCGCGACGCGGGCGTCGCCGCGGAAATCTACCTCGGTTCCGACAGCGGCTTCAAAGCGCAGATGCGCTACGGCCTGCGCAAAGGCGTGCGGCACCTGGTCATTTGCGGCGAAGACGAGATGGCCAAAAACGGCGTGGAGGTCAAGGACCTCACCCAGCGCGAGCAGGTGTTTGTCGCCGACGACGATCTGCTTGCTCACCTGTTGGCCAAGCGGGGATAGGCAGGCGTATAAAACAAAAAACCCGGGGCGCATCGGCTCCGGGTTTTTTTTAGGGGTTGCTGGGGCTTGAACCCAGGACGCCTGGATCCACAATCCAGTGCTCTACCAACTGAGCTACAACCCCGCTCTTTGCGGGCAGGGCGATAGTCTACTTATCGATTTTTTCCTGTCAAGTTCGTTTTTTGGAAAATCAGCGGCGCAGCAGCCGGTCGAGATTTTTTTGGATCCACTCGTTGGTTTTTTCATGACGGGGGTGCGCCTGTTCGGCCTGCCGGAAAGCACGACCGTGCAGCACGCGCCGATCGCCGGCTTGCCGCGGACGAAACAGCCAATGCAGCATTTCGTGGTAGATCAGCGTTTCCATCACGTACTGCGGCACCCAGTCGGCGTCGAGCACCGGGTGGATGCGGATGACGTTGGTTTGCGCGTCGTAGCTGCCCAGGCGGATCGACGTTTTGCTGCGTCGGCGCCGGGTGCGATTGCCGTTTTGCCCCCAGGTGATCACCGCGTCGCAGGAACGCTTGAAGTACCTGGCGTTCACCTGGTCGAACATCTCCCGCAGATCGAAAAATTGTCCTTTGGTTTTGGCGGGCAGGTCATGGCCGTTTTTGGCCGGCGCTTCGTCGATAAGGTCGGTATGGTCAATGATGAACTGGTTGATCAATTCGCGGTTACGCTTGTTCGGGCGGCGGCAGAACGAGGCCAGCGTACGTAAAAACGGCCCTTCCGCCAGCAGGAACATGTGGTGCAGGCGGATCGTCACGCGCTCGGCTTCCCACGAGCAGGAGATCATGCTGCTGCGGTTGTTGTTGACGATCAGCTTGACCGTCACGCCCAGACGCTCTTCCAACTCGCGATGCAACCGCTGTGCTTGTTCCGTTCGATTCATCCGCGCAACCTTGCCATGAGAGGGCGTCGGCCGACAAGGGGCAAAATGGCTATGCTATAGAATGGTAATAACTTGAGAAACGAGGGTCAGGGCTTGGCGTTCGGATTTTTCAACGTGCCTTTGAGCGGAATCTGATAGAAGCCGTTGGCGTCGGGTTCCTTGAGGGTCATCATGATGATGCCCAGCGCGTCTTCCATTGCCTCGGACGGTTTGATTTTGAGCGTCAGGAACATGCGGCTGGACATCAGGTCCTCGCGGGTGGTCACGCGTCCGGTCAGACCGACTTCGAGGTTGTCGCCCTTGAGCGTGAAATCCTTGACCGTCAGGTTCTGCCGCTTGAGTTCGAAGGACATTTTGCCCGGTTCGAAGGCGATGGGCGGCAGTTCCTTTTCCAGAATTTTGATGTTCTTCGCCTTCAGGTTGTCCAGGTTGATGTTCAGCGCGCCTTCGTTCAGGCGGCGGTTGATGCGGTTGACGTGCGCTTCGAAGTTGCCGCTGAGCACGCCCTCCAGGTCCATCTGCCCGACTTTGCGCACCAGGTCGCGCGTTTGGTACTTGGCCAGCTTGAGCCCCGAGAAGTTCATCGCCACGTCGACCAACTGCCCGCGTTTGCACACCGAACCGGCGATGCCGCCGTCGTAGGTGTACACGTCGAAATCGACCCACAAGCGGCCGCGCAGCAATTGCAGCAACCGCAGGCGCATGCGCGCCTCGTCGAGGCTGAACAACACTTGGTTGGGCGTTTCGGCATGGGCCAGTTTCAGCCCTTTGATCTGAAAGCCGCTGAGGCGGAAGGTCGAGATTTCGTCGATATTCACCGCCAGGTTGCCCTGGGCTTCGATTTTGTTGATCAACGTGTCGCGAATGGCGTCAAAGGGGAAGGTCAGATAGAGGAAGAGGAAAAACAGCGCCATGAACAGGGCGCCATAGCCCATCAGCTTTTTCCATTCGGTGGTGCGAAGCCAGTTGGTCAGTTTGCGCATTCTTCCTCCACTATCGATCCCGCGCGTTCTACCATGTCCCAACGACGACCGCAACCTGCCGGACAAACCTCAGCCCGTCGCCGTCGGCCTTATGCAGACACGGGATATCCATTTAAGGTTGAAGGATTGCCTCGTTTTTTTCAACCGGCAGGACCGGCCGGACAAAACTTGCGTCTCGTGCCGCGAACCGCTTGAAAAATTTTGAGAAATAAATCAATCATGCGCTGGAGATCAGGGTGGAGTAACGATTCAGTGCTGTTCAACTCGAAAGAATTTCTTATTTTCTTTCCGCTGGTGGTGTTGCTGTATTACGCCTTGCCGCCGCGCCGGCGCTGGTGGCTGCTGTTGCCGGCCAGCTATGCGTTTTACATGTCCTGGCGGCCGACCTACCTGGCGCTGATTTTGCTGTCGACGACGATCGTATATTTCGTCGGCCGTGCGATGGCCGCCACCGATAGCCAAACGCGGCGCAAAACGCTGTTGATCCTCAGCCTGGTCGGCAACCTCGGCCTGCTGTTCGCTTTCAAGTACTTCAACTTTTTCAACGACAACCTCGGCGCGCTGCTCGACGGTCTGGGCCTCGGCTACGCCTACGCCGGATTGAGCGTCGCGTTGCCGGTGGGCATTTCCTTTTATACGTTCCAAGCGTTGGGCTACAACATCGACGTCTATCGCGGCGAGGTGCAAGCGGAAAAACGCTTCGGCAAGCTGGCATTGTTCGTCGCGTTTTTCCCGCAGTTGGTCGCCGGGCCGATCGAACGCACGAAACGCTTGCTGCCGCAGTTCGATCGGATTGTCCGTTTCGATCAGGCACAGGTGCTCGACGGTCTGAAGCTGATGACCTGGGGTCTGTTTAAAAAGGTCGTCGTCGCCGACCGGCTGGCGATGTTCGTCAACGCGGTGTTTGCCGACCCGGCCGCCGGCGACAGCCTGCAATTGCTGGCCGCCGCGTATTTCTTCAGCTTTCAGATCTACTGCGATTTTTCGGGCTACACCGATATCGCCCGGGGTGCGGCGCGCGTGTTGGGCTTCGAGTTGACCCTCAATTTCCGCCGGCCGTTTCACGCCGATTCCATCCGCGATTTCTGGCGGCGCTGGCACATTACGTTGTCCACCTGGTTTCGCGATTACCTTTACATCCCGTTGGGCGGCGGACGCGTGCGGGCGCGGCGGCTGTACTTCAACCTGGCGGTCGTGTTTCTCCTCAGCGGTTTGTGGCACGGCGCGGCGTGGACCTTCGTGGTCTGGGGCGCGTTGCACGGGACGCTGCTGATCGTCTCGCACCTGAGTTCCGGGTGGCGGCAACGCCTTGTCGAAAAGGTCGGTCTCATGCGCCGCCCGTTGCTGCATCGCTGGTGGCGAATTTTCGTGACCTTTCACCTGGTCGTCGGGGCGTTCGTCGTTTTCCGCGCGGCGAGCCTCGCCGACGCTTGGCGCGTTTTCGCCGGCATCGGTCGCCTGCAACTTTCCCCCGGCTCGCTGAATGCGGTGGTCGGTAGCTGGAATTTCCTCCTGGCGATTTTCTGGGTGATCGCGTTGGAGATCGTCGAGACGCTACACGATCGTTTCGACCTGCGCCGCGTGCTCGCCCGGCGTGGCGTGGTCGTGCGCTACCTGGCGTATCTGGCGCTGGTGCTGGTGATTTTGTTGTTCGGCGTGTTTGAGGAAGTGGAATTCATCTACTTCCAATTTTAAGGGATGCGATGAAGCGTTTTGTCGTCAAATTCTCCGCTTTCCTGCTGTTGCTGGCCGCGGCGCTGGCGCTGCTGGAGATCAACGCGCGCGTTATGTATCCCGATCCCGAACGCGGCGTGCTCGGGCAAAAGAAGCGATACCTGCGCGAACAACGCGAGCGGGTGGAGATTCTGGTGCTCGGCAATTCGCATTCGGAATGCAGCATCGATCCGGCGTTCCTGCCGCGAACCGGCTTCAACCTATCGATGCCCGGCATCGATTTGCGCACCAACCATTACCTGTTGAACTACTGGATCGACGATCTGCCGCGCCTGGACACGCTGCTGATCGAGTTGTCGTTCTTTACCTTTTCCTTCGACGTCGCCGAAATGCGTCCCTATTTCACCAAGGATTTCCTGCTGCAATTCGGCGTCCGTCCGCCGGCGAACAAGTGGTTCACCCTGCCGGTCGATCTGCTCAGCTATTCGTCGGCCTTCTGGCTCAAGCACGACCAATTCGTACACGATCTGGTGCGGCGGCAGCGCATCACGCTGTTTCATCGCCTAATCGGCAATCGCGCCCCGGCCGATCCGGACATGCCGCGCTTCGTGTTTCAGGAAAACGGCTATCGTTGGTCGGCGCGTATCCGCAGCGCCCGCGAGCGTCGCAAGTGGGCCAGGCCCAAAGCGGAAGAGACCATGCGTTATCAGCGCGAGAAAAAGTTCATTGCCGCAAACATGGCTCATCTGACCGCGATCGTCGAGACCGCACGCGCCCGAAATGTGACGCCGGTGCTCTTTTCCTCGCCTCTGACCGAGGAATATCTGGAATTTTACGACGATATGCTGAAGCGGGAATTTTATGATCTGCTATATGAATTTCTTACAAAAAATCCCGATGTGCGCTATTTCGACCTGATCCGCGCCGCGTTCATCACCCCGGCCAACTTTCGCGATGCCGACCACTTGAATGCTTCGGGCGGTCAGGCGGTCACCCAATACCTGGTCGAACAGTTGTGGCGTTGATCGTCAGGGGGATCAATCGGGAGCAACGGGCTGCTTGCATTTCCCGCAACGCGGAAAACCGCGATACAAAGGGGCGCCGCATGATGGACATTTATACCGTTCGATCTCCGCTTCCAGCCATTTTTCGGTTCCCAGTGCGCGGCGTTGAGGAACTGTACGCAGAATGACCCGTTTTCCGATTTCTATCGGGAAATTTTCGATGTGTTCGCAGGGAAAGTCGTCGCATTCATGGCAACCGTTCAGGTTGCGCTCCGCCGTGCAGGATAATATCGGGCAGACGCGACAGTAAATGAACACATTATCCGATTTGCATCCCTCGCAGACGATTTGATCGCTGGGCACGCCGTAAAATCGGCTTAGTTTTTCGATTAGTTTGGTGTTGTTGTCACGATAAGCGGCTTGGATTGAGCAAACACCGCAAAATAATCCGCATGGGGGGAGCAGTTTCTCGTCAACCATGATGAACGCCCTTATAAAAGGTATTGTGGTCAATTGAACTATACATCATTGATTTGCCGGATAATAGAAGGCGGTTGTATTCGGCCCATTCCATTTTCCCATTCCAACTCCGAAAATCGAACACTCGCTCCGGAAATCGAACACCTGCCTGATGCTGGTATATGTTAACTAGTTGATATTCCAATAAAAATAATCTTTCCGCCCTTGGCATCCCCCTTGCTCTAGTTAATGGGCAAGGAGGCAGCGCATGTTGGGCAAAACGATATCCGGAGCGACCGCGGGTGTGGAGGCTTTCGCCGTCGAGGTGGAAGCGCACTCCGGTCGCGGTTTGCCCAAGCTGCGCCTGGTCGGCCTTCCCGACGGCGCCGTGCGCGAAAGCCGGGAGCGCGTGCGCTCGGCGTTGTCCAGCAGCGGCTTTCATTGCCTGCGCCATCGCACGGTGGTCAATCTGGCCCCGGCCGATCGCCGCAAGGAAGGCGCGGCGCTGGATCTGCCGATCGCCGTGGCGCTCATGCAGGCGTATGAGTTGATCCCCAAATTGCGCACCATGGGCCATGCGATGCTCGGCGAATTGGGCCTGGACGGCTCGATCAAGCCGGTGCCCGGCGCGTTGGTTGTCGCCAGTCACCTCAAGCAGATGGGCTTCGAGGGCTTGCTCGTCGCGCGGGAAAACGTGAAAGAAGCCGCTTCGATCGAAGGGTTGGAGGTGCGCGGCTTTTCGCACCTGGTCGATGTCGTCGGCTGGCTGCGCGGCGAAAAGAAATTCGATCCCGCGCCGACCACGCCGGTGACCGCCGAACTGTCACGCGGCGACGAGGATCTCGACGAGGTCTGCGGCCAGGAACATGCCAAGCGGGCCTTGGAAATTGCCGCCGCCGGCGGGCACAACGTTCTGCTGATTGGCCCTCCCGGTTCCGGCAAAACGATGCTCGCCCGGCGGCTACCGACGCTTTTGCCGGCGATGACCACCGGCGAAATTCTTGAAACGAGCAAAATTTACAGCGTCGCCGGTCGCCTCAATGGATCGGGCCTGATGATGCGGCGACCCTATTGCGCGCCGCACCATGGGGCCAGCGATGCCGGGTTGATCGGCGGCGGGATCGTGCCGCGGCCGGGGCAGGTGAGCCTGGCGCACAACGGCGTATTGTTCATGGACGAAATGCCCGAGTTTCGGCGCGACGTATTGGAAATGTTGCGCCAACCATTGGAGGACGGCACGATCACCATCAGCCGCGCCGCGATGACCGCCAATTTTCCGGCCGATTTCATTCTGGTGGCGGCGATGAATCCGTGCCTCACCGAAGGGCAGCGACAGGGTTTTGCGCAGTGAGCATCCCACACATCTATGCGTTATTACGCTGGTTTTCTGGCTTGATTCTTCCATTGCGTGTACAACGCATGGTCAGAAGAACTAATTATCCGATGTCCAGCTACAAATGGTCGAAATTCGGGTGGGCAAGAAATAGCGACATCGGGGAAAAAAATTTGGCATCAATCGGTTGTCGAGGGACAAGCCGTCTGGTACGCGTTTTAAAACTGATCAGAGAGCGTCGATTCTCGGAACATTTGCCTTGCAGCGAGGCTTTTCTTGTGATTAAATAAAGCCGTGCGATTTTCGACAAGTAATTCAGGAGTTAAGGCATGAGGGATGCGTTTGCAACAACCCTGCTTGTTGCGCTGTTTTTCTATTGTTTTGCGGTGCTCGTCTCATTAATTGTTCCCAAGAAAATGCTTTGGGGAGACCCACAAACGCGTACCAGATTGCGGGCTTTGAAATTTTACGGCGGCACTTGGCTCGGGCTTTTTATTCTCCTTCTAATCGTCATTCCAAAAGACACTCAAACCCCAAAGGGCTCCAACGACGTCAAACCAGCGCAGGTGAGCGTTCAGGCAGAGGGTGCGCCATCGGTTTCTGGTCAGGAAAAAACTCCATCGACGCCGGAGCCAATACCCGTAGCGACACCAGAACCAACCCCAGAGCCAATTCCCTTTACCAAAGAAGTTCTGCTGGAGATCGAAACCAAGGTCGAGGGGAAAAAGGCAACTGTTTTTGGCAGGACAAATCTCCCTGACGGCGTAGACCTTTCGGTATCGGTAGACGATAAAACACCTGGTATTTTTATTGGTCAATCCCATGCCACAGTCCGGAACGGACAGTTCTCCGCTGGACCTTTTGGACCGGATGCTGGGCTCCCAGATGGGATTTACATTGCAGAAATCGTCATGCCAGTTCCATCGGTCCAGTCGGATGCAGTTAGAGAAATTATTGGGCAAAAAGGTGAGAAGCTCGCCGGAAAACTCGTTTCCAAAGACTCCATATTGGGCGAAATCTACCTCGAAAAACAGGTGGAGTTCTTTGTAGGGCTCGATAGGGAGTCTGCCAAAATTATTCAGGCGGAAAGAAACGCCGAGTTAAAAAAAGAGGCTTCATACATTTATTCGGAGCTTAACCGACTTGTCCGAGAAGGCAGAGCGATGGATCGCTTGCGTCGCTCCGAGGACAATCTAGAATTGTTGCGGCAGTGTGGGAACAAGATGCGTGAATTGAAGCCGGTGGCTGAAGAAATACGCACTCGAGCCGAAGCGTTGCCCCGTAAATACTTTAGTCTTGGAGTCGCTTCGATCAATATTACTCTATGCGTAACCTGTTCACGTGGTCTTGCAATGGATAATTGTCAGATGGCTGCAGAAGCCCTCTCCGAAGCTAAGAAAGAAATGAGATGAAAGTGGCTTCTTCCTCGGCCACAGGGAGCGAAATATTAGGGCATGAGCCACAGTTCACATCGGTTTCTACTGCCGGAAAGATTCATGCGATTCTGAGGAGCTTATCCGTCAGAACGGCCATTCGGTCAATTAGACTCTACAAAGTTTTCATTTCTCCAAGCCTTTCAAAATCAATTACCTGCCGGTTCCATCCAACATGCTCGGAATATGCAGTTCTCGCATTCAAGAAATATGGATTTCGTCAGGGGATATTGATGTCTTACGGAAGAATTCGTCGGTGTCGCCCGGATAACAATAGCAGTTGTATAGATTTTCCTTGAGTTAAGGAGACTGATTGATGGGAACGAAGACAATTTACGAAACAAAAGCGACCTGTAAAGCCTGCGGAAATGTTTGGCATTTCGGCAAATCAAACACTCCGGTCGCCGGTGGTACTTGTGGTCAACCTCAACCCCAAAATACCGGCTGTGGATCACCACCTCAGAAAAAGCAATCGAGCTGCTGTGGTGGCGGAACACAGAAACCTGCTCCAACTGCCCAAGAAGGTGACCGGTGCCCGAAGTGTGGTTCGGCAGCTATCGAAAAAGAAATCATGAAGTACGAGGTATCCGACACAAAGGTTGTTTCGACTCAATCGATGGGTGCGCAACAAGCTCAACCGACGGCTCAAGGACAAGCCAGTGTTTCGCAAAATACACCAGCTTCAAATCTGTCAAGCCAGAGCACTGTGCCCCAGGCTCCACAGGTTGGTCAAACGGCATCCACACCCAGTACGCCGAAGTTTACGCCTGCGCCTCAGCAACCCGCACCAATGAAAACATCAATAGGCTCAAAACCGATCAAAATATCAGGGCGTAGCGTCTTGATTGGCATTGGTGCAATAGTATTGATTGCGATTTCGCCTGCTTTCTATCACGTAATGACTATTCTAAATATTGCGATGGCGGCAGCCATTTTTGCATACCTCGTGTATCCACCAGCAAGAGAGAAACTGTCAGCGACGTTGAAATTCATTCCGCAAAAAGCTTCGACCGGAAAAGCCGTTGCTCTTCTACTGCTTTTCGGCTTTTGCACGCTTCTATCAATTGCTGGTTGGGGCGCGGCGCTTGAAGAAAGCAAGAAGGCTCGGGCTCAGATCGAAGCAGAACTCACGAGTAATCGTGAAATATTCAGCCAAGTTGATTCCGCGATTGCCGGAAGTGAGTTCGAAAAAGCGCTGCAGTTAATCACCAAAGCGACTGACAACCCGGAAACCATCAAGGAAAAAGAGGAAAAACGAAAGCTCGTTGCGGAAAAATCTCTAGAGTATTTTGCAAACCAAGGCCGAGGCTTTTCACAGAAAGGTAAGTGGAAGGAAGCGCATGTCGCATTCACGAAATACTTTGGGCTGGCATCAGCAGAGACAGGAATGGCCGATGATTTGAAACAAGCAGTTTACAAGTCGGCTGTTGGTCTATCGCAGATTGGCGCTCTTGAAGAGGCGATTTCTTTGTTCGAAAGAATCAAGGGCGTTTCCGACTCAGAGCAACAGATCGCGCAACTTCAAGAAGCGCTGAAAGAAAAGCAATACCAACAAGCCGTATCCCTGTTCCAACAGAAAAAGTACGCCGAAGCGCAACTCCTATTTGCAAAACTCGGTACGTATTCGGACTCCGCAGAATATCTTGAGAAGGTAAACAAGATCGTGGAGGAGGAAAAACGCATCGCAGCCTACAACGATAAAATAAATGCCGCGCAGAAAATTGCGAATGAGATGGAACAGTTCCTCAACTCTGGAGACACAGAAGCAGCAGGCAAAGCGATGAGCGAAGGAATGATTGCGCTGGACGAGGCGGAAAAGCTTGTTGGTGTAAATGCAACGATACGGGCAATTCGGTCGAGGTTTTCAAGAGGCGAATCGAAGATCAATAGAATCATAGCGGAGCGGCAACGGCAGGCCAAAATTGCGGCGCAGTATGCTGCAGCCGAGCAGGCATATAGAGCGGGCATAGCGGAGATTATGCCCCCCTGGTCTCAGGCGCTGTCGGGAATTGGAACTCAATCAACATTGGCTGGAAGCAATCCAACGCTCATATTCGACTCCGACTGGGTTTTGGTTACCGCTGGATACTTGGCAGTGATGAAAATGGCAGATGATGCTGTTAGACAGTTGTCACCGCCTCCACGTTTTCAGGCGGCTCATCGCAAGCTTTTAGCCGCAGGAAGAGAATCTAAACAAATTGCAGACCTTTATGCGCAGGGAGTCGACGAGGTCAACGGCCAGAAAATTGTGAGAGCTTCGGCAAAAATGGCCGAACTTTCACGACTTGTAAATGAGGCTACGTCTCTCCTACCGAAAGACTAGCTGGCTGACAGGTTCGAGATATTGACAAATAATGTCTGGAGTGTCTGGTAAAGATTAAACAGATTAATCGTTTTCAGAAACCAGTTTTGGCTTCGGGATTATAACATGATTCCGGTTGTCACCATGTAATCCGAAGTATAGGCGTGTACAAACACGATTCCCAGATCATTTAACAAGTTGATTTTTCTCGTGCTTTCGAAGCAGACGTCTCACAAAATGATAATCAAGCCCGAAATTTACAGCAATTTCCATTATCGTTGCGTTCGGGTTTAGGGCTCGGTAGTTGATCAACTCAGGCTCGATAGATGCAACGGCTTCCTTACGTGATGGCGAGATGGCAGTACTTAGATCGATAAGAAAATCATCGACCGAAACAGATTTGCGGTCGCTTGCCAATGCCCTGGCGACCGCTACTTCAATACACCCCTTAAGCTCTCGTATGTTTCCAGGCCAACGGCAACAACTCAGCGCCTTCGCTGCCATAGGTTGGAGACGAAGCCGTGCTCGAGATTTCTTTTTCGATTGGCCAATGAAATGCCGCGCGAGCATGACGATATCATCAGAGCGTTCTCGCAGGGGCGGAATTTGAAGAATACAAGAGGCTATACGATAGTAGAGATCGGCTCGAAATTTTTCCTCGTCAACCAGCTTCTTCAAATCTTTATTCGTTGCGGCAACTACACGGACATCCACGGAGATTGGCTTGCTGCTTCCCACGCGAACGATTTCCTTTTCTTGGAGAGCGCGCAACAGTCGTGCCTGCAACGCCAGCGGCATTTCCCCGATCTCATCAAGAAAAAGAGTTCCTCCATTGGCAATCTCAAGGTGCCCCTTCCTGGTCGTTATCGCACCGGTAAATGCGCCGCGTTCGTGGCCGAAAAATTCACTATCCACAAGACCTTCAGGGATTGCCCCGCAGTTGACCGCAACAAAGGGTTTATCGCGCCGAGGGCTGTGCCAATGAATTGCCCGAGCGACTCCTTCTTTGCCGGTACCGGTTTCGCCCTGGACGACGACTGGAAAATCGGCCGGCGCGTAGATCGTTCGGATTTCCTGGAATATTCGAGTCAGAACTGGGTCCACGGTCTTGAGTGCTTTTCCGGGACCGTATTCAAGGGTTTCTATGTGCCGAGGCTTTCTCATAGGCCAAAGGATATCGGGGGAAGCCCATTTCAGTCCTCGTCGCGGAGTCGAATTTCAATCGGCTATTTATCGGTTGAAAACCGATCTCCTTTGACGAATCGCCGGATAGTCGGCAAACTGTCGGGAAATAGTCGGCTGATTATAAACGTAAGGACCAAATGAAGCGCGCCTCGATAGCAATTCTCTTTGTACTGATGGTGTTTGCGGCCATGTGCTTGGCTGCCGAACTGCCTGCGCCGATATCGGCGAAGGTAATCCGCGTTGTTGACGGTGACACACTGAAGATCAGCATCGATGGTCGTGAAGATACAGTCAGGCTGATTGGTGTCGACACGCCCGAGACCGTCCATCCCAACAAGCCTGTAGAATTTTTCGGAAGAGAGGCAAGCGCCTTCACGCATCGCATGGCGGATGGCAAAAACGTGCGCCTCGAATTCGACCAGGCGAGCGCCGCGACGAAACATCGAGATCGTTACGGACGATTGCTCGCCTACGTCTTCCTGCCCGATGGCACTCTGTTGAATTCCGAGATCATCCGCCAGGGCTACGGACACGCCTACACAAAATACCCGTTTTCACGGAAGCAGGAATTTGTTGCTATTGAACGCGAGGCCCGCGAGGCTCGGCGCGGCTTCTGGGCTCAGACGGAAGACACCTCGTCTGCGATGACTCCAACCCCTAGTATTGCACCGCCCGACGAACGGAAGTGCAAGATCAAAGGCAACATCAATGCGCGTGGAGACAGGATTTACCATGTGCCAGGGCAGGAGCACTACGAGATCAC
>DAIMDW010000042.1:0-35038 GCA_036725605.1 bacterium
GAGGTATGTCGAAATGAGAAACCGCGCCGCACAATTCGTCATCATCGCCGCCGTGCTGGGGCTGCTCGCCCTGGGATTGATCGGCTGCGGCGACGACGGCATGGACATCGCGGCGATCGCCGGCGGCAGCGAAAATCCGCCCGACGTCCTCCAGGGTCAGGTGTTGCTCCAAAACATGGACCACCACGGCTCGATCCGCATCGAACTCAAGGACATCGACCTCTCGCTGCTCACCGACGACGAAGGCGTCTATTCGCTGCCCAACGAAATCGCCGAGGGGCAGTGGACGGTGCGCGCGACCTACCCGTTCTTCAACGCCCGCGAGCAGTCCTTCACCATGGTCAACGGCGTGCCCGAATCCGATCTGGAAACCATGGAACTGGTGCAGGAAGTGCTCTTCGACGTCGATCCGGAAAAGCTGATTTACACTTACGGCGAAACGGTGACGATCAACCTGCACGTGACCAACATCGTCGATTACGAAGTGACGCTGTCCTCGCTGACCAGCCCGATGACCGCCTTCGCCGTGCGTCACGAGGGCGTGACGGTGGTCGGCGGCCTGTTCCCGGGCCAGGGCGCCGAGCCGCAGAGCGTGACCCTCGCGCCGGGCGAAACGCAGGACTTCGTGCTCAACTGGATCATCGACAATCCGGAACTGGGCGCCGGCGAATTCCAGATTTACGCGTTGCTGACCGTTTCCGAAACGTTCCCCGACTACTTCACGCCCGACTCCGAGGCGGCGGCGGAACTCAACGAATCGCTGTTCTCCAAGCTCGTTCCGGCGACGATCACGATTCAGTAGCCGGCGCAACCGAGCGGTTCTCGCACCTTTCGACGGCAAACATCGCCAAAGATGATTTGATAAATCACCCAAGAAAAATGGCCGTGCGTCGCGACGATCAAGGAAGCGAAGGCGACGTGTTTTTACCGCTGACTGGAGGTTGATGATGCGCTCGAGCTGGATGGCGGTGTTGTGGCTATGTGTCTTCCTGTTGATCGGCGGCGAGGTTGCCGCGGCCGCCGAGGAGGCCAACGGCGGAAAAAATGCTGCCTCCGTTCCCATGAACCCCGCCGACTGGCGCGTGGAATCGGATCAAACCTATTCGCAATTCGGGTTTAGCGTCGCTTCGGCGGGCGACGTGAACGGCGACGGCTACGATGACGTGCTCGTCGGCGCGGATAATTACTCCAACGGCTTGCAAGGCGAGGGCATGGTGTTTTTGTATCCGGGCTCGGCGACCGTCCCCGCGCTGACGCCGGCTTGGACCGCCGAAGGCAACCAATTTCTCGCCCAGTTCGGCTATAGCGTTTCGTCGGCGGGCGACGTGAACGGCGACGGCTTCGACGATGTCCTGGTCGGGATGCCGCAGGCCAACAACGGCAATTTCGACGAAGGCCGCATTGTGGTCTTTTACGGCTCGGCCGCCGGACCGGCGACCGAAGCGAGCTGGCAATTCAAATTCGCGGAAAGCGGGGCGCACTTCGGCGGCAGCGTTTCGTCGGCGGGCGACGTGAACGGCGACGGCTACGACGACGTGATCGCCGGGGCGGTCGGCTGCAGCCACGGCCAGGCCAACGAGGGATGCGCGTTCGTCTTTTACGGATCGGCCGACGGGCTGTCCGCCGCACCGGATTGGTCCGACGAATCCGACCAGTACGACGCCCACTTCAGTTGGAGCGTGTCGGGAGCGGGCGACGTGAACGGCGACGGCTACGACGACGTGATCGTCGGCGCGCCCAGTTACGCCAACAGCCAACCGTATGAAGGGGGCGCCTTTGTCTATCACGGCTCGGCCGACGGCTTGTCCGCCGAACCGGATTGGTCGGCGTTCCCCGGACAAGACAGCGCCTTTTTCGGCATGTGCGTTTCGGCGGCGGGCGATGTGAACGGCGATGGTTACGACGACGTGATCGTCGGCGCGGACGGCTACGACAGCATTTATGAAGACGAAGGGCGCGCCTTCGTTTTCCACGGTTCGCCGGCGGGCTTGTCCGCGCAGGCCGATTGGTTCATGGATTCCGGCCAGAGCGAGTCGGAATTCGGCTTCAGCGTGTCCGGGGCGGGCGACGTGAACAACGACGGCTTCGACGATGTGGTGATCGGCGCGCCGTGCTTCGCCGAAGATCAATTGGAAGAAGGCCGCGTGTTCGTCTTTTACGGTGCGTCCGACGGCTTGTCCGCCGAGGCCGCCTGGATGGCCGAACCCAATCAAGTCGAGGCGTACTTCGGCGGCAGCGTCGCGGCGGCGGGCGACGTGAACGGCGACGGCTTCGACGACGTGCTGGTCGGCGCGTTTGCTTACGACAACGACCAACTCGATGAGGGCCGCGCGTACGTGTTCCTCGGCCGTTGCGACGACGGCTGCGCCTACGCGGGCGACTGCTACGAGGAAGGCACGCCGCACCCGGAGAACGGCTGCCTGAAGTGCGCGGGCGACGAATGGGCCGCCAACGACGGCGCGGTCTGCGATGACGGATTGTACTGCAACGGCGCGGATTCCTGCGGCGCGGGCACATGCTCGGTACACGCGGGCGACCCCTGCGTGGCCCCGGCCTACTGCGACGAAACCGACGATCAGTGCGTCGATCCGGGCGACGATGACAGCACTGGCGACGACGATGACGACGACAGCGCCGGCGACGACGATGACGACGACGATGACAACGATGGCTGCGGACGTTGATGTTAAAATTAAGGACCAAAAATTAGGGACAGTATATTCAATTCAATGGTCTTGTCCGCCAGTCTCATTCGCACACCTTTGGCTTACGCCAAAAAGGTGACACACGAAAACTCAATTCCGCGCGCGCCAGCGCCGGCCGAGGTTTCGCACAATGACAGCAAATCATAGGTCCAGGAATTATTCCTGGTAGGTTCAGGGATTGTCCCTGGCTGGTTATTCGATGTTCAGCGGGCCCAGGCCGCGCTCGATCATGAAGTCGCGCATTTTGTCGAGCAGGCGCGATTCGAGTTGGCGGATGCGTTCGCGGGTGACGCCCAGGTGGTCGCCGATCTCCTGCAGGGTCAGCGGTTCGTCGGCCAGCAGCCGGTTGTTGAGGATGAACGATTCCTTGTCGTTGATCGTCAGTTCGAAGTCGGTGAGCGCCTCGCGGAATTTGACGATCTCCTCCTGGTTGGCCAGCACCTCGTCCTGCCGGCTATCCTGACCGGGAATCAGGTCGCCGACCGAGCCTTTGCCGTCCTCGCCGGCGGGCGCGTCGATCGACAGGTCGGGCCGTCCCAGCCGCTGCTGCATCTCCACGACCGTCTCGGCGGGCACGTCCAACTGCTTGCCGATCAACTGCGGCGTGGCCACGTAGCCTTGCGCTTCCAGGCGTTCCTTCTCCTTCTGCAGGTTGAAGAACAGCTTGCGTTGCGCCTGCGTCGTGCCGATCTTGACCATCCGCCAGTTGTTGAGGATGTAGCGCAGGATATACGCCTTGATCCACCAGGCGGCGTAGCTGGACAGCTTGACGCCCTTGTACGGATTGAACTTCTTCACCGCCTGCATCAGGCCCATGTTGCCTTCCTGGATCAGGTCCATGACCTGAATGAAGGCGCGCTGGTATTCCATGGCGATTTTGACGACCAGCCGCAGGTTGCCGGTGATCAGGCGCACCGCGGCGGTTTGATCGCCTTCCTCAAAGAACTTGACGGCGAATTCCATTTCCTCTTCGCGGGTGAGCAGCGGGTGTTTGCGCAATTCGGCCAGATAGCGCTGCAAGGCGCCGACATATACGAGGCCCGTCTCTTCGCTGACTTCTTCCGTCGACTCCGCGCCCCCGTCGCCCGATTCGGCATCGGATTCAATGACTTCGACTTCGACGGATTCCTGTTTTTCGTTCTTTTTCTTTTTGGTCATCAAGTTACCTAAACGTGTCGCTTGCTAAAAATTCAGACATCTACCTCGATGTAGGATTGCGATAATCAACGAATACCACCATCAAACAAATGAATTATCAACCAATTCGACGCAAAGGTCAATTCGTTGCTCGTGAAGCCGGACGATACTTTCTCCATCGGCCGATGTGGCGATGCAACGAATGATGATTATATTTATATGAATGTGGGGTGACGATGGATTATAGAAAATTAGGACAGACCGATCTCTACCTCTCCGAGATCGGGATGGGCACCAACCAGATCGGCGGACACAACCTGTATGACGATGTCGACGAGGTCGAAAACATCGCCGCCGTGCAGCAGGCCGTCGAGGTGGGCATCAACTTTTTCGACACCGCCGACGTGTACGGTCTGGGCCGTTCGGAAGAACTGCTCGGACTGGCGCTGGGGGGCTACAAAGACGACGTCATCATCGCCACCAAGGGCGGCAATGTGTTCGCGCCCGACGGCCGGCGCTGGGGCGTCGACAACTCGCCGGCCTATCTGCGCAAAGCGTTGGAAGAAAGCCTGCGACGGCTGAACCGCGAGTACATCGACCTGTATTACATCCATCGTTGGGACGGCAAAACGCCGATCGCCGAGGCCTTCGGCACGTTGCTGCGCTTCAAGGAAGAGGGGAAGATCCGCGCGGCGGGCGTGTCGAATTTCGGTCTGGAGCAACTGCGGCAGGCGATGAGCGCCGGGCAGGTCGACGCGCTGCAGAACCGCTACAACCTGTTCGATCGCTACGTCGAGGGCGATTTGCTCGAGTATTGCCGCGCCAACGGCGTCGGCTTCGTGCCCTACGGCCCGCTCGCCTTCGGTATTCTCGGCGGACGCTACGAGCGCGACCTGCAACTGACCCCCAACGATTGGCGGCGCGGCGTGCCGCTGTTTTCCCCCGAGCATTTCCCACGGGTGATGGACATCGTCGAGCAACTGCAGGAGTTCGCGACCGTGCGCAACGTGCCGCTGGCGCATTTGGCGATGCGCTGGGTGCTGCGCGATCCGGCGGTGACCTCGTCGATCACCGGGGCGCGTCGACCCGCGCAGGTCAGCGAAAACGCGCGGGCGGTCGGTTGGGATCTGGCGCCCGAGGAACTGACCGCGATCGACCGCCTGACCCGCCGGCTGAACTTTTTTTCCGTTTGATTTGCCGCCGTCGGCGCGTCCGGCTACCATGGGCCAAACCAGCTTCGGGTGAGCGATGGCCGGCATCTACCTGCATCTTCCGTTTTGTCGCAGCAAGTGCGGCTACTGCGCGTTCAATTCGCGCCCGCTGCCCGACGCGGCGACGCTCGACGATTATCTGGATGCCCTGGGCGACGAACTCGACCTGCGCGGTCCGCTGCTGGCCCAGGCGCGGATCGACACGCTGTACTTCGGCGGCGGCACGCCCTCGCTGGCCGCTCCCGAGCGCCTCGCCGCGTTGATCGACCGTTGCCGCGCGAGCGTGCGGGAGTTCGCCGACGATTGCGAAATCACCCTGGAGGCGAATCCGGAAACGTTGGACGCCGACAAGCTGGCCGGCTATCGCGCCGCGGGCGTCAACCGGCTGAGCCTGGGCGCGCAGTCGTTCGACGAAAAGGCGCTGGCGTTTCTCGAACGCGGCCACCGACCGGCGCAGGTGCGCGGGGCGGTGGACATGGCGCGCGCGGCGGGCATCGCCGAGGTCAACGTCGATCTGATCGTCGGTCTGCCGGAACCGCACACGGCGCGCTGGGAGGATGATCTTCAGCAAGCGCTGGCGTTGTCGCCACAGCACCTGTCGGTGTATCTGCTCAGCGTGGAACAGGGCACGCGCTTGCACGAGCGGGCGCACACCGGAACATTCACCCCGCTGGACGACGAGCGCCAGGCGGATATCTTCCTGGCCGTGCACGAGGCGCTCACCGGCGCGGGATTTGCGCACTACGAGGTGTCCAACTACGCGCGGCCGGGGTGCGCGTCGCGGCACAACAGCGCGACGTGGCGCGGCGAGGCGTACCTGGGCGCGGGCGCGGGGGCGCATTCGTTCTGGCCGCAGGAGGGGCGCGACACGCGCTGGGCGAACCTGGCCGAGCCGGGCGATTACCGGCAGCGCTTGCGCTGGGGCGAGGAGCCGGTCGAGTTCATGGAGGAGATAACGCCGCCCATGCGCCGGCGCGAACGATTGATGCTCGCCCTGCGCACCGCCGCAGGCGTCGATCCGCGCGAGTTCGCTCCGC
Organism: bacterium; assembly: GCA_036725605.1. Taxonomy (GTDB): domain Bacteria; phylum Lernaellota; class Lernaellaia; order Lernaellales; family Lernaellaceae; genus CALBTQ01. The sequence continues at coordinate 6,091 of DAIMDW010000042.1, forward strand.
ATACCGATGCCCTGACCACCGCCCTGGAAACAATGCGCACCCGCGATTATTTTACCTACGAAAACGGCCGCTATCGTCCCACCCCCGCCGGGATGCTCCTTGCCGACGGCCTCGCCGTCGAACTCTGGGACGTGATGGAGTAACGGCAAGAAGCAGTTATTGGTGATAAGTGAATAGTAGCAAGTCGGCGGAAGCACACCGCTGTCATCCCGGACACCGATCCGGGATCTGGTGACGAGAAACACAAAGCAACCTCCAAAAATTTACCAGTTTGCTGGAACACCTTTTTAAGTGTTATAAATATCCGCCTTCCGGCAACCAAGAAAACAAGAAACAAAAGGAATATTCGCAACCCCTTGCAGGCGGAGCGACGGCATGGATCAAAAAACCAAAGAAGCCTTGGAACGCATCGAGCATTTGTATTTGGTTGAAGAGCCAAAGATCAAGAAAAAAGAAGATAAAATTAGTCTTTTGAAGGTAATTCGTGATCTGGCCAGTGAAAACAATTTGCAGCAGTGGGTGCATTTGGCGGTTGGAGACATTCATTGGTACGAGAAAGATTATCAGCCGGCACTGAAAGAATTTGAAAAGGCTTTGGCGATCATTCCAGAATTCGCTTATGCCTGGAACGATAAAGGGAACGCGCTTGATGATTTAGGACGTAAAGACGAAGCCTTAGCGGCATACGAGAGGGCGATCGAACTTGATCCGAAATTTTTCCAACCCTGGAACGGCCAGGGGAATGTGCTTTATGGACTGAAAAAATATGACGAAGCCTTAGCGGCTTTCGAGAAGGCGATTGAGCTTGATCCGAAATATGCTACTCCCAGGAACGGCAAAGGGAATGTGCTTTATGATTTGAAAAAGGATGACGAAGCTATAGCGGCTTATGAAAAGGCAATCGAGCTTGATCCTGACTATGGTTATCCCTATTACAGTCGCGGCATAATTTTTCAAGAAAAAGGTAAATGGCATGAAGCCAAAGCCGATTTTGAGAAATATCTTTCTTTGGAAGATGATGAGAGCTGGAAAAGAATGGCCGGATTACGGCTCAAACAAATTAATGAAAAAATAGCCCAGCAAGCAAAAACTCAAAGGAAGCCAAGCGAGAAAAAGCCAACCGAAAAAACGGACAAGCCGACTCCTGAGAAGAAAACGCCTGTTGAGGTCGGTATTGATTTCGCCGAACAATATCAGCGTTCCGGTCTGGCGGATATGGTTGAGGATCGACGAACAAAATTGGATGAGGTGATGGAAAAGGCACTGAATCCAGATCCTCAACTCAAGAGCGAGCGAATCAACAATTCGCTTCATGTATTACGCGATTGGAATTCCTACACACCGATTTTGCCTGCCAAATTTCGGCCGGACGATGATTTCGGCCCAATTGAGCGGCGAGGTGGGGGCTACTTTCTGGTCTGGCGCGGGTTCGGTGTTGTTATCGATCCGGGTCTGCATTTCATTACTCAACTTTATAATAAAAACCTGTCCATCGCCGATGTCAACGCTGTGGTAATCACACATTGCCACCTGGATCACACTCGAGATATCGAAGCGTTGGTCGACCTGAATTATCGCTATAAAAAATTTAAAGATAAAAAACCAAATGAGGAAAAAGCGGAGCCAGTCCACTTTTATTTGGGTAGTTCCGCGAAACACAAGTACCAAGAATATTTGAAAAGCTCTGGATGTTGTGCAAACCCTAAAATCCTAACCGGGAGTAAACGATACAGCATTACAGATTATTTAGATATCGTTGGGGTTGAAGTATTTCATGATGATATCGTGAGTAGAGATGAAGCAATCGGGTGCATTTTCGAGTTTAAGGATGAGGCTGGAACAGTCGTGCATCGCCTCGGTTTTACTTCGGATACACGTCAACATGAATCATTGGCCGGCAAATTTGAAGGGTGCAATGTTCTTTTAGCCCATCTTGGCACCACTGAGACTATCGGTGAAATTGAAACAGGATTACCCAACCACCTTGGCGTTATGGGTTGTTGCGATTTAATGATGAAGGTGAAGCCGAAGTTATTTATCGTCGGGGAGTTTGGCGAGGAATTGATCCAAGCGCGATTGAACATTTTGGAATTCATCGCGAAAAATAAACCGGAAGAAACAAAGAAAGTTCTGGCGGCCGATTCCAAATTATCGATCAAGTTTGGTGATGACCTGGAAGTGTTTTGCAACCATCCCGGTTGCGAATCAAACACTATTTCAATTGATAAAGTTAAACCGCTGTTGGGCGAGGACAGTCTATTCCGTTACTACTGCGGAAAACATTTCGCCTAAGTTATTCCCCCTCAATCATCCTGCGATTTGAGGACGGAGAGGAACGCCTTTTGCGGGATGGTCACCGAGCCGATCTGCATCATGCGCTTCTTGCCCTTTTTCTGTTTTTCGAGCAGCTTGCGCTTGCGCGTGATGTCGCCGCCGTAGCATTTGGCGGTGACGTCCTTGCGGTAGGCGCCGATCGTTTCGCGCGCGATGATCGTGCCGCCGATGGCCCCCTGGATCGGAATTTTGAACTGCTGGCGCGGGATGGCCTCGGCCAGGCGCTCGCAAATCTGCCGCGCGCGCTCGGTGGCCCGCCCCTTGAAAATGAGCACCGACAGCGCGTCGACCGGCTCCTTGTTGACGAGCACTTCGAGCTTCACCAGCTCGGTTTCGCGGTAGTCGATGAACTCGTAATCGAACGAGGCGTAGCCGCGCGAGATCGACTTGAGCTTGTCGTAGAAGTCGAAGAGCACCTCGGCCAGCGGCAGTTCGAAAATCAGCTCGACGCGCTTGGTGTCGAGGTAGGTCATGTTCTTTTGCGTGCCGCGCCGTTCGAGGCACAGGTTGATCACGCCGCCCAGGTACTCGCCGGGGACGATGAAGCTGGCGCGGATGTACGGCTCCTGCACCTTCTCGATTTTCATCGGCTCGGGGTAGTACACCGGATTGTCGACGATGATTTCCTCGCCGTTGTTGAGGGTTACGCGATACTGCACCGACGGCGCGGTGAGGATGATCGACTGGTCGAACTCGCGCTCCAGCCGCTCCTGGACGATCTCCAGATGCAGCAGGCCCAGAAAGCCGCAGCGGAAGCCGTGGCCGAGCACCGCCGAGGAATCCTTCGTGTAGACCAGCGAGGCGTCGTTGAGCTTGAGGCGCTCGATCGAGTCGGCCAGCTCGTCGTAATCGTCGGTGGACAGCGGATAGATCGACGAGTAGACGACCGGTTTGACTTCCTTGAAGCCCGGCCAGGGATCGGGCGCGGGATGGTCGTCGAGGGTGATCGTGTCGCCGGTGGCCGCCTCGCTGACGGTCTTCACGCCGGCGATGATGTAACCCACGTCGCCCGGGCCCAGTTGCGGCTGGCGCTGCAATTTGAGCTGGAAAAAGCCCACTTCCTCGACCCGGTGCACCGCGCCGGTGGAGAAGAAGCGGATGTGGTCGCCGGTTTTCACCTCGCCGGAGAAGTTGCGCACGTGCACCAGGACGCCGCGGTAGGCGTCGTATTTGGCGTCGAAAATCAGCGCGCGCAGGTGATCGTCCTTGGGCTTGGTCGGCGCGGGAATTTTATTGGCGATCGCCTCGAGAATTTCGGGCACGCCCTGGCCGGTCTTCGCCGAGCACAGCAGCGCGTCGTCGGGATCCAGCGCTAGGTCGTGGTCGATCTGATGCAGCACGGCATCGACATCGGCCGAAGGCAGGTCGATTTTGTTGATCACCGGAATGACCGTGAGGTTGTGCTCCATGGCCATGAACAAATTGGCCAGCGTCTGCGCCTCGACGCCCTGGCTGGCGTCGATAAGCAGCAGCGCGCCTTCGCAACTGGCCAGCGAGCGCGACACCTCGTAAGAAAAATCGACGTGCCCCGGCGTGTCGATCAGGTTCAGGCGCATCGTCCGGCCGTCCTTGGTCGTGTAGGGCAAGGTGACGGCCTGGCTTTTGATGGTGATGCCACGCTCGCGCTCGATGTCCATGTTGTCCAGGATCTGATCGCGGAATTCGCGATCGGGGATGCCCAGGGTCAACTGCAACATGCGATCGGCGAGGGTCGACTTGCCGTGGTCGATGTGCGCGATGATGCAAAAGTTGCGGATGTTTTCCAAATTTACTTCCTCGGTCGTTTCCAGGCGCCGCCCGATTCCATGCGTTTGCGGGTGCATTCGACGACGTCGGGCAGGTCGTCTTTGCTCATGGCCATCACCACTTTCGAGGCGACGCCGGAGAAAATGCCCAGGTCCAGACCGATGATCACGCGGTATTCGGCGAGGATGACGCCGGGCTCGATCTCTTCGAGCTGCCACCAGCCGTCGGACTTGGTCATGTATTTGTGCGGGCGATTTTCCACCAGCTTCCAGGTCATTTTATCGCGACCGGCGCTGATGGTGCTTTCGGTGGTGTAGGTCATGGTGGTCAGCGTCGCGTCCATGTTGAATTCGACGGTGAACACGCTGTTGCCCTGCTTCTTGAGCAAGGAGACTTTTTCCAGGCGCGGATAGATGTCCAGGTAGTTGCCGTAATCGGTGATCACCGACCAGAACTGCTCCTTGGTGCCCTTCATCACGCCGTAGGCCACGCCGTAGCCCTGCTCGCTGTTTTCATCGATCTTATTTTTTACGATGATCTCGCCTTTTTTTACGCGCGCCAGCTCATCGGCGGTGAGTTGGCTGCTTACCGGACCGGCCAACGCGGACGAAGCGACGGCCAGCAACAGAACGACGATCAACAGGACGGATAATTTCTTCGACATCGTGTTCTCCTTTGCGAGCGAAAATTTAACGTCCAAGACGGTAGCGGCGCGCCGCCTCGCGGTCAAGTCTGGTGTGCGATTTTCCGCCGGGGAGCGTCTCTTATAAGAACCTTTTCCCGCCGCGGTCGACGTGCTAGCATGAACGCATCCGTCAGCAAGTGCAATCCACACCCAGGCAACCGAAAGAGTCCGACAGGTAAATAACCACGAAAGGAGGAGCGCCATGCCCGGCATCGTCTCGTACGGAGCCTATGTGCCCGCGCGCCGATTGCAGCGGTTGGCCGTGTTTTCCGCCGTCGGGTGGTACAGCCCCGCCATCATGATGATGGCCATGGGCGAACGGTCGTTGTGCAACTGGGACGAGGATGCGTTGTCCATGTCCGTCGAAGCGGCCCGCAACTGTCTGCGCGGCCTGGACAAGCGGCGGGTCGACGGCGTGTATCTGGCCGGCACGACCTTGCCCTACGCCGACCGGCAAAACGCTGGGATCGTCGCGGCGGCGCTCAATCTGTCGAGCGAACTGGCCGCGGTCGATTTCACCGGCTCGCAGAAAGCGGGAATCAGCGCGTTGATCGCCGGCCTGCAGGCGGTGAGCTCCGGCGAGCGGCAAAGCGTGCTGATCGCGGCGGGCGACCGGCGGCCGACGCGGGCGGGCAGTTTTACCGAGTTGTACTTCGGCGACGGGGCCGGGGCGCTGTTGCTGGGCGAGGACCCGATCGCCGAATACGCGGGTTCCTACGCGCTGGCGCACGATTTCGTCGACCACTATCGCGGCGCGGACGCGCGCTACGACTACGGTTGGGAAGAGCGGTGGGTGCGCGACGAGGGCTACGCCAAGATCATCCCCCAGGCGATCGCCGGGCTGCTTAAGAAGCTCGGCTGGTCGGCCGGCGAGGTCGCGGCGTTCGCGTATCCATGTTATTTTACGGGCGCGCACAAGGCGATCGCCAAGAAGCTCGGCCTGCAACCGGGGCAGGCGATCGACAATTTTCACAACAACCTGGGCGAGACCGGCTGCGCGCATCCGCTGTTGCAACTGATCGCCGCGTTGGAAAAAGCCAATCCGGGCGACAAGGTGATCGTCGCCGGCTTCGGGCAGGGCTGCGACGCGGCGGCGTTCACGGTGACCGAGCGCATTGCGGCGGCACAGGCGCGGCCCGGCCTGAGCGCGGCGTTGGCGCACCGGGTGGTCGAGGAGAATTATCAAAAGGCGTTGGCCTTCACCGAGCGCATCGAGGTCGAGAGCGGCATTCGCGCCGAGGCGCCGACGCAAACGGCGCTGACCGTCTTGTGGCGCAAGCGCAAGATGCTGCTGGGGCTGGTCGGCGGCAAGTGCAAGGCGTGCGGCACGCCGCAGTACCCGGCGCAGGACATCTGCGTCAATCCGGCCTGCAACGCGTTTCATCAACTGGAGGACTACGAGTTCGCCGAGCGCCCCGCGGTGATCAAGGCGTTCACCGGCGATCTGCTGGCGGTGACGATCGAACCGCCGGCGGTGTACGGCCTGGTGCAGTTCGCCGGCGGCGGGCGGATGGTCGCCGATTTCACCGACTGCGAATTGCACAAACTCAAGGTCGGCCAGTCGATGCGGATGGTCTTTCGCAAGCGGTACCACGACGCCGAGCGAGGCTTTACCGGATACTTCTGGAAAGCCACGCCGACCGGCGAAACGGCGAAGGGAGGTGCGTGATGGCGACGGGCATTCGCGACCGGGTGGCGATTCTGGGCATGGGCTGCACGCGCTTCGGCGAACGGTGGGAAGCGGGGGCCGAGGAATTGATGGTCGAGGCCTTCGAGGAATGCCTGGCCGACGCGGGCGTGGAGAAAAATGAAATTCAGGCCGCGTGGCTGGGCACGTTCTTCGAGGAAATCAACGTCGGAAAAAGCGCGTTGCCGCTGGCGATGACGCTGCGCCTGCCGCGCATTCCGGTGACGCGGGTGGAGAATTTCTGCTCCACCGGCACCGAGGCGTTTCGCGGCGCGTGCTACGCGGTGGCCTCGGGCGCCTACGACATCTGCCTGGCGCTGGGCGTGGAAAAACTCAAGGACACCGGCTACGGCGGGCTGCCCAACAGCGGCTCGAACGCGGGCAGCCTCACCTGGCTGTGGCTGCCCAACATCACCGCGCCCGGCGTGTTCGCCATGCTGGCGCCGGCCTACAGCGCCAAGCACGGCATCGAGGCCAAGAACGTCAAAGAGGCCATGGCGCACGTTTCGGTGAACAGCCACGCCAACGGCGCGCTCAACCCGAAGGCGCACCTGCGCAAACCGGTGACGGTCGACCAGGTGCTCAACGCGCCGATGGTCGCGCATCCGCTGGGGCTGTTCGACTGCTGCGGGGTGTCCGACGGCGCGGCCTGCGCGATCGTGACGACGCCGGAAATCGCCAAGGCGCGCGGCAAGCACGATCTGATCAGCGTCAAGGCGTTGCAGCTTTCGCTGTCCAACGGCGAGGAACTGAGCTTTGACAACTGGGACTACGACCATTTTCCCACGACCGAGCGGGCGGCGTTGGCGGCCTACAAGGAAGCGGGCATCGACGATCCACGGCGCGAAATCAGCATGATGGAACTGCACGATTGTTTCTCGATCACCGAGTTGATCACCTACGAGGATCTGCACATTTCGCCGCGCGGCGGCGCGGTCAAGGACGTGCTCGACGGCTTTTTCGCGCGTACGGGCAAGGGCGTGCCGGCGCAGGTCGACGGCGGGCTCAAGACGTTCGGGCACCCGATCGGCGCGTCGGGCCTGCGGATGATTTACGAGATGTATCTGCAGTTGCTCGGGCGTGCGGGCGACCGGCAATTGGACGAGCCGCGCATGGGGCTGACGCACAACCTGGGCGGCTTCCCGTTCATGAACGTGGCGGCGGTGACGATCACCGGTCGATACGAGGGGTGAGATGAGGCGCTACATTCATGCGAAGATCGGCGAGGAAATTCGCGCCATCGGCGGCGCGTACACGGTCTTGCGCGAGGAACGGTTTCCCTGGCGCGGGCGCGAGGTGCTGGTGGTGATCGGCGCGGCGCGCTTCGACACGAGTTGTTGCGGCGTGGGCGGTTGCGGCTATGCGCAGGCGCAGGGGTACGTCGTCGAGGATCTGCGCACGGAAAACGCGCTGTTGGTCGAGCCGATCGCGCCGCCGGACCGTGAGGAACTGGCCGTGGCGATCAAACAACGCACGCACGTGTTGCAGGTGCAGTTCCGGGAGGATTGATCACGCCTTTGCGTCGAAGTTGCAGTTGTCGTCGTCGACCGGCAGGTTGAATTCGTACCACAGGCTGAGCATGCCGTCGCTCTCGATGCGCGTTTGCATGTCGCCGTGGCCGTACTCCTGATGGCCGCGATGGAACAGATTCAGCATTGCTTTGTTGCCCTTGAGCACGTCGGCGCGGAAGCCGACGATGCCGTTGCGGCGCGCGATTTCGGTCAGGTGAAACAGCAGCGAACGCGCCACGCCCAGACCGCGATAATCCTCGCGCACGGTGAAGGCGACCTCGGCCAGGTTGTCGTAGGGGCTGCGTTCGTAGGTGCCGATGCCGATGATTTTTTTGCGGCCTTCCTGCCCGGCGGTGGCCACCAGCGAAAGACGGTTGCAGTAATCGACCAGGGTGAGCCGATGCACGCGCCGGTGCGGGAAGCGCTGATTGTGGCCCATGAAGCGCGAGAACTGATCTTCCTCGGACAAAGAGTAAAACAGCTCCTGCAGGCGGTTTTCGTCGCTGGGACGAATCGGGCGCAGGGTGATTTTCTCGTCGCCGATGCGCACGTCGACCTTCCAATGCTCGGGATCGATCACCTCGACGCTGGGCAGGTTCTGATCGCGATAGACGTACTTGAGGCGCTTGGCTTCCTCCAGCAACGCGGGGCGAAAATCCGGATGCGCGACCTCGATCAGGGCCATGGCGCGTTCGCGGATCGTCTTGCCGTACAGGTAGGCGATGCCGTACTCGGTGACGACGAAGTGCACGTCGCCGCGCGTGAGGGCCACGCCGGAGCCGGGTTCGAGGGTTGCGACGATACGCGAGATTGCGCCGCCCTTGGCCGTCGAGGGAATGGCGATGATCGGCTTGCCGCCCGGCGAGCGGGCCGCGCCGCGAATGAAATCGACCTGCGAGCCGAAGCCGCTGTAAAAGCGCGTACCGATCGAGTCGGCGCACACCTGGCCGGTCAGGTCGACCTGCAGCGCGCTGTTGATCGCGGTCATCTTCGCGTTGCGCGCGACGATGGCCGGATCGCTGACGTAATCGGCGGGATAGAGCTGGATCTTCGGGTTGCGGTGCAGGTAATCGTAGATGCGCCGCGTGCCCATGACGAACGAGGCGATGCAGGCGTCCGGGTGCAACTCTTTGTTCTCGTTGGTCACCGCGCCCGATTCGATCAGGTCGATCAGGTTGTCGCTGAACATCTCGGTGTGGATGCCCAGGCCGCGCTTGTCGAGCAGGTAGGGCAGGATCGCGTTGGGCGTTTTACCGATGCCGATCTGCAGCGTCGCGCCGTCCTCGATCAGGCGCGAAACGTGGTAGGCGATCTGCCGCGCGGTTTCGTCGGGCTCGGGGCTGTGCCATTCGATCAGTTCCTCTTCGTAAGGGATGAGCGCGTCGATCGTCTCGATGTCGATTTCGCTCTGGCCGTGCACCCAGGGCATGTACGGATTGACCTGGGCGATCAGGTAATCGGCCTGGCGCGCGGCGGCCATCACCGCCTCGACCGAAATGCCCAGGCTGCAAATGCCGCGTTCGTCGGGCGGGGAGATCTGCAGCAGGGCGATGTCGATTTTCACCTCGCCGCCGCGAAAGATGCGCGGGGCTTCGCTGAGGTAGATCGGCGTGTAATCGGCCAGCCCCTCGGCGACCATGGTGCGCGTATCGGCGCCGATGAAAAAGGCGTTGAAACGCACGTGATCGACGAAGCGCGGATTGTCGAAGGTGATGTTGCCGGTCGAGAGCAGATGGATGATCTCGACGTCGGAAAGGTTGAACGCGTAGTCGTACAGCGCGCGCATCAGGTACTGTGGTTCGGCGCAGGCCGAGGCGACGAAAACGCGGTGGCCTTTGCGGATGTGCGTGAAGGCAGCGGCCGGCTCGGTGATCTTGTGCGCCCAGGGCGCCAGACTCCGCCGCCACTCCGCCATGTCGGATAATCGTTTATTCATCATGTTCATTTCGGTTGCACTAGTTGGTTTTTACGCGCCGATCATACGTCAATTCCAGGGTCGTCACCAAGTGAGACAGCACGCGGTTGACCGGCGTGTCCACTCCCACTTGCTCGCCCAAACGAACGACCGCCCCGTTAATATACTCTATTTCGGTGCGTCTTTCACGCAAAATATCCATCAGCATGCTGGAACGATTCTCGCCGGTCAGCTCGGCGGTGCGCACGGCGCGTTCGATCATCTCGTCCGCGTCGAGCGTGACGCCCTGAACCGCCGCGACGGCCACGGTTTCCAGCACGGCCGCGCGCATCAGCTCGCGGGGCGGAGCCAGGTCGGCCAGCGCGCCGTTGCGCACGCGCAGCAACGCGGTCTGCGCGTTGATCGCCGCGTTGACGCACAGCTTCTGCCACAGCAGCTCGTTGATGTTCACCGCGACGGTCGTGACGATGCCCGCGTGGCTGAGCACCTCGGCGATTTCCAGGGCCGGCTCCTCGTCGATGTCGGCGGCCGGGCCGATGAAGGTCTGTCCTTCGCCGGCGTGAATCACCACGCCCGGTTCGACGAGGTTCGCCCCGAGGGTCGTTGTGCCGGCCAGAATCCGCATGGGGGGCACGCGGCGGGCGATGACCTCGACGTTGCCGATGCCGTTTTGCAGCGTGAGCACCTGACCGTTGGCGAAGACGCTTTCGTGCTGCGCGAGGGCCGCGCCGGTGTCGTAGGCTTTGACGCACACGAGAATCAGATCGGCCGGGGCGCACTCGCGGGCGTCGAGCACGGCAGGCACGAACACGCGCATGCTGCCGCGCACGCCCTCGATGCTCAAACCGTGTTCGTTGATCGCCTCGGCCTGACGGGCATGATGCGCCACGATGGTCGCGCGCAGGCCGCCTTCCTGCAGGTAGCCGGCCAGCAGCGTCCCCATGGCTCCGGCGCCGATCACCACGACATGCACGGTATGCAATCCCTCCCACGGATGAAACGAAGCACATTGTACACGAACGGAGCACCGGTTTGTACGGGGAAAGTTAGGCGATTACGGCTGATTGGTGATCGGCAGCGTGGTTTCCTGCAATCCTTTGCTTTGCGGGAAGGCGGCCGGCGTGCCTTCGATCCGCACGGACTTGATGCGCACGCAACGGCAGCAGCGACCGCTACGGCCGGACGGCGGCTGACTGACCGGGGGCATGGTCGAAAAATCGAAAGGCGGCTTGATCACCGGCGGCAGATTGAGGTTCGGATCGCGTTCGGGCGGTTCGGCGCCGGCGGGCATGCGCGGCGAATTGACCACCGGACGGTTGGTCCACGGATCGTAGGGCTGGGCCTCCAATTCGTGTTCGTTGCCCACGGTCATCGGCTGTGTTTCGATCAGTTCGAAGACCTGCCCCCGGCCGGATTCGGTCGGAACGGTTACGGCAAGCAGTTCCTCGGCGGAGGGGGTGTTGTACAGCTTGAGCAGGATCAGGCCGAGCGCGACGATCAACAGCAGGTAGACCAAGCCCACCAAGACCGTGAATCCGTGTGAAGACTGGCGATTTTCGTTTTTCATCTACTTTAACGTATCGGCATGCGCCGCACACATGGTTACCTCATTTTAGAGCACTTTCCGGTGCTTGCCAAGAATTTTAGCGTAACGGCGCCGATACAAAACCAGACAACGGCTGATACGGAAATGCTGATTTTCCCGATTTTTTCGTCCGCCCGGGACGATCAACGGCGCTTGCGTCAGGTTCGTTTGCGAACGACCCGTCCGGAAGATTTCGTATGTGTCTTTGGTTGCGTCGGGGGCGGCGGAATCGTGATATTGGTTGCCGGTTCCGGCGTGGGCGTGGTGACGGTCACCGTGGGCATTTGCGGTTTGCCGACCTTGGGACGATCGCGGAAGGGATCGTAATTGTCCGAGGCCTGCTCGGCGACTGTGGCCTTGGCTTCATCTTGGAATAAAGCGCTGAAAAAACCGTCGTCGCCGCAACGGTCCGCGATGAACTGTTTGTAAACAATCAATCCGACGATCGCGGCCAGCGTCAAATACACCAGCAACTGGGGAAGGCTGACGCCTTTTGAAAAATTGGACCTCGGATTCGGCATGTCGTTCCTATACAAGATTTCAGCTTACTTGTCGTTGTGTATAGGATCATTATTTGGTGATGTAATCAAACCCTTTTTTTAGAATTTTTCGTCCGCCCGGGACGATCAGCATTTGCCTCACTTCTTTTTCGGCGGCGGCGGGGTCGGCGTTCGCCGTAGGGGCAGCGGCTTGTCGACCGTCGGCGTATTGGTCACCGTGGGCATCTGAGGGCTGCCGACCTTGGGACGGTCACGCCAGGGATCGTAAGGCGGCGGGGTTGGCGTCGGTTTAGGCGTGCGCTCGGCCGGCGCAGTCCGCGCCTCGGGGGCAATGGGCACCGGATCGCCGAAGACGTCGAATTGTCGATCGAGGAAAACCTTGAAAATCAGCCAACCCATTGCCAGGCCGACGCCCACGGCAAAGAGAATCATCCAGATATTGATGGGTTCGCCGGTTTTCGGTTTGTCGTTCATGATGCGCTCAATGTAGCAAATCCGGGGGCGACGGTCGAGGGAGATCGATCATTCGGGCAGGCGCGGCCACTCGGGCAGCGGCGGATAGGGATCGGGCTCCAGCGGCAGTAACGGGCGATAAAGACCGGCCGGCATGACGCCGCCGTCGGTGGCGATCATCGTCTGGCCGCTGTGGGCGACGTAGCCGATGACCAGCGAGCGATAGAGATTATCGCCGATGATGTCCGCCCCGCGCCGGGTGGGGTGGGTCATGTCGCCGGCGCACAGCTTCGGTTTGGCCGCGTACCATTTGGCCATCGAGCCCTTGCCGCCCATCGACTGATAAGTGTTGAAGAACGCGCACCCGGCCTTGAGCGCCGCGCGCCGTTGGGTGTCGACCAGCCGTGGGATGATCGGCTTGGTGGTCAGCACGCCGTCGACCCGCGCCGCGCGATCCAGCGGCGACATCACCAGGCACGAGGCTTCGGGCACGGCCGCGCGGATGCGCTGGAGCACGGCCAGGTAATCCTGCTCGACCTGATCCATCGGCCGCCCGTCGTCCTCGGATTCGTTGGTGCCGAAGTTCAGGACGATCAGATGCGGTTTGCGCAAGCGGAGTTGCTCGGCCCAGAACGCGCCGTTGAGCCGGTCCAGCGTGCGCGCCCGCGCGCCGTTGATGCCCAACGTGTCATAAACGATGCCCGGCATGTCGCGTTCCAGCACGCCGCCGAACACGCGCACCACGCCGTCACCGGCGCATTGCAGGCGAATCTTGTGCGGACCGTCGGGTACGCGCACGGTGTGCAGGCCGCTGCGCACCTGCGGACTGGCGGTCGATACGCGCCCGAAGGGCTTGCCGTCGACGAACAGGTCGAACGAACCGCCGCCGGGCTGGCGCAGGTAGTGAATCTCGAAACGGCCGACGTTGCGCCCGTACTCGCCGTTGTGATTCGTGCCCCATTCGACCCACTCGCTCGTGGTGTAGCCGTCGAAGGCGTAGCCGCCCAGGCCGAAGAAATACTGGCCCTGCGCATGCTTCATGATGCCGTCGATCCGCCAGGAGCCCGACGTGCGGTAGGTGACGTCCCAATGCTGGTACCAGCGCCACGGCTTGCCGGCGAGCATGTAACCGTGGCCCGAATCGCCGAAGAGCGTTTGCAGCCGCCGCCGCGCCTGGCCGGTCAGAAAGTCGACGACCACCAGCGAATCGCCGAAATGCAGAATGCGGGTGATCGCCCCGGGCTCTTTGTTTTTCGTGCGCGCCAGCGCCTCGTAGAACGAACGCATGGCCAGCCCGGTGGGGTCTTCGATCGGCTGCAGCGAGCCGGTGAGGTCTTCGCTGTCCAGATCGATGCCGACCACCTTGGCCGCGTCGCGCAAGGTGACGTTGGGGGCGACGGTTCGCGTCGTTTCCGCCGGGATGTCGTCGCGGTCGATGACCACCGGATTGCGGGAGATGATCGAAATGCCTTGGCTCGGTTGGAATTTCAGCGAAGCCAGCAGGTCGCGCGGATCGCGGTTGAAGCCGGCGATCGCGCACAGAACGAGAAACCACAAGATCGCCTGGGCGGTCTTGCCCGTCAGCGCCGGAAGCGGCGTTTGCGGATTTTTTTCGGTTTCCCGTCGGCTCAACCAGGCCCCCTAAAACTGGTAGTAGATGAACGGGACCACTTCGCTACTGGCGACGGAATATAACACGATGATCAGCAGGAACAAAACCAGCCCCTGCGCGTGCGCCGGCAGCCGCATGAACTGTCCACGCACGACGTTTTCCCATTTTTCCGGTAGCCAATGCAAGGCGTAACCGAGGGCGAGCACCACGGCGATCTGCGGGGCCAGATTGGGGATGCCGCCGACGAAGGTGAACAGCACGCGCAACAGGTCCAGCGCGCCGCTCATCGTCTCGGCGCGGAAGAAGATCCAGGCCAGGCAGACGAACTGGAAGGTGAGGAAACCGGTCAGGAATTTCCCCCACCACGACGCCGGATGCTCGCGGCCGGTCGCGCGCTGAATCAGGCGGGTGAAGGTCATCGCCACGCCGTGCATCGTGCCCCACAGCACGAATTTCCACTCGGCGCCGTGCCACAGGCCGCACAGGAGCATCGTCAGCCAGAGATTCAAATAGGTGCGCCAGGCGCCGTGCCGGCTGCCGCCCAGCGGAATGTACAGGTAGTCGCGGAACCAGGTCGACAGACTGATGTGCCAGCGCCGCCAGAAGTCGCGCGGGTCCAGCGCGATGTACGGCCGGTCGAAGTTGAGCGGGATTTTATAGCCCAGCAGCAGCGCCGAGCCGATGGCGATGTCCGAATAGCCGGAAAAATCGCAGTAGATCTGCATCGCGTAGCCGTAGATCGCCGCCAGCACCTCCCAACTGGTGTACATTTCAGGCAGCGAAAACACGCGGTCGACCAGGTTGATCGCCAGGAAATCGGCGATGACCACCTTTTTAAACAGCCCGGCCATAATCAGCCACAGCGCGCGGCTGCCTTCCTCCTCATTCAGGCGCGGTTGGTTGTCGAACTGCGGCAGCAGGTCGGCGGCGCGCACGATCGGCCCGGCGACAAGCTGCGGGAAGAAGCTCACGTACAGCAGGTATTCGTGATAACGGTACGTCGGCTGCAGCTTGCCGCGATACAGGTCGATGATGTAGCTCATCGTCTGGAAGGTGTAAAAGCTGATGCCGACGGGCAGGATCACGTTCAGCCGCAGCCGGATCGGATCGAGGCCGAACCACTGCACCGCCTCGGAAATGTTGACCAGGAAAAAGTCGGCGTATTTGAAAATCGCCAGAATGCCGAGGTTCACCGCGATCGACACGGCCAGCAGCAACTTGCGTTTGAGACGATGGTCGGTCAGCGACATCGTCCAGCCGAGGAAGAAATCCAGCGACGAGGAAAACCAGATCAGCAGCAGGAACGTGGGATTCCAATTGGCGTAGAAGAAATACGAGGCGGCCAGCAAAAACAGCATCCGCACCAGGCGCAATCGGGCCAGCGCCCAAAACAGGACGAAGACCACAATCAAAAAAATGCCGTATTGCACGCTATTGAATAACAACACCGTCTCCGTAAACGAGGGCGAATTGTAGCAGACCTACTCGTTTGTGGGCAGGTTTTTAATGGAATCTGTCATCTTGAAAACGGCGGTCATTGTAGAGGGAAGATGATCATGGGACAAGGAAAAGGAAACGTTTATAATTTGTGGCAAGATATTTATAATTCGAGCAAAAATAATTTGAAAATAATTATTGAGAAATTAGGGCATTAAACTTAAATTCAACAATATATCTTCATCATTTAACAATTGGAGTCTGAGATGTCATCCATTGATAAATATGGTTTATGGATCTATGCAATTCATAGAAAAGATAAAAGATTGTTGGATAAAAAGTATTTTATTTATGGTTATACGATTCCACTCGATAATTACTGGCCAAGTCTAATGAACCAGGAAATGAAAATACCATTTTTAAATGGGGACCCACATGAGCTTGAAATCATTGAAATCCAAAGAATGCTTTCTAAAGATGAGTATGACAAGCTGTTAATTAACCTACGTACAAATCATGTTTTTAATAGAGAATTCAACGAAACCACTGATTTGGAAATCAGAGAAGAATTTGTGCATCGTCCCTTCGTTCTTCAATTTGCTCAAAAATATTTTCATGATATCAATTTTCACTCGGCTCCGGAAAGCATTGCTCCTTTTTTATCAACTGTTGAATCATTTATTCTTCTCAATAAACGAAAGTTACTTGAAGAAGCCATCGGTAAGGCTGAGCTTGAATTAGAATCCAAAGACTATATTAATCGTTTGCTCTGGATGTTACATCAACTTAAAAATAGGACAGGCTTGGATTTTGAGAATCAATCAGTGGTACGCATAGGTAACTTTGAATCTTTCAATTTCCCTCTTGGCTCGATTTCAGAGAAACCACCAATCGATATTATACCTAATATGGATGTTGATGAAAATAGTTGGGCTAGTCGATCTGTGACTATTAAGAGAAAGGGAAGATTATCAGAAGCGAAACACTGGGTTCATATTATTTTGCGAAATGGTGGCGAAGTAGTTCTTGATAAAATTGCATCACTTTCTCCTGGAGAGGTTGAAATAATTCCTTTTAAAGCCCAAGAAATTATTTCAGAATGTGAAGCATGGTTGTTTAGTGATGATAGTAATGAAATAATATATTACATAAAATATGTAATCATGAATAGTTTCCAACAAATTTCAACTCCAATTGTGAGCCGAAAAAGAATTATCGACAAATTTTCGCAAAAGATACGTTCGGATAAAAAATACGAGAAATATGCCGAAGAGCTTGAAATTACTGAAACGTTCGGTTCTAAAATATCCACAAACATAATTGGAAATAAATTAAGTCCATGGGTTTCTAGTGCAAATGAAATATTAAAACATATAAAACCGTTAATTTTAGAGCCAAAAACAGGTCAATTATTCTATGGTCGTTTGGAAGGTGAAGCAAAAGCAATACTTCATCTAAGAAAAGTTATAGACAATAAAGATAACAGTGAAGTAATTCTTACTGACCCATATTTTGATGAAGTAGCTTTTACGAAATTGCTTATAAGGCTTGAAAATCAAGCAAGAAAAATTACTATAATAACATGTGGTGGATCAAAAAGTGACCAGCGTATAAAAAAAATTAGTCGCCTATGCAATGAGTACCAATCACTTCTGCCCAGAACTTTTAAGTTAATATCGTTAACTCATGGTAATGAACATGCATTTCACGACCGCTATCTTCTTTGCATTAGGGAAAATGACGCTCCTTATGTATATATTCTTTCAAACAGTATTAACAATGCAGCTAATGATGCACCTCTTTGTGTTGTCAAATTAGACAATGTACTTGCTAGGGAGGTTTGTGAGTATCTACGCGGATTAGAAAAAGGTATAGATATAACGGCTCCAGATCGTAATAATTTGAATATTTTGAAAATATGGCCAATTATAGATAATAGACAAGAAAGAAATTGTTATAATCAAGAAGGCTCCTTTGGGCGATCTTATAAGTTCCCCTTTTGGGAGACTGCAATTGACTGGTTACTGGATCTAAGCCCATTCAATGAGCATGATCGAGAAGATCTGGCCCGTAAAGCAGGAATTCTTCTTGAGTGTGAGTGCTGGTATTTCGATTACGAAAATGTGAAAAAAAAGTTGGATAAGTTAATTGAAACTAATTCATTGCCTTCAAATAAGGAGGAAATCGCTCGCCTATTGGCCTCAATTGAAGAAATATTAGCAAGGACTTCGGAAGAATGGGAAGTAAAGGAGAATCTAACGATATTATTAGATATGGCAATGAACGTTACAACTGGCCTAGATTTAATTAAGGAGATTGCCTCACAATATTCAAAAGATGAGATCACGATGACAAAATGGGGAGGTTCTTTATCTGATAAAGACCATTTAGTGAAATATTATTATGAACAAACAGAAATTTCGTTGAGCCTGATAAAAGAAATCGATCACTATTTCCAGAATTTCTTTGATTTGTTTCCTAAACCATATGGCCTTTATCGCATTGTTATTTCTTTTACAGTAAAATTCCCGGAACAAATTGTTAAATGGATCGGTTCTTTAGTGGAACCGAAATTACGTACCTTTGCTTTCGCTACAATTATCGACTCCGTTTCAAAAAATGATATTCGAGAACTTATTCCTCATTTATTGAAAAGCGAAAAAATATTTTTGAAAATGTTGGGAGCTGCAGGTCTTCACATAAGAAACGAAAGGAGCAAGAATTATAATTATTCTTTTAAAGAAGCTGTTCAATTACTTCAACAGAGTGGATATGATGGACAAGATATTGTTTGGATAATGGCTTATCGTATTGGTCAGTATCGAGATTGTTTATACAGATCAAAGCGTTCTGGCTTGGAGTCTGAGGAATACAAACAAGCAGAAGCAGATTTGGCTAAATTCTATAAGGATATCGCCGAAATATGGCCAGATACTCCATTGTCGGAAAAGGCTTATTCAAACTTAGAAGAAAGTATTCGAAGAAATAGTCGGGATAGGTTTATAATTGCGGATTATCTTAATAAAAAGACAGGCGGTTCGCACTGTCATTCTGCGGAACGATTATTTGGAAAATGTGTAGAAGATCTAGAAACTACGATTGGTCGAGATTTGAAGGATTTACATGAGGAATTTAATTTAACAGGACATGATGAATACAGTATTATCGAGTATGGAGCTTTGGCTTTTTATCGATTGAATATAGGTCGAGTTCCACAACGATTTCGAAATAGGTACGAAAAACACCTTGATTTACTTACAGCGATCATTTCTCGCCCCTTTGCGAAAAGGAAAGATTCCATACTCTGGAAAAACTGTATTGGTAGGTGCGCAGCATCATTATTGTTTGGATTTGAAATTGCGTATTCGGCTTTTAACTCCAATGAACATGAGAAGCTTGATGCCATGGTCCAGTGGCTAATCGAAAAGACACATATATTATTTATATGTGAACAAAAAGAATGGTCTGATGTTGGAGGATTACTTGGTCAGCTAGCGCGCACTGCCGCAGTTGCGGCGATTTCCTTGGTTGATTCTGATACTACCCAAGAGATTGCGATTAGCGTTTCAAGCAATGAAAAACTAGATTCATATTTTAGGGCTTGTTTTTCAATTGTTCATCCTATTTCATTTGCTGCACATCCTAAGCAAGCGATGGAATTAATTCAATTCCAACGGGAAATAAAAGGTGAATTTCAGGTACATAGATATTTCAATTTATTGGATTATTTTATTGGTCGAGCAGCTTTGACAAATGCCATTAGTAATGATGAGATAATGAAAGAAATATCAGCAGGCCTTAATGAATTCAACGATATTAGCGAAAAATGGATTCAATATTTCAATATTGTATGGCTGGCATTGCAGGGTAATGAAGATGCAGTGTCAGAAGTTTTGCATTTTGCTGAGGCGGCTAATACATTTTGTGTTAACATAATAAAAGGCAAAGGAAGTGAATTAAAATAGGCAACTTCATTTTTATTGTAACTTATAGATGTTCAACTAATTTTATCTGTGATTATTCCTTCGCCGGCAAAGGAAGATAGGGCCGGACGGCCTCGGCGATCACCTGTTGGCCGCAGGCGTTGGGATGGCCGAAGTCGGTCGAGAACCACAGCCAGCCGCCGGGGCTGGAATTGAGCGTCGCCGCGCCGAGCCACTGAATCAGGAACTTGCGGCACTGGGCGTATTCCGGTGCGGACTTGATCGTCTCCACCTTCTGAAACAGCAGCGGGAAGGTGTTGATCACCGTGACGTTCTCCTGCTTGCCGACGGCGAACATCGCCTGCCGGTATTCCTCGAAGAAGCAGCCGATGGAAACCAATACGATCGGCGTGTCGTGTTCGCGCGCCTGGGCGATGAACGTTTTGAGGTTGCGTCCGTACTCGGCCAGCGGCACGCGGCGCAGGGCGTCGGCGGCCTGCGCGGGCGTTTTCTCGTCGGGCGATGGCTCGCTCATTTTCTCGGCGATGAGCTTGACCGCCACGCGATACAGCGCGGTTGCGCGCAGCTTCTGCTTCCACGATTTTTCCGGCGGCGCGACGATGCGGTCGCCGGGCATCAATTCGGCGTCGGTGCGCCCGCGCGCGTGGGCGGTGGGCGAAAAGGCGGTGTCCAGCTCGTCGTTGCGGCCGTAGGCGACCAGCAGAATGTCCGGCTGCAACTTCCAGACTTCGGGCAACAACAGCAGACCTTGATGCGAACTGTAGCCGGGCACGCCGAGGTTGAGCACTTCGGCGTCGAGCCCTTCGCCGCGCAGCATGCGCTCGAGCACCTGCGGCCACGCCTCGTCCATTTCCACGTCCCAGCCGAAGGTCGCGCTGTCGCCCAGCGCCACGATGCGTAGCGGCTTTTTCGCGCCGAACGGATCGTCGCGGTAGCCTTGCTCGTTGATCGCGACTTCGTAGGTCGCGCCGCTGGCCTGCCATTGCGCGGCGTAGTTGCCGAACAGACCCATGCGGATCGTCGCGCGCGCGCCCGGCTGGAGCGCATGAATGCGCGTCGGGTGGCCCGTATAGATATTCTCATAGGCGTCGGCGGCGGGGTGACGCACCATGCGCGAGGCGATCAGGTTCAGCCCGAGCAACGTGGCGGCCAGCATGACCACGGCGAAGAGGATTTTTTTCCCGCGCTTCACGCGTCGCCCTCCAGGGCCTCGCGGTAGAGGTTGGTCATCGAATGGTCGATCTTCAATTCGTCGAGCAAATCGACCAGGCGCTGCAGACGCGCGACGCGCACCTCGTAGGTATTCGCCTCGTCGGCGCTGTACCATTGGCACCAGTGCTCGGGTTTGGGCAAGACGATCCCGAAGCGCGCGGGGTCTTTTTCCAGTTCGCACTGGGCGACGACGATGCAGGTCGAGGCGGCGCTGACCTTGTCGATCAGCGCGCGATGCTCGCGCAGGAAGTCGCAGGTTTGCGCGAAGGACTCTTCGCTTTCGCCGGGAAAGCCGACGATCAGGTTGATCATCACCTGCAAGCCGGCGTCCTTGGCGCGACGCAAAACGGTCGCGGCGTCGGCGGCGACGAACCGCTTGCCCATGCGCTTGAGCACGTCGTCGGAAAAACTCTCCACGCCGAACACGAGCGTCACGCAGCCGGCCCGCTTGAGCAGCTTGAAGTCCTCGGCGGTCATGTCGGTGCGCACGAGGGACTGACCGGTCCAGGCGATGCGCTCGTTGTGTTCGACGATCAGCCGGCAGAATTCGCGCAGCCGCGCCAGGTCGGCGTTGACCAGCAGATCGTTGAACGAGAAGGCGAACGCGCCGTACAGTTTCTTCAGGCGTTGCACCTCGGCCAGCACGCGCGCCGGCGAGTGGGCGCGGTAGCCCGGGACCATGCGGTGGTCGTTGCAGAAGGCGCAACGGTTGATGCAGCCGCGGCCCAGCATCAGCGGGAACTGATTGGTGCGGTAGCGATGCAACGGCAGATCGCTGTAGTCGGGCGCGGGCAGATCGTCAAGCTGCTTATGGAGCGGACGTTCGCCGTTGCCGATCCACTGTCCGTTGCGCCGGGCGACGACGCCGGGCGCCTGCGCGGGATCTTCGCCTTCGTCGGCCGCGCGCAGCAGTTCGACCAGCGACGCTTCGCCTTCGCCGACGACGAACAGGTCGGCCGCGTCGCCCCCGACGCGTTCGCGGTCGGCTGGCCAGTGCACGCCCGGGCCGCCCAGGACGATCGTCGTGGCGGGCAGGCGCTGTTTGATTTTTTTGCCGAGCAGCACGGCCAGCGGCAGGTTGGATTCGTTGGTCGAAAAGCCGACCGCTTTGGGCTGATGCTTGACCGCGTCGGCGATGAACGCGTCGATCTGCGGCGCGAAGTAAGCGACGATTTCGTCGAGCCGTCCGTCGCTCGACCAGAATTTCAGATGTTCCAGCGACCAGTACTCGCGCAACGCCTCGGCGGCGGCGTCGTACCATTCGATGTTCAAATCGCGCACCACCGCGTTTAAACCCGCGTGGCGCAGCGCGCCGGCCAGCGCGGCCAATCCCAGCGGCGGAAAATCGACGCCCCACGGCGGCGGCAGCACGAGCATGATGTCGGGCAAAACCGTGACGCTCAGCGCGGGCGAGTCGTCGCACGGCGCTTCTTCCACCGCACGCGGGAAGGTGTCGATTTCGACCTGCGGCAGGTTGTTGCGATCCTCGTCGTAGAGGTTGATCGTGTGCACGCTTTGATCCAGCCGCGCCAGCAGCGTGGTGAGCGCCAGCACGCGCCGGCGGCGTTCCTCGAAATTGTTGCCGTCGTCGGAGAACCACTTGATCGACTGTTCGCTGTCCGGGAAGCGAATGCCGTATTCGTCGCGCAGGTTGAACAGGCGGCTGCCCAGGTTGATCAGGCACGGCGAGATCGAGGCGACCTGGTCGATGATGTCCTTGTGCGTGCGGATGAACTCGTAGGTTTCGCGGAAGTCGGCTTCGGTTTCGCCGGGGAAGCCCACGATGATGTTGATGATCGTCTCGACGCCCGCTTCGTGACAGGCGGTGAGCACGGCCTCGGCCTCGTCGTGCGTGTAGGGCTTGTTCATCAGCCGCAGCACTTTGTTCGAGAACGACTCGACGCCGAAGACGAAGCTCATGCAGCCGGCCTGCTTGAGTTTGACGAACACGTCGCGGGTCATCTCTTTGCGGATCACGCCCTGGCCGCCCCAGCGGAAACGGCGGCCGTCGGCGATCAGCATTTCGCACAGGCGCACCAGCGTGGGCACGTGGCCGTTGATCAGCACGTCGTGGAAGGTGAAGTGCAACCGGCCGCGATCGGCGTGCCAGCGCATTTCCTCGGCGATCGATTCGGGCGCGCGCTGGCGGTACTTGCGGTAGATGTGATGGTCGTTGCAGAAGGTGCAGCGGCGGATGCAGCCGCGGCTGCCGAGGATCGGCACGGCGTCGGTCTGGTATTCGGCGAGGTTGAAATCGTCGAGCGTCGGCCAGCCGATTTCCTCGAGGTCTTCCTGAATCGGCCGGGTGAGATTTTCGTAGTCGATCGGCGCGCCGATTTTGATCACGCCGTCGATCGGTTCGTCGCGCCCGTGCCGCAAGTTGTCGACGAGCCGGCGGGCACTGCGTTCGCCCTCGCCCAGTACGATGTAATCGACCTCGTCGGGCGTGAGCTTGTGGATGTCCAGGCTGTTGGTGACGCCCGGGCCGCCCAGAACGATCGGCCGGTCGGGGCGCGCGTCCTTCATGCGTTTGGCGAACATGCGCGCGAAGGGGAAGCTGCCGGTGTTGAGCGAGAAACCGAGAATGCGCGCCGGGTGGTTGGCGATCTGCGCGGCGTAATGGTCGATCAGGTCGGCCAGCTTTTGCAACGTGACGGAAAATTCCGGCTCCTGCGTCCAGTGTTTGTAGGCTTCCATGCGCCACAGGTCGGGATCGGCGGTGCGGTTGAACATGTGCGTGTTCAAATCGAAGCTCTGTGCGGTGAAGCCGTGTTTTTGCAGGTAGTGCTGAATGTAGCCGATGCCCAGCGGCACGACGTTGGTGCCCCACACGGGCGGCATGATCAGCAGCACGTCGACGTCGCGTTTTTCGATCGACTCGTAATACGGCAGACTTTTTTTCTGCCCGCCGCCGCCGATGCGCCGATCGGGCGGCGCGCCAGAGGCGTCGTCCTTTTTTTCGGTCAGCGCGGCGACGTCGGCGGTTTTTTCGTGCAGGTTGCTCACGCAGATCGGCAGTTCCAATTCATGCAGCAATGCCAGCAAACGACGAGCACGGTCCTGCCGCACGGCGGGATTGTTGTCGGCCGTCTCCCACCCGGTGTCGGCGTCGGCGCCCGGCGGCACGGCGATGCCCAGTTGCTCGCGATGCGCGGCCAGCGGCGAGCCCAGCAGCAGCAGGCAGGTGTTGATGCTGGTGACGCCGCAGATGTGCTCGCGGTTGCGGCGCACGAAGGCGAGCGTCTGGGCGAAGTCGTCCTCGCTCTCGCCGGGAAAACCGACGATGAAGTTGATCATCGTGTTGATGCCGGCGGCGCGAATTTGTTGCAGCGCGCGTTCGATGTCGTCGCGGCGATAGCCCTTGGCCATTTTTTTGAGCACCGCGTCCGAACCCGACTCGACGCCGATGTTGAGCGTGTAGCAACCGGCGCGGCGCATCTTGTGCAGCAGTTCGTCGGGCATGTCGCCGCGCGGCGCGGCCAGGGCGATCCACTCGACGCGCGCGTCGGCGGCGATCAGCGCGTCGCACATTTCGGCGAGCATCGCCAGGTCGCCGTTGATGAGCTGGTCGTTGAAGCGGAAACGGCGCACGCCGAGGCGTTGCGCGTGGGCGAGCATTTCCTCGGCCACCAAACGGCCGGGGCGCGGGCGGAAACGGCCCATCGCCGGGTGATCGTTGCAGAAGGTGCAATGGCCGGTGCAGCCGCGCGAGGCGAGGATCGGCAACTCGTTGGTGCGGTACTGAGGCAGCGCGAAGCCGTTAAACGTCGGGGGCGGCAGCGCGGCCAGATCGTCGATCAGTTCGCGCGGCGCCAGGGGCGTCAGGTGGTGCCCGTCGAAACGCACCACGCCGGGCAACGCGGCGGCGTCTTGTTGCGCGAAGATCGCCGCGAGCAGTTCGCGCATCGTTTGTTCGCCCTCGCCGACGACGAAATAATCCACCGCGTCGGGCGGAAAGAGCAGGCGCTCCTCGATCGTCTGTACGCCGCGCCCGCCGACGATCGTGACGCGCGCCGGATCGGCTTGCTTGATTTTTTTGAGCACCTCGATGGTGAAGCGGCGGTTGGGCGAATAGACCGAAAAGCCGAGCACGCGCTTGCCCGAGGCCAGCAGCTCGTCGGCGACGAATTGCATTTCGCCTTGCAGATGGGGCACGAGGCGCTCCCAATCGGCGAGGTCGGTCCAGTGGCGGAAGCTGTCTTCCTCCCAGAAGCGTTGCAGATCGGCGCGCACGCGGCGGTAGCATTCGATGTTGAAGTCGCGCACCAGCGGACGGTAGCCGGCCTGCTCGATCGTCGCGGTCAGGCTGGCCAGGCCGTAGGGCGGCGCGTCGACACCCCACACCGGGCAGATGGTCAGCGCGACCTCGCCGGCGCCGGGCGCGTCTTCGCCCATCTCGGCCAGCGCGCGGCGCGCCTGCGCGTTGAGGGCGTGCAGGCGATCGTCGAAGCGATCGACGCGCTGAAAGAGACGATGCAGTTTTTCGTCGAGATCCTGGCTTTCGCCGAGCAGTTCGTCGCGGTTGCTGAATTCCACCGGCACGCCGAGTTCGCGCAGCTTCGCTTCGAGGCGTGCGATGCGGGCGGCGCGGACGGCGGGCGTCGAATCGCCGGCACGCCAGCGGCGCATCCAACCGGGCGCGGTGCGGTCCGGCGCGGTGAGGCCGTAGCGTTCGGGATTTTCGCACACGGCGGAGCCTGGGATCAGCAGCAGGCCGTTGACGCTGCGCACGCGCGAGACGTGGGGCGCGAAGCGTTCCATCGCCGCGAGGGTGGCCGCAAAGTCCTCTTCGGTTTCGCCGGGGAAGCCGACGATCAAATACAACACGACTTCGATGCCGGCGGCGTGCGCGTCGCGACACATTTCCCAGGCGCCCTCGACGGTGAAGCGTTTGTTCATCGCGCGCAACACGCGGTCCGATCCCGACTCCACGCCGAACTCGAGGCGGTAGCAGCCGGCCCGCGCCAGCTTGGCGAATTGTGCGGCGGTCAGCGGATGGTTGGGGCTGATGCCGGCCGACCATTTCAGTTGCCAACCGTTGGCGATGATGCCGTCGCAGATGGCTTCGAGTTCGTCGGGCCGGCCGTTGATGACCGGATCGACGAGGCTGAACCAATCGACGCCGAAGCGCTCGCGCAGCGCGGCCAGTTCGGCCAGCGCGACCGTCGGCGGTTTGCGGCGATGGGTATGCCAGAACTGGCGCACGTTGCAGAAGGCGCAATCGCCCGTGCAGCCGCGCGACCATTCGACGGCCAGGGCCGGATGGCGGTAGCGCGTCGCGGCGAATCGCCCGTAGGCGGGCGCGGGCAACTGGGCCATGTCGACCGTTTCGTGGCGGACCGCGAATGTTTCGCGGCCTTCGGCGATCGTCGCGAGGCCGGGAATTTTATCGAGCGGTTCGTGGTCGCGTAGCGCGCGCAGTGTCGCGGTCAGGGTCAGCTCGCCTTCGCCGACGACGAAATGCTTGACCGTGCCTTCGCTGCGCAGATAAAAGCGCGTGCGTTCGTCGAAGGTCGCCGCGCCCGGTCCGCCGGCGACGATCGTCTTGTGCGGCGCGAGGCGGTTGATTTCGCCGGCCAGCAACGCGGCGGCGATTTCCTTGCGGCTGGCCAGATGCAGCCCGACGACCGGCGCGGGGTGCGCGGCGATCTCGGCGGCCATCCGGCGCAACGCGTCGCCAAACAGCTCGTCGACCTGCGCGGCGTCTTCCCAGACGAGGCCCTTTTCCCACTCCCACGTTTCCCGCAGCGCGGGCGCGACGTGGTGGAACAACTCGATGTTGGCGTCGTAAATCCCCGCGTTGAATCCTTCGCGTTCGAGCCAGGCCAGCAGCGCGGCCGGACCCAGCGGCGGGGAATCGATCAGCCAGGGCGGCGGGAAGACCAGGAGGAAATCCGGCCCGGCGTCGGCGGCGGACGATGTGGTTTCGTCTTCCTGTTTCGGCAACGCGGCCGGGATCGCATCTTCGCAATGACGGCAGAGGAAGTCGTCGGGCAGCGCGCGACCGTCCATGCAGTCGAGAAAATTTCGCCGCGCCGTCGATTGCCATACGGCGAGCAGGCCCTCATCGCCGGCGTTGCCCCACACGGCTTGCCGCCGGTAGTCCATGCAACAGGGGATGACCGAACCGTCGAAGAGCACGTGCGCCATTTCGTAGGCCCAGACCGTACGGCAGCCGAGGATGCCGGGATGATCCAGCGGCTCGTGGCCGTGCACGTCGACGTTGCCCGCGCGGCTGATGTAGCCGTCGACCAGGTCGAGACGTTTCAAACCCAGGTCGCGCCAGAAGGCGATCGCCTCGTTCCATTCCTCGTCGGAGACGAAGGGTTGGATGCGCGTCAGGTTGACCATCACCGAATCGTCGCCGTGACGCTTCAGCGATTTTTTCACGTGGTGGATGATGTTGTCGCGCACGCGCGTGAAATCGCCGCGCCCGGAGATCGCCTTGTAGGTGTCGGGGCGGATGGCGTGCAGCGAAAAGCCGATCCAGGTCAGGCCGGCGTCGAGCAGTTCGTCGCTGCGGCGCTCGGTCAGCGCGATGCCGTTGCTGATGATGTACAGCTCGACGTCGGGCAGCGCGGCGCGCGTGCGTTTGATGCGCGTGGCGATTTGCGGATCCAGCAGCGGTTCGTTCATCAGGTAGAGCATCACGCGCTGCAGTTGGGGGAAGGTCGCGATCTCATCGAGCAGGCGCGCGAACAGCTCGTCACTCATGTCGCCCTGGGGCATCGACTTGACGATCTGCGGATGCGGGCACATGACGCAGGCGGCGTTGCAGCGGCTGGTGGTCTGAATCATCACCGCCCGCGGGTGCGTGAGTCGTCTGGCTTCTTCGACGTTCATGAGGCGTCGCTTTCCACCAGGAAGGGCCCGATGGCGAGGTAGCGGAAATGGGCGTCGAGGAAGGCGCGCACCGCGTCCTCGGGCGTCATGACGATGGGCTCTTCGTGCATGTTGAAGCTGGTGTTGATCAGCACGGGCACGCCGGTGACCTTCTCGTAAGCGACGAGGATGGCGTACATGTCCGGGTTGCTTTCCGGCGTGACGATCTGCGGGCGCGCGGTGTTGTCGACGTGCACGCACCCGGCGCCGACCTGCCGCATGTACTCGGTGCAGTCGTAGCACATGTTCATGAAGCGCGAGGTGAAGCGCGCGCCGTCCACGCCGACGAAGCATTTGTCGGCCGCATAGTCGGGCACGACCGGCGCGAAGGGCATGAACTCGGTACGACGCAGCATTTTGTTGAGCCAGTCGTTGACCGACGGATCGTCGGGGCGGAAGTAGATCGTGCGGTTGCCCAGCGCGCGCGGACCGTATTCCATGCGGCCGGCGAAACGCGGCACGACCTGCCGATCGGCGAGCAACCTGGCGATCGCCAACGGCAGATCGTCGGGGCGGCTGTACTTAAGGTTCTTGGCGCGCAGGGCCTGCTCGATGCGCGCGTCGTCGTATTCCGCGCCGAGGTAGGGCGTGTTGAGCGGTTGCGGTTTCGCGCCGGACACGCCCAGCGCCGCGCCCGTGGCCAGGCCGCCGTCGCCCATGTTGGGGAAGACGCTGAGATGCGCGACCTCGGGCAGTTCGCGGATGCGCTGGTTGAGTTTGACGTTTTCGAAGATGCCGCCGGCGAGCACGACGTCGCTCAGGCCGGTCCGGCGCACCCAATATTGCACGAAGGCGGTGACCGCCTCCTCGAGCACCAACTGGCAGGCCGCGGCGATGTCCTCGCGCGTTTCGCCGACCAGATGCCGGTACCAGCCCCGCGCGCGGCGGTGCCGGAACGGATTGCCCAGCGTGCTGAAGCCCGGGCCGCGAAAGTGCAACACCCGCCGGAACAGTGGCGCGAGTTTTTCGGCGTCGCCGTAAGCGGCCAGACCGGTGATTTTGCCTTCGTGGCGGTTGGGCTTGAAGCCGAGGTACTCGGTGATGCGGCTGTAGTACGGATTCAACGCGGCCGCACCCGATTGCGCGAACAGGCGGCGCACGCCGCCGTCGGGCGAGCCGACGCCGGCCGTGGCGGTCAGCGCGTCGCCCATGGCGTCGGCCGTGATGACCGTGGCCTTGGCGAAGGGACCGCAGAGGAACGCCGAGTAGGCGTGCGCCTCGTGGTGCTCGAACATCTCGACCGGCGCGGTAAAGCCCAGGCGGCGCAGACGCCGGCGCAACAGCCAGCGCGACGCCCGCCGATCGAGCCAATAGGGCAGGCGCAGCGAGCGGGCGAAAATCTGGTAGTAGGTGTAGGCGATGTAATTCATGCCGAACTGACCGGACAGTTCCTTGGCGTATTTGCGCATCGTGCCCGACCTGCACAAATACGCCAAGGAACTGTC
>DAIMDW010000043.1:0-34910 GCA_036725605.1 bacterium
CTATCCTGACTTTCAAATTGGGACACCCGGACCCGCCAAAGCCCCGCAGGGGCGGCCGGTTAGTAGCGAAGGGCGAAGCCCTGGAAATAGCTCATCAACGTCGTTAAAAACTACCGGCGCGCGAGAAGTTTTTCCGCTTTTCGCGCGCCGTTTTTTAAACCGGACGACCCGTATCCTCCGGAATGATCAGCTATAGCACGTCCGATTGATGATGATCTTTTTCAGATCGTCGGACAGTTGCGTGAAGTACGCGCAGTAGCCCGCGACGCGCACGAGCAGAAACGGATATTTCTCCGGGTGCTCGTAGGCGTCCAGCAGGATCTCGCGGTTGATCACGTTGGGCTGGAACTGCATGCCGCCCTTCTTGAAGTACGTGGCGAAGATGCTCGCCAGGTTGCGCACCCCGCCGGCTCCCTGGAACAGCGCCGCGTCGATGGTGAAGGTCACCGTCGTGCCGTTGGGCGCGTACTTGACGAAATCGACGCCGGCGATCGAGTTGAGCGACGAAAGCAGGTCGGCCACCTGCATCCCGTAGTGCGGGGCCACGCTGTTGGCCAGCGGGACGCCCGCGCGTCGACCCGAAGGCAGGGCGGGCGTGGTCTTGCCGTAGATGTCGTTGACGTTCAGCGCGTAGTACCCGGCGCGGTAATCGCCGTTGCGCGGATGGGTGGGCACCTGGGCCAGCGTGTTGATGTACACCTGCAGGGTCTTGTTCACCCACTCGGTGGCGGCCGGAGATTCGTCCTGCCCGAACTTGGGCACGGCCTCGAGCGCCGCGTGGATCTCCCGATATTTTTCGCCTTCGAAGTTATGATCGATCGCGTCGATGACCTGCAAAAGCGTGTATTTCCTCTGCTGGAAGACGACCGCGTCCAGCGCGTGCAGCGAGTCGGCGACGTCGGTGACGCCCACCGCCTGCACGCCGTGGCTGTTGAAGCGCGCGCCGCCCTCGTTGACGTCCTTGCCGCTCTCGATGCAGTGCGGGAACAGCGTCGAGGTCAGCGGCACGGTGAAGTCCTTGCGGATGATCTCCTCGATCGCATTGTGGTCGGCGAGGATCGCGTTGCCCAGCGCGTTCAGTCGCTCCTGGAAGCGCGCCAACAGCTCGTCCATGTCCTTGGGCGGCCGGGGTTTGATCGCGCGCGCCTTCCGGTACAGCTTGCGCGCCTTGTTGAAATTGCCGCCGACCAGTTTGTCGATTTTACCGTCGCCTTTAAAAACCTGCTCGAAGAACTTGGAAGTCATTTTCTCGTACTGATCCGGCACGTCGATGTTCCACAGGTCGCGTTCGTCTCCCTTGAGCGCCTGCAGGAAAGCCAGCGCGAGGTTCATGTTGCCGCAGTCGGTGTTGCCGTAATGGTCGTCCGAGGCGTTGGGCTCGACGCAGCCGACAATCGCGTAGTTGCGCGCGTCTTCCACCGTGGTGTCGTAGTGCTGCTGCAGCGTCTCGACGTACAGTTCGTCGTTGTACAGCGCGGGCATCGGTGCGCCGTTGATGTACACCTCGGCCAGGCGGTCGAGGTATTCCTGCGGACTGTCGGGGTGGATGCGGGCGGTCATGTTCGCCGCGTAGGGCTGCAATTCGCAGATGTCCAGCAGCGCGTAGGTCAGATCGTTGGTGGCGTCTTTGCCGTCCCGGCCCAGGCCGCCGGCGGTGATCGTCTGGTCGGTGGACATGGTTTCGAAGAGGCGGCCGATGTGCATGTAGGTGTCGCCGTCGTTGATCAGGACGCACTCGTCCAGCTTGAGGACGAACAGCGCCAACAGTTCGCGCGCCTTTTCGTAATCGATGAGTCCCGCTTCCTTGTCGCGCTGGTAGTACGGATACAGGATCATATCGAGGCGGCCGGGCGAAACGGCGTTTTCGTACGACTCGATGCACAACGCGATGTGCAGCAGCATCATGCTCTGCAGCGCCTCGTGATAGGTGCGCGCGGGATGCTTGGGCACGCGACGGCAGATCGCGGACAGCTCTTCGAGTTCCTTGCGCCGACGCGGATTGGCCTCGGTGCGGGCCATCTCCGCCAGGTGTTCGGCGTAGCGTTGCGCAAACACCTCGAGCGCGTGCAGGGCGATGATCGCCCCGTCGTAAAAGTCCTGGTTGTTCTCCGGCTTCTCTTTGCGCGTGGCTTCGATCTCCTCGATGATCCCGGTCGTGCCCAGCTCCAGCACGCGCTCGTAATTGACGATGAAGTGCGCCACCGCCGACAGGTTGTTGTTGAAACCGGCGTTGGCCTCGGACAGCCGCGCGAAGTTCTGCCGCAACTTGCTGCGGGAATTGAAGGCCTTCATCAACAGGCCGTGCTTGAGCCAGAAGGGCATGATGTGGCGGTAGAAGTACAGTTTTTCGCGCCATGAGCACTTGAAGGGGATCGGCGTCTGGTGGTCGATCTGGTGCAGAATCGTGCCGAACAGTGCGCCGGAATGCTCTTCCCACAACGAACCGCCGCGACGTTTGGTGTTGAAATTGCCGACCAGCAGCTCGTCGGGGTAAACGATGATTTTTTTGCTCGACAACAGGTGCATCAACCGTTCGGCGCGATGGATGGGGTTGGGCTTGCCGAAGCCGTGCTTCTTGTAGAAGTCGGTTTTCAGCCGCGCCGCTTCGAAGCAAATGCTGTAGCCGCTGCCGCGAATCGCGTTTTGGATGTCGTAGACGCGTTGGGTGAACACGGCCTTGTGCCGCGGCTCGTCCAGGTCGACGCACTCGGCCTGGATTTTCCGCTGCGCAAAAAGGATGACCGCGTTTTTCACCGCCGCCAGCGCCCGCTCGTTGTCGATGTGCAGTTCCGGCCGCTCCAGGCCCAGGCGTTTGGCCTTGTCCTCGTACATGCTGTGGTACTTGAGCAGTTCGATCGACTTGTGGCCGACGGACTGCAAGAATTTCGCCGCCGCGCCGATCTGCTCCTCGCCGTCGTTGTGGCCGGGGATCATGACCATGCGGAATTTGACCTTTGCCTTGCGCTTGAGCAGCTTCTTGATGTTCTCGCGGATCAGCCGGTCGGACTGGCCGGTGAATTTCTTGTGCAACACTTCGTTGCCCACGACCTTCAAGTCGACCAGGAACAGACTGACGTACGCAGCCACCTTTTCGACGTTCTTCCAGGGCACGTGCAGCGAGGTTTCGACCGCGACGTGGATCTTTTCCTTTTTCAGCCGTTTCAACAGCGGCAGCAAGGTATCGGGGTCCTGCAGCAGCGGATCGCCGCCGCTCAAGGTGACGCCGCCGCCGGTGCGCTGGTAGTAATCCCTGTCGCGCGTGACGATTTCCACCATTTCGCCGAGCGAATATTGCTCCACCGTGTCCGCCGGCGGGGTGAAGGACATCGCCTCGGGATTCTGGCACCACAGGCAGCGAAGGCCGCACCCGTGGAAGAAGATGGTCGTGCGGATGCCGGGGCCGTCGTGCACGCAGGTGCGCTGGATCTTCAAGACCTGCAGTTTGTCGGCGGCTTGGTTGGATTTCGGAGCGAACTCATCAACGGTGAACGGATCCTGGCTGCGTACGGTTACCATGCTTGGCTCCATGTGAAAGAAATACTCTCCAATTCACTAGATTATTCCAAACGGACGGACCCGTCAATCTCGTTTTTTGCCGGGCGATGCATTTTCCAAATACCCCGGTTCGGACGCTCCAGTCCGTTTCATTCTTCCATTAAATCGGCAGAGAGCCCGACGGCATCAAGGAAAAGCTTGTAATTTTGGGTTTTAAGAAATTACATGCAGCCGCAGCCGGCTTCGTCGTCGTCTTCCTCGTCGCCGTCGAGGTAGTCCGCGGCATCGGCGCACACTTCCGCGGTATCGTCACAGGGATCTTCCGTCGCCTTGATGGTGATCATTTTCGAAGCAAGTTTCATTTCCTCGCCGCCATATTCGCCGTACATCTTATAGAACACATCGCCGGGAGCGACGCAGGTGTCGGCGTAAATGTAAAAAGTCATCGCATCCGTTTGTTTTGTCAGACCGTCGAAAGCTCCTTCGTCGCTGTCGAACAGCACAGTTTCGACTTGGTCGATGATCCGGACCAGGCGGACCGAAGACCAACCGGCCATCACCCCTTCGCTGAAGACAATGCAGGCGGAGCCGCTTTTCTGCACCACCCGGTCGATATAGGGGTCCGCCATGATGTCGTTGCCCGCCGTGAATTTCGGCAACAGCACAAAAAAGATGATCCATAACCAAGACATACGTTTCATGCCAGCCTCCGATCCGTCCATTTTACTGTATTTATTACCTAAAAAAATACTTTTTTTATTTGAGAATATTTAATTGAGGGACACCATTTTAATTGAGGGACACCATACTTAATTATTGTCTATCTAAAAATGGCGGCTTTCAGCATATTTTTCATTACGGGGCAACAAGCCTATTTACCCGACAAAAAATTTCATTTGAATGTTAAACGAACTTTCTCTGTTATTACATATAATTAGATGGCTGTCGCATTAATACGCAAATCTTCCGTCAATAATTAAGTATGGTGTCCCTCTTTTTAACAATGGTGTCCCTCTTTTTACTTTCAGTTGCATTTATCCATCCACCAGTCAAAAATACTTTTCACTAGACGCACCTGGAGACTTCATGAAACCGTTTCATTGGCTGACAATTTTCTGTTTGCTCGCCCTGATCCTCGCGGCAATGTCCGGCTGTGAAAGCGGCGACGATGACGACAATGACGACAACGATTCCGCCGACGATGATCTCGACGACGACGACGACGATGACGACGACGATGTCGGCGACGACGACCGTTTGTTGCTCATCGGCTACGATGGCGTGCGCCTCGCGTCCTGGCTGCAAACCGATGACGGCTGGCGGAAAATGGAGATCCCGCAGCCGGAACTGACCACGGACGAAACCGACTACCGCCTCGGCCCCTCGCTGGTCGTCGACGGGCAGACGGTGCATTCCGCCTGGAACATCACGAACGAACAGACTTACTCCTCGACGACCAAACGCCACCAATGGCTGCTGTTCGACGAGGCGGACGGCTGGCGTTTCGCCGATCGCGAACCCACCGCCGCCGGGCACAACGTACGCAATATCGGGCTGACGGCGGACGGCGTTTTTTGGGCCGACACCTACTATCATTATTCGTGGTGGTATCCGAACGGCGACGGTTACGAGCATGACGAGCGACTTTACAGCTATACGGGAAACTCGCCGGTCGCGGCCTACGATCTGCAGGCCGGCAGCGTCGAAGCCTGGGCGATGCCCGCGTCCGGCGGCTGGGCCGGCGTGTTGACCGAGCACGAGTTCGCTCCCTTTACCTTTTCGTTCTTGACCTTTGCCGACGGCCAATGGACCGAAACCGCGATGCCGCTCGACTGGCAAAACGGCTTTTTCACCGCCCTGACAACCGACGATGCCCAGACCGGCTACGGCGTTTTTTGCGAAGTCGACGCCAAGGGCTTCTTTCTGACCCGACTCGCGGCCGAGGGTTGGACGCAGATACCGACGCCGGATTCCTGCCTCGAAGGAGACCTTGCCTACGTACCCCGCCGGCTGACCGGCGCTGCCGACCATGTGCTCGGGTACTCGACCTACGGGACGGATAACCGCTTTCTCGAACTGCGCGACGGGCAATGGAACTGCCGGAAAACGATCGGCTATGAAACCGAAATTCGCGGTGGGGTCGTGCTGACCGACGGTCGCGCCTTCCTGTGGTTGGACCTGGACTTGTCATCGGCCGACCCCGTGCTGGTCGAGGTGCTGGACGATTCGCTGGACACCGTGAGCCTGCCGGACGACCTGCTGTGGATCGAGCAACTGTTGGCCATCGGGTCCGACGTACCCCCGCGCTTTATGGTCGATGGTGCGCGGTAGAGTCCTTGATTTAATGCGGAAGATCCACAAGTCGACTTAGGGAATGGATGAAGAAATAAAAGGCGCCACCCCCGGTTATGAGAGTCGGCAGACGCAAAGGAGGATGAAGGGCCATGATCAGCCGCAACGGCAAAAGCCCGGTAAGAATAAGAGTAAAGACCACAAAGAAATGATCCGGCGATCCTCCGGATTCTTGCGAGTAACGCAACGTCGGCCAGATATAAATTTCCGTCCATGCGCACATCAAGGTAGACAGAATAAAAGGAAGGATAAGGTTCTTTCCCCATTTGGCCAGGAATTGTCCCGTCTCCATTTTAAGAAGCTTGTCGATGGCCATGGAAAGCCAGAAAACTCCGAGGGCGATTCCCACGGTAAGCCCCAGCCAGATGATGACTCCGAAGAATATGCCGACTTTTTGGCCGATCAGGATTGCCAGATAGATGCCGAAAATTTCCAATGGCGCAATCAACATCATGACCGTCGCGCCCAGGCCGCTTGGCTCGTCTTTTTCAACGGGCTCGTTTTCATTGGCGCCCAACATTCCCCCGGAGATCAGCGCAAACAGCCCGCCGATAAAAAGCGCCATCATGTGCATTTCCATGGAAACGATTTTGTAGTGATAAAGGTTTGCCGGGATTTCGACGTAGAGGAAAAACACAATGAAACCAAAAACAATCAGCACGGTTTTTCTGACGAATTGAGGAGCATTTCGGTATTGCTTATACAAAACGCCCAGGTACCAGGGAATGAAAAAGTCGATGGCCAAAGCCAAAATGATCGCGGTTCCCGCGTTCAGCCGATCGATAATTCGCCCTTGATCGAGCAAAGCGCCATACAAATAAAAGCGAACATACATAGCGAGAATGAAATCGAAAACGATTTCATAGACATTGACGCCAAATAGAAATTGTATGACTTTTTTCTTCAAGGTTTCCCCTTCTCTCTAATTAAGGGACACCATACTTAATTATTGTCCAACCAAAAATGGCCACTTTCCGTATCTTTTTCATTTCGGGATAACACGCCTGTTTTTTCAACCGAAAAACGCATTTGATTATAAAACGAACTTGCTCTGTTATTACAAATAATTAGCCGGCCGTCTCATTAATACGTGCATCTTCCATCGATAATTAAGTATGGTGTCCCGCTTTTGACAAAGTATGGTGTCCCGCTTTTGACATCGATAATTAAGTATGGTGTCCCGCTTTTGAAGCAATAGCCAAATCTCTGGCTTTCGCCGATATTTTTGGTATCATCACCTCGCAACTTATTCTTTACCTTAACAAATCGTATTGGAGCGCCACATGACCCCAGTGGAATCGATTGCCTATGACAAGGCCAAATGGCACTACGGGGGCGAATTCCCCGAGGACCTCGACGACTACCAGGGCTTCGTGCACACCGGGATGTTCCTGGGCTGGCTGATGGAAAACGATCTGGTCAGCGATTTTTTCAAAAGCGAAGGGCTCGATTGCCTCCAGCGTTTTCTGGCCCGCGAAAGCACGGGCGCGCAGATCTACGAAGAATGGGACGGCGTGCTGACCAGCGAGATGCTCAGCGACCTGGGCAACGCCTTCGCTCAGGATTATTACGACATCACGGCCGGCGGTTATATGGCCGACTACGAAACCACGCTGTGCAAGGGACTGCCGACCACCTATCACGTGCGGGACACCTGGGAAAATTACGAGAAAATCAAACAGGTCATCGATCGGCGATACCAGGCGTGGCGCGCCGCCCGGCGGTGAAATCCGGAAATGACAATCATCAGCGCTTAAAACAAGCGGCCGGGGAAATCCCCGGCCGCCGATGAACTCAGGTCAAGCTTACATCAGTTCTTCGATCAACGCGCCGATATCCACGTTCATCCACACGGAAAACGCGGCGCTGTTTTCCGCAAACAGGCTGGTCGGATCGCAGGCGTTCAGGTCGGTGGCGTCGGGAAGATCAACCGCGACGACCGTCACGTAGTCCATCTCTTCCGGAACGATGCCGAATTGCTCCAGCGGCACCTGGTACTGCGTTTCCGTGCCCGGAATGGTGGCGAACACCATCGGACACGTTCCCGAACAACTGGGCACGTAGATCACGTAGTACAGATCCACCGTCACGTCCGCCTCCATGCCCAGGGTCAGCAACCCGGCGGTGGGAGACAACGGGTCGTTGTCGAAGGACGTGGCCGCGTCATCGAACATCGGCAGGAAGTCGGTGGAGTCGTCGACCGCGATGCCCGTGGACCAATCGGAAATGTTGTCCGTGTAACGCATGGCGATCGACAGTTCCAGCGGCACGAAGGTGCCCAGGGAATCCAGGATGTCCATGATGTTGGATTTTCCGACCATCGCCATGTAGTCGCCGCTGGGAATTTTGGCGGCGGAAACGGTCATCTCGCCGGCGGTATCGGCCAGCCCGACGCCGGCGGGGATCAGTGCACGGTTGGGAATCTCATCCAAAATCAAGCCAGCATACAAATATTCGCTATCCACGTTGGCGATGGAAATGTCGATGTCGCGGATCTCGCCGTACACGTCCATATCGGCCGCGCCGGTTCCCGCATAATCCGGATTCACGGCCACGTATGGGAAACTGATGCCCGTATTCACCAGCGGTTCGAGAGCGGCGATGATCAGGTCCGCCAGGCTGCCGCCGCTGATCAGCGTATTGATAATGGTGGTGATGTCGATCGAGGTCATGTCGATCGCCGCGACGAATCCTTCCAGCGGGAACTCATCGACGCCGTTCTGTACCGGAAGACTGTAGGTCTCATTGACACCCGACGCCGACAACGTGCCGGCCAGAACATTCAAATTGAAGTCTGGCAGGTACAGGTTGCTGGGAAACACGAGGTCCTCTCCCGAACCCAGCAAGGAATACGAGAATAAAAATTCCTCGTGGGAAAAAAGACCCTCATTGTAATCCTTGGAGAAAATATCTCCGCGCGAAAGACCGAAAATCGACGCACCCAGATAGAATGTCGTGGATGCCAGATCGGTCAAGCCGCCGTCCATGTTCTCCAGCGCCAGCAGCGAATCATCGCTATAAAAGTTGCCCGTCGTTTCCGTATACCGCACCGCCACGGCGCCGTAATCTTTCGGCCGCAGGCGGAAATACATGGAGTCGGCGTCGGCCATGTAGCTCCACGCCTCGTGAAGGTCCGCGGAAGCGCTGATCAGTTGGAGCCCTTTAACGGCCTCGATCTGGGCCATACCGTTCGCGTCGGTCGCGATTCCGTTTACCGAAGCGTTGTGATCCACTCCCGTCAGCGGCGCGCAGGTGTCGTCGTCGAACACGTACACGGTGATCGTATCGCCCGTGCCGACCGGATCGCCGTCAATCAGGTTGGGATTGATGCCCAGGGGATCGGACGTGATGACGCAGCGGGTCGATTCATAATCCGTGTCGTCGTCGACCAGGTCGTCGTCGAGCGTGTCGTCGTCGAGCGTGTCGTCATCGGTCGTGTCGTCATCGGTCGTGTCGTCGTCAATCGTGTCGTCGTCGGTCGTATCGTCGTCCGGTGTTGTATCGTCATCGTCGTCGTCGTCGATTGTATCATCGTCGTTGTCGGCGTCGTTGTCATCGTCATCGTCGTCGTCACCACAGCCTGTAATGAAAATGGAAAAAGTCAACAAAAGCGTGAGAGTCAGAGCAAGCACATACAACAGTCGCATTGGTCCTCCAATCGTTTAAAATTATTGGATGATAACATCAACCGTTTCATTAAGTTTTTATATTACACATTTCAAACAATCATGATACCCAATTTCTTGATGATACTTCATTTTTTCGATTTTCATGCAATATAAGGCGTATATTCGCGCGCTGATTGCATGATTTCTGCGTTTTCCGACATAATGTGCGCCGCAAAGCTCCCGCCGGTTGCCCGCCTCGACAAGATCGTTTAGGGTCGAATCTCACTTCAGCCTGGGAGCGTCGGATGAAACGGTTGATTCTCGTCGTGTTAGCGGTGTCGCTGTTGATCCTATCGGCCTGCGCGGTCAAACAAACGCCGCCGCCGGCCATGGTGGTCGATCAGCCGGACGCCGAAGCGGGGCACTTATCCGCAGACATGGAACTGGCCGCCTTGAAAAAACGGGTGGAAGAACTCACCGCCGAAAACGAAGCGTTGCGCCGTGAGATCGAGTTGCTCAAAAAACGGCGCCTCACCGTCCGGCCCGGCGATACGGCCAATGCAAAACCCGCACATGTCGACCTGGCCGTTCCCGCCACGGCCATGACCCTCGGCAGCGCCGACGCCCCGGTCAAATTCGTAGTGTTCATGGAACTGCTGTGCCCTTTCTGCGCCCGCCATCACGACAACGTTAAAAAGTTGCAGGAAAAATTCGGCGACGACAACGTGCAGATCGTGTATCTGTACTACCGCATCCATCCGGGGGCCGACTTCCTGCAGCGCGCCGCCCTCGCCGCCGGCCGCCAAGGGAAATTCTGGAAGTTCGTCGAACTTGCCTTCGCCGAAATGAGAAACTGGCGCGGCAGCCTTCCTCCGAACCAGGCGACTCTGGCGCAGGAAACGGAAGCCTTCGACCAAACGATCCGCCCGGCGGCCGCCGAACTGGGCCTGGACGCCGAGCGTCTCTTCCGCGACATGCAGGACGAGGAAATCAAAAAACAACTCGAAGCGGAAATGCAACTCGGGCGCGGGGTTCCCGTACACGGCACGCCCACCTCGGTCATCAACGGTGACGTTTACCGAGGCGCCAAACCCTACGAGGATTTCGAGAAAATCGTGGCGGAGATGCTGCGGAAATAATGGCCCTCACCATCTAACTAAAGAGGATGACGGAAAGGATTGTCATGCCCGCGTAGGCGGGCCTGCCCTCCGTAGTTTCAACGTAGGCGGGCATCCAGGACCAGCCGATACTCTTCCCGACCTTATCATCACTCCACCGTCAGCAGCGCATAGCCGCGGCCGGGCAGCGCGAAACGATAATCGTCCGCGTTGTCGGCGTCCAGCAGCGGATACGCCTCGTCGGCGATCACGTCGCGCACCGCGCCGGTCAGACCGCCCCAGGGCGAGGCGGCGAAGTTCAGGCGCAGCGTTTGCGGTTCGGATGAAAAATTGAAGGCCGCGAGCACGGCCCGTTCGTCGTTGCCGCGGAAGAAGGCGAAGGCCAGCGGATCGCCCGCCGCCCACTCGCGATAGGCCCCGGTCTGCAGCGGCTTCGTCGCGTTGCGCAACGCCAGCAGACGCCGGTAATGATTCAACAGCGAAGCCGGCTCGCCCGCCTCGTCGGCGACGTTGTGCGTGCGGTAATTGGGCGCGAGGTTGATCCACGGATCGCCGGTGGTGAAACCGGCGTTGTCGTCGCCGGTCCAGTGCATCGGCGTGCGCGCGGCGTCGCGGTAATCGGTGACGACCTCCCGCCCGTCGGCCATGCCGACTTCCTCGCCATAATAAATGAACGGCGTGCCCGGCAGCGCTAGTTGCAGCGCGGCCATCTGCTTCATGCGCACCTCGTCGCGCAGCAGCAGGTCGAAGGTGCGGTAAAAGTCGTGGTTCGAGAAAAACACCGTGTTTTGGCCGCCGGCGGGCATCGCGCTCAGCGAAGCGTCCAGCGTGTCCGCAAGGATGTCCGGCCGCGCCAGATGGTGCGCGCCGAACAACGCGTAGGTCAGATTGAAATTCAAGACCATGTGCAGTTCGTCATCGCCGTCGCCGTAATAGGCCGCCATTTCCTGCGGCGAACCGATCAACTCGCCGACCATCGCCCGGTCGCCGTACTCGTCGAGCAGGGCGCGAAACTCACTGTGGATTTCATGCGTGAGCGGATGATGCGTGCAGGTCGTCGCGTCCTCGTAATACAGGTGCGCCACGTCGAGGCGGAAACCGTCGACGCCCAGGTCGAGCCAGAAACGCATGACCTCGGCGATCGCCTCGTGCACTTCGGGATTGGCCCAATTCAGATCGGGCATCCCCGCGCGAAAATGGTGCCAGTAGTACTGCCCGGTCGCCTCGTCGTAGGCCCAATCCATCTCCTCGACGCCGCTTGCCTCGGCGGGGCATCTGAATAACGGCTCGTCGGCCCACACGTACCAATCGCGCTTGGGATCGTCGCGGCTGGAACGCGAGGCGAGAAACCACTCGTGTCGGTCGCTGGTGTGGTTGAACACGCCGTCGAGAAACACGTGCAGGCCCA
Source organism: bacterium (assembly GCA_036725605.1). Classification (GTDB taxonomy): domain Bacteria; phylum Lernaellota; class Lernaellaia; order Lernaellales; family Lernaellaceae; genus CALBTQ01. The sequence continues at coordinate 11,982 of DAIMDW010000043.1, forward strand.
GCTCGTGCGCCCGGGCGAGGAAGGCCAGAAAATCGTCCATCGTGCCGTAGTCGGGATTGATCGCCGTGTAGTCGGCCACATCGTAGCCCGAATCGACGAAGGGCGTGGGGTAGATCGGCGTCAGCCACAGCGCGCCGACGCCCAGCTGGGCCAGATAGGGCAGCCGAGCGGTCAGGCCGGGCAGATCGCCGATGCCGTCGCCGTCGCTGTCGGCGTAGCTGCGCACGAAAATTTCCATGAACACCACGCGCCGGTACCAGTCGGCATCGACGGAGTCGTCATCGTCGGTCACATCGTCGTCGTCCGCGTCGTCGTCGGCCGGATCGTCGCCGGTATCATTATCATCGTCAGCCTGCCCTGAGCTTGTCGAAGGGTCGTCATCGCCGCCGCAACCGCTCGCCAATAAAACCACCGCAAAAACAAGCAGAAAAATCAACCGGAACGTGCGCACCGCGGGTCTCCTTTCGCCGTCGGTTCAAGCGCCCCACCTTACCCGGATCGCATCACACTGTAAAATTAACCCTGGACGCGCCGCGCGTGTCGATTTATCCTGCCATCGCACCTGAAAAAGGCGGAGGTTCCTTCGTGCGAAACATCATCGTTTTGAGCCTGCTGATTCTGTGTTTATCCGCCGTGACCGTCCATGCCCAACAGGCGCCCGAGCCGACCGGATTTTACCTCGAGCCGGCCTTCGTCCTGTCGACCTTCACCACGGTCAAAGGCGTGGACGAACGCTTTCTGGATGGCGACGAATCCGACGAACTCAACATCCATACCGGCGATCTGAACTGGATTTTCATGCCCAATCTGGCCGCGGGTTGGGGCTTCGGCGACTGGCGGCTGGCCGTGCGCGGCGCGTACGTTTCGCAGTTGATCAAGCTCGACCTGCCCTACGGCGACCTCGCCGAGGGCGTGATGCATTCGGTCGAGGTCGGCCCGGAGGTGTCCTACCAGGCGATGACCTTCAAGTGGACGACTGTCGAGGCGCAATTCGGCCTGGCCGCGCGGGTGATGGCCGCGGCGTCGCTCGAATACGATTACGCCGAGGAACCGGGGCCGTCGCAGACCAACGATTTCACCGGCGCGGACTTTCCCGGCTTCGCCGTGCACGTGGGCGCGGGCGGCGACCTGATGCGCGGCGAGCACGTGCTGCTGGGTTGGATGGCCCGCTTCTATTGGGGTCGTTACGAACTGGAAAGCGACGACAAGGTCGTCTTCGGACACAATCCGATCACCGTCGATTGCGACGAGGAGATGGCCTTGAACGTCTATTCGCTGCTGATCGGCGTGCGGTTGCGCATCTATCCGGTTTCCTCGGCACGGGTGGCCAAATGAAACGCGCCGCCGCCCTGTGTCTGACGATCCTGCTGCTGGCGACGGTCGCGGCGTGGGCGGACGACAAATGGGAGATCGAGGCGGGCACGGTTCAGTTGCGCGACTTCACCCGAAAGGTGGCGCAGGCCACCGGGCGCGTGGTGATTTTCGGGGCGGACTTCGGCGGCGAGATCGAACTGCAGCCGGCCGGTCCGTTCAATAAAGAACAGTTGTGGAACTACCTGCTGGCGACGCTCGACAGCCAGGGCTGGGGCGTCGTGCTGCAGGGGGACATCGCGCGGGTGGTCAAGCTCGACGAGATGGCGACGCAGGGCGTGCCCGAGGTGGTCATGACCGAGCCGCCCACGCCCGTGCCGGCCGCGACGGTCACGGTGACCTTCGAGCTCAAGCACGCCGAGGCCGGGGCGATCGCCATGCAACTGCAGCGCCTGGCCGGACCCGGCGGGCGCGTGGTCGGCCTGCCGGGGCAGAACAAGGTCGTGGTGGTCGACACGGCCGCGAACGTCGAGCGCATGCGGCAGGTGGTCGAGCGGCTCGATCGCGCGGGCGAAGCGGAGAAGATCGACGTGGTGCGCCTGCGCAAGGCCGACCCGGAGGTTATGGCCGAGATCCTGCGGCGGGTGTTCACCGACTATCGCATCGACGGTGCGATGGTGCGTCAACGCAACAGCGCCGGCGGGCTGATCGTGGTGACCGAGCCGCATTCGCGCACGGTCGTGCTGCGCGGCAACGAGCGCGACGTCAACGGCGCCAAGGCGCTGGCGACCAGGTTGGACAACATGGACGATCCGGTCGTCATGCTGCGCCGGTTGCGCAACGCCCGCACCGAGGAACTGGGCGATTTGCTGCGCGAGATCGTGCGTTAGCGACGGAAGCGCCGCTGGTTTTCGGCGGCGAATCCCGATATGATGCCGGTGGCGGAACGGACCAACTACGGTAGGGGGAGCGGCGAGTTTGGTGCAATGGATTTTATGCGTCTCCGGTGATCGCCAAATCGCGGTGGAATTGCGCGAGCAGTTGCGCCGCATGCGCTTTCGCGCCGAAACGGCCGGGGGCATCACCGAGGCGCTGGAGATAATCAAAAAAAGACTGCCCACCTTGATGGTGGTCGATTTTCATCTGGTCGACGGCTCGGGCCTGGAACTGCTGCGGCAGGTGTGCCGGGACGAGCGCGCCGCGCGCATTCCCGTGCTGATGCTGGCCACGCCGATGCAGTCCGAGCACTACCGCCATCGGTCGATCCGGCCCGCGCCGCAGGAGTGGGTCGACAAGCCGGTCGACGACGAGCGCCTGGCGCACGCCGTGTCGCGCTGGGTGGGCGTCGAGGTCAAAAGCCGCCTGCTGCCCGAAGAGCCAAAGTTCGATCACCTGACGCGTCTGCCCGACGACGGCTCGTTCTCCGAAGTGCCCTTCGCGCGCGTGCTGGTGCTGGCCGGACGGCGCGGCTGCGGCCGGCTGCGCATCGAGCGTCCGGGGCAGTGGATGGAAATCTGGATGGAGAAAACGTGCATCGGCGCGATCTCCAGTTCCTACCTGCCCGGCAACAGCCTCGGCGAACTGCTGGTGAAAAACGACGTGCTCAGCCGCTACGCCGTGCGCGAGGGCATGAGCCGCCTGCAACCCGGGCAGCGCCTGGGCCGATGGCTGGTGGAAAACGGCCTGCTGACCGAGGACGAGCTCAACGGCGAGCTGCAAAAACACGTGCTGGACAAACTGTCGGTCGCCTTCTCGTGGCGCTGGTATGAGGGCTTGTGGAGCTACATCCCCAACGACCAGGCCAACGGCGCGCAACTGCGTTGCGAAGTCGACCTGCGCAATTTGATCTTCGAAGGCATCGGCCGCTATTACGACCGCGACCGGCTGGAGATGATCTTCTCCAAACGCGAACGGCTGCGCCGCGCGCTGATTCCCATGACCCCGCACATCGACGACCTGCCCGTCGCCGCGCGTCGGCTGCTCAAATCCGCCGACGGCCGCTCGAGTTCGGTGACCGTGCGTGAGCGCTCGGGCATGGAGGTCCGCCGCTTCTACCAAACCCTCTATGCGCTGTGGGTGCTGGACCTGGCCCGCTTCGGCGACCCGGTCAAAGGCGAAGACCCCCGCCGTCTGCGCGACGAGGAAATCTTCCTCGACCACGACGAAACCATCGGCCACCGGCGGTAGAAATCCCAATTTCCCCCTATGTTATGAAAAGCCCCTCCTTCTGTACATAAGCAGGGAAAGCGAATTTCGCCCCTATTTTTTTCCTGTTGATGGGATAAAGGAAAAATTTTTCTGACTTGACTTTTTTAGCCGAAATTATAATGATTTTTACAGTCCAGTGCCGCTGGTCGGCTTGATAGGGTTCGCCCCGCTGGACTTCATCTCTTTAAAAAGAGATCTCATCAATCATTGATTCGATTTCTTCCGCAATCTTCATCAATGGACTTTCTGGAGGAAAGACTTTAATGCCATCCAATTTGTAGGCCGATGTATTTGTCGAGTTGTAAACTCTCGGAAGGATTTTTAATAAATAAGGATATTGGGGTTTGTTGTGTTGAAAAGCATGATAAAAATTATATGAAACGAAATCCGCTAACTGGACGCCATTTGATAATTCGCTTCGTACGAAAAGAGGCATTTCGATAAGATGATCGAGCTTTAATCCTGATGATGCTTGGGTTTTCAATAAAAATGCGTGTTTTTCGGCCAGGCTTCGATTTACCTGAACGCTGATATCATCTCTGATGAAAATAACCTTATGGCGATCATGGCATTCTCGAATATAGTTTTCCACCCGTTCAATCAACAATTCCCATGCCTTACGGTGCAATTTATCAGCGGTAAAATGGGGTAACAGTTTCTGTTTGTCGATAATCACTGCAAAAATTGCCATTTTCGCAAGATCGATTTGTTCGTAACAAAGGTTTACTAGACCGGTTAGGTCTTCGTCGGATAATTCATTTAGAAAGGGACGACTTTTTCTCGATTTGGGGATTCGAATCCAGGAAGATTTTAATTCGCAATCAGTAATATTAAATAGAAGACCTTTGGTTTGGGCTAGTTTCTGTTTTAACCATTCTTTTCGTCGATCGATGGCGCCGGAAAATTTGGGCCATTTATGATCTAAAACACAAATTGCGGAAAGTACAAAAATCGATGATTTTTCTTTTTCATTTGCACTCTGTTTGCAATCCAGGTTGCCCGATTCATCGACATAACAAAGATACACAAAACTCCCCCATGTTTTTAGACATTATAAAAATCACTCTACATTTAACAATTATTAGTGAAAAAGAAAAGAATAATATATTTACTTATCCCGAAGTTTTTAATCCGGTTGTGAACTGTCCTTTTTTTTATTTAAATCCCGCTTCCCGGGCCTGGGCATAAGAAGCGGGGATCGATTTCGCGTCAGTAGACGATGATATCCTGCAGCCAGAAGGCTTCGCTGACAGCCGAATTACCATCCTGTAAACACAAAACCGCTTTTGGGACTATTCAAGATTGCTCGATATGGGAGGATAACTATTTTTAACGAAAACAAGGCGGCGACCGGAGTTGAACCGGTGTATGGAGGTTTTGCAGACCTCTGCCTTACCACTTGGCTACGCCGCCAACAAAAAAAGCGGGAAACGGGATTTGAACCCGCGACCCCCGCCTTGGCAAGGCGGTGCTCTACCACTGAGCTATTCCCGCATTTCGTCCGCAAATTGTCAAACAGGGAGCAGAAATATCAGGTAATCCGGCCTAAATGTCAAGTGGTTTTTTTCTCGATGAAAAAGAAGTGGTTTCCGGCGCTTCGGCGCTTGTCAGCGGCCGATCTTCTGCTTTAATGAGGGGCGTAACCGTCAGAAAATGCAAGGAGCCGCGCGATGATCGAACTGACTTTCCGCAACGGTGTGCCGATGTTCACCCTGGAACATTTCGAAACCGATTTTGCCGACCGCCATCTGGTGCACGGCGTGATCGCCAAATGGGCCAAGGAGCGCGCCGATCATCCGGCGTTGATCTTCCCCGAAACGGGCAAACAGTACACGTACAAGGAGTTCGATCAACAAACCACGGCCATCGCGCTCAAGCTGCTGGACATGGGATTGCGCAAGGGCGATTTCTTCGCGACCAGCCTGCCGTATCTCGCCGAGCACATTTTCCTGGAATACGCCTGCTTCAAGATCGGCGTGATCCACGCCCCGCTGGATTTGCGCCTCAAGGGGCCGGAGGTCGTGCGCTCGCTGGATCTGATCAAGGCCAAGGCCTTCGCTTTCCTGGGCAAGACGGCCGTGGCGGACTTTGCGCCGTTGGGCCGGGCGGTGATGGACAATTGCGGCTACGTCGAGCATTTCGTGCAATTCACCACGCCGGAAGAGACGATCGACGGCGCGGTGTCGGTCTACGACATCGGCGCGGACGCGATGCGGCTGGCCAAAGAGGCGCTGGCCGATCCACAGAATCCGCTGCTCAAGCGGTTCCTGGCCGCGACGGCGGCGGTGAACGAAAACGACGGCTGCCAGGTGATCTACACGACCGGCTCGACCGGTCTGCCCAAACCGGCGCTGTTGTCGCACCGCAATATCCAAAGCCAGTGCATGTGCCTGGGCGGCGCCTTCGACATCGGAGCCGACTCGCGCATGCTGGTCAACCTGCCCCCCTCGCACGTGGGCGGCCAGGCCGAACAGTTGATGACCCCGCTGTTTCGCGGCGGCACGGCCGTCGTGCTGCATATTTTCAATCCGGAAAAGACGCTCGAGGTCATCCAGAACGTCAAGGTCGACAGCTTCGGCCAGATTCCGGCCCTGTTCGCGATGGAGTGGCGGCTGCCGAACTACGCGTCTTTCGACTTGTCGTCGCTCAAATTCGCGCTCTACGGCGGTCAGCAGGTGACCCGCCAGTTCCTCGAACAGCTTTCGCAGATGGCCCCCAAGTTCGGCACCGGCCTGGGCCTGACCGAAACGGGCGGCTTCGTCACCTACACGCCGCTGGACGGCACGGTCGAGGATATCCTCGCGGGCGTCGGCTACGACATGCCGGTCACGCCGATGACCATCCGCCGCCCGATGCGCCCCGACGGCACGGCGGGCGCGGAACTGCCCGACGGCGAACCGGGGGAAATCTGCTTCGCGGGTCCGCAAATTTTCATCGCCTACGTCAACAACGAGGAAGCCTACCGGGCGACAGTGTCCACCGACGGCGTCTGCTACACCGGCGACCTGGGCTACAAGGACGAAACAGGGCTGCATTTCTCGGGCCGCAGCAAACTGGTGATCAAGCCCAAGGGATACCAGGTGCACCCGGCGCAGATCGAGGAGCACTTCGCCGCGTTGACCGAGAAGGTCGCCGCCTGCGCCGCGGTGGGCGCGCAACACGACGTGTTCACCGAAGGCGTGATCCTGTTCGTCGAGCAAAAACCCGGCGCGAACCTGACCGTCGCCGACCTGGAGGAACACGCGAAGGGCATCGCCGCCTACATGCGCCCGGCGCACTACGTGATCCTCAACCCGGGCGAATTCCCCCTCAACCGCGTGGCCAAAACCGACTACGTGCTGCTCAAGAAGCAGGCCAAGGACGAGGTCGACAAGCTGCGCAAAGAAGGCGGCTGGGACCAGTAACCAGGAATAACCAGGAATAATTCCTGGACCTGACATTATCATCATTGTGCGTTGCCTCGGCCGGCGCGGTAGGACCGCGCGTGGGGGCTTTTCTGTGTGCCACACTTTTGGCGAAGCCAAAGGTGTGCTGTCTTAATATTGTCATTCCGATTTCGTACATGAAACAAAGGGATCTCTCCACTCCGCTTCGCTTCGGTCGAGATGACAGACTTTTCCTCATGCCCGTGCAGGCGGGCATCCGGAACCGGTCGATATCCTTCCCAACCATTTTCCACCAGTCGGCAACCCGCCCTCCTTGACATGAAAATAATTTCTATGGTTGCATAGGATTGTGCGATTGGAATTGCGCGGCCGCCTTAACGGCGTCAGCATTCCATCCAGGGAGGCACAAATGAAGGCTACATGGATGATCCTACCGCTTGTGCTGATCGGCTTCCTATCATTGATTCTCCTTTCCTCCTGCACGTGCGACGACGATGATGACAACGACAACGATGATGTCGCCGATGACGATACGCCCGATGACGACGATTCCACCGACGACGACAACGACACGAACGACGACGATACGATCGACGATGACGACACCCTCGACGATGACGACGACACCTATGTCGATCTGACGAGCGGTCCGGTGGATTGCAACGAATTGCCGTCGGTAAACTGGCCGCCAATGGACGATCCCGGCCTGCCGACCTGCGAACCCTACGTTGAGGGCGAACGCATCTTCCAGCTCAACAACTTCGCCGACCACGGTTTTTCGGGAGTCGCCTGGAGACAGTACGATTTATTTGACAACCTGCCGGCGACCTGCACCGTTTCGCTTTTCGACAAACTCATGACGGTCGATTGCCCCGACAATTTGTTTTGGGGCCAATGGCTGGATCCGACCGGCAACTTTGCCGTCACGTCGGGACAGACCGTTCAGGTTGCCGCCTACCGCGACGAAAACGACGACTGGTGCGGCAATATCTGGCTGATAATGTACGACAATGCCGATAAGATTGTTTTTTTCGAATCGAACTATGAAAGAATGCCCGTTCAGCAAGCCGGTCCGGTTACGCTCGACATCGAGGGAGGCAGCGTCTGTCAATACGATCCGGCGACGGCGCCTCCGGACGTCTCCACCTTCTATACGTGGACCTCGACGTTCAATACGGGCCTGGTCGGCGCCTTCGACGATTTTTGTTTCGTCATCGCGGGTGCGCCGGAAAAATTTTCGTCGACGGACGGCCGGTACGAAGTCTCGTTGATCAACGCCGTGCGCGGTCGAGTCGAGCACGAGGAAGATCTGGAGTGCCTGCCCAGAATGGTCGAACTGCAGATCGCGTTCACCGGGCAGGAATAATACCCGCTATCGGGAATTGCGTTATCCTCACTCCGTCTGCGGCGGCTCCGTGGCGGGCTCGCAGTACTTCCTCATGAGCTTCCAATAGCGAAGATAGCTTGGCGGCTCATAGTCGATCAGCGGATAAACGACCTTCATCAACTCGAGCGAAACTATTTCATACGCCCGCTCCGACAGGTAAAGCGGATCGAGAAACGGCTCGTCGTATTCGCGCACGGCCTCGCGCAGGTCGACGAAGCGCACGCCCTTGGCCTGCGCGACCTCGCGCATCAGCCCGGCGTGGAAGGGATCGAAAAACTCGCCGTACAGCGTGGGATAGGGCGCGAAGATCATCTCGATGCCGTGCTCGCGGCCCAGGTCGACAAACTGCTCGAGCACCTGGCGGTCGGTCGGCTCGATCGTGTTTTGCGGCTGCCGGGCCACCGTCGTTTCGACCATCGCCCGCACGTAGTTATCCGCCTCGATGTCCATCTGCCGCCGCCAGCGCCAACGGGCCAGCGCGCTGACGTGCAGCAGCGCGGGCAGCCAGCGCGGTCCGTCAATCGCATGGTCCAGCAATTCCTTGTCCAGCGGCTGCGTGGGCAGCGCCTTGAGCCTGGGGTACATCAGCCGCGCGAGCGCGCCGCGTTGTTCGTTGCGGCCGATAAACAAAACGACATATTCGGGCTTCTCAAATTGCGGAAGCAAAACTTCCTGAAAAAACACCAACGCCTGATAGCTGTTGACGTAACTGCGCGCAAAGGAATCGAATTGGTCTTCCAGTTTGACATAATGGCCGACCAAGGCGGCCGGCCAACCATAAATCCGTAATCCTCGATTCATCCCGTCGAGATTCGTATCGTGTTGCAATTGCCAGATGATCTCGTCGCCGTGATAGACAAATCGCTCGGATTGCAGGGGCCGACGGTAGAACCTGTCATGGACGCCCACCGCCAGCAGGTATTCCGCGGCCGCCAAAATCAGCACCAGGCTCAGCAGCGGCCGTAGCACGTAGCCACCCCGCATCACCCCGTGCGTCATCAGGATGCCGCAGAAGGTCATCAGGCAAAGCACCCAACTGAGAATCTCCCAGGCGTCGTCTTTCAGCACAATGTAAAACAGGTGAAATAGGATCGCCCACCCCAGACAAGCCATGGCGATCAACGGACGCAACCGGGTGACGAGCGTCAAAACGACCGCCACGACGGCCGCGCCGAAAAACCAAACGTGGTCGAACCGAAAACGGGAATCCTGGTTGAGGGATATCAGATAAAAGACGACCAGGCCGACAGCCACCAGCGCCGCGGCCGACAGCCAGTCGCGCCACGCAGGTTGGCGCGGCGAAAACACGTCCGGCTCGAACATCGAGGCGAACAGCGGCAGGCTCAGCGCGCGTGTGCCGATCACCGCGCCGACCAGCGCCAGCCACGGGATTTCGGCCAGCGGACGCGGGCTGTAAGCGTAGACGATCAAGATCGACGCGTAGCCCAAGGCGATCCACACGCCCGGACGATCCAATCCGACTTCGATCCACACGCCCCGTTCCAGCAGGAACAAAAACAAGACGATGAGCGAGGCGATGAAATACGCCGCGTACGGCCAATAGGACGCTTGCTGGCGCGTGGCGATGCGTCCGTCGCGCGTGGTGACGACCACCTCGTCGAGCCGCACCGGCGCGTAGCCGACGAAAAACCGCACCGGTCCCGTCCGGTAGTCGGCCGGATGGCGACCGATCTCGCGCCCGTTGAGTTTGGCGATCACCTCGCCGCCGTCCTGCCGCAACGATACGGCGAAGGACAGGTAATCTTCCGCCGCGTCCTCCCAGCGCCACGCCGGCGCCATGCCCGGTGCGCGGTACCAGCCGATGCGCTTGTAGCCCAGGCTCGCGCTGTGGCCCAGGCCGAAGCAGACCGTCTCCTCCTCGCCCAGGCACGCGTACAGGATACTGTCGGGAATGGCGTAGGCCGAGAAGGTCAGCTCGAAAGTTTCGTCGGCCGGATCGGCATGCGATTCGTTGACGGTCACCTTGCTCTCGGCGTCGATCAGCGGCATCCACGAACCGCGCGGTTTTTCGCGCCGCCAGCTAGAAAAGTAATCCGGCTCTTCCGGATGCAGCGGCTCGATGGTCAGCGTGTCGCGGTCCGCGTCGGCGGTGCGGTTCATCGTGACCATGAAGGCCATGATGCCCGCGCCGACCAGCGCCATGATCAACAGCACGGCCACGACCAGCGACCGGCCCATCAGCGGCTCCCGCGATGCAGGGATGTCTCGCGAAGTTTCACGCGCACTCCGTAAGGATGAATGCGGGTATGGTACAGGATTTCGTTGCGGTTATCCAACGGACGGAATGCTCAGTTGCCGAAGTCGGGCGCGGGCTCCTGCGGCGGTTGCGGCGTGGGCACTTCGATCAGCGGCGGCGTGGGCGAAGCCGGCTCCGGCGTGGGCGCATCGGCCGGCGCGGTTGCGGGCGGCGGCGGTTCGTCGGTCGTCTCCTCGCTCGCGACGACCACCGGCGCGGCGGGCAGGTAGCGGCGCGGATCGACCGGCACGTCGTGCAGGCGCACTTCGTAATGCAGATGCGCCCCGGTGCTTTGGCCGGTGCTGCCCACGCGGGCCATCTGCTCGCCCTCGCGCACCGTCTGGCCTTCGAGCACCAGCGCGCGGCTCAGGTGACCGTAGTGCGTGGTCAGGCCGTGACCGTGGCGCAAAACGAGATACTGTCCGTAGATCGGCACTTCGCCGACGAACAACACGAAACCGTCGGCCGGCGCATAGACGGGCGTGCTGATCGGCGCGGCGATGTCGATGCCCGGATGAAACTCGCGGCGGCCGGTCAGCGCCTCGGGACGCGGGCCGAATTCGCTGGTCACCCAACCGCGCACCGGCCACGCGGCGGGCAGCGCCAGCGTGTCGATGAAATCGGGCGCAAAAAAGCGATCGACCGGCGCCAGTTCGATCAACCGCTTATCGAGTTTCATCGGCAGATCGGCGTCGGCCAGATCGGCGTCCGCCCAGTCGATGCCGCTCTCCGGCGCGCGCGTTCCGCCGGATCCCTTGGCCAGCGCCGCGGTCATCTCGCGCAGCTCGCGCTTGTCGCCGAGGTAATCGACCAACACCCCGACGCCCAGCACGAGCAGTATAACCGCCGCGGCCAGCATACCGCCGAGCATCCGGCCGGTCACGCGCACCTTTCGCGCCTTGCCCGATTCGGCGAGAATCAGTAGGGTGAAATTCGGCAGTTTGCGTCCCGGTCGCGCCACGCATTATCTCCCGGAAAAACAATGGCGGTACCGTAGCCGAGCGCATCGCTCTTGGCAAGCGCCGCATCGGGGCAAGCGCTGGAGAAATAACGGAATAACCGATTTGCCGCCGCCGGGCGCAGCCCCTTGCCAGCTTGCACTTGGCGCGTTACAGTCGGTCCGCTTTCGATCATCGATATCCGGCAGGCGATATGCGGCCGGCGATTTTTTTGCGAAGGAGAAGACAAGCCATGAGTAAACGTCGTAGTTGGGCCGAGCCCTTCAAAATCAAGGTTGTCGAGCCGATCAAAATGACCACCCGCGAATATCGCGAGCGTTGCATCAAGGAAGCCGGATACAACACGTTCCTGCTCAAGAGCGAAGACGTGTACATCGACCTGCTGACCGACTCGGGCACCGCCGCCATGAGCGACTGGCAGTGGGCCGGGATGATGGTGGGCGACGAAGCCTACGCGGGCAGCAAGAACTTCTACAATTTGGTCGACGCGGTGCAGAAGGTCTACGGCTACAAGTACGTGGTGCCGACCCACCAGGGCCGCGCCGCCGAGCACATCATGAGCCAGATCCTGATCAAAGAAGGCGACATCGTGCCCGGCAACATGTACTTCACCACGACCAAGCTGCACCAGGAGCTGGCCGGCGGCAAATTCGTGGACATCATCGTCGACGAGGCGCACGATCCGCAGAGCACCTACCCGTTCAAGGGCAACATCGACCTGGACAAACTGAAGTACTGGATCGACAAGGTCGGCGCGGACCGCATTCCCTACGTCAGCTTCGAGGGCTGCGTGAACATGGCCGGCGGTCAGCCGGTGAGCATGCAGAACTTCCGCGAGGTCTACGAGCTGTGCGGCAAGCACGGCATCAAGGTGATGTTCGACGCGACGCGCATGGCGGAAAACGCGTGGTTCATCAAGCAGCGCGAGCCGGGCTTCGAGGACAAGTCGGTCGCCGAAATCCTCAAAGAGATGGCCGGCTACTCCGACGGCTGCACCATGTCGAGCAAGAAGGACCACCTGGTGAACATCGGCGGTTTCCTGGCGATGAACGACGAGGAGTTCTGCCTCGCCGCGCAGAACATGGTGGTCATGTACGAAGGCCTGCACACCTACGGCGGCATGGCCGGTCGCGACATGGAAGCGGTGGCGCGCGGCATTTTCGAATGCGTGCAGGACGATCATCAGCGGGCGCGCATCGGCCAGACCGAATACCTGGGCAACAAACTGCTGGATGCGGGCATTCCGATCGTCGAGCCGATCGGCAGCCACGCGGTGTTCCTGGACGCCAAGCGCTTCTACGATCACCTGCCGCGCGAGCAGTTCCCCTCGCAGACGCTGGCGGCGGACCTGTACGTCGAAAGCGGCGTGCGGGCGATGGAACGCGGCGGCGTGTCGGCCGGGCGCGATCCGGAAACCGGCGAGAACCTGTTCCCGAAACTGGAACTGGTTCGCCTGACCCTGCCGCGGCGCGTGTACACCCAGGCGCACATGGACGTCACCGCCGAGGCGGTCATCGAGGTGTACGAGCATCGCCACGAGGCGAAGGGCCTGAAGTTCGTCTACGAGCCCAAGTACCTGCGCTTCTTCCAGGCGCGCTTCGATAAGGTCGAGTAGACCGCATCGTTTGAAACACCGAGGGCGGTCTCCGGGCCGCCCTTTTTATTTAAGTGAGGTGTATCAGTGTATTTCACTGTTATGCTCGCTCATTTCATTCGTTCGCAAAACAGTGCCACCCGCCGATAATTAAGTATGGTGTCCCTTAATTAGATCCTTCATTTGCGTGCATTCGCCGTTCGAAATTCCGCATTGAAAAATCGTTCGGTCATTCCTTGACGAGCAGATACGCCAGCGTGCCGGTTTCCTTGAAGCCGGTGACGAACAGGTCGGTCAGCGCGCCCTCGCCGAAGTACAGGTCGACGCGCCCCGGGCCTTTGATCGCCGCGCCGGTGTCGGCGTCGCAGACCAGCCGCGTCGCCTGGCGGTAGGCAATGTCGCCGGCGGGCGTTTTGTACGCCTCGCGGTAGGAGATCAGCCCGACCAGCCCCGCGCCGTAGTACGCCTTATCGGTGGCGATGGCGCGCAGCGGCGTCAGCGGCAAGCCGGTCATGCCCATGGGCGGAGTGTCGCTGAATTTGAAAAAGATAAACCGCGGATTGCGCCGGAAAAAGCGCATCGCCGTTTCCGGATTCGCCGCCAGGAAGCGCCGCAGGCCGAAGTAGCCGCCGGGGCGTTGCGCCGCGGGCACTTCCTTCATGATGTCGCGCTCGACCGACACGAACGGGTAGCCGTTGTGCCCGGCGAAGATCAGCGTTTTGCGCGAACCGTCGGCCTGTACGGCCAGCGCGCCGCCCTGGATCTGCGCGTAGTAATACTCGCTGAGGTTGTCGGTGTAGCCGATCGCCAGACGGTCGAGATTGTACGCGCCGTCGTAGATCTGCGCGCGGGTGGGCGCGGCGGTCAGTTGGCCGTTCACCCGGCGGAACACCTTGCCCTTGGATTCGAACAGGTCGCGCGGCCGTCCCAGCACGGGCACGGTGAACGCGCCGCCCTTCGTCGGGCGCATGTTCAGCAGCGGCGTGTGATAACCGGTGAACACCGCCGGCGTGCTTACTGTGACGATCTCGAAGTCGCTCGACAAACGCTGCGCGAATTCCGGCTTGCCGTGATAGGCCAGGGTCAGCTTGCGCAGATGCCGCACGGTATTCAGTGCGCGTTGTCCGGACACGCGCCGGCCTTGCAGACGCAACGAATGCTTAGCGCGCTTGAGCAGGTATTTTTCCTGTCGGTCCAGCGCCAACAGCAGCGAACGCACGTCGCCGTCGTCGCGTACCACCGGCGGCGGACCGGCCAGGGCGGGCCAGGCCGTCGTGAGCAAAACGATCAGTAGCAATAATTTCCGGCGCAGCATGCGCGCATTCTACCCGCGCGATTAATCTGCTACAATCCGCGATTGGAGGAACGCATGTTCGGACTGGGCGCCACCGAATTGCTGCTGATCGCCGTCGTCGTGCTCGTGCTGCTGATGATGGGCAAGTTGCCCGACGTCGCGCGCAAGGCCGGCGGGGCGTATCGCACCTATCGGCAAGTCGAGCGCGACGTGCACAAGGCGGCCGATCCGCGCACGTGGATCGACGCGGCGGTCGAAGACGACGACGAAACCAGGTCACCCAAGCACGATTGAATTCCCGCATGAAAAAACGTTGGTTGATTCTAATACTCCTCGCGGTGCTCTTGTGCGCGGCGCTGATCGCCCGCGTGATCTGGAAGGGCGGCTTCGTCCAGCGCGTGGAGGCGACCGCCGCCACCAACGCGGTCGACGCGAAGCTCAACCTGCCCTATTGGGACAATCCGGCCGCCGACGGCAAACATCAACTCGACCTATACCTGCCGCGCGGCGCGACCGGCGAACCGCTGGTGACGATCTTCCACGGCGGCGCTTGGGCGCGGGGCGATCGCACAATGCGGCCGATCGTCGAGATCGCCCGCTGGTTCGCCGCCCGGGGCGTGGCCGCCGCGGCGGTGAGCTATCGGCTCGCCCCCGAGTTCAAGCCCGAAGCCCAGGCCGATGACGCCGCGCACGCTACGCTGTGGTTGGCCAATCACGCGGCGGAATACGGCTACGATCCGCGGAAAATCTTCCTGCTCGGCCACAGCGCGGGCTCGCACCTGGCCGCGTTGATCGCCTGCGACCGCACTTACCTGGATGCCCTGGGCGCGCCGCCGACCCTGCCCGCCGGCGTGGTTGCGCTCGCCCCGGCCATCGATATGCGCCCCACCGACGAGAAAATCAGCCCGGTGATTCGCCAGATGATCCACAACGTGTTCGGCGACGATCCGGCCTATCGCACCAAGCTGTCCCCGGCGGTGTACGCCCACGCGGGCTGCCCGCCGTTTCTGTTTGTCGTCGGTTCGGGCGACCACCTGGTGCCCGTGCCGCCGGTGGAGCGTTTCGCCGCGTCGTTGCGCGCCGCCGGCACGTCCGCGACGATGATCACTGTGCGCGGCCGCGGTCACATCGACCTGTTCCACGACATGGTCTCTCCCGGCGACCGGTCGGGCGAAGCCGCGCTGGCGTTCATCCGCGAGTCGGTCGGCAGATAACGATATTATTTCACTTAACATTCTTTAAATGATGTGCGATCCTGTCGTTTATAGGAGGGTCCGACCATGGCGCGCATCCTATTTTTATTGAGCCTCGCGGCGCTCGTCTTCGCCTGTTTCGCCTGCGCCGACGACGATGACGACGACAACGACGACGCTTCCGACGACGATAACGACAACAACGATGACGACGACGATGACGATACCGACGACGATCTGGACGACGATCTGGACGACGACACCGTCGACCCGACTCCCAACATGACGGTCGCTTACCTGGACGGTGGTGATCTGGGCTTCAATCAATATTGGTTCGCCGTCGCGCCCGATGGCGCGGCGCATTTGGCCTCGTTGCACAGCGCCGCGATGGTTTTGTCAAGCAAAGCGGCCGACGAGGAAGAATGGACCCGCCAAACTCACGATCTGTTCGTGCAGCATCCGGCGATCGCCGTCGACGCCGACGGACATACGCACCTGGTTTATCTGCTGGCCGACGGGCAACATCTTGTGTACGCTACCGACCGCTCCGGTCAGTGGCAGGCGACGAAAATCGGCTCCACCGCCGAGTTCATCATGCCGCTGTTGGTCGCCGCCGACGGCGCCGGGCGCGGACACGTCGCCTACCTGGACGCCGCCGGCGACGACAATCCGACCGTCAAATACGTCGTCATCGACGGGGAAACGGTGACCAAGCAATCCGTGGCCAAATGCATCGGCTTCCCAATGTCGCTGTCCATGGCCGTCACGCCCGACGGCACGGCGCACCTGACGTTTTACGATCCGGAGGAACGTCTGATCTACGCCGACAACGCGGACGGCGAATGGGCGTTCTCGACCGTCGCCTCGCAATACGACGCCGGGGGAACGTCGCTGGCCGTCGACGAAAACGGCGTTGTGCACATCGTGTACCAGGACGTCTTGGATCTCACCTGGGCCACCCGGAACGGTTCATTGTGGGAGAAACGCTCGCTGGAACTGAATGGAACCTATTTTGGCGCCTATCAGCCGCGCTTGGCTGCCGGCCCCGACGGTCGTTTCGTGCTGTTGTATATTGAATATTGGGAAGACCCGAAAGAAGCTACCAAAGGTTGGTGCACGTTAAAAATGTATCATAACCTCGACAGTGACTGGACCGTCGAGGAGGTGGATCCCATCAGTGAACAGATAATCATCATCCCGCCGGCCTTTGACGAGGATGGGAACGTTCACTTCGTCGAGTACGACGGACAAACCATCATTTACCGCACCAATCGCGGCGGAAGCTGGCAAAGCGAAACCGTCGAGGAAAAGGGTGAGGTGCTCGGCGCGATCGCCAAAACCCATGCCGACGGTACGCCGGAATTGGTTTACATCAAACAGTACGAGCTTTGGTCGGCCGACGAAACGGACGGTCAATGGACCTTCACCCAATTTCTCAGCGACGCCGACGACACGCCGGACCTGGCGATCGCCGCCGACGATACGCTGCACCTGGCCTACCACGATTACGCCTGCAATAAGCTGTTATACGCAAAAAATCCCGGAGGAATCTGGCGCAGCGAAACGGTGATCGAGCCTTTCTGGCCCTTTATCGGCGAAATCCCCTCCCTGGCGCTCGACAGCCAAAGCCGCCCGCACATCGTCATGGCGCGCGGCGGCTCGGGCGCGAACGACGGACTTTTCTATCACCGCAAAGTCGGCAACCAATGGTTGACGGAGAAGGTCCGGGAAGGCGGCTCCAACTGGAATAACACCCTGTTGTTGGATGCGCAGGACAACGCCTACATCGTGTTTATCGACAGTAAGGCTACCGACATCATGCTCGCCGACAACCGTAGCGGCGCCTGGACGTTCACGACCTTCGACGACGCCTACTCCCTCGACCGTTCCAGCAATGCGCTGTGGGACGGTGACGCCTTGCTGGTCGCATATTTCGGCATCACTGAAATGCCGTCGATGGCTGTGAAGCTGGCGCGCTATGAAAACAACGCGTGGGAAACGCAGACGGTCGATACCGATTTCATCTTCGAGGACGGTTTGGCCTTCGCGCGCGATTCGCAAGGATACCTGTACCTGCTTTACGTCGCCGCTTCCGACGGCAGCCTACGCCTGCTCCACAACCGCAGCGGGTCGTGGAAAGCGCAGACGATCGCCCTTTCGTTGGAAGAACCGCAAATCCACTCGACCCTGATTGTCAACGAGCAAGCCAAAACGGTGCGGGCCGCGTTTGTCGCCGACGAGGCGCTGTGGTCGGTCACGTTCAACCTGGATGAAGAATCGAACGGCCGCTAAAAATTCAGCATCATCCCGGAACTCCGATAAAAATCCCGCAGTCGAAAAAACGATAAACCCCGAATTTCCAATAATATTGCGGTGAACCAATGCGTATTGATCGGCACGGTTTTTGCTGGTTACTATAATTTCTGTGGAGGGAGGGGAATAGTGAAGAGCGGTCTGATTATTCTGTTGGGTCTTTTAATGACCTTCTTCCTCCTCGCCTGCCCGCCGGATGATGACGACGACAACGACGATTCCACCCCCACCGACGACGACAACGACGATTCCACCCCCACCGACGACGACACGACCGACGATGACGATACGACCGACGATGACGACACGACCGACGATGATTCAGTCGATGATGACACGATCGATGATGATACGATCGATGATGACACGGTCGATGACGACACCGGCGACGATGACACCGGCGACGACGACACGGTCGAGCCTTCGCTGCGCCGGTTGGCCCTCGGCGGATTGGCCGACGCGAAAGACACGGCCTTGTTCTTTGCCGACGGCGAGCCGCAAATCGCCGTGAACCGCGGCAACCAATTATGGTTGTATTCACGCGCCGGCAAAGACTTCACCCCAACGGTTCTCGACGATTACATCGACACGCCGCTGCGCATCGTCGACCAGGCTGGCCTGGTGCACCTGGTGTACATGAATACCGACGAACGCGGCTTCACCCATGCCGTTTTGACCGGCGATCAATGGACGCTGACTTTATTGCCGGTGCCCACGCCGCACGCCGCGCCTCGCTTGTCCGCAGCCGTCGATAGCGCCGGGCGACTGCATCTGGTTTATGTCAACGAAGACGAATCCCAATATTTGTACGCGTACGACGACGGCGCACAGTGGATCGTCGAGAACATCGAACTGCCCGAGCCGCTCAAGTCGGTTCAATGCTTTTATTGTTTCCTCGCGTTGGACGGCGACGATCAACCACATGTGGTCTGCCTGGATTTGTTGATCGCCGTTTACTACGCCGACCACTCCACCGGTTCATGGGATTGGGAACTGGCGAGTTGGGACGGCGACACCAACGTCGGTTTTTCCTTCCTGCTCGACGACGCGGGCAACGCGCACCTGGCCTACTACGCCTGGCACGAATACATGCCGGATCCATACAATTACCTGGCCTATACGACCAACAAATCCGGCGCCTGGACGACCGAGGAAATCGAGCCGCTGCTCGCGGAGTATCCCTTCTCCGGCGCCATGACCTTCGACGCCGAGGGAAAGGTGCACCTGGTTTATCGTCAGAAACTTCACGGCTTCAAGCATGCCGTCAACGACAACGGCGATTGGCAGATTGAGGACATCGGCGAAGACGGCGGGTTCGGCATCTCGCTGCGGATGAACGACGGCGTGTTGCACGTCGCCCATACCGGCGAGGGCGGCCTTTATTACTCGCACCGGACGGGCGGCGCGTGGCAGACGACCTTGGTCGAGCGGATCCTGGGCGTGCTCGATCTGGGCGACATGAAAGCCGACAACGCCGGGAATTATCATCTATCCTTCGCCGTCCATGAGGCGACGAACGACTACCGGCTGTATTACGGCGCCGTCGCCGGCGGCTCCCGGGCGATTACGCCCCTGGGCGAAGTGTATCAGTATTCACATCTGAACCGCCTGACGCTGGACGAAACCGGGCGGCCGCACGTTCTGTTTTACAACCTCGATCTTCCCGATAATTCCCTGGACAACGCCTATGCGGACGGCGGCGTCTGGCAACACGATCCGATTGCCGATGACGCCTACCCGCGTACTTTCCTGGCCGACGACCACGGCGATTTGCACTACACGGCGAACTCCGGCGTAAACCTGAGTTACGGACACAATCGGTTCGGTTTCTGGTTCCGCCGCCAATTGATTTACCTGGGCGCCGCCGCGGAGGATTCCTGCGAGGTGCTTTACTCCAACTCGTTGGCGATCGACGAAAACGGCGCCGTGCACATCGCCTACAACTGTCTGGCCGCCAGCGGGGACGGCAACGAGTATCTGTTGTTTTATCTGACCAACGAATCGCAAACATGGCGGCAACAACAACTGCAAACGGCGCAGGACGTTTTCATTCGCGCGCCGAAAGTAATCTTCGCTCCGGCCGGAGCGTTGGAAGTTTTGTTCATCATGGACGGCGCGCTGATGGCGTCCAGGCAAGCGGGCGACGAATGGACGACCCGGACGCTCTACGCGGCCGCCGATCTGAGCGCCGGTCCGCTGGAACTGCCGGCGCAGTACGACGACGATGGGCACCTGCATGTGGTGGCCGCCAACGAGGATGGCCCGGTGTATCTGACCAACGCCGGGGGTTCCTGGGCGGCTTATCCCGTCGAAACCGTCGAAGCAACCGGCAACATTTTTCACTTGGCCCTGATTGAAAACGGCGTCGCCACCGTGGCCTATACGGCGGCCGATGCCGTGTGGCTGCGTGACTTTTTGTTTTAGTTGCCTGATCGATGGAGGACGGCCATGAAGCTCAATTCGCATTTGCTTTGGCTGATTGCATTAATCGCCGTGGTACTAGTCGCCGGCGCCTGCCCGCCGGATGATGACGACGACAACGACGATTCCACCCCCACCGACGACGACACGGTCGACGACGACACGGCCGATGATGACACGGTCGACGACGACACGGTCGACGACGACACTATCGATGACGACACGGTCGATGACGACACGGTCGATGACGACACGGTCGATGATGACACGGTCGACGACGACACGGTCGACGACGACACGGTCGACGACGACACAACAGATGACGATACCGGTGATGATGACACGACCGACGACGACACGGCCGATGACGACACGGTCGATGACGACACGGTCGATGACGACACGGTCGACGACGACACGGTCGACGACGACACGACCGACGACGACACGGCCGATGACGACACGATCGATGACGACACGGTCGATGACGACACGGTCGATGATGACACCATCGATGATGACACGGTCGATGACGATACGACCGATGACGACACGACCGATGACGACACGACCGGCGGCGACTTCTGGACCTACGACTTCGAAGATGACGTCCTCGGGGAACCGCCGGCCACGCCCTGGAGCGGAATGTCCGCCAACGCTGTCGTGTTTCGCGTTTACGACTACGGCGGCGAGCACGGTCAGGTGATGGTCCTTGACGAGGGCGACCGCGAGGAAAATCCCATCGCCGTGTGGGGCTGGATCACCCACAACTGGGTGAACCTGCAACCGTTCCAATCGGATTTCAACCTGGAGATGGCCGTCAACTTCACCGACCGGCGCACCAGCCGGTTCATCATCAAACGGCATCTGGGCTCCTATAACTACAGCGAATGGACCTACCGCATCACGGCCACCGGCGACACGGTCGACGTGTTCATCGATCATCCGCAACGTAGCGAGGAATGGACCTACTGCGGCTCCTTCCCCGCCGACGAATGGCGGCACGTCACCTTCGCCGTGCGGAACTCGACGCACCAGGCGTCACTGTTGATCGACGATCAACCGACCGCCTGCATGAACATCGACTGGGCGTACGGCGGCGACGGCTGGCTGAGCAGCTTCATGATCGACCATGCGGGCGGCCATTACGGCAGCGGCTACTTCGACGATTTCCGCGCCTATCACCCGACCGAAGCGGACGAAGCCGCCTTCGTCGAGGCCGAAGCCGACGACGATGATCTGACCTACGACTGGATCGACGGCGACAGCGAATACCGCGTGACCGGCGAGGTGTCGCTGGGCGTCGACGAGGCGGGCAGCCTGTTTTACCTGTATCCGAAGTACAACCACGCCTGGTACGAAGACTGCAACTACCGAACCCTGTACGATGCGCAGCAAGCCGGCGGCGCCGTCACCCTCGCCGCGCCGATCAGCGCCGGCTCGTGTTATATCCACGAGGAATATCATTACTACACCAATCAACACTACAACGCGGGAGAATCCAATTATCTGCTGCTGCAGGCCGTCGGCGCGCCGGTGTATTTGTTTTCCAATTCGCATCACGGCTACACCGACACCTGGTTCGGCACGGAGTACTCCTACGCGGGCGCTTTGCTTTACAAACCGCGCGGCGGCACGAGCGTCACGCTCGACAACGCCGAGGCCGGCGACATGTCGATGTACAACGGCGAGTACAACGACATGGCGAAAACCTCCGACGGCGTCACGCACATCGCCTACAACAAATACGAGTATCGTGAAGCGACCACGCCGCCGTACTACTACGCCTATTTCAAGTTGGCCTACACCAACAGCGACAATTTAACGGGCGATCCGGAAATCGTCGACGAGGCCTACTCGATGTATTCCAGCATCAAAGTGCTCGTCGACTCGAGCGACACCGTGCGCATCGCCTTCATTGCGACCACCTCGCACGATTACAGTGTTGATTTCAACATCGCCGAAAAAGACGGCGACGCCTGGATCGTC
This sequence comes from bacterium, assembly GCA_036725605.1. GTDB lineage: Bacteria > Lernaellota > Lernaellaia > Lernaellales > Lernaellaceae > CALBTQ01. Next base: position 34,294 of record DAIMDW010000043.1, read on the forward strand.
ACCAACGTTCTGAATACGCTCGATTACATTTCTCCCGTCTTCGCGCTCGATGCCGACGATCAACTGCACGGCATCTACAAGCTGGGGCAGACGCTCGTTCACGGCGCCTATACCGCGGGCGAATGGGTCGTCGAAACGATCGACGACGCGCTGGTCGACTCCCCGCAATTCGCTTACCTCTTCGATCCGAGCGGGTGGATTCACCTGCTTTACACCCAGGAAGACGACAGCCGGCTGTACTACGCCACCAACCGCAGCGGCCTGTGGGAAATGACCGAACTGCCGCTGATCGCGCCCGTCGAAACCTCGTTGGCCATGGTGCAGGACGCCGCCGGCGACTTGCACGTGGCGCTGGGCGCGGCCTATCGCCTCTGGCACACGAGCTTCGATCCCGACGATCTTCCCGCCGACTTCTGGCAAGGAGAATCGCGATGAAACGGCCTCTTCGCTTTATGTTGTTTTTGCTTACGTTGGCGATGCTGCTGGCCGGACTGACCGCCTGTCCGCCGGATGACGACGACGACAACGACGATTCCACGCCCGCCGACGACGATACGATCGACGACGACGATACCACCGACGACGATACCACCGACGACGATACCACCGACGACGAT
>DAIMDW010000044.1:0-31453 GCA_036725605.1 bacterium
CGGGGTGAAACGCACCAGGTGATGATCGCGGCGGTCGATGCCCCAGAGGTCGCCGACATGCCCGCCGGTGTCGAGCCACTCGCGCAGGTAACGGGCGGAAAATTTGCCGAAGCAGTTGGTGTAGGCCAGCGCCCGACCGCCGGGGCGCAACAGGGCGTGGATTTGCTGCAAAACGCTTTCCGGATCGCTCAGGTGCTCCAGCAGGTCGAAGCAGAGGATCTTGTCGAACGAGCCCGGCTCGCCGGCAATTTTCGCTAACTCGTACACGTCGCCTTCCACGAAGGTAGCATTGGCAACGCCTAGCTCGTTGGCCGCGCAACGGGCCGCGGCGACGGCCGTGGGCGAGGCGTCGACGCCGAGCACCTCACGTGCCCCGGCGGCACAGAGCATGCTGAACTCGCCCAGGCCGCAACCGACATCGAGCACGCGCTCATGCGATTGCGGTCGCAAAAACCGCGCGATGAACCATCCCTTGGTCGTTTGCCGCACCAACCCCGGCGCGCGCACCGACGGCGTCGTGCGCTCGTAGACCCGCTCTTCCCAAATTAACTGTTCCTGTTTGGACACAGGATGCTCCGTGAGTTGATGACGGCCGATGATAGCAGGTTTGTCGGTTGTTAGAAACAAATGGATAGACTGATAGTAAAGGTCATCAGCCTTAGCATAAAAGGTGGTTTAGCTGAGGTAATTCACCATGATTATTGCTAGTTGTGCCATAGCATAGAGAATGAAATACCACAGTTTAACCTTGAGATCGATTGTTTCCGCTTGAACACCTTGGGATTTAAGAGCTTTAGCCATGAAGTAAATTTCGAACGTGCCCCACACCACGAAGGCAGCCAATGACAGCACCAACATTGCGATTTTCATGTGGATCCCCATCCCCATATGAATTAAATCGTTGGTTATTTGTCAATTTCGTCATCACCTTTCGTCATACGTATTTCTTGCTCGAAGTCGAGTCGTATATATAAATCCGTGCCGACAAGTTTCATGGTCGTTTCCGCCAGCCCCAATGACTTGAAGAACGGGTCACTGAAGTTAATGGTTTTATTGGAGGGGAAATAGTTGGCTCGGCGAAATGTGCGTTTAAGGATGGACTGAATGGTTAGAAACCGATCGTTGAAAGACTGTTTCGTAAATTGAGGTTGGGTAAAAACAAAACAAGAGATAGCTCCCTTTTCCGGGAAAATGTGGATTTGGTGAAAACCTACCGCACCAGTTAAAATTTGTTCAATGTAATTGTCGGTGAAGGAATCCAGCATTTCCAGATCGCCAGGCACGACGTAGAGAGGCCCTGAAGGTGTAAAAGCGTCTTCCACCACGCCGGTGACTTTAAATGAACCGACCTTGGATACCTTTTTTACGATGATGGTCGATTGTGCGAAACTTCTCCCGAGGTAGTGCTTTTTTAACTCAAAAGAGAAATTTTCCTGATTGGAATTGGTTTCGCCCATTGTCATCATCCCTAAAAACTAAACAGTTACCAAACAGAAAATGTTTTGGTAGAATACAATGCCAACATAGAATAAATCTGGAAGAAGATTTTTGCAACGATAAATTGGTTGCAGATAAGCAAAATAGTCGTGTATTATCATGTAATTAGCGCCACACTATATTTTGTATACCTTGGGCATATATCATACAATATATAGTCGTTCTTAGATATTTTATGGATACACAATAGATGGATGAAGTAAGGTGGTTTATCGAATGAAAAACAAAATATGAGCATTGTTTCTCTCGCGAAATAGCAAAGGCATTCATCTTGCCAATTTTATTGAAATTCTGTTACCCTTAGCGGCCCGCTGATGGGCAGGGGCGGACAGGAGTGAAACGCGATGAATTTTTTTAGGCTATGGGCTTTTTTGTGCGTGGCGCTGATGGTCGGCGCGGCGCTTTTCGCCTGCGGGTCGGGCAGCTCCAGCGAGGACGACGATGACGACGAGGGCGGCGAAGCGCTGGGCACGCTCTCGGGCACGATATCTTACGAGGGCGACAAAACCGCGAACATCGTGGTGGTCGGTCTGATCGAGCAGTGGCCGATGGCCGGTCCGCCCCAGCAGTTCACGGAAGTGGAAATTCCCGAGTCGGGATTCCCTTTCGAATACAGTATAGAAATTAATTACATCGGCGAGTATTATCTGGCCGCTTTCATGGACATCGACGAGATGGACGGCGTGTCGATGAACGCCGAGCTCGACCCGATGCATCTGCCCACCACCGGCGACACCTTCGACTTGATTGCGGGCGAAAACCATTACGACTTCACCCTGCAGGATCCGGAAGACCTGGACTGGTGATTTTTGTTGGAGGCAATGGAATGAAGACTCTTTTCTGGTTGCTGCTGCCGGCGCTGGTGCTGGCGATCGCCCTGGGCGCATTGGTGGCTTGCGGCGACGATGACGATGACGATGACGACAACGACGATGACGATACGCAGGATTATCCGGTCGTGCTGTCCGGCACGATGACCTATGACGGCGACGTGACCGCCGAGCAGATCATGGTTGCGCTGACCGACCATTGGCCGATGACCCAGGCGCCGCTGTGGTTCGGCTATGTGGATATCCCGGAAGCGGGTTTTCCTTTTACATATGAGCTCGGCGTGGATCAGCCGTTCATCGGTGATTACTACCTGCTGGCGCTGATCGACATCGATCCGACCGACGGCGTGGGCATGAACCCCGATATCGATCCGCTGGCCATTCCCACCGCCGCGACCACGCTGGTCGAGGGAACCAATACGGGCATCGATTTCACCTTCATCGATCCCGAAGACATCACCGACGATGACGATGATACGACCGACGACGACGACACAACCGACGACGACACCGGCGACGACGATACGGTCGAGACCACCGGCATCTCCGGTACGATCACCTACGCGGGCGCGGCGACCGGCGACAAGGTCGTCTTCGGCTTCTGGGACGGCCTGCCGATCATGGCCCCCGATCACACCTTCGAAGTGGACGTGCCCGAGGGAGGTTTTCCGTTCGATTACGCGCTGGAAACCGACTTCACCGGCGATTGGAAAGTCGTCGCGTTCCTCGATGTCGATCCCAACGATGGCTCGAGCTGGAACAGCGAAGTCGACCCCTCCAACTGGTCGATGGGCATCGCGGCGATCTCCATTGTCGACGGCCAGATGACCGACTACGATATCGAACTCATCGATCCGTGACGAGGTGAAGGTTGCTGCGCGACGGAAAACTGCACTGCCCGCTTACGATCCTGGCGGCGTTCCTTTTAATGTTGACGCTGGCCATGCCGACGCTCGCCGCGGCCGACGAGGCCGAAGCGCCCGCATCTTCCGACGATGACGACACGCCGGACGATGGCGACGACAACGAAGGTCGGCTCGAACGGGACGACAGCGTCTTACCTGAAATCGACGTCAGCGGCGAGTCCGAGGACGAGGAAGACGACGGGTCCATCGCGGCGGGCGATACGGTCGTCGTGACCGGCACGCGCACGAAGCACCAGGCCTCCGACGCGCCGGTGTCCACCTCGGTCGTCACGCAGCAACAGGTGGAAAATTCGGGCGCGGTCGACGCCGGCGACGCCCTGGAAACCGTGCCCGGCGTGTTCGTCGACGATTACGAAACGGCCGGCCGCGGCGGTCCGGGCTCGGGCGTGAACCTGCAAGGGCTGCCCACCGATCGCATCCTGGTGCTCATCGACGGGCAGCGCATGCCCTGGACGATGCGCGCGCCCGACCTCGAGTTGATCCCCGCCGAGTTGATCCGCCGCATCGAGGTCGTCAAAGGTCCCAGCAGTTCGCTCTACGGTTCGGACGCGGTGGGCGGCGTGATCAACATTCTCACACGCGAACCTTCGGCCGATCCGACCGCCGAGCTGAGCCTGTCGGGCGGCAGCTTCAACACCTACAAGGGCAACGCCTTCCACGCCTGGAGCGCCGGCGGCGCCGGGTGGGTGATCAACTTCAACCGCGAGCAATCCGACGGCTGGATCGATGCGAACGCCTCACGCGCCGTGGTGACCATGGGCGAGGGCGTCACCGACACGCTGCCCGTGCCCTACGACGACGGGCATCCCTACGAAACCAACGACCTGTTCGGCAAGCTGCGTCTGCAGGTCAATCCGCATCTGAGCCTGCGCACGCAGGCGCGTTATCACTGGGAAGACAATCAATTCTCCGACACCGACGACGGCGCGGTGTCCGACAACAAGATTCAGTTGTCGGGGCTGGCCGAAGCGACGCTCGAACTCGGGCCTTTTTCCGCGACGCTGACCGGCGGGCATTTCCGGCGCTATTTCCGCTATCGCGAGTTTTCCACCGCCTATGTGGTCAATCCGCTGCCGCCGCCCGACCTGCTGCGCAGCTATGTGGACAAGGGCAACACGACGATCGGCGACGAATCCAACGGCGAGTTGCTGCTCTCGTGGGCGCTGGCCGACTGGAACATGCTGACCGTCGGCGCGCACATGCGCTACGAAACGCTGGATTACTCGGCCTTCGAGCATTCGGCGATGACCGACGACGAGCAGGGCTACGACGCGTACCAGACGATCTGGTCGGGTTTTGTGCAGGACGAGATTTTCCTCTTCGACAACGTGTGGTCGCTGGCGCCCGGCGTGCGGGTGGATTACCACGACGCCTGGGGCACGGTGGTCAACCCGAAACTCTCGACGCTGGTCAAGGCATCCGACTCGACCGCGCTACGCGCCAGCGTGGGCCGGGCGTTTCGCGAACCGACGCTCTCGCAACTGTACCGGCCGATCTTCCGCCACAGCGGCTATTTCATGATCGGCAACGAGGACCTGGAGCCCGAAGAGGTGCTGGGCTGGAACGCGGAGATCGAGCAGGTCTTCGGCTCGGTGGCCAAGGCGACCGCGGGGTATTTCCAGTACGAACTCTACGACATGATCTGGCAGGAGATCATCGACAGCGACTACCAGAGCGGCCTGGCGCTGATGACCTACACCAACCTCAAGCGGGCGCGGATCTACGGCGGCGAAGGCGCGCTGAACGTCACGCCGTGGCGCTACGCCGGGCTCAACCTCAACTACACCTACACCAAGACGATGGACCTGGACGAGGACACGGCGCTGGGGACCGTGCCCGAGCACAACGTCGGCGGGCAGTTGTTCGTCGATTACCGGCCTTGGGGCCTGGGCGGGTTCGTCGGCGCGACCTTCCAGACCGAGCGCGAATACATCGGCATGGGCGGTCGCTGGTACACCGCCGACCCGCGCTGGTCGACCACCGGCCGCGTGTACAAGACCCTGGGCGACCACGTCGAAGTGGGCTTGCGTGTCTTCAACTGGCTTGGCTACTCCTGGGACCGCGAAGGCGACGGCGACAACGACCTGCAACCCACCAGCTACTACGGCGAACTGAAGTTGTCGCTGTAGGAGAAAAAGGGCGGCGTGCTTTTCTTCACGCCGCCCCAATGAATTCCGTTACACAATTCGCCGATAGTTGTAGATGCCTTTGATGTGCGCAGACAAATACGTACCGACTGAGTGAGCATTGACGAGAGCATGGTACTTTTGCTGCGGTACACCATAGTAATGGTAAACACTCCCGTTGCGGAATTCGACCTCCAAAGTATTGGATGCTGAGTCGTGACCGACGCTTCGGACATTGGATGAAACAACACTTTGTCTGAACATAGTTCCTGCCTCCGATATGCCCAAGCTTGAAAGCAGCATGAACACATCATTGATTGTTGACCACCCGGGTCCTCTTGACGTCGGCGTTGAGGCAGGACTACATTGTGGACAGATGTTTTCTTGTCCGCATCAACGCCTTTGTGGCAAGAGCGGGCGGGGCGGTTACGCCCGGAGCCACGGCTGCAACCGTGGCTTCACTTTTTAATCCGCGTTACGAGTCCAATTTTTGTATTGAAATCCTCAATCACCTCCTTTCTAAGAAAACGTGGGTTGCTTTTATGCATTTGATTTGCCACTTCAGCAGCTTTTATTCGCTCCAGCTTTCCCGCATTTACCAAATGAATCATAAGTTCCAGGCCCCAGCAGAGCTTGATGCCTTCATGTTTGCACGCTTTACGAAGTGTTCGATCATTCGTTACACAGGTCCAGGATTTTTCTTTGGCTGACCGAATACATATCCAGTCCTGGAAGGATAATGCTCCATGTAGTGCGGCTGCCTCGATTAGTAGTTCTATATCGGGTTCGACAATCTCGATGCCGAATTGGGACAAATCGTCATTATCCAGCTGTTCAACTTCATCCAATACTGGAGTTGCGACAAATAAATTTCCTATATGTTCGCAGAAGAGTCCAAGAATTGACAAATCGCTATTAAAATAATCAATTAAAACGTTGGCGTCCAAAATATACGAGCTTTTTGTCGAAACCGTTGTCATTGCTCCAAAATCCAATAGTTGGCATATTCATGCATTTTTGAAAGCGACATTCCTAATATTTCTGCAGCTCGTCCAAGAGTAATGACTTCATCATTAAGAGCTTGGCGCACAAGCCGATAAAGGCGATCAGGAATAAAATCTTCCGGAAGTAAATGAGCCCCTTCTTCCGCGCTACGGGCTTCGGAAAACTCAAATGAAGAAATGGGTTGCGGCTCTTCTCTTGCCGTTAACGTTCGACCGGTATAGAGCTTAAAATGGTAGCGATATTGCGCCCAGATGGAGTTTTTTGCATAGCCTTTTTCTATAAGCCGGTGGAGGACGGTTCCGTAACTTACCTTGAAAATACGTTTTACTTTTAACACTCTCCGAACAAGAGGAAGGCCATATGTGTCTTTCCATTCCTTTTCAAAAAGGGCATCAGGCATTAGGAAGTAACTTGCAAAGAGGTTTGCTTCATCCTCTTGTTTTTTATCTTCCGCCTTCTCTTCTACCTGATAAGCGTCGACGTGCATTAATAGATGACCCAGCTCATGAATCGCACTGAAAATCCAACGTTCAACAGGCATACGTTTATTGGTGTTTACAACAATCGCCGGTCCGCCGCTTTGGACGCCAACAGACAATCCGAAAAATGAATCGCTGGTAAAAGAATATGGGTAAATTTTTATTCCGGCGGATTCTATTAGTCCACATACATCGCGAATGACTTCCTGTCGACCGTCGTAATCCAAGTTTAATTTTCGGCGAGCTAATTCCGCTAATTTTTTTGGTCTCTTGGTAGGATCCTGACTCTCTTCTACCGAGTTTGCCAGATCTATAAATAAATATTTATTTTTAACATTAAGTAGATTTTCCAGATCATTATAGTTTTCCAGCCAAGTGGTTACTTCAGAGAGTATTTGCTCGCGAGCCGTCATTTTTTTCAACGCTCTGAATCTTACGGCATTAAGAGTTTTAACAGGAGCAACCAAGTGTTGGATCTTACAACCCAAAGCGGTTGCAATTGCTTGCATCGTATCCGCGCGTGGAATCGATTTTCCATTCTCAATATTTTGATACGCCAGTACACTGATTCCGGCAGCTTCAGCGACTCCAGCTTGAGTCATTCCTTTCGACGACCGAATCCTTCTGGCGTTCATTGCAATGACTTTAGTTGCCATTCCCTCTCCCTTGCCCCCAACCCCTGGGAGTATGTAAATATACATTTCATGTATCTATAGTAATTAAAATATTTAAAAATGCAAGGGATGAATTTGAAATTTAAGTGATTGATTTGTTGATAGAGCTGAATAGGAACGATCTCAAAGAATCCGAGATTAAATGTTTAGGAAGTTATATTTTCATCTTTTTCGAATTATTATCACCAAAATTGAGATATTTATGATTTTTCCCCCCTCAAGCCCACGGAAAAAATGCCGATAGTATAGCTGTACACGTACGTTTGTTTGACTTGCCGGGGGCGGGGCTGTAAGCTCGGGCGGAATTAAAACCCTTGGCGTGGAAGCGTTTTTTCGCGTGGAGAATAAAATGAGCAAAGCCAAGGCCGTTTTCGTCATCGGGCGCGAGGAACGGCCGGTCATTTTCACCTTCGCGCCGCTGGCGGCCATGCGCCTAGCGGCGATTCTGGACGGGCATGGCTATCACGGCGTCATTTTCGACGCCAAGCGGCACCCGCAGGACTTCGAACAGGCCCTCGCCGCCGAGTTGGCCGACGCGACCGCGCTGGTGATCATCGGTAAGATCGGCCGCCAGCTCGAAGACCTGATTACCGCGACGCAGGTGGCCAAGAAAATCCGGCCCGACTTCCCGACGATCTTCTCCGGCTGGCAGGCCTCGATGGCCCCCGAGGCGAACCTCGGCGAGCCGACGCTGGACATCTGCACGGTCGGCACGGCCGAAACGACGCTGCCGGAGCTGATCGGCGCGCTGGCGGCGGGCAAGCCGCTGGACGACGTGCCCGGGCTGGCCTTTAAACGCGACGGCCAAATTGTGCGCACGGCCGAGCGGCCCTTGGACAAGAACCTCGACGATTTCCCCGCCGGGTGGGACAAGGTCGATCTGAACTGGTACATCGGGCGCGACAACGGCCGTTGCCAGGAGATGATCGCCGGCGTCGACCGCGTGATCAACTACACCTCCTCGCGCGGCTGCCACGGCAAATGCACCTTTTGTCACATCACCGCATTGTTCGGGCGCGGCTGGTTCGGCCACAGCGCCGAGCGCGTGCTCGACGACCTGACCCATCTGAAAGAGCATTACAACGTCGAGGGCATCGACTTTCACGACTCGAACTTCTTTACCAACAAGCCGCGCGCGCGCCGCATTCTGCAGGGGATGATCGACCGCAAGCTCGATCTCGCCTGGCGCTGCAGCGTGCGCATCGACCAGATGCTCGCCTACGAACCCGAGATGCTGCAACTGATGCGCGACAGCGGCTGCCGCGAACTGGCGATCGGCGGCGAATCGGGCAGCAAGCGGATCATGGACCTCATTCAGAAAGAGATCGTGCCGCAGGACGTCATTACCTGTTCGCGCCGCGTGCTCGAATTCGGCATGCACCCGGTGTACTCGATCATGGTCGGCTTTCCCGACGAGAAAAACTGGTACGACACCAAACTCACGCTGCGCCACATGGCCGAACTCAAGAAGCTCGCGCCGGACGCGGACATGTCCTACTTCTATTACACGCCGTTCCCCGACACCCCGCTGTATCCGTGGGCGCACGAGCACGGGCTGCCGCAGGCCGAACGGCTGAGCGATTTCCTGCCCTACAGTCCGTACGATCCGGAGATGCCCTGGATCGACGAGCGCCTGGCCCGCCTGCTGAAAATGGCCACGCGCTTTTACTTCAGGTTCGCCATCCCCGACGCGGCGATGCGCGAACGGCTGGCCCATCATAAGCTGCGCCACCCGTTGCGGATCATGGCTGCGCTCAGCCGCTGGCGCGTGAACAAGATGCGTTGGGGCTTCCCCTTCGAATACAAGCTGGCCCGCTTCGTCAAAGACACCGTGATCGGCAAGTGGGGCTGGTTCGGCCGCCTCAAGGAGATTTTGTAGTGGCGTACGAAGTTCGCGTGATCGTCGATCCGGCCGAGCTGGATGCGCTGCGCGAGCCGTGGGAGCGCCTGAGCGCCGCCGGTGCGGGCGACGCGCTGTTCGGCTCGTGGTTGTGGAACCGCACCTGGTGGAACCACTACCGGCACCGGGGCGAGTTGTGCCTGCTGGCCGCCACGCGCGGCGACGAGCTGGCCGGTCTGTGGCCGTTGTTTCGCGAGAAGCGCTCCTTCGCCGACATCGAAACCGAGATGATCGGCCCGGTGCGCATGGTGTTGCCCGGCAAACCCTTTGCGCTGCGGGCGCTGTGCTATCTGGGCAGCGGCGAAATCTGCTCCGATTTTCTCGCGCCGCTGCTGCTGCCCGGCGAAGAGGAACCGCTGGTCGAGGCGCTGCTGTCGTTTCTGGCCGCGCGCAAGGATTGGGATCTGCTCGACCTGATCGACATGGACGCGGCGAGCCCGGCGGTGATCGCGCTGGAAAAGCTGCTGCCCAAGCACCTGGGCAAGATCCGGCGTCGCTTCCGCTACCGCGCGCCCTACGCCGAGCTGCCGGGCACCTACGACGACTACCTGAATACGCTCTCGAAAAAGGGCCGCTTCAACGCGCGCAAGAAACCGCGCCAGTTGAGCCTCAACCACAAGGTCGAGCACGGCTATCACGCCGACCCGGCGACGCTGGATGCGGCGATGGACTCGTTCATCGGCCTGCACACGCAGCGCTGGCAGGCGGAGGGCCTGCCCGGGGTGTTCGTCAACGAGCACTTCGTCGGCTTCCACCGCGAGATGGCCGCGGCGGGCCTGGCGCGCGACTGGCTGCGGCTGAGCTATTTGAAGGTCGACGACGAAACGCTTTTTTCCACCTACGCCTATCACGTCGACGGCCGCTGCTACCTGTACCAGCAGGGCGGCATGACCGACTGGCACCATTACAACCTGGGTTACGTCGCGCTGGGTTTTTCGATCGGCGACGCCTGTACGCGCGGCTGCCGGCTCTACGATTTCCTGCGCGGCGACGCCGAATACAAGCTGCACTGGGCCAAGCAGGAGCGCGAGTTGATGCAACTGCAAGCCGTGCGGCCGAGCCTGCGCGGCAAATGGTTCATGTGGCACAGCACGATCAACACCGATAACGAAGTCCGCAACCGCATCAAGAGGTTGATACGAAAATCATGAAATCCTTATCGCTGCCCCGCCTGTTTGGTTTGACCTGCGTCGCCTGCGCGATGTTGACCAGCGAAATCGTGCTCACCCGCGTGTTTTCGGTGGTGATGTGGTACCACTTCGCCTTTCTGGCGATCAGCGTCGCGTTGTTCGGCATGGGCCTGGGCGGCATGGCCGTGCACGTGTTCGCCAAGCGCATCGCCGACCGCGAAGAGGCCGTGCTGGCGCTGGCCGGCGCGCTGGTGGGCGCGGCCAACGGCCTGACGATCCTCGTGCTGCTCACGCTCAAGCTCGGCGGCTTCGACTTCAACCTCGCGGGCATCGCCAAGTTGGGGTTGGTCTACCTCGTGGCGGCGCTGCCGTTTTTGGCGGGCGGCGCGTTCATCTCGCTGATGCTGCGCCTGGGGCATCGTCACGCGGGCATCGTCTATTTCTTCGACCTGCTGGGCGCGGGCGCGGGCTGCCTGCTGACGATTCCGCTGCTGACGATCTTCGGCGGACCGGCGGCGATTCTGGTGGCCGGCGCGCTGGCGGCGATCGGCGGACAGATCGCGGCGGGCAAGATCAAACCGTTGCGCTTTGCCGTCGGCCTGACCATCGCGGTCGCGTTGGTGACCGTGGCGATCGTCCATCTGGCGACCGGCGGCACGATGCTCGAGCCGCGTTATGTGAAGGGCGCCGAGGAGCCCGAACCGCTGGCGGTGGGCTGGAACAGTTTTTCGCGCGTGATCGCCTACGACCGGCCGGAAAAGGGCGACATCATGTTGCTCATCGACGGCATCGCGCACACGCCGATCACGCCGTTTTCCGGCGATCCTTCGCCGTCGCAGGACGAGATGGCCTACATCCAGCGCCTGCCCTACGACCTGCACCGGGGCGCGTCGACGTTGATTTTCGGCAGCGGCGGCGGCGAGCACATCCTCACCGCGATGGACGCCGGGGCCCGGCGGATCGTCGGCGTGGAGATGAACAAGATCGTGCTGGATTTCGTCAACGTGAAATTCGCCGCCGTGGCCGGCGGGCTGTTCACCTGGCCGGGCGTCGAGGTGGCCTACGACGAGGGCCGCAGCTTCATCCGGCGCAGCCAGGAAAAGTTCGACATCATCCAGTTCACGCTGATCGACACCTGGGCGGCGACGGCGGCCGGCGCGTTCGTGCTGACGGAAAACAACGTGTTCACCGTCGAGTCGATGAACGAGTACTTCGATCATCTTTCGCCCGACGGGATGATCTCGGCCAAGCGCTGGCTCGAGGCGCGCGACTACGTGCTGCGCCTGGTGGTGCTGGCGCGCGCGGTGCTCGAACAGCGCGGGGCGCACGATCCGTCGAAGCATTTCTTCATCGCGCGCGACGGCGAGTTCGCCAACGTGATGATCAAGCCGCGCCCGTTCACCATCGACGAGGTCGGCACGCTGGTCGAGCTGTGCGGCAAGTACGGGCTGAACGTCGTGTACAGCCCCTACAGCCAGAGCGAGGACGAGCAGTTCGTCGCGGCGGTCAGCGAACCGTCGTTGAACGCGTGGCTGGACCGGCAGGAACCGAACCTCGCGCCGCCGACCGACAACCGGCCGTTCTTCTTCTACTCGTTGCGCCTGCGTCAGTTGCCGCAAATCATGGGCCAGGCGTACAGCCTGAAGATCCGCAACATCGGCCCGGTGGTGCTTTACGCGCTGTTCGTGTTGGTGCTCGCGTTCGTCGTGCTGCTGATGCTGCTGCCCGCGTGGCTGGTGCGCGACAAGAGCGAAAATCCGCCGCGCCGCACGGCGTTGTATTTCGCGTTGTTGGGCCTGGGTTATCTGCTGGTCGAAGTGGCGCTGATGCAGAAGTTCATTTTGTACCTCGGGCATCCGGTGTACGCGCTGGCGGTGGTGCTGCTGACCTTGCTGGTCGCTTCGAGCGTGGGCGCGGCGCTGTCGGAGAAGTTCTATCCCGACCGCGCGCCGCGACGGCTGCCCTGGGTCGTTGGCGGCCTGGCGCTGTACGCGGCGGTGCTGTTGATCGTCGCGCCGCGGCTGTTCTACGAAACCTTGCAACTGGCCATCGCCTGGCGCATTCTGATCACCACCGCGCTGGTCGCGCCGCTGGGCGTGTTGATGGGCATTCCCTTCCCGCTGGGCGTGCGGCTGGTGGGCTACCGGTTCCCGCGCAGCATTCCCTGGATGTTCGCGGTCAACTCGGCGGCCAGCGTGCTGGGCAGCGTGTTGGCCATGTTGCTGGCGGTGAATTTCGGATTCAACGCCGCGGTCACCGTCGGCCTGTTGCTGTATCTGGTCGCCGGATTTTTGCTGTAACCCGTCGCGGAGCGAATCGTCGATGAGCACCGTTGCGCGCATCGCCAAAAACACCGCCGCGCTGGCCGTGGGCAATATCGTCACCAAATTTCTCAGCCTTGCTTTCATCATTTACGTGGCGCGCCAATTGGGCGACGTGGGCTTTGGCCGTTTCTCGACGGCAATGGCGCTGGTGGGCCTGGTGGGCGTGCTGCCCAACTACGTCGCGCGTCCGTACCTGCTGCGCGAAACGGCCCGCCGGCGCGAAGAAGCGGGGAAGATCCTCGATCAGGTGACGCTGACCAACATCGTGCTGGCGCTGGCTGTGCTCGGCGCGCTGGCGTTGATCGCGCCGCACCTGGGCTATCACCCCGACACGGTGTACGCGATTTTGCTGCTGGCCTTCGCGCTGATTTTCGACGCGGTCGCCAACTCGTATCACGCGGCGCTGGCCGGCTTCGAGCGAATGGAATTGTCGGCGCTGGTCAACGTGATCAACACCGGGCTGACCGTCGCGTTCGGCGTGACCGTGCTGCTGCTGGGTTACGGCCTGCTGCCGTTGATTTGCGCGTACCTGGCGGCCAAGGCGCTGACCTTGGTGTTCGCCCGCCGTGCGCTGAAGGTGGTGGCGGTGGACACGACGGTCGGCTTCGACCCGGCGCTGATGAAAAGTTTGTTGGTCGGCTCGTGGCCGTTTTTCGTGACGACCGTGTTCATCATTTTGTACGCGCGGCTGGACATCGTCATGCTCTCGTTCTTCCGCGAGGAAGAAGCGGTGGGCTACTACAACGCCGCCTACAAACTGATGGAAGGCATGGGGCTGCTGGCCTCGAGTTTCGTCACCGCCGTCTACCCGGTGCTCTCGCGCTTGTTCGTGGACGCGCCCGACCGCCTGCTGGCCGTGTACCGGCGTTCGCTACGCTACCTGCTGGCCTTCGTGTTGCCCGCCGCGGCGGGGCTGACGCTGATTGCGCCGGATATGATGCCCGCGCTGTTCGGCGCAACCTTCGGCCCGGCGGCGGTGGTGCTGATGATCCTGGTGTGGGGGCAGGCGCTGGACTGCATCAATCCGCTGCTGGCGCAGACGTTGCGCGCGACGGATCGCGAAAAGACGGTCGCGTTCATCACCGGCCTGGGCGCGGTGTTCAACGGTCTGACCAATCTGGCGCTGATTCCGTTGTTCGGCATGTACGGCGCGGCGGCGACGACGGTGGCCAGCTTCGCGTTGGTCTATTTCGTCAGCCAGCGCGTGCTGATAAAGTCGGTGGGGCCGGCCCACCTATGGGGCCCGCTGGCGCGCACGACGCTGGCGACGGCGGTGATGGCCGCGGCGATGTTCGCGGTGCGTCACTTCCTGTTGGCCGGATTCGGCAGCGGCTGGCGCACGGCGATTTTACTGGGCGTCGGCTGCGCGGTGTATCCGGTCGCGGCGTGGGTCTGCCGGGTGCTGGACGCGGCGGATCGTCAGTTGCTGGTCGACATCGTGCGCAAAAAAGTGCGGCGTAAATAAGGAGGCGGCATGAAGGTATTGTTCATCGACAATACGCCGAGCATGGGCGGTAGCGTGCACACCTGCGCCGAGCTGGCCAACGGGCTGGCCGCCGACGGCGCGCAAGTGGCCGTGGCCGCGTCGCGCCCCGACCTGTATACGCCGCTGCTGAGCGCGCAGGTCGCCGCGCTGCCCGTGGAGTGGGAAGGGTTCCGCGACGTGTTCGCGCCCGAGCACGGCCTGTTTAATGGTCTGCCGGTGATCGGCCAGTCGCTGGCGTTGCGCCGCTTCACGAAAAATCTGACGCCGGCGATCGAAAAGCTGCTCGCCGATTTCGCGCCGGACCTGGTGCATCTGAACAACCTCAATCTGCCCGCGCTGCCGGTCGGTGAAATCGTCAAACGCGCCGGGTTGCCGCTGGCCGTGCACTGCCAGATGATCCGCTCTTTCTCGCGGCGCGAGCTGCGCCTGGCCGTGCTGGCCGATCACGTGTTGTGCGTCAGCGAGGCGGTGCGGCGACAGTTGCTGGCGCAACAGGAGCTCGCCCCCGACGCGGCGCAGGTGCTCTACATTCCGGTCGACGAGCGCCTGCTGACCGTCGAGGCCGAGCCGACCGTGCGCGAGGAATTGGGTCTGACGCCCGAAGCGCCGGTGGCGGTGATGCTCGGCCGGCTGACCGCGTGGAAGGGTCAGCACGTGGCCATCGCCGCGTGGCGCTCGGTGCGGCAGTACTTCAACGAGGCGACGCTGCTGCTGGTCGGCGATGGCGAAGCGTCCTACCACGAGCAGTGCAAGGCGCTGATCTCCCGCCTGGGGCTGGAAGAGGGCGTGCGGCTGCTGGGCCATCGCAACGATGTGGACCGGTTGCTGTCCGCGGCGGACCTGGTCATTCACGCGTCGTGCTACGATCGGCCGGAGCAGGGCACGGTCGAGGCTTTCGGCCTGGTGGTCGCCGAGGCGATGGCCGCGGGCAAGCCGATCGTCGCCACCGACGCGGGCGGCGTGCCCGAGGTGATCGGTGACAGCGCGGCGGGCAAGCTGGTGCGCCCGGGCGATCCGGAGGCGATGGCGGCGGCGGTGATGACCTACCTGCGCGACGTCGACACGCGCGTGGAAGCCGGGTACGCCGGGCGGCGGCGTGTGCGTCAGACGTTCATCCGCGAACGGATCGTCGAGCGGCTGCGCGAGATCTACGCGGGGATGCTCAGCGGTAAAAACTCCGACTAACGATTTTCCGGTTAAGGGAAACGATCAGCGGGCGAAGCCGTCGACCAGCGCGGCGTAGCGCGTCATGAAATCCGGATCGGTGCGCAGCGATTCGAAGTCCTTGTGCTTTTTCACCTTCAACAAAAGTTTGAGCGCGGCGCCGGAATGCAGCGCGGCCAGCAAATCAAGTTGTTGCAAGCAGCGGTCCTTTTCGCGCATCAGTGCGTAGCTGCGCGCGGCGAGCCAGCGCGACTGTTCCATCTTGTGGGCCAACGTGGCGGCGCGCTCGAGGTTGGCGGCGGCGTCCCAGTACAGGCGCTCGTCGTAATAGCCGTCGCCGAGCTTGTAGAAAAATTCGCCCAACTCCGCCTTGGGCAGCGGCGCGCCGTTGCCCTCCAACCGCCCGGCGAGCGTCACCGCGCGATCGACCGACAGCCCGGGCGCGGGGTCGGCCGCGTGCAGGTAGCCGGCGACGGCGAAGGCTTTGCCGTCTGGCGTCCAGAGGATTTGCGTGACGTCGACCGGTTGTTCGGCGCGGGCGGCGGTGCGCACTTCGAGCACGGCCAACGCGCGGTCGGTCGCGCCGTGGCGCAGGTGATACACGACGCGCAACGCGGCCAGGCGAAAGCGGAAGGCCGACTGCATGTCGCGCTCTTTGTCGTGGGTGATGTGGCTGTAGAGCAGCGCGCGGCCGTGCGGGGCCAGGTCGTTTTGCACGCCCGGCTGCACGAAACGATCGGCCAGAGCGGCGGGCAGCGACGGACGCGTGGCTCGGCCCGGCGCGATTTCGCCCGCCTGCGCGGGCGTGAGGCGCTCGGCCTCTTCGCCGTCGGCGACGGCGAGCACGAGGTATTCGCGCAGCCCTTGCTCGCGGTCGTGTAGCGCGAACAACGCCTGGGCGCCGTCGGCGGTAAAGCCGTGAAAGACGCTGAAGTCGCCGCGCCGGCGCGGCGGGTCGTCGGCCGTCGCCAGGCCGTACAGCAGCGTCACGAAAATTATCAACGCGATCGTTCGTTTCATTGATTATCCTGCCCGCCTTGAGGATAACAAAGGCGCCCGCGCGAAGCCAGATTGTTTCGGCGGCGAAAATTATCTACCATTTCAGGCGACCACACGGAGTAAGCGATGGACATGCGAAGGTTGATGATCGTGGTTTGCAGCCTGTTGTTGATCGCGGCGCTCGCGGCCTGCGACGCCGAAATCAAACGCGAGGGCGCCTCGTTCGACGACGGCGAGGAAGAGGGCGAAGGCGACGCCTGGGACGACAGCCAAGGCGGCGCAACGCGGGCCTGCACCTGTTTCTACGATTGCGGCGCGGGCGCGGGCGCGACCGGCGAGGGCTGCTACCATCGACTGGACAGCGGCGGCGCGTGCGCGACCTGGGCGCAGGAGCAGTGCGCCTTGCAGGGGCGCGAACTGCAGTCGGTCGCGTGCATTCTGAATTGCGCCTCGTGCGCCGACGCAACCTGCCAACCGGATTGGTATCCGGCGAGCGGCGAGTAGCCGCATGGTGTCCACGACCACGACGCGCGATTTCGCACTGCCTTCCCACGTGTTGCTGATTCCGGCGATCGCCGATTCGCTCGAGGCGCGCGCGCCGCGCATGCCCGCCGCGTTGGGGTGGATGCTGCGACAACTGAGCGCCTACGCCTGCCGGGCGACGGTCGGGCTGACGGTCTCCTCGCTGGATCGTTGGCCGGAACTGGCCGAGGCGGTGATCGACGCCAGGTGCGAACTGGCGCTGATGCCCGAGGACGATTCCTGGAAGACGATGCCCGCCGGCGCGTTGCACGATCTGATCGAAGCGACGCGCGCCGATTTCATCGCCCGTGAGCTGCCCGGCCCGACGACCTTCCTCCCGCCGCGTCCGACCAACGAGCCGCTGGCCCGCGCGCAAACGGCGGCGCTGGCCGAGGCGGGGATGCAACGCGTGGCCGGGATGCGCGCGACGGACCTGCCCTGCGCGCCGTTGGGCGAGGTGGCCGGCATGCCGCTGACAGGCGCGGCGCTGCGCATGCTGCCGGTGTGGATGATTCGCACCGCGTTGCCGGCGGGGCGGGCGGAGGCCTGTGCGCTTTCGCCGGCCGACGTCGATCCGGGCGCGCCGGGGTTCGTCGCGGGCCGCGCCTGGATGATGCGCAAGTTTCCCGTCTTGCTGCGCGGCGGCTTCATCGCCGCGCGCGAGTCGCTTCGCTAAAACCGCCTACTTGTCGTCGTCATCGTCCTCATCATCGTCGTCATCATCATCATCGTCTTCGTCGAGGCGATGCGGGAACTCGTCGTCCTCCTCCTCGCGATGGCAGACGGTGCAGGTGTCGATGACGCCGGCGTGTCCCTGCAGGCCGATCGCCTGCGCGTTGTCGGCGTCAACCACCGACGGGCCGATCGCGTGCGGGCTGCCGTGGCACGAAGCGCAGAACACACCCCGGTGACCTTTGCTGTTGCGGTAGAGCGTGCCGGGCTGCTCGAACTCGAAGCCCGAACGCGTATGGCAATTGTCGCAGCGCGGTTCGTCGACCCACGGCTCGCGCAGCGGATAGCCGACCGCTTCCATCGAGATGTGGCAGTCGACGCAGGTCAATCCTTCGGAAAAATGCACGTCGCGCTGGCACTGCGTTTCCACGCCCGGATGGCAGGCGTAGCAGGGGTTGTCCAACCCGGCCGCGCCCATGCGCGACGCGTGCGCCGAGTGCATGGCCAGTGAGAGCGGATCCTGTTCGCCGTTGTCGACCGAGAAGGGCGCGAGCGGCGCCTGGTAATGGCAGCCGCCGCAGAAGACCGGCTTGGCGTTTTCCAGGTCGGTGGCGTGCAGCGCGTCGTGCTTGCGCAGGATATCGGTGGCCGGACTGATGCCGGCGGTGTTGTGGCACAGGTCGCAATTGATTTCCCAGGAGACCGGCACGACGGCCCGCGTCTGCGCGACGGGATTGTTGCCGTCGTACACGGTGACCGTCGCCAACTGGTAGGGATTTTCCACGCCCGCGTCGTCCAGCGGTGTGAGCGGAATGCCGTCCGCGATCCAGCCGCCGGCGCCGGAGGCGACAAAACCGCCGGCCAGGCCGTTACCGGTCAACCCGATGTCGTCGGCCAAGGTTACGCCCAGCAGGTCGTCGACGTACTCCCAGAAGTTGGTTTTGTCCGCCGAGTGCGTGTTGCCGGGAATGGCGTAGGTGAGCGTCTTGTCGGCGTTGACGATGCGCGGATGCTCGTCGCGCCGGTCGATCACCTGCGCGTGCAGCGTGTTGTACGGCGGCAGAAGCAGCGCCTCGGAAAAATCCTGGTTCATGCAATGCATGCCCAGGTCGTTGGCGGCGAAGACCACGTAATCGTCGAACCAGACGCCGTCGTCATCGTCGCCGCCGGTATCGTCGTCGCCGGTATCGTCGTCGCCGGAGTCATTGTCGTCGTCGTCGACGGAGGAATCGTTGTCGTCGTCATCGTCGCCGCAGGCAAGCGCCAGCATGGCGAACAGACACAGCAGTATGCCGATCGGCACAAGGATATTCTTCATGGTCGCTCCCAGGTCTATTCCTGCCGACAGTGTACCTCGGATGAGGGAGCCGCTGGCAAGTTAATTTCGATCGCCAAAACGCGCGACGCGACGAAAAAAGTTTATTATATTGACAAAGATCAACCGACGTTGAATCATGAACGAAGAAAAAATCGGAGAGTCGCCATGAAACGATCTGGAGCGTTATGCCTTTCGCTGTTGCTGATCTGCCTGCTGGCCGGCCTCGCCGCCGCCGAGGCGAATGAACAACCGGTAAAGAAAAAGAATCCGGCGGTCGCCCGGGGCCTGGCGTTGATCCCGATTGCCGGACCCTTCGCCGGCGCGGCCTATGCCGGCGACGCGGGCCTTCCCGACGAACTAAAAGCGACGGCCTGGACCTACTCGTTGGTCAACGTCGCGGAAATCGCCGGCGCGGCGGGCTTGGGCTACATGATCGGCTACCAGGAGGAAGACGCCAGCATGGCCGAGGCGCGCGACAGCGACGAGCGCCGGGAGCTGCGCGAGGACGAAGAGGAAAAGCGGTGGATCGGCCTGGGCGTGGGCGCGGGCGCGGGCGTGGTGATCGCCGTGATCACCAACGTGTTCGCCGGCAACGAATACGCCGCCTATTGCCGGAGATACAACGAGGTCCTGCGGCCGCAACCGACTGTCGGCTTCGCTGCGGACGGTACGCCGACCGTGTTGTTGCAGTTTCGGTTTTAAGGACTACTCCAACAACAACTGGCGCAGGTTGTTCGCGCGCTTGCGCAGGTCGCGCATGAGCTAGGTAACATTCCTGACTTCCAAATTGGGACGCCTGGAGCCGACAAGCCCCGCAGGGGCGATTGGTATGTCGCCCTCATCCCCGGCCCTTCTCCCACAGGGAGAAGGGAGATCGGGCTGCCCGTTTTTACCCTCTCCCGGTGGGAGAGGGTCGGGCGCAGCCCGGGGTGAGGGATTGCCGTCCCGACCGCCAAATTGGAACATCCTGAGCCCCGCAGGGGCGATTGGTCAGTAGCGAAGGGCGAAGCCCTGGAAATTGCGCCCAACCTGGAACACCCAAGCCCCTGAGGGGCGGAGGAATCTTCGCTAATTTGTCTCAACGCGCTCACCTGCACCCCTTTCCGGGGTTTGCTTGAATTTGCTCCACCAGATACCAGGGCTGACGCCCTTCGCTATTGACCTGCGCCCTACGGGCTGAAAGGTCCTACGCGGAAGTCAATTTCAACGTTATGTGAAAGAGGATGGTGTTGAAGTCGGGTGGCTTCGGGGTGGACGGCACGACAATCGTAGCGCTGCAATTTCGGTTTTAAGGACTACTCCAACACAAGTTGAACCCGACCGGGTGCAGCTTCCCGCATTTTAATTTTTTGTGTGTGCCCACACGCCGGGCAACGGACTGGAATGTATATGTCTATTCGACTAGGTCCTTTGTTGGTCCACTTGACCGACCATGATTGTTTGGTAGAATGAACACATGTTTTCCAAAACGAACAAAGCCGGGAATATGCTTCTTAATCAAAGTGTTATTTTCACTGCAACGCAAAAAATACTGTTTTTCTTTTGCCTGAATCCGGATCAGGAATTCCATGAACGGGAGGCGGCGCGACGGGTGCAGATCAGCCCGGCAGCTGCCCACGTGGCGCTCCAGACACTGACCAAGAAAAATACTCTGCTTTTTCACCGAAAGGGGAGGATGATTTTTTACCGCTTGAACGAAGCCCGGCCGCTTATCCGTCCAGCGAAAATCGCGGCGGTAGTTTACGCCTTGGAGCCGCTAGTTATCAAATTGCAGGGGATTACGGACCTGGTTATCCTTTACGGCAGCTGCGCCACCGGCACCTACTTGACGGACAGCGACGTGGACATGTTTATCGTCACCAACCACGAGGACGAAGCTTTCGACGCCGTGTCGAACTTTGGCCAAAGCTTCGCCAAGGAAGTTCGTCCGATTATCGTTTCTCTGGCGGAGTGGGTGGACTACGAGGAAAAAAACCCCGTATTTTTCGAACAAGTCACGAAAGGAATCGTGCTTTACCGATCGGAACACTATGAATCAAAACTTTAAAAACTGCCTTGCACGGGGGCAGATCACGAAAGATCCAGCCGCGAAAGACTTTGCGGACAAAGAAATCGAAGCTGCGGAACACGACCTGATACGAGCAAAGAAAAGCTGGGATGACCGCGATTTCAAATGGGCGACGATTCAAGCCTACTACGTCGGCTTCCACGGCGTCCGCGCCCTCTTGTACAGCCGTGGTTACCGTGAACGGAGCCACTATTGCTTGATTCAGGCGATTTATGCTCTGTTTGTCGATGAAGGACTACTGGAAAAAACGCTTCTCAAGCACCTCGAAAAAATCAAGGCGTTACGGGAAAAAGCGGACTACGATCTGGAATTTTCACCGGATGGCGCCGAAAAATCTATTCAGGTAGCGCAAAAATTATTGGCCAAGGCTAAATCGTTACTTTAGCGAATTCGGCGAAGACAAGCCCTCGCCCTGACGCGGCTCGGCACACTCTTTTTACGTGATCCTTACTCATTTTTTATTCCAACAACAACTGGCGCAGGTTGTTCGCGCGCTTGCGCAGGTCGCGCATGAGCTGCGCGGCGTTTTGCACGGTCTGGTCGTTGAGTTCGGAAGTTTTGTAGATTTCGTCGGCGACCCGCGCGAAGCCCCGGCCCTGCGTGCCGGCCTTGGCGGCCTCGATGGTCGCGTTGAGCGACAGTTGGCTGAGGGTGTCGGTGGTGCGGTCCAGTTCGGCGGACAGGTCGCGGATCAGGTCGGAGATGTCCACCAACAGGTCGGCGACCTCGGCGATCAGTCGTTGATCCATGATGCGCGTGAGCTCGTCGCTCGCCTGGCCCTTGGCGTCGAGCGAGGCGAACCACAGGTCCATCACCTCGCGGGGAACGATCGCCGTGTCGTCCATCGCGCAGCGGCAGGCGCAGCGGCGCAGCTCGGCGTTTGCGGTGACGATCAGCAGCGCGTTGGGATTTAACGCGAGCAACGGTTCGGGCTTGTCGAAGGTGTCCAGGCCGACGAAGCGGTTGGCGATCTCGCCCAGCTCGGCCGGATTGTCGTCGCAGATGCCCACGACGGTCATGCCCTCGAGGTGCACGAGTTCGTCAAGTATGCGCGCGGCGCCCTCGCCGCCGCCGAGTATGGCTATGCGCATCGGATTCACCCCCCCGGCTGTCGGTGACAAGGGCTATCCAATCATTCTTCGGCCAAACGTGCAACCGAAGTCACTTTGCTTTCGGCGTCGATCTCGAACAGACGCACGCCCTGCGTGTTGCGCCCGATGGACCGGATGTCGCTGACGCGCAGGCGGATGATCTTGCCGCCGTCGGTGATCATCATGATGTCGTCCTCGTCGGCGACCTGGAGCATGCCGACCACGTCGCCGTTGCGCGCGGTGGTCTTGATCGTGATGATGCCCTGGCCGCCGCGTCCCTGCAGGCGGTATTCGCCTTCGGTGGTGCGCTTGCCGAAGCCGTGCTCGCAGACGGTCAGCAGCGAGGTGTTGGGCACGACCACGGTCATCGAGACGACCTCGTCGTCGGACTTAAGGGTAATGCCGCGCACGCCGCGCGCGGTGCGGCCCATCTTGCGCACGTCGCCTTCCTTGAAGCGGATCGCCTTGCCCTTGCGCGTGGCGAGGATGATTTCCTGTTTGCCGTCGGTCAGGCGCACGCCGATGACCTCGTCGCCCTCGTCGATGGTCAAGGCGATGATGCCGGTCGAGCGCGGGTTGGAGTAGGACATCAGGTCGGTGCGTTTGATCACGCCCTGCTTGGTGGCGAAGACGATGTACTTGCCCTCTTCGAAGTCGCGCACCGGCAGCACGGCGGCGAGGCGTTCGCCGCTCTTTTGCAGTTCGAGCAGGTTGATGATCGCCTTGCCGCGACTGGCGCGCCCGGCCTGCGGAATCTGGTAGACCTTGAGCCAGTACACGCGCCCGGCGTCGGTGAAGATCAGCACGTAGTCGTGCGTACTGGCGATGAACACCTCTTCGACGAAGTCCTCGGTTTTGGTGTCCATGCCGATCTTGCCCTTGCCGCCGCGATGCTGCGCGCGGTACAGCGACAGGGCGTTGCGCTTGATGTAGCCGGTGTTGGACACGGTGACGACCATGTCCTCTTCGACGATCAAATCTTCGATCGACAGGTCGCCGGTGTCCTCGACGATCTCGGTGCGCCGGTCGTTGGCGTATTTCTTCTGCAGATCGAGCAGTTCGTCTTTGATGATCTGCATCAGCAGCCGCTCGTTGGCCAGGATTTCCTGCAGGCGGGCGATCAGTTTGATCAGCTCGTTGTATTCCTCGATGATCTTTTCCCGCTCGAGGCCGGTCAGTTTCTGCAGGCGCATGTCGAGGATGGCCTGGGCCTGCACGCGCGACAGGTCGAACTTGCTCATCAGGTTTTCGCGCGCTTCGTCGACGGTCTTGCTTTCGCGGATGGTGGTGATCACCTCGTCGAGGTGGTCCAGCGCGATTTTGATGCCTTCGAGAATGTGGGCGCGCTCTTCGGCTTTGCGCAGCTCGAAACGGGTGCGCCGGGTGATGACCTCGCGGCGGAAGTTGATGAACTCGTCGAGGATCTGGCGCAGGTTCAGGATGCGCGGCTGCCCGTCGACCAGGCACAGCAGGATGATGCCGAAGGTGATCTGGCAGTTGGACATCTTGTAGAGCTGGTTGACGATCACCGAGCTCACCGCGTCGCGTTTGAGTTCCATGACGACGCGCACGCCGTCTTTGTCCGACTCGTCGCGCAGGTCGCTGATGCCTTCGATCTTTTTGTCGCGGACCAGGTCGGCGATTTCCTCGACCAACCGCGCCTTGTTGACCTGGTAGGGCACCTCGGTGATGATCACGCTTTCGCGCTCGTTGCGCTTGTTGGTTTCGGTGGTGATGCGCGCACGCACGGTGATCTTGCCGCGGCCGGTGGTGTAGGCGTCGATGATGCCCTGGCGGCCGAAGATGAATCCGCCGGTGGGGAAGTCGGGGCCGGGCACCTTGCGCAGCAGGTCGCGCAGATCCAGCGCCGGATCGTCGATCAGGGCGATCAGGGCGTCGACCACTTCGCCGAGGTTGTGCGGCGGGATCTTGGTCGCCATGCCCACCGCGATGCCTTCCGCGCCGTTGACCAGCAGGTTGGGCACGCGCGAGGGCAGAACCATCGGCTCTTGCGCGCTTTCGTCGTAGTTGGGCTGCCAGTCGACCGTCTCTTTTTCGATGTCGGCCAGCAACTCGGCGGCGAACTTGTCCATGCGCACTTCGGTGTAACGGTAGGCCGCGGCAGGGTCGCCGTCGAGGCTGCCGAAGTTGCCCTGGCCGTCGACCAGCGGGTAGCGCATCGAGAAGTCCTGGGCCATGCGCACGATGGTGTCGTAGATCGCCGCGTCGCCGTGCGGGTGGTATTTACCCATGACGTTACCGACGATGCGCGCCGATTTGCGGTAGGGCTTGCCGGGCGTGTTGCCGTTTTCATGCATGGTGTACAAAACGCGGCGGTGCACCGGCTTGAGGCCGTCGCGCACGTCGGGCAGCGCGCGGCCGACGATCACGCTCATCGCGTAATCCAGGTACGACTGCCGCATTTCGTTTTCGATGTTCACCGGTACTTTTTGCTCTAGAACCATATCTTCAAATATCCTTTGAAAAGTGCGGACGAACGCAACACTGTTAAATCCGAACGTTTATACCAGATATGGGATTTCCGGTCAAGCGAAAACCACAGGATATGGGACTGTAAAGTCCTTTGATTTCAATATGTTGTTATATTTCTCCCGCACGGGGGACGGATCGGGTCAGGCGCGGGACGGATCGGCCGCCCGGCGGCTCTCCAGCCAACGCAGCCAGCGATCGAGCCCCTCGCCGGTGCGGGCCGAAAGCGGGATGAGTTCGGCGTGCGGATTGACCGCGTGCAGGTCCTTTTCGAAACGCTGCAGCGAGAACTGGGTCAGCGGAATCAGGTCGATCATGTTGAGCACCACCGCGTCGGCCCAGGCGAAGACCGTTTCGTACTTGCGGGCCAGGTGTTGGGCGACGCCGACGGCCACGACGAGCACCTTGCCGTCCTCGCCGATGTCCGGCGGGGTGTGGGTCATGCTCGCGGCGCGCTCGACCAGCAGCAGGTCGATCGCCGGGTCGGGCAGCTCGCGCCAGGCCTGCTCGACGATCGCGGCGTCCAGTTCGTCGATGCGCGCCAGGTCGACCGCCACGGTGGGCAGACCGGCGTTGGCCACGCGTTCGGCGTCGTCGCCCCCGCGCAGGGCGGCGATGACCGCGGCGCAACGCAACGTCGCCAGGGCGGGCGTCGCGGCGGCGGCGATCAGGCTGGAGCGTCCGGCTCCCGCCTGCCCGGCGACGGAGACGATTTTCGCGTTTTTTTCGGCGGCCAGCTTGCGCAGGCGTTCGCGCGCGGCGGCTTCGGCCGGAATCGGTCGGCGCAGGACGATCGGTTGATTCATGGTTCCTCCGGGGTCCGATACTAACAAACCCATTGGCGGCCGTCATCCGATGCTTTATTCTGGAAGGAATAATACGCGGATTCGAGGGCGCGATGGAACCGATTTTCGTAGTCGACGACGAGCGATTGATCACCCAGGTGTTGGAAAAGGCGCTGACCGGCGCGGGCTACCCGGTTCACGTGTTCCACGACGCGGAGCACGCGCTGGCCGAGCTGGATCGCCTGACGCCGTTTTTGTTGCTGCTGGACATCAACCTGCCCGGCATCAGCGGCCTGGAGGCGCTCGAGCGCGTACGCGAAAACAACCGGGACATCGACGTGCTGATCATCAGCGGCCACGGGACGATCGACATGGCGGTCGAGGCGATCAAGCGCGGGGCGACCGACTTTCTGTCCAAGCCGGTGCAGTTGCCCGAGGTGATGAGCCGGGTCAGCCGCATCTACGAAACGCGCAAGCTGCGCCGGCAGATGACCGACCTGCGCAAGCGCGAGCGCGAGCGGTTCCTGGCCACCCATCATCTGGGCGAGAGCCCGGCGATGGCCAAGCTGTACCGGACCATCCGCCAAGTGGGCAAATACCCGAAGATCATCGCACTGCTCACCGGCGCCTCGGGCACGGGCAAGGAGATGCTGGCGCGCTACCTGCACTACCACAGCCAGTATCCGGAAGGGCCGTTCATGGCGATCAACTGTGCGGCGGTGCCGGCCGAGCTGCTGGAATCGGAGCTGTTCGGCTACGCGCCCGGCGCCTTTACCGACGCGCGCGCCGAGGGCAAGCCGGGCCTGGTCGAGGAGGCCGCCGACGGCACGCTTTTCCTCGACGAAATCGGCGAGTTGTCCGGCGCGATGCAAGTCAAGCTGCTGCGCTTTTTGCAGGATCGCTCCTTCACCCGGGTGGGCGAAACCACCGAGCAGCGCGTGGAATGCAACATCATCGCCGCCACCAACCGCGACCTGGAGGAGATGGTCGCCTTCGGCCAGTTCCGCGACGATTTGTATTACCGCATCAACGTCGTGCGCCTGCACGTGCCGTCGCTGGCCGAGCGCAAGGAGGAGATTCTCGGATTCGCCGAGGCCTTTTTGTGGGCCAACTGCCGGGCGACGGGCAAGCATATCCGCGGCCTGGACGAATCGGCCAAACACAAGGCGCTACGCTACGCCTGGCCGGGCAACCTGCGCGAGCTGCGCAACGTGATCGAACGCGCCTGCCTGATGAGCGACGGGCCGCTGCTTTCGGCGGCCGATCTGCTGATTCACGGCGAACAACGGCAGATCAACCTCGGTCCGGATTTGGCGGCGGCGGCCGAGATTATGTCCATGGACCGGGCGATGGCCATTTACGCGCAGCGGGTACTGGACCAGGTGGACGGCAACAAGTCGGAAGCGGCCCGGTTGCTGGGCATCAGCCGCAATCGATTGAAAAGAATTTTAATCTCACACTGATCCAAAATGGACCACCCACATCATTGGTCCAAAACAGACCAAAATTGCAGTCATAATTTTGGCGTTCGTCAAAAATACAGCGATAATTTTGACGTTTTATTTGAAAAATTTTTTAATAGTACGCTCTTACTACTTGATATTACACGCGTTTGCTTCTCTTCTTTCGAATACCTCTTCAAATTCGTCGAATTCGGCACAGACATTGCTCTAAGGGGAGATAAGATTTCACAGTGGATTAAGTGAACTGAATTGAGATGGAAAACGCGGCAAAAAATATAAAAAAATGACACGTGGGGGAAGAAAATGGGTGCCACCAAGCTAAATATCAATCATATCAGCGCAATAAATGCCGATGACTTAATGGTGGGAGATTTTGCCTTGGACGGCAACGACCAGTGCAGCTACCTGGTCAATGGCCCGATCGACAAGGGCGAAATCATTCTCATCAAGGCATCTTTCAAAGACTCATGCGAATCGACGAACGAGGACGACGACAGCGTGCTGTACCGCCGCCGCGTCGTGCCGCTGCTGACCCGGGTGGAGCGGGCGCAGGTGGACGGCCAACGGTCAATGCGCGTCAATGCGCGGATCGAGAACATGACGGATGAAGATCGTCAGTTTTTCTATCGCCGGTACTTCGACAACACGCAGGACGAAGCGTTCGAATTGGACGTGGAAGGCAAGAAAATCACGTACGCGCGGGTAAGCTAGCCGGTCATGCGCCGCCGGATGTGGTAACAGGCGCTTGAGGAGCTCGGTCATGCGTATTCTCGTACTCGATCGCGAAGGCAATTGTCACGTGCGTCGCCCCTACCTGGCGAAAATCAACTCACCGCAGAACAATCTGGAAGACCTGGTGTGGATCGGTCATACCGACGCGGTGGATTTCGCCCTGAGCAGTGCGCAGGCCCTGGATAAACTGCAGGCCGACCAATACGAGGGCGTGATCCTCAATTGCGGGGCCAGCGACGGCGTGCAGTTGATGCGCCGGATCCGCGCCACGGACGCCGGCGCCGAATTGCCGGTGACGATTCTGTAACGAAAAAACGACAAGAGGCGAAGGTTTCGAGACCATCACCTTTCAACTCGTGATCCCCTCCCGTATACCGGGGAAGCGGCGGCTTCTCCGGTTTTTTCATGCCCGAAATACAAACGACCAAAACGCATAACGTTTCACTTATAATAATTAGATTTTCCCGCTGGAGGCGGCCGATTTTCCCCCGCCGGAACCAAAAAAAGAAACCGCCGGAAAAAGCGGTCTGAATTCAATTAGTTACACAAGATAAAGCGGTGGGTTTTCGTTGACACCACAAGCGAGTGTGGTATAATCCGCCGACTGAGAAAATAGCCTGGTATGAAGGGCCGAACGGACCGCCGGGTCAAGGCGCCGCGCGCGGGCCGGAAGCGAAGGGTTCGTACGCGAGCGAAGGTTATCATGAAAGCGAGAAACGATGAGCAATGATGAGAAGGTAAAGAACAACATCGCGGTCGACGACGGGTCGTATACCGCCGACAGTATCCAGGTGCTCGAAGGCTTGTCGGCGGTGCGCAAGCGCCCGGCGATGTACATCGGCTCCACTTCGGTCACCGGGTTGCACCACATGGTGTACGAAGTGGTGGACAACTCCATCGACGAGGCGCTGGCCGGTCACTGCGACCGCATCGAGGTGACCATCCATCTGGACAACTCGGTCACGGTCGAGGACAACGGCCGCGGCATTCCGGTCGACTGGCACGAGAAGGAAAAGAAATCGGCCGCCGAGGTCGTCATGACCGTGCTGCACGCCGGCGGCAAGTTCGACCATAAATCGTACAAGGTGTCCGGCGGTCTGCACGGCGTGGGCGTGTCGGTCGTCAACGCGCTCTCGGAGCGTTGCGAGCTGGAAGTGCGTCGCGACGGCAAGGTCTACACGCAGTCCTACGAACGCGGCAAGCCGGTCACGCCGCTGGAGGAAAAGGGCAAAACCCGTCGCCGGGGCAACAAAACCTGGTTCAAGCCCGATCACGAGATTTTCGAAGAGCTCGTGTACAGCTTCGAGGTGCTCTCGCAACGGCTGCGCGAATTGTCGTTCCTCAACTCGGGCGTGCACATTTCGATCATCGACGAGCGCAGCGACAAGCGCCACGACTTCCACTACAAGGGCGGCATCCGCAGTTTCGTCGAGCACCTGAACCGCAACAAGGAATCGATGCACCCGAAGGTCGTGTACTTCCAGGCCGAAAAGGGCGACATCGCCGCCGAAATCGCCTTCCAGTACAACAGTTCGTATGCCGAGCAGATTTTCTCGTTCTGCAACAACATCAACACGATCGAGGGCGGCTCGCACCTGGTGGGCTTCCGTAGCGCGCTGACGCGCACGATCAACAACTACGCGACGACCAACAACCTGCTGAAAAACCTCAAGCAGAACCTTTCCGGCGACGACGTGCGCGAGGGCCTGACCGCCGTGATCAGCGTCAAGGTGCCCGATCCGCAGTTCGAAGGCCAGACCAAGACCAAGCTGGGCAACAGCGACGTCAAAGGGTTGGTCGAATCGATCGTCAACGAGGAGCTCAACACCTACTTCGAGGAGAACCCGGCCGTCGCGCGCAAGATCATCGGCAAGTCGGTCGACGCGGCCCGGGCGCGCGAGGCGGCCCGCAAGGCCCGCGACCTGACCCGCCGCAAGGGCGCGCTGGACGTGTCCAACCTGCCGGGCAAGCTCGCCGACTGCCAGGAAAAAGATCCGTCGGTCTGCGAACTGTACCTGGTCGAGGGCGACAGCGCCGGCGGCAGCGCCAAACAGGCGCGCGACCGGCGGCACCAGGCGATCCTGCCGTTGCGCGGCAAGATCCTTAATGTCGAAAAGGCGCGCTACGACAAGATGCTCAACAGCCAGGAAATCCGGCTGATGATCCAGGCGCTCGGCTCGGGGCTGGGCCGCGACGAGTTCAACCTGGAGAGGCTGCGCTACCACAAGATCATCATCATGACCGACGCCGACGTCGACGGCAGTCACATCCGCACGCTGTTGTTGACCTTCTTTTTCCGGCAGATGCCCGAGCTGGTCGAGCGCGGCCATTTGTACATCGCGCAGCCGCCGCTGTTCCGCGTGGCCAAGGGCAAGGCGGTCAGCTACGTCAAAGACGAAGACGCGCTCAACGATTTTCTCATCGAGCGCGTGACCGAACAGGTGAAGATCGCCACCGCGGACAAAACCTTCGAAGGCCGGCGGCTGGTCAAGCTGCTCAACGACCTGATGAAGATGCAGTACATTTTGCAGAAGCTGAACCGGCACGGCTATTCGCGTTCGGTGATCTTCGAGCTGCTCGACCTGGGCCTGCGTTACAAAAACCAGCTCAGCGAACGCGAGAAGGTGCAGGACGTCATCAATCATCTGGAAGCGGCCGGCTATGACTGCACCGAAGTCACCGACAACGAAGAGCACGGCACCTTCGAGTTCGGCTGCGCGGTCGAGCGCAACGGCGTGATCAACTACCGGACCATCGGTTACGATCTGATCGGCGGCGTCGAGTACCAGAACCTGCGCCAACTGCACCAGGACCTGCAGGATTTGGGCGAAGGTCCCTACACGGTCACCGACAACGGCGACACCTACACGGCGACCAAGCGCCTCGAACTGCTGCACCGTATCCTGGAAACGGCGAAGAAGGGCCTGACCATCCAGCGCTACAAAGGGCTGGGCGAAATGAATCCCGATCA
This sequence comes from bacterium, assembly GCA_036725605.1. Taxonomy (GTDB): domain Bacteria; phylum Lernaellota; class Lernaellaia; order Lernaellales; family Lernaellaceae; genus CALBTQ01. Next base: position 30,653 of record DAIMDW010000044.1, read on the forward strand.
GTTGTGGGAAACCACGATGGATCCGGAAAAGCGCGTGCTGCTGCAGGTCAAGGTCGACGACGCGGTCGCCGCCGACGAGACCTTCACCATTCTCATGGGCGATCAGGTCGAGCCGCGCCGCAAGTTCATCGAGGACAACGCGCTTAAAGTGGTCAATTTGGATATTTAGCTGGTTGTCGAAAAAGCCGTCCGTGGCTTTTTCAACTACGGGCAACAAAAAACGCGGTTTTTGCCGCCCTTCATTTTCGGCGACCGGAGAGCGTCGCCGAAAATGGCGATCCGTCCATGGATCGCGCAGGGTGTTTTCAACACCCCGCCAAGCATTTTAGCCCGGGGCAGAAACGGGTCTTAAATACAAAGGTGAAATCGTCGGGTGACGGTTTCGCCTTTTTTTTGCGAAGGGTGACAGCCCTGGAGATCTTGCCCGAAGGGTATGGCCGTGCCGGCGCGGAAAGCACACCTTTGGCTGACGCCAAAAGTGTGGCACACACGAGAATGACGCCCTTTCCGTGTGCCACAGTTTACGCCGCCAGGCGTAAGCTGTGTTGAGCGAAAATCAAACACGGCCATGTTCCTGCGGAACAAGACCGTGGCGCCCGATTTTCCTGAACATGATCGGCTGTTCCGCCGTCTGCGGGCATGAAGTTGTTTTCCTAAAACACCACCCCGCCGCTGAAGAGACTGTCGATAAATGTGCCGATAGGCGACAAACAGCCCCTTCAGGGGCGATAGAGGGTAGCCCGACCCGTAAGAGACTGTCGATTTTCTCGATGGTAATTTTTTAATTGTGTTTCAGTGCTA
>DAIMDW010000045.1:0-28409 GCA_036725605.1 bacterium
GGCTTTTTTGCCCGGCGCTCACGCACCGGGCTACCCTCTATCGCCCCTGGCGGGGCTGTTTGTCGCCTGTCGGCGCATTTATCGACAGTCTCGTCAGCCCGGGAAATCGCGGGGGTCGCCCTCATTCCCAGGTTTGCCGATTTTTACCCTCTCCCGGTGGGAGAGGGTCGGGCGTCAGCCCGGGGTGAGGGCATACGAATTGACCTACCCGGGCCCGACAAGCCCCGCAGGGGCGCAGGTCAGTAGCGAAGGGCGAAGCCCTGGAAATCGTGGCCCACCCGGACCATCCAACCCCTGACAAGGGGTGATGGAACTTCACTTCGATTGCAGGTAGCGATCGACGCCCGCGGCGGCGCGGCGGCCGCTGTCGATGGCGCGCACGACCAGCGAAGCGCCGCTTACCGCGTCGCCGGCGGCGAACACGCCGGGCGCGGAGGTCATCATGTTTTCGTCGACCGCGAGACTGCCGTTGGCGGTCAGGCGCAATTGCAGCGCGTCGATCAGCGGACCGTGCGTGCAATGCATGAAGCCCATGGCGATCAGCACGAGGTCGGCCGGCAGAGTGAAGGTCGAGCCGGACTGTTCGCGGAAGGTGCGCCGGCCGGTGGCCGGGTCGGTCTCCCACGCGACCTTGGCGCAACGCAGGCCGGACACGCGCCCGTCGGCAGCGAGGATTTCGTTGGTTGTCACCGCCCACAGTCGCTCGCACCCCTCCTGCTGCGACGACGAGGTGCGCAGAATGTTGGGCCAGGTCGGCCACGGATTGTCCGCCAGGCGCTCGGCGGGCGGACGCGGCAGAATTTCGAGCTGGGTGACCGACGCCGCGCCCTGCCGGTTGGAAAAGCCGATGCAGTCCGAGCCGGTGTCGCCGCCGCCGATGACCACCACGTTTTTGTTGCGCGCCGAAATGGGAGCGGCGAGCGCGGGCAGGCCGGCGACGCGGCGATTCTGGCCGACGAGAAATTCGAGTGCGAAGTGCACGCCGTCGGCGTCGCGGCCGGGAATGGCCAGATCACGCGGCACGCGGGCGCCGTGGGCCAGGACGATCACGTCGAAGCTGCGCTGCAAAAACTTGGTGGACAGATCGATGCCGACCTCGACTTCGGTTTCGAAGATCACGCCCTCGGCACGCATCTGCTTGAGGCGCCGTTCGAGAACGCCTTTATCCAGTTTGAAATCGGGGATGCCGTAACGCAGCAGACCGCCGATTTGATCGTCCTTTTCGAAGACGGTCACCTCGTGCCCGCAACGCGCCAGTTGCTGCGCGGCGGCCAGGCCGGCCGGGCCGGAACCGACGATCGCCACGTGTTTGCCGGTGCGGTACGACGCGGGCTCGGGGACGATCCACCCTTCGCGGAAGCCGCGTTCGACGATCTGCAATTCGATGTGGCAGATGGCGACGCCCGGATCGTTGATCGCCACGGTGCAGGCCGTTTCGCAGGGCGCGGGGCAGATGCGGCCGGTGATTTCCGGGAAGTTGTTGGTGTCGTGCAGCAGGTCCAGCGCCTCGGCCCACCGGTCGAGGAAGACCATTTCGTTCCACTCGGGGATGCGGTTGTGCAGCGGGCAGCCGTGGCCGTGGCAGAAGGGGATGCCGCAGTCCATGCAGCGCGCCGCCTGGCGTTTGATCTGTTCGGGCGACAGCGGCTGTTCGAATTCGCAATCGTCGCCGAGCCGCTCGGCCACCGGGCGTTTCGTCGGATTCTCGCGTTTGATTTCCAGGAAGGCTTTCGACCTAATCATCGAACACCTCCTCGGAGGCCGACACGCTGTCCTCGCGGAACTCCTCCTCGATGCGCATGCGCGCCAGGGCCTTGCGGTAGTCGATGGGAATCACTTTGACGAACAAGGGCAAGTGCACCTCCCAGTTGTCGAGCATCGTTTTGGCGCGCGGGCTGGCGGTGTGGCGGAAATGGTCTTCGATCATCATGCGCAGCAGGGCGACGTCGTCCTCGCGCCGGACCGTTTCGAGCTCGACCATGTCCAGGTTGCAGCGGGTGTCGAAGAGTTGGTTTTCGTCGAAGACGTAGGCGATGCCGCCGCTCATGCCCGCGGCGAAGTTGTAGCCGGCGGCGCCGAGCACGACGACCACGCCGCCGGTCATGTACTCGCAACCGTGCGCGCCCAGGCCCTCGACCACGGCGCGCGCGCCGCTGTTGCGTACGGCGAAGCGCATGCCGGCCACGCCGCTGATGTACACCTCGCCGCCGGTCGCGCCGTAAAGCACGGTGTTGCCGACGATCGCGTTTTCGTGCGGTTCGAATTTCGCGTCGGGATGCGGCGCGAGCACGATGCGTCCGCCGGACATGCCCTTGCCGAGATAGTCGTTGGCGTCGCCGCGCACGGTGACGCACACGCCGGGGGCGAGGAACGCGCCCAGGCTCTGGCCGGCCGAGCCGGTCAGGCGGATGTCGATCGATTCGGGCGGCAGGCCGCCTTCGCCGAAGCGCTTGACGATCTCGCCGCTCAAGCGCGCGCCCACGGCGCGGTGCACGTTGCGCACGGGCAGGTCGATCAGCACCCGTTCGTTGCGTTCGAGCGCGGGCAGGGCGCGAGCAAGCAGTTCGTCGTCGATGGGCGTTTGCACCGGCGCGATGGTCGGATGGGCGCACCGACGGGCGAGCGTTTTGTCGGGCGATTGGTAGAGAATCGCCGCAAGATCCAGCCCCTTGGCCTTCCAATGCTCGACGGCGTCGTGCATTTGCAGGCGGTCGACGCGGCCGACCATCTCCTCGACGGTGCGAAAGCCCAGCTCGGCCATGATCTCGCGCATCTGCTCGGCCATGAACAGCAGGAAGCGCTGCACGTGCTCGGGCTTGCCGGCGAAGCGTTCGCGCAGTTTCGGATCCTGCGTGGCGATGCCGACCGGGCAGGAATCCTTGTGGCACTTGCGCATCAGCACGCAGCCCATGCTGACCAGGACGGTCGTGCCGAAGCCGAATTCCTCGGCGCCCATCAGCGCGGCGATGACCAGATCGCGGCCGGTTTTAAGCTGGCCGTCGACCTGCACGCGGATGCGGTCGCGCAGCATGTTCTGTGACAGCGCCTGCTGCGTTTCGGCCAGGCCCAGTTCCCAGGGCGTGCCCGCGTGCATGATCGAAGTCAGCGGCGACGCGCCCGTGCCGCCGTCGGAGCCGGAAATCAACACCACGTCGGCCAGCGCCTTGGCCACGCCGGCCGCGACGGTGCCCACGCCCACCTCCGACACCAACTTGACCGAAACGCGCGCCCGCGGGTTGACCGCCTTGAGGTCGTAAATGAGCTGCGCGAGATCCTCGATCGAATAGATGTCGTGGTGCGGCGGCGGCGAAATCAGCGTGACGCCCTTGGTCGTGTGGCGCACCCGCGCGATGTCGGCGCTGACCTTGTGCCCGGGCAACTGCCCGCCTTCGCCCGGCTTGGCGCCCTGGGCGATTTTGATCTGCAGTTCCTCGGCGTTGATCAGGTAGTGCGTGGTCACGCCGAAGCGGCCGGAGGCGACCTGCTTGATCGCCGAGCGTTTGCTGTCGCCGTCGGGCAGCGGGGTGAAGCGCGCCGGATCCTCGCCGCCCTCGCCGGAGTTGCTCTTGCCGCCCAGGCGATTCATGGCGACGGCGATGGTTTCGTGCGCCTCGCGGCTGATCGATCCGTAGGACATCGCCGCGGTGACGAACCGCTTGACGATCGAGCTCGCCGGCTCGACCTCGTCCAGCGGCACGCTTTGGCCGGGCGTGAATTGGAAGAGGCTGCGCAGGGTGGCGCGGTTTTTCGCTTGATCGTCGATCAGCCGCGCGTATTGCTTGAAGACCTCGTAGTCGTCGGTGCGCACGGCGTGTTGCAGTTTGTAGATCGACTCGGGCGTCCACAGGTGATGCTCGCCGCCGACGCGGTAGTAGTACGTACCGCCGATGTCCAACAGCTTGGGCGGCGATCCCTGCGCCGGAAACGCGCGGCGGTGGCGGGTCAGCGTTTCCGCGGCGATCTGCTCCAGGCCGATGCCGCCGATGCGCGAGGGCGTGCCGCTGAAGTAGCGCCGCATCACGTCGTCGGCCAGGCCCACCGCTTCGAAAATCTGCGCGCCCAGGTACGAGCGCAACGTGGAGATGCCCATGCGGCTGAAGGTTTTGAGCAGACCTTTTTTGATCGCGATAACGTAATGATCCAGCGCGTGCGGCACTTCCAGGTCGCGGTCCAGTTGCTTGTTGAGGCACAGCGAGGTGACCGTGCCCAGCGCGCCGTAAGGGCACACGGCCGACGCGCCGTAGCCGATCAGCAGCGCGAAATGCGCGACCTCACGGGCCTCGGCGGTCTCGGCGATCAGGCCGATGCGGTTGCGCAGGCCACGGCGAATCAAGTGATGGTGCAGCCCGGCCACGGCCAGCAAAATGGGAATCGGCGCGTGTTTTTCGTCCATGTTCCAATCGGTGAGCACCAGCAGCTTGTGGCCTTCTTCGATGGCCCGTTCCGCGCGCTTGCCCAGTCGCTCCATCGCGGCGGCGAGCCCGGCCGGACCCTGCGCGACCTCGAACAGCGCGTCCAGATCGCCGACGAGCAGGTCGGGCAATTTGGACATGCGCAGGTGCGCCAGATCGGCGGGCGTGAGAAGCGGATGATAGAGCTTCAGGCAGCGGCAATGATCGGCCGTTTCCTCGAAGAGGCTGCCGCTCTGACCGACCCAGCCCATCAGCGACATGACCAGTTCCTCGCGTAGCGGATCGATCGGCGGATTGGTCACCTGCGCGAACAGTTGCTTGAAGTAGGAAAACAGCAACTGCGGACGATCGGCGAACACGGCCAGCGCGGCGTCGTTGCCCATCGAGCCGATCGGCTCCTGCCCCTGCGAGGCCATCGGGTTGAGGATGAGTTTCAACTCCTCGGCGGTGTAGCCGAAGGCGTGATGCAGCCGGTGCAGTTTTTCCGGCGCGATGCGCGGCGCGGCGCTGAATTTGTAGAGCCCCTTGAGCTCGACCTGCTTTTCTTTAATCCACAACCGGTAGGGCTTGGCGCGGGTGATCTTCGCTTTGATTTCGTTGTCGAGGATGATGCGTTTTTGTTCGAGGTCGACCAGGAACATCAGGCCCGGCTGCAAGTGGCCGCGGCTTTGGATGCGCTCGGGCGCGATGTCGGTCACGCCGGTTTCCGAGGCCATGATGACCAGGCCGTCGGTGGTGATCGTGTAGCGCGCGGGGCGCAGGCCGTTGCGGTCGAGCGTCGCGCCCAGGTAGCGGCCGTCGCAGAACATCAGCGCCGCCGGACCGTCCCACGGCTCCATGATCGCCGAGTAGTATTCGTAGAAGGCGCGCTTGTCGGCGCTCATGATGAACTTCGAGCCCCACGCTTCGGGGACCATGATCATCATCGACATCGGCAGCGGGCGGCCGGCGCGCACGAGCAGTTCGGCCATGTTGTCGAAAATCGCCGAGTCGCTGCCCTTCTCGTCGATGATCGGCTTGATGCGCTCGAGGTCGTCGCCGAACAGCGGCGAGGCGAGGCCGACTTCGCGCGCGCGCATCTGGTTGAGGTTGCCGCGCAGGGTGTTGATTTCGCCGTTGTGCGCCACGAGGCGGAACGGCTGCGCCAGCGGCCAGGTCGGCAGCGTGTTGGTGCTGAAGCGCTGATGCACCAGCGCGTAGGAGCCGGCGAGCAGGGGATCGGTCAGGTCGGGATAGAACACGTCCAACTGCGTGCCGGTGAGCAGACCTTTGTAAACGAAGGTGCGGCCCGAGAGGCTGGTGACGTAGAAATTCGCCGCGTTGTTGCCGGTGGCCTTTTCGGCGAGGCGGCGGATGACGTACAGCTTGCGCTCGAAAGCGTCGGCGTCCAGCCCGTTGCTTTTCAAAAACACCTGGGCGATCGCCGGTTTGGTCGCCCGTGAGAATTCGCCGAGGATCGACTCGTCGGTCGGCACGTCGCGCCAGCCGATGACCGGACAGCCTTCGTTGGCCGCGATGGTTTCCATCTTGAGTTTGTACGAGGCGGCCACGGCGGGGTCGGTCGGCAGGAAGATCATCCCGGCCGCGTAGGCGCCCGCCGGCGGCAATTCGTGGCCGAGCGCGGCGAGTTCGCGGCGGAAAAACGCGTCGGGAATCTGCAGCAGAATGCCCGCGCCGTCGCCGGTGGATTGGTCGCCGCCGACCGCGCCGCGGTGTTCGAGGTTCTTCAAAATGCGCACGGCGTCGCGGATGACCTCGTGCGTCGGTTGGCCGTCGAGGCGGGCCAGAAAGCCGACGCCGCATTCGCCGTGGTGGCGGTGCGGGTCGTGTAGTCCGCGCATATTTATACAACTTTTATGCATATTATCGCGATAGTGTTCCGGCGTTTTCATTCCGTTTTCGTCGTCCTTTCAAGTAATTCCTGCCCGGCTGCCCGGTTGTCGTCGCCCTGATGATTCTGGCAGTGAGTGACTGAGTATAGCAAAAATGATGCGCCGCGGCAAAAGGTCTTTTGCAATTTTTTCGAAACGTTACATTTTTCCGCCCGTAGCGGGACTTAGGCCGCCCCGGTAGGCCGCGCACGATCGGCAAATAATCGTTTCGGCAGATTATTTGACGTAAATGGGCGGTGAATAGTCATTCAGTTTGCAGGATGATTGTAGGCTTGGTTGACCGTGGTTTTTATGTTCGCCGCCATTGGGCGCTACGACCGTGACCGGTCAACTGCAACGTTCCTTCCCGTTTCATGGTGGCCAGCGTTTTTTTAATGAGTTGCTCGCTGACCGATGGGCATTGGGCTTTAAGTTCGGCGAGGGTGAACGGGCCGACCTGCTCCAGCACGGCCAGGCGCACAAGATCGGCTTTGCTCGTGCTGGAGGAGACGACATCCAACCGTCGCTCGAATTCAAGATGGGCTCGCCGAACGGTCGATAAGAAATAGTTCCACCAGGGCAACAAGTCGTTTTTGTTCTCATGCCAGCCGTGGGAACATTCGTTGAGAATGCGATAATAATCTTCCTTTGTTTCTTCAACCAATCGTTCGAGGCTGATGAAACGACCGACAAGATAATCTTGTTGTTGCAGCAAGAGCGTGGTCAACAAACGGGAGACTCGGCCGTTACCGTCCCGGAATGGGTGGATGCAAAGGAAATCCAGCACAAACGTGGCCACGGCCAACAATGGGGGAAAGCGTTCCTCCGCCAACAGGTCGGCGTACAGGCGGCAGAGATCGTCGATGGCTTTGGCCGTTTTGCGCGCCGAAGTCGGTTTGAAACGCAAGTGACGTTCGCCGTTGGGCAGAATCTCGATTATCTCGTTGTCGCGCGTTTTCCATTTGCCGGCGTCGCCCGAAAACCCGCCCTGGGCCAGTTTATGCAGGTGAAGAATGGTTTTTGCGTCGATCGGTACGTTTTTTTTGCGGGTGAAAATCCAATTCAACGCCCGGCGGTAGCCGACCAACTCTTCTTCCGAACGATCGCGGGGTTTGGCTTTGCCCAGCAGGATCGGCTGCAAGCGGTCCCGCGCAACGGTGACTCCTTCGATCCGGTTGGACGATTCGGCGCTTTGGACGATGGCTTGTTCGCGCAAGACGCGCAGCACCTCCGGCTTTTGGCGCGTCCATAGTTCCTGTTTGCCTTTGGCTTCCAGGCAAGAGGCCAGCAACCATCCTGTCGTAACGGGAATGGAGATGTTGAGAAGGTCTGCGGGTCGCCGAAATGACATTGTCTCCCTCCTGAGTAGCTATATAATAGCTTATTCGGGAAAGAATAGCTAATTAAGAATTCAAGAGGATTTCTTGACCGAAAAAGTGAAAACGGGAATGCTGATGGGCAAAGATTTCTGGTGATGCGTTGTCGGCGGATCGCCGACTTCAAGAGTCGATAACCAAAAATATAATCTTAAAATAAAAAGGGTTGAGCCATACAACCCAACCCCATGGTGCCCGGAGCCGGACTCGAACCGGCACGACCTTGCGGCCTGGGGATTTTAAGTCCCCTGAGTCTACCAATTCCTCCATCCGGGCGACGGAGCCCTTTAATAGCACGGCTGCGGGCGGCGGAAAAGCGGATTTCGCGGGTTATTCTCTTTTGGCTCGCGCGCGTTGACGAACGCGGCGAAGCGCTCTAAAACAAGAGGCGATTCGCTAACATCTCCCCAATAAGGATCGGTGATCCGTGAAGCTGACGCATTTCTTGATCCTGGCGACATTGTGTCTGGCGCTGCCGATCTCCGGCGGCGCGGCTTTGGCCGACGACGAACCGCCCGCCGAGGAAAAGCCCGCGCCCACGACGGTCGGGCAGTTCCAGTTCGGCAGTTACGGTCGGGTGCAGATCAGCGACGACATGGACGGCCATCGCGGCTATTCGACCAACGTCGTCGCGCACGGCCCGCGCATTTTCGAGCCCAGCTACGGCGAGCTCGACTTCGCCTACACGATCGACGCGCCGGACGATTTCGGCAGCCGCATCCTGTTCACGCTGGCGCTCTTCGAGCCGCTGGCGCACTACAGCGGCGAGTACGATCAGACCTTCGCGGTGCGCAACATGTACGCCGAGGCGTGGGGTTTTGTCCCTTACGTGCCGGCGATTCACGCGTGGGTCGGCTCGCGCATGTACCGCGGCGACGACGTGTATCTGCTGGACTTCTGGCCGCTGGACAACCTCAACACCATCGGCGGCGGTCTGGGCTACGTGTGGAACGGGCTGGACGTGCGCGCGCACATCGGCGTGAACCGGCTGGCCGACGATTATCAATTCCAGACCATCGAGGTGCCCGGCGCGGCCAACAGCTCGCGCGAAAAATTGCTGCTGGACCGCCAGCGGTGGATCTACTCGGGTCGCGCGCAATACGGTCTGACGATCTGGCGCGGTCTGGGGATCAAGGGCGTGCTCTACGGCGAGAAGCATTCGCTGGACAAGGGCGAGCACATCAGCGAGGAGCTGATGACCGGCGACGTGCCGAACTACGATCCGGATGTGATTGCCGCGACGCTGCCCGAGGAAAGCGGTTGGGTGCTGGGCGGGCAGCTCGGCCTGTGGGGCTTCGGGGCCAACAGCCATTTGAATCTGTTCGCGCGCTGGGCGCAGGACCTGGCGGCCTACGGCGAAGCGGGCGTGCCCTGGGGCTTGGACAAAAACGGCACGACCGAAGGCGCGTATGAGTTCGTCGGCGCGCTGTCGGCGAACTGGGAATTCTACTGGGCGGGCGTGCTGGCCGGCGGGTACATCCGCAAGTTCAAGGACGCGGACGTCAACGAATACGACACCGACGATTTCGTCGAGGGCGCGTTCACGGTGCGGCCGGTGATTTTCCTCACCGAGCATCTGCACCAGGGTTTCGAGTTTTCCTATCAGGAGCATTATCCGTTCGGCCTGGATGAACAATCGCAGGAGCACGAAGTCAGCAAGGTCACGCAGTACTCGCTGATGGAAATCATCAGCCTCGGGCGCGGCAGCTACCGCCGTCCGCAACTGCGCTTGACCTACACGATCAGCCAACCCAACGGCTCGGCGCGCCGCACGTATCCGGAAGGCGATTTGCGCCGGCCCGACAAAACCGAGCATTTCCTCGGCCTGGGAGTGGAATGGTGGTTCAACTCAAGCACGCACTGATCGTCGCGGCGCTGCTCGCCTTGTTGTTCGCGGCGTGCGGCGAAGAGCACGAGACGAAGGACTTTACCGACGACGGCGACGACTCGGGCGACGAGGCGCGGCCGGTGATCTACCAGCTTGTCGTGCGGCTGTTTTCGAACGTCAAGAACGTCAACGAGTGGGACGGCGATCTGGCGACCAACGGCGTGGGCAAGTTCGAGCACATCGACCAGGTCGCGCTCGAGGCGCTCGGCGAGCTGGGCGTCACGCACATCTGGCTGACCGGCGTGCTGCAACAGGCGACGAACACCGATTACGCGAACCTCGCGTCGCCGCAGCCGGCCGACGATCCCGACGTGCTCAAGGGCAAGGCCGGCAGCTTCTATGCGATCAAGGACTACTTCGACGTGTGTCCCGATTACGCGCTGGATCCGGCGCAGCGACTGAGCGAATTTTCCGCGCTGGTCGAGCGCATCCACGACGCGGGGATGAAGGTGATCATCGACTTCGTGCCCAACCACGTGGCGCGCACGTATGACTCGGACATTCAGCCCGATCTCAACTTCGGCGCGAGCGACGACACGAGCGTGTTCTTTTCGCCGCAGAACAATTTTTTCTACCTGGTCGATCCGCCGGGGCAGGTGCTGTCGCTGCCCGAGCTCGATCATTGGCCGCGGCCCGCCGGCGCCGACGGCACGCTGGAGAGCGAGAACAACGACGGCAATCCGCCGGGCGACGTGCCCAAGGCGACCGGCAACAACCAGACGAGCGTGACGCTCACCGCCAACGATTGGTACGAGACGATCAAGCTCAACTACGGCTACGACTTCACGACCGGCGAATCGTCCTTCGAGCCGATCCCGGACACCTGGCGCAAGATGGACGAGGTGCTGGCTTATTGGCAGGGCCTGGGCGTCGACGGCTTCCGCTGCGACTTCGCGCACTGGGTGCCGATCGAGGCGTGGACCTACCTGCTGGCCGCCGCGCGCGAACGCGACGGCGAGGTGTACTTCTTCGCCGAGGCTTACGAGTCGGGCGACGCGCCGCCGGGATTCTCGTTCGGCAACATGCTCAAGGCTGGCTTCAACGCGATTTACGACGACGGCGCGTACGACGCGCTCAAGGGCATTTACTGCTGCGGCTATTGGGCGAACGACCTGGAGACGCTGCTCAACGGCCGCGACGATTTTCTTGCCGAGCACCTGCTGCACTACGCGGAAAACCACGACGAGCGCCGCATCGCCTCGCCGGTGGTCGCGGGCGACAGTCCGGACAACAGCGGCTTCGGCAGCTTCCAGGCGGGACAGCCGGTGGCCGCGGCCCTTTATTTACTGGGTGTCGGGCCGATTCTGCTTTACAACGGGCAGGAGGTCGGCGAGCCGGCGACCGGCGCGGAGGGCTTCAGCGGCGACGACGGGCGCACGACGATTTTCGATTACTGGACGATGCCCTACCTGGCGCAGTGGGTGAACAACTACCAATACGACGGCGGCGGCCTGGACGCCGGGCGGCGCGAACTGCGGCAGTGGTACGCCGACCTGATCGCCCTGGCGCAAAAGCCGGGCTTCGCGACGGGCAATTTTTACTCGCTGCAATTTCTCAACAAAGACAACTGGCGCTATTCGAGCGGCCAGTACGTGTACAGCTTCCTGCGTTATGACGCGGCGACCGGCGACAACTGGCTGGTCGTGGTCAACTTCTCCAACGGCAGTCACGGCTTCGATCTGAAGATCGCCGAGGAGGCGATCACCTTCATGGGCTACAGCATCGAGGAAGGGGAGATCGTCTGCCAGGACGCCTTCGACGCGGACAAAGCGCCGCTGCGGGTGGAGAGCAAATACGTGCAAAACAAGGGGGTCGCGCTGACGCTGTCCCCGTATGAAGTCGAGGTCTATCGCCTCACCTGGGAGAAATGAGATGAACCGCAAGCAGTGGATCATCGCCCTGGCGCCCGTTGTGACGGCGCTCGCCGTGTTCGTCGTGCTGGGCTGCGTCGATCTGTCGCCGGTCACCGACGACTGGGAGATCGGCACGCATGTGACCGATTGGCGCGACGAGGTCGTCTATCAAGTGCTCGTCGACCGGTTTTACGACGGCGATCCGAACAACAACTACAACGTCAATCCCTACGCGCCCACGGCCTACCACGGCGGCGACTGGCAGGGGATCATCGACAAGCTCGATTACATCGAGGCGTTGGGCGTGACGGCGTTGTGGATCAGCCCGGCGTTCAAGAACGTCGAGGAGGACGCCGGGGTGTCCAGCTACCACGGCTACTGGCCGCAGGATTTCACCGCGCCCAATCCGCACTTCGGCGACATCGCCAAGCTGCGCGAACTGGTCGACGCGTGCCACGATCGCGGCATCAAGGTGATTCTGGATATCATCACCAATCACATCGGCCAGCTTTTCTATTACGACATCAACGGCAACGGCCAGCCGGACGAATCGCTCAGCGGCAGCGGCACCTCGTCGCAACTCACCCGCGTGAGCGAGTGGGATCCGGATTTCGATTCGCGCGGCGTGCAGGGCAGCACGTCGCTGGGCGAGTCGGGCCCCGCGCCGATCGTGTGGGTCTACGATCCGTCGATCAACCGCGTGCCGCCGCAGCCGTCCGAATTTCAGAATCCCGACTGGTACAACCGCAAGGGCCGCGTGTGGGATTGGAACGACCGCGACCAGGTGCTCACCGGCGATTTCCCCGGCGGGCTCAAGGACATCAAAACGACGAACCCGGCGGTGCGCGAGGCGCTGGCCAAGGCTTTTGCCTACTGGATCGGCGCGGCCGATTTCGACGGCTTCCGCATCGACACGCTCAAGCACGTCGAGCACGGTTTCTGGGAAACGTTCTGCCCGGCGATCCGCCGCTACAGCGTCAAGCACGGCAAGCGCAACTTCTTCATGTTCGGCGAAGCCTTCGACGGCGACGACGCGCTGATCGGCGGCTACACGTTCAACAACGGCGTCGACTCGGTCTTCTACTTCTCGCACAAGTTCACCGTCATCGACGGCGTGTTCAAGAACAACGGCCCGACCAAGTCGATCGAGGACCTGTTCAACGCCCGCCAGGCGAATTACTCGTCGGTGCCCAATCCCAACGGGCCGATCGACGAAAACGGCGACGGCCTGTCGGCGCAGCAGTTGCTGGTCAACTTCATCGACAACCACGACATCCCGCGCTTCCTGTATGAAAATCCGAACCTCGCCTCGCTGCACAACGTGCTGTTCTACCTGCTGACCGTTGACGGCATCCCGTGCATTTACTACGGCACCGAGCAGCAGTTCGACGGCGGCAACGATCCGTTCAACCGCGAGGACCTGTGGACCAGCGGTTTCGACACGGGCAACGAGACGTTCCAGTTCATCCGGCACCTGATCAAGCTGCGCAAGAAGCTCGACCCGCTGCGCCGCGGCGACATGACGATCCGTTGGTCGACCGAGCGCACCGGCGACGAGGACGACGCGGGCATCTTCGCCTTCGAGCGCAGCTACCAGGGCGACACGGTGCTGGTCGTGCTCAACACCAACGACGAACACGAATCGGTGACCAGCGCCGCGTGGATGGACGGGCAGGACGGCAACGACATGCAAACGTCCTTCGACGAGGGCGACGTGCTGGTCAACCTCTTCGAGGATCAGGACCAGACCGACGATACGATCGTGGTCGGCGCGGACGGCAAAGTGAAAATCACCGTGCAGCCGCGCGGCGGCAAGATCTACATTCGCGAACGGTAGGAAACGAGCATGACGTCGCAAAGCGCGCGCCCCTTCATCGAGATCCGCCGCCTGGTCAAGGCCTACGGCGACAACGTCATTTTAAAAGGCATCGATCTGAACATCGCGCCGGGCGAATTCATCGTGCTGGTCGGGCCGAGCGGCTGCGGCAAATCGACGCTGCTGCGCTGCATCGCCGGGCTCGAGCAAATCAGCGACGGCGATCTGTTCATCGACGGCCGCCGCTGCAACGACGTGCCGCCCAAGGATCGCGACCTGGCGATGGTCTTTCAATCCTACGCGCTGTATCCGCACCTGACGGTGGCGCAGAACCTCGCCTTTTCGCTGACCGTGCGCAAGCTGCCCAAGGACGAAATCAAGCGGCGCGTCGACGAGGCGGCGCGGCGGCTGGGCCTGACCGCGTTGCTCGACCGTCTGCCCAAGCAGATGTCCGGCGGGCAGCGGCAGCGCGTCGCGGTCGGGCGGGCGATCGTCCGTCAGCCGCGGGCGTTTTTGTTCGACGAACCGCTCTCGAACCTCGACGCGGCGCTACGCGGCCAGATGCGCGTCGAACTGCGTAAGCTGCATCACGACATGAACGCGACGATGATTTACGTCACGCACGATCAGGTCGAGGCGATGACGCTCGCCGACCGGATCGTCGTGCTCGAAGGCGGCGTCGCCCGGCAGATCGGCACGCCCGCCGAACTGTACAACACGCCCGCCGACAAGTTCGTCGCGCATTTCATCGGCAGTCCGCCGATGAATTTTCTGCCCGCATCCTTTAAAGAGAATCGCGCGAGCGGCGCGGGCTTCGCGTTGCCGTTGCCCGACGCCTACGCCACGTTCAACGGAGAAGCGCGCGAGGTGTTCGCCGGGGTGCGGCCGATGAGCCTGACGCTCGACGGCGACGGCGCGGGGTGCGTCGAAGCGACGGTCGAGGTCGTCGAGCCCGTCGGCTGGGAAGCCTATATTCACGCGCGTTGCGGCGAGCATCCGCTGGTCGCGCAGGCCCCGGCGGCCGCATGTGCGCAACTGCGGGTCGGGCAGACCGTCACCTTCCGCGTCGCGGCGCCGGACGTGCACCTGTTCGACCGCGCCACCGAAAAAGCGATCAGGCCGGAGTGAGTCGATGAAGCGTTTCGTCGTCGCCTTGTTGTTGTTCGCGTTGTTGAGCGCGGCGACGGCGCGCGCCGGCGAGATCACGCTGTGGCACAGCTATCGCGGCGAGGAGCAGGCGGCGCTCGAAACGCTGGTGCGTCAATGGAACCAGGCGCATCCGCAAACACCGGTGCGCCCGCTGGTCGTGGCGCACGAGGCGTACGCGAACAAGCTCACCGCGTCGATTCCGCGCGGGCAGGGGCCGGACGTGTTCATCTTCGCGCACGAGCGCATCGCCGATTGGGCGGGCGCGCATTTGATCCGTCCGCTCGATGACGACCTCACGCCGGCCGAACAGGCGCAATTCTTTCCGGTGACGACCGAGGCGTTGCGCGCGCAGGGACACATCTACGGCGTGCCGCTGGCCTTCAAGTCGGTGGCGCTGATTTACAACAAGGCGTTGGTGAATGAGCCGCCGGCGACGACCGACGAACTGGTCGCCTATCTGGAGAAACGCACCAATCGTGCGGTGAAGGTGTTCGGCCTGGCTTACGAGGCGGGCAGTTTTTATCACCATGCGGGCTGGTTGTTCGGCTTCGGTGGGCGGTTGTTCAATGAGCGGGGCGAGCCGACGCTGGCCGACGCGGGCAACGTGGCGTCGGTCGCGTTCGTCGCCGAGCTGATGCGGCGCAACCTGCTGCCCGAGGAGCCCACCGCCGCGTTGGTCGCGCAGTTGTTCAACGACGGGCGCGCGGACATGGTCATCAACGGACCGTGGTTTTTGGGCGAGATCGATCCGCGCATCGACTACGGCGTCGCGCCGCTGCCGCTGGTGTCGGCGACGGGCAAACCGGCCACGCCGTTTCTGACGGTGGAGGCGGCGATCGTTTCGGCCTACGCGGGCGATCCGCAGGGCGCGCTGGCCTTCGCGCGTTTTCTGGCCGAAGGCGACGGGGCGCGCGTGCGGCTGGAGCAGGGCAAGCAGTTGGTTGCCGCGCCGGCGGTGTATGAACTGCCCGATCTGAAAATCGATCCGCATTTGACGGCCTTCAAGGCGCAGGTCGAGCGCAGCGTGCCGATGCCCAACAATCCGCTGATGCGCGCGATGTGGGAACCGGCGGCGCAGGCGTTGCGCGCAGCGTTGCGCGGGGCGAAAGAGCCGGGCGAGGCGCTGGCCAAGGCGCAGTATCAACTCAAGGTGCAAACGCGCAAACCGCCGGCGGCGAAGAATCCGACGCCCTATGCCGCCGTGCTTGGATTGATTGTGCTGGCGCTGGCGGCGTGGTGGGCATGGCGGATGAACCGCCGCGCGCGTTGGCGCGAACTGCGCGAAGCGAAGCACGCGTATTTGTATCTGCTGCCGGCGGCGGTGTCGATGTTGCTGCTGGTGTTCATCCCGTTCATCGTCGGCACGGCGGTGGCGTTTTTCGCGCACCGGCAGGGCGAGTTCACCTTCGTGGGTCTGGCCAACTTCATCAACATTTTGCTGAGCGCCGATTACCCGGCGAGCGATCCGCTGTCGTTTTACTTCACGCTGGGCGTAACGGTGCTGTGGACGGCGGTGAACGTCGCGCTGCACGTGTCGTTCGGCCTGGCGCTGGCGATGCTGCTGCGCAACCAATGGCTGAAGCTGCGCGGCGTGTATCGCGTGTTGCTGATCGTGCCGTGGGCCGTGCCCAACTACATCACCGCGTTGATCTGGAAGGGCATGTTCCACAGCCAGTTCGGCGCGATCAACGGCCTGCTGAGTTTCTGCGGCGTGCAGCCGGTGAGCTGGTTCTCGCATTTCTGGACGGCCTTCGCGGCGAACGTCACGACCAACACGTGGTTGGGATTTCCATTCATGATGGTCGTGTGCCTCGGCGCGCTGCAGGCCATTCCGCGCGACCTGGAGGAGGCGGCGGTGATGGACGGCGCGGGCGGCTGGACGCGGTTCCGGCGCGTGATCTTGCCGCTGATCAAACCGGCGCTGGTGCCGGCGGTGATCCTGGGCAGCGTGTGGACGTTCAACATGTTCAACATCATCTACCTCGTCTCGGGCGGCGAGCCGGACGGCGCGACGGAAATTCTGATCAGCGAGGCGTACCGCTGGGCCTTCACGCGGCAGGAACAATACGGTTACGCGGCGGCCTACGCGACGCTGATTTTCATCGCGCTGATCGGCTATTCGTTGTTCACGCGCAAGCTGACCGGCGATCCGGAGGCGGCATGAAGCACGGACGGTGGACCATCGCGTTGACCTACGCGGCGCTGACGGCGTTCACGTTCCTGACGCTGTATCCGGTGCTGTGGGTGATCAAGATGGCGCTGACGCCGTCGCAGGCGTTTTCGTTGTCGGCCAATCCGCTGCCGACGCAATTCTACCTGGGCAACTTCACCGACCTGCTGTTCGCACGCGACATGGCCGGGCACTGGCTGTTCGCGCATCAGTTGTTCAACAGCGTGGTCGTCTCGCTGGCCACCACGTTGATCGGCGTGGCGCTGGCGACGACCGCCGCGTACGCGTTTTCGCGTTTTTCGTTCCCGGGCCGCAAGACGGGCATGACGCTGTTTCTGGTGACGCAGATGTTCCCCGGCGTGGTGATGGCCATTCCGCTGTACATCCTGCTGCAGAAGCTGCACCTGCTCAACAGCCTGGCGGGCATGGCGCTGGTTTATTCGACCACGGCGATTCCATTTTGCGTGTGGATGCTCAAGGGCTACTTCGATACGATTCCCAAGGACCTGGAAGAGGCGGCGGTGATGGACGGCATGGGGCGTTTCGGCATCTTCACCAAGATCGTGCTGCCGCTGGCGCGCCCGGCGATCGTGGTCACCGCGTTGTTTTCGTTCATGACGGCGTGGAACGAGTTCATTCTCGCCGCCACGTTTTTGTCGGAGGAAACGGCCTACACGCTGCCGGTGGCGCTGCAGCGGTACGTCGGCGACTACTCGACCGAATGGGGCCGGTTCGCGGCCGGGGCGATTCTGGTGTCGCTGCCTGTGATGGCCCTGTTTTTCGCGCTGCAGCGGCATTTGGTCGGCGGGCTGACGGCCGGGGGCGTGAAGGGCTAAACTAAAGGAAATTCGTTTTTCCAAGAACGGGGAAGGACATGATGATGAATCACCGTTGGTTGCTGATCGTCGCGGCATTGTCGATCGTCGCGGCGTGCGTGTTGGTCGTCGCCTGCGAAAACGGCGACGATGACGATGACGACGATAACGACGACAACGACGATGACGACGAGTTCGTCATTCTCTCGGTGCAGCCCGACAACGGTCCGGTCGAGGGCGGTACGAACGTGGCGATCTTCGGGCGCGGCTTCGAAGAGGGCGCGACGCTCTTTTTCGGCGCGAACGAAGCGACCAACGTCGAGTTCGTCAGCGCCACCGAACTGTCGGGCACGACGCCGGCCGCGACCGACGAACAACCGGGCGCCGTGACGGTGAAGGTGGTCAATCCGGACGAGAAGTACACCGAGCTGGAAAACGGCTTCCGCTACGGGGAGCCGGGCGTTTCCATCGACTGGTGTGTGCTCAAGTGGCCGGAGTCGACCTCGACCACGCCGGGCACGCCGACCGAGAACATCTACGGCCACGTCTACGTCGAAGGGTGCACCGAAACGCTGGGCTCGGCCTGCGGCAGCGTCACCGGGCAGGTGGGCCACGGGCCGGAAGGGGCCGATCCGTCGGTCGATCCGGAGCTGTTCACCTGGACCGACGCGGCGTACAACACCGACTTCGCGCCCGAGGAAGGCAGCGAGGACGCCAACAACGACGAGTACCAGGCGCAGATCACCGAGGACGAAGCGGGCGTGTATCGCTACGCCTATCGCTTCTCCGGCGACGGCGGCGGCACGTGGACCTACTGCGATCTGGGCGCGGGCAGCGAAGACGGATTCGCGCCGTCCTCGATGGGCACGCTGACGGTCGCCGCGCGGACGATCGGCTGGTGCAACCTGCAGTATCCGACGGAAACGACGACCACGCCGGGCACGGCGACGGAAAACATTTACGGCCGGGTGTACGTCGAGGGCTGCACCGACGGCGCGAACTACTGCGGCGGCCTGACCGCGCAGGTGGGCCACGGTCCGCAGGGAACGAATCCGTCGACCGCGCCGGGCGACTACACGTGGACGACCGCGAGCTACAACGGCGATCACGTGGACGACAACAACGACGAGTACCAATCGCAGATCATCGAGAACACCGAGGGCGACTATAACTTCGCCTATCGCTTCAGCGCCGACGCGGGCGCGACGTGGATCTACTGCGACCTGGACAGCTCGGACAACGGCGTGTCGACCGATCAGCTCGGCCTGCTGCACGTGGCCGAAGAGTCGATACCGATCGGCTGGTGCAACATCCAGTGGCCGGAAGAAACGACAACCTCCGTGGGCACGCCGACCGAAAGCATCTACGGCCGTGTTTATGTTGACGGCTACACGGGCGGCGGCAGCGCCTCGGGACAGATCACCGCGAAGCTCGGCTACGGGCCGCAAGGCACCGACCCGGCGACGAACCCCAGCGCCTATACGTGGCTGGACGTGGCCTTCAACATGTCGGTGGGCAACGACGACGAGTACATGGCCGCGATCACGCCGGGCTCGGCGGGCACGTTCAACTACGTGTATCGCTTCTCGACCAACGGTGGCGCGAGCTGGACGTACTGCGATTTCGGCGACGGCATCGCCAACGGCTATTCGGTCGACGATCTGGGCACGCTGACGGTCATTTCGGACAAGTAAGGAGCAGCGCTGATGAGACGCTTCGCGGTTTTGCTTTTCACATTATTGACGCTCGCGCTGTTGTTGCCCTTGGCGACCTGCGACGACGACGATGACGACAACGACGACGGCGGTCCGTTGCTGGACGACGACAACGACACGGCCGACGACGATGCCGGCGATGACGACACGAGCGATGACGACGATACGAGCGACGATGACGACACCACGCCGACCGATGACGACGACACCACCCCGTCCGACGACGACATCGACGATGATGATACATCCGACGACGATACGTCCGACGATGATACGTCCGATGACGACACGTCCGACGACGATACGGGCGACGACGACACGACGCCGGCGGAAATCGACTGGTGCAACATTCAGCATCCGGAGGAGACAGTCACGGCCGAGGGCGTGGCGAGCGAGACGATCTACGGCCGCGTGCACATTCCCGGCCAGACCGGCTCAGGCACGCCGCTGGCCTACCTCGACGTGGAAATCGGCTACGGCCCCATCGCGACCAACCCGAGCACGAACCCCGGCGCGTACACCTGGTCGGCGATGACCTACAACGGCGGACACTCCGGCGACGAGAACGACGAGTACATGAAAGCGCTGACCGTCGCCGCCGCCGACACCTACGCCTACGTCGTGCGCGCCTCGACCGACGGCAAGGCCTGGACCTACTGCGACACCGGTGTGGGCACGACCAACGGTTTCGCTGTGGCCGACCTGGGGCGGATGTACGTGTACAACGACGACATCAACTGGTGCGATCTGCAGTGGCCGGCCTCGACGACGACCACCGCGGGCGACCCGACCGAGTCGATCTACGGCCAGGTGTACATTCCCGGCGTGACCGGCCAGGGCAGCCCGGCGGCGTCGCTGAAGGCGCAGATCGGCTACGGACCGACCGACAAGGATCCGCGCACGCGCCCCGACGCGTTCACCTGGCTCAACGCGACCTTCAACGAAAGCGTGGGCGACAACGACGAATTCATGCGCACGCTGACGGTCAACACGGCGGGTGATTACCATTATCTGTATCGCTATTCGTACGACAGCGGGGCGACGTGGACCTACGGCGATTTCGATCCGGGCACGAGCAACGGCTTTTCGCTCGACAATCTGGGTGACCTGACGGTCGGCGCCGAATAGGTTATTGAAACAGAAGGGAATCGGCGCGGCGCGCGAATCGGCCGCGCCTTGCATTCTCGGACAATGAACATAAAAATAGCCCGTTCGTAATGCGGGCCGCTTAAAAATAGGGCCGGAGGTAGTTGACGATGCGTTCACGTTGGATGTTGCTGCTTGTCTTTTCGCTGTTGTTTTCCGGCACGGCCTACGCGGCGGGCATGGCCGTTCACACCGAAGTGTCCACGCGCGTGGCGTCTTTCTTCGATGATGAGGATTATCCGGAATACCGGCAGTACATCGTCGATCATCCGGAGGCTTATCAGGCGGGCTCGCCGTTCCCGGACTGGGGCTATCAGTTCGGCTACCCGGACGAGTCCGAGGAAGCGCACTGGCCGCCGTTCATGGAAGCCTTCGCCCAGTACATTCACGACAACTACCCCAAGCCGTGGGACGAGGAGACGATCAAGATGGTCGTCTTTTATTTGGGCGTGGTGTCGCACAACAGCGCGGACGTGGACATCCACAGCGGCGACGGCACGATCGGCCTGCTGAGCCACCTGGAGTTTCACGACGATTTCGGGGCCGCGCATAACGTGGTCGACGGCGCGGGCGAATTTTACGAGAGTTACGACCGCGACATGGATTGGGTGGAGTGGTCGTGGTACTGGCCCTTCGCCGACATCGCCGAGGTCTACCACATTCGCGGTTTCGAATCGGTGACGGCGGAGATTCTGGAGCCGCGCACGCTCGTGTTCATGCTGGGCACCATCGCCATCCGCCTCGGCGGACATTTGATCTATCCGGTTTGCGCGTCGTGGTCGCCGTTTCTGGTCGAGGAACAACTCGATCTGTTCTACGGCGGACTCGACGGCATGGCCATTCGCACGATGTGGTCGTGGCAGCAGTACATCGAGTACGTCGAAAACGGCGTGCCGGATGAGGGCGCGGACGAACCGTCTTCGGTCATGCACGGCTACGACGCGCAACAGGCCGCGGCCATCGAGCTGGGCTGGGCGTTGTGGCGCGATGGGTTGATCGAAATCGAAAGCGAACGCGGCGCGCGGGGCGTCACCTATCACGCGCGCGCACCGCGCTGGCTGCTGAATGAATCGTCCGCGAAGGGCGCGACGAAGGATAACGAACCCTCGACGCTGATCGCCGGCGACCGCGATTATCTGCATTTCGGACACAGCCTCGCCGTGGGCGATTACAACCACGACGGCGAGCGCGACCTGGCGGTGGGCGCGCCGGGATACGGCGTGGTCGGCGCGCCGCAGTTGGGCGCGGTGTACGTGTACTACGGACGCAGCGAGTGGAGCGACGAGTTGTCGCCGGCCGACGCCGACGTTGCGCTGCTGGGCGAGGAAACGCACGGACGGCTCGGTTGGGCGCTGGCGACGGTCGACGTGAACGCCGACGGCATCGACGATCTGGCGGTCGGCTCGCCCGCGACGCAGGCCGACGTACGCCAGTACAAAGGGCGCGTCGAGGTTTTCGCCGGATCGAGCGAAGGACTGACTTCCGCCTCGCTGCTCACGGTCGAGGGCGAACACAAATTCGCCAACGCGGGTCATAGCCTCGCCGGCGGCGATTTGAACGGCGACGGCTTCGCCGACCTGGTCGTCGGCGCGCCGCACTCCTGGAACGACGGGAACCATCGCGGGCTGGTCGGCGTGTTTTACGCGGGCTCGACCGACGGCGGCAAAGTCGGCGTGACCGCGGCCGACGTGGTGCTCGCGGGCGCCAACGCCTACGACATGCACGGGTACAACGTCGCGGTGCTGATCGACGGAAGCGAGCGGCTGCTGCTGGTGTCCGCGCCGGGCGTGAATAGCGACGACACGCAGGAAATCGGCGCGCTGGTCGCCTACGACTTCGCCGGCGACGATCCGACCGCGCCGGTGTTCACGCTCACGGGCGTCGGCGAGTTCGACAAGTTCGGCCTGCAGGTTGTGGCGGGCGACTTCGCGCAGGACGGCCGCACGCTGCTGGCGATCGCCGCGCCGTCGCTGACCGACGGCAACGCGAAATACGCGGGCGGCGTGTACGTGGTCGATCGCGACGAACTCAGCGGCGCGCAGACGATCGACGAAGTGAACGTCGCGACCGTCTTGCGCGGCGCGGCCAAGTGGGAACGATTCGGCTGGCGGCTGGCGGCGGGCGATCCGACCGGCGACGGCGCGCCCGATTTGTTGGTGGCGCAATCGCGGCACGACAACGGCAAGGAACGCGTCGCCGGCGCGGCGTACCTGTTCGCGGGCGGCGACGATTTCCTTGCGGCCGATCAGACCGAGGCCAACGCCGACTGGGCGGCCTACGGCCCCGAACGTTTCGGCCTGCTGGGGCAGGCGCTGCTCTTGACCGACATCGACGGCGACGGTCGCGATGACATCATCCTCGCCGCCAACCGCGATTACCACGGCGGTCGCGAGGCCGGCGCGGTGCGCATCTACCTCGCGCAGGATCCGGTCATCGACGCGTTGACGCCCGACGCAGCCGAACCCGGCGTGAGCGTCACGTTCACCATCGCGGGCGCGCTTTTCATCGCCGACGGTTTGCAGGTTTCGTTGCGGCAGGGCGAAGACGTGCTGACGCCCGACGAGATCGTTTCGGTCGAAAAAGACGCCATCGAGTTTTCGTTGACGCTGCCGGCCGAGGCGAGCGGCGAATACGATCTGCACGTTGCGACCGTCTTCGGCGAGGGCACGCTGGCCGGCGCGTTGACCGTGGGCACGGCCGACGATGACACGACCGACGACGATGCGGTCGACGACGATTCGGTTGACGACGACATGACCGACGACGATGCCGTCGACGACGACGCCGCTGACGACGATGCGACCGACGATGATGACGCTTCATCCGATGATGATGATGACAACGATGATGGCTGCGGTTGCTGACGTGTATTGAATCGCGCTGACGAAAATCCTTCCTCGACACGCGCAGGGCGCGGTTGTTAGAATTCATTCCGCTCAATTCAAACCGAGGAGACTTGTGGTGCGCGCGCGTCGGCTGTGGTTGCTGTTGCTCGTTTGTCTGTTGGCGCTGAGCGCCTGCTCGGACGAACGCACGCTCAGCGACGAGGTCGAGACGTGGGCCGCGCAGATCCGCGACAGCCAATGGGGCGGCAAGGGCGAGCTGGGCACGGCGGGCAATCCGGTGAAGATGTTCTTCACGCCCAGCGCCGAGGCCGACCGCATCATTCTGTCCGCCGAGGATGTCGCGCAGGCGTTGGAGAAACTGACCGGGCTGAAGATTCTGGTGCGCGTACCGACCAGTTACGCGGTGCTCATTCAGGCGTTGGGCGCCGACGCGGCCGACGTGGCGTGGATCACGCCGTTCGCCTATGTTCGCGCGCACGAACTCAACGGCGCGCTGCCGCTGCTGCGCATCGTGCGTTACGGCAGCGACGTGTATTACGGCCAGTTTCTGGTGCGCGCCGACAGCGATCTGCAGCGGCTGGAGGACATCGCCGGGCGGCGCATCGGCTACACCGACGCGGCGTCGACGACCGGGCACATTTTCCCCAAGGCAATGCTGATCAAGCGCGGCATTGCGCCGGCGCAGGAGGTGTTTCTCGGCGGGCATCCGCAGGCGGTGCTGGCGGTGCGCGACGGCAAGGTCGACGTGGCCTGCACCTGGCACAGCCCGGTGCGCGACGGACAGCTTCAGGATGCGCGCAAACTCGTGCGCGCGACGTTCCCGCATATTTTCGACGAGGTGCGGATTCTGGCGCTGAGCGAGCCGATCCCCAACGATCTGGTGGCGGTGCGCGCCACGTTGCCCGCGCCCATTCGCGAGCGCATGAAGGACGGTCTGCTGCGTTTCGTGGCCACGCCGGCCGGGCGCGAGGCGCTGGAGAAACTTTACGGCGTGACCGCGTTGGTGCCCACGGTGGACGCCGACTACGAGGTCATTCGCGAAGCGGTGCGGCTCACGCCGGAGCTGGCCAAACAACTGTTGGAGTAGACGTGCTGACCATCCGCGGCCTGACCAAGATTTACGACGACGGCACGCCGGCGCTGCGCGGCGTGGATCTGACCGTCGCGCGCGGCGAGTTCGTCGCGGTGGTCGGGCTGTCGGGCAGCGGCAAGAGCACGCTGCTGCGTTGCATCAACCGCCTGATCGATCCGAGCGCCGGGACGATCGAGGTCGACGGCACGGACATGACCGCCGCGCAGGGCGAAAAGCTGCGCGCGGCGCGTCGACGCATCGCGATGATCTTCCAGCAGTTCAACCTCGTGCCGCGTCACAGCGTGCTGCGCAACGTGCTGACCGGCGCGTTGGGCAACAAGGGCGCGGCGGCGGGCGTGCTGGGCTTGTTCACCGCCGCCGAACGCGAGCGGGCGCGCGCGAATCTCGCCCTGGTGGGCATCGCCGAAAAATCGGCCGCGCGTGTGGAGGCGTTGTCGGGCGGGCAGAAGCAGCGGGTGGCGATTGCCCGCGCGCTGATGCAGGAACCGGTGCTGCTGTTGGCCGACGAGCCGGTGGCCAGCCTCGATCCGGCGACCAGCCATTCGGTGATGAAGTACCTCGCGGCGCTCAACCGCGAGCACGGGCTGACGGTGCTGTGCAACCTGCATTTTCTTTCGCTGGCCCGGCGCTACGGCACGCGGGTGATCGCGCTCAAAGACGGTCTGATCGTCTACGATGGCGCGCCCGAGGGCATCGACGAAACGCGCTTCCGCGAGATTTACGGCGAAGAGGCCGAGGAGGTGGAAATCCGATGAGCGCCGCGCCGACCGGTCGTCAGCGTTTGCGGTTCTTGTGGGACCGCCTGCGCGGCTTCGTCGTCGATTGGGCGCTGGTCGCCTTCGGCCTGCTGCTGATCCACTTTCTGCTCGCCTACTATTTCACCGTGCACGTCCGCTACACGTGGATCGTCTGGCTGCTCGTCGCGGCGTTGCTGGCCGAGACGTTGCGCGCGTGGGGCGCGTCGCCGGCGCTGCGGCTGTTCGGCAAGCGGCTGGTCGACCGGGACAATCAACCGCCCGCCCATTCGCGCCGTTTGCTGCGCCTGGTGACGTGGCTGCCCGCCGCGGCCGTCGCCGGCGCGGGGTTGTGGACGGCGGTGCTGCGCGCCGACGGGCTGACCTGGCACGACCGACTCAGCGGCACGCGGCTGGTCGAACGACCCAAGGACTCCGTCGGGCCGCCGTGGTATCGCACCGGTTGGGGCGTGGTGACGATCCTACTGTTCGTGCTGACCTACTGGGTCGCGGCGCTGGTCACCGAGGTGGACCTGGGCAAGTTCCTGAGCCGCGCGGCGACGGCCAAGCCGATCTTCCAGGGATTGTTCACGCCCGAATGGTCGCTGCTGGCGCTGGCGATCAAGAACATCATCATCACCTTGTTCCTGGCGTTGGTGGCGACGACGCTCGCGGTGCCGGCGGCGTTTTTGCTGAGCTTTCTGGGCGCGCGCAACCTGATGACCGGCTCGCGCACGGGGCTGGCGGCGTACTACGCGGTGCGCACGGTGATGAACGTGACGCGCTCGATCGAGCCGCTGGTGTGGGCGATCATTTTTTCGGTGTGGGTGGGCATCGGTCCGTTCGCCGGCACGTTGGCGCTGGCCATCCACTCGATCGCCGGGCTGGGCAAGCTCTACAGCGAACAGCTCGAAGCGATCGATCCCGGCCCGCTGGAGGCGGTGCGTTCGACCGGCGCGCGCACGCTGCCGCTGTTGCGTTGGGGCGTCGTGCCGCAGATCGTGCCGCCGTTTTTGTCCTTCACGATTTACCGTTGGGACATCAACGTGCGCATGGCGACGATCATCGGTCTGGTCGGCGGCGGCGGCATCGGCCAGATGCTCATGCAGTATCAGCAACTGGTGAAGTGGCAGGCGGTCGGGTTGTGCATGTGGCTGATCGCGCTGGTCGTGTGGATCATGGACATCCTCTCGGCGAAGATCCGTGAACGGCTGGTGTAGAGGGATAAAACGGGCCGTCGATTTTCCCCTGCGAGGCGGGAAAAAAATGTGCTATCGTGCGCTGGATTCACTCCCCGGAATCGCTTGAATCGGTTGCTCATCAATTACGAAACGAATTGTCATTATTGGATAATCCAATTATATCCGCACCGGTTTGGATGCTTTACAAGCCGGAATTCGGAGGCTACACTGAGCCGCCGAAAAAGCGGGGATTTGCGGCACGAATCTTCGCGCTGAAAACGCAAAATTCGAGAAATACAGCGATGTCAAATTTGACGGTTAGCAGGCCTTGGCGCGTCGGGATTCCCTTGTTGCTGGCGATTCTGGCGCTGATGTTCGGGTGCGCCTATCAGGGCGCCGACGTCGATCTGACGAACCAGGATGTGCGCTTGACCTTGCTGCACACCGCCGACGTTCACAGCCGGATTCTCCCCTACGATTACAGCCCGCTGTACACCGAGCGCATGCTGGGACTGGTCGAGGATCGCGGCCCCTTCGGCGGCCTGGCGCAAATCGCCACGATCATCGATCGTGAGCGGAAGAAGGCGCGGCGGAGCATGTGGCTGGATTCCGGCGACGCGTTCCAGGGCGCGCCCATCTTTAATGTGTTCCACGGCGAGCCGGAAATTCGCGCCCTGTCGACGGCGGGGCTGGACGCGTTCGTGCTGGGCAATCACGAGTTCGACGCCGGTCCGGAGAACACGGCCGAACAGCTTTCGAAGTGGGCGGCGTTTCCGGTGTTGGGCGCGAACTACCGGTGGGAAGTCGAGAAGTCGCACACCGAGATCATGAAGAACCTGGTCAAGCCGTTCATCATCCGCAACATTCAGGGGCTGAAGGTGGCGATCATCGGCATGGCCAACACGTCGTCGATGTACTCGCTGGGCGAGGGCGACAATTCGTTGGGCGCGCAGCCGGTGAACTTCATCCAGTTGACGCAGGAGCTGGTCGACGAGCTGCGGCCCGACGTCGACGTGGTGATTCTGCTGAGCCACCTGGGCCTGACCGAGGACCTCGAGGTGGCGCGCAACGTGTGCGGCATCGACGTGGTGATGGGCGGGCACCATCACGTGGCGCTGGACCCGCCGACGGTCGTGCCCTACGCGCCGATCGTCGACGAGGTCAGCGACATCGACGGATTCACCTATCGCGATAGCTGCGCCGACCACAAAACGATCGTCAGCCATCCGCAGGCCTTCGCCAAGTTCGTCGGCCGCCTCGATCTGATCATCCGCAACGGCCAGGTCAAATCGCACAGCTACAAGTTGATTCCCGTCGACGCGACAGTGCCGCGCAAGGCCGAGGTGTGGGAGTTGCTCGAACCGTATTACATCGAGCTGTCGCACACGATCGACCTGGACCGCGTGCTGGCGCGGGCGGACGCCGATCTGGATCGCTTCGGGTTCACCGGCGGCGATTCGATGCTCGGCAATTTCGTCGCCGAGGCGATGCAGTTGCGGCCCGGCGTGGAAACCGATTTTTGCGTGACCAACTCGCTGGGCATCCGCACCGACATCCAGGAAGGCGACATCCTGCTGGAGCACCTGTACAACGTGCTGCCGTTCGAAAACACGATCACCACGATTTATCTGTCGGGGATCGAGGTGCAGGAACTGCTCGACTACGCCACGCAGCGCAGCGCCGGGCGCGGCTGTTCGAGCCAGATTCAGGTGGCGGGCATCACCTTCACCATGAACTGCCGCGAGGGCGAGGCGCAGGACATCGAGATCAACGGCATTCCGCTCAACTACGGCTCGGTGTACGAGATGGCCACGAACGATTACATGGCCTGGGGCGGTTCGGGGTTCGAGATTCTGGCGCGCAACACGTCGAAGGTGGACACCGGCATCAGCATGCGCAGCGCGGTGATCGACTACATGAGCCGGCATCCGCAGTTGCCGGTCTGCGACGACGAGGACACTCCCATCGATCAATGTACCAGCGGCCTGGCGATCGAGGACGGCCGCATCAAGACGGTGTATTAAGATGCGCAAAACGATGATTCTGACATTGATCCTGTCGGTGCTGTGCGCGGCCTGCGTCAAGGAATACGACGCGCCCGAGGGCATCAGCAGCTTCGCCGTGCTGATCGAGGAAGGCGAAACCGGCGACGACAACGACCGCATCGCGTTTCCCGACGAACCGGTGGGCTACCGCCTGACCATCGCCGCGCTGGACGAAACCGGCGAGGTGGACCGCGATTACGACGGCAAGGTCGTGTTGTCGGTCGAGCCGGTCGGCCGCCTGATGGAAGGACAGGCCAGCCGGTTGATTATCGAAAACGGCGTCGCGCAGAACGTCGAAG
>DAIMDW010000046.1:0-27387 GCA_036725605.1 bacterium
CGATTCAACCGAACATCACTCTATCAGGTGTCTCGCCTTTTGTGGGGGACAGTATACTTTGCCCTACTTCGCTCTCGCTATGCTCGAGCTTCGTAGGGCATCCTACGTAGCACCGAACTTTTTCAAAAAAGTTCGAGAGCGTAGTAGGATGGAGGAAACGTTACTGGTATCGAAATGCCGGTACTTTTCGGTGGGAAGGGACGCTTTCTAAGTAGCTGAATATAAAGGAATATTCAAGATTGCTATTCCAGGCTTACTGTTTGGCCTTCTGCCGACCCGCATGGCTGCTGATTCGCCATAGCATTTTTTGTTGTGCCGGTTGCTGTTGAATCCTCCCGAAAGGCTCGTCCATTCCACCTGCTCCGGAAAGCGATTTCGACCCTCAGAACATCGCGCATTTAGTTTGCCCGGTTTTCGTTAGGGGGGTACTATGGCATTGGTTTTGCTTAAAGGGACTGTCGTCCTAAGATGACGGGATCGCCAAATGAATTTCAAACGGCTCAAGTGGCTTCTGTTTTTCTCGTTCCTGCTGTTGACGAGTTTGCCACTGCTTTCTCTTGGGTACGGAAACATGGTCAACAGCGAAGCAATGCTCCGAGACCGCTCCGCTTTGCATCTGCAAAGCATCGTTGAGAAGAGCGCGCAGCTTCTTCAAGGTTTTCTTTCCGAGCGCGTTAACGACCTTCGCCTCCTGGCTAATTTTCTCCTTCCTCTGAAATTGGACGGGCAAACGACCTTGGCCGAAGAGCGCTTGGCCATGGTTATGCAGCAATACGGAGTATATAAGGGTTTTTTGCTACTGGATTCAAACGGCAAGGCACTTGCTTCCATAAATGAGGAGTATTTTGGCCCGGGAAATTTCAACGAGATGAAATGGTTTCAGGATGCAATTGCCGGGAAGGACCAATTTGAAACCGTTGTTCTTAACGACCCGAAACAGCGCGCTGCTCTCCAATTATCAACTCCGGTTTTCCTTCATAAGACAGATAAAACCAAAGCCGTTTTAGTCTCCCTTGTCGATCTAACGCCTATTGAAAGACGTCTTTCAGAAACCATGATTGAGAAAACCGGGGAGGCATATCTCGTTGATCATCTTGGCCGGTTCCTCACCTCGACTCGCTTCGGCGTCAAGCCCATGAGCCACCGAATCGACCTGGTTGAGTACCGCCAACTTTGCGGGGAAGGATCCGTTTGTCGAAGGTTGGACTACCGAGGAGTATCTGTCTTATCCACCGCAATGACATTGCCGGACACAAAATGGACCGTCATCGTCGAACAGGACTGGAAAGAGATATCCCAGCAGTTGTCCGACATTCGTAGGCGCTTCTTGTTTTGGGGGTTTATTTTCGTTGCCGTTGAAATGATGGTCGCCTATTTCATTTCATCTCAAATTGCTCGAATGCTTGAACGATCTTATCAAAATGAAAAAGAGTTGGAATCGCAGGTTCTTCAACAAGAAAAACTAGTGACGATGGGGTTGTTAACCGCAGGGATGGCGCACGAGTTAAATACCCCAATCGCGAATGCTCTTGTCTATACTCAAATGCTCATTGAAGAAATGTCGAACCGTCAGGTGAGCAGTGAAAGCCTCGAGAAGCTCCAAACAATTGAAGAAGAGATTCACCAAATAAGCCGCATTGTGAGGAATCTCCTCGAGTTCTCTCGACGACCTCAAAAAGGCGAAGAGCACACTGACGTCGCCGCTCTCCTCAGCCGTTTACTTGAAATTGCAAAAATCAATGAAACCTACCCGGATGTGAAAATCATCGTTGATCACCAAAACAATTTGCCCCCTGCCCACGCTGATCCGAGCATTTTGAAACAGGTTTTTGGAAACCTCATTGCCAATGCCCTGGATGCCATGCCGGAAGGCGGGACGCTTCGAATAACCACACGATTGGTCAAGGAATTAAAAAAAATAAAAGTGGAT
This sequence comes from bacterium, assembly GCA_036725605.1. Classification (GTDB taxonomy): domain Bacteria; phylum Lernaellota; class Lernaellaia; order Lernaellales; family Lernaellaceae; genus CALBTQ01. The sequence continues at coordinate 1,931 of DAIMDW010000046.1, forward strand.
GTCACCGATACCGGTCGCGGAATCCCTGCCGAAGATATTGACAAAGTGTTCCAACCCTTCTTCACGACGAAGTCAAAAAAAGACGGCATGGGGCTGGGACTTTTCGTCGGCTACGGGATGATTCGGAGACTCGGTGGGAATATCAAGGTGATCAGTAACCAGAGGAAAGAGACGGCGGCTGAGAACACGTCATCGGGGACCACTTTTACTGTCGAGTTGCCGATTTTGGATATGGCCTCAACCGGGCACGGGTTACAAGAAGACAAGGAAGGACAGGCATGAGCGATTTATATGATTTCAACATTCTTGTCATTGAGGACGACCAAAAAATGCGTAATGCCCTTCAAATGATTCTGAGCAAGGAGGGCTATCAAGTCGAAGCGCTCGAAAGCGCCGAAGAGGCGCTTGAGCGGATCAGGGTTCGCACATACGACCTTCTTATTTCCGATATCAAGTTGCCAGGATTGGACGGCATGGAATTGCTGACGGCCGTTCGCAACTTCAATCCGAACACAAGTATTATCATGATTACCGCCTATGCCACCGTAGACCAGGCCGTCATAGCCATGAAAGCGGGCGCTGAAGACTACATTTCAAAACCATTCAACCTCGAAGAAATCAAAATTGTCGTGCGCAAAGTGCGCGAGCGGCAAGAGCTTATCAAACAGAACAGGTTTCTTCACCGACAACTCGAACGAAAGTACCATTTCGAGAACATCATCGCCTCCAGCGAGAAGATGACGGATCTGTTCAGGACGATCCAGAAAATCAAGGACTCCAAGTCCACTATCCTGATTACGGGAGAAACGGGCACCGGCAAGGAATTGATTGCCAAAGCCATTCATTTCAACAGCAACCGTGCCGAGCATCCATTCTTGCCCGTCAACTGCGGCGCCCTTTCCGACACCCTGCTGGAAAGCGAATTGTTCGGTTATGTAAAAGGTGCTTTTACTGGTGCAACGCGTGACAAGCGGGGAATATTTGAGACAGCCAATGGCGGGACGGTCTTTCTGGATGAAATCGGGGATGTAAGTCCTGCGATGCAACAAAACCTTCTCCGCGTCCTTGATAGCGGCGAGATACAACCGGTCGGTTCGACGAATCGCACCTTGGTTAATGTCCGAATAATCGCTGCCACAAACAAGGACCTTGCTTTGATGGTAAAGCAGGGCGAATTCCGAGAGGATTTGTTCTACCGGTTGAATGTTGTTGGTCTTCGTCTGCCACCCTTGCGGGAGCGCCGCGAGGACATTGGTCTTCTCGCCGTCTATTTTCTCAAAAAGTACACTGAAGAAAACAACAAGCCGATGGGCGGTTTCTCGCCGGAAGCTTTACGATTGATGGAGCAATATCCATGGCCCGGCAATGTCCGGGAACTGGAAAACATCATTGAACGTGCCGTTCTATTGGAAACTGGGGATGTGATTAATCCGGATAGTTTACCAACGGACATACGGAATCCTGTAGTAGGAGACCTCCCTTCTCATGAAGAACTCCTAAGCTTAGAGCAATTGGTCCGTGCACGAATTATTGAGACCCTCCAGAAGACTGGCAACAACAAAGCCCGTGCTGCGGAGATCCTCGGCATCGATCGGACGACCTTGTGGCGAATGATCCGTAGAATGGAAATCCCTGAAACGGAGACTTGAGCACTCATATTTTCCAGTCGAAATTCATGAATCCCTAGACTCATTGTCTCGTTGCTAAATGCAACGGTCGCGTTGCTCAATGCAACGCTCTCCAGCCAGCCTCAAACCGACAAGCTATTTCTGAATCAACGTGGCCACGCCAAATATTCGTAAATTCAGAGCAATAGCCGTTTCCACAAGGCAAATGCGTTTTGGCCCAGGACTTGCTCATCAACTCTTTGAATTTTCGCGGAGGTCTGAAAGATGGGTGATTATTATTTTGGCAACCTGAGAGACTGGTGGCAGGTGATGGAGAAACTCGATCACCTCAAAGCAAAGAAAAAGCTTGGGCAACACCAGGAAGATCTGATCGGAATCCTGCGTTACAAGGACAACTGGCGGCTTCGCGAGACGGTCCTGGAGTACATCAAGGACATTGAAAGTCCTTCGGACGATCTCATTGACCAAGTACTGCAGATTCTCTTGGACGACAGTGTTTACTATGAGCTTCGTGTTCTAGCCGCCAGTGCCTTGGGAGTTCTGGCGACTCGCATCAAGAAGACGTCGGAAAAACAGCGGCGCATCACAATCGGTGAAATAGCGGAAAAGGCCAAAGGGCTTTTGCAGCAACCGCAAGCTCCCATTTTACATGATGCTGTGCGTTCCACCCTGTCGCAAATCGGCCATCAATAAGAAAGGAGCGCATCGTGCAGATCTGTGTTCCAAAAGAAATTTTACAGGAAGAGGATCGCGTCGCTGTCATTCCTGAAACCGTGTCGAAATACATCAAAATGGGTTTTGACGTTGCCGTCGAAACCGGCGCGGGGGAAGGCGCATATTTTTCGGACGAAGCTTATGAGCAAGCTGGCGCAAAAATCGTTGCCGATGTTCGAGAACTATATGCCATGTCGAATCTCATCCTCAAAGTGAAACAGCCCGAAACCCATCCCACATTGAAACTTCACGAAGTCGATATGATGCCGGAAGGATGCACGCTGATCACGTTCCTGCATCCTGCCGCTCCGCAGTGTCACGCCATGGTTCGTATGTTGCGAGACCGAAAAATTACTTCTTTCACCATGGATGGCATTCCCAGAATTTCCCGAGCTCAGCAGATGGACGCTCTGACTTCAATGAGCACGGTAACCGGTTACAAATCGGTCCTTCTGGCGGCCAATCTCATGCCTCGCTTCGTTCCGATGATCGGAACCGCTATCGGGGCGGTCAATCCCGCAAAGTTCCTCATAGTGGGAACCGGCGTTGTCGGTCTTCAAGCAATAGCGACGGCCAAACGTCTGGGCGGTATCGTCCGTGCCATCGACATACGTGTCCAAGCACAAAAAGAAGCCGGCAGTCTGGGCGCCAAACTGGTTGATTTCCAAGTTCCACCAGACCTCGCCATCGGTGAGGGTGGATACGCGAAAGCACTCCCCAAGGATTGGCTAGATAAAGAGCGCGAGAAGCTTCTACCTGAAGTCGCCGAAGCGGACTGTGTGATTCTGTGCGCGCTTGTGCCTGGGGAAGTTGCTCCGATTCTGGTCACGGAATCCATGCTGGAACGTATGAAGCCCGGCTCCGTCATTATTGATGTGTCCGTCGATCAAGGCGGAAACTGCGGAAGCACGGTAAAGGGCGCGGTCGTAGAAAAAAAGTGCGGAGTCAAAATATCCGGCATTCAAAATATCCCCGGACAGATGGCTGTTCATGCTAGCTGGCTGTACGCGAACAACATCCTCCATTTCGTCGAGAATATGTACAAGAAAGGGCTGCACGTTCCCGATTTTGACGACGAAATCGTCCACCACTCCCTTGTTACCCATCAAGGCAAAATCCTTTTTGCGGGCGCCTTGAAGGCAATGGGAGAGGCGTAGAGCCGGAGGATGTCATGACTGATTTTGTCATCATGGTCGGCGTTTTCGTTGTTTCGTTTGGAATTGGATATCTCCTGATTTCCAAGATTCCGCCGTTACTTCACACACCGCTCATGTCAATGACCAACGCGATCTCGGCGGTCACCATTCTTGGCGCATTGATCCTTTTCTCGCAGCCGATGGACCGTCTGAATCTGACTCTAGGTGCGACGGCAATTCTCGCCGCCGCATTCAACCTTGTCGGGGGGTTCGTCATCACAGACCGGATGCTGGGGATGTTTCGTAAGAAATCCGTTCCAGCCGCAGCGTCTGATGAGTAGAGCCTCCTGACAGGAAAAAGGTGCCCGTATGTTGATCGATCTGGGAATCATCGCATTACTCGTCATCGGGATCCGTCTTTTCCGGGAACCCGCTGGGGCCAGGGTTGGCAACTTCTTAAACATTTTTGCCATGGGTGCGGCAGGCGCGGTGGTCCTTTTCCGTCACCCTATGGACCATGGAGCGCTGGTTCTTTTGGTGTTTTTGACCGGCTCTGCAATCGGAACAATTGTCGCCGTAAAAGTCACGATGATTCAGATTCCGGCAATGGTTGCCTTCCAACACGGGGCTGGCGGTATCGCAGCGTTCTTGATTTCGTTTGTCGAACTCTCACGCACCGGTACGGAGTTAACCTCGGTGAGTACGGCTTCCGGAATCATCGGGATCATTGTCGGTGCGGCTACCTTCAGCGGAAGCATGGTCGCCAGCGGCAAACTCGCCAATCGGTTCTCCCAAAAGCCCGTGGTCCTACGTTCCCATTCCATGATTCTTCAGATCATTGCTTATTTCATTATTGCAACAAGCATCGTTGCTTGGGAGTTCGATCTGCCCTATCGCCCTTACCTCCTGGCGATACTGATCGTTCTTTCCGCCGCTGCCGGAATTGTCTTTTCCATCCGCATCGGCGGAGCCGACATGCCTGTGCTTATTTCATTCCTGAATGCGACTGCGGGATTCGCTGCGGCCTTTTGCGGGATCGTCATTCAGAACAGATTGCTGATCGCCTGCGGCGCGACCGTGGCGGCCTCCGGGTCGATTCTGACGCTGGTCATGTGTCGGGCCATGAACCGATCCCTCTGGAGTATCTTTCTGGGGACCGCAGCAACAATCACAAGCAGAATTTCAGTATCACCCTCACCGCTGTTCGAATCGTCAACGTCTTCAGTTCAAGACGACCGAGACCCATTCACACAGGCCATCGATGTCCTGAAGCGCGCCAAGAAAATTATTGTCATTCCGGGCTACGGCATGGCTCTTGCCCAAGCACAATTCGATGTTGTCGCTTTAGCCGGTCAACTGGAAACGATGGAGAAGACCGTCCGGTTTGCGATTCACCCTGTCGCTGGGCGTATGCCAGGGCACATGAACGTCCTTTTGGCAGAAGCTGATGTGGATTACGAGAAACTGATCGTCGACCTGGGCGTCATTAATCCTGAATTTCCACAGACCGATGCCGTCCTGATTGTGGGGGCGTGTGATGTCATCAATCCCGCTGCTGTGACCCAACAAGGCACTCCAATATCGGGAATGCCGATCCTCATGGCGCATGATGCGAAGCACATCATCGTGTGCAACTTGGACGCCACTCCGGGTTACTCGGGCGTCGAAAATCCTTTGTACACCATGTCAAACGCGACGCTTCTTTTTGGCGACGCCAAAACGAGCATAGAGAAACTCCGCGAACTTCTGTTTGGAGACGAGCATGTGGCTCCGTCATTTGATGCGGCAGATCAATCTGCCTGATCCAGCCATGGTATGCGGGCTGGTGTGTCCTGGCATTTGTCAAAAAGAGCCGGTCGGCCGCCAGGGCATCGGCAATGAAAACGGGGGTGAATGAAATGGCTAAGACAAACAGGCAACCGAAGACCGAAGGCCGTCGTAACTCGACCGTCATCAGAAGAAGAAAAGCTTCAGGGCTATGTATGAACTGCGACCATTTACAGGACTGTATGTATCTTGCTGAGGCCGTCCATCCGGTGACTTTTTGCGAGATGCATGAGTCGCACAGTCACTCTGAATCCTCCTCCTCGATTGCAGAAAGCGCATCCGCTGATCCGAAGAGCGAGGAGCAGGTTCTTGGCCTGTGCGTCAATTGCGATAATCGTGACACCTGCACGCTGCCCGCTCGTAAAGACGGCGCTTGGCACTGTGAAGAGTATCTGTGAGTAAACATTGGTCGCCAAGTCCTTCTTTGCTTTGTGAAGTCGTGGCAACTGCTCGGGCCCGATTGAAAAACAAACGAGCGTGCGAAGGGAGCGAGGCAACATGTATCCGAACGTCGATGCGTTCATATCCTGGTTGACTCAGCATAATCCGGGCGAACCGGAATTTCACCAGGCCGTGCATGAGGTCGTGGAGTCCATCTGGCCCGTATTGGAAACGAACCCGAAGTACCAAAAGGCCAACATCCTGGAACGTATTGTTGAGCCGGAGCGCGTGGTGATGTTCCGAGTCCCTTGGGTGGACGATTCGGGAAATGTGCGTGTCAACAAAGGCTATCGCGTCGAGATGAACAGTGCGATCGGCCCCTATAAGGGCGGGCTGCGTTTCCACCCTAATGTGAACCTCAGCCGCATGAAATTCCTGGCGTTCGAACAGACATTTAAGAACAGTCTCACGACTCTTCCAATGGGCGGGGGCAAAGGAGGAGCCGACTTTGATCCAAGGGACAAGACCGACGGCGAGGTAATGCGTTTTTGCCAATCCTTCATGATGGAACTGTTTCGTCATATCGGTCTGAATACCGACGTGCCTGCGGGAGACATCGGCGTTGGTGGGCGCGAGATCGGTTTTCTTTTCGGTATGTACAAGAAACTGCGTAATGAATTTTCCGGTGTTCTTACCGGCAAAGGTCTCAAATGCGGTGGTTCGCTCATGCGTCCGGAGGCCACCGGCTATGGCGTTGCCTATTTTGTACAAGAGATGCTCAAGGCAAAAGGCGAATCCATCGAGGGAAAGACCGTGACGATCTCCGGATACGGCAACGTTGGGAGCTTTCTCGTTGAAAAAATTAATACCCTGGGCGGCAAGGTGATTACCATTGGGGACGAATTCGGTTACGTGCTTGATCGCGAGGGTATCGCAGGCGAGAAACTGGATTTTCTGAAGCCGCTCTGGACGATCTACCGCCGACCCGCCAAAGACTACGCTGACCAATTCGGTCTTAAATGGGTGCCTCAACGACGACCGTGGGAGGTGCCTTGCGATATCGCTATTCCTACCGCCACGGAAAACGAACTGAATGGCACTGACGCGGAAATGCTTTTGCATAACGGCGTCCGATGTGTTGTTGAAGCGGCTAATATGCCATGCACTGCGGATGCGGTTCAGATGTTCATCGACAGCAAGATTCTTTACGCCCCCGGCAAAGCCGCCAATGCGGGCGGCGTGGCTACTTCCGGTTTGGAAATGAGTCAGAACAGTCTGCGGCTATCCTGGCCGAGAGATGAAGTTGATAACCGGTTGCGGCAAATCATGACGCAAATTCACGAGGAGTGCGTTCGACATGGGCGAGAAAACGGCAGCATCAATTATCTTAGAGGCTCGAACATCGCGGGATTCCTCAAGGTTGCCGATGCCATGTTGGAGCAAGGGGTTGTATAGGTGGATTTTTTCCCAAATCTCCGCAGCAAAGGAAAGGCATCCATGACGCGTCTCGATTTGGATCACCGCCGTCTTCGAGCTTTAAGTCGGATGCCAGGTGATTCTGGTCGATACAATTCAATCGCCCCATGTTCAAAACATCCGCGAACCGCCCGCGGCGCGTCAGGTGTACGCCATCCCATGAATTCACTCAGGCTTTGGATTGAATCTCGGTCCCAACGCAAAAAAGGAATGCCGAGAAAATGACGTTAAGGTCGGCCAATGATCGAAAAGGCAACGGATGGTCGCTTCCGCGCTCGACCGCCAAGGCCGAAAAGTCGTCGCCGACAGTGAAGAAAAGGTCGAAGATATTTATCACCGAAAAAGATTTTGATGCCCTAAACTCTCTTCTTCAATCAGGAATCATCTACAAGCGGGATAGCGAGTTCATTGAGGATTTGGAGATGGAACTTGCCAGGGCGGTTATCGTCGATACGGCGAACATTCCAGATGACGTAATCACCATGAACTCCACTTTTTGTCTGCGAAATCTGGATAACGATCAAGTCCAGACTTTTACTCTCGTTTATCCCCAGCACGCTGACATCTCACAGGGGAAATTGTCCATATTGGCACCCGTGGGAATTGCCGTTCTTGGATACCGCGTCGGTGACGTCATCGAATGGAAAGTGCCTTCAGGGCATCGAAGGTTTCGGGTTGAAAGCGTCCAAACCGGGGTGAACGCGGCGGAGAGCAAGGGAGAATCCAAATGAACGCAGAAGTAATCAAGATCATTAATCGGCACACCGGAAAAATCGGGGAACTTCACGCGATATTGCAGGACATACAACGTATGTTTGGGTACTTATCGGAACAGGCGTTGAAAACTGTTGCTGAGAAAACGAACCGGTCAATGGTAGACATTTACGGATTTGCCAGATCTTATGACTTGTTCAAATTCAAACCCGAATCCGACAGCTTCAGCAAAGACCAAAGCCTTTTTCCCCAACCAAGAGAATCGGTCCTGTGCCCGTATTGCAACCACAGTTTGATGGATGACAGCATCGCCATAGACAATGCCCCTTCAGTCAAGATTACATGTTCTTTCGGCTTCGAAGAACATGGTTGGTTGCGATTATCATCCCGTCCCGAATCGCTCTCGATTTCATCCGAATATAAGTTGCCGGACGAAGGTGAAATTAACTTCTTCTGTCCACACTGTCACAATGAGATTGTCGCATCGGAAACTTGCCGAGAGTGTGGAGCGCCCATGCTTCCGGTGGTGCAAGAAGGGCGCTTTGCGAATCGTTGTCTACGAGTTGACAGGCACAAGGCAATTCAACTCGATGGCTTTCTAAAGAGGCCAAATCATGAAGCCATAAGTCAGGAAGTCAAGCAATGAGGGAAAACAGATCGCCCATCTACATCACCCATGAAGACATGAAAAAGCTGAGGGCCCTGCTTTCCTCGGCAACGATTCCGGAAAGAGATCAGGAATGCATCGCGGAACTTGAGGAAGAGTTGGACAAGGCCATAATTGTCGAATCCAAAGACATTCCAAGGCAAGTGATTACAATGAATTCCAAGTTTTGCCTGCGAAGTCTGGAAGACGATAAGCTGCATGTGCTTACCCTGGTCTATCCCCACGAAGCGGATATTTCAAAAGGGAAATTGTCCATTTTGGCTCCTGTTGGCGTAGCCGTAATCGGCTATCGAGTTTGCGACATTATCGAATGGGAAATTCCGAAAGGGGCAATTCGTTTGCGAGTGGAGAGCATCATTTATCAACCCGAAGCAGATCTCCAAAAGCAGAAAGGTTCGCAAAAAGTTGTCTCTGATAAGGAATCCCTTATTGCGTAATGGGAAGTACGAAGGGTGATCTGCAATAGAAATGGCGGAAATGCAAATGTCGACCTTGCTTGTGGCATTCCTGATATTCATCTGCAGGGTAATCGATCAGGCAATGGGCACCCTGAGGGTTCTCTATGCGGTCGGAGGGAAAAAGTACACTGCAGGTATTATTGGAGCCGTGGAGGTCAGCATTTATCTTTGGGCCATTAGTGCCGTGGTAAGCAATATCGGCAATATAATGAATTTTTTAGCATATGGCCTTGGTTTTGGCACGGGTACGGTTCTCGGCGTTGTTCTTGAGCGGAGAATTGCACCGGGAAATCTTCGAATCAGTGTTGTCACAAAGCGCGTTGTTGGTCCGATGGCGACCCGATTGCGCACCATAGGCTTTGGGGCTACCGAATCCATGGGCAAAGGCAAGGATGGACAGGTAAACATTATTACCTCCGTGATACTGCGGCGTCAGTTACCTCTGTATCTGGAGACAGTTCATGAAATTGATGAAAGCGCGTTCGTAACGTCGGATCAAATCTATGAGGTGCGTAACGGCTACCTGGCTTCCTTAAAAAACAAATAGTTCTTCGAAAAAGGAACGAAAGAGGAATCTGGTATGCCAACGATAAAAATAAAGTTCAGAGATACGGTGAAAGTGAAAAGGGGGAACTCATGATTCGGATGAACGGTTTTCTTCATCGGGACCGCCTGGCTGCGATCATCGATCACTGGATAATGGCTCGCCCCGAACTAATGCAGGAAGTCGGTGATCTAAAATGGGCCGTCAATTTCAACGCGTATGTAAGCATGGCTATTCTCAATGCGTTCGCCCAAACAGCATTTGCCAAGCTCTATGGTGACGAAGTGTTTTTCGTGCGAGCACAAACGAAAGGACAAATGAAAGACTTGCTAATTCAGAATCCGCCGGAAAGCACAACGAGAATCGAGGAAATGATCGATCATTATCGGCGGTATCCACAAGACTTCTATCGAGAAACACCGGTAAATGGCCTTGTTTATTTCCGAAACGAAAACGACAGTCGTCTCTTGGGCACGGCGCGAGTAAAACGTTTTCGAAGGATCGCGGAAAAAGGCGGGCGCTATCTGATTGACTTCATTTTTCAAGAAATCAAAACGCAGGCTGATGCCTTGGCAGCTGAACGAGCCGAACGTCAAGGTATTCCCGTAGAGCAGTTGAATACTTCGAATGAGGAGCAAATCAGCGAATTCATCCACGCTGAAAGACGTATCCTTAAGGCCATTCGACTTGGCCAGATAGCCAGTCCGCCTCCTGTGCTGCCGATCAACGACATCCTCGGTCTCAAGGTCGTGATTGAAGGGGTTGATATTGACAAGGCTATCGACCAAATCGGGCAATGCCCCAACATATCGCTTCAAGAGCAGGAGAAGCTTGTCGGCAATTACAACGCAACCAATCTGATTGTGCGATTTCGCTGGCCGCGAGAGGAGATGCTAAAAAGATCTCCTTCCGGGGAAATACAATCGGCTTTCAGGAAACGAGGCTGCTCACGTGATACGACCAAAGCTTATAAAAAATTCATTGAAAGCGCAGAGGACGAGGTGACGATTGAGGTAAGCCTGATTTCTTATGAAGAAATGCTGGAGTCGGAAATCGGCCGTTCCATGCACGAAGAAAGGATTTTGGCACAAAGACAGAACCAGCAGTATCAAGGTTCATTGACCCGCAATATTGAGTATCTGATGGACTATCTTTTCCGATTTGCCTTATCGACCACCAAGGAACTGAATGAAGTGCCCATTCAACTGTGGGTGCGATATATGCCAGATTACATTGATCACATACTCCGCCGACTATACAATTCCTCGGAGGAGATAGATTATTTCCAAGCTTTTATTCAGAATAGTGAGTCGCCAAAAAGAGAGGAATAATCAGGTCTGCTTGCAGAAACAGGAGGGAAAAGCGGTGGATATTACAAAGCGTTCGTTTATGTCTTTTCTGTGGCGATTCATAGCTATTTTTCTTTGCCTCCTTTTTCACATCGGACTTATATCGTGCTCAACATCGGAAAAGCCTTTAAATTCAAAAGCAGTTGAAAGGGCCGGTGGCAAGTACATTCCAAAGGCGGACATTGAAAAAATGACCAAGGTCGCTGACCAAAGGATTTACGTGCCTGTTTATGCGCACATATATTATGGCGGCGACATGATTTACGATTTAACTACGACTCTGAGCATCCGCAATACGGATAGCAAGCATCCAATTTATATTTCATCTGCCCGTTACTACAACACTCCAGGCAATCTCATACGTGATTTTCTTGAGTCGTCAGTTCTGCTCCCACCTATGGCTACCCTCGATTACGTTGTCAGCGAACGAGAACGCACGGGAGGATCGGGCGCCAATTTTGTCGTTGAGTGGTTCTCAACGGACCAGGTCTCTGAACCGATTGTGGAGTCGGTAATGATCGGGACCTCAGGACAACAAGGAATTTCATTTGTAAGCGAAGGAAAAGTAGTCAAATAATGTCGCCCCAAAATCCATTGTCTTGATCCTTCTTTCAAATATCTAGCTGCGAACGAGCAACTATCCGCGAATCATGACCAGAAGCATCTTGAACGGTTTACTGGCCTTCAACGCATGAGGAACATTAGCGGGCATCAGCACCGACTGGCCTTTGATCGCCTTCACCGCCTTGGTTCCGATGGTCAGATCCGCTTCACCATCGAGGACCATGACCAGGGCGTCAAAAGGGGCGGTGTGCTCGCTTAAACCCTCTCCTTCATCGAAGGCAAACAGGGTCAAGGTTCCCGCAGCGTTTTTCACGATGGTCCGGCTTACGACTGAGCCTTTCCCGTATTCAACCAGATCGTCGAGTACCACAGCCGTGGCCGGTGGAATCGAGGGTGCGTTATTGGTCATGGATCACTCCGTTTTTGTTTGTGCGCTCTTGGCGAAGAAGGACAGCCAGACAGCCCGGACCAAGAACAGGAAGAGAGCGATGGCCCCGGCGGCGAACACGAGATCGGGCGGAATGCGCATCCAGTTGAGCGTTTCGATGACCGGACCGGATGCGATCTCCGGGCTGCGGGCGTACCACATGCCGTATTTGACGGCGTAGTAGAATTGATAGAACCCGGACGGGATCAAGGAAAAGACGGTCATCGCCGCCAGCCCGCCGTTAAGCCCCCAAAAACTCCACTTGAGAAGTTTGTCGGACCAGGAAGCGCGGGTAACGATGTGGCGCACCGCAAAAAGCATCAGCGAGATGGCCAGCAAGCCATACACACCGAAAAGCGCGGTATGGGCATGGATTGGAGTGGTGTTGATGCCCTGGGAATAATACAGAACGATGGGTGGGTTGATCAGAAATCCGAAGACACCCGCTCCGACCAGGTTCCAGAAGGCCACGGATATAAAGAAATAGATAGGCCATTTGTAGGCGTAGTTTTCTCCACCGGCCTTGATCGTTTTCAGGTTGTGGACAACCTCGAAACCCAGCAGGGAAAGGGGTACGACCTCCAATGCCGAGAACACAGCGCCCAGCGCGACGACTGCCACAGGCGAGCCGCTCCAATAAAGATGATGGAAGGTGCCGATCACGCCGCTTCCCAGATACAGGAAAATCGAAAAGTAGATGGTCATCAGTGCGAACCGTTTGCTCACCGCGCCGATGTGCGAAAGCAGGAAAGCCATAATCACGGTGGCGAAGACTTCGAAGAATCCTTCGACCCATAGATGGACAACCCACCAGCGCCAGTATTCCGCGTCGGAAACGTGGCTCCCTTTGCCGTACATCAGTCCCGCCATGTAAAAAAGCGGAATGCTGATGGAACTGTAAAGCAGCAGGTGGGTAAGACCGCCCGCGTCCTCTTCTTTTTTGAGTGCCGGAAGGATCGCCCGGAGAACAAGAACCAGCCAGATAAGCATACCGACAATCAGCAGGAGTTGCCAGACGCGGCCCAATTCGATGTACTCGTAACCTTGGTGCCCTAGGTAAAATCCATCACCACCGAACACTCCGGCCACCGACAGCCATGTGCCCGACAACGAACCGAGAACTACGACAACGACAGCGCCGAAAAGAACCCAAACCAGCAGACTCTGCTTCTTCGGCTCACGCCCGACGAAGGGTCCTATAAATAGACCGGCGGCCAGAAAGCAGGTGGCGATGAAGAAAATGCCCAACTGGAGATGCCATGTCCGCGCAGCGGCGTAAGGGAGGATGTTGGCCAGCGGGATGCCGAAAAAGTAGGTTCCTTCCACCGCGAAATGTCCGGTGGTGGCGCCCATCGCGATCTGAATAATGAACAAGGCGATGGCTGTGATGAAATACGGCAGTGTCGCTTTTTGACTGGCGGTAGGTGTCGGCTCGGGAAAGTCGGTCAGCAGCTTGGCTTCATATGTATCTTCACGCAGGTAACGCTGGTACAAAAAGAGCGAGACTGCGATTGCGAGAATCAACAGGATCACGCTCACAATTGACCAGATAACGTTTTCCGGCATGGAGCGATTTCCGACGAGAGGATCGAAGGGCCAGTTGTTCGTATAGGTATGATCGGTCCCGGGTTTGATCGTGCCCGCTGCCCACGAAAGCCATGCGAAGAAACTCGTGACCTGGCGTCCCTGTTCGGCGGTTTTCACGATGCCGGGCTGAAGTCCCATGTCCTCGTTACCGTTCTGGAAAAGAGACGTATAATAACCAACCAGAGCATCAAAGGCTTCCGCCTGGTAAGGCGTAAACGTGAGCGTGCCGCCTGCGTATCGGTTGGTTTTAATCTCTTTGGTCGCCAAGGCGCTTAGGTTGGCCTGCACGACTGAATCAAGAGCGTCGAAATCTGGTTGTGAAAAATTTCTTGCTTCAGAGGGTTCCAAACCGTGATGGCGAGCCGCAATGTAAAGTCCCATCCGATGCAGAAAATCGGCTGACCAGTCAGGGGCTAGATAAGAACCGTGCCCCCAGATCGTTCCAATATTCTGGCCTCCACGACTGAAGTAGTAGTTCTGCCCATCCATAACGTCCTTGCCGGCGAAAACGACTTGGCCGGTCTCCGATTTGACGATTTCAGGGATCGGTGGCTTTTCCTTATGGATCAGCCATCCGCCAAAAATCAGGACGCCGAAAGTAAGGACCAATAAGAAAAGAAGAACTGCCCGTACCTTGTTGTTGAACATCCCTAACCCCCTATGATAATGAAAAGTTCCGTTCCATTAAAATTGACAAGGTCAGAGGACCTGGTCAATCGTGGTTTCATCGAGAATCCTCTCGAATCCTTCGATGACGGGTTTCCACTTGTCCTGGATTCTGCACATTTCATCTTCTTGGCACCGGTAAAGACCGAGAAAGCACTTCCTGAAACTTGACAGATCCATGAACGGAGTCACCACGGCTCTCAGATGGATTTCCCCAGCGGGCTTGGCCAACATAAATCCACCTTTGCTTCCGCGAACAGACGAAAGCAGTTCGTTTCGAACCAACGTATTGAGGATTCGAGACAAATATTGACGAGGAATCTCCATCTTTTCCGCAATCGTCTGCGACAGTACAGGCTTTTCCGGCTCCTGTTTGGCCAAAAAAACCATCGCCCGTAAGGCGTATGTCGCGGATTGGGTCAGCATCCGAACTCCTTGAGCGTGAGTTTGATTATCAACCAATAATACTTCATGATCGAGATGTCAAGAATGGTTGCATTTCAGCCTCGTCCCATCCCCACCTTTTCATCGGACCATTTTGTCGGCGAAGGTTGAAAATCTATTCGCCACGGTGAATTCCACCTCGTTGCCCAACGCCTTGAAATGCTCGCGGCCGCAGTCGATTTTTGCTTGCTCGGATGCGCTGGTAATCTTTGACAGCCCCCACATCCTTCTGATATCGTTATGCCCATCCAGCGCCGCACGGCTTGTGCGGCCTTGCTTGTTCATGGGTCGGGGGGACGATGGCGACCAGCGGGGCCTGGAGCGACTGGTAGGGTCTAAGACGCCAACAGCTACTCATTCGCATCTGAACCTTCTTTGAAGTTGCCTTCAATCAGCCATTCCAGTAGCATGTGTGCGATTTCCCTTTCTTTTTCCTTCGGCTCGCCTGTGGCGGCTGCGAAAGTGCGGTTTTTAGAGAGGATTCGGCTTGGCGGAAAAGCACCAGTCACTGTTCGACGATAGCCTGCTCCTGGCCCACTGGGCGGGTGAATACGACGCTTTCAAGGGCTCGGAGCAAGCTGCCCGGCTTCTCGAACGCCTGAAAAACTGGGCGGCGAAAGACTTTCAGAAGGAAACTGCCGCTGAGAGTTCCTTCATCGACACGTTCTTCAAAAAGACCTGGGGCTACATCGGTTCCGGCGAGGGCGCGGCGGAAGCTGGATTTTCAGTGTATCCTCGATTTCCGGTTTCCGGCGCAGGTCAGACCGGCGGTACGGGCGAAGCGGACTCCGCTCTGGGCTGGTTCGGACGTAAGGCCGATGGCATTGCTGAAACCCCACAGGTGCTTTGCGAATTCAAAGACGTGCGCTCCGGCCTCGACGCTCCACAAAAGCGAAAGGGCAACGAGCGCTCGCCGGTTAAGCAGTGCGCCGATTACCTCCGTTTCGCCAACGACCCCGTTCATCCCAGCGCCGTCATCCGCCCTACCTGGGGAATTGTCACCGACATGAACGAGTTCCGCCTTTACGCCCGCAAGACCATGCCCGCCCAGTATCAGCGGTTCGTGATTGCGCGGCGTGAAGACGATCCCGATGTGGAAACCGTTGCTCTTCTCGACGACTCCGAGGAAGCCGCGTTTCAGCGATTTCTTTTCTGGAAGCTTTTCCAGTCGGGCATGCTGCTTACGACAGGCGGCCCTTCGCCCCTGGAAAAACTGCTGGCCGATCAGTTCGTTCACGAGAAGGCTATCGAGAATGCGTTCTATCTTGAGTACCGGGCTTACCGTGAAAGTATATTCAAGGCGCTCGTGGAGGCGAATCCCGATTTCCACGGCACGCGTGGCAAGCTGGTGCGGCTGGCGCAGCGGTTTCTGGACCGCTGTTTGTTCATCCTGTTTTGCGAAGACATGGGGCAAACGCTCAAGTACCCGCCGAACCTGCTGCGGGACCTGCTGATCGCCCTCAGCCAGGACAAATACTACCGCGGAGGCGACAACGCGGCGTGGGAGCGAGTCAAAACGCTGTTCGAATCCATGCGCGACGGCTCGCCCTTCTACGACAAGCCCATCAACCGCTTCAACGGCGGCCTGTTCGAATCGTATCCGGACTTGGAAAATCTGAGGATTCCGACCCGCGTCTTCTGCGCCAAGGGTCAGGGCGAAAGCCCCGAATCGATCCGCCGTCACAAAGACACGCTGCTGTATTTCTCGACGAGCTACAATTTCGGCACGAAAACGACCACCCGCGAGCGGTCCATCGATCTGTACACCCTCGGGCGCATCTTCGAGCAGTCCATCACCGAACTGGAGTTCATGGAGGCCGAGGCCGAAGGGCGCGAATCCATCGCCAATTTGTCGAAGCGAAAGCGGGACGGCGTTTACTACACGCCGGAATGGGTGACGCACTACATCGTCGAGGAAACAGTGGGCGCCCGGCTCCAGGATATTCGTGGTGAAATCGGGTTGTCGGCCTTGCCCGAAATCACCAAGGATCACATCGACCAATGGCGGGCGTTCCTCAAGGACAAGCGTCGCACCGCGCCTACACACGTTCAGGACTATCTCAAACTGCTTGACCGGTACGCAAAAGCGCTGGACGACATCAAGGTCGTCGACCCGGCCTGCGGGTCCGGCGCTTTTTTGATCCAGGCCTTCAACCGACTTCTGGAAGAGAGGCAATGGATCGCGGGCGAAAAGGAGCGCATCACCGGCGAGCGCTCCCTGTTCGACATGGAAGAACTCATGCGGATGGTGCTGTCCCGCAACATCTACGGCGTGGACATCAACCCCGAATCCGTGGAGATCACGCGCCTCGCCCTTTGGCTGCGCACCGCACTGCCGGATCGCCCTCTCACGGTTCTGGAGGACAACATCCGTTGCGGCAATAGCCTGATCGGCAGCGATTTCTATCACGAGAAGCAGCCGGACCTCTTTTCCGAATCCGCGAAAGAGCGGATCAACGTCTTCGATTGGGAAATGGCGTTTCCGGATATTTTCAAGAAGGGCGGCTTCGACTGCGTCATCGGCAATCCGCCGTATGTGAAGCTTCAGCACTTCCGAAATATTCAACCGGATGTTGCCGAGTATTTGTTGACCGCTCGAAATCAAGACGGCTCCCGAATTTACGAATGCACAAAGCAGTCTAACTTCGACTTGTACTTGCCGTTTATCGAGAAGGGCTTTCGGCTGCTGAACAAGAAAGGCCGAATGGGCTTCATCGCCCCCAATCTATGGGTCGTAAGCGATTACGGCAAAAGCCTATGCGAAACGGTGTTCGACGAGAGGCGCCTTGATAAATGGGTCGATTTTAAGAGCTATCAGGTATTCGATGAAGCCATGACCTACACCGCGCTCCAATTCTATTGCGGGTCGCCGGTGGAAAGTATTCGATGCATCTTCGCGCCCGATGGAAAGGAACAACTCGTTGGAAGGCGATGGGATACCGATTCCGATTCGTTCGCATACGACGACTTATCAAGGAGTGGGCCTTGGGTATTCGTGCCCAAAAAGGAGGAAGCATTCCTTGAAAAACTCAATCGGGATTGCACCGAATTAGGAGCCATCCCTGGGCTAGTCGTCGGTTTTCGTGGAATTGAATCCGGAGCAGACAGCATCTACTATATGGAGCGGATCGGTACAAATCGATATTTTTCCAGAGCAATGGAGCACGAAGTTAGTATTGAAGATTCGATAATGAAGCCCCTAATTTCTGGGCCATCAGCAAAACGATATGTCTTCCCGACTCCGGAACTTTATGCTCTTTTTCCATTTGACGTACCAAAAAATCCCAATCGGCTGTTTTCGGAAGTGGAAATGGAGGATCACTTTCCGCTTGCATGGCAATACCTCCGGGGTCATGAGAAGAACCTTCGGGCAAGAGAAAATGGAAAAATGGATCGTGACAATGGTTGGTGGGATTATTGTTACCATAAGAATCATGACAAACAGGAAGCAAGGAAGCTTGGCATCGCCCAAACAGTCAAATGCATGCAGGTTTTTTACGACAACAGCGGAGAGATGTTCTTCAACAATGTACGTGTTGGCGGCATCCTGGTTCCGGACGACTCCGATGCCTGGTTTCTTCTTGGAGTGTTAAATGCGCCGGTTGCCGATTTCGTATTTCGCCGGATATCCAAGGCCAAATCCGGCGGTTACTTCGAAGCCAACAAGCAATTTTTACAGCCGCTTCCAATTCCACCGGCCACTCCTGAACAGAAGCAGCAGGTCGGCGAACTGGCGAAGCGTCTTCAGGAACTCCACACCGCGCGACGTGACAAGCTCTTGCAGATCGACCAACGGCTTTCCAGTGACCAGACCGCCGAGGACAAGGATTTCAAGAAAGCGCTGAAGCCGGATTTGGCGCACATCGACATGCGCCTGTATGCGGGAGCCGCGCTTTCGGTGGAGCATTCGAGCGGCGAGCTTCGCTTTCTCGTCGGCGGCGTTCCGGTGATCAAGGATGTCTTTGTTGACGAAGATGCGGCTGACTTCCTTGCCGCCCAGTGGCGGCACATTGCCCGCACAACCAGCGTCACCGAAAAGTTCACCGCCAAAAAGCTGGTTGGCGTTCTGGAAAAGGTCCGCAAAACTGAAAATACGGCCCTTTGCAACCAGGTCATTCGGCTCGATCGGGAAATCCGCACTCTGGACGAGGAAATCGAAGCCGCCGAAACCGCAATGAATACATTAGCCTACAGCCTTTACGATTTGACCGAAGAAGAGCGGAAGATGGTGGAGGCAGATCAGTGATGACCTACACCGCCGATTCCGATTAAGCCCAAATGGTTTACCAACTTGGTAAATTAAACTTGACATAGGCGTTCCATGCAGATAGATTATAAGTCGAGGAAGCTGGAAAAGGCATTCCTCAAGAAGGCGCAAGCTGTAAAGGAGTGGGGTGGTCAGAACGCCCAGAAGTTGCTCCAGAGGCATACGGAACTGCAAGCGGCGAACAATCTGGAAATTTTCAGCACACTGCCTGGGACGGGGTTCCACTCCTTGAAAGGCGACCGCAAGGATCAATTCGCCTGTTACGGGAAATACCCCTTTCGGCTTGTTTTTGAAGCGGAACACGACCCAGTGCCTCGAAAGACCGATGGGGGAGTCGATCTGAGTTTGGTGACGCAAATACGCATTCTAGAAGTGGTGGACTACCATGGCGACTGAACAAAACGAAGTGTTCCTGCCGGATTACGCGATTCCGCCGGGCGAGACTTTGTCAGAAACTCTCGAAGCCCTGAGCATGACGCAAAAGGAGTTCGCGGTTCGAGCAGGCATTTCAGAGAAACACATCGTAGCAATTCTCAAAGGCGACGGACCAATAACGCCCGAAACGGCGTTAAAGTTAGAAAGGGTTCTGGGAGTTCCCGCAAGCTTCTGGAACAACCTGGAAAGAAACTACAGGGACACCTTGGCTCGCCTTGAAGAGGAAGAACGTCTCCTGCGGGAAGTTGCATGGTTGGACGAAGTTCCAGTGAGCACACTTGCAAAACGAGGCTTGATTACGAGGCACACGAACAAGGTCAAGACGTTACAAGAGGTGCTCGCTTTTTACGGCGTCAATTCTCCCGACAAGTGGCGAGAACTTTGGGGGAACCTCCGTTTCGCCGCCAGACAAAGTCCGGCATTTGAAAATGACCCCGGTGCCGTAACAGCATGGATGCGCATGGGAGAGCTTGTTGCGCAGAAGATCGAATGTGCTCCTTATGATCAGGATCGATTTTTCGAGGCGCTTGCGAAAGTCCGAGGCCTAACGAAACACTCCCCCAAGGATTTCCAACCCAAGGTGAACCAATGGTGTGCTGAAGCGGGAGTAGCGATCACCTTCGTGAAAGAGGTGCCGGGTATCCGTCTGAGCGGCATCACGCGATGGCTAGATCCCAAAAAGGCATTGATCCAGCTAAGCTTGCGATACAAAAGAGACGATCAGCTATGGTTCACGTTCTTTCATGAAGCCGGGCATATCCTAAAGCACGGGAAGAAAGACATGTTCCTAGAGAATGACGATGGCCAGGATATGGAAAAGGAAATGGAAGCGGATAAGTTCGCTGCGGACTTTTTAATTCCGCCACGAGACTGGACGCGCTTCACGACCGGACGAAGCCTTTTTTCCAAAGCCGATATTGGGAAGTTCGCGAGTGAGATTGGGATTTCCCCTGGTATTGTTGTGGGAAGACTTCAACACGAGAAAAAAATTCCCTTTACGCACTGCAATGATCTTAAAGTGAAACTTGCCTGGGTATCTGGCGACTAGCCGTAATTCGAAATATCTTTTCAAATGCTCAATTTCTCGATCCACCTGTACGCCGTGTCGCCTGGGCAGGCGATTTTGCCAAAGTCCCGATGACCGTAGAACCCATTCGGCCCCAAGCCCAGCGTGGCCATCAGATGATTCGCCAATGCGAAGAACGCCTGCTCCTGCGCCTCCGTGGGCTCGCCGCCTAGGTGACCTGGTCCTGCGAAATCGCCGACCAGCATGACGCCGATGGAGCGAGCGTTCTGCCCTTTGCAATGCCAAACCACGTCGGTAAGTTCGTTGCACAGGTAGATCGAGCCGTCATCGTCGATGCAGTGGTGGTAGCAGATGTGCGGGCAGCCGCCGGCCGAGATGTGGTTGCCGGGACTGATGTGGTAGTTGTTGATCCCGAAGACGTCGCGGTTGCCGGACGGGTCGGCGTGGCCGAGGCTCTGGTGCAGGATCACGCGGTCGATCTTTTCCAGGTTGCGCTTCTGCGGCCAGCGCGGACGGGCCGGGTTCCACGGCAAACTTTCAACGAGCCTGATAATATTTGGAGCCCCCATCACGCGCTCTTCCGATCAACAACGGCGGCGCGGATCTCATTCAACCGCTCGTGGACGTGCTCCTTGTCTGCCCGGTATGCGCAGCATTCGCCGTGGTCAACGCGCTCGCGGATTTCATCGAGCGACTCGCTGGTCTTCTCTTTCCACGCCCGATCATTGCCGAGCATGATCTTGAGAAGCTCGTCATTTTTCTTCGTTATCCAGCGTATGAGGAAGGTAAACATTGCGCCGTAGCCCGCCATCGCGCCAGCGACGATTCCGACCATCTCAAGCAGATGACTTTCCATACTGTTCTCCTTCACGCGATCCCCAAGATCGCTTTCTCAAAGTATTCGAGCATCAAGGTGGTTTTTTGTTCAGTGGTCAGAGCCGACCATTCCCCGGACGTGGTCGCGCCGATCTCTTTCACGCGGGTTTGGCGGATCAGTTCCTCGACGGAAACCGGCGTCACCTCACGGGGCACAACCACGAGTTCGCCGGTGCCGACATCCCGCGTGATTCGCACTGCGATCTTGTAGACGGCACGATAGGTCTCATCGCTCACCTGGATCACGTGCCAACCCTCAGTGGATGCAGCACCGACCCGCGTCTTTCCTAGGTCCAGCATTTCCTGATCGGTCGGTATTTCGGCCAAAGGCCGCAGGCGCGTCCGGATCAACAGGTTGCCCACGTCGTCGAATACGAATTTCACCGGCATGGTTTCATCCTCCTCACACGTAGCCGCCGAGGTCGGGGCTCGCGAGAATCATCACGTAGAAATTGGCGCGGCCGCCCTTGTAGGTGCTCGCGTCGAAGATGCCGTCCCAGGTCGCGTGGGCGTAGGCGATCCAGAGGTCGCCGTCGTAATCGTCGGCGAGGATTCTCCACCCCTGGGAACCGCTGTCCTGGCTGCCGCCCGGCACGTAGACCATCGCCGCGCCGCTGCCGGTTTCCTGGTCCGACCAACCCGTCTGCGAGAAATCGATGCCCAGTTCTGTGTAGACCTGCGACACGTTCATGCGGAAGTTGCCGTAGGCCGTGCCGCCCGCTGTCGCGCCCCAGGTCCCTTTGTCGTTGCCGTTGGGCATGAAATTGGGATCGTTGTAGAGCGAGTAGCGCGACGTGGAGAGGACCGTCAGAATCCGGTCCCGGAAATCCGCGCTGCTGTCAATCTTCCGGTACTCGGCCAAGGTGCCGCTGGAGTTTGCGCCGACGGACGTGCTCGTCGTGAAGTACACGTAGTCGGCGTTCACGGCGTGAACGACCCGTTTGTACGTGGCGGCCTCGGACAAATTCCAGAAGGTGACGATCATGTCCGGTTCGAACACGGCCGCAAACGTTGCATCCACCATCCGGCAATAGCCGCGCGTCTGGCCGTCGTAGGTCGTCGTGCCGCACCCGGCGACCTTGCCGATGGCGAGCACTCCCTCCCAGGCCATGCTGACGCCGCCCAGCATGGTGACGCCGGTGTCGTAGAAATCCTGGGCGTGCCGGAAGATGTTGCGGCGATCCGGCAGGCTGATCATGTCGCGCTTGTCGGAGACGACCTCCACGTCGCTGCTCGAAGCCCGGCACTTGTACAGATGGACGCCGTTCCAACCGGACTGGGACATGACCGAATTGCCCAGGGAATTGATCGAGCAGTACCAGGTGCCTTCCGTTTCCATGCTGTCGGACCATTGATCGCCAACGGTCACCAGCTTGCCGTTGAGGAGAACCGTTCCGGCGGCGATGTGCAGGGACATGCCGTTCACACTCAGGACATCGCATCCGGTCAACACGCCGTCGCCGTGGATGCGGTCGCGCATGTCGTTGATTTCGGTCTGGCGATAGTACCGGGCGTCGTGGTCGCCGTTGGTGCCGCCGGTGTCGGGCATGTTGGTCAGGTCTGCGTGGGCAATCTTCTCCTGGAGCGCGGCCGTCTTGATGGTGCCATCATTATTTAGGGACACGTCTAACCGGGCGTCCAGATCGGGCATGCTGCCCCGAGCGTCTTCCACCTCGTCCATGACCTGGTCGAGCAATCCGACCCGACGATAGGAGCCGTCGTTGTTGAGCGACACGTCCAGGCGAGTATCGAGACTGGCCGCCGAGCCGCGCGCTTGCTCCACCTCGGCCATCACCTGGTCAAGGAAGCCGACGCGCTTGTATGCGCCGTTTTCGCCCAGCGAGACATCAAGCCGAGCATCGAGCGAAGCCATGCTGCCTCTCGCGGCGATCACCTCCTGGGCCAGGGCGACCAGTTCCGTGAAACCCTGGGGCGTCAGTTCCATCACACGGGTCCAGGTAATGACCGAGCCGTCCGGCACGCCGCCAGCGTGGACAAACACCCGCAGCCCGGGCGAGGCGTTCATGTAGGGCGCACTGCTTGGCGTGATGGAAACGAGTAGGGCCATTTTCGCGCCGAAGACGATCCGCCATGCGTCGGCCTCGTCGTCCCATTCGCAGTTGTATTTGAAGTGGGTGATGAAGTTGAGGATGTCGGTGTAGCGCACCGCGCTTGCCGGAAGGAAGCAGTAAGCCAGCGGTATGCAGTTTTCGGGCACATTCGGCGGCGTCGGCGTATGGCTCGGCTCGCCCTGAATAATGGCGTACATCGCCACGGGGGGCGGCACGGAGCGCAAATAGCGGTGCTCGCAGACCACCAGGTCCCAACGCGGGTCAGACGAGCCGTTTACCGGGATTGGAGCCGCGTTAATAATCGGCTCAGTCTCCTCGATCCGGCAATAATCGTTCGTGACGAGCACACCACGGCGGATCGTGATCGTCGTCTGCGGCGGGTCGGTTCCGAGCGTCACCTCGAAGCCCTGCTTGACGCCGGGATCGATGATGCCTTCCCAGCGCCGATTCAGGAGTTCGGTGTCCTCGGGGTCGCGGTATTGAAAAGAGATTTTCTGGGTCATGGCAAATTCCATCCATCAAAGGCGTTGGCCTCATCAAAATTTTCACCGTCGTCGTACACGTCCAGCGGCAGTTCGATTTGGTAGACGGCGCGGGCGTGGGCCGGGCGGTTGCGGTCCACCTCGCGATAAAGCTCGTCCTGGGTGACGGTGATCGGCGTGCCCGCATCCCATAGCCGCAGCACAAATTCCGCCCAGTAACGTCGGGTGATCGTCCAGACTTCGGTCACCTGCGCACCGAAACCCAAGTCCTGCAGCATCCGGAGCACGTGGGGCTTGGTGCCGACCTTTTGCTTGTGGGCGGCCGCCTGGAATATTCGTTGCCGATAGGCGGCGTCCGTTTCGCTTTCGAAGCGCCGCGTTTCGCGCTCCTCGCCCAAGGTTTCCAGGTGCTCGCCCTCGGCGGTCTCGACGGCGTGCTGGGCCCGCATGGAGACGATCTCGCCTTTGGAGGCGTCGAGCGTTTCCCCCTGGATGTTGACAAGATGCCAGGTCGTCGATCCGGCGGGATCGACCGCGCCCTTCTTTTTCAAAAAGCCGGGCAGAATCCACCAGAGGTATTTGCCGATCTTGCTCATGCCACGGCTCCTTCGAACCGGATCGAGAGCGTGCGGATCGTGGGCAGTTCGTCGGCGTCCACATCGATATCCTCGGTGGGCGAAACGAACCGGACGTCGTACACGCCGTCCACGCTCATGACGATCTCGACCAGCTGGTTGAAGACAACCTTCTCACCCACGCCGAGGGACTCGATCCACGGGTAAGCCGGATCGCCCTGCGGATTGAAGTACGCCTGCAGGCGCTTTCTTACCTCGGCCTCGATGGTCGTGGTGAGCACCCACCGTCTGGGTACGATGGCGAAGTCGAGGTCGACCTCGATCTCATCGGGCGCGAGGACAAGCGCGTCCACGCAAAGCGGGCGGTTCTCATCGATGATGGCTTGCACGTCGTCGATGAGACTTTGCGACGGCATGCCGCCCGCGCCGAGGATGTAGACATTGACCGTTCCCTGGCCGCGCGGGTGCTGCGAGTTGACGAACGCGCTGGTGACCCGGGCATCGGAGAGCGCCCAGGAGATGTAGGCCCGCTCCGTGCTGCCCTGGGTCAGTTCTTCCCATGCCAGAAAGCAGCGCGCCCGTAGCGAGGCGTCGGTTTCCTCGTCGGTGCCTTCGCTCGTGATCCAGTCGGCGCGATTCTCGACGCGATCCACGCCTCGTATATGGATGGCGGTTTTCTGGATCGATCCAGGGCCGACGTTATGCGCCGCACCGGGCTGCTCGGCTATTACGGCCGCTTCGATTTCGGTGGTTCCCGTCGCCAGGATCGCCTCGTCCTTGGTGAAAAACCGATAGGCCTTGCCTTCCTGGTCCTTGAGTGTCGAGACGATTGTGCCCGCAGGAATGACGATGTTTTCGTTCTTGGGAACCGACCGGCAGAAAAACACGATGCCCTCGGTCGCCTTGGCCGGGTGCCGCGTGACGCCGAACTCCTTGGCCTTGAGGTCGAGCCAGTAGCCCGTGGCCGTGGCGATGAATCCCGCCTTGAGGCAGGCGAGTGTCAGGTCGCCCAGGTCCGCGATGGCCGCGCCGAGGATTTCCACGAGGGTGCGGACGATGGAGCCGACGTTGAAATTGGTGAGCTTCGTGCGGGCCGCGATCTTGGCCAGCATGTCGGCGACGATCTGGTCGTAGGTGCGGA
>DAIMDW010000047.1:0-27376 GCA_036725605.1 bacterium
GGGCGTGGCTTCGGGCGTGGCCTCGGGCGTGGCTTCCGGAGTCGGCGTTTCTTCATCCGGCGTCTGGCTCTTCGTTCCCGGAATCACTCCGGCCCAAGCGGCCAGCGTATAACCGACCACAAAGACGATGAGCAGCAGCGGGATCAACCGCGCCGGTTGAAGCTGCCCTTTTCCTGCTAACCTTTTCATCTACACACCACTTAAAAAGTTAATACTGTAGGTAAACCACCTTCTTTTGGGGTGGTCAACCCACACTCAACCGGCTCTTGTCGCGGAAGCTCCCCGGAGCGTTTCGGTCCGCCGGGGAAAGCGTCATCGGAAAACAATGCGCCCCCAAGCCGGTAACAGCGAAAAGAATCACGGCACACAAATCCCCCTCCGAGGACTTATAGCCGGATCCCCCAAATTACCGAATTTTCCCCGAACCGGAACCCCCAAGGGTTTCGCTCCCCGCGACCCCCTGGATACATATAAAGCTTAGCGCCCATTCTATGCGAGCATTTTGATCCCTGTCAAGGATTTATCCGGCATAAAAAGCTACTAGTTTTGGCTACTTCCGGTTGATTGCGTCGGAGAGAACTTTTCTTTATAATAGGTCGGCCAAAAATGTAGGCATATCGCGGGCCAAGCCGAGCGCTCCGCGGATGACCACTGGATGAGGGAAACTGAAAACCCAAGCATATCGCGGGCCAACCGAGACATTACGTCGGAAAGGATTCATCAATGAAGCGTTCGTTAATCGTTCTTATCGCTCTGGCGCTGCTGCTGCCGGCCGTCACAGCATCGGCGACGATTCTGGATTTCGGCGGCAACCAGCCGTTGAATCTGCAAGTGTTGGAGGCGGACGACCATCATGTCTTGTTGTCGCTGGATATCGGCTCGCTGAATCTGAAGCCGATGAAGAACAACGACGACGAGCGTTTCTGGCGGTTGGCGTTGCCCGGCGCCGGGCTGATGCCCGAAATCGGCAGCCCCGAATTGCCGGTGGTTACCCGCATGGTGCAACTGCCCGCCGAAGGCGAGGCCAAACTGACCGTCCTCAAAGCCGTGTATGAAACGGTCGATCTGGACAACTACGGCGGCTACAACGTCTGGCCGTACCAGCGTCCGATCGACAAGGTGCCCGGCGCGAAAGAAAACGCGCCCTTCGATTACAACGCGGCCGTCTATGCCCGCAGCGGCTACTTCGGTCCGACGACCATGCTGCAGAACCTGACCGTGATGCGCGGCATGCGTTTCGTGCCGGTGACCATTTCGCCGGTGACCTATGACGCGACCGCCAACACGCTGAAGGTCGCCACCCACATGACGGTGCGCGTGGACTTCACTAAATCGGCCGACAAAGTCGGCGTGCTCACCGACGAGGCGTTGCGCGCGACGGCCTTCGACGCGCTGGCGCAGGGCATGTTCATCAACTACGGCACGCTGCGCACGGTAAAGGATCCGTCCGTGCCCGAATCGCCGGTGCCCGGCGGCTTTTTGATCATCAGCGCGCCCGCGTTCGTCGACAACGCCGACCTGCTGGATCTGGCCGCGTGGAAAGCCGAAAAAGGCTACCAGGTGACCGTGGTCTCCACCGACGACACCGGCACGGCCAAGGAAGACATCCAGGCCTACATTCAGGATGCGTATGACACCTGGGAAATTCCGCCGGCTTACGTGCTGTTCGTCGGCGACACCGACACGATCACCTATTGGTACGTCGACGAAGTGTCCGACATCTATTACGTGTGCGTCGACGGCGCCGACTACTTCAACGATCTGTTCTATTCGCGCTTCTCGGTGCGCACCACGACGCAGTTGGCCAACATGGTGGCCAAGACGCTGCATTACGAAATGGGCGACTGGGCCGATCCGGACATCTTCCTCAAAGCGACCTTCATGGCTTCGTCCGACAACTATTCGATTTCCGAAGGCACGCACAACTACGTGATCGACACCTGGCTCGACGACGCCGGCTTCACCTCGACCAAGCGGTACAACCACTCCGGCGCGACCACGCAGCAGGTGCTCGACGATATCAACGCCGGTCTGAACTACCTGATCTACTCGGGCCACGGTTCCGAAACCAGTTGGGCCGACGGTCCGGCGGTCAGCGCCTCGCAGGTGCAGGGTTTGACCAACACCTACTACCCGTACGTGGCCAGCCACGCCTGTCTGACCAGCAGCTACGACATCGACGAGTGTTTCGGCGAAACCTGGACGCGCGACGACCACGGCGCGGTGATGTTCTGGGGCGCGTCGACCTACACGCAGTGGGAACCCGACGACATCCTCGAACGCCGTTACTTCGACGGCATCTTCGACACCAGCCTGCCGCGCAACTACTACACCTTCGGCGAATTCACCACCTACGGCATGGTCAAGCTGTGGGAGTACTACAGCGGCGGCAGCTACTCGCAGGAATACTGGGAGAAGTACATCATCCTCGGCGACGCCTCGGTCGACATGTGGACCGGCCAGCCCACCGCGATGTCGGTGACGCATTCGCCGGTGATCTTCTTCGGCGCGACGTTCTTCGACGTCACCGTGACCGGCGTGAACGGCGCGTTGGTCGGCCTGAGCCTGGACGGCGAGTGGATCGCCAGCGGTCTGACCGACGGGTCGGGCGCGGCGCATCTGACCTGGACCGATCCGATCGCCGCCGCCGGCACCTATACGCTGACGGTGACCAAGCACGACCGCCTGCCCTACCAGGGCGACGTGACCGCCACGGCCAGCTCGTCCAACGGCATCGTCATGGCCAGCCCGGAAGTGGTGGGCGACGGCATGACCATCACCATGATGGTCAGTGACGCCGACCTGGCCGGCAACGGCACCACGACCGTCGACGTGACCAGCGACGCCGAACCCGCCGGCGAGACCGTGACCCTCAACGAAATCGGCACCAGCACCGGCGCCTTCTCCGGCACGATCGAAACCAACGCCGGCGCGGCCGTCGTCGGCCAGATCGAAATTCAGGCCGACGACACCGTGGTCGTCGACTACTACGACGCCAACACCGGCAAGGACGCGGCGCACAAAACGGCCGAGGTCGAAGTCGACCTGACCGCGCCGACCTTCGCCGGTCTGTCCTCCGCCAACGGCTACGATCTGCGCGTGGAACTGGCCTGGAGCGCCGCGACCGAACCGCACGGCCCGGTCGTCTATTCGATCTACCGCGCGGAAACCTCCGGCGGCCAGAACTTCAGCAGCCCGTTGGCCACGACGACCAACCTGGCCTACACCGACAACGGCCTGACCAACTACACCGACTACTACTACGTCGTGCGCGCCACCGACGCCCTGGGCAACCAGGACGCCAACACGCACGAAGTGGTCGGCACGCCCGAAGGTCCGCTGTCGATCTGGCTCGAGGATTGGGAAACGCCCAAGGCCGTCAGCGATTGGGAAATCACCAACCTGGGCTCCAACAACGACACCTGGACGACCGTCGACGAGTGCGACCAGTGCGGCAGCTCGCTGTTCACCGGCACCTACATGATGGCCGACTCCGACTGCGCCGGCTCCGGCGTGACCTTGACCGAAGCGCTGGCCAGCCCGGTAATCGACCTGTCCGAGTGGGAAGGCGTGTTCCTGCGCTTCGCCAACTACGTCAACCACATGGGCGAGCAGTACTGCCGCCTGATGATCACCACTGCGGCCGACGGCGAGTGGACGCAGGTCGCCGAATGGCTCGACGACTATGAAGAAGTCACCACCGTCGACCTGAGTGACTACGTAGACAACGAAGAGTATGTCCGCCTGCGCTTCGACTATCACGGCGAGTACGACTGGTGGTGGGCTATCGACGACGTCGAACTGATGGGCTATCCCAGCGACAATCCCGACGATGACACCACCGACGACGACACCACCGACGACGACACCACCGACGATGACACCACCGACGACGACACCACCGACGACGACACCACCGACGACGATACCGGCGATGACGACACCGGCGACGACGACACCGGCGACGATGACACCGGCGATGACGACACCGGCGACGACGACACCGACGACGACGACGTCATCGACGACGACACCAACGATGACGATGATGTGGACGTCGACGATGACGATGACGATCTGGACGGCCGTAACGACGATGACGACGACGACGGGTGCGGGTGCTGACGCACGCAACGCTTTAACGCAAAAAGAGGGGGCGCACCAAGCGCCCTCTCTTTTTTAATGTCCGGCAATAAGTCGGCGGTTTATGCCGCCGCGGATTCGCTTACTTGCGCGTGTTGCGCTTCAGGTCGTGAATCCGTTTCTGCAACACTTTGACCTTCTTCGCGTCGCCCGCCTGGCGCACCTTGTCTTTTTCCTCGCGCAGCGCGGCGATCTTCTTCTTGACGTCGCTGGTCGGTTGCTTTTTCGTCTCGACATCGCGCGGGATGTCGAAGTGATCGAACAGGATGTCCAGCAGCTCTTCCTTCTTCATGCCGTGGACGCCCGCGATGTTTTCGATCTTCAGCGCTTCTTCGCGCAACTTCGGAACGGTCAATTTGAGCAGTGTCTCTTTATCCATCATCTTCCCCTATGGAATCGATTTTGTCGAAAAAGGGCTCGAATTGTAGTTTTGGCCCGCGGCCTTGTCAAGACTCGATCGAGAGGGCTATCGTAACGGTGGTTTTGACGACCGATGGGGGAGACTGCACGGTGAAACGTCCGTTCATCCTGATCTTGCTGTTGCTGCTGCTGATTGCCGTCGCCCATGCCGACGAGGCGCCCGCGCCGCCGGCCGAAAAGCCGCGGGCGATCGACTGGCGCGCGCTGGCCGCGATGATCGACACGGGCAAGCCCCTGCTGTTGTTGGACAACCGCACCAAAACCGTCTACGACCAGGGGTATATTCCCACCGCCGTCAACATTCCCGGCTACCTGTTCGACCGCGACGAAGTGCCCGGCCTGCCCGCCGATCGCGCGCGGCCGATCGTCTGCTATTGCAGCGGCGGTCACTGCGGCGTGAGCTGGTACGTCGCCGAACGGCTGCTGGACCTGGGCTACGAACACGTGTTCGTCTATGACGGCGGCGTCGAGGAATGGAAGAAGATCGGCCAGATGACCATCACCGCGCGCCACGCGAAATTGCCCGCGCTGGCCAAGGCCGATCTGCAAGCCCTGCGCGCCACCGGCGCGATCGTGCGGCTGCTCGACGTGCGCGCGCCGCGGGAATTCGCCGCCGGCTCGCTGCCCGGCGCGGTCAACCTGACGGTGGAGAATTGTCGTCCGCGGGCCGAGGGCATGCCCCCGAGCCTCGACGATTTGGTCATCGTTTTCGGCCAGGGCCGGTGGGACGGTCGCGCGTATCACGTGGCCGACCGCCTGCGCGCCTGGGGTTACAAAAACGTACGCCTGTATCCCGGCGGTCTGAGCGATTGGAGCAAGCCGTGAAGCACCTTGCGTTGTTGTTGAGCGTGTTGACGATCCTGTTTTTCGCCGTTGCCTGCGACGGCGGCAACAACGGCGACGAGCGCCCCGCCGCTCCGGCCGCGCCCGCCGACCGCGGCGATCCGTGGGACGGCGACGATGCTTACGGCGACGACGACGATGACGACGACACCTCCGGCGAGCCGGGCACGACCTTCGACCCGGCGGCCAAAGGACCCTACGAGGTCGGCAACACCACGCGCATTTTCATCGACGACAAGCACGTGGATCTCTGGGGCAACCGCGAGTTGATCTGCGACATCTGGTACCCCGCCGCGCCGGAAACCGCGACCATGCCGCCCGACACCATCGACCAGTTTCTCGGCAAATGGTACCCGTTGGTCGAACAGATCTTCGCCCTGCTCCTGCCCGCCGAAGAGGTCGCCAACTTCCTGAACGAAACGCGCAGCGTGCGCGACGCGCCCATCGCCGAGGGCGGCCCCTGGCCGGTGGTCATCTTCTCGCACGGCAACGGCGGCGTGCGCTTCCAGAACATGCACCTGTGCGAGCACCTGGCCAGCCACGGCTTTATCGTCATTTCGCCCGACCACACCGGCAACGCGGCGGTGACGCCGCTGCCGCGCGAACTGATCATCTTCAATCCGATCGCCATGCCCCTCGAGTTTTTCTGGCGGCAGACCGACTTCTCGTTCCTCATCGACGCGGCCGGCTACCTCAACGAGTTCGACGAACAGGGCACGTTTATCGGCAAGATCGACGCCGAGACGGTCGCGCTGGGCGGGCACAGCTTCGGCGCGGTCACCGCGCTGGAAGCGGCCAAGTACGATCCGCGCGTGGACGCGGTGGTTTCGCTGGCGGGCTTTTCCTTCCCGCTGGCCTTCGAAAATTACCGCGCGCCGGTGATGTGCTTTTGGGGCTGGGAAGATCACACGCTGCAGGATTTGAGCGTCGTGCAGGCCATGCAGAACTACGAGAAGATCCCCACCACCAAGCTGTGGCTGAGCGTGCGCGACGCCGGGCACTACTCGTGGACCGACGTGTGCGACCTGGTGCCCACGCTGATGGGCAACGGCGACGGCTGCGGCGAAGGGCATCGCCTGAAGGACGATTCGGTCTTTACCTTCGTGGACAACGAGACGATGTATAATCTGATGAACTATTACGTCACCGCGTTTCTGGCCTGGTCGTTGCGCGGCGACGATATGTGGGCTCCGTTGACCGAAAATATTATGCCCGAGCAAATTACGTATTACTGGACCGTGCAATGAGCGAATCCGAACCTGCGAGACAAGCGAGCGCGCCGCGCGCGCCGGCAATGGACATGCACGTGCACACCAAGTATTCCGACGCGTCGATCACCGTGCGGCAATTGGTCGAGCTGTCGCTGAGCCGGCGGCTGGGCATCTGCGTGTGCGACCACAACGAAATTCGCGGCGCGATCGAGCTCTATGAACGCAACGAGATCGTCACGCTGCCGGGCATCGAAATCGGCAGCGCCGAACGGCTCGAGTTTCTCTGCTACTTCAACGATCCGGGCTGCCTGGAAGAATATTTCGTGCGCGAGGTCGAGCCCTTCAAGGTCAACCGTTACTACGCGAAGCTCAGCAAATCGTTCACCGAGTTGATTCCGGCGGCCAAGCGGTACGGCGCGATCGTCGCGCTGCCGCACCCCTTCGCGCCGGGCTGGAAGAACTTCAACTTCAACCGCAAACGCAAGGAAAAGCTGCTCGAGCCCTCGTTCCTGGAACACCTCGACCTGATCGAGGTCATCAACAGCCACATCCCCGACAACCGCAACTTCAAGGCGTTTCTGCTCAGCGAAATTCTGGACAAATCGGTCTGCGCCGGCTCCGACGCTCACCGCCTTTCCGAAGTCGGCTCGGCCTACCTGAGCTTCGGGGCGATGCTCACCGCCGCGCAGATTTTCGATTTGCTGAAAAAACGCATCAAGGTCGGCTCGGACCAGCGCTTCAAATTCCACCGCACCGTCGGCACCAGCCGCAGTGTGATCATGAGCCACATCAAGCTGTATCTGTCGAAAAAAGATCAGGCGCGCTGGATGCTGCGCTACGACGAGGACGTCGCCTACGACCCCGCGTCCATGCCCGACCGCCGTTGCGGCTTCGACCGCCGCCGCCGCGAACGGCAGGAGGCCGACCGCCGCCGCAAGGATACGCTGAGCTGAACGTTATCTCTCAATCCTGATCGTCGATGTAGCCGAAGTAGCGCGCCATCCAGTAGGGCAACAGGTAGTCGGCCGGCTGAATCACGTACTGGTCGTTGGCCGTGCACGACTGGTGCTCGTAGGGGTTGGACCACCAGGTGAACGTCTTCGGGCAACGCTGATAGACCGGCACCGGATCGAAGGTCAGATACTCGTCGTCGAAGCGGCTCTCGCAGGTCAGGTCGGTCGGGTACAGATCCTCGCCCACTTCCAGGTCGACCATCGTTTTGCTTTCCGGGAACTGGCGCAGGCCGCAAACCGCGTCGTTGATCGCCGTCACGTCCTGCCCGGTCGAGTCGGGCCCTACGCGCTTCATCGACGCGTACATCAACGACCAGGCCGCGTTGTGCTGCATGGCCATGCGCCGCTCGTTGTCCTTGAAGTGGAACATATAATCTTCCAGCGCCTGCTGGTACATCGCGCGCATCGCCGGATCGTTCTCGAACCAGATCAGCGTGAACATGTGGCAAAAGGCCATCGCCATGTTGTTCCAGTTCGATTTGCAGCCGCGCGGGCCGATGTACAGGCCCATCAACCACAGCCAGTTCTGGTAGGGCATCGGCGGGGTGAGGAACTGGTCGATGCAGTCGTTGGGACCTTCCTTTTGCAACAGGCAGTTGTCGTAGTAGTCGCGCAGGTCTTCGCGGTCCGAGGCGATTGCGCCCTGCAGCACCATGTTCAGGCCCATCACCGCGTTGAAGCCGGGGAAGTCGGTCAGCGCCAGCAGCCAGAAGCGGCCGTGCTCGGTGATGCGTCCGTCCCAATCGACGAAGGCCATGTCGTTTTGCATCAGGTGTTCGGCGACGTCCTCGAGCAGCGCGGCCGCGCGGTTGCGCACGCCCTCGTCGTCGACCAGCTTGTACACCGCGCCCAACGCCAGCATGTGCCCGGCGTACTCGTCCTGGCTGACGTTGTCGAGCCAGCAATAGCCGGCGTATTCGGCGGGCACCTGATGATCCGTGCGCACGAACGCCGCTTCGTCCTCGTCGTACACCAGGATCGTGCCGTCGGTGTCGACCTTCACCCACTGGTTGTCGTCCTTTTCCGGATCGACCGTGTATTGCAGCGGATCGGCCGGGCAGTTCATCCCGGTGATGCCCGGCGTGATGTACTCGCGCGTATAGATGCCGTCGACGCCGGTGATGCGCATGCCGATCTCCAGGCCGTCCATGAGCACGTGCAGGTTGTCGAGCGCTTCCTGCTCGTGGGTAACCGCGTAGCGGAAGGCCTGCGAGGCGACGTACAAACCGGTCCACAGGCCGTCGTTTTCGCCCGGATGCCAGTTGATGACGTCGTCGTACGTGCCGTCCTCTTCGGTCAACGGCGCGGGCAGCGTCGCGTGATGGATGCGTCCGTGATCCGGATGCAGATGCAGCCGGGTCGCCAGCTCGTCGTAGTGCGCGGCCTTGTCGGCCAGCGTTGCCGCGGTGGCGTTCGGATCGTCCGCACAATCGTCGATCACCGGCGAACCGTAGGTCCACGGATCGACGCAGGCGCCGTCTTCGCAGACCTGCCCGTAATCGGCCATGCACTCGATCGTCGTCCATTGGCCGTCGATGCACTGTTCGGCCTGCATGATGTCTTGCGAGCAGCGCTTATCGCCCTCTTCGCACTCGGCGGTGTCGTCATCGTCGTCGTCGGGCGTCGCGTCGTCGTCATCGTCGCCGGTGTCGTCGTCGTCATCATCATCGGCGGAATCATCATT
Organism: bacterium; assembly: GCA_036725605.1. Lineage (GTDB taxonomy): Bacteria > Lernaellota > Lernaellaia > Lernaellales > Lernaellaceae > CALBTQ01. The sequence continues at coordinate 9,315 of DAIMDW010000047.1, forward strand.
GTCGTCGTTGTCGTCGTCATCGTCCCCGCAGGCGCCGGCCAGCAGCGGCAACGACAAGAGCAGCGCGATCAGCAACAGGTGAAACATCCGGATCTTCATGGCCCGACTCCTTGCGGCTGGTTTTCTCGCAACCAGATTAACACGGCTCGTTGTTCATCGAAAGAATGAAAACGCGGTGCGGGGGTTATCCGGAACCGTTTACCGAAGTGGCGGGTGGCACTGTTTTGCGAGCGAAGGCAATGAGCGAGCATAACAGTGGAAAACAAAAATCAGGTTTGGACCAGCACACCTTTGGCTGTCGCCAAAAGTGTGGCACACAAAAGAATGACCTTCTTTCCGTGTGCCATAGTTTACGCCGTCAGGCGCAAGCTGTGCATTGTTGGACCGTCGGCGGCGTGGTACGCTGGCGCATGTTTCGCGCGCCGTGGCGTTATTTAATTTTCCTGCTTCTCTCGCTGTGGTTTGCCGCCGGGATCGACGGCGCGCACGCCCCGGCCGAGCGCCTGTTTTATGCGCAAACGCGCGCGCTGGCCCGCCTGTCGGTCGACCTGTCCCTCGACATCGAAGCGCTGGAACTGTCCGAGGTGCTCGGCGAAAAAACCGTCGCGCCCGAACGTCCCGGCGTGGCGCTGGTCGCGCTGCCCTTCTACGCGCTGGGGCGGATGGTCGGCAAAATGACCGGCGACGATCCGCGCGATCCCCGCGGCCTGACCGCGCAACTGACCTCGTTGGCCGCCGCCTTCGCCGCCGCCGCGGCCGTGCTCGCGCTGATGCAGGCCGGGCTGGCCATGGGTTTGCGCCGCCACTCCACCGTGATCATGGGAATCCTCATCGCCGTGGCCACGCCGCTGTGGCCCTACGGCGCGCGGTTGGCCCCGCCGGCCTTCGGTCTGCTGGCGCTGGCCTGGATCGTCTTCCCGCTGCTGCGCATCGATCACGAAGACTCCCGCGTGTCGCTGCGGTGGATGCTCGGCGTCGGGTTGGGACTGGCCCTGCTGCTGGACGACGTGTTTCTGCTTTGCCTGCCGCTGCTGGCCCTGTGGGCGCTGGTGCGCCTGCCGCGGTTGATCGGCCGCCCGGGCAATTTGATGGCCTTCGCGCTGCCGCTGATGTTGGCCGGCGCGGTGTTCGCCTGGCACAACCATCACGCCTACGGCGGCATGTTCGACGCGCCCGACGGCATGGCGATTCACGCGCACCTGCTGCAAACCTACCTGAACGCGCCGCTCAAACAAACGACCTCGTTTTTCTCCCATCACCTGTGGCCCGGCGCGAAATTTCTGCTGGTCAATTCCGGCCCGATGGGCGAAGCGCTGGCCCGCGCACGACACTTGCCCGACGCGTTGCGCGTGGTCGATTTTCGCGGCGCGTTCACCTGGTGCCCGCTGCTGTGGCTGGGCTTTCTCGGCGGTTGGGCGCTCGGGCGCGACCCCGACGTCAAAGGCGTGCAGCGCCTGCTGATGCTGTTTTTCCTCGCCGCGATCGGCCTGCGCGGCGTGGCGCAGGAAATGACGCCGCCGTACCTGTACGACATCGCCGTTACGCTGCCGTTCTGGCTGGCGTGGCTGCTGGGCGTGGGCTTTTTCATCGAGTACCACGTGCTGAGCATGCGCGGGAAAATCTTCAAAATTCTGTTCGTCGCCGCGCTGCTGTTGTTCCTGGCCGTCGCCATCGGCAACGCGACGATGGCCGTGGCGCGCCACCATCTCGGCCCGGCTCCGCGCACGGTCGTCAATTGGTTCGCCGCGCCCGCCGCGAACGAACCGTCAGCCGCCGGCGAAGCGCTCGCCGAACTGCCCGCCGTGTCGCGCGCGGATTATTTCTCCGACCTCAACCAGGCGGTCGAGTGGGCGGCGCACGAACCGGCTTCGCTGGCGCGCACGCTCTGGCCGGGCGCGAACAATCTGCCGCTTTACCTGCCGTTGCTGATCGCCCTGGGATTGCTGCCCGCGCTGGCCGGCGGTTTGATGATCATCGTGCTGCGTCGCCGTAGGGAAGAACTCGACGAGGACGAGGACGAGGAGGATCTTCCCGCGCCCGTTACGCCGCGCCGGCGCGCCACGGATCGTCGTGAGCCGGACGAGGAGGACGACGAGGACGACGAAGAGGATTTCGACGAGCCGGATGAAGACGAGGACGAGGACGAGGAAGACGACGAGGACGATTAATCGTTGACCAACTGCGCCGGGGTCGCGGGACTGAGCATGACGTCGGCATCCAGCACGCCGTGCGGCGCTTCGATGTCGACCACCAGCGGCAGGAAATTTCCCGCTCCTTCATATGCCAGCACCACGTCGGCACGCACGATCTCGCGGTCGCCCGCGTTCATCGTCAGCATCGTGGGCGTCAGTTCCTCGTCGTTGAAGGTGATGCGGATTTGCACGTCGTGCGGATCGTGCGTTTCCACCTCGACCCACAAATGCCGATTAAGCGCGCGCGCCAACGTCTCGCCGCGAATTTCGATTTTGGTCGCGGCCGACTGCGGGAAGGAATCGCGCTGCGCCAGCCAGTAGGTTTGCGGCCCATTGTTGATCCGGCTGTAGAAGTGCAGGTAATACAGCCCGCCGGTGTTGGTTTCCGGCGCGATCGCCATGTCGGCCTCCTGCGGGTTGAGCAACTTGAATCCGCCGGTCGGCCGATCGGCCAGCCGCCACCCCGACATGCGCAGGTAACTGTTGTTCGATCCCGGATCGACCGACTCGCCCCAGCGGAATTTCGTCTGGCACATGAACCGCGCCGCCGCGCCGTGGGCGAACACGCAATGCTTGGGCGCATCCAGGCGCAGTCCCTCGTGCTGCAACGCGCGCGCGACGTGCACGAACTGCGACACGTGCCGCACCCGCCGCAGCATTTCCAGCGAGGAATCATAACCGCGTTCCAGCCCGGCCTGCGTATAGGGAAATTCGCCGCCGCTGCTGCCGCGATGCGCCAGGCGCACGCGTTCGGCGACGATGAAGAGCATGAAGACCATCAACACGACCCAGACCACGCGCACCAGGCGACGCTTTGTTTGGCGGTTGATCCACTCCCTGATCGGGACGAAGGACCGGCCCAGGGTGATCGCCAGCGCGTACATTCCCAGCGCGGCGGGCGTCACCCAATACATGTAGGGCGAAGGCAGCAGGTCGGACCAGCCGGGGTAGCCGGCCATGAGCACCACGGCCATGAGCGCCGAAGCGACCAGGGGCGACAGCAAGCGACGCAGGGCGATATAGGAAAGCAGCGCCGCGCCGAGAATCCACAAAGCCGAACCGATGAAGATCGTCGCCGGGTCGGGCCAGATTTCGCGCAGCAGGTAGGCGCTGATCAAGGGGAAGTTTCTGGCCGGTTGATCGATGCCGCGCAGCCACTCCAGCCGTTCGGGCAGCACGATGCCGCCGCTGAGCACGGCCGCATGCGCCAACACCGCTCCCGTGATCGGCAGCAACAATTCGAGCATGGCGCTAGGGAACGGCTGCTCCCGATCGTCCGGCACGACTGTTCTCCCATTGGTCGTAAGTAAAAATCCTGCCGAATAGAATACGGATCACGGCGCTTGCCTGCAAGTCACCGGGAGGTTAAGTTCCAACGAACGATGCAACCCCGGGAGTTCGGTATGAAAAAAACGATTTTCGCCCTGACCGTCATCCTCGTGCTGACCGCCGCGATCGTCTCGGCGGCGCCGCGCGGTGAAACGCTGTTGCGCCCATATTTACAGTACGCCGGGCCGTTGGCCGCGCCGACCAAGGAAGCGCCGCCGCAGGTGGGCGACGCGCGGCAGTTCTGGGGCTGGGACCTGTCGCAGATGCCGCCGGCCGACGTGCAGATTCAGGCGACCTGTCGCGGCGTGAGCGACCACGGGTACGTTTTCGTCGCCGACGATCAGTGGAACGTGGCGATGGATCAGAGCGACGTCGACGCCATTTTGCAGGCCTGGGACGAGGCGACGCCCGCCGGGTCGGTCGACGAGAACGCGGGCATCTATGACATCGAGACCGACGTCTACGGACCCGAACCCGACGTCGACGGCTGGCCGGGCGTGGTGCTGTTTTATTACGAAATCGGCTGCTTCATGGGCCAGTGTTTCGACGGCTTTTATCGCTATGACGACCAGGGCGTCGGCGTGACCAGCAACCAACTGGACATGCTGCACCTGGAGGCGACGCAATCCGCGCCGGCCGGCGATTACATGCTGGGCGTGGCCGCGCACGAGTTCAACCACATGATCCAGATGACCTACGACCTCAACGAGGCGATGTGGTTGTCCGAGGCGCTGGCCGAAGCGGCGATGCTGGTCACCGGCTACAACACCGACACCGCGTGGCTGGCCGACTTCGTCGCCAATCCCGACACGTCCTTCTGGGACGACGGCGAAACGACGCACTACGGCGCGGCGTTGCTGTTGGGCGCGTATCTGTACCAGGTCGGCGGGGCCGAGTTGCTTACCGCGATCACCGCCGACGGCGACGACGGCGAATCGAGCGTCGACACGCAACTACAAACGCTGTCGGGCACGACCTTCAACGCCTTCTTCGGCGACATGGCCGCGGCGATCGCCGCCGATTTCGCGGACCTGCCGATGCCGGCGGAACTCGATCCCAACCTGGGCGGCTTCACGCTGCTGGACCTGGGCGAGATCGCCTGGACCGACGAACAAACGCCCGACCTCGAACCGTTCACCATCGACTTCGAAGTGCCCGCCGGCGCGCTGCTGGCCTATCGTTTCACCGTCGCCGGCACGGCGAACATGACCGCGCTGAATTTCTCCGGCGACGGCGCATCGATGATCGAAGGCGCGCTGCTGGATCTGCGCGACGACGAAATGACCGCGCAACGCTTCAACGCCGGGTGGGATAGCTGGCCGCAGGTCAACGCATCCTTCGAGGGTGACGCCGCGCTGCTGCTGGTGCTGGCCAATCCGCAACACAGCGAGGCCGTCGGCGCCGTGGAACTCGACTTCGACTACCAACAGGAAACGCCCGACGACGACGCGGACGACGATGACGACGATGACGACGACGACGATGATGACGACGATGATGATAGCGGCGACGACGACGACGATGACGACGACGATGGGTGCGGCTGCTGAAAACGCGGAATGCCGTGTGCCACAGTTTTCGCCATTTGGCGAAAGCTGTGCTCGTCAACATTCAAACACGGCCATGTTCCTGCGGAACAAGACCGTGGCACCCGGCGCAACCATTGATTTAAAAAAAAGAACGGCCGCCATAGGCCGTTCTCTTTGTCGGCAGGTGGTGGAAATCAGAACATCGCGTAGATGAATTCCTGGGCTACGCCGGCGAACAACAGCGCGGTGGTGAACAGACCCCAGGCCGCCAGGGCGATGCCGAATTCCTTGAGCGTCTCTTTGTTCATCTCATCAACTCCCCAGCAGTTGCCGCATCAGCGGGAACAGCTTCGGAATGAACGGGAACATCTTGAAGTAGTACAACACCGCGATGTGCATCGGGTGGTGGAACATCGGCCAACTGATGTTGAAGAACGTGTGCACCATGATCACGCCGATAACCTTGCCGTACCAGGTCGGCTTGCGGTCGGGCATCAGGCGGTTCTTCGCGCGCATGTAGTACCGGAAGACGATCATGCCCACGCCGTGGTAGACGCCCCAGAAAAACATGCCGAGCGCCAGTTTGTGCCATAGCGCAATGGCGATCAGCGTCAGCAGCGAGTTGATGTTCGTGCGCGCCTCGCCTTTGCGGCTGCCGCCCAGCGGGAAATACACGTAGTGCATCAGCCAGTTGGTCAGGCTGATGTGCCAGCGCCGCCAGAAGTCGCGCACGTTGGAGGCCAGCAACGGCCAGCGGAAGTTCTCCATCACCCGGATGCCGAACAACCGCGCCATGCCGATGGCCAGATCGCTGTAACCGGAGAAATCGGCGTACAGATAGAAGAACCAAAAATAGCCCGCCGCCCACAGTTCCAGCGTGCCGACCGTCGGCGCCAGGCCCTGCTTGGTCATCATCGGTCCGGCCAGCTTGAGGAAGAAGTCGGCGATGACGAACTTTTTCACCACGCCCTGCAAAATGCGCCAGATGCCGATGCTGATGTCGTCGGCCGTCGGTTTGCGCAAGCCGCCCTCGGCGCGCATCTGATCGCCGAAGCTGTCTTCCGGCTTCTCTTTGCCGATGGTGAAGAAACGGTGGATCGGCCCGGCGACCAACGTGGGGAAGAACGACACGTACAGGAAAAATTCCAGCGGCGTGGCCCGCAGGTTTTTGCCGCGGTAGACCTCGACCAGGTAGTGCACCGCGCGGAAGCTGAAATAGCTGATGCCCAGCGGAATGCCGAATTTCTCGACCAGCAGCGCCGCCGCCTTGCCCTCGCCCATGCCCAGCAGCATGAAAACGATCTGCGTCAGGCCGGTGCGCGCCTTGAATATAAAGAGAATGCCGATCGCGACCAACACGCCGAATATCAACCAGGTTTTGCGCCCGCGTTTGGTCTGCGCCGTGTCGATCAGAATGCCCAGGACGAAAATGCCGTACAGGTACAGCAGCAGAAATACGCCGAAGACGATCGAGCAGGAGAAGTAATAGCCGATGCTCACCGCCAGCAGGAAATGCGGGCGCAGCTTCGCGGGCACGACGCTCCAGTACAGCGCCGCGCTGACGACGACAAAAAGCATAAAGGCCCAGCTTTGCATTTCCATCGTCGCCCTACCTGCGTTTCTTCTTCAGCGCCCGCTTGATCTGCGGGAACATGAATTTGGCCAGTTGCTCGTGGCCGTTCATATTCAAATGGTCGAGGTCGGAGAAATACCGGCTGTCGATTTTATCCACCGCGTCGACCACCTTCTTGTGATGTTTGAGCACCTTTTTGATCGTGCGCGGTTTGTACAGCGCCATCACCTCGTCCCAATCGAAAAACTCCTTCTGATTGACGAAGGATTTGTTGATCGGGTTAAGGAAGAACATGACGTTCACGTTGCGCGTCTCGGCGTAGGCCAGGTAGTCGCCGAAGGTCGCCCAGTTGATGTTCTCGTCGGAAAAGTCGAAGGCCTCGCAATGGTGGTAGTTGAGTTGCACCACGTGCTCGGGGATGATCATCCACAGGTTATCGGCGTTGCGTTCCTCGTGCGTGGTGCGATGCGCCTCGACCAACAGCGGATCGGCCCAGCCCATTTCCATCTTGATCCAGTCCGAGGCCGAGGTCGCCGGCCGGCGGTAGTTGCCGGTGAAAAAGAAGGTCATCAGCCCGCGATAGCGGTAGGTTGCCGACAGCTTGCGGGCCTGGAAATCCAGCCAGATCTGCCGGTAACGTTCGTCGGGAATCCGAAACTGCTTGCGGTAGTTTTTGAAGTAATCCGGCTCGTCGCGGAAGTAGTAGACCGACTCGTCGTGGGTGAGCGGGTTGATCAGGCTCGCGTGCACCGAGAACATTTTAATGTGCACCGCCTGGACGATCAGGTCCGGCTTGTAGCGCATCGCCTCGATCATGTTGCCGAAGTGATCGCCGAAACGATTGCCCGCGCTCGACAGGTTGTAGCAGCGCACGTCCTTGTCGCCCTGCTCGCGGAACATGCGCTCGATGATCGCCGGGAAGTGCTTGCCGTCGGTGCAATTGCCGTAGCCCTGTACGACCGAACTGCCCAAAAAGACGATCTTGCGGCCCTTGTGCTTGGCCATCTGGTCGAACAGATAGGGCATCGCCGCGGTCGTGTTGCCCGGATTGCGTTCGATGATATGCGCGCGGGAAAAATAGATGCGTACGCCGATTTCGGTCAGCAGCACCAGCACCAGAAAATATAGACCGATGCGGAAAACGCGATAGCGCGGCGCGTGCCAAAAGTTGTTTTTCGTTTCGCTCACCTGTGCGCCCCGTCCCTCATCCTTTGCCGCGGCCGCCAAACGGCCCGGGCATAATCAAATGGAACGATGTTTTTAGCATAAACCGACCGATGCTGAAAAGCGGCATTTCCGGAGGAGGCGGATCGGCGTCGGTTCAATCGCCGCAACCGAACGGATGACGGATGCTGCGCGAGTCGTCCGCACTCCTCCAGTGTCGCGCGTTGGCCAGCAGGATCGCCGCCGAACCGGCGATCATCCTCTTGTCTTTATTGAACATATTCGATAACAGGGGCATCAGGAGTAAGTACTTCTTGCGCTGACTGAAAAACGGATTGTTCGCAATCCTTTCGGCTTCGTGTTGTATTTGGCTTAGATCGAGCGCCCACTTCGCGGAAAGTCGGCTTAAATCACAGCTTCGATGCGCGGGCTGGTATTGAGGCAGATGCCCGATGAGAGTCTTCTTAAACCGGTTGTGTGAGTCACGAATTCTGGCGTTTCGTTTATCCTCATCCACGGGGGGCCATTTGTAAAACGACCACCAATGACCATTCCCGTAAGCGGACGGGGCGTCAATTTTTATGTATGGCCGTTTGGTTTTGTCGCTAATGATAAATGATTCATAGGTAAGTTCTATTTGGCTGCCGGGAAGTTCTTCCTCAATCATTCCTTTGGCTCGGTCAACCCATGTTTGCTCGGGCGCCTCGGCCAACGATTCCAACTCGCGGTCGATGCGCCTCACCTTCTCACGGAAAGTCCGGGATTCTTCGTACGCCGGTGGATTTTTCAGGATTTTCAAGTAAAGTTCTTTTTCCCATATTTCCTCATAATAGCTGTCAAATTCAGCGCTTTCTTTTTCAAAACGTTCGTGCGCTTCCCGCATGGGGATGCCGTTCAAATAGATTTCATACGCCGCATCGTTCACAACCAGAACGTTGTCCCGCCGGAAAAAAAGACCCAGGAAAAACACACTGCTGTCGCGCAAAACCACACGAGCGCTTTCCTGCGGCTGAGCAGCCTTGACGGGAATGGTAAAAAACGAATGCGCCTTTTCGATTTCCTCTTCGGTCGCCAGCAACAGGAATGTGCCGTAATCGGTAATTCTGCTTTGCAGTTCGTCATGCGTTTCCTTGTCGACCGCATTGGCGTTATACAACGCGATCATCTTATCGATTTCCTGCTCCGTGATGTCGATGGAGTAGTCGGTTGATCTTTTTCCCAACGTTTTCTCATCCGATTGGCCACACGCCGGCAGGAAAAAGCACAAGACAACGATCAGCCAGAAAAATGCCGATTTCATCAAAGCCCTCACTCCAGGAGAAAATCGACAAATACGCTATCATTAAATATTATTACCCTCAACTCGTCGAGGCTCGTCCGGCAACCTCACCGACCGGCCGGAGTAAGGCATTGTAACTTGTTATCTGATATTCTACAATTTTTCGGCAATTGCCTATGGAAGGATGCGCCATGCTCCGCAAATTTATCTTTTCCCTCTTTTTTCTTTGCCTGTTGTTTTCCTTTGCCGCCTGCGGCGATGACGATGACGACAATGATGACGCGGACGACGATCCGGAAGACGGCGATTTTTCCCTCGACGACGATGACAGCGAAGACGACGATGACACGATCGACGACGACGATCCGACGCCGCCGGAGGGCTGGCGGCTGGAGTTGGTCGACGGCGATTACGCGGCCGGTTACACCAACGTCATCGCCTTGACCTCGACGGACAGCCCCGTCATTTATTACGCCGGCGAAGCCGGGCTGGGCGACGATTACCTCACCAGGCTCGCCGTGAAAAATGCCGCCTCGTGGCAGCGGGAAACGATAAGCAGAACCGACTACGTGAGACAGCCGGCCGTAATCGTCGACGCCAACGACCATTTCCACGTGGCCTTTTCTTACTGGGAAGGGTACACCAAGATCCTGGAATACCGGCACAACGTCAACGGCGATTGGACATCGGCCATCGTGGCGGAAGGCGACGAGCACTTCAACTTTTTCTCCATGGCGCTCGACTCCGCCGCCAACGCGCACTTCGTGTACGAAGGCGACGACTACAACCTTTATTATGGGAGCCCCTCCGCTTCCGGCTGGGATTTCAGCCTTTTCGCCCGCGGCGTCAAACCGGCCGTCGCCGTGGACGGCAACGACATCGTGCACATCGTGTACAACGTCCCATTGGACATCGATTACCCCGACGATCCCCCCGAGACCGCCGGCAAGATATATCATCTGCACAATGCCGACGGCGAATGGACCCAGGAGATCGTCGACGAACTGGCCGACGACATGCCCTCTCACGATCCGACGGACGTGTTCCGGCTCATCGTCAAAGTGGACGACGACGACCGACTGCACCTCGCCTATATAATCAAATACGAAAAAGACTACGCGGAAGAAGAATACTCATATTGGACCAAATACGCCACGACCGACGACGAAGGCGAATGGATCTGCAACTACCTGTCGAACGATAAGTTCTTCATGGCGGGCATGGGCCTCGACGCCGATGCGACGCCGTTTGTTCTGGCCGCCGACCAGATAGCGTCGACTTTCTCGTTGTTCGTCCTGGACGGATGGAATTGGCAGGAAACGCCGCTCGAACTGGAACGCAGCGCGGCCGACCTGGCAATCGACGCACAAGGATACGCCCACGTCAGTTACGCGACGACATATCATCCCGACACGGCCTCGATCCATCTTTACTACCTCACCAACCGGCCGGAGTGAGATAAACGCTGGCCCCGGCGGGCGCGGTCGTGTATCCTGCGGGCCATGATACGCGCGCAAAACCCGAATCGAAAAAAGAAACGCGGCGGCGATCCGCGCTGGGACCGCTTCAGCGACAAGGCCAAACGCGAAGGCTACGCCGCGCGGTCGGTCTACAAGCTGCAGGAGATCGACGAGCGTCTCGGCTTGCTCAAGCAGGGCATGCGCGTGCTGGACCTGGGCTGCCATCCGGGCAGTTGGCTCAAGTACGCCGCGCAGCGCGTGGGCGGCAACGGCCGCGTGCTGGGCATCGACCGCACGGAAACCAAATCGCCCGCGGCCAACGCCGTCACGCTGACCGCCGATCTGACCGAGCCGCTCCCGGCCGAGCTGGGCGGCGGCTTCGACGTGGTGATGTCAGACATGGCGCCCGACACCACCGGCATTCGTCACGTCGATCAGGACCGCAGCGCGCTGCTCGCCGAGATCGCCCTGGACATCGCCGCGCGCCACGGCAAGGCCGGTTCGGCGCTGGTGATCAAGATTTTCCAGGGACCCGATTTTCACACGCTGCTGGCCCGCGCCAAGCAACTGTACGAGAAGGTGCGCTGCATCCGGCCCGAGGCGGTGCGCAAGGAAAGCATCGAGGTCTACATCGTCGCGGTCGGCAAGCGCGAGGCGGGCGAAGCGTCCGAGTGATCAATCAAAAATAAAAATGTGTTTTTAACATGACGCTCAGGGGGATGTACTGCGCTTCGATCGTCGCCTGTTCGCCGGGGCGCGGCTCGAAGTAATAGACGATCCCGAAGCGGTTCTCCAGGCGCGCCATGAACGACAGGCCGAAGTTCTCGTGCGCGCGCCATTCGATGCCCCAGTCCATCATCGCCGCCGCGCCGTAGGAGGTCTGGTTGTAGCCGTCCAGCTCGGCGTCCACGCGCACCACGCCCGCGCCGACGTCGACGAACGGCCGCACCGGCTTTTCGTTGAACCACACGCGAAACAGCCAGTTGAGTTGGTAGAAATTCAAGGTCTGGTCGAAATCGTAGGTCCGCCCGATCTCGCCCGGGCTGTGGCTGCGGCCGGTCAGCGCGCCGCGAAATTGGCTGAACAATCCTTCGGTGATCAGCCCGAATTTCAGCCAGCGGCCGGTCGGGTAGTAGCCGAACGACACGCCGTACACGCCGTTGGGATCCAGTTCCGATTCGTCGTCGGAACTGCCCTTGTATTCGCGGTCGGTGAAGGAGCGCAGCTTGTAGCCGTAGGCCAGCAGCGGCAGCGGCGTGTAGCCGGCGATCAGGTCGGCGCTGAAGTGTTTATCCGGTTGCCAGCGCGGCGCGCGGGCGGGAACCTCGTCGGCCTCCTGCGCCATGACGGCAAACGGCAACGCCAGCAAAAACAACAACGTGACGAGCGGGACAACGCGGCGCATCTTCACCCCCGAACGGTCGCCTGAAAAATCGGTGTTCGCACCTCTATAACAAGTTTTATGCACACCGGCAATCAGTCATCGGAGTTGCGGCTACAGATCAGAAAATTCTCGGGCAGGCACGGGGACCTGCCCCTACCGGTAGGGGCAACCCCCTGTGGTTGCCCAGGATAGTCTTTTAGGCGAATGGTGCTGTTTTGTCTGTGAATAGAAGATTTTTCGCAAAAAAATCCGTGACAAAACCGCCGGATGTTGGTTAATAAACACAATTATGCTATGTTTTTGTTTCCGTTGAGACGTTCGGCGCGTGGGGAAATCGCCATACGCAACATTTGAGGAAAGACCATGAAAGCGTTTTGCCCGGTTTGCTCGGCCGGTTACCCAATACCGGACGACAAGGTGAAAGACAACGGCTTGCCCGTCAAATGCAAACGTTGCGGCGCGGTATTCCGCGTGTTTCCCGACAACCGCGAAACGATCGTGCAGTCCGAGCCGACCGTCCCTGAAGCACAGTGGCGCGAGGCCGAACCTCAGCCCAAGCCCGCCAAAAAGAAAAAGAAGTCTTCCGCCGCGCGCGAAAGCGAAGAGGCGAAGAAGGTCGTTAAATCCACCGCACTCGACGAGAAGCCGGTTGCGCCCGAGCCGTCGCTGCCGATGAAGGAAGAAATTCCCGCCCCGGCCGAAGTCGTGCCCGAGCCCGAACCCGAACCGGTACGTGAGCCCGAACCCGAGCCCGAGCCGGAACCGGAGATGGTCGTCGCCGAGGCCGAGGAACTGGCCGAGGACGAGCAAACCGCCTACGCCGAGGTCGAGGCCGTCGAGGTTGAGCGCCCGCCGCAAACCGACTTCGACATGCCGCCGCGCCTGGCGAAAAAGAAGGCCGACCAGGAATTCGAAGACGACGACTTCATGAAGGTCGATCGCCCGATCGGCATCCGCACGTTCCTGATCGGCGCGGTGATCGTCGCGGTGGTGGCCGTGATTGTGGTGGTGATTCTCTCGATCGTTCGCGAAAGCGGCGAGGTGCTCAACAACGTGAAAAAGCGCGATGAAGCGGCGCAGGTTTCCTACGAAGACGCCAAAAAGAAGCTCGATTACGCCACCAAATTCCAGAACGGTCAGCGGGCGATGGACGCCGGTTCGGTGGAAGGCTACGCCGCGGCTGTCGAGTGGTTCGACAAATCGCTGGTCGCCAGGGCCGAGTATCTGCCCGCCCTGGCCGGCAAGGCGAGCGCGCTGGCGCTGGCGGCGGTCGAATATGAAAAAGCCGACGGCGTCGACGAGGCCTGCAAGCTGGCCGACGAAGCGTTGGCGAAAAACGAAAAAGCGTCCGAGGCCCTGCGCGCCAAAGCCGCGTGCCTGCTGGCGCAGGGCAAGTTCGACGAGGCCGACCAGTCGATTCAGCGCGCCCTGACCGCCGTCGAAGGCGACAACGCCGAAGACGCCAACTCCAATTACGTACTGGCTCTGATTTACGTGGCGAAAAAGGATCTGGACAAAGCGTTGTACACGCTCAAGAGCGTCATCGCGCTCAATCCGTTACACTTCCGCGCCTACCACCAGCTGGCCGACTTGTACGCCACGCGCCGCGCCTGGCAGTTGGCGCTGGATGCGGAAAACAAAGCGCTGAGCATCAATTCGCACAACGAGGAAGCCAAGCGCCGCATCGAGTTCTACAACGAACAGCTTAGCGGCAAGCTAAAGGAAACCACGCTCGTGCCCGGCATGTCCGCCGAAATGGGCAGCGAGCTGGATAAAAAGAAAACCGCCGAAAGTCTGCAGGAGAGAATCCGTTCGGCCATGCGGCGCGGTTCGACCAACGAGGCGCTGGGCTTGATCAACGAACTGCTAAAGCTCGGCACGCACACCGGCACCGCCTACATGCAAAAGTGTCAACTGCTGGTCAACAGCAATCAGCGCGACGCTGCGCTGGACGCCTGTTCGGTCGCGCGCAACTACAATCCCGACGCCTATTACTTCCTCGGCGCGCTCTACGAGATCCAGGGCAACACCGCGATGAAGGAACAAAATTACCGGGCCTACCTTCTCGCCCGGCCCAACGGCAATCATGCGGCGGAAGTGCGGTCGATTCTCGGCATGAACTAGGAGATTTCGTGAGCGATAAGATCTCACGCGAGACGGTGATGCACATCGCCGCGCTGGCCCGGCTGCAGGTCGACGAGCGCGAGTTGGACACGCTCACCCGGCGCATGGGCGAGGTTCTCGATTACGTCGCCCGTCTCGAAGAGCTCGATCTGGACGCCGTCGAGCCCACCAGTCACGCGGTCGATCTGCAGGGCGCGCTGCGCAAGGATCTTCCCGGCGAAAGCATGAACGCGGCGCGGGCGCTGGCCAACGCGCCGGACAAAGCCGCGCCCTTTTTCAAGGTGCCCAAGGTCATCGAAGGCGGGGGCGACGCATGAGCCCTTCGCGCGACTGGTCGATCGAGGAAACCGCCGCCCACCTGCGCGCGGGCGACGTCACCGCCGTATCATTGACCGAAGAAGCGCTGGCGCGCATCGCCGCCGATGACGAACACCTCGGCGCGTGGCTGCACGTCGATCGCGAGCACGCGTTGGCCCAGGCGCAAGCCGCCGACGACCGGCTGCGCGCGGGCGACAACGTCACCGAACTGACCGGCGTGCCGCTGGCGATCAAAGACAACTTCAACGTCGTGGGGCTGCCGGCGACGGCCGGTTCGAAGATCCTCGGCGATTACGTCGCGCCCTACGAATCGACCGCCACCGCGCGTTTGCGCCAGGCCGGCGCGGTGCTGGTGGGCAAGACGAACCTCGACGAATTCGCCATGGGCTCCTCGGGCGAGTACAGCGGTTTTCGGCCGACGAAAAATCCGTGGAACCTCGCCTACACGCCCGGCGGCAGCAGCAGCGGCAGCGCGGTGGCCGTCGCCGCGCGACACGTGCCCGGCGCGCTGGGCACCGACACCGGCGGCTCGATCCGCCTGCCGGCCTCGCATTGCGGCGTCGTCGGCGTCAAGCCGAGCTACGGCCGCGTCAGCCGCTACGGCATCTTCGCTTTCGCCTCCAGCCTCGATCAGGTCGGCCCCTTCGCCCGCACGGTGCGCGACGGCGCGCTGCTGTTGCAGCACCTGGCCGGCCACGACGAACGCGACGCCACGACCGTACCGCTGGCCGTGCCCAACTACCTGGCCGCCTGCGAGCGCGGGCTGGATGGTCTGCGTATCGGCGTGCCGCGCGAGTATTTCGGCCCGGGCATCCAGCCGCAGGTCGAAGAGGCGGTGCGCCGCGCGATCGCGGTGATGAAGCAGAACGGCGCCGAGGTGCTCGACATTTCGCTGCCGCACACGCCCTATTGCGTCGCCGCGTACTACCTGATCGCCCCGGCCGAATGCAGTTCGAACCTCGCCCGCTACGACGGCGTGCGCTACGGCGCGCGGGCCGCCGGCGACGACCTGGGCGCGATGTACACCGCCACGCGCCAACGCGGCTTCGGGCCGGAGGTCACGCGGCGCATCCTGCTGGGCACCTTCGCGCTGTCGGCAGGTTATTACGACGCCTATTATCTCAAGGCGCTCAAGGCGCGTACGCTGATCCGCAACGACTTCCTCAAGGTCTTCAACGAGGTCGATGTGATCGCCGCCCCCGTCGCGCCCGAGCCGGCCATCCGCTTGGGCGAGCGTGTCGACGATCCGCTGGCCATGTACCTGTCGGACATCCTGACCATCGGCGTGAACCTCGCGGGCATCTGCGGCCTGTCGGCGCCCTGCGCGCTGTCGAGCGAGGGCCTGCCGATCGGCCTGCAGTTGCTCGGCCCGGCCTTCGGCGAGGAAAAGATGTTCGCCGCCGCCGCCGGTTACGAGGCCATGGCCGGCAACGAGTGGCCCTGGCCGGAGGTCGCCCGATGAGCTGGGAAACGATCATCGGTCTGGAAATCCACGTGCAGCTCGCCACCGCGACCAAGGCCTTCTGCGGCTGCGCGAACCGCTACGGCGACGAGCCGAACACCAACGTCTGCCCGGTCTGCCTCGGCCTGCCCGGCGCGCTGCCGGTCGCCAACCGCAAGGCGGTCGAACTCGGTCTGCGCCTGGCGCTGGCGTTGGGCTGCACGATTCACGAACGCTCGATCTGGGCGCGCAAAAACTACTTCTATCCGGACCTGCCCAAGGGCTATCAGATCAGCCAGTTCGACCGGCCGCTGGCCACCGGGGGCGTGCTGCCGGTGCGCCTGAAGGACGGCACGCTCACGAACGTGGGCATCACCCGGCTGCACCTGGAGGAGGACGCGGGCAAGTCGTTCCACGGCGAGGGCGACGACAGCGCCAGTTACATCGACCTGAACCGCTGCGGCGTGCCGCTGGCCGAGATCGTCTCCGAGCCCGACATGCGCTCGCCCGAAGAGGCGTGGGCGTACATGAAGGCGCTGCGCCAGCTCGTGGTGCAACTGGGCGTGTGCGACGGCAACCTCGAAGAAGGCAACCTGCGTTGTGACGCCAACCTCTCGGTGCGCAAAGTCGGCGAAGAGAAATTCCGCACGCGGCGGGAAATCAAGAACCTCAACTCGTTCAAGTTTCTGCGTCAGGCGCTGGAGTACGAGCAGGGGCATCAGATCGCCGTCTACGAGGCGGGCGGGACGATCGAGCAGGCGACCTTGTTGTTCGACAGCGCGCGCGGCGAAACCTTCGTCATGCGCGGCAAGGAAGAGGCGCACGATTATCGTTATTTCCCCGAGCCCGATCTGCCGCCGCTGATCGTCGTGGACGCCTGTGTCGCCCACACGCGCGCGGCGCTGCCCGAACTGCCCTGGGAAATGCACGCGCGTTTCGTCGAGCAGTACGGCCTGTCGGATTACGACGCGGGCGTGCTGACCGACAACGCCGCGCTGGCCGCGTATTTCGAGCGGGTCGCCGCGCTGTGCGACGCCAAGCAGGCGGCCAACTGGGTGACCGGCGATCTGGCCGCGTTGCTCAAGGAGCGCGGGCTGGAGGTCGAACAATGCCCGGTCGCGCCGGCCGGGCTGGCGGAAATGATTAAACTGATCGAGCAGGGTACAATCAGCGGCAAGATCGCCAAGGATGTTTTAGCAGCGATGGCCGACGGCGAAGGGTCGCCGGCGCGGATCGTCGAGCAAAAGGGTCTGACGCAAATCAGCGACGAGGGCGCGCTGGCCGCGTTGATCGACGAGGTGCTCGCCGAAAGCCCGGAGCAGCTCGCGCAGTATCGCGCGGGCAAAGACAAGCTCTTCGGCTATTTCGTCGGGCAGGTGATGAAAAAAACGCAGGGGCAGGCCAACCCGCAGGAGGTCAACCGGCTGCTGCGCGAGAAACTAAATGACTAACCCGCCGCATGCGGCGAGGGAGGAAGGCATGAACGGGAGAAAATTTTTGGTGTTCGTCCTGGCGTTGCTCCTGACGCTGGCGCTGGCCATGCCGGCCTCGGCGGCGAAAAAGAAAAGCGGTAAATCCAAGAAGGCGAAAAAGACCGAGCAGTCCGATCCCTGGGCCGGACGCGTGGCCTTGTCGATCAGCGGCGGCGGCGTCAGCAGCAGCGCGGGCCTCGGCTTCGAAGGCCGGCTGGGCGTGACCTACTACTTCAACAAGTACTTCTCCACGACGCTCTCGCCGGGCTTCGGCACCTATCCGGTCGAGTACGACGGCCCGGACGGCGACACCGAAACCACCTACATCAAATACGTGCCCACCGACCTGGCGCTGACGCTGCACCTGCCCGGGTTGTTCCCGAACATCACGCCCTACTTCGGCCCCGGCATCGGCTACACCTATTACTGGTGGTCGGAAAAAGAGGACGACCCGGACAATCCCGGCGACACCATCGAGGAGGACTACGACGAGGCGCTGTGGTCGGCCTTCGTGCAGGCCGGCGTGTCGATGTCGGCCGGCGGACCGTTCGTGCTGAGCGTCGGCGCAACCTACACGATCCCCGACGTGTCGGAATTCTCCACCGAAGACGGCGTGCTGTCCTTCGGCTTCAGCGGCGGGGTGGTGTTTTAGGAAAACAACTTCATGCCCGCAGGGCGCAGGTCAGTAGCGAAGGGCATTAGAGGCTGTCGATTTTCTCGTTTTCAGGCTTTTTTGCCCGACGCTTACGAGACTGTCGATAAATGCGCATTTGAGAGTCGAACTGAAGGACTTCCAG
>DAIMDW010000048.1:0-26853 GCA_036725605.1 bacterium
CTCGCGCGTGGCGGCGACGATCGGCTCGACGTACCCCGAGCGGGCCATCGATTCGACGCGCGCGGGCGGCACGTCGTTGCGGCGATAGACGGAGTTGTCGGATTCGGCCAGTTTCTGCCAGCGGCGGGCGACGTCGCCGGCGGACGGTTTGGCGGTCGGTTCGTTATCGATCAACAGCTACAACCACAGCAGTCATCGTCGTCATCGTCGTCGTTGTGGTCGATGTCGTCGTCGTTGTCGTCGTCGGTGTCGTCGTCCTCGGGCGTCGTGTCGTCGTCGGGCGTCGTGTCGTCGTCGTCGACGTCATCGTCGATGTCGTCGTCGGGCGGCCAGTCGTCGTCGCCGACGATCGACGGATCGAGAATCTTGATGCCGGTGAGCGAATGCGGCGGCAGATTCACCACCACCGTTTCGCCGTTGTAGTCCTCGTAGTATTCACCGTTGGAGAGCGTCACGCCCAGCTCGGGCGCGAGGTCGCCCAACTCGTTGTTCGCGTCCAGCGCGTCGCCGGTCAGGCGGCTGATGTACACCACGCGCTCGCCGGTGATGCCCAACGCGGACAGATCGACGGTCGTGCCCACCGTGCGGTCCGGATCCTTGTTGATCAGCAAGATGTTGTAGTCCTCACCGTTGCGCCCGACCAACGCGGAAATCAGCGGCGTGCCGGATAACTGCTCCTGGGTCCAGTCGCGGTTGCCCAGGTCGCCCGAACTTTCCATGGTGCGTTTGTCGGTGCAATCGGCGTCCTTGCAGATGTCCACGACCACGTGCGGCGCGTAGTAATATTCATCGCGGTACATGCGCACGCTGTCGAAGGTCGCCACGCCGTTTTCCTTGCGGCCCTGTTTGCGGCGCAGGTGCACGTTGATGAAGGCCACGCCCGAGCGGTTGGACAGTTGGATACGATAATCCTGCAACTGCCAATCGCTGTCGCCGAACACGCCGTAGCTGTCGTTCGCCTGCACGAGTTGGTCGCTGGAATTTCTCGCCTGCGCCTCGATGGTCACCGCCGCGTCCAACCCCTCCGTTTTGATGTAGCCGCGCACGTGGTACGACGCCGGGTCGGCCAGTTCGGGGAATTCGCTGTTGACCAGGTAGTAACGCTGGCGGATGTGATAATACTCGGGGTTGTCGACGATCGGCACCTGCACGCACTGCGTACCGGACAGGCAATCGGTGTCGATGATCGTCGCGGGCGCCGGCGTCGAGCCGTACTGCACCCAGAACGAATTGTTGTACGCGCCCGGCACGCTGGTCAGTTCCCAACTCGGGTCGCACATCAGGTTCTGCGTTTTGACCTTCAGGTTTTCCAGGTTGTAGCGGAAGTTCAGCGAGTAGCGCGCGCCCGGCTCGACCGGCACGGTCTGCATCATCTGCCCGAGGTACTGCGGATTGTTCTCGTCGTCGACGTCGAACTCCAGTTGCAGATAACAATCCTCGTCCACGCACTCGCGGGAGGTGGTCACGCCCGCCGGGTCGGGGTTGTGCGTCCAGCCGACGCTGAGGTCCTGCGCGAAATCGCCGTTGGTCATCAGGTTGACGGCCAGACCCGGGTCGATGCTGTCCTTGACGAGGTTGAAGTCGTCGACGCGATAGATGCCGCGGATGTAGCTGTTCGGATCGGGATTGTAAATGTTGCCCGTGCCGCAGTCGGGCGTGTTTTCCACCGGCTCGCGGTAGCGGATCACCCGCACGCGAATGTAGTTCTCATCGGCGGCGAGGTTGATCGACTGATACGCCGGCGTACGCCCGGTGGCGTCGTTGTCGAAGGTCGCCGACACGACTTCGGTGTCGTACACCTCGCCCATGCGGAAGTCGCTGCCCAGCATCTTGAGCGCCAGTTCGTCCGGGCGGGCGATGGCCTGACCTTCATACAGATAGGCCGCGCCGTAGAAGCCGTCGTCTTCCGGATCGGTGTCCATGAAATCCCAGATCGCCGAGCCCATGATCGAATCGGCGTGGCGGATCAAGGTCAGCATGACGTCGGCGTTGTAGATCGCCGCGCCCAGCGAGTGCGACAGGTTGCGGAACGGGCACGCGGGCGGATCGTCCGGGCCGGTGTAATTGGTCATGGTTTCGGAAAACAGCAACTGCGTGTTGAATTCGTTGACCAGAATATCGACCGGCTTGGTGTCGCTGAAGATGGTTTCGATCGCGTTGGCCACGTCCTCGATGCGGCCGGTCAGTTCGGTCGAAGCGGCAAACGCCGCGGCCATGATCGAACGCAGCTTGGCGTCCAGATCGATGCCGTACACGTCGCAGCGCGATTTGTTGAAGTTGGGCCGGAAGAAATTCATCATCAGAAAATCCGGCCAATAGTCGGAGTCTTCGCCCGAAGCCGCGAAGTACTGCAGCAGGCGGTAGGTGTCCTGGATGTTCTTGTTCTCGTAGGAACCGGCGCCGATTTTGATCGTCGAGTCCACCGCCTTGAGCGCCTGGCTCAACTGCAGGAAAGCCTCGGCGTAGGCCTCGGGCGGCACGCGCTTGTATTGAATGTCGGGATTGAAGGGGCTGGTCGTGTTCTCCCAGGTATCCGCGTCGATCTCCCAGTAGGTCACCGGGCCGTAGGGCGATTCCTCGTTGACGTAGCGCAGCCAGGCCACGGCCGCGGCGATCACGTCGTCGTTGGCGAAGTCGCCGGTGTCCGGATCGTAAATCGAGAGGGTGATCACCGGCTCGGCGCCCAGGCGACGGGCGAGGAAGAGGAATTCGTCGGTGCCGAAGAGAAAATCGCGATCCAGCGCCGGGCCGACGCCCTGCTGCCACACGTAGCTGCGGGTCAGCCGGCCGCCGGGGAAGCGCAGGATGCCCGGCATCGTTTCGCTCAGCAGGCGATAGGGCGCGGGCTTGTAGCAACCGACGATGTCGCCGGCGCACGGCGCGCCCTGCGGATCCCACAGACCGCCGCCGTCGTCGCCGAAGGGTTCGCCGCCCAGGATGTTGTTGCCCAGGATTTGGTCGTGCGCGACCGCGACGGTGTCGGTGGAAACGCGCACCAACGCTTCGACTTCGGCGGGCGAGGCGTCGTCGTCATCGTCGTCCATCTGCGCCATCGCCGGCGCCAGCCACAGCGCGGCCAGGACAAGCAATGCAAAGACCACATACCCCGTGTGCCTGATCTGCATCATCGTAAACCCCTATTCCCCGGGCCGACCCCAGACCCGACGATAAGCATAGTCGCCGCCAAATATTCTATCGACTTAATGAGCCGATAAGCAACCGATTTCCGCGAAAAATCGGCAAAATGGCGTTGTGCTTTTAGGCGGAAATAAGTAATCCGGGCGGACTACTCGGTCGCGGCGGCCTGGGGCCGATGCTTGAGCACCAAAAACGAATCGCGCCGCAGAACCGGCCGATAGGTCTCCTTGACCGCCGGATGCTCCAGCAGCGAGCGACCGTAGGCGAAGTACGAGGTCGGCGCCTCGTCCGGGCCGGTGACGCCGCCGATGACCAGCCAGGTCGGCTTGCGGCCGAGGATGTAATCCGGATCGACCTTCTCGTGGCGCTTGCCGGGCACGCGAGCCAAGTGGGCGTCGGTCAAACCGAAGCAGTCGATCGTCGGCAGGCCGGTCAGGTAGACGATCGCGCCCGCCTCGCCGGTCGCCAGCCAATCGCCGGGCCGCTTGTGCGCGTTGAGGTAGTCGGCGACGGCCAGGTAGGATTCGTCGACGAACAGGTGCGCGGTCGGGCCGTGCCAGCCGCTGGGCCGTACGCCCAGTTGTTTGACCGCGTACAGGTGCGCGGCGAAGGGCAGCGCCAGCGCGAGCAGGAAGATCCACTTGCGCGCGCCGGCGAACCATTCGGCCAGCCGCTGACGGTGCAACGCGTCGCGCAACCGGGCGAGGATCGTCGGGGCGCACAGCGCGACCAAGGCCATCGCGGGCACGGCGAAACGCCAACCGAGCATCCAGTCGCCGCCGCCGATCACCATGAAGCCGGCCTGCGCGCCGATGCCCAACAGCAACAGCAGCGTGCGCGGACTCGTTTTCTTCCACGGCACCAGCCCCAGCAACAGCAGCGGCAGCAGCAAGGCGTTGCCCCAGAGCGTCGCGCCGATCGCCGGCAGCAGGTAGCGCACGCCGTCGGCGTAGGTGGCCGGCCCCGCCGAGGCCTTCGCGTAAAACGTGTTGGGCCACCACGCGCCGTAGAAGGAGTGCCGCCACAGGAAGTACAACAGGATGGGCGTCAGGGCGAGCGCGAGAAAACCGGCGTCGGCCGCGTCGGGCTTGCGCTTGTCGCGCCACAGCAGCAGCGCGCGGGCGAGCAGCGCGGCGAACAGAAACACGATGCCTTCCGGCCGTGAAAGCGCCACGAGCGCGAAGAGCAATCCCGCCAAAACGCGCCAGGCCTTGCGGCCCGTCTCCAGCGCGCGGATGTAGCCGCCCAGCGCGACGACGATCAACAGCGCGTGCAGCGCGGTTTCCATCCCCGAGGCGGCCCACAGCGCGGGAAATCCCGCCAGCGCGAACAACAACGGCGGCCAGCCGCGAAAATCGGCGCCCTCCGGGTCGCGTCGCGCCAGCGCATACAGCGCCAGCAAGGTGAGCAATCCGGCGAGCAAGCCCAGGCCCTTGGCGGCCAGCACCAGCGCGCGCGGATCGCTCATCAACAGATGAAGCAACGCGAGCAGCACGAGCAACAGCGGGTTGGAGAAGCCCTCGACGCGCTCGCCGACGTTGTAGACCGGCCCGTTGCCGGCGGCGAGGTTGGCCGCGTAGCGCATGGTGATGAACACGTCGTCGGGCGTCTGGTTGACAAAATGCACGCCCAGCGCCAGGAAAATCAACATCCCGGCCAGCAGCAGAACCCATTGGCGTTGCGTGGAGATCATCGCGTTATCTTGCCCGCCCCGGCGCGGATGCACAAGGCCTTACCAGACCTGATACCCCAGCAACGGCCACCAGAACGCGGCGGCGGCCATGAACAGCAGGTAGGCGGCGGCGACCAGGATCAATCCGGCCTTGAGGAAATCGCGCATTTGCGGATAACCCGAGCCCAGGGCGATCGCGTTGGCCGGCGTGCCCATGGGCAGCACGAAGGTCAGGCCCGAGGGCAGCGCGACCGCGAAGGTCATCACCACCGGGTCCAGGTGCATGGTGAAGGCCAGGCTGATCACCACCGGCATCATCAGCGACACGACCGCCGCGTTGCTGATGAACTCGGTCAGCAGCATCGAGATGAGAATGATGATCGCCATGAGCACCAGCGGGTGGGGCGTTTTGCCGGCGAGCATCGCGTTGACCGCCCAGTCGGCCGCGCCGGTCTGGTGCAGCGCCTGCCCGAGGGCGATCGCGCCGCCGTACATCAGAAAAACGCCCCAGTTCACGTTGCGCTCGACTTCGGTCCAGTAGGTGAGCTTGAAGATGAACAGCACGGCCACCGAGGCCATCGCCGTGACCGCCAGCGGAATCCACTCGCGCACGAAGATCCACAGCAGGATGGTGATCACCGTGACCACCGCGACGCCCTTTTCGCGGCCGGAAAATTCGCCGAGCTCGTCCAGTTGTTTTTCCAGCACCTTGGTCGCCTGCGGCAGGTCGATCGCCTCGGCCGGGTACATGAAATGCAAAATGGCCACGGCCACGCCGAGCATGACGATAACCACCGGGATGTCGGCGATCAGCCATTGCAGAAAGCCGATCTTCACCGCGGTCGCTTCGAACAAAATGCCCATCGCCAGCGGGTTGCGCGCGCCGCCCAGGTAGGTCGCGATGCCGCCGATGATGCACCCCCAGGCCATCGCCAGAAAAAGGCTGCGCGCGAATTTGCTCTCGCTGGTCAGCCCCGCGCCGGTGACGATCGAGAGGATGATCGGGTACATCATCGCCGCCACCGCGTGCTCGCTCATCCAGAACGAGGCGAACGCGCCGAACATCAGAATGCCGCCGCGCAGCCGCCGGGGCGTGGTCGCGGCCTTTTGCAGGACCAGGCAGGTGATGCGGGTGGACAGGCCGCACTCGACGAGCACCGCCGAGATGATGAACGCGCCGAGGATGAAAAACACGGCGTTGTTGCCGAACAGCGAGAAGGCTTCCGGGGAGGTCATCACCCCGGTCAGCGGCAGCAGGACGATCGCCATGATCGAGGTGATCTGCAGCGGCACGACCTGAAACACCCAGAACAGCACGCACAACACGAACACCGCACCGGCGCGATGGCCTTCGGGCGACAGGCCCGCGGGCGTGGGCAGCGCCAGCACGATGCCGAACAGCGCGAAAGCCACGGTCATCAGCGCGTACCGGTTGCGCTCCAGAAACGGCCGCTCGGCCGGCTTGGGCATTTTCGGAAGTTCGGGCTCCCAAACTTTACTCACCCGCCGCTCCTTTTATCGACAACGAGGGGACATTGTTACCGGAGGGTGGCAGCCCGTGCAACCGATAAAAACGGTGGCTCATACCGAACGTAGTGCACTTCACTACATTGATAAGCACTTTCTGAAAGTGATGCAGTTTATATCTTTTTTGAATATTGATTAGTACATTTACAAATAATATTATTTGTAGCTTGTGTTTCGGTTTTATCTGCTTCCTCTGTATTATTCTTAATAGTATAGCTCCTGAGTGTTGCACGACATCACCGATCCGATCACCGACGTGAAGATAATCCATTTAATTGGAATAAAAGGCAATTATTCTTATGAAAAGCGATTATTTTGTATTTTCTGCCCATTCTTCATCGGTATAGCCTACATCCAAGGAAGCCGACTCTTGTGAAATTTGTTTTACCATTCCTTTCTGTAAGGCGATTTTATCCGAAAATGGAAGTCTGGTACAGTCCGTGTAAATTGTTCCCTTAAGAATCGCATCTTCCAGAATTGCATCCGTTAGATCAGCGCAACCAAGAAAAACATCATGAAGATCAGCGCCACGAAGATTTGCACCACGAAGGTTTGCATTAGAGAAAGCCGATATTATGTTATCGTATGAAACATATTGATAATCAGTAGCATTGATCCCTTGAAGGTCGGATCCAGGCCCAAACCGGACCATTCCTCTTTTTTTAGCCTCTTTGTCTGAGAAAGGCAAAATAGTTCTTTCATTATAGCATGCTTGTTTAAAAATAGCCCTATCGAATTCTGAAAATTTTAATTTTGCACCAAAGAGCCAAGCACCGCTGAAATTGGCCCCAGAAACATTTGCATTTGTGAAGTCTGCGTATTTGAGAATTGCCTTACGAAAAAGAGCTTCTTCAACTCTCGCATTAATGAACTTTGCATTCTGTAATTCAGCTTTTACAAAGTTTGCTCCAATTATTTGAGCGCCACTCATATCTGCAGAACAGAGTTCTGCCTGACGAAATGTTGATGCCTGCAAGGTTGCATTAAAAAAATTAACGTTATTAAGTCGACATTTATCGAAGTTGGAAGAAAAAGCCTCAATTTCCTTCATTGAAGCATTATCCATAAACGCCCCTTGAAAATCAGAGTCGGAAAGTATGGCTTTGTCGAGTTTTGCCATGGCGAAATTCGATTCGCGCAAGTTTAAGCTATTAGAAGTGTCCCCAGTGCCCAAATAGGCTCCACTTAGGTCAGCTCTGTGAAATTGAGTATGATATAAATCAGTGCTTATAAAGGTCGCATTCTTAAGATTAGCACCGTTGAAAAAGGTGTACGAAAGATCCATAGAGATAAAATTAGATCCACTGAAATTCGCACCGGAAAAATCTAGAATGCTTAACGGTTGATTTTGATCGTTGAGTAATTTTATAAGGTCTGTTAAAGCCCTTTGTGCGATGGGCCCCCCTTTTCCTTCGAATATTGCCAATCGACTTTCAATCTCTGTTCTGTGTCGGATATCTTGGTAAATCAGTTCGTTTTGCTGGCGTAGTTGTATATTCTGCTCAATTACGCTTTTGTTCTGATTATGCATTTCAAAACCTTGCCAAATCAGGAGCATTATCGGGATAAATGTCGCGATAATACCTATTAGGCCGATGGTCGCATAGCGTCGAACAATCGCGGATATTACCTTTGCGGTTTCTGTGGGAGGGAAGCCTTTATCATTTTTGCTGGCTTCAACCCATTCATCTAACGCACGATCCAATTCGCGCTTGATACCAAAAAGTGAATCGGAGGGAGCTGGCTTTCTACCGGGATTTCGTTGCCGTTTACTTTCCTCTTTTTCCGTATCGACCCTGTCATGCCCTGCGTTTCCGTTCAGAGATGAATCGTCGCATGTCGGGGTAGACTTATCTTGATCCGTCATCGCCTTATCCCTATTTTCGATTTGACTAATGTGATATTTCCAAAAAAACGAAAACCTTATTATCAAGCCCCTTGCCATTGAGAAGCCGACCTTCGACTTTTCGATTTCATAAAAATTAATAATTACAATGATCAACTACCTCTCTGTCGAGCCTGGGAATCAACCGGAATTTCGGGGACAGCAAATAGAAGTTAACGCCACGATTTTACATTGATATATATTGCACATGGTACGAATCATGACCACCGGCTCTCCTCACCACCTGCTTTACGCGAGCATCTTATACCAGTGTCGGTCACCCCGCTACCACTTTTATCGCACTGCGATATTCCAATGCCAAAATAAGAGCGATTGGCGCGGGTGGACTTTTTAGTACCAAGATCGAAGCAGTTCAAACGGATCATTCCGACCGATTTTGCCGACGGAACGTTCGATTTCACGTCTGGTAATCAATCCCCGCGTCATGGCCTCGCGGAAGGCTTGGGAAACGAGGTCGAGGGAAATAATTCCTTCATGCAGGCAATCCACAATGGTGCGCAGCGGCTTTGTCACGCGAAAACCCTGCATCGATTCCACCTTAGGTAAAATGGCGGATCCGGATCGAAAATCGTTTGCCAGGTCCATTGCGGCCAGGTGAATCTCATGGTATCCGATTCTTTGTGACCAACCGGTATTTTTGCAGGCGGCTATTCGGTTTATCTGGGATTGTAAATTCGATGCGCCCCTCTTCCGCAAGCGCAAGCAGTACTTTCTTTAGCTGACCTGAAATCTGTTTTTGCCCCAAAGCCCGTGCAATTTCCGACTTCGAAAACGATCCGGTCTCCAACAGCCGAAGAACTTTTTCTTGAATCGACTCGGGCTGTGACTCGGGCCGTGACTCGGGCCGTGACTCGGGCTGCGACTTAAGCCGTGACTTTTGCTGCGACTCAGGCTCCGCCTCCGGCCCGATCCGCGCCTTGAACGTGACGGCAAGGAATCCAGATTCTTCGCGGAAGGTCGGCGGTTCGACTCCGTACTTTTTACACTCGTCGATGACCCGGTTCGTGCCGCGCCCCCAGGCTTCAATCGCGCCGATCCGGTGGAACGTCTGGGCGATCTTGGGATTGCGCAGCTTGGATAAGTGCGGCCCGGACAGCATGTCCACCGTGATGCCCGGCGGCAGCAGACCCGAACTGACGATCTCGATCCGGTCGTCGAAAACCGCGATGGCGACGTATCCCCAGGACGGCGCGTAATCCCGGTGGATGATCGCGTTGAGCAGGATTTCCCGCAACGCCTCGGGCGGCACCGGCAGCCGGTTCTCCCGTAGGATTTCTCCTTTCGGAAAATGGGCGGCCAGCGGAAGGATTCGGTCAAGAAAAGCCATGCCCTCCCGCATCACGGCGAAGGCGTTCATCTGTTCCTGACGATTGTGGAGAATATCGCCGGTAACCTTGGTTCCGCGGAAGCGGCCCATCTTCAACAGAAGCTGCGGGTAGTTGGTGGAAAACCTCTCTTTTCCAAAAAGAACCAGCGCAGCTTGGGTGATGATCCCATCCACTCGCAGTTCAAGGCGATCCAAAATGTCGCCGACGTCCAGACTGGTCCCAGCGGAAATGCTTCGCTGACGGATGGCCTCCTCGCGGACGCGGAGAATTTCCTCGTGGTCCAGGTCATCCAATCCGGCTCCCACGGTGGGGTGGTTCTCCCAACGCTTCGACGGGTGCAACTGGAACGAGAGCAGGTTTTCGTAAGTGTTTTTGGCCATCCGCTGGGTCGTCGCGCCCGAGCGAGTGTAGGCCCGGCCGTCGAACATGTACGGTCCATCGCCTCCGGGAGCGGTCACCACGATCACCGCTTTTCCGTTTCCAATTTCGACGGTTTCCAGCGTGGGCGTCACTTGCGGTTCGATCTTGCCAAACTCATTGGCCAGACTTTCGAGGGTCGTTGCGGCAACCTGCTGCCCGACGACTTCACCCTGATTGGTTACACCAAAAAGAACATGGCCACCTATGCCGTTGAGCATTGCGCAGACGGTCTTGGCCGCTTCGGTCCTTTGCCCGGTGGACTTTTTGAATTCAAGGCTCTCTGATTCACCGAGAGCGATTAGTTGTTGAATATCCGCTAAGTTCATAGGAAATTGCTATCACCTTGCCTGAAAGTTTTCAACAATAAACGGCTAACAGCGGGGAAATTTGGAGAAAATTCTTGAGAAAATATATAGAAATTGACGCCATGATATTTATAGCTCATGTCACGATCTTTCCTCACCATTCGATTCACGCGAGCAACTTACTCGGCGTGTCGGACGCCCCGCTTTGCCTTGCGCGGCGCGGGCGAGGATGCGCGTGTCTTTATTGGTCCAAATGGCGACAGGCCCCTATTTCCCGGGCGGGTCTTGCGGTAGACTGGCCGCACCCAGTGAACCTTTGCGGAAATCCGGAGGAGTTTTTCGATGAAGAACGCCAGGTTGAAGCCTCTGGCCATTACCTTTTTTGCGAGCGGCGTATGGGATACCATCGCCGGGATTCTCTACCTGTTCGTCATCGGAACGGGCCGCGCCATCAGCAGTCCGCCGACCGACCCGTTCTACAGCGTCTTCCTGGCGTCCTTTTTCTTTTGTTTCGCTTACATACAATTCGCGGCGTCACGGAACATCCGGCGCTACTCGTTTGCGGTCGGATGCCTGGTGATCGGCCGGGTCATGTATGTGATCCTACTTTACGGATTCATGGGTTTCGTCGAGGATTTTCCTGCCACATTCTGGTTTACGGGAATCGTCGATGCGACGTTCGTGCTTTTGTACCTTGTCTTCGCGTCTCGGGGTGGACTGAAAATGCGGGAATTGTTTCTGCCGGCGACCGAGTGATCCCAGGCAGCCGGGAAGTCCGGATCATCGGCGGGGCGATCTCGCTGCGCATGTCCCACCATCCGAATCACACGACCAACGTATGCCGGTGTCGGACGCCTCGCCGGGTCCCGGGGAAGTTTCTTTTTGACCGACGCCGTTCGCCGTGTTAAATTGAAAATCCCTTGATATACAAGGAGAATAATGATGAAAAACAGTTGCATCCTCCGCTTCTTCCTGTTGCTTGCCTTGCTGCTGGTTGTCGGTTCGATCGCCTCTTGCGGCGACGATGACCCTTCGACAAGCTCAGGGCAGGCTGATGACGATGATGCTGCGGCCGATGATGACGCTATTGATGATGATGCCATGGACGACGATACGACCGGCGACGACGATGACAGCGTTTCACCGGATGATGATTCCATCGACGATGATGACGATTCGGTGGATGACGACGATGACGACGACGACACAACGGTGACCACCATGGAGGGAGATCCGGCGTACAATCTAGCTCAGGGTTGTTTTGCCGTGCGTTCCGACGAGACCGGCCGTTATCTGGTTGCGGAAGAGGATGGAAGCTATCTGTTCCGGGTTGTCTTCCCGGAACAAGCGGACCATTTTTTCATCAAGCCGACCGGTCTGGGTACGTTTATGTTCTACGACCGGAACGAAGGTTTTCTGGCCACGGATGGTCAGGCTGTTGTTCGCTACACCGAGGCGGGCAACGACGTCGAGTGGCGGGTGAACGAGCTTGAGATTCCCTTCGACGATTCAACGGACAAACTATACACGCTTGTTTCCACCAAGCACGAACGTCGGTTGCTTGCAGACTATAACGCACCGTATCTGGGTCCCGAAGACGACACCATCGTTGCCGAATCGGCCGCCTTTCAAATGGTCGAGCGCCCGGCGGAAGAATGCCGATCCTACCCCGAAGCGGCGCTCAATGCCGTGGTTTCCCCCGAGTTTTATCAGCCGCACGATCCAACCGAGCCGGTGGTGGGATATGCCGACGTGCACTCGCACCTGAACTTCGTCAAAAGCCTCGGTGCGGTCGGCATGGCCGGTGACCTGTTCCACCGTTTCGGAGTCGAATACGCACTCGACGATTGCGAAGACCTGCACGGGCCTGACGGCGCATGGGACTTCCTCGGCGTTTCCGGCGGCACGCCCGGTCACGACACCGCGGGCTATCCCGATTTCACCTGGTGGCCGAACCGCTGCGCGATCTCGCACACCCAGGTCTATTACAAGTGGATCCAGCGGGCCTATTTGAGCGGCTTGCGTCTGGTCGTGACGCTGGCCACCGGCAACAACTCGTATTGCCAGTTGGCCAGCATGCTTCACCCCCTGGTGAACGAAGGCGATTGCAGCCCTGTCAGCACCGTCGAAATCCAAACGCTTGCCATGTACGATCTGCAGGATTACGTCGACGCCCAAGAGGGCGGGCCGGGCAAGGGGTGGTTCCGAATCGTCACGTCCCCGGAGGAAGCCCGCGAGGTGATCGCGCAGAATAAACTCGCCGTCGTTTTGGGCGTGGAATACGGTACGCTTTTCGACTGCCGGATCGGACAGGAAGAGAAGTGTACGCCCGAGTATGTCGATCAGGAACTCGACGCACTCTACGACATGGGCATCCGGTCGGTTTATCCGCTCCACCGGTTCGACAACGCCTTCGGCGGCACGCGTCCCGGTGGCGGGACAACCAATGCCTGGATGAACCTCACCAACAAAATGAACACCGGCAAGATCGATCACATCATCGATCTCATTCTTCCGGGGCGGCTGCTTTTCGATCCGTCGGTCGGTGGGGATTTCTGGATGCTCGGCGAATGCCCCGCGGGCGCATCGGGTTGGACAAACATCAGAAACATGCAGGAATTCCTCGACGAGGACATCCCCTCCTTCGGCTCCGTGTTCGATGATCTTTTACAAGCTTTGCTCATCGACAAACTGGAACCGATTCCCGATTACGGGGATTACGGCGGATCGATCCCGGGTTGCAACGTCCGGCATCTGCAGCCGATCGGCGAACATCTGGTCAACGGCCTGGTCGATCGCGGCATGATCGTCCAGGTCGACCACCTGAGCTATTACACCCTGATCGAGATGCTTGATGTTTTGGAGGAGCGCCAATACGCGGGCGTTATCTCCGACCATAGCTGGATCGAAAACAAACTGGAGATTCGCGATCGCATCTATACCCTCGGTGGGCTGGTCGTGAACATGGTCTCCAATCCGTCCAACAGCGCGAATGGAATCGCCCAACGTTCCGACGAAATGCTGGGCTATCCCCTCGTCAACGGCGTTGGGATCGGCTCGGATGTGCAGGGAATGACCTGTCAACCAAATAGCGATGGTTCGGTGCAGATCGATTATCCCTTTACCTCCTACGATGGCCTGGTCACCTTCGAGCAGCCGACTGTCGGCGACCGGGTTTTTGACTATGCGAGTGAAGGAGTCGCCCACTACGGTCTATACGCCGAATGGGTGGAGAACCTGCGGCAGGTGGACGAAACTCACCCGGCCGACGTCATGGAAATCTTCATGAGTTCGGCGGAGGCGTATCTGCAAATGTGGGAACGGGCGCAGGCGACGGCAATCCCGAGGAGATAGCCTTGAAAAAAGATTCCCCCGCGCATGCCCGGGGGAATCTATTTAACTTGTATCTCCTAATGATGCTCGGATTGATTTTTCTCGTGTACATCAGGTTTTCATTATATACGAAAAATAACACCCGCAATGTGCTCGGATAGTTCGTAAAGAAATCCGAAGAACGCTCCTAGAGCGGCAATTGTTGTCATACCGGCAGTAGTAGGCGATAAAATCAGATCGGCAAAACGCGATGATCCTATTGTAAACCAGTCCAATCCGAATTGATGCCACAGGAAGAATCCCACGTTTGCGCCGGCGACGGAGTGATCCCGGGCGGCCGGAAAAGCCCGGGACAAGTTCCGCGTTACCGGCGGCGCGATCTCGACGCGAAACATATCACGCTTGCCCAACCATCCGCGACGATACTCCATTGCCAAAATAAGCGCGATTGGCGCGGGCGGGGAAAAAGGTCAGAACTTTTCTTTCTTGGTAGGCCCGGTTAGCGTTCCCAGATATTTTCGGCATGGAACGGATTGAATACTTGGACGCCCCGGATGTTGTAGGATAATGTGTAATTATCAAGTTAAACTTTTGATTTGCACAAAGGATTTCCGGGGACATTTTCAGGAATCAACAGAGTGCCAGATGAGTAGACGAAAAGATTGCATCTACTGTGGAGACGATGTTGGCTCGCGGGAACACACTTTCCCTGCGGCGCTTGGCGGACGAAGAATGAACAAGGGAATTCTCTGTAAAAATTGTAATAACTCATTCTCAAATCTCGATAACCTTCTGGCTCAGCAGCTTGCCATTTTCAACGGATTGATCGGTGTCCGCCATGATAGAGCTGAGAAACCGAAACCGTTCTATATAGAATCCAAGTATGGGCCGATAACCATCGACAACGCTGGCACGCCCGTGATGGCTGAGCCAAAGATCATTTCAGATCAAGAACGACCGGACGGTGGTCGGCTAATGACCGTAAGGTTTGGTAGTGAACAACAGGTGAGGCAATGGTACGCCAGACAACGTGATGCTGGTTATAAAGTCAAACGAATCAATTCATCAGAGGGAAGACGATTCCTGGACGAACCATTACCAGTCTCTTGGAAATTCGGTGGTACCGATGCGTTTCGAGAGATAGGACGAATAGCCTTGAATTTTCTCGCGTACTACATGCCCGATCTTGCACGAAGGGCGGAGTTGAAGCCCTTCAAGGAATTCGTTCTCGGGAAAAGCTTACTCCAAAAGGATAAACTTACCCCAGTCTGGTTTTCGCCTCCAACAGCCTTCATACTTCCAGACTCTCGCTTCTCATTCGGCCATCAAGTGATAATTCTTTCCGATGACATCTCGACATTTGCCAGAGTTCGACTCTTTTCGTCGCTAGATTTCTTCGTCTGTTTTGGACAACTTCTAGGAGCTCCGTCAGCGGCCGTGGTGTTCGATATCGATCCGCTGGCAGAGAATCCTCCAAATGATCTTGTGATGACAGAATTATTGAGGTCAGAATTTCCAACGGTTAAAACTCTACCTATGTGCTCCAATAAGGATTACGTTGAATTACTTGGAACGCAACTGAAATCGCTCATGGGTCGAATTGGAGATCGGCAATGGATGATCAGCACCCAGAGCCTTCTAAGGGATTTAAATGCAACACGTGGTCTATCAAGCCGCATGCGTAAAGCCCGCGTCGCAGAATTGCTTGAGCCACAAAGCACTCGAATTCTGAATTTAGCTCGATATGTATTAAAGAAACGACAACAAGCAGTTGAGGACGAGCCTTCTCGCATGCTTGCAGAGATAACCGAGGCTATCCTGGCGTCAGATCCTGAAAGTGAAGATGGGTTAAGTTCTGTGGCGAGAGCAGTCCTCGCCTATTTGCAACTTGGTTTATCCCGTGCGGTTGCAAAGGAATTAGAAACATGTCCTTTGACCGATGAAAAGTTACGCACGCTTCTTGAAGGCAACGAAGGCATCGATATCGTTTCTAAGCAACTCCATCAGATAGTTATATTATCCCTCAAAGGAAAGATATAATTACTGCAAATTGGGAGTAACTCTAGGGGGAATTCCGGGGGCAGACAGGATATAGAAATTGACACCGCGATTTTGTTTTGATGCTCAAAGTACATGGACCAAATGGTTATCCTTTCCATTCGATTCGCGCGAGCAAATAAATCGTCGCCGTCTTTTCCTTGCGCGGCGCGGCGGATTGTCTTAGAATTGCCGCACGTGGTTTCACATCCAAATTAATTACAACAAAATAATTGAAAACTATCGTGGGTCGGCCGTGCGGCCGGAGGACCTTTTTGGGAGGAGAAGTCCGATGAAACGTACACTCGTGGTTTTGATGGCGGTTGTGTTGGTTGCCGGCGCCGGCGCGGCGTGGGCCGAGTACGGCGAATGGGCGCTGCAGCAAAGCGACTGGAACTACAACAACGTGTTGTTGGGCGTGGACGCGCCGACCGAGGACGTCGTCTATATGGCCGGCGTGTGGTCCGACAACATTTCGACCTTCAAGTTCATTTACAAATCCGAGGACGGCGGCGCGACGCGCGACTGCATTCGGCAGTGGACGATGTCGCCCGACCCGGAAAAGATGTGCGACATGCTGCACATCACCGACGTGCGCACCTCGCTGTGGATGCTCGACGAAAACAAGGGCTTCTTCGGCGGCGCGGGCGTGTCCGACGATTGCATCAACGGCTTCGGGCCCTCGATCGGAGCGCAGATGACCTGCCTGATCGTTTGCGCGATGACCATCGGCCCGTCGATCTGGGTGACGACCGACGGCGGCGAAACCTACAGCGACGCGAACATCCCGGCGGTGACCGGCAAGTCGGTGCAGAAGATCTTCTTCGCCAACGATACGGTCGGCTACGCCGGCGGGTTGGACGGCTATCTGATCAAGACGACCAACGCCGGCAACAAGTGGACCAACCTGCCCGACCTGACGCAGTGGTACACGACCGGCGAAGCGTCGATCAACGACATCTTCTGCCTGGACGCCGACACCTGCTACCTGGCCATCGGCGAATGGGATCCGGACGAACCGGAGAAAAATCTCGAAGGCCGGGCCGCGGCCGAACACTTCGTCCATCGCATGATGCTTTCGTCCGACCCGTCGTACCGCAACGACTACTGGCTGACCCGCGCGCCGCAAAAGGGCGACAAGTACGTCAGCGGCGGCATCCTCAAGACGACCGACGGCGGCCAGACCTGGGAAGTGCTGCACCAGAGCGCGAAGGAAGGGTACGACGTCGTGCGGTTCATCAACGAGAGCGAAGGGTGGATTTTGGGCAACATGTACGTCGCGCCGACCGGCAAGGACGGGGCGAAGAACGTGCTGGCGATGCTGCACACCACCGACGGCGGCGTGACCTGGGAAAACTACGTCGGGCATCTGCCGGCGGAATTCACCGGGCTGTCGGGCGGCTGGTCGCCGTCGAGCATCGAGTTCTTCAACGAGGACTTCGGGTTCATCCTCGGCTACGGCGCGCGGATTATGAACTACGGTCCGGCGTTCCTGTACACCTTCGACGGCGGCGAGACCTGGACACAGGATACGGCGGCGGCCGCGCTCAACGCCGGGCAGCTCGACCTGCATTTCGTCAACGGCAAGGTGGCTTACAGCGTCGGGCTGTACCTCAACCTGATGCGCTACACGGGCGCGAACACCCCGCCGGTGGCCGACGCGGGCGAGGATGAGGAAGTGAACGACGGCACGATCGTCCAGCTCGACGGCAGCGGCAGTTACGATCCGGACGGCGACGATCTGACCTACGCCTGGAGCCAGGTGAGCGGACCCAGCGTGATCCTGCTGCACGAGGACACCGTGTCGCCGACGTTCATCGCCACCGAAGCGGGCGACGTGGTCATCCGGTTGATCGTCAACGACGGCGAGGAGGACTCGCAGCCCGACACCGTGACCGTCACCGTGCTGCCGGTCGGCGATGACGACGACGATGATGTCGCTGACGACGACGCGGCCGACGACGACGCGGCTGACGATGACGAGGACGACGACAACGTTCTCGACGATGACCAAGGCGACAGCGACGATGACGACGATGATGATGGGTGCGGTTGCTGATAACGCGGAACGGCGAATTTCGATTGCGGAATGCGGAACGGCCAATACGCAATGTTGGATGACGAAGGGAGGGTGCGGCGGAACCGGCATTGAGCCATTATAAAATCCCGAGTACTTTCAATAAAAAATGTGGGGCGGCGGCATGAGCGTCGCCCCGCGTTTTTTAAGTTATGCCGACTGGAACGGTCGGACGAGCTCGCGAAAAAAAGTACCTGAAAAACAATATTTTCACTTTTCTTTTTTGTAATCCATAGAGTAATATTGCCCCCAATTGGGGATTCATTCCAGGAAGCAACTGGCATGACCGACGCAGGACGTAAATCACCCACCCCACATCGTGTGGTGCAGGGGATATGCGCCGGTGTCGTTCATCAATATTACAACCAACCATAAGGGACATAAGAAATGAAGAAAATTCTGCTGATCGCGTTGTTAATCGCAGTCGTGGCCATGGCTTTTGCTTGCGCCAAACAGCAGACCGAGCAGGCTTCGGAAATGGCTCCGCCGGCTCCGGCCGTCGAACAGCCCGCTGCCGATGCCGCCGCTCCGGCCGCCGATATCGCTCCGGCTCCGGTTGAGCCCGCTCCGGCCGTTGAAGGCGCCGCCCCGGCTCCGGTTGAGCCCGCTCCGGCCGCCGACGCTCCGGCTCCGGTCGAGCCCGCTCCGGCCGCTCCGGCTGCCAACTAAGATTTTTTCTTCGATGAATATAGGGCGAGCCCCCGGAGGCTCGCCCTTCTTATTTTAAAAGGAAACGGCTCCCCGGGGTGGGCGAGGGAGCCGTTCGTTCGCGCCGTTGCGGTTACGGCTCAGTGGTCATTTCGATCGGCGTTGCCGCCAATTCTTCCCCGGCGGTCACTTCCAGGCCGGCCTGCACGGCGGTCTGATAACCGTCGGCCGTCACGACCAGATCATAGGATCCGGCGGGCAGCGCGCCCAGGGTGAAGGAGCCGCCTTCGCTTACGATCGCCGAGTTCTCCGCATCGTCGAATGCATCCTCCTTGGCTTCGGGTTGATACGTGCCGGAGCTGAACGCGTAAACCACCGCGCCGATCTGCAGCGGCAGGACCGAGCCGCCGATGCTGCCGGACTGTCCGGCGTTCACCAGGCGCACGGTGGGCCGCATCATGTACTTGCCGTTGCCGGTCTGATGCACGGATTTACGCACGTCGAAGTCCATGATCAATTCCAGCGGTTCGCCGGGGACCAACGTGAACTGGTTGGTCAGGCGGATGCCGTTGTTGCAGCCGCTGGGGATGGTCAGCGCGCTTTCCTCGCCGTCGATGACGATGCTCGGGGGATTTTCCTCGCAGTCGAACATCAGGCGAATTTGCGAGTACAGGCCGGCCGGCAGTTCCTCGTCGGCCAGCAGGGCGCTGACGTTGTTTTGCAGTTCGAGCAGGTTGTAGCGGGTCGGATCGAAGTCGAGGTCGATCCATTCGCCGTCGCCGTCATCGTCATCGTCGGCCGCATCGTCGTCGGCCGCATCGTCATCGGCGTCTTTGGCATCATCGTCATCGGCCACATCGTCATCGGCCACGTCGTCATCGGCCACGTCGTCGTCGGCCGTATCGTCGTCGCCCGCATAATAAGGTTCGGCCAGATGCACGCGGATCTGGGTGAGGGTGATGTACACGGCTTCTGCTTCGTCGACCGGAGCGTCGATGAGTTTGAGCAGGAACGGAGCGGTGAACGATAGATCGTCGTCGCCGGTTACGTCGTCGTCGTCGAGCGCGTCGTCATCGTCACCGGTCGCGTCATCATCATCGCCGGTTGCGTCGTCGTCATCGCCGGTTGCCGCATCGTCGTCGTCGCCGGCGGCATCGTCGTCATCGTCGGCGGCGGACGAACCGCTATCGCAGCCGATGGACCACGCCACCAGTACCAGCAACAGGTTGATGAGAATGACTTGGAGATACTTGGGCATTGGTGTCCCTCCTTTCGGTCGTTTCGTTTGGAGGGAACAGTCGCGAAACTGTTCCTTCGGCAGCCGAGCTATCTACGTGAGACCTCTGGCTTTGCGTCCCCGCCTCGCGACGGGTTTGCCTTTATCGTGGAACTTCTCCACCGTATGAATATGTCATCGGCGATTGAGCGGTCGAACTCAACAAAAAAGATTCCATATTTACATATTCATGCATTATTCATTACAATATGTTGTATTTAATTGAAGGAAAAAATCATTGGATCAGCCTGATTTTTTGAATAGTTAGGCCAATTAGCACCGAAGCTTTTCTACTCGCCGATTAAACTTTCCATTCAAATTCAACCCGGCGATGAGGTTTGTCGATCCAGTAATTCGGATAAGGCGGGCTGGAATCGCTGGACATAAAAAGAACGGCGGTGTTTATCTCGCTATGGGGAAAATGTTGTTTCATATACCTTGTGGCGATTTCCAACGTTCGTCCTGATCTTGAAATATCATTCACGAGCAAAATTTTTTGATACGAATTTCCATTATTGGGAAAAGATCCGCAAGGTTCCGGAAAAGTGAGATGTTGGCCTTCATCGCCCCTTTTTGCTTCCATCCATAAATTGTGCAAAATAATGGGTTTGCTTTGATTGCCAATAAACTTACGGGACAACCACTCTCCGATCATGTTGCCGCCGGGAGAAATGGAGAAAATGGCGTCTGGTATAAACTTATTTTGCTTGATTTTCAAAGACAGCAAATTCGTCATATAATATTGATCTCTAAGAGGAATTGTCTCGTATGAACGAATTACTTCCTTCGCCTTTTTCTCTAATTTTTGGTAATATAGTTTCGTTGATAACCACGTTACGAAAACCGTAACAATAATCGAGACAACTTCAATTACTGGAAAATTCTCCATTTTTTCCGCCTTCTTAAAATGGGATTATTGAGTTAATCTATATACCAAGAAAATTGTAAAGTTTCTATAGTTATTGAAAAAGAGAATCCCTAGGTTTTATTTTAGTGAAAAAATGACAGCTATACGTAGCGCACTTCGGCGAAGCGGCGCTGGAGCGCGTGGCGGATTTTGTACTTCGGATGACCGAATATAACGGCCAGGCCGGGCTGAATTTTTTCCGGCAAAGCGTATTTCCGGCGCAGATCTTTACTGTATTTGGCCACGTAGCCGGGCAGGCCGAGCATGCAGGCGCCCAGGCCGAGGGCGACGCCCGCGTTCATCGCGTTGGTCGCGGCGATGTACGCGTCGGCCGGGTCCGAGGCGCTGGAGGCGTAAAAAAACATCGCGGCCGGCGCGCTGTAGAAGAACCAGTCGACGCCCTTCTTTTCCAACTCGAGGTACTTGTCGATGATCGGCACGATGAACAGCTTGAAGGCGTCGACGCCCTCCTTGCCCATCAGCGGACGCATGAGCGCGAGCATCGGCGCGGAGAAGAACCACTTCATTTTTTCCATGGCCCGCAGTTGGTCGTAGGCGAACTGCCGCACCTTGGCCGGCGTATCGAAGACCAGCGTGCTGACCTCCGACGGCGGCACGCCCATGGGCGAGGTGGCCGCGGCGGCGATGATCCGCTCGAGCATCTCGCGCGACACCGGCTGGTTCTTGAACTCGCGGACGCTGCGCCGCGACAGCAGCAGGTTGTACAGGCGTTCGTAGTCGGCGCGTTTGGCGGCGGGGGGAAGATCGAGCACGTCGGCCGGATGCAGGTCGCGTCCCTCGACGGTGATCGCGCCGGTCGGGCAGACGCTCAGACACGAACCGCAGCCGATGCAGCCGAAGCCGCGCGTTTGATCGACGCGCACTTCGCCGTCGGCCAGGTACAGCGGATACCCGCGGCACACGGCCACACACGCGCCGCACACGTTGCATTTTTCCCGATCGATCCTCACCGTCGCCGCTTGCGGACACCGTCCCCATTCCAACGCCATGGCCGCTCCTTTTTTCGATGTGTAAATAATAATGCTCATGCCAGTATAGCGCGTCGGGGGAATTTTGAAAGGGCGCGCTCTTCGGCTGAAAGTATGATTATAAAATAACTACACCATTTGACATCGGCGGCATTGTCCCGCATGGTGAACTTATCCGCGAATAGACGGGACGGTAATCATCATGCGCAGGAAAACCACTTATTTCATTATAATTCTGGTGTTGGCGACGGGGCTGACGGCGTGGCCCGGCGAAACGCTTTACGCGCAGCCGGCCACGGACGATCCGCCGTTGCGCCTGGCGATGTCCGGCGCGTTCCAGCCCTTTTCCACCACCGACGACCAGGGGCGGCTGGTGGGTTTCGACGCCGACATCGCCCGGGAGATCGCCCGCCGCCTGGGGTATGCGCCGGAGCTGGTGCAGATCGATTGGGCCGGCATTCAGGCCGGTTTGCACAGCGGCAAATACGATTTGATTTGCGGCTCGATGGCGATCACGCCGGAGCGGCTGGAGACGATGCACTTCACCTTGCCGTATTACGTGAGCGGCGCGCAGGTGTTCGCCCGGCGCAACGTGACCGATCTGACCGGCGTGAAAATCGGCGTGCTGGAGGATTCGACCTACGCGCGCTACATCACGTCCCACCCGGAGCGGTTTCCCGTCGCCGCGATCGTCTATTACGGCAGCGAAGCGGAGATCGTGGCGGCGATGAACACCGACAAGATCGAGGCGTTCGTGTCGGATCGGATCGTCGGCGGTTTCTATGTGAAAAAAGGCGGCGCGGGCGACATCGTGCCCTTCGGTCCGCTGCTGTACGAGGAGGCGTGCGGCATCGCGGCCCGCCGGGATTCGGCGCGGCTGGTGCATCGAGTCAACGAAGCCCTGCTGGCCATGGTGCAGGACGGCGCCTATGAACGCATTTACCGCAAGTGGGTCGGCGCGCCGCCGGATCTCACCACGCTGCTGACCAACTGGGGCGCGTTCGCCGAAAAAATTCCGCCGTTGGCCGAGGAGGCGGCGGTCACGAAAAAGAAACCGACCTTCGTCGAACGCGCGAGCGGGATGATTCCCCTGTTGGCCAAGGGCGCGGTGTTGACGCTGGAACTGACGCTGCTGACCGCGCTGCTGGCGCTGCTGACCGGTTCGCTGATCGGCGTGGGTACGTCCTCGCGCGCGCGGTGGATCAAGCGGGCGACGACGGCCTACATCTGGCTGGTGCGCGGCACGCCGCTGCTGGTGCAGTTGTTCATTTCCTATTTCGTGCTGGCGACGGCGATCAACCGGCTGGTCGGGTTCGAGCTGATCGGCGCGTTCGGCGCGGCGTTGATCGCCCTGGTCGTCAACACGACGGCCTACAACGCGGAAACGTTGCGCGGAGGCATCAACGCGGTGGAAAAGGGCCAGTGGGACGCGGCCGCCTCGCTGGGCATGACGCGCCGGCGAATCATGCGCCGGGTGATTCTGCCGCAGGCGTTTCGCGACGCGCTGCCGTCGCTGGGCAACAACCTGGTGGTGTTGACCAAAGACACGTCGCTGGTCGGCGCGATTACCCTGATCGAGTTGACCTACGCGGCGCGCAACGTGGTGTTTCAGACCGGGCAGGCGTTCATGCCCTTCGTGCTGGCGGCGGGATTTTACCTGGTCATCATTTCGCTGATCACCGTGGCGGTGCGGGCCTGGGAGCGGTACCTGCAACGCTCGCGGCAGGCGGTAGGGAGGGCGATCTGATGGACGGCGCGCGCGCGGTGGAAATCCGGGTCGAGGGTCTGCGCAAACGATTCGGCGAACTGGCCGTGCTCGACGGCGTCGATTTCGCGGTGCACGAGCACGAGGTGGTCGCGCTGATCGGCCCCTCGGGATCGGGCAAGAGCACGTTGCTGCGCTGCCTGAACCTGTTGGAGTTTCCCGACGCCGGTTCGATTCGCTGGAAAAACGAAACGGTCGATTACCGGTCGATGTCCCCCAACGAATTGTCGCGCCATCGGCGCCGCATGGGGATGGTCTTTCAGCATTTTCATCTGTTCCCGCATCGCAACGCGCTGCAAAACGTGGTGGAAGGGCCGCTGTACGTGCTGGGGGAGAAGGAAAGCGAAGCCCTGGCGCGTGGGCGGGCGTTGCTGGATCAGGTCGGGCTGGCCGACAAGCACGACGCCTGGCCGTCGGCGCTGTCGGGCGGGCAAAAGCAACGGGTGGCCATCGCCCGCGCTTTGGCGATGAACCCGGAAGTTCTGTTGCTGGACGAGATCACCAGCGCGCTGGACGTGGAGATGATTTCGGGCATCAACGAGCTGCTGACCGGCCTGGCCGAAAGGGGCATGACGATGGTGATCGTCACGCACGACCTGGCGTTCGCCCGGCGCGTGGCCGATCGCATCTGTTTTCTCGACGGCGGACGGATCGTCGAAACGGGCACGCCCGAGGAAATTCTCGATCGTCCGCAAGAGGAGCGCGTGCGTGAATTTCTCCGGGCGGTGCTTGGCGAAGGAACTTGAGCGAAGCGTTCGCGGAAAGCCGGATAAATTACCGCCGGCGGCGGCTGCGCGTGCTTTTGACGATGCGTTTGTTGGTCACCGGATCGTACTGCGGGGCGGGCAGCGCCGACTGATACGGGTGCTTCTCCTGCACCTTGAGCCGCTGGCGGATCAGCTTTTCGATGTCGAACAACAGCGGCCGCTCTTCGATGCCGCAGAAGGAATAGGCCGCGCCCGACGAGCCCGCGCGCGCCGTGCGGCCGATGCGGTGCACGTAGGATTCCGCTTCGGTGGGCAGATCGTAATTCACCACGTGGCTGATGTCGTCGATGTCCAACCCGCGCGAGGCGAGGTCGGTCGCCACCAGCACGCGCGACTTGCCGCGCTTGAAGGCGTTGAGCACGCGCTCGCGGTTCTTTTGCGTCTTGTCGCCGTGGATCGCCTCGGCGGGGATGTGCGCGTTGGCCAGAAAGCGCACCACCTTGTCCGCGCCGTACTTGGTGCGGGTGAACACCAGCGCGCGGGAGATTTCCGGCTGGGCCAGCAGGTGCGCCAGCAGGAACTGCTTGTAAGGTTTTTCCACGAAATACACCCACTGCTCGACGTTCTCGACGGTCGTGGCCGAGGGCGCGACGCTCACCTCCTGCGGTTCGCGCAGCAGTTTGCCGGCCAGCTCACGGATCGCCGAGGGCACCGTGGCCGAGAACATCAGCGTCTGGCGCTGGGCCGGCACGGCGGCGACGATGCGGCGGATGTCGTTGATGAAGCCCATGTCCAACATGCGGTCGGCCTCGTCGAGCACGAGGATTTCCACCGACTTGAGGTCGACGTAGCGCTGGTGCTTCAGGTCGAGCAACCGGCCCGGCGTGGCCACGAGAATGTCGACCCCGGTGCTCAGCGCGAGCACCTGTTTTTTTTGCGGAACGCCGCCGAAGATGACGGTGTGTTTGAGTTCCGTGTGCTTGCCGTAATCGGCGAAGCTCTTGCCGATCTGCGAGGCCAGCTCGCGCGTGGGCGCGACGATCAGCGCGCGGATGGCGCGTTTGGGGCGACGGATTTCGCCGCCGGCCAGCCGTTGGAGAATGGGCAGGGCGAAGGCGGCGGTTTTGCCGGTGCCGGTTTGCGCGCAGCCGAGCACGTCGCAGCCGTTGAGGATATGCGGAATGGCCATTTGCTGAATCGGTGTCGGTTCGACGTAACCCAGTTCATCGACGGCTGACCGCAGCGGGTCGGTGATGTTCAATTCGACGAAATTCATGCGTACCTTATCTCTTCCTTGATTCGTTCAAGGCCACGGTAAACGTTAACCATTCATTGAGTAAGGTCCGGGAGCTCGAGCGAAGGAGGAACCCAGAGGCGCGCACGGTGCGCGTGTTCAGTGAAGGAACGCTTACAACGGGCGGATTATGGTCACAAACGAGGCTAACGTCAATGGCCGTCTGCGATAATCTTTGTATCGGTTTATCGCAATAACGTAGCGGTCAATCGATTTTGAATTTGCCGACGACGGCGCGCAGGTTTTCGACCAGGTCGCCCATGGTGGCGGTAGCCTGCTCCTCGCTGGCGAAGGCCGAAACGGTCGCGGCGGCGGCGGAGTTCATTTCGCGCATGACCTCGGTGACCGCGCGGGCCTGGGTCGCGGTT
The DNA here is from genome assembly GCA_036725605.1 of bacterium. Classification (GTDB taxonomy): domain Bacteria; phylum Lernaellota; class Lernaellaia; order Lernaellales; family Lernaellaceae; genus CALBTQ01. The sequence continues at coordinate 25,698 of DAIMDW010000048.1, forward strand.
TCATGCGCGCCGGAGGCCATATCCTCTTGCAGTTCGCCGCTGAGATTTTCCAGATCGTTCGAGGCGCGGTCGATGCCGCCGGACGCCGCGGCGAGCACATGGCTGATTTCGGAGGTCGTCGCCGATTGTTCCTCGATGGCCGAGGCGATCGTCGTGTTGATGCGGCTGATTTCGTCGATCAACTCGCGGAGGCGATCGACGCCCTCGGCGCTGGCCTTGGTGCGCGTTTGAATGTCGGTCACCTGCTGTTGGATATTTCCGGTGGCCTGCGTGGTTTGCTCGGCGAGGTTTTTGATCTCGTGGGCGACGACGCCGAAGCTGCGTCCGGCCTCGCCGGCGCGCGCGGCTTCGATGGAAGCGTTCAGGGCGAGCAGGGCCGTTTGATCGGCGATGTCCTCGATCATCTCCACCACCTGTCCGATGCGCTGCGAGGCGTCGACCAGCATTTCGATGGTGGCGGCGGTGTCGTTGAAATGGTGGACGGTCTCGTCGGTGACGGTCGCGGCGCGGGCGGCGCCGGCGGCGATCTCGCGCACGGTGGAGGACAGTTCCTCGACCGACGTGGTGATGGTCCGCAGGTTTTGCGACATGTCGCTCATCGTGACGGACACGTGCCCCACCTCGCCGGTCATGCGCTCGCTGACCGTCATGGTCTGCCCGGCCTGCGACGCGATGACGTCCGCCGCGTTGTCGGCGCGATCGGCGTGCTCGTTGACGTTCTCGATGGCCTGCCGGATGCGCAACGACGAGGCGCGCACGTCTTCGATGTTCGCATACAACGAGGACGAGTTGGCGGCCACCTCGGCGAACAGGCGCTGCAGGTTGTCCATGAACAGGTTGAAGTTGGCGGCCAGTTCGCCGATTTCGTCGGTGCTCACCACGGTCAACCGCCGGGTGAGGTCGCCGCCGCCGAGGGCGAACTCGTGCAGCGATTCGCCCATTTCGGCCAGCGAACGTTGAATCGCGCGCGCGCCGTAAAAGATGGCGATGACCACCGCCGCCGCGGCGAAGGGAAAAATCAGCCCCACCGATTTGACCGAAAAACCGATTTTCCCCCAGGCGAAGCCGGCCATGGCGACCATACTGTCCCCCACGAAAGGTGAGACACCTGATAGAGTGACGTTCGGTTGAATCGCGTCGGCGGGCGGAGGGAGGC
>DAIMDW010000049.1:0-3254 GCA_036725605.1 bacterium
CCGGCGACGACGACACCGGCGACGACGACACCGGCGACGACGACACCGGCGACGATGACACCGGCGACGACGACACCGGCGACGACGACACGGTTGCCGACATCTTCGAAGAGGACTTCGAAAGCTACTCGATCGGCACCCTGGGCTCTCCGTGGTACGAGATTTTCCAGGGCGGCACGAGCACGCACACGGTCGCGGCGTTGAAAGCCGGCAGCGGCCAGGTGATGGTGCAGACCGGCGGCACGACCGCCAGCGACTACATCGGCAGCGAATATGACTTCACCGAGACTGCGGCCGACATGGCGGTCGACTTCGACGTCTGGATCGACACGGCGGCGGAATTCGGCTTCCGTATCTATCAGTACGATCCGACCTTCGGCCAGTACTTCGACGAAGTGCAGGTTTCCTACGACGACTCGACCGGCCTGCGCGCCGTCGACTGGACCGTTCCGGAGTACGTCAACTGCGGCGCGATCACCAGCCAGACCTGGGCGACGGTCTCCTTGATCGTCGACCACGACGGCGGCACCTTCGACGTCGAGATCAACGGCACGGCTTCGTCCTGCAACGGCCTGGGCATGCACTGGGCCGACGGCAACCCGATGGGCGGCATCGCCGTCATCGACTGGTCCGACGATGGCTACGGTGGCGTGGTCAAATTCGATAACATCACCGGTTACACTTTGTAAGACATCGAACTTCATTAAAAGCCGGTCTTCGGACCGGCTTTTTTTTTGCCCGCGCACGGTCCCTATTCGGGATTGATCCGACAGCAAGAATGATTAGGTTGGGGTGGATGGATTGACGCGGCCTCGCCGGGCGGCTTACACCCTCATTTCTCCGATGATCCCCTCATGAGATCCAGCCTTGGTTGAGGCCACTTTTTTAATTGATATCACGAAGGAATCAGGCGGACGATCTCCCGGTGCTCCGCTCCGTCGCCATCACGTCGCCGCCGGCCTCGTTATGTGCCGGGTAGTGCTTGATTTTTACGTGCTCGTGGTGTAGGTTGCGCCGTTGAACTTGATCCAAGCATGGGGTTTTGTTAATGGCTTTAAGCTTTCTTCGTCGTCACGCGAAATCGCGCTGGATTAAAGTCCTGCTGCTGACCGTCGCGGCGAGCTTCATTATCGGTTTCGGCGCCTTCGCCTACGTGTCCCGTTCGATGAACAAGAACAGCCCCGACGGGCAAAATCAGATCTGGTTCGCCAAGGTTGACGGTGTACCCATCGATCTGGCGGCGATGTCCTCGGCCGTGCGTTATCTGGAAAATCGCTACAAACAGATGCTCGGCGACGCGGCCGATCAGATGCTGGCCCAGATCGATCTGCCGACGCAGGCGCTCAACCAGATGATCAACGAGCGGGTGATCGAGATTCTGGCCAAGCAGTTGGGGCTGGTGGTTTCCGACACCGAGTTGGCGCAGAACATCTACCGCATTCCCGCCTTCCAGGTGAACGGCCGCTTCGACCGGCAGCGTTACATTCAACTGCTGCACCGCAACCACATGGTGCCTTCGGAGTTCGAGGCCGAACAGCGGCGCGAACTGCTGTCGAACAAACTGCGGCACCTGATCTTCTCCACGGTGAAAATTTCGGACGGCGAAGTCTTCGAGGAGTGGCTGGGCCGCAACGACAAAGTCAGCCTGAATTTCGTCAAACTGCCGGCCAAGCAGATCGAACAGGAAATCACGTTCACCGACGAAGAAATCAACGTGTACTTCGAGGCCAACCGCGACAAGTTCCATATTCCCGAGACGCGCAAGGTCGACACGCTGACGGTCGATCCGGAAGATTACCTCGGCGACGTGGAGATTTCCGAGGCCGAAATCGATGAATACTACAACAAGAACATCGAGCGCTTCTCGCACGAGGAGGAAGTCAAGGCGAGCCACATCCTGATCAAGGTGGAGCCCACCGCTTCCCCGGAAGAAAAGGACGCCGCGCGCGCCAAGACGGAAGACCTGCTCAAACAGCTTCAGGGCGGCGCCGATTTCGCCACGCTGGCCAAGGTCAACAGCGACGATCCGGGCAGCAAGAACAATGGCGGCGATTTGGGTTGGTTCGGTCGCGGTAAAATGGTCCCGGCTTTTGACGATACGGCGTTCTCGCTGCAGCCCGGCGAACTGTCCGGCGTGGTTGAAACGAATTTCGGCTTCCACATCATCAAGGTCGAAGACCAGCGTCCGCAGGGCGTGCAGCCGCTGGATGAAGTCAGCGACGGCATCAAGACCACCCTGGAGCACGAACGGGCGCAGGAACTGGCGATGACCAAGGCCAAGGAACTGCGCACGCTGATCAACAAAGACGAAAACCTGATGGACTTCGGCAAAGAGCGCGACATGAAGGTGGCCACGAGCTCGTTCTTCGCGCTCGACACGCCGGTGCCGGGCATGGCCGACGGCTTCGCCGCCACGCGCATGGCGTTCTCGATGGCGGAAGGCGAAATCAGCGAGCCGATCAGCGGCGGCGGCGTGGTGTACTTGATGAAGCTCACGCACATCGTCAAGGAACACGAGGCGGCGCTGGACGAGGTGAAGGAAAGGGTGCGCGCGGACATGCGCAAGACGCGCATGGAAAATCTGCTCAAAGAAAAAGCCGCGGGCATGGTGACGATGCTGCGCGAAGGACAGAGCCTGGAGGCCGTCGCCAAGGCGTACGGTCTGGAAGTGGAAAACACGGGCCTGTTCACGCGGCAGAACGCGTCGATTCCGCGCATCGGCATGGCGCCGGCGCTGCTGGCCGCCTCCTTCGAGCTGACGCCCGAACAGCCGCTGCTGCCCGAACCGTTCATCAGCGGCAACAACGCCATCGTCGGCGTGCTCGACAAACGCGAGAAGCCCGACGACGCGAATTTCTCCGCCGAGAAGGAAGATTTGCGCGACGAACTGAAGGAACAACGGGCGCAGATCACGCTGCAGGCCTGGATGGAACAGGCGCGCAAAAGCATCAAAGTCGTCACCAACGAGGAGGCGATGCAGGCCCTGCGCGCCCGCGCCAAGAAGCGCTAAAAAGCGCAGTCAAACTGCTTGACTTGGCAAAAAAAGGGTGGTAGAAAAACCATCCTTTCGGGGCTATAGCTCAGTTGGAAGAGCGCTTGAATGGCATTCAAGAGGTCGTCAGTTCGATCCTGACTAGCTCCATAAAACACAAAAACCGCTTCGGGAACGAAGCGGTTTTTTTCGTTTAAGGGTTTACGGTAAGGTTGACCGCGTTATCAAGTGTATCATCATCGGCGGTGTCATCATCGGTCGT
>DAIMDW010000049.1:3354-25915 GCA_036725605.1 bacterium
ATCGTCATCGGTCGTATCGTCATCGGTCGTATCGTCATCGGTCGTATCGTCATCGGTCGTATCGTCATCGACCGTATCATCATCGGTCGTATCATCATCGACCGTATCATCATCGGCGGTGTCGTCATCGCCAGGTAGAACATCATCAATACAACTTTTGGCGGCCGCACAATTACCGAAATTATCCATCAGACAGTCATAGCCGGTATCGCTATAAAACGCCTCACTCGCCTCACACCAGGCGATAGCATCTTCTATATTAATGACGTTGCCGTCTTCATCTTCCAGGTACCAGCCGCAGTCATTAAAGAAATACCAGGCCTCATCGCAAACCGGCTCAGGATCGTCATAATCATCATCATACTCCCCGCCATGCATTTCATCTTCGTCACGGTCGCTATCGGAATTACAATTGAAGCAGGTAAGAAAAATCAGTGTGAAGATAAGCAATACGAGAAAGCACGAAATCGACCGGTTAATTGTATTCATCCATAAACTCCTATCGACAAATGCTCCCCTCTTAGGGATTGTGCGTCACGCACAAGTTGGTCAGCAGGTTGCTGAAGTTGCCCGCGTTGTCGGTGGCCTCGATGTCGACACAGTAATCTCCCGGGGGAATCGCATCCGGATTGCTCTCCGGAGCGAAGAAAACGTCGAAGCCGACCCGGACCGGGTTGTCGCAATCGCCGACGTTGTTCAGATCACAGTCCGGAGGATCGTTCAGGTCGGCCCAGGTCAGATCACGCAGGATGAACGGATCGGTCGTCCCGCTTTGATAAACGAACACTTCGCCCCCCGGCAGCAGGTTGTTGCCGGGATCGCAGACGCTCCAGAACAGAAAACTGTAGTACATCCGTTCATCGTAGTCGGAGACCTCGTCGAGGGTCGTAACGGTCGGGTCCCAGCCGCCCGCGCTCAACACCGGGGGGACGGTATCGTCGTTCGAATGATCATTGAGAACATCATCAATACAACTTTCGGCGGCCGCACAATTACCGAAATTATCCATCAGACAGTCATAGCCGGTATCGCTATAAAACGCCTCACTCGCCTCACACCAAGCGATTAAATCCTCAGGATTGATCGGAGTGCCGTTTTCATCTTCCAGGTAATAACCGCAGTCGCCGAAGAACGTCCAGGCGGACTCGCAGGTGAACATATCATCATCGTCGTCATCATCATAATAGTAATCCTGACCGGAATCATCTTCGCCGCGACCGTTATCGAGACCACAATTGAAGCAAACGAGAAAAAGCGAAGAAAAGACGATCAATACGAGCAAACACAAAATCGACCGCTTAATTGTATTCATCCATAAATCTCCTTTCGACATCAATTGCGCTCATATTATTATTTCCTTGATAACAAATCAAACCATGCTTTGATCGCGCGGGGGATCATTCCGCGCTCCTTTTTCCGGCGCTTGAGAAAATCCGGCGGATCATGGTTTAATAATTTTTCACGACATACGTGTACGCTTTACCGACAGGTCATTTTCTTTGGAGGGATTTGCGATGAGAGCCTTCTTGGTTCCGCTGTTGCTGCTGGCCTTGTTGACGGCCATACTCCCGGCCTGCACCTCGGACGACGACGACGACAACGACGACAACGACGCTTCGCCCGACGACGACACCACCGACGATGACGACGACGATACCGGCGATGACGATACGATCGACGACGATACGCTCGACGACGATACGACCGATGACGACACGACCGACGATGATACCGTCGACGACGACACGATCGACGACGATACCGGCGACGACGATACCGGCGACGACGACACGGTAATCGAGGAGTTCGTCACCATCACGCACGGCGCGTTCACCATGGGCAGCCCGGCGGGCGAAACCGGGCGGCGCGATGACGAAGCGCAGCACGACGTGACGCTGACCAACGACTTCGAAATGATGTCCACCGAGGTCACGCAGGAGAAATTCCTCGCCGTGATGGGCTACAACCCCAGCCACTACCCGCTGGGCGGCGGCGGCACGACGCAACCGGTGGAATCGCTGAGCTGGTACGACGCGCTGGCTTTCGCCAACAAGCTGTCGCTGGCCAAGAGCTACGCGGCGTGTTACGCGCTCAGCGACATCCTGTGCGTCGACGAGACGACAGGCGACACCGACACCTACTGTGCCGAGCACGGCGGCATCGCGTCGGCGACGGTCGCGCTGAACGCGGCGACGGTCTACGCCTGCGAGGGCTACCGGCTGCCGACCGAGGCGGAGTGGGAATACGCGGCGCGCGCGGGCACGACCACGGCGTTTTTCGGCGGCGTGATCACCGTGCCGCAATGCACCCCGGCCGATCCGAACCTCGATCCCTACGCCTGGTTCTGCGGCAATTCGCGCCGGATGAATTCCTACGCGGTCGCCGGCAAAGATCCCAACGACTGGGACCTGTACGACATGTACGGCAACGTCGCCGAGTGGACATGGGACTGGTACGCGGCCACCTATGGCGGCGCGGTGAGCGATCCGACCGGCCCGGCCGACGGCAAATTCCGCGTGACGCGCGGCGGCGCCTTCCGCTATGACGGCGCGTTGCGCTGCCGATCGGCCTCGCGCGCCGGACACACGAGCGCGCATCGTTCGTGGTACCTGGGCTTGCGCGTGGTGCGCACGCTGCCGGAAACCAAGGGCGCGGGCCGTGATTACCGCACTCCGATCGCCATGGCCGGCACGGACGGTCACAAGGACTATCCGTCGTCGCTGCCGTTCGCCTTCACGCGGCCGGACGTGGGCACGCCGCTGACGCCCGCGGAGATCACCGCGTTCACGCAGAAGATCACCGGGTTTTTCAAAGACAGCGGTTACTTCAACTGGCTGACGCAGGTGAGCCACGGCATGGGCGAGGACAATCCCGACGACATGCCGCCCTACAAGCTCTTTTACGGCGATATGACCGTGGCGAAGGAAGACAGTTTGGTCACCTTCACGCACACGGGCTTCGACGACAACTTGACCATTCCGACCTCGAAGTACTTCAACGCCGCCGCGGCGCTGTATCTGGCGTCCGGCGACGCGGATCTCGGGCGGCTGGTCGAGCTGTACGCCAAGGGTTACGTCGCGCTGTTTCGCGGCATGATGTGGGAGGAGGACGAGCACGACCCGGAAAAGACGATCCTCGCCCGGGCGATCTTCCCACGCAACAACCGCTACACCGAGGCCGGCGACCGCGAGGCGTGGGTAAATTACGATCCGGCGCGTTATTACCAGTACAACTGGAACGCCCACACGATTCCCAACGACAGCAATCCCTATTACGGTGAGGAGCTGTGGGTGCGCAACATGCGCAGCAAGGACGACGTGCCGCACATCTACCGCACCGTGCCGCTGGCGCAGCGGTTGGCGGATGAAGCGGCCGACCAGAACGTGGCCGACGCGGCCGCCGAGATGCTGGCCTATCTGCAGGCCTTCGCCAAGGATACGACCGACTCGGGCTGGTACATCCGCACCAAAGAGGAAGGCGACGTGTTGGTGCCGATCGACGACAACGGTTTTGTGGTCGATCTGGCCAGCTACGTGAACTACACGCCGATTGTCGCCAGCGCCGAATGCAGCGGGCGCGAAAACAGCGCGCTGATCGGCTACGGCGAGCCGCTCGACAGCAATTGCGACAACGGCATCGGCTGGATCTACGAGCTGATCGCCACGTACGGCAACGATTACAACTACGCCATCGTGCGCTTCTTCCACGTCGCGGAAATCACCAACGCGCTGATGAGCTGGCAGCTCGACCGCGCCGAGGAACTGCTGGCGGGCATGGCGGTGCGGGTGGATTACATGCTCTACACCGATCCGTTCCGCACGGGGTACGATTGGTGGAACGCCGATTCGTCCGCGTTTTTGCTGGCGGCGGGCACGGCCGGCCTGCCGCTGACCTCGGCCGAGGCGCAACTGATCGTGCAGGAATATTCCAAGGCCGCCGACTGGTACATCCAATGGACGAACTGGGATCTGTGGGACGCTTCGGTGCCCAACGGTACGGTGTCCTGGCGGCCGAGCCGATCGTCGTCCGGCGGGCCGGTGGTCAACCTGGATGAAATCAACTTCATCTTCGAGTATTGCTGGTCGCCGTTCCGCAACGAGGCGAGCGCGCCGTTCGTCGATTGCGACGTGGTGCTCGACCCGAGCCAGTGGGGCGTGCCGGAGTAAGTCGGAAGAACGACGAAGGGGCGCATCGTGACGGTGCGCCCCTGTTGTATGTCATCCCGGCGCTCACGCGCCGGACTACCCTCTGTCGCCCCTGACGGGGCTGAAGGTTGATGTCAATTAACAAGAAGGGTATCATTTGACAATGCATTGGGAGTCTATTTGCGATATTTGGACCGAATAGTTTCCTTTTGCTCGTTAATTCCCGAAACGTGAAACAGAGATCAGAATTTTAAAAGCGGGACGTCATATAGCGAATATTTGTTAATTTAAGTAGAGGAGGGCGAGGGCGATGTGTATCAATAGAACATATAAAATATCAAGTATATTGTTTGCGATGGTGTCTTTTCTTTTATTTTTCTCCGTCGGCTGCGGTGTTACCAATTACCGGCTCTACGATGGCGCGCCCCTTCCGGAAGATGAAGAGGCAACATTATACTATGACCAGAGAAACGAATCGGGCCCGCACATAATGCTTTTGTGTTCCATAAACGGAAAAGAAGGACAAAATGCATACCCGATACCCGGAGGAGGAATAAAATATATATATGTCTACAATAATGGGTGGGACGCGGGGATAAGCTATGAAATAAAAATGAAACCGGGACAGTATCGATTGGAGTTTTTTTATTACTGGAGCAATGGTGTTACGACATACTATGCAAAAGAGACTCAGTTCGTGGATCTCGAAGCCAAAGCCGGAAAGAAGTACACGGCAACGGTTTCTATTACTTCAGATAATTCCGAAAATCATTCATGGCATCCGAAAATTGTTGAAATGCCATAGCGAACGACAGGTTGGGGGCCTGCCATTAAGGTCGGGGCATCCCCCTGTGGTTGCCCAAAACCTGCGCCGCGCGGCCTTCCCTTTTGCCTAGTCCAAATAATCACCGTGCAGGTTATCGTACATGACCGTGCCGCCGTAGCCGGAATCGGACCAGTCGATCAAACCGATCGCGGCGATGGGGTTTTGGTCGCTCCAATACATCGCCAAATCATCGCAGTCGTTGGCCGCTCCGTTGATCAACACATCGAACGTGCTGTCCGCGAAGTCGATGGTGATACTGATGAACTCCCACGTTTCGTTGGTCAGCGCACCGCAAAAGACATAGTCCGACACCGACCAGTCCACAGCGCCCAGACCGGTCGTGTCGTTATAAGCAAGCTGCACCTCCGTAATGTAATCTTCATATTCAATGTCGTATTTATAAATGCGCACGCCGAATTCCGCCGCCGTATCGACCCATACATCCAGGTCGACGCGCAGGTCCTCGAAGGTTTCGGTGAAGGTCAACATGTTGCCGATGTAATCGTTGGAGCCTTCGCCGCCCTGCTGCAGCAGCACCTGACCCGAACCGGCTTTGAGAGCGATGACGGTCTGCGTGCTGGCGCCCGCCTGGAACAGTTCCTCCCACGGGCTGCCCAACGGGCCGAGCGGATGATCCTCGAAATCCTCGGTGAAGATGTCGTCGTCAGCCGTGTCGTCGTCGCCGCCTTGGGGATCGTGCAGCACGCACAGGTTGTTGAGCCGATTGCCCATGTGGCCGTTGCGGTCGACGCCCTGCAGATCGAGGCAATACAGGCCCGGCACGCCCGGGTTGCTTTGCGGCGCGAAGAGAACGTTGACCTCGACCGGCGTCGGGTGGGTGCAGTCGCCGACGTGGCTCAGGTCGTTGGCCGGCAGGTTGTGCAGCGTCTGCCAGGTGACGACGTACAGCGGCTCGGGTTCGCCGGTGCGGTAGACCAGCAGATGGCCGTCGGGCAGCAGATCGTTGTTCACGTCGCACACGTCGAAGGTCAGCGTGCTGTAGTAGATCGGCTCGGTATAGCCGGGAAAATTGCCGAGGATCGTGGTTTCCGGCTCCCAACCGCCGTTGCTGAGGACCGGCGGGGCGGGCTCGATCGGCGTCGTGTCGTCGTCATCGTCGACGTCGTCATCGCCCGTATCGTCGTCGTCGAGGTCGTCGTCGCCGGTATCGTCGTCATCATCGATGTCGTCGTCATCGATGTCGTCATCGCCGGTATCGTCGTCGTCGAGGTCGGTATCATCATCGTCGTCGTCGCCGATCATGTCGTCGTCGCCGAGATCGTCGTCGAGCGTATCGTCATCGGACGAACCGCCCCCACTGTCGTCGTCATCGTCGTCACGATTGCAGGCCGGGAAGAAAACAACCGCCAAGGCCAAAACCACCACCGTCACCATCAAGGCTTTCATTGGATACCCTCCCAATTTCTGGCCTGCCGGTTTGGTGTACGCACCGAGATTGCGGGAATTATTAAACCATGGAGGTGCTGCCGGATGCAAGACGCAAGCGAACGCTTTGGTGTGGTCCGCCGGGCGCAAGTGTGTCATGATTTAACCAATGACTACGCACGCGCCGACGATCGAGAACGACATCCCCGCCCCGCCCGCCGTGGCCGAATTCACCGCCGGCACGGGCGACGCGCTCACCTGCTTCGCCGATTACCGCTCCTGGACGACCCGCCTGCGCGCCGACCTGGACGCGGCGCACGATGAGATCGTCATGGAGATGTACATCTTCGAGCCCGAGGGCGAAGGCGGAGAGATCGCCGCGGCGTTGATGCGCGCGGCGGCGCGCGGGGTGCGCGTGCGGGCGATGGTCGACAGCCTGGGCTGTCGGCACGTGCCGCCGTCGTTTTTCGCCATGCTGCGCGAGGCGGGCATCGAGGTGCGCGAGTTCAACCCGGTGCACTGGTGGAGCTTTCTGCTGTCGCCGGGCAAGCCGTTGCGGCGACGCAATCACCGCAAGCTGATCGTCGTCGACAACCGCGTCGGCCACCTGGGCGGGATGAACCTGGGCGGGCGCTTCGACGAATGGCGCGACCTGACGCTGCGCATCGACGGCCCGTTCGCCGAGGTTCTGCGGCGCAGTCACGAACGCGTATGGTCCGGCCAGTACCGCAAATTCCTGCCCCGCCGGCGTAAAAAACGGCCGGTGCCGCAAATCAAGTTGTTCGACAATTTTTTCACCGATCACTTTTCGCCGATCAAGCGGCACTACGTCGCCGCGTTCAAACGCGCACGGCGGCGCATCTGGCTGGCGCACGGCTACTTCTTCCCGGACAAGCGGCTGCGGCGCGAACTGCGGCGGGCGGTGCGGCGCGGGGTCGAGGTGCGGGCGCTGGTGCCGGCGAGTTCGGACATCGCGGCGGTGGACAAGGCGGCGCGGCACATCTACGGCGACCTGCTGCGTTGCGGCGTGCGATTGTTTCTGCTGCCGGCGATGCTGCACGCCAAGGCCGCGCTGGTCGACGACGACTGGCTGACGCTGGGCAGCGCGAACCTCGATCCGATCAGCCTGTTCAGTTGCCTGGAGATCAACGTGGGCATCAGCCATGCGCCGCTGGCCGCGCACCTGGCCGCGCTGCTGGAGAGCTATCGCCGCGAGGCGAGCGAGTACACCTATCACGATTGGAAACACCGCTCGTGGTGGGAAAAATTGACCAACCGCCTGTGGTACGCCCTGCGTCGCTGGTACGCCGAGTGGTAAGGGCTACTCGACGACTTTGCCGATGTTGCCGATCCAGGAGATCCACTTGTTGGAATAAAAAGTGGGTCCGGCCACCCATTCCCAGAGATCCTTGTATTCCTGCGGATAGTCCGGGATGTAATCGCCGGGCACATCGCCGATGATCGCCGGGTCGAACTCCAACTTCAGATCCTGCCCGACGGAAAACGGCATCAACAACAAATGTCCCTTCTCCGTGTCCTCGCGCGTTCCCTTGTTGAACTGAATGAAGTTGTGGCGAGCGGCGGCCTGCACCATCTGCGCGCAATTGATGGAACCGGGCGGCAAATCGCCGTTCCTTGTTCCTTGGACAACCGTTTCGTCCATCCAGGCCTGGCCGAGGTGTTCGGTCCAGACGCCCTGACGGAATTGTTGCAGTTGCGGCACGACCACGGTGGGATCGACCTGCCACAGCGCCATGGCGATTTCCGAATCGCGATCGCCGTTCAGGCTGCGTTCGTTGAGGTTCGCGCTGCCGATCAGCGCGATTTTGTCGTCGATCAACATCATCTTCGAATGCACGTAAAGCATGTACCGCTGGGCGATGCTCACCTTGTCGCGACGCGTGGTCACGTCGGGAGGATACATGATCGCCTTGGACCAGTCGGGGCGACCGTCCACGGTTTTCGGCAACTGATCGGCGCCGGCGAAGACGTTCCGCCAATTGGCCAGGCAATAGAACGACAGGTAATTGCTCCAGGTGAATTTCGGCAGGCCGTCGGGTCCGAGCGTCTGATCGGCCAGACGCTTCGTCCGGCACGCCCGTTCGACCGTGCGCACCATGTATTCGATGGTGCACCACTCCAGGTAGCGCACCGAGTAGGTTGCTTTGTCGTCGGGTTTTCCTTCGGGGAACATCGGCAGAACAACGTACGCGTGAAATTCCCGGCCCAGGTTGACCATCGCCACAATGCGCTCGACCAATCGTTCGGCCACCAGGTTGGCCACGGAGGATCGCGTGCCCTTATAAGCCGTATCGCCCCAATTGTCGCCCGAGCTGATCAGGTATTGCGATTCGAGGTAGATGAAATCGTCGGCCACTTTGATCAGCTCCAGATAGGCGTCTTGAATGCTGCGTTCATATTTGGCGTCAATGCCCCAATTGAATTTCTGCTGCAGCACTTGTTTCACCTGGTTCCGGTCATCCAACTTGGCGACGTCCGGCGGCATGATCCAATAGGACTTATTGATCGAATGCAGCAATTGCGAGTTCCAGGGGCCGTCCCACTCCTCGCTCGGACGCACCAACTGCCGGGCGTCGACCGGGGTGATAAACATGCCGGAGGCGACCACCCCGTACAGCGTATCGAACACGCGGGGATTTTTACTCTCGACCACGCTCCAACGGGCGACGAACTCGAAAAGAAAATCCCAGGCGGCCGGGCCGTAGATCTGCGCGTGGATATCGTGCCAGGGCTCGCGGGGCATGGCGCGATCATGATCGAATTCTCCGTTGTACCAATCGTCGGCGAAGGCAATGTTGTCGTCCGCGTAAATCGGATGCTCGGGCCAATCGAAACGTCCGCGCGTCAGATCCAGGCCGCCGAAAAAGGCCTTGATCGCCAACCCCCGATCGTTGCCCGGCGCATCCAGCACAATGAACTTCTGGTGATGTGACCACATGTTCGTCGTGCCGTAGGGCGCGGCCCGCCACAACAGATTGGGCGGGAGTTCCTGACCGTCGTTGAGCTTCTTGAGCGTCTCTCCGCCGTTGTTGTTGTCGACGTCGCCGGTCGCCACCGGATACCCGGCGATGGAGAAGTGCTTCCACGGCATGATGGCGACGGTCATCGCTTCATATTGTTTCGCCTTGGCCAGCAACAGGCTGCCGATCGGATCCTCCACGACCATCGTGCGCTGCAGAGTGAACTGCGGGTGAAACGACCAATCGACCAGAAAAATGAACCGCTTCGCTTCGGCAATGGCCGCCCGAATATCGGCGAAAGCGCCGCTCGCGCCTTGGCCGTCCTCGGCGGCGTCGTGGTAAAATTTAACCCAATTGCCGGCTGTCCCGGCGTAATGGGCCTGTTGTTCATCGACGATTCGTTGGGTGGCAATCGGCAACATGGGTTTCCCTCCTCTAAAATTGAACGGCCGCACCCGATCACTGGGCCACAATCGCCGGGCGACGTCTATGGTTATTTCGTTGACAATCATTCGGGGGCGGCGCGTATTTGTGTTGACTCGCTTCCCGTTTCTTCGGTATGTTCACCGTACGTCGGGTGGGGGAAACGATCCCGACAGCGACTCACCAAATAGGCGTTACGATAAACATCCAGTGGAGGGAATGATGGCTTGCAAGCGCATCAGCGGCAGGAATATGTACATCTGGCAGTTCCGCCAGGTGGTCAAAGGCCCCTCGGCAATCGAAAATTTTCTACAACAGGCAACCGACGCGAAGCTTGACGGCGTGTGGATCAAGATCGCCGTGGGCGCCTCGTTGTACCGCAAGGGCTTGGGAACAGACCTGGGCCGGTTCAACGAAGCGGTGGCCGGTTTGCACGAACGCGGCCTCGCCGTCTGGGGCTGGCACGAACCACGCTGCCCGGACGTCGAGACGGCGCTGACCGAGGCGGAGAACGTCTCGGAGTACGTCGACGAACTCAAGCTCGACGGTCTGCTCATGGACGCCGAACACAAAAGCGGCTCCAGCTTTTTCCAGGGCGGGGAAGATGAAGCGTACGCCTACGCAAAAACGCTGCATCTGTTTTTGAACAAAGCGGACAAAGGTCTGGCGATCAGCAGTCACGACCAACCGTCGAAACACGCGGACTTCCCCTTCGCCGCCTTCGCCGCCAACGCCGACTGCAACGCGCCGCAGGTGTACTACGGCGCCAGCGCGAGCGTCGAACAGCGGCTGGCGCATTGCCTGAACGATCCGGCGAATTGCGCCTGCTCGTTGGCCGTCGCGCCCGTCGGTGCGGCGTGGGTCGGCGGCGACGGCGGGTGCCGCACCAGCCAGGAGTGCGCGCAACGGGCCGTCGAGTTCATCGCCCTGGCCCGGCAGTACGACTTTCCCGGCTACGGCTTCTGGGTGTGGGACAGCGCGCCGCAAGCATTCTGGGAAGCGCTCGCCGCCAATTGAATCAGCCATTAAAAGAACGTCGCCGAATTGACCATAGACGGATTTTTTTCCGCTTGGTACAAGTCCACCATCGGGCGCATGGGATCGCCGCCAACCGCTGATAAACCGACCGTTCCGGCAGAATGCGCAACCATCGCGCCGCCCGAAAAAGCTTTTATTCTGTCAGGGGATAACTAACCATTCAAGAAAGGGAAAAACCATGCCAGACGATCCGATCAAGGTGAATCCGCAAATCACCGACGCCATCACCCAGGCCAACGTGAAGATTCTCGGCGACGCGCCGGCCATGGCCATGGGCAATTTGTACCAGGCCACCGCACAGGCGTTGTCCAACGCCGCGCACAACGCGACCGCGGCGCAGCAGAACGCCAACACGATTCTGCAGGCGACGACCACGCAGGGCATCGCGCTGTTGTACGGCGTGGACACCAGTTCGACGGCGGTGGGCATCAAGGAAATTCTGTCCGCCAAGTAGCCTTAACGTTCTTCGCCGGCGGGCGAAGGGAAGGGAGAAAGTCTCATGGCCGACGATCCGAAAAAAGTGAATCCGCAAATCACCGACGCCGTGACCCAGGCCAATGTGAAGATCCTGGGCGACGCTCCCGGGATGGCGATGGGCAACCTGTACCAGGCCACCGGTCAGGCGTTGGGCAACGCGGCACACAACGGCGCATTGGCGCAATCGAACGCCAACACGATCTTACAAGCGACGACCACACAGGGCGTGGCGCTGCTGTACGGGGTGGACACGGCCGCCACGGCGGTGGGCATCAGCGAAATCCTGGGCAGCGGCAAAACGTCGGGGTACCCGAGCTGAGCCCGCGACGCGCGGGACGGCTCAGCGGCCGAATGCGGGGCGGATCGGAACCGACCTATCCCGGCGTCGCCGCGAGGCCGGGTGCCAGGCGACGATTTCAGGCGTAAACGAGGGGTGAAACGCGATGACCAAGAAACGGCTGATAATCGAGAAAGAGGAAAAAATCATCGAGGAAGTGATCGTCGTCGACGAGGATCCGGCGCCGTCGGGATATCGCCCCCGCCCCGCTCCGCATTTCACGCCGCCCGTGGCGGATGAGCCGTCAAGCGTCGTCCCCGACGGCGCGGCGTTGTCGGCCGACGAATTGGCGCTGGTCACCAGCCAGAATCTGTCACATAGCGCGTGGCAGGCGACAACGATTGCCGAGAATCAGAACACGACCTCGCTGGCGGCGACGGTCCAGGCGGTCAACCTGATTTTCGGTCGGGAGCGACCGGGCAAACGGTAATTTTAATCGAGCATCACACATGATGGCGGGAGAAATCATGGCGAGCAACGAAGCGGTCAATGCGCAAATCGTCGATGCCATTTCCACCACGACCTCGGTCACGGTGGGCGAAGCGTCTTCGATGGCCTTGGGCATGTTTTATCAAGTGGAAGCGCAAGCCTTCGGGCTTTGCATGCAGAATGCGGTCAACGCCCAGAATCGCATGAATCAAATCGGCGAAGCGGTGGTCGGTCAGGTCTGCTCAAAAATCCTATGCAAAATGGGATCGTAATTTTGCACCACGATTTGTCGCGCAGGGAATCGTGAACGAATTCGATCCGGAGGTCTTCCATGTCCAACGAGCAAGCTTTGGTAGCCGGCAAAGGCAACGGCAATACGAATCAAGACAGTGGGCCGCAACCTTCCACCTATGCCAAGTCGATCGTGGCGCAGTCGACGACGATGGCCGTGCAGAACGCCCAGACGTTCCTCAACTACATCAGCATCGTCAGCGCGGCGGGCATCGCGGTGTGCACCGAGAAGATGATCGAGCAAAAAGAGGAAGCCGCGTTGTGGGAGCAGGTGATCCAAAAGATCACCACCAACATGCAAAGCGCGGCCGATCTGTTCAAGAAAATCAGCGAGGACGCCCAGGAAGTGATGGCCAAATTCAACCAATGAGGAGGGGATGACCATGCCGGAAACCTATTTGGCGATCACCACCACCGACACCAATGCCGTCACTTACGTTCTGCTGGCGCAGCAAAACCTGTATCAGTCGCCCTGCCCCAAATACCCCTTCGCCATGATCGCCCATCACGCCGTGAATTACGTGCTTCCCGGCGGACAGTTCGATCCCGCCGACGAGACGCCCGCGGCGGGGGCGGTGCGCGAATTGCAAGAGAACACGAACGTCCAACTGCAGGAAAAGGATCTGACGCTGCTGATGAACGACAACGACGTCTGGGCGTTCACCGCGGCGGTAAACGCCGATTCGATCAAACCCGACGACATCAACGCGCTCATCGAAAGCGGCGGCGTCACGGCGCGGAAAATCAACAACGTGTGCTGGACGACGTTGGAGGACGCCTTCGGCCGGCTGGGCAACAAGCCCGAATATCAGATACTGCCGTGGGTGACCAACCAGATCGTCACGGCGCTCAACGCCGGGTTCACCAAGGAGATGATCAACGAGAACGCCAACGAATCGCACCTCTTTTTCGCCCAGGCGCTGGCCCACCTGCTGTTGGACAACACATCGAACGAGCCGGCGCCGGAGAAGAAAGCGTCATGAAAGACAAGGACGCCGCCGACATCAATTCATCGATGCAGGAGCTGATCGACTGGCAGCAAAAGCAGATGTCCTCGCTGATGCAGCAGGTGAAAAAGGTGACCGAAACGAACCTGGAAGCGGCCTCGGCCATCCGGGAGGAAGCGACGACGCCTCCCCCGCCGTTGGAAGTGCCCGACGAAATGCAGCAACAGGTCGCCGCGTTCATCACTCGGGTCGAGGCTTCGATCAATGCTTCCATCACGCAGTTGACCGACGCGTTGGGCAAGCTGAAGAAATGACGACCGTCGCCGAATTGACTATCGACTTTCGTTTTTTTATTTCGTGTTATGTATTTATTCTCCCCATGAAAATTCCGAGCCGCTCCATTGATTGATGAGGTATTTATGGACGATCTCTCGGCGACTCCCGGAAAAGACGACGGTGAAAAAGTGCAGCCGGCGGCGCCCATTCGTGTGCGCACGTTGAATCTCGGCGAAAAGGTTTATGCCTTGATCTGCGCCGACACCTCGACGGTCGATTCGTTCATCTCCCTGACGATGGCCGAACGGCACGTGATCCTCGGCATTCTCCGCGGCGAATCCAACCGGGAAATCGCCCGCCGGCGCGGGACGTCGGAAAACACCATCGCCAACCAAACGGCCGCCATCTTTCGAAAATTCGAAGTCGCCTCGCGAGCCGAACTGGTCTCCCTGTTGATGCGCACGTTGACCGACCGGGCCGGGAAAACCACGTCGATTGCCCGCTGAGCAACGGTTAAATTGGTTTATTGTCATTTAATTAACTATGGACAGGCTGTCCCCGTAAGTTTATCGTCTTTTTCGATGATGGTTTTCCTTAGGTATTTAAATTTACGCCCCGAAGTCCAAAAAAATCGGATTTATCCACAAAATTAGGAGAGCACACGGCGGTTTTTACCGAAATTCGCTCCCCATTTTTTTGCCCGTTGAAAATGGCGTTTTGTATCGGATACGGAGGGGGTAATGAACAAAGCGAAAAAGAGCGGCGAGAATTGTCTCTCGCGAATCCGCAGCGACCTGCAAACAAAACTGGATCAACAATGGCGCGTCATGCTTTCCATGTGGGTGGCGCAAATCGTCGACCAACATAACGCGGAACCCGGCGACCACAGCACCGACGAGTTGAACCGCGCCGTGTTCATCTGGCACGAGTTGCTCGACGGACATTGGAAGCTGATCTATCAATTCGAGGAAAACGGCTGTCTGTTTTCGCTGCTGCAAAAAATGGAAACCGGCGACAACAAGGGCTTGTCCGAGCGGGAAAAACAGGTCGTCGAATACATCGTGCGCGGATGTTCGAACAAATACATCGCGCTGGATCTGGCGCTGAGCGAATCGTCGGTCGCCACGATGCTCAACCGGGCGATGAAAAAATTGCGCGTCGAATCGCGCATCGATCTGATCAAAACGATTCCGCCCCTGGCCTTCGACGTCAAAGAGCGCGCCAAGGCCGGCTAGCGGTCAAGCGTTCAGTTGTCGGCGGATTGGCCTTCGACCCGGTTGCGGCCGGCGTGCTTGGCGCGGTAAAGGGCGGTGTCGGCCTGGGCGATGAGCGTGTCGGGCAATTGCCGGCCGTCGGGGATTAACGTGGCGACGCCGAAACTGGCGGTGACGTGCGCGGCGGCGTCGGAGCGTTCGTGCGGGATGCACAATCCGACGATGCAGCTCCGGATCTTTTCGGCCAACTCCCACGCCTGGTCGCCGGTCGTTTCGGGCAGCATGATCACGAATTCCTCGCCGCCGTAACGCGCGGCCAGATCGCTGGAACGCCCGACCCAATGCCGGATCGCCCCGGCCACCTGTTTGAGACAATCGTCGCCGGCCAGATGCCCGTTGGTGTCGTTGTAGGACTTGAAGCAATCCACGTCGATCATGATCAGGGAGATCGGTTGTTGGCTTCGCCGGGCGCGGGCGAATTCCTCGTGGTACTTGGCGGTGAAGAATCGCTTGTTGGCCAGGCCGGTCAGGCCGTCCTGGTTGGCCAGCGCCTGCAATTCACGGTTGGCGGCGTCGAGTTTCCGGTTGGTCTGCGCCAACTCGCTGGTGCGCTCGGCTACCAGGAGTTCCAACTGTTCCTGCCGCTTGATCAACTGATAGGTCCGCAGCCAATACAACAAAAACAGCGCGCCGCCCAGCGCGAAAAACAACGACACATAGGCAATCAATGTCGACCAGGAAAACGAGGCGGGGGTTGTCGCGGTCTGCGCCGAGGCGATCCGCACCCCGGCCAGCAGCCACAGACCGAGCCCAAAATGAGCTATCGCGCTTCGTTTTCTCATCGACGTTTGCTCTTTCGGCTTGTTTTATCGAGACATAATTAGAATATCGAAAATAAACCATAAAAGAAAAGTGCTTTTTTTATCCCACTTGGACAGGAAAATTCAGCGCAGCGCCGCGGCGATATACTTCGCCAGATTCGCGGCGAGAATCTCGTTGCCGGCCACGTTCACATGACAGCAGATATCGGTGTAGATCGTCTCCGGATGATCGGCGAAAACCTGCGTGAAATCATGGAAGTCGATGCCTTCCGCCGCCAGCGTCCGCCCCGCCTCGGCCAGCAGCGGATAGGCCCGGGCGGCCAACGGCGCATAGGGAAATTCCAGGTTGTAGGCCTTTTGCTTTTCCTCGGCCGACAGCGGTTTGGAATCGGCGTAGTACTGGTTGGGCTGCAGAAAATGCAGGTACTTGATGCCGTTGGCGCGGCACAGGCGGGCCAGTTGCCGCGAACCGTTCTGCCACTTGGTGATCGCGGCCTTGAGCGCCGCCTGATCGTTTTCATATTGCTTCGCCGGCCCGGACACCTGAAACGATTGTTCCTGACCGGCGAGGTTTTCCAGCAGATCCCCCTGCGCCTCGTCGATTTTCCCCTGATACCAACGGTCGAGGCGATGCCAGACCAGCAACGACGAGCTGAGATAAGGCAGACCCCAACGCTCGAAGCGATGCCGCCACCGGGCCCGTTTTTCGTAAAGGGCCTGCAGCCGGCCGACGTCGCGCGTCATGTGCGGATCGTATCCCCGGCGCGCCTGCGTGCGCCAATTGCGCGGGAAGCTCAGAGCGACGCCGTAGGGGCGATTTTCCGCCAGCGGCAGGGTCACTTCGTTGAAGCCGTCGAGGTTGATCACCATGTCGAAGCTGTGCCCCTGGGCGAGCAGGTAGGCGAGAATCATCACCTGTTGCGGTTGCTTGCCGCCCTTGAGCGCCAGGTTGTGGATGCGGATGATTCGTTTTTCGCCGGGCATTTCCTCGCGCAGACGGGCGATCAGCGAGCCTTGCGCAAAGCGGAAATATTGCACCAACGAGCCGCCCATGAGCGCGATGTCCAACACGGCCGGATCGTCGCCGAGCGGCGGTTCGGGGGCGAAAAAGCCGTAACGATTGACGTTGGGATCGATGCTGCGATCGACGGCGAAGCCGAAATACGGATGCAGCACATTGGTCGCCAACCGCTCGCCTTCGCCGGGCAGCGTAAATTGATCGGCTTCGCGCTCGCCGTGCAGCCGGGCGCGGATTTCACTGCGTTCCGGCGTACCGTCCCAACCAATGCTCAACAGCACATAGGATACGATTTCCGCCGCCAACAACGCGGCCAACAGTGCGCCGAACAACAACAGCAAGCGAGAGCGTTTGGTTCGGTTCAACTCGGTCATCTCAAGGGGTTTCATAGTACATCCGGCGGCGATGTTCAATCGCCGAATTGAGTTTGGCGCATCGTTTGCCCCGCGAGGATTTTCCGCCGATAATTGAAGGGTAAACCCGTAGCGTCAAAGGCGGTGACCTCATGAAGCACGCCCCGGCATTCATCATCCTTCTGTTGGCGACGTTGCTGGCCGGCGGATCGTTCTTCGCTTGCGGCGACGATGACGAAGAATCGCGGCACGCGCCGGCGAGCGACGACGACGATGACGACGACGCCCAACCGCCCGTCGACGACGATGATGATGACAACGACGATGACGACGATGGCGACCCCGGCAACTGGACGCCCGACGATTTCTCCGGCGTCTGGACCGGCACGATGGACATCGTCATGGAATCCGGCCAGGGCGGCGGGACCGCGTCGATCCGGATGGAAATCGAGGTCGCCGACGATTGGTCGTTCACCGGCACGTTTTCCGACCCCACCTGCCCCGACGATCCGGCCTGCCCCGACCACGAGGCGGTCGGCGGATCGATCGACCTGATGTTCGACACGGTCACCTTCTCGTTCCGTTTCGATTGCGAAACCGACGACATCACCTATTTCTACTTCATGGAAGGCGACGTGGCCTGGCAGCACATGAGCGGCGATTTCTTTTCCCTCGACGGCCTCAACGTGCAGCAAAACCACGGCACCTGGGACGTGACCAAGTAACGCCTTGCGCCCACCGGTCACATGTTGAATACTTGCAGGTGCAACAATTACAAACAGCGATAATATCCGTGAGTTGATTGTTTAAAAACAAAAGGAGGGGACGATGAAGAACATGAAATGGTGGATCTTGCTGACATTGATTTTTCTGCTTGCCGGCAGCCTGGTGATGATCACCGCCTGCGGCGACGATGACGACGATGACGATGATGACGATGACGATGTCGCCGACGACGATGATGACGACGATGACGACGATGACGACGATGACGATGACGATGACGACGATATCACCGACGACGATGACGACACCGGCGACGATGACGACGACACGTGCAACACCGACGTCGAAGAAGTGTGCAACTACATCTTCGATCACTGCGACGACAATTGGGGCTGGACCTCGCTCGATGAGTGCTACAGCCTGTTCATGACCGACTGCCTGGACGAGGCGTCCTATTTCCTGTGCACCTGCCACTGCTACGACTATGACGACTGCAACAACTTCGGCGCGTGCGAAGCGGCTTGCTGGTCCGCCGCCTGCGTGGGCTGAGCGTAAAACTCATTCGCGAACGATCACGGCGCGGCCTCGGTCGCGCCGTTTTCTTTTAACGGTTTGAGCCGCCCGGTGCACACGATCCACACCGCCAGCGCGCCCAGGGGAATCCAGCCGAGCACGCCCAAAATGCCGACCCACAGGATGTCGGCGCGGCCGGTGAACCACAAAACCAGCCACGAGCCGCCCAGGGAGTTGAACGACGCGTGCGCCAGACAAACGGGCCAGATGCTGTCGCTGGCGCTGCGCAACCAGCCGAAGACGATCGAGATCAGCACCGTGCTGATCGGAAAGACGGCCAATCCCCACAGCGGATGCTGCGGATACTGATAGCCCAGTAAAACCAGCGGGAAATGCCACACGCCCCAAATCAGGCCGGTGACGATCGCCCCCGCCAACGGCCGGCGCGCGAACAAGCGCGGCTGTAAATAGCTGCGCCAACCGAATTCCTCGCCCCACAACACGAAGGTGGCGATCAGACTGAGAATCGCTCCCTGCAACGGCATGACGTAGGTCACCACCGCCTGCGCCGTCGCGGGGATTTCCTTCCCGGGGGCGCGTGATTGGAGGAAGCTGGCCGCGGTGAAATCGGGCCTGCCCAGGTCGAAAACATAGGCCAGCAGGATGATCAGCGCGACGACCGGCACGGTCCACAGCCAGCCGAACAGGTACAGTCGCCAATGACGGAAGTTCGGTTTGAGGCCGGCGTCGGCGAAGCCTTCGCGCGTGACGAACTTGCGCACGAGAATCGCGGCGATCGCCGGGGCGAAACCGCCGGGCAACAACAGCGCCTGAAACACCGGCGCGTTGGGATCGACGCCGACCAGGACCATCGGCACCCACATCAGCCAGGCCAGCCCGAACGATAGGGTCAAGTAAACGGAAATTCCTTTGGCGTCTTTGCTCATGCTATGCCCACCCGTCGTGCGTTGTTCGCCGTTTCTTTTTCGTTGCTCGTCGGTACGGAGCCCATCTTGGCAGATCGACGCCGGATCAACAACCGGCGACGACGCGCGACGCGCTTGGCGCGACTCGCCGGTTATGGTATTGTGAAGATACTCATTCAACCAAATTCAGCAGGAGAATGGAATGAAGCGCATTCAGTGGATGATTTGTTTGCGCCTTGTGTCGGCGATACTGGTGGCGGCCCTTTGCTTCGCGTGCGGCGGTGGCGGCGACAACAAAAAGGCGAGCGACGACGGGGGCTGGTCCGACGCGGACGACGAGGGCGCCGAATACAGCGACCCGGGCATTCCGGCCGGCTCCGAACCCGATTATTTCAACGGCGTCTGGACCGGCACGATGGCGCTGGAATCGACCGTCGACCACAACGAAAGCTCGGCGACGCTGGAACTGACCATCAACATGTACCCGGACTGGTCGTTCGACGGCACCTTCGCCGAAATCGGCGCGGTCGACAATTCGCTGGTTCCCAACGGCGGCTACCTCGACGGGATCATGGACATCGAGTGGCAGTACACGATCCTGCTGCTCTACAGCGACCAGGAGCCCAAGGACCTGGATTATTATCTGTTGTGGGGCGACATCACCGGCAAGCGCATGTGGGGCGGCCTGGACGCGTACGACCTTTCCGGCGACACCATCGCGCGCGGCTCATGGGATTTCTCGCGCGACTGACGCGCGCCGGCCGCGATTCGTTTATGAAATCCGGCGACTGCGTTCGCGGCGCCCTTTGCCGCCGGGCGAAAATGCTCTTTTCTTTTGCCGCCGGATCTGCTATTAAACTGGCCTCTTAACCGATGCACTGCGCCGGAGTGGTGAAATTGGTAGACGCAGGGGACTCAAAATCCCCCGATCCTTGCGATCGTGTCGGTTCGATTCCGACCTCCGGCACCACCGAAAAGTCCCGCAGATTCAGCAATCTGCGGGACTTTTTCTTTTGGCATAATTAGTCAAAAATAACATTTTGGTTGTGCATAGTTGTGCATTACTGGTCGGTTGATATAAGATTTGGTCGAGTAGATAAGCGAAGTTTTGCATTGACGAACGGCTTGACCTGTTTGTAAAAATGCGAGCCGACTTCCTCTTGAGCCGGTCCAGGCCGTGCGATGATTGGGAGTGTTAGTCGCGACTTCACGGGGCCTCACGATGACTGACTTCCGGCATCCGGATCGTCGTCGGCCAACCGGGCGAGTGCAACCCGAAAACGGGCTGCGTCGAGAATGTCGACGGGCTCGACGCCCAAGGCGGCACATAGGCGGTACAGTGTTGATAGGCGTGGATCTGCGCGTGTTTCAAGCGCCTGGAGTCCTTGATAACTCAGCCGCGCCTGTGCGGCCAATTCCCGCAACGTCAGATCCCGCAAACGCCGCAGGGCTCGAAGGCGTTGTCCGACCGGCGGTACATCGGTCTGAGCTGTTCGGTAACGATCAACCAGCGCGGAAACGTTCGACCGGTTCGTGGGATTGTGTTCGGTGTCGTTCATGATTTTTTCCCTCGGCACTAAAAAATCTTCTTCACGATTAGCTTACCAGGGACGCAGGCCGCTCCCTCATTTTCTTCGCGCATAAGGTGACGACGTGACGATGAGCCTCACCAATTCGTCGGGCTCCTTCGCCAACTCGGTCAGACAGTCGCCGTTGTGCAGAATAAATCCCAAATCGCATCCCTTGATTGTTGCATCGTCAGTTGTGCGGCCGGTCTTCTTGGGCGTTCCCCATTAAATTACCAGGGCAAAAATTTTGGATTTGATGGCTGGACTACTCCTACAGCAGGAGAGAAGCTCATGGCCGTCTGGTAATGACTTGAAATCTCTAATGTTTTTTCTGAAAGCGTTGGCCGAAAAAAATGTTTACCGCCCATCGACCAGACGTTTTTCAAGCCTCATCACCCCCGCCCGCGTCGTCGCTGCTCTTTCGCTCGCGGTTATCGTCGAGGGCGACCAAGACCTCGTCGCGGTCGAACCGGCGCAGCCTCCCGATGGTCTTCGCGGGGATTTTTCCCGTCCGGACGTATCGGTGTACTGATGGCACCGAGAGACACAGGACAGAAGCTAACTCCTTGGCAGTAAATAGCTTTTTGTCCACTACCTGTACTTCCTTCATTGACTTCTCCTTCGGTTTAGTGTACAAAAAATAGTGTTCTTCCGCGCCTGAGCTAGGCTACGGCTCAGACTTATTCCACCAAAATCTATCTTCGGAAAGAGTTTGAGCGTCGCTCAATCTCCCTTGATCCCATTCGACCAGCCTCGACCTCGAAGATAACGGCGATGAAGAAGTCGCCGCCATTCACCGGATCATGTGGTTCCCAGCTCGTGGGGGTGATGAATCCTAACGCACCCGCGCGTGCGCTGGAGGGCATCTACCGCCACGAGACGGAGATCATCTTACGTGTGAAGGTCAGCGGTAGTGGCAGGGAGGTAGCCAGGGCTTTTGGCTACACCCACGGTGCCCGGATGTCGCGCATCGGGTCCGTCAGTGTGCCGAAGCGGATGCTGCTTCCCGGGTGGCGCTGGTGCTTCCTGTTCACCGCGCCAACCGGCGGGACGATCACCGCTTACAGCCGTGGCGATGTCGCCGACCTGATCGACTGTACGATGTTGCTCCTGCAACGACACTTCGGTCCCCGGGTCCAGCTCGTCAGCACGGCGGCGCTGGAGCTGTTCGCGGTTCTCGACCGCGAGGGCGCGGAGGAGTTCGCCCGAAGAAACGAACACCGATATGATTTGTCGTTGATCTCCAAGAACGAACGAAAAAAAAAACTGGTGCTCTGTAGTTTCAGCCTGCCTGTCCAAGTGGGCCAAACAGATAAAATCACATTCCTTGCCGTCCTCTACCAACCGAAGAACACCAGAACACCGGACCACTGGAAGCTGGAGCTGCGCCCGTTGCCTGTGCAAGGAGCGTGCGGCATAAAGCGCTTCCCCAAGGGAGACCACGAGCTGGGACAACGACGATTCTCCCCATACGAACTGTACGGCCCGGTGGCGAAGCGACTTCGTGAACTCGTCGGCGACCTCCCAATCCACGAAAAACCGCCGATCTGGCACGGCTGCGGCCTCGACTTCGCCCACCCCGTCCTCACCGACCGTGATCGCGCTGTGCTCTGGGCTATCGATGAGAGGATTCCTACGGTGGACTGGAATCATATCCTGTGTCCCGTGCTGGCGGGTGTAGCCGAGGGAAACGTGCGGGTCGTGTTGTCCAGTTCCCGCGCGAAGCTGTTGAGAGCCGGACTGATCGAGCGGGTTCGCGTTACGGGGCGCGAGACCGAGCACCGTCTCACCAGAAGGGGTGAGCGTGCCGTCATACTGTCCCCCACAAAAGGCGAGACACCTGATAGAGTGACGTTCGGTTGAATC
>DAIMDW010000050.1:0-22930 GCA_036725605.1 bacterium
GTTCCGCCTACTACGGGACTTCGACCGACCTGCCCGTCACCAACCCCTGAGGGGGAGGGTTCGGGGTTCGGGCCCCCGCCTCAGCCCCGGAAGATTTTTGCACCTGATTACTCTGATTAACTCTTATTGGGGAAGGGGGAAAGAGAGGGTTCAGGGTTCAGGGTTCAGGGTTCGGGGTTCAGGGAGACAGTTTTCACAGATGAGGGGAGATTAAAAGCCTCGTCCACATGCGAGATCAAGGGTTCGGAAAATGCAATAGCGGGCTCCCTACCAAATACCGACTTCTTGATCGATCATGAGATGAAGAAGGTACCGCCTTCTATAAATCCCTTGACGCCCTAGTTTCCCAGTTTTCCCAATCCGGAACGTAGACGGACATCAAGCTTTTGAACAACCGGCCGTGATTGGGAACGCGGAGATGAAGCAACTCGTGGACGATGGCATACCGCCGAAAGCCGCCGGGTTCGGCTAAAAGGTCTTCGCTGAAACTTATCCACTTCCCTGGAGAACACGACGCCCATTTATGGCGCATTTTCTGCACCCGAATCCGGGCGGGCTCGACCTTGAGTCGTGCCGCCCATGCGCGAACATCTTCCTTAAAATTCTCCTTGTCCCGGGCTTTCCGCGGCCTGCTCATTTTCCCCACGCGCGCAATAACTTTTCCGCGATCGAGATCATGCGCTCCTTGCCGACCAAGGGAAGCAGAACCCGGTAGAGCTCGGCTTTCAACTGCCTGAGTTCGGCCGCATTGTCGCGGTGGTGGGGGAATCGGTCGAAAATCGCGCCCAGGACAACCGCGGCTCTCTCCGGCCGGTCGATATCTTCTTCTTTCAAGGTCCAAAAGAACGAGAAAGTCGTCTCGTCGCATCCCATCTTTTCCTGCAATTTTTGGGCCTCGACGATTTCACGAATCAACTCCTCGATCTTCCTCAGCGCGGTTTCCGTGGTGTCCTGCCGCCTGTCGTAAGCATCCATAATCGCTTCCGCGCGATCCCCGATAGGCTTCAGATACGGATTGCTCTCGCCGTCTTCAAGCACCTTTTCCCTGATACCGTTAACCAGATTTATGATCTTGGCTTTCTCCGACCCGTTGCTTTTTTTAATGGCATCCAGCGTTTTTTCGTCGATTTCGACGACGGGAAGCGTTTCCTTGGGCCCGTAAATTTCAGCCCTTTCCCGAATCAACCGCGAGGTTTTATCGGCAACATCGTTGTAGAGTATCGTTCCTTTCCGGAAAGCGTTTCGGACGATTCGATACAGCACGGAGAGACGCCCGAAATCGTCTATGAAAATCCGCAGGCCGGGCGACGGCGACAGAATTTCGTAGAGCATCTCGATCCGTCGATAGAATTTATAGAACGCTTCCCGCTCTTCCCGGTCCGAAAAAACCTCGATCGCCCTTTCGATCGCCTTATCGTCGATCGGCCCACGGCAAAGCCGAGTGTATTCCCGGGCGGGACCGTCCATGAGTTCCTTGAACTTCTCGAACAGCAAGTCGAGGTCCTCGATAACCCCGCTGACGACCTCGGAATCGAAGGCAAGCGCCTGTTCCAGCTTCTCGAAGATACCCACGAAATCGACCACCAATCCGCACGGTTTACGCCGTTCCGGATCGCGTTCGTACGGACGGTTCACCCGGGCTATCGCCTGAAGCAAGACATGGTCGCGCATGGGCTTGTCCAGGTACATGCAGTACAGAATGGGCGCGTCGAACCCGGTCAACAGCTTATCGGTAACGATGAATATTTTCGGCAGCGTGTGCGGTTTGGGGAAAAGCTTCCGGGCTTTCTTCTCGGCTTCCGGCGTAACCTGATGCCGGTAGACGAGAGGATACCGTTCGGAGTCGTGCTGGGCCGGGGTGTAAATCGGCAAGGAGTATTCCGGAGGCAGAACTTTGTCCAACGCTTCTTTATACAGCGCGCAGGCTTCGCGGTCGACGGCCACGAGAAACGCTTTGTAACCCAAGGGTTCCACGTTGTTCGTGAAATGTTCGGCGACGAACGCCGCCACTTTCTCGACCCGGTCGTCCGCTTTCAGAAACGTCTTAAGACGCGTGGAACGATCGAGAATCTTGTTGAGTTCGTCGATATCGCTCACTCCCTCCGCTTGGGCAAGCGCCATGAATTCCCGTTCCAACTGCTCGCGCGGAACGCGGATTTCGCTCGGAGCCAAGGTGTACTTGAGCGGCACCGTCGTGCCGTCGGCGATGGACTCGGCGATCGAATATTTATCGAGATAGCCCCGTTCGTCTTCCTTCCCGAATACCTTGAAGGTGCCTTGCCCGTAGGCCGTTTTGTCGATGGGGGTCCCCGTGAAACCGATCAAGGTCGCTTTCGGCAAGGCCCCCAGCAAGTAGTTGCCCAGGTCGCCGCCGGTGGACCGGTGCGCTTCATCGATCAGGACAAAGATATTTTCGCGCGGGTTGAGGTCGGGGGGGATGCCGTCGAATTTGTGGATCATGGAAACGATCAAACCCCGAAAGTCGGCCGCCAACAATTCGCGCAGCTTTTCTTTGCTGGTCGCGTACGCGATGGAAATACCGTGCGCGGTTTCTTCTCCGAGAATCCGCTCCACCCATTCGGAGAGCTGACCTTCCAACTCGTTGCGATCGATGATCAAAACAACCGTAGCCTTGCCGAAAGTCTCGTTGTCCTGAAGAATAAGCCGGGCGGCGGTCAGCAACGTAAAGGTCTTGCCCGAACCCTGCGTATGCCAGATCAGGCCCGTCGTGCGCGAGGCGTCGGCGCAGCGCGCCAGGATACGGTCCACCGCGCGCGTCTGATGCTGCCGCAGCACCGTTTTTTGCAGTTCGTCCTCTTTATAGAAAAACAGGATCCATTCCTTCAGCATGGTCAGAAAGCGCCGGCGGTCGAAGAAAGCCTTCACCTTCTTCTCGTAATCGCCCGGTTCCTCGTCTCGCCAATTGAAGAGGTTTTTCCGGTCGAGGTTCCAGGTGGCGCCGTAGTAGAAGTCGATCAGGTGCGTGAGGTTGAAGACCTGAGGCGCGGTCAGCATCTCCGGGGTCTCGCGATGGTATTCTCGGATCTGGACCAACCCTTCTTCGATACCTTTGGCCCTAGTCGCACTCTTGGTCTCCACGACGGCCACGGGGATGCCGTTGATCAGGAACATGACATCCGCGCGGTTCGTTTCCAGGCCGTTCGTGTATTGCCACTCGTCGGTCACCTGAAAGACGTTTCGATCGGGATCGTTGAAATCGATGACGGTTACGTTGCGCTCGCGCTTCTCTTTCTCGTCGTAGCGGCTTTGTTCCCCGCGCAGCCACGCCAGAATCTCGGCGTTGCCCTCGATGGTGTTCGGGACCGCCTCGATTCTCCCGATCGCCTCCACGGCTTTATCGGCAGTAAGCCACCCCGAATTCAGCTCGATCAGCTTTTCTTCCAGGACCCTCCCGAAGAGCAAACCGCCCTCGCCCTTCCGCATCGCCACCGCCGCCGTGGGCGGCACATACGTCCACCCCGCCTGCCGCGCGTAGCGAACCAACGGTCCCTGAACGGTTTTTTTCTCCGAACCGATTTGCGCCATACTATCTTTCGAACTCCCGCAGTTCTTCCTCGATACCATATACCTCGAGACCAACCAATCTATCAATCAGGTCGAGGCAACGCGTTCGATACCCATCATCTCGGCTTTGTCGGTAGGCCCGAAGCACAAGCTCACAAATTGTGCCGGCATGTGCCAACGTGCGGTATCTCATGTTCCACCCACAACGATCCAACTCGGTGACGATAGCTTCACATGCCGCCAACAGTTCTTCGGGAATATTTGCGGTCGATCGTTCCAAAGACCGTATCAGAACTTCCATGTTCTCACTAAACGCTCGGCTCGCTAAAAAAGCACGAATCAGCCTGCGACATGCTTCGAGTTGACGCCCTTCGACCTTTTGAAAAAAGGAAGCTGCTTCAGCACGCACTTCTTTTATAGGGTCATCGAAGAAGCGAACAAGTGCGGAATGGGAAAAATCGCGGCATTTCTCGTTCGATACGTTGGCCGCGGCCACCTTTGCCGCGCCGGTGCGTTTATCATCGTCACCCGAGATGCATTCCACGACTAAGTCGAGGGCTTCCGGATTGTCAAACTGGGCCAAGCATGCTTGTCGCGCACCGGCTTCCCTGACGAATCCACTACGAGAATCAAGCATGCGGCGTATTACAGGCATCAGACGAGTAAAATGTCTATAGCTGGCGTAATATAAAAATTTATCCACGTAAGGCGTTGCGAATAACTCGTCTACATCGATCTCCACGAGCTGAAGAAATAACTCGACGGCGCGCTCTTCGTCGTGCCGGAAAAGACCTAATAGCGTGTTAGCCACTGCGGAGCGGACGATCACGGTTGGGTCACAAACCATCCGGCGGATATACGGCAAAAAGAACGGTACACGATTCGAGCAATCGAAAAGCAGGGACCCCATCCCTACGGCCGCTGACCCTCTTGTACTATTTATAGCCGCATTAAGGATCTCGCTGGGGGAAGTTGGCTCTGACCCTTTGACCGCTGTTATTACTACTTCGCTGAGCCGAGGATCGTCCGCCTCTGTTGCCAACCATCCCACTATTTTCAGTATATCTTCGGGGATGTCTTCACCGCTTAAGGATTCGATGGGACCAAGTAACCAGTGTCCGCCAGGTTTACCCTCTAAGCCGAAAACTGTTCGAACCACATCGAATACCAGGTCTTTATCGATCGGTGCGCCCCCGAGTCCTCTCAGTATGGCTTGGAAATAACACGGTTGGAGACCCACCGGCATCCGTAATACGAGACGGGCAAATCTCTCGGGATTATGGTTGGTTTCCTTTTCCAGTTCGGCAGCCAGTTCCCGGGCGCCTCCCGCTAAAAAAGAACGCGAGGACCGTTGCGAACTGCCATCCTTCTTGTCATAGATATTCATGGCGCGAAGCCACTGCTCATCCGACATCTTCCGAACCAAAGTTTCGTCGATGGGGGACTCGACGATACCGCCTTGAGGCAAGGTAAGCGGTTTCAGTACCTTTGGCTGGAATTTTCTCTGAAGCTCACGAATCCTTATCTCAACAGCCTCACTTCTCCGTTCGCGGTCGAGGGCATCCAGCATGATGAATTGCCAATACCCGTTATAGCGATGTCCGTCCCTGCTCTTTTCCCAGAGCGGATAATGCTGCAACATGGCTTCCTGCAGACGAGAGTAACTCTTCTCACTACAGGTTTTGCTGCAATGCTCGATCAATTCTCGGGCGGCCCAGTATTGAGAATTTCTAATTCCTATCCATCCCGCTTCAAGTCTCTGAAGGTTTTCCAGTACATATTCGACGGTCAGATCGGCAGAATCGGATGGGGCAACAGTCAGTGCCCGGACGAGCAAATAATTCACGCTATCGTAGTCACCATAACTACGAAGTCGCTCAAATAGCCGTTCGAACTCAGGTCGGCTAGTGCGAGCAAGTTGGCAGAGCGAGATCTCCAGTGCCTTCAAGAACGCGGACTCCATCTCGGATTGATCTTCACGAAACATCCGGATGTGCCAGACGGAATCGGAATACAGTTCCCGCGCTCTTTTATCTGCCGTTTCCGTAACAACCCTGAGAAAAAACGGGATCGCAACTTTCAGAAAGGCCAGCGGGGCGGCTTTCGCGGTATCAAGGAGAAACCTGATTCCACCGGTACTTCTTCCCGGCATGAACCGCATCGGTATATTTTTAAAGTCGATGTCCTCGGTCACCCTTGCTAAATAAGAATTAATCGCTTCGGTAGCCCATTGGGGATTTGTTCTCGGCAGCTCTTCAAGGAAAGGCCAAAAACTCGCCGCCCCTTCCTCCTCTACCAGCCCTTTATCGGCCATTGCGATAAGTAACTCAAAGGCCAAGCGAGTCGATTTGATGTGTGACCAGATTGTGAACAGGATCCGACGATTCCACTCCGCCGATTCCCCAATGTAAGGCCGGAGATAATCGATACACTCAACGGGATTGGCCCTTAAGTTCACTTGAATAATCCGCAATGCATATTCCGTTATGGAAGGATCGTCCGATGCCAACCAGCCCGTCAAAACACCGCTTTCATGGATGAACGGGAAGAGAGATCTACAATTTACAAAGGACGTCAATGCCCCTTTCGCCAGGGACGCGTTTTCATTCTCGATTATATCTTTAAGCAACTCCCAAAGGTCTTTACTCGCTTTATCCAGCCTTCCGACGACATCCAGAGCGCTTTTTTTCAGATGCAAACGGATACCTGCATCAGTCAGAACCTTCCGTAGATTTTCTATAAATGCAGCGTAATCAATACCATATTCATACAGGAGGATTTGCCTCAACGGTGCCCGCTTGAACAAGTGCTGTCCTCCGCCTTTCAGATACTCGATCAGATCACGACCCTCTGAAACAAAAAGTCGAGCAAAGACGTAATCGAAAAATTCCTCGTGAAAAAAACCTATCTGCCGACCATCGAGCACAAGAACGTGTTCCGATTCCATGGCGCGGACCGTTTGCGCGAAGTCATCGAGTACCACCTCCTCAGGAACAAATAACGCTTGCCGGGTGGTCATCCGGTCGCAGAGGCGATCAATAACTTGCATCCATTGATCGGGTCGGTCTTCCATTCGCAGCGCCACGGCCAGGCGTTTTTTTTCCCAGTAAGCGGCAAACAGATCGATGGCGTTCCCGAACCTCAACAAAGGCAGCGGTCCATCCCGGGATATTTCCGCAAGGAGAGAAAGATGCAGAGGCAGACGCCAAAGTTCAAGTTGACGCTCCGAGAAATCAGGACTTTTGTATCCCAATTTTCCGAGCGCCGACTTCACGGTCTCTATCGGAAAGAGTTCGGCTTTCACCTCCTGGGCGGGACCGGTTTCGGATACAAGCTCTCTGAGCCGGTTGTCTTTGGATAAATCGAACTGACGGCAGGCCATCAGGAGCCGCATAACAGGAAACGCCTTAGCCTGGCGAATAATCTCATGTATGCACCCGAAGAACTCAGGGCTTCGGCCGGAAGCCCAACTTACCGCGTCAAGTTGATCGATTATCAAGACGCTCGTCCGATTTCCGGCCACGTTCGCCAGAACTTCAACGGGAGAACCGGGAAGGCCGAGTTGAGCTCCGACATTCTGTGGCAACTCGGTTGGATCTAAGCGATCCACAGGAAAATAGAGATGAGGTATTCCAAGTTCTCGTATTCGTCGGATGGCTTGTCCTAATATGACGGTTTTCCCGATACCCGCTACACCCGAAACAAGGACGGAGTTCTTTTCTTCCCGGCTTTGCAGAATCCCCAAGATCGTGTCCGCCTCCGTTCGGGCAATAGAGATGTCATCGTTTATAGGCTCGAACATTCGCTCGTAGCGCTTGTTCAACTCCTCGATTGAAGCCAATACCACCATATCGTTAGCGTAATCAACCCGTCTATATCCTCGACTGCTCATCCAACCCCATAATTCATCAGCAAAAATGGTTTTGGGCACATTTTCGGAAGCATAGGCTGCAAGTCTCTCGCGTATGGTATCCGGGTCACCTCGAACAAGTGTACGCAGTTTGGTGTTAACCATTTCCGTGAGCAAGTCCTCTGAGCATGGGATAATATGTGTTCTGCACAAACTTTGATAAGCAAAGCTGATAATGGCTTCTGTCTTTTCTTCGGAGGAAACAGTTCCGTTTCTCAAGGCTATTTCTTCTATCAATGGCCCCCATACCCGCAACAACTGCTCCCAAGCTTTTCGTTTGTGGCCGGTTAAAGAGTTCGAAAGAAATTCATCCACCGTTTCCGCCTTCCGCGCCGCATCAGTCAGCTCGGACAACATATTGGCGCTCACGGTGGAAACAAAGACGAACTCCGCGTTCGGAGAAAGGGTCTTTTTGAGCGCTGTCGAGAGGACCCCGTTTCGCCGGAGTTTGGGAATGCTCCATTCGCCTAGTTCCGCGTGTTGCCGCTTGACTTGATGGTATTGTTTGGTTGGACCTGTCGTGACTACAAATTCACACCCCTCGCCTTCAACCCCAGGCGGCTCCAATCGTATCGCGTTTGATTCTTCCGCCAGGAGTTGGGCAAGGCAGAAAACGGTCCACTTCCCCTCGAAGCGGTTGCCGTACTTTTCGCTTTCTCCACCAAGTGATGGCATGTTCTATTTTCCCTAAGCTGTTTCCCCCCTCGGCCGCTTACTGAATCCCAACATCTTTCACATCTATATCCAGATCGCCAACGCGAATATTCCCAATCATCAGCTTATTGAGTAACGTCTTGAATAAAGACTGAAGGTTAGATTTTTTGTACTCGTTAGCTTGCAACCTTCGATCAAGAGATGCTAGAGCCCCAACTACATCTTCCTGCTCTCCTATCCTGTCTGGGAGCAGCACCTTGAAGTTGTTAAGCTTACTGGCACTAATATTCGATTGGCTCACCCCTTTCGATGCCAGGGCCCGAACTCGATTCTGAACCTTACTCATATTTAGGTAGTAGTTTATGAAATCAGGAGATACGACAGCAGTATCCAGACGAAGGCGAATCAGATAAGATGCAAATACCACTTTTCGATCAACGTGAAAAATAGCTGTCCGGCCAACTAGATCGTGGCTATTTGTTCGATTGAATAATAAATCTCCGTCCTCAAGACGATATTTGCTAAAAGTGGCCGCGTTTAGATCTACATATTGTAAATTAGTAAGTTCTACTCTCCCATCGACTTGGCAATTCATTCTTAGGATGGGATATGTCCCTTTTTTCTGTCCACGAACGGACAAGCCATAAAGAGAGCCCTCTAAAATTTGCGCAAACAACACCACATTCCAACTCTCGGGGATCTCGCCGATTTCGGTCATCTTGGTCTTTTCGCCGCGCAAACCATGCGTAAATACGTGTTGCATGGTGGACTTCTTGAGATCGCGAAGCGCCTGGATGATTTTGTCCTGCAATTCGATCGCCCGTTGGAGCTTCAGCAACACTGCCGCGATTTTTTTTTGTTCGACAAGGGGGGGAAGAGGAATTTCGAATTCGCCCAAGCGCGACCGCGATAGATTGGGAATGGTCGTTTTATTACCGGCCCCTTCATACACATTAAGCTGGGTCATCCCGGCCCATAGCCAATACATAACGAACAGCGGGTGAACATCGTCTCTTATCCGACGCAGGCGGTGGAGATGGTTCTGATAAAGACAATCGTTCCTTTCGCCTCGCCATATCGCGGTGCGACCAATGTCACCGCCCTCGCAAACAAGAAGATCCTCTGTTTCCAGAGCCAACGCGGCAACTTCTTCAGCGCTAAAATCCATCTCGTCTAAATCATCAAGATTCAATCTACCCCAAAGAACGTTCGCCGTTCGGAGAAAAGGACGGCGTATATTCCCCCTCTGTTTTCGTCGCGACAGGGCTTTGCCCTGCTTGATGCTGAAAGACTCCCTGATCGTAGTTGTTTGCCATTGTGGAGGGAATTCGATCACGGTTGCTTTCCTTGAAAAACGTTTTCTTCGAAATGCCAAAAAAACAAGCTCGTTCCCTGCCGCGACGCGGCAAGTTCAGCCAGAGTTGGCGATACCGGTATCGTCTGCATCTATGTAGTCCTTGTTTCCCTCACCCATTCCTCCGGACAATAAACGTGTTTGCCGCTGGGCAGGCGGACACGTCCGGGCAGTTGATGCCGGGCATACGATTCGGCGCTCAATGTGAACGAACCGGGGGCAATGCGAACGAGTTCGCGGTTCTTGCGATCGAACGGAAACGCAAAGATCAACCGCTTCCCCGAATAAAGCCGCTGAAACGCGCAAACAAGCGGCCGGAGGTCGGTATCGCCGCTGACCACTACGGCCACATCGAACTCATTGCGCGCCGCGCCTTCGATGACAGCGCAGGCGATGGCAACATCCGTCTCTTTTTCCTCGTGAGTGACGAATTGTTGTCCCGAATAAGTATCCCAAGCATCCTTGCGTTTAAAGTTGCTCAGTTCCACCTTGACGCCCAAGGCCGTCAAGGCGCGCACATACGCCCTGTGACGACTTACCTTGCCCGGCGCTATCTTTCCGAGATGTTCGGCATACGCCGTGTAGTAACGGATGACGGATAAACGGGCGGCGGCTCCCACGAGGTCGAGGTGATCCGTGAAGAGACCGCCCAGATCCAACCATTTGACGGAAACGTCGCCGAGCACTTCCGCCGCGCTACAAAGCGAATGATAGAGATTGAAGCCGTCGACGAAGAAGGCGGCACGCTGAGGTTCCGGGAAGCTCATCCCGGCCTCCCGAAGTTCGCGACCAAAAAGAAACCCGCGGGCCGGAACCCGCGGGGGACCATGTGGCCCCGAATCCAAGTCCGGGGACCGACATGGGGATGATCCATATTTAATATATCATACCCGGATACGGCGTCAACGGCCAAAAAACTCCTTGTTCGAGCGGAGCCCGCTTTCATTTTCGATCGAACCCCATTTGCGCAAAGATCTCCTTCAAGTCGGCATCGACTTTCTTGGCTTGCTCTTCCAAGCCTTGCGCGCCCCACAGTTCTTCCAGGATCTCCGGTATCGGCCGGTATTCTTCCCGTTCGCTCGTATCCACGTAGCGGGAAGGAGAAAGGTTGTAGTCGTTTTCGGCGGCTTGATCGTTGGTGACGACTTCGACGAAACGCTCGACCGAGCGCCCCGCGATGAAAGCTTGGACGATCTTCCCGATACTTTCGTCAGGAATGTAATTCTTGGGACTCCCCTTCTTGAACTCCCGTCCGGCGTTTATCAGCACGATTTTGCCCCGTCGTTGGGGCAACTTGTTGCGGTTGAGCAGGACGACGATTCCGGCCGCGGAAGTGTTGTAGAAAAGGTTGTCGGGCAGCAAAACGACGCCTTCGATCAGGTCATGGTCGACGAACCATTTTCGAATTTTCTTTTCCCTGTCCTCGTTGCGGCTCCCGCTGCCCCGGGTTACGGCGCCGGTATCCAAGACCACGGCCGCCCGGCCGGCGGCCTTGAGGGACGTCAACGTATGCTGCAACCAAGCCCAGTCGGCCTTCCCGGACGTAATCCCGCCATGCTCCTCAAAACGCCCGAAGTCGTCCTTTGCATAGGTGAAAGAATCGAACGGCTGGTTCCACATGGGATTGCTGACCACGATATCGAAGGTCCGCAACCGTCCGTCGCCGGAGCGAAATTTGGGGTTGGTCATGGAGTTGCCCCGGACGATCTCGCCGTCCATATCGTGAATGACCATATTCATCCTGGCGATGGCATAGCTCGCCCCCATAAGTTCCTGCCCGTATAACTTAAGGGGGCGACCGACCTTCAAATCGCGCTCCATGAGGGCCAGCTCGCACTTGATCAACAACCCCGCCGACCCGCATGCATAGTCATAAACCTCTTCCCCCTGGGCCGGGCGAAGCATATAGGCCATAAGCCACCCCACTTCCGTGGGCGTGAAGAACTCTCCGGCGCTCTGTCCCTGCCCTTCCGCGAATTTTCGGAGAAGGTACTCATAGCACCTGCCCAGGAAATCCGGTTCGACGTCGTATAGACCCAAACGATAGCGGGGATCGGAGAGCGCCTCGATGATGCCGGCCAAGGCGGTATCGCTGATCTCTCTTTCGCCGTTTCGGGTTTCGTTGAAATCGACCACGTCGATGACGCCGCCGAGATCCTTGTTCCGATCCCCGGCGTTGGCTTTGACAATGGCGCGCATTGTGGTCGTGAGCTGCTCGCCGAGGGATTTCGGTTTTCGCGCCTTAGACCAAGCGAACTGCTCGCGGCCGCTGACCACGGACCAACGAGCTTCGGGAGGAATATAAAAACGAACCAAGCTTTTATCGGCCTCCACGATGGAGAGCGCGGTCTCCCGATCGCCGTAGGATTCGGCGAGGCGATCGAGCTCGTCTTCAAAAACATCGGAAAGACGTTTTACGAAAACCAGGGGAAGAATGTAATCCTTGAACTTGGGAGCATCCTTCTCTCCCCTGATCGAACAGGCAGCCGTCCAAAGCATCTGTTCCATGGCCTTGGTCGTGAGAACGTCGTCCTTCGACATCCGTCGCCGCTTGCGGCCGTTGAGGGCGCCGGACTCGCCGCCGAAACCCACCTCGGATATCAGGTCGGAAATCGCTTTTTGGGCCTGGCCGCGAGGAATACTGCGGCCGTTTTCCCAACGGTTCAGGGTGGAAAAAGCCACGCCCAGTCGGGCGGCAAGTTCTTCCTGGCTCAGATCGAGCTTGCTTCTCAACTGCTTTAAAATCTCCGGTATTTCTTTATCGTCCATGGCGGTCCCCTCAATTTCTGATGTTATAATGCTATAGCATTTATAGCTTATGTCAAGCTTGATTTTGGGGGATTTTTCGGATATATTATCGGTGAAGAAACAGAAAACCGTAACCGGGAGGGCAACCATGCCTCGAAAAGAACGCGTTACCAGGGTGATAGACGGCGATACCTTCATGACGGCCGGCCGTAAGAATCCGGTGCGGCTGGCGAACGTCGATACGCCGGAAAAGCGACAACCGGGATATCAAGCGGCCAAACAAACCCTATCAAACTTGATTCAGGGAGAAACGGTGACCATCGATACCAAGGCCAGGGATATTTATGGAAGGGCCGTGGCCAACGTGAAAATCGGCAATCGATCGGTCAATGCGGCCATGAAAAAGCATGGCAAATAACAAAGCGGTCAAACCGAGGAAAGAAGGAGGGCGGCACCGAGGCGGAGTAAACCTCCTTTGTGAGATCAAATATTCGGGGGAGGGAAGCAGAGAGCATGGAGCATAGGGCATTTTCAGCCCCTGAACCCCGAACCCTGAACCCTCTCTTACCCCCTTTCCCGATTCTTCCCCCGTCAGAGCAATCAGGTACAGAAACGGGTTCGGGGTTCAGAAGACAAAGAGGCTAGGAGACAGCATCCCCTCCAGCTCCTCTATCTGTGAAATCCGTGGACAATCCCCGGGAGTCGAGGATTTAGAAAAGCACGCCCAGGCCGAACATGATGCCCCGGAGCTGGGCGTCCAGGGCGCTGTCGTTGCGGCCGCCGCTGAACCGGTAGCCGACCGTCCGGTAACCGGCTCGGGCGGCCAGGTAATCGGTGATCTCGTACTGGATCTGAAAGTACAGCTCGTAAATCAGGTCCGAGTCTCCGCCGCCGCCGATGGCCAGGGTCGGATTGAGCACCAGGCCGGGGAGGGTCTTGGGGAAGAGGGTAATGCAGGGCCGGACGACGAAGATGGGATCGATCACGTCGCTTTTCCGGGTGGCGCTGCCCCCTCCGGTCAATTCCAGTTCGTTCTTCAGATGCAGGGTTCTCACTCCCAGGAGGAGATCGAACGTCTGCTGCTTGGCCCACCCCTCGATCCGGTACCCCAGGGCCGCCTCGCCCAGGATCATGTCGATATTGAAGGTCCCGCCCCGGGGCTGGTCCTCCACCTTCATCTTGTCGGTGCGCAGCGAGTAGTAGTCCACCTGGGTCCAGAAAAGAAAGTCGTCGTACTCGACGATGCCGAGCACCGAACCGGCGAGTTTGGCGGCGGCGAGGAAATCGCTGGTCGACCTGTCGAAATCGACCTTGTAGCCGTTGACGGTGGCGTCTCCCGACAGTCCCAACAACCATATATAGGGGGTGATCTCGACGCTCCACTCCCGCGGTTCGGCCCCCGGCGACGCCGGCGCCAGGGCCAGGAGGATCGCCGCCGCAACCAACGTAACTGTCGTGCCGCGCATACCTTTCCTTCGGTTCCGGTTGACCCGCCAATTATGGGACGAGGAAACGCATTTCGCAAACCGAATAACTTCTCACGGCTCGCATCGGGGAACGGCTCGAGCTGACCTTCCCCGGCGGCGGCGGGTCCGAAGGCAAACTCTGAGTGTCGCCGGCTCGCGGCCGGAAAACATTAAAGATTCCGGTTTCACGCGCGGCGTGAGATAAAGTATCAGGCATACAGCCGTCAATCGGAGGAACCGAGATGGACATTGCTCAACATCCCTTCATCTCCCGGTTCAGTCCCAAGGGCCGGACGCGCCTGGTCTCGGAAGCCCAGGTCGTCGACCTCCCCGCCGGGAAAGTTCTCTTCCGGGAGGAAGACCCCGCCGATTCCCTCTGCCTGGTTCTGGAGGGGACCGTGGAGATATTCAAGACGCCGGCGCCGGACCGGGTGGAGACCCTCTCCCGGATGGGGCCGGGGGAATTCTTCGGAGAAATGGGGGTCCTGGACGAGGCGCCCCGCAGCGCCGGGGCCAGGGCGGCGGAGGATTCGGTTATCGCCCTGGTTCCCGCCAAGGTTTTCCAGTACGTTCTGCGCGAAGAACCCAGCGCCGTCGCCCTGGAAGTAGTGGGAAGGATGTCGCAGCGCCTGCGCGAGGCCAACATCCGCCTGATGAAGAAAATCACCTAACGAGAACTCACCGGATAGGGCGCGGAGGCCCGGAGCAGCCGGAGGGGGAAAGGGTCGGCGCGAAGACAGCGACGATCCTCGGCATAAGGAGCTTACGATGAGATGTGTCATAGCGGCGGCCGCGGTTATGGCGGCGGCGGGAGGCACGGCGGCGGCGGCAGATTTCGACGGAGACGGGACCGAGGACGTCGCCGTTTTCCGGGAGAGTTCGGGGATGTGGGGAATCAGGGGCGTGACCCGGGTTTTCTTCGGGAACTCCGACGACCGGCCCGTGCCCGGCGACTATGACGGTAGCGGAACCGACCGGACGGCGATCTTCCGAAGTTCCAGCGGGCTGTGGGCGGCGCGGGGGCTGACCCGGCTCTACTTCGGAACCGGCGACGACGCCCGCCCGGGGGACTACAACGGCGACGGGACCGACGAACCCGGAATCTTCCGGGGAAGCTCCGGCCTCTGGGCGGCTCGGGGCGTCACCCGTCTCTACTTCGGGAAGACCGGCGACACTCCGGTTTCGCCCGGAACCGCCGGAACCTCCGGGGGAGAAGAAACCCTGCTATGGACCGGCCAGACGGAGAGCTTCCGGACCGGAGACGACGGTTACTACCGGAAAGGGGCGCGCTTCAGTTACCAGACCCTGGACCCGGCCGGCAACGGCGAAATCGTCACCGTCGACCTGGTCACCGGCCTGATGTGGGCCGCGGACGGATACGGGAAAGGCTGCGGATACGGCAACGAAACTCCCTGGAACTCGGCGATCGACTGGGCGCAAGATTTGACCTTCGCCGGATATTCCGACTGGCGCCTGCCCAACCGGAGGGAACTGGAGTCGCTGATCGACATCGGGCGCTACAGCCCCGCCATCGACCCCGTTTTTTTCCCCCACACCAGGACGGACGGCTACTGGACGGGGAGCACTCCTCAAATTTACACGTACAATGCCTGGGGGGTGGTCTTCCACGGCGGCTACCTGCTCCAGCACGACAAGACCGAGAACGGATACGTCCGCGCCGTCCGCGGCGGCAGGTAGCCGGGGATCCGGCATCTACGAACGGCTATCCCGGTAGGGCCCAACGGCGACGAAAAAGAAAACCGGCGGGAGCTCCTTGACCAGCCCCGGCGCTAAGATAATAATTTTCATAAGAGGGGTAGGCACGGGCTCCCCGTAAGGCGCTGACAACGCCAAGGAAGTTCCGTGAACGCAACCCGGTTCGGTTTCGGGGTCGGCGTGGTGCTTCTGCTGGCCGCCCCGCTCGGAGGCTGGGACCAGCAACTCCCGGGGCGGGGCAACGCCCCGGGCGCCGGGAGGGAGGGAAGCCTCGTCGTCACCCTGAAAGCCGGCGAGTTCGAGTTCGACCAGAACCCGGACGGCACCCGGACCGTGAGGATGCGG
Source organism: bacterium (assembly GCA_036725605.1). Taxonomy (GTDB): domain Bacteria; phylum Lernaellota; class Lernaellaia; order Lernaellales; family Lernaellaceae; genus CALBTQ01. The sequence goes on from DAIMDW010000050.1 coordinate 15,719, forward strand.
GGGTTCCGCCTCCGGGGAGACCCGGGCGAACCGCTTTTGCCGTTTAGGATATATTCCCTCCTCCTGCCCCCGGAGGCATCCCCGGACGGGCTCCGGGCGGAAGTCGTCTCCTCCCGAACCCGATCCCTGCCCGGGCCCTACCGTCTCGCGCTCGCCCCCCCCATCGTACCCATGGGCCGCCACGATCCGGCGCAGCCCGGGGAGGGGCGCGCCGCCACGGGCCGGCCTGGAGCGGAACCGGCGGCGCCCCTCTTTCCCCCGGAACCGGTCCGGCTGCTGCCGGCGATGCGGATGCGGAAATGGCTGGGAACACGGTTTCTGTTTACTCCCCTGCGCTATCGCCGCGCCGACCGATCTCTCGTGCTCACCGAAGAAATCCAGGTCCGGATCGTCTACCGCCGCCGCCCCCTCGGCCCGGACTCCCGGCTCCTCCAAGACTCGGTCCTGGACGACATCGCCCCGGAGATTTTCGATAACTTCTCCCCGGCCCGGGCCTTCTATGGGCGCCCCGTCACGGGAAAGGCGACGGCGGGCACCTACGACTACGTCATCATCACCAGCAACGCGGTCCGCAACGGAAGCGCCAAGCTGGCATCATTCGCGGCCCACAAGCGCCGGCGCGGGCATCGGGTGCTGGTAATCACGGAGGATCAGTGGGGAACGAAAGTCGGCCAGGCGCCTAACCACAACCCGGAGAAGATCAGGAAGTGGCTCCAGGACAATTACCTCGGCCTCGGCATCAACTACGTTCTCCTGGTTGGGGACCCCTACCCCGACTGGAACGAGAGCGTTCAGGGAGAGGTGGCCATGAAACTGTGCTGGCCCTGGGTGAGAAACCCCGAATACGGCTGGGACGCGGCCCCGACCGACTATTATTACGCCGACCTGACCGGGAATTGGGATCTGAACGGCAACGGTTACTTCGGGGAATATTACGACGACACCCAAACCGGGGGGGTGGACATAGTCCCCGAGGTCCTGGTGGGGAGGATCCCCGTATACAACGGCTCCTATGCCGATCTGGACGCGGTCCTGGAAAAGCTGATCGAGTACGAAAGCGAATCCGACATAGCCTGGCGCCGAAAGGCGCTTCTGCCCATGAGCTTTCTCAGCGCCGGATACGATCAGGCGGCGCTGGGCGAACAGATGCGGGATTTCTACCTGGCTCCGGCGGCCTTCACCTCGTTCCGGATGTACCAGCAGGGGTCCGGGCCCTGCGGGGCGGACTCGGCGTACGCCAGCGAAGCGGAACTGAGGGGAGGGACGGGAGTCCGCGACCGCTGGGCGGCCGATCCACCAGGGATCGTCTGCTGGGCCGGCCACGGCAGCAGCGACACGGCCATGGTCGGCTACGACGCCTGCTGGGACGGAGTCCTTTTCGACAGCGCCTCCTGCCCCGCTCTCTACAACCGGCGGGGAGCGTTCACTTTTCAGGATTCCTGCGAGACCGGATACCCGGAGTCCGCCGGTAACCTCCAGTACGCGCTGCTGCGGCGAGGAGCCGCGGCCGCGGTGGGAGCGACCCGATCGTCCTGGGGCGACAGTTACCGGGATTCCTACGGCAACTTCGACGGGAGCCCCACCGCATCGGGGATCGGGTACGAGTACCTGCGCCGAGTCGTCGCGGGGGAAACGGCGGGGGAAGCGCTCTACTTCGCCAAGCAGGCTCTCTCCGAAGCCCTGCTCAACTATCAATGGCTGATGAACCTCTACGATTTCAACCTGCTGGGGGACCCGGCTCTGGACCTTTACGCCACCGGGCCTTCGGCCGCGACGGCGAGCGGAGATTACGACGGCGACGGTCGAGCCGATATCGCCGTCTTCCGGCCGACCACCGGACTCTGGGCGGTGCGCGGAGTCACCAACCTGTATTTCGGGGGCCCCCTGGACTCCCCCGTCTCCGGCGACTACGACGGGGACGGAACAGCGGAGGTCGCCGTCTACCGAGGAACGACCGGCCTGTGGGCGGCACGGGGCATCACCCGGTTTTACTTCGGGACCTCCAGCGACCTGCCCGTGCCCGGAGATTACAGCGGCGACTCGACCTCCACGGCCGCCCTCTTCAGCCCGTCCCGAGGCCGCTGGTTGTTGAAAAACCTCAGCCGGATTTACTTCGGCTCCGACTTCGACCTTGCCGTCCCCGGAGACTACGACGGAGACGGAACCACGGAACCCGCCGTTTTCCGGCCTCCCCGCGGACTCTGGGCGGTCCGGGGCTCGACCCGTTTCTTCTTCGGGAACTCCGACGATGTGCCGCTCCCGGGAAACTACGGCGGCGACGGGACTTCAAAAGCCGCCATCTTCCGCCCCCGCTCCGCGTACTGGGGGGTGCGAGGGGTTACCCGGGTCTACTTCGGGGCCTCCTCGGACCGGCCGGTTCCCGCCGATTTCGACGGCGACGGCGCCGACGACATCGGAATTTTTCGCGACAACTCCGGCCTCTGGGCGGCTCGATCCCTGACCCGGGCCTATTTCGGGGCCCCGGGCGACGTCCCCGCCACCCGCTGACCTTCCGACCGTGCCTCTTGCGGCGACGGTGGGACCCTTGCCCGATCCCCGCGATGACGGTACAATCGTAACCGGGCTACAGCGGCAATCGGGCAAGCAAAGGAGCGGGAAGTGACGCGGTCTTCAGGCCATCCGGGAAGCGGCGAGGGGTCCCAAATCCGGGGAAGGTACTCCGACGGAACTCCCGAATACCGTCCGGCGGTCACCGACGGGTACCGCCGGTTGAAAGTACGGGCTGCGGTCTACGCGGCCCCCCCTCCCCGGGGAGCGGGGATCCGTCTCGGCGTCTACCAGGTCCAGGCCGACTGCGGCCCGGGAGCCAAAGAAAAAAACCTGGCCCGGATGGACAAGGCGATCGCGACCGCTAAGAACTTCGGGGTTCAGCTCCTGGCCTTTCCCGAGCTCTTCGTTCCCGGTTACGCCCTCGGCCCGGAGGAAGCGAGAACGGCGGCCGAGCTTCAGGACGGCCCGAGCCTCGCCCGGGCGCGGGAGGCGGCCGGAAGAAACGGCATGGCCCTCGTTCTTCCCTACGCCGAAAAAGCGCAATCCCCCGGCGGCGGGTTCCGTTACTACGACAGCGTGGCGGTCATCGACGAAAACGGCGAGCTGCTCGACAGCTACCGCAAAACCCATCTTTACGGCCAACAGGAACGCGACAACTGGAGCCCGGGAAACAGCGAGTTCCCGGTCCACGCGGTCTTCGGATTCCCCTTCGGGGTCCTCAACTGCTACGAATGCGAGTTCCCCGAACCGGCCCGGATACTGGCCCTGCGGGGGGCGAAGCTGATCGTGGGCCCCACCGCCGCCGACCGCTATTACCGCCTTCCCGACGGCCGCCGGAGCACGGTCCCCTACCCCGACATCGCCCGGCTCCTGCTCCCGGCCCAAGCTTATTTCAACAACCTCTTCTTCGCCTACGCCAACCGCTGCGGGTACGAGCGCCGCGGCGAGGACGAGTGGCATTACCGGGGCAATTCCATCGTCTGCGGACCGCACGGAGACGTCGTCGTCGCGGCCGAGAGCGAGCAGGACACCCTGCTGGTGGCGGACTGCGTTCCCTCCCGCTACGGAATGACCCACCCGGCCCCGAAATACTATTACCTGCGGGACCGGCGCCCCGAACTGTACGGCCGGTTGGTCTCGAACTCGGCGCGTTTTCTCGAAATCGACCCCGACGCCGTCGATCTCGAAACCGACTTCCTGGCGGGCGGGTTCGTCTACCCGGCCGGGGAGGAGCGGACGGACTAGGCAACCGGAGGACGCGCAGGATTTCCGCGGCGGCGGTCGGTCGCCGTCAACCCCGAGCCCGAGAGGACGGCCATGCTCTCCAAGAAAGTCGATTTGGACCAGGTCAGGGATTCCCGCAAGGGGCACGCCAGCACCTACAGCCTCCGGTACTTCAAGGAGGAAGTGCCCAAGTTCGAACTGCCGGAAAAAACCATGCCCGCCAACGCCGCCTACCAGATCATCCACGACGAGCTCAAGCTCAACGCCCGGCCCGGCCTGAACCTGGCCAGCTTCGTCACCACCTGGATGGAACCGGAGGCCGAGCGTCTGATCTCGGAAAACCTCAACGTCAACTTCATCGACCACGACGAATACCCCCAGACCGAGGTCATCCACCACCGGCTGGTCAACATGCTCGCCCGGCTTTTCAACTCGCCGCCGGATTGCGCCTCGGTGGGAACGGCGACGGTCGGATCCTCGGAAGCGATCATGCTCGCCCTCCTCTCCCACAAGTGGACCTGGCGGCTGAAGAGGCAACGGGAAGGCGGACCGGCGGACCGCCCGAACATCGTCTTCGGCGCGGACGCCCATATCTGCTGGGAAAAATTCGCCCGCTACTTCGACGTGGAGATGCGGGTAGTCCCCCTGACCAAGGACCGCTTCTTCATCACCGCGGAACAGGTCGAGCCCCTGATCGACGAAAACACCACCTGCGTGGGGGGGATCCTGGGGACCACCTGCACCGGGGAAGCGGACGACTTCCAGGGGCTCGACCGGCTCCTGGTCAGGATCAAACGGGAGCGGGGATGGGACATACCCATCCACATCGACGGGGCCAGCGGCGGCTTCACGGTACCCTTCACGCGCCCCGATCTGCGCTGGGATTTCCGTCTGGAGCAGGTCAAGTCGATCAACGTCTCGGGGCACAAGTTCGGGCTGGTCTATCCGGGGCTGGGCTGGGTGATCTGGAGGGACGAATCCGATTTTCCCGAAGAACTGATCTTCAAAGTCAACTATCTCGGAGGCTGGATGCCTACCTACACGCTCAATTTTTCCCGGGGAAGTTTCCCGATCATCGCCCAATACTACAACTTCCTGCGCCTGGGACGGGAGGGGTACGCCGAAATCATGGGCAACTGCCTGGAAAACGCCCGCTACCTGGCCGGCCGCCTGGAAAAGTCGGGAAAATTCGAGATGATCAACCGCGGCTCCCTGCTGCCGATCGTCGCCCTGCGGCTGCGGGAGGGCACGAAAGGCTACACGGTCTTCGATCTTTCGGAGAAACTGCGCGAGCGCGGCTGGGTGGTCTCGGCCTACACCCTTCCCCCCGACGCCCAGGATCTGGCGGTCATGCGGGTGGTCTGCCGCGAACACTTCAGCCGCGACATGGCCGACATTCTCTGCCGGGACACCCTGAGCGCGATCGCCCGGCTGGAGGAGCGCGGCGCGTCCGGGCCCCGGCCCGGGGAACCTTCCCGGCACCGCCCCTGTTGAGCCCGGACGGCCGCCGGGGGCGGCACCGGAGAAAGCATTCCCGCTAAGGGCGCGACGTCGTTACCTTGATTTCCTTGATATAGAGGCCGCCGCCGTAGGAACCGATGAGCCCCGGGCAACATTCCTCCACGGTCAAACCGGCCCGGACCACCAGGTTGCCGAGATCGTACGGATAACTTCCCCAGGGTATCAGGATAGGAAGCGCCGTAACCGTTTCCTGCCAGGCGGAGGTGCTCAGGCCCGAAGTGTAGGTATCGGCCACCAGCGTCCGCCACGTACTCCCTCCGTCGCGGCTGTACTCGATCGTCATGGAGATCACGCCCTTGTTGGCGACGTGGTGCTCCTTCCATTTGACATAGAGGTAGCGGAACTTCCCCGTCGCCGGAGAAAACGGCAGGGGCTCGAACCCATACCACTCGCTCCAGGCTTCGAATTCGTTGCCGTCGGCGCAGGTGCTCGAACACTGATAATAACTGTATCCGGGCGCCTGCATGGCGTCTTCCTGATCGGAAAAGTCCCCCGAGGAAGCGGTCGGATGAGAATCCGCCGCCAGGACCGAAACGGTCAGCGCCGCCCAACCGGCCGCCGCCGCCCCCCAGTTCCATAGTTTCATATCGGACCTCCTTTTTTCGCCGACAGAAGTGCCGGCGGTGTTCGGTACCAAACCGGTTTACGAAGCCTCCGGCCCGTGAAACGCGCCTTCTTCCGCCGGGTACGGCGCGCGGGCACTGACGCTTTCTTAGTAGCAGGAGACGTGCCATTGACGACCGAAAACGAGACGGGACTCCTCAAGCCATTCCGGATCAATAAATAGCGGAATCCCGGCGGGGACGGCGCCCGGGAGCGTGAACCGGGACGATGTCGCGATATGCAACAACTGGACCGAACTGCGTGCTCTCTGCTCCCCCCAACGGGGGGCGGCGGGAGTCTTTCGCTTCGATTTGCCTTTTATCCGGCGCGGGTCTCTCCTATACTTTCAGCGGGGAGCCGGTGGGGGGAAAAACACCCTTTCGCCGAACGCAGCTCGAGTAATCCGTCCGCCGAACCGAATCCCCCGGGCGAAGTGTATTTTCCCGTGCGGGGGACGAGAGCGAGCTCGATCGACATGCCCTACAACATACTGCTGGTCGACGACGACAAGGATTTCTGCGGGGAGTTCCGGGAGTTTTTCAGCGGATACCGGGTGATCACGGCCGCCGACGGCGAGGAAGCTCTGGCGATCCTGAAAAAACCGCACGAGATCGACCTGGTCATCCTGGACGTGAACCTCCCCGGCCTCCACGGCATCCAGGTCCTGAAGCGGATCAAGCAGTCTTCCCCCTCCCCTCACGTCGTCATCCTCACCGGTTACGGCTCCAAGAACATCGTGATCGGGGCCCTCAAGGGGGAAGCCGACGATTACCTGGAGAAGCCGCTGGACGCGGAAAAAACCAAGCTCATCATCGAAAACCTTCGCCGCGCCGCCGGCGGGAAGAGGAACCTCGATTCCGAGGATATGGCCGGCAAGATCGAACGGATCAAACTCTTTCTGAAAAGGAACCGGCATAAAAAAGTAACCCTCGACGACGTGGCCGGGCTGGTTTGCCTGAGCCCGAAATACGTCAGCCGCGTATTCAGAGAGACGACCGGAGAAGGTTTCAACGAGTACAAGCTCCGCCTCAAGATCGAACAGGCCCGGGAGTGGCTGCGGGATTCCGGCCACAACGTCGCCTCCATCGCTTACTCGCTCGGCTACCTGAATCCGGAATCGTTCATCCGGATCTTCAAAAAAAACACGGGCATGACTCCCTCCGATTATCGGAACCGGGCCGGACGGACGAAACAAGCTCGGGGAAACCGTCCGAAGCGATGAGCGAACCGAGAAAAAAGGGAGAAACGACGCCGCGGGGAAAAATCTCCGCGAGGTCCGGGCGGCGCACCCGCGAGGGGAACCGGGCCCGCGACCGGCGCCGCGGGCCCGCGGCCCCCGGAACCGTCCCGGGG
>DAIMDW010000051.1:0-22193 GCA_036725605.1 bacterium
CACGGTTATGCGTGGCGGCGACACCGATACCAATGCCGCTATCTGTGGCGCGCTTCTGGGTGCAGTGTATGGCCGCGAAGCCATTCCCGGGCAATGGGTCGAATCCCTTCTAAATTGCCGACCAGTTGCGGGACATCCGCGAGTACGACGGCCGCGCCCGGAGTGTTTCTGGCCAGCTGATGCTTTGGAGTTAGGACAGAGACTTGTCAGTTTGAAATAAGAATGCCGGTGAACCGAAAAAAAAATTTACACTGACTCTCCAGTAAATGAGCTTATGTAAATTAATTGCTCGGCTCTTAACTTATCCTAGATGAGGACTCATCCCGTTTACGAAATCGTGTACTCCCTCCACGGCACCGCCTCGATAGGCACATTGGCCATGAAGCGGGCGATGTCGTCGCGCCCGTAGTAAGTCGGAACTCCTCGATGGTCCTGAGCCATGAGCACAACCGGAATTCCGCCGAAGACCTGAGTGAAAGACCGCCGGAGTCGGTCTCCTTCAGTTCGATTCTGGATCACGTGAGGCTGGACGATGACCACACCGAAGGTTACCCCTTGCTCTTTGATTACCGCACCCTGAAACGTCATGGAATTTACTCCTTTTCGGGTTTCACAGGCACTCCGACCACCGGAAGCGACACGCACCCGATTCTTTGTTGTTGACAAGATAAGAAAAAAAATCTATCTTGTCAACGTTGACTTTTCCTATACGGTGATTACTTTTGTCAACGGAGGAGGTGCAAATGAATGGCGAGCGCATCCGGCAGATACGACTTGCAATGGGTCTTACCCTGGATGATCTCGTTGAGCGGATGGCGAAAACGGGAGTCACTATAACAAAGCAAGGTCTGTCAAATTATGAGAAAAACAAAAGAAATCCGCGCCCTCGTTTTCTTATTGTATTGGCTCGTGCACTGGGAGTGACGCCCCAGAATTTAATGAGGGAGCCCGTAATCAGTGTTGAATGGGCTGCTTTTCGATGTCAAACCAGACTGGGCGAGCGTCAGAAGGAGGAAATTCAAGCTTCCGCCATTTTAGCTGCGGAAAAGCAAGCTTACCTTCAGTCCATCATTTCACCTAAAATCGATTCCGTCTTACCATCAAAAAAACCAGTGGAAAATGCAGAAGCAGCTGAAAAAGCTGCTTACGAACTTCGACAATTCTGGAACCTTGGGTACGACCCGATAGAAAGCCTGACGCGAACAGTCGAGGACCACAATGGAATTGTTGCTGAATATCCAGCACCAGATACTCGATTTGACGGTCTTTCCGGCTGGGTGAACGGCTCGATCCCCCTGATTGTTGTGAATTCAAATGTGCCAGATGACAGACGCCGTTTCGATTTGGCACACGAACTCGGCCATCTTGTGATGGATTGCAACGGGATGCCACCAAAAGAAAGCGAAAAAATGGCCCATCGATTTGCTGGCGCCTTACTCGCACCTGAGACGGCCGTTCGAGAAGAACTGGGTGATTCTCGAAAAAACATCTGGCCAGATGAGCTTGGTCTCCTAAAACAAAAATATGGCCTTAGTATGCAAGCCTGGCTATTCCGAGCATTGGACCTAGAAATCATTTCTCAGAGCTTGTTTGTAAGAATGCGCATTGAATTCAATCGGCGTGGTTGGAATAGGACCGAACCCGTTAGATATGAGGGAGACGAGAAGCCCACGCGCCTTCGTCAGATGACACTGCGTGCAATTGCGGAAGGGATTATTTCAGCCGAAAAAGCCGAAGATCTTTGTCCTGGATGCGTGAAGGAAGAGGGGGCGTTGGGCACATTTGACCAGCCACTTAGTACCTCTCCAACCGAACTGATGCGGCTACCTTTGCAAAAGCGCCGAGAGCTTCTGGCCGAATCCGCGCTTAAGGCCGAAAACGAATATGCGACGAATAGTGAACTTACTGATTTCGATGCTTTCTCAGAGGATGATTTAAATGAGTAATGCTTCCATCGAGCCGCAACGAGGAGAGGTATGGCTTGTCCGCTTTGATCCCGCTATTGGATCCGAATTTCAAAAAACCCGTCCAGCGGTTGTGGTTAACGAGGACCAGATCGGTCGTTTGAACATGAGGATCGTGGTCCCAATTACAAATTGGAAAGAAGAATTTTCAGGCTTTCTTTGGGTTGTAGGGATAAAACCAACGGCGCTAAATGGCCTATCAAAAATCTCGGGAGCAGATTCATCGCAAGTAAAATCAGTTTCAATAAAGCGTTTTGAAAAGAAGCTCGGAACACTTTCAACCGCTGATTTGAAGGAAATCATTACAGGCGTTGTACTTTGCATTGGTTATGACTGCCCAATCTGCGAAAACAATATGGGAAATGGGTGAAGTAAAATGGCATATGACCTGACCAAATTCAACCTTGGCATTCTGAAGATTCAAGGAGATATGGAACGATTGAACAGAGCACTATCTCCTACTGTTCTAAGACTGCACGAAGATATGGAGCGGTGGAATAAAACCTTATCTCCTACTGTTCTAAGACTGCACGAAGATATGGAGCGGTGGAATAAAACCTTATCCCCTGCTGTTCTAAAACTGCATGAAGATATGGAGCGGTGGAATAAAACCTTATCCCCTGCCGCTCTCAAGCTTCATGAAGATATGGAACGGTGGAGCAAGGCACTCCGACCTGCCTATTTGTCCATTGCTGAACAAATGGGAAGGGCGGTTGAATTAAGGGATTCCTTGCGGACAATTGGTGGATTCTATGCACAGGAAGCTCTTGGGGCTCAAAGTGCATTGTCGAAACTATTCTCTCAGGTCCAAGCAGATTCCAGCTGGGTTACTGGTCTTAAAGCGGCTCATCAATCTTGGATCGAGCAATATAAGGGGATCGCACAAAGTATTGATATAGCGAGAACCGCTCTTTCGCCTTCCATCGAACGTATGGCGATTCAGGCTAGTGAGGCCGCTCGCCTGTTTCAAAACCTCCGATACGATTATATTGAAAATTTTTCAAAGCAGCTGGCCCCTCGTTTGTCGGACTTTCATAGTTACAGTCTTCGCTTTGCATCACGATACAACGATTTCGCTCAGTCATTTCAAACCCCTTCGACTTATTTGACAGTTCCTGAGAGGCCAATGCAGGATGTAAGTAGAGACCTCGTTCTTGCGACCCGAGCAATCTCGGTAGCAATTCCATATGAAGAAGAGGACAGCGAGGAGATTAGTAATGTCTTTGTCGAAATCGAAGAGAGTTTGACGCAAGATGTTTCGTTTTGCGAGTCCCTACTTTCACGAGTCGATCCTTCATTGCCCCGTTTATACATGGGTGCCCGAGAGGCGCTTTATAGTTCAAAATTTGATCGTGCGCGGCATGTTCTGTCCTCGCTAAGAGAATTGTGGTCACATTTGCTTCGGATGCTCGCTCCCGATCAGCTTGTGGTGCCGTGGGTTGCGGGAAAGAACGAGTTGCTCCATGAAGGCCGACCAACGCGGAGGGCGAGGATTCTTTTCCTGTCTCGAGGAATTGACTTTGATCCGCTGTCTGAAATGCTAGTTGCTGACACCCAAGCATTGATAAAGATGTTGGACTTTTTCAATAGAGTTCATGAATTAAATCCTGATCTTACAGAAAAGCAACTTCAAGCTCTCGTTTTTCGAACCGAGTCTTGGTTGCTACTTATCCTCCGTCTTGCGGAGAGTAATATTCGAGATGGATTACTGAAAAACTAAATGGTGATGTTTGAAAGATTTTTCTCAAGTTTCGGCAAAACAAGGGGTGATCCAGATGAGCTACTTCGAAGAGCACTATCCTGATTTTAAATACCCTCTACAGAGTGCTACCAATCCTGGGTTTCGTCTTGCGCAACTTGGTGCCATTCATGCTGCGGCATCTCATTTCGTGACACGCTCTGATCCTGGCATTATTACAATGCCGACTGGCTCTGGGAAAACTGCTGTTCTTATATCAACAGCTTATATTTTACGTGCGAGCCGTGTTCTAATCATTACGCCAAGTAGGCTTGTTAGAGAGCAAATTGCTGAAGAAGTCCGAACGCTTGCCACATTGCGATTGGCAGGAGCTTTGGGGGATGAAATACCTGCTCCCCGTGTTTTCAGTGTAAAAAAAAGAATCACGAGTCTCACAGAGTGGGAATCATTGAAAGAATACGATGTCGTTGTGGGAACTGTACAAAGTATTAGCCCTGAATATGCGACAATTCCCGAACCACCCCCTGATCTTTTTGACTTAGTTCTTGTCGATGAGGCACACCATAGTCCTGCACGAACTTGGCAAGCCGTCCTTGACAATTTCCGTCTAGCCAAGAGATTGCTTTTTACTGCGACACCTTTCCGCCAAGATCAACGGGAGATTAAAGGGCGCTTCATATTCACCTATGATCTCAAAAAGGCTTTCGATGATGGTGTTTTTGGCGAGATCGCTTTTCAGGCGGTTGCTCCGGCCGAACTCGAAAACACAGATATCGCTATTGCTAAAGCAGCCGAACAACAATTATCAAGTGACCGTGAGCATGGATACCAGCATCATTTGATGGTGCGAACCGATACTCGTAAACGAGCAAAAGAACTTTTAGAAATTTATAACGATCACACTTCACTAAGGCTAAGTGTGGTTACCGGCGACAAGTCTCTTAAATATGTAAAAAAAGTAGTTAAAAAACTCGATGACAACGATCTTGATGGGATTTTATGCGTCAATATGCTTGGAGAAGGATTTAATTTCCCAAGCCTAAAAATCGCGGCAATTCATTCTCCACATCGCTCCTTGGCAGTAACTCTTCAATTTATTGGTCGTTTTGCCAGAACGGGCGGGGCCAATCTTGGACCTGCTACTTTTCTTGCAATACCCTCAGAAATTGAGATTGAAGCCGAGCACCTTTACGACACCCGCGCTGTCTGGCAGGAGATGGTGCAGAATTTAAGCGCCACACGAGTTACATATGAGGCAGAAACTCGAGAGGTTTTAGCGTCCTTTTCGCTGACGGATTTGGTTGTACAGGATTTGGCTGATCTGTCCCTTTATGTTCTCGAACCATATTATCACGTAAAAATATATCAGTTGGATCAGGCGATTGACATGGCCGATACTGTTGTTTTTCCAGATGCTCTTCAGGTTGTTTACAAGAGCGTGAGTCCAACGCACAATGCTTCAGTCTATATTACACGCGAGATTAGCTTGCCACGTTGGACTGTGGATGATCGGCTGTCAATGATTCAGCATGATCTTTTCATTTTCCATCAGGATATTGAAACAAAACTTCTTTTCATTTGCGCATCGCGTCGTTCTGCCGGGTTATACGAACAGCTCGTGTCTTCATTCGACGGCTCTCATCCACGACCTTTGCCTCTTTTTCGATTAAACCATGCACTCAACGAACTTGAAACACCAGAATTTTTTAATGTTGGAATGCGGAATCGTGTCGCTTCCAACACCACTGAATCTTATCGGATAATTACAGGATCAAATGCAGATAAGGCCATCCAAAAGAGTGATAGTCGTTTATACCATCGAGGTCACATTTTCGGAAGAGCAACCGAGGACGGTAATTATGTCACAATTGGACTGAGTAGCGCATCAAAGATATGGAGCAATAAAAGCACAAAGCTACCGGCTTTAATTTCTTGGTGCGGGAACCTTGCGCGGCGGATTTTTAGTGAGCAAACTCCAGTAACTGGATCTGGTTTAGATTTTCTTGACGTTGGTGAAGAAATAAATGAGTTGCCTCCAAATGTGATCGGAATAAGATGGCCACATAGTGTTTATATTAAACCTCCTATTGTTCGATTCGTTGTTGGTGATGTCGAGATGGCAGCGCAGCTTTTAGATTTTGATTTATCTATTGATCTAACTGGTTCTGATAATAATACAATCCTCATAGTTCTTCGTCATGATACGGGCTTCGAATACAGGGCAACGTTCTCATTTGAAACAAATAGATTCTTTGAACCTTACAACGATACTCAGCCGGACGCGACCGTCGAGAGAGACCGCGAACAAGTACAGCTAATCGATTTTATCAATGGAGAAATGCCGCATTTCTACACGGCAGAACTGGGATTCATTGATGGAAACACCTTCTTGAAAACTCCTGAAGAAGGAGTGCCACCGTTAGAAATGCAGCAAATTGAAGAATGGAATTGGGCGACCGAAAATGTCGACATAAATTGTGAATATGGGGATGCAACTAATGGAAGGTTGTCAATTCATCAAAGCATCGAACAATTTCTTCGAAATTCAGATTGCTCCATTGTCTACTATGATCACGGAACAGGGGAAATTGCAGACTTCATCGCAATCACTCTGCGCAATGACGACCTCTTCGTTCAATTATACCATTGTAAGTGCGCCTCGGGTCCTAATCCTGGGCATCGAGTTGAGGACATTTATGAAGTCGTTGGCCAAGCAATAAAATCAATAACTTGGGCGCTTAAGCAAAGAATATTGAGCCATATACGACGGCGCTTCACTCAAAATATTGGTGGACACCGGTTTGTAAAGGGAGATATGGATTTATTGGATCGTATTTTAGCTGAAGCAACACCAGCAAAAATCGATTATGAGATTGTCGCAGTACAACCCGGATTGAAGAAGAATGGACTTCCTCAAAGACTGGCCCATATACTATCAGCTGCGAGCGACTACTTAGCACGAGGGAACCTTCTTCCGCTTCGAATTATTAGTTCATAATCTCCAAAGTAAAAAATATCGGAGAAAAACATTCCGATTTTCGGAATCGGATTCCGGAATCCGGAATAAACTGTAATACCCCAACGCCCTAACTACTCGAAAAATAAGCACTTCGATTTCCGGCACGCCCCTTGCTCATATCCTGGGCATGTGTTGCCTATTTTTTGCATGGACTGCTATCAGCCGAACCACGGGATTACCCGCCACACATCTCATTTGCAAACGTCCCGAAAAACACATCAGACACAATCAAGACGTCCTAAGTGCACGATTTCACATGCGGTTCTGGTTTGTAATTTGCTGTACCTGTGAAGCGGTGGGATGCCTCACCGAGGAACAGCGACAGGGTTTTGCGCAGTGAGCATCCCCTTTAAGTAAGCGTAATCACGCTTGATTTTGCACTTCTTTTTGATGTTGCGTGTACAACGCATGCCTAATTAAGCACATTTCCCAATGTGCAGCTTCAAATAGCCTATAATGAGCTTGCCCCGAATGGTTCACATCAGCATATAAAATTTAATATCTCCACACGAGTTCCTTTTTAGGCTCCCTTGGGAATACCCCGTCTTCTTTTCACCATTGCACCGTTAGAAAATTCGAAAATATTGTAGAATCCATCATCGTTTGGCCTAGAGTCTGGGTTTGTCGTAGCACCTGCACAATGAAGCATAATGCCATTTAGGTCGTATTCGTACATTTTATGTTCGTGCCCATGAAGAATCAGGTCAACTCGGTTGCTCTCCGCAATGGAAATTAGATCATTCGCATTCGAAAGGTCCAAAAACATATTGGCTACTTTTTTTCTCTTAGGCTCTGGTTTTATATGATGATGTAAGACCAGGACTTTATAAGAGTTTCGGGCTTCTGGACGGTGGAACATATCATTTAATCGATCAAGTTGACCTTCAGAAATTGAACCTCGTGAATTTAATAGAGGGTTAAAACACGTAGAGTCTAGGGAGATAAAACATATATCGTTAATCGCTTGAAAATAGGGAAACTGATTTTTCCAGCGTTCATCACCAAAATACTCTATATATCGATCAAGCTTCGCGTCCTCTCCAAAAGCTGTTAGACGCTGAATGTTAACATCGTGATTGCCCGGTATTAGTGTCACGTTGGCAATCAACCTTAATTTTTTCACAAATTTGCTTGCCATTACAAACTCATCTTCACTCGCAACATTTGTGATATCTCCGGTGATTACAACATGTTTGACTCTTTGATTTGATAAATCGGCCAGTAGAGCTTGCCTCATACATTCTGTGTCTTTCTTTAAATAAAATATCCTCTTGAGTCGCAAAAATTGGCGCGAAAGAAAAATTGCTGCCGGAATACTCAATGCGGTTACAGCAGCAACCTTTCGAAAATCAATATCATTTCCATCGGAATGGTAAATTAGCTTTTTCCAAAGATTTTCCCGTTTTTGGGGATCTTCAATATACGGCCTTAAAATGGGTACTAGCGCCGCTGGTGGTCCGGCCAAGAGAACAAAGTCCCAAAAAGCTGTTTTCAGATTTGAGGAATTCGATGTGATGTGGAGGTCAGAAATATGAGCTACTCTAAAAGACACGCTCGTTTCCTCTTAATTTGTTTCAGGTCATTCATCAGAGTCGCTGGAGCTTTCTTTCTCAGCTTGCCGCACGTCTTCGGAAACTCTTTCAGCTGCGGATGCAAGGTTTTCGAAAGAGCAATCGCCGCTTTTGAAAATGTTAAGAGACTCACGAACTCCTGCTTCGAAGGCTTCCTTAAATGATTCCCATTTCATAATCAGATCTCCTTGAAAACATTGTTACAAATACGACTCGACAATTTCGCGCCACCAGCCCCTCCGCCAATGGAGCCTGCTGTGAAGCCAATAACGAATCCGATTCCAGATCCAACAGGACCAAAAATAGCCCCTATTGCTGCTCCTGTCCCTCCGCCGGTCATTCCGCCAGCAACTGTACCGCCAACGAATCCGACAGAAACAATGCTGCCTTTCACAACTGCTTCAATTTTCATTGTTTCGTGTTTTTGAAGACTCATTGTGTTTTTCCGTTTTTCTAGATTGTTCATCTTGTCACCCATTCAAGTAGCTTATGACCACCGTATCCAATTCCAAGAAGCGCCACTCCGAAACCGGATCCGATGAGTGCTCCCGTTGCTACCGTCGAGCCAGCGATAGCGGCCAGTCCTGCAAAACACCCGCTTCCGACAGCCGTTCCGGCGCTCATGGCCACACCCGCAGTTGCGCCAACGCCAGCGCCGGTACCAGCTGCAAGAGCAACTTTGTCCATTACCTGTTTGGCACCGCTCGCAATTGAAGCTGGGTTCACCTTACCCGACCTGAATATCTCGGACGCGGCTTTAGCACCTGCCTTGAACGCCTCTTTCGATATTACTGGATTCATTTTCCCCTCTTGCCATCGGTATCGGTTTGTTCGCCATCAAATAAAGAGCCGACATAACCACCAAGTGCACCGCCTACGGCTGCTCCGATAGGGCCTCCGAATGCCGCGCCCACGGCCGCACTGACACCGGCCCCGATGGCTGCGTTTTTGTGCTCGTTAACCACGTTCTTCAGACTGGTTTTTATCTCTTCCGGTACCGCGATTTCATCATTCAGTTTCTTGTCCATTTTGATCTCCGTATTAATCATGACCAGTGTTTTACAAGTCGATAGACGCCATAACCAAGCCCCGCCGCAAGGACGCCAACGCCTGTTGACGCCAACGCCCCGGCAACAATCGGACCTCCCACTGCCGCAATACCCGCAGAAAGAGCCGGTCCACCACCAACTCCGATGCTGCCTGCCAGAATCTGTGCGGTGGCGTAGCCTCCAAGATTTGCGAGCGAACCTGACAAGCCTGCGGTTATGCCTGTCATCGTGGCCGCACTTCCAACAACTCCCGCCGATCCAGCCGCTACCGTAACTTTTCCTGAACTCTTCATGTTGGCCTCCTTTTCGTTCTTGCTCTCGTAAACGAGTCCGGCCCAGAAATTTCCCACAATATTTTTCAAGACTTGAAATCAAGATGAACTTGACGCTCGAAACTCCCTTCGGTAGCATGCCTCGATGATCAGATCTGCTCCGATCTGGATCGCATATCGAGGACAGCCGAAGGTTATTTGATGAATCTTGGGGATCTGATAAAAAAGGCCCTAGAAGGGGACAAGTCCGAATCCGAGACTGGTGACGGTTCTAAACCACCTGCTAATGAATCGAATCCCAATCGGGCCAGATGGGACTCCTACGCACTCAAGACAAAGCAATCGGGTGCTATGCACATGGTCGGACATGATGTCCTTGAACCGATCTCTGGAGGATTCTCCAAAGAACTCCCGGCTGTACCTTCAGAACATCCGGCATTCCTTTATGGACAGTTCCACGGTGTAAAAGAAGTTTGGCTTTGGTCAACATCTTCATTAAAAATGCAAAAATGGAAGTTGAAAAAATATACGAGATGCAAATCTCCTGAGGATCACCTGATTCCTGTTCAAAGAGAAACTTGTAGTTTCGTTTTGCTGACTGACATTCAAAAGTATATTGCTAGTGAACCAACGGATTTTACGAAAAGGTGGAATGAGTATACTTTACCGTGGCCTTCAAAAATCACATATATTGTTGCGCATTCTCTGTTTTTTGATTGTGTAAAAAGCCAATATGTAAATACGGCAGCTATTAACGAATTTACATACAGGGGGCACGTCGATTCAGAAACACATACGAGAAT
The DNA here is from genome assembly GCA_036725605.1 of bacterium. Classification (GTDB taxonomy): domain Bacteria; phylum Lernaellota; class Lernaellaia; order Lernaellales; family Lernaellaceae; genus CALBTQ01. The sequence continues at coordinate 10,378 of DAIMDW010000051.1, forward strand.
AGTTCAGGGCGTCAAGCTTTCTAGAAAAGGGAACTGAATGGAAAGCAGTTTTTACGAATCTCTATTAAAGCACTTCATTCAAGTTGCATGGAAAGTTTCGCCCGAAGTCGCCAAGGACGAGGATCGATGCCGAGAAATTTTGCACGACCGTGTTTTCAATACACTAAAAATTCAAAACTGGAGTGAAGTCGAAGAAAAAATCCTAGGAATTTCAAAGGAATTTGCAACTCCCAACGCATACGCCAACTACCTTTTCACGGTATTTAAGAACGCTATATTGGACGAGTTACGCCAACAAACCAGCGCAAAAAAGCGTTCAATATCAATAGAATACGCAATAACAGGGGATCGAGCACAGGACGAGAAGCCTCAACAGGAACAGGCGCTTGGACTTGCGGTCACGGAGGAACCATCAGAACCACCTGAAAAGCTTAGGGAAATTTCAAACAGAATATTTTTTGCCTTGGGGCGGGAAAAACGGCGTCTGCTTTCGTTAAGAGTTACAGGAGAAATGAAACTTGAGGAATGCGCCAGTGTGCTCGGGATTTCCAAGTCGTCTGTGGACCGACACGCAAAGGCAGTGTTCAATGACTTAGAAGGACTTTTGGCAAAGGAAGGAAAAGAGCTTTCCGAGAAGGATCTTAAGGACTTGATTTCCTTGCTTTTGCTAAGAATAGATCAGGAATTCGACGATGAGTGAAGAACTTACAACTTGGATAAATGGCTTCTGGAAAGAAACAGATCGGCCGGAGAAGGTCGAGCGTGGGCAAGTCTGGACTATTTTTGGGGCAAAAGGAACAGAAGGACCGCATGCCGACCGTGGGACCCTTGTGGTTGTCTTGTCCTCCGACTTGACAACCTCGGAAGTGGTTCCTGCCCATCACGAGGTCAAAATACGAACCTTCATAGACCCAGTACTCTCCCAAAATGAATCTCAACTGGATTTTGACGACCGGATAGTCTGCGTAGCTCATCTTCCGCAGACATTGAATTCTCATGCTTTCGACAAGGCTCGTTTTCTTGGAAATTTGACCGAAAAAGGTTGGCAAGATGTCAGCAGTGCTGTCAGAGACTTTTATGACATACTGGATGAACTCGCACGTACGCAGTATCTAGATGCAACGGGTTCGATTCAGGAAAATGATATCGAAAATGCTTTTAATTCAGGGATATTGAAATTATATCCAACGAAGGTTTCTCTCGAAAATCTAAATGCCTTAGACGCTGATTTAGAATCAAATCTTCTCGGTTGGCAAGAACATGCAATCAAGCAAGTGGTGTGCGAGGAAAGCCGTGAACGGAGTTTGGCAGTAAGCTCACAAGAAGAAACGTCGTTTTTTCAACCATCATTGATAGCGTATGGAGGCCTAACAATTAGCTGTTTTCTTCTCGTATTTCTAGGAATTGGCCTTTTCCAACGATTGATTCACAGCATAACTGCCATGTCAATGATGCTTCATCTTTCGAGTGCATTTGTTCTTCTCGTTGGATTAAGTGTCCTGGCATATTACCTTGTTTATTTTTATTACAGCATGGAAGATTCAAGCAGCAAGCCATGCTTCTCTGAAAGTCCGGTATGAAGCTTATTACCGGTCATACAAGAACTTAAATTTGCTAAGGAGAGACCAAAGTGAACGATAAACAGAAGAAAGTCGCAAAGGAAGCTGGGAAAGCTGCAGGTGCTGTCGGCGCTGGAGCGGCAACCGGAGCCGCGATAGGTGGCGTAATTGGAGGAGTTGGAGTTGCCGCAATGGGAACGGCGATTGCTGCTCCTTTGGTTGCGATTGGTGCAGGGTTAGCTGGTCTTGGATATGGCATTTTTAAATTGGGCAAAATGGCTGGCAGCAAATCGCAAAACGACAAAAAAAGCAAATGAATTCATGCGCATCGACTGAGCGAAACGTTTAAACAAGACGAGAGTGCTCATAGATCAAGTTTTTTTATCAACCGTCGAGTAAAATAATAATCAAGACCAAGTTCCAGCGCCGTATCCATGATCGAAGCATTTGGCTTCTTTTTTTTATACTCTGTTAACTGAGCCTCAATCGCTTGTCCGCTTTTCCGGCGAAACGAGGGATCAAATTGTTCGTCTATAAATTGAAAATCTCTGACAGAAATGGTTTTTCGGCTGCTTGCAGATACCCTTGCCGATGCCACCTGAACACAGCTTTGAAGTTGGCGCACATTTCCAGGCCATTCATAAGAAAGTAGCGCCTTCAGAGCAATAGGTTGCAACCGAAAATGACGAGCATTTACTTTCAACTTATCAAAAAAATAGCGGGTGAGCATTACAATATCGTCTCTTCGATCCCGAAGAGGTGGAACACAAAGGGTGGATGCAGAAATCCGGAAGAAAAGATCGGCTCGAAATTTCTTCGCATCAACAAGCTCTTTCAAATCCCTGTTGGTCGCCGCAACCACCCTCACATCCACTGGGATCGCCCTGCTGCTTCCAACCCGAACAACTTCACCTTCCTGGAGCACTCTCAACAAGCGCGACTGCAACCCCAGGGGCATTTCCCCTATTTCATCCAGGAACAGAGTTCCACCGTTGGCGACTTCGAAATGACCTTTGCGTTGATTTATTGCTCCCGAGAATGCTCCGCGCTCGTGGCCGAAGAACTCACTGTCGATCAATCCCTCGGGAATCGCGCCACAGTTTACTGCGACAAATGGCTTGTTCCGACGTGGACTATGCCAATGGATAGCTCTGGCCACACCCTCCTTTCCGGTTCCGGTTTCACCTTGGACGACTACCGGGAAATCGGCCGGCGCGTAGATCGTTCGAACTTCCTGAAATATTCGAGTCAGAACTGGGTCCACGGTCTTGAGGGCTTTTCCAGGGCCGTATTCAAGGGTTTCTATGTGCCGAGGCTTTCTCATGGGCGAAAGAATATCGGGATATGCCCGTCTCAGTCCTCGTCGCGGAGTCGAATTTCAATCGGCTAATTGTCGGTTGAAAACCGATCTCCTTTGACGAATCGCCAGACAGTCGGCAAACTGTCGGGAAATTGTCGGCAGGCCATGAAAGGAGGTGCTCAGTGAAACGTGCCTCTATTGTAATTGTTGTTTTGTTATCGGTGCTTGTGGGTACGTGTGCTGCAGTTGAATTGCCTGCACCGATAACGGCGAAGGCGTTGCGCGCTGTTGACGGCGACACGATAAAAATCAGCGTTGAAGGACGCGAGGATACCGTACGACTCATTGGCGTCGACACTCCCGAAACCGTCCACCCAAACAAGCCTGTCGAATATTTTGGTCGAGAGGCCAGCGCCTTCACTCATCGCATGGCTGATGGAAAAATCGTGCGCCTCGAATTCGATCAGGCGAGCGCCGCTACAAAACACCGTGATCGGTACGGGAGGTTGCTGGCCTACGTCTTTCTGCCCGATGGTACTCTTCTGAATTCCGAAATCATCCGCCAGGGCTACGGCCATGCCTACACGAAATACCCGTTTTCTCGGAAAGAAGAATTTGTCGCCATCGAACGCGAGGCACGAGAGGCTCGACGTGGATTGTGGGCTCAGTCTGAAGATGCCTCATCTGCGGTTACTACGACGCCCATTCCCGCGCCGCCCGATGAACGGAAGTGCAAAATCAAGGGCAATATCAATGCGCGGGGAGACAAGATTTACCATGTGCCAGGACAAGAGCACTACGAGATCACGCGTATCGACGAGTCACGCGGCGAGCGTTGGTTCTGCACTGAAGAGGAAGCGGTCAAGGCGGGCTGGAGACGCGCCCGCCGGTGATCGCGATTTGATATTTCAGCACACCCTCACTTCTCTTTCCGGCAAATCGAGCCAGTAGCCAACCTTCGCCTTTGTCTTGATCAGCCCTCGAATTTCCTGAACTGGGACGCAATGCCCATTCCCGGCAAGTCGCCCCAGAGCCCGGACCAGCGTGCTCTTCGTGTCAGTGATCTGATGCTCGTAAATCGGGTTGTCGCAAGCATCGTTGAGTCCCCAGATGCTGTCGTAAATTTCCCGCTTGGTCACGACCTTGCCGGGCTTTCTTGCCAGTAGTGTCAGGAACTTCAGCGGCGTCGGCTGCAGATCGACAGTCGCTCCTTTGTAGGAAACTCGGTGCTGCTCGATGTCGAGGACCAAGCTCGGCATGGGGTCAGCTTCAGCATCCGGCTCGATGGTTCCGACCGGTGCAGAATCGTCCTCCGGAATCGGCACGGAAGCACCACCTCGAATCTGCTCGAACAGTTTCTTGCCGGTCTTGGGCCCAAGGACTTCACAGAGCCGTTCCTCGGTCGTTGCTTCGAGGGCGTTCTGGTCGCTGATGCCAGCATCAGCCAGTTTTCGAAGCACAGCTCTTCCGGTTCCGGGCAATTTCAGCCGCGCCAGTTCCACGGCATCGGTCTGAATTCCAAAGGTGAGTCGCAATGATAGATCGTGAACTCGCTCAACTTGCTTTTCGCCCCAGCCCTCGGTTTCGCAGACAAGAGCCATTCCATGAAGAAGCCAGTCAAACTCCTCGGCGACACGACGAACCGCACCACCCCATACCTTGTAGCCCTGCTCGATTTTCTTGATCGGCAATTCCGCAATCCAATCATCCATCATGAGAGCCAGCTTGTAGCGCTTGTTCACTTCGTAAATGCAGTGGGCCTCCTTGGCGACAGCTTGGAAAACTGTCCAGTGGGCGATCTCGCGGCTCCGAGCGCGGCTCAGTACCTTCTCGCGGTATCCGGCACGCCGGTTTTCATCGGTGGACATGTTAACGTAGATGTCCTCCGCATCGCGGCTGCGCGCGGCGATCACCAGCATCTCAAATTCGGTCGTGAATCGGTCCTTGGCAGTTTGCGCCCACCGAGAAAAGGCGTAGGCGGTTTTGGGATGCAGGCATTGGGAAGCGCAGACGCGCCCAAGCTCAGTGATGATCAGATGGTTTTCATGCTCCAGCACTGTGGCGCACGAGGTGCAGATGTCCACCGCCCGGTCGACGTCTTTGCGGAACTGGTCGATGGTCTGCTTCTGCCGCCATATTTCGTGGCCGGTGAAGCTGCCGAGGAGGAAATGGTAAAGCTCCTCCCTCGTCGCGCAAAGACCCGAAGCGATCAGGTTGACGACATGGCTTTCCAATGGGGCGTTGGCGAGCGTCGGCATGATGTCCTCAAAGTCTCCTTCGATGTAGTGTCCCGCCATCGCCCTGGCAGGAAAGTCGCCCATGCTGACCATGATCGAACGCCCGAAGTCAGAAGCCAGCGAAAGCCGTCCGGCGCGGCCGCTCATGTTTTCATACTCGCTGCGCGTGATATCCTCGGTGACCCAACGGCGGAACTTGGAAGAGTATTTCCATTTCTGAGAATCGACGAACACGTTCTTGGCAGGGAGGTTCATGCCCATCGCAAGCGTCGAGGTCGAGAACAGGGCTTTGATCGATCCGGCGCGGAAGTGCTTCTCGATCAAGCGGCGTTCCGCCCAGGTCAGGTCGGAGTTGTGAAATGCGATGCCCTGGGAAAGCAGATCGGTGAGAACATCGCGGGCGTAAGTGTCCTCCATGTCGGAAAGTTCTTCGATGGCCTCATACGCCGCAGGCAGCGAGACCAGGTCGCTCAAGGCACGGGCCGCGAAGACGGTAGAATTTCTGTCCCGCAGAAAAATCATGCTCTGCTCGTTCTGTTGGGCGAGATGTGCGACATTGAGCAGCAGCTGATAGTTGGCTTGTCTCTTGGTTTCATCCCAGACCAACTCCTCGGAACCATCGGACCCAGAGTTGTGTTCACGGAAGTTGAACACTCCCTGGCACAAGATGCCCTTGCGAAGCTCGACGGGTCGTTGCGTCTCGACAAGGACACGGGCCTTAAGCCACTTCTCCAGGCGGTCGGTTTTTCCGAGTACCGCTGACAGTCCGAGGATCTGTGGGCTGGCTTCCGAAGTCACGATGCGCGTAAGCAGAACTTCGAGCACCGGTCCACGGAATTCATCGGTGATCATTTGCAGTTCGTCCACGACGATCAGCCCAGCGCTGGTTAGCAAGGAGGGCGTGTTCACCAACAACCCTTGCATCTTCTCGTAGACGACGATGGCGATATCGAAGTCGCCGTGTTCGATCTGGTCGTCGAACTCCCGGTGGTCGCGGTTAGAGATGACCACGCGGATGCCCACTTCGCCGTAGCGTTCGGTGAACTCGACGAACTTCTCTTCGGCCAGGGATTTCTGCGGAACCAGGTAGAAAACCTTGCGCTTGTTGCGTGCCGCTCTGATTGCGGCCATTTCACCGATGAAGGTCTTGCCCGACGAGGTAGGCGAAAAGACGATCAGATTGCGGGATTCGAAAAGGCCGTATTGCTGGATGGCCTTTTCCTGGACAGGCAGCAGCGTTTCTCCGATGTGCTGCTTCCATGTGTCCACGATTCGTTTTTCAATTCCGTATCCTTCAAGAAAATCAACTCGCATCATGGGCGTTTCCCCCCGAAACGCGCCCAACTTTTGAATAGCGAACGAGAGTTTCATCTTCCCCTGGGCGTTGCAGAAAGAGGGGATCTCGCCCGCCGAATTGCATCAATCCAGATCGCGGAAAACCCCTATAACCCTTCCCACGATCCGGATGTCCTGACGTGCCGCATCGATCAACAAAGGAGCCAGCAAGTGGTTCTCAGGCTGTAAACGAATGACTCGACCTTCACGGAAAAACCGCTTTACCGTCGCTTCGTCATCCATCAGGGCAACCACGATGGAGCCGTTTTCTGCGTCCGGTTGCTCGCGCACGATCACGACGTCGCCGTCAAGAATTCCGGCCTCGATCATGCTCTCGCCGGTAACTTTCAGAGCGAACACTTTCGAGTCTCGATAAGCCTTCCGATCCACCGGCAGGTAGCCATCGATGTTTTCCACAGCCAGGAGCGGCGACCCTGCCGGAACCTGGCCGAGGATCGGGATGCCTTTTTCCCCAAAAGGCTTGCTCGTCAATTCGATGGATCGCGCTTCGCCGGTGCGCCGCAAAAGCCCCTTCTTTTCCATGCGCTTCAGATGGGCGAACACCGTCGACGACTTGATCCCGAACTTGTCCCCGATTTCCCGGACGGTCGGTGGCATCCCGCGTCCGTCGCTAAAGTCTTCGATATAGCGAAGGATTTTTTCTTGCATGGCGGAAGGTGCTTCCACTTTTCGGTCTCCTTTGTTCTGATGTACAAGATAGGCTAACTTTTGTTAGCCGTCAAGCGAAAAAGAAAAAAAATTTGTCTAGGAGTACACAGATTTCAAAAATGATGGTATCTTTCCTTCAAAATCCGGTTAGTTAGATGATTCTGCCTCGTTTTCGAAGGAAGGATGTCTGTTGAAAAGACTCCTTTTGAATCTAGGTGCTTGTATTTTAATCTTTTTTCGCGGTTCAAGACCGTGTGGGGGACTGTAGCCGATGCCAGAGCCAAACAAAATTAGATATCACGGCGTTCCCGACCAACCATTGGAGAGTCTCGAGAAGGATAAACTGAAGCTAAGGAAATACGCAGAGGCCCTCGCCACGTTTTTACTGGAGTGCGACACCCCCCTGACAGTGGGTATTCAAGGAGATTGGGGTACTGGAAAAACAAGCCTCATGAATATGATCAAGGAAATCATTGATAATTTCGAGGAAGACAGTAAAAATCAATCGCCAAATTCAAATTTTCAAATAATTCATGTTTGGTTTAATACTTGGCTTTATTCTCAGTTTGATCTTGATCGAGATGTTGCCTCCATCATGTTGACTCACTTTGTTTCAAAATTAACAAAAGGCGATGACGACGACAATCCACCACAATTGAGCGAAAAAGCTAAGGACGCTGCAAGAAGCTTTGTGAAGCTTGTTGCTAGTGCTGCAACAAAAAAATTCGCTGGCATGGATTGGGCAGAACTGGTCAATATGATGGAAAAAAAGGAATCTATTCCCAGTATTGAGTTAGAGGAGTTGAAAAATAAATTTAGCAAACTTTGCAAAGAATTGACCGAAAAGAATCCGCGAAATAGAATTATTTTCTACGTGGATGATTTGGACAGATTGCTTCCAGAAAAAGCGGTTGAATTATTGGAAGTAATGAAGAATTTTTTGGACGTCCCTCAAACAATATTTGTTTTGGCTTGTGACTATAAAATTATCAAGCAAGGAATTAATCAAAAATTTAAATATGATTCAGAATTAGCAGACGGGCGTTCTTTTTTTGATAAAATTATTCAAGTTCCCTTTCAGATGCCAACACACTCATACGATTTTTTAGATTATATTGGCGAGATGCTGCGAACCATCGATTGGCCTGATCGGAGCAAGTCCTCCGTTTCGGAGTACCGCGACATTTTGAATTTAACCATCGGATCAAATCCCCGATCTATAAAGCGTTTATTCAATAGTTTGCTACTGATTAAAATTGTAATGGAAAAAGAAAATGAGCTAATCGAAAATGGTCCAGAGCTTGAAAGCGAAGCGGAACACTCCAATATTTTTGAAAATGCCACTCTCCAGAAGATCTTATTTGCAACTGTTTGCATGGAGATGGCTCACAAACCATTACATCGGTATCTAGCTTCCGATCCAACTACTATCGAAAACCTATCTGATGAGAAGAGCATCTTTGATCTTATTGAAAAAGGTGAAGTAAAATACGAGGGGAAAGATCCGAGATCAACATTAATGCCGTTTGTTTCATATTACTATAATTTGGTTAACTCAGTTGATGAAGACGATGCGCTTTCTGACAAAGATAAATCGGAGCTATGTCACATTTTTAACGTGTCTAATACTACCTCTGTTATCGACTCAGGAAGCCAAGAAAAAGAAGCTTTGAGGTCAAACATTGCGAAGAGAAAGAAATTCCTTAGTGACTTAACAAAGCAAGAGATCGACTCAAAAACAATCGAAAGAGTGGATTCATTTATTGACAGAATCAGCGAATATTGTAAGGCGGAAAAATGGTATGTGGAGGATGACCGTACAATCAGTTTTGTTCCTCAGTTTTTATTTAAACGTCAAAAAACAAAGAAAGATTTGTTCTCATTGATTAGTGATGGGAATGCATATTTTGACATTTGCAACGGCGAGGCAACGGGTGACGCTCCACAAGAAGTTATCAGCAGAACAATAAAATGGATAAAATCAAACAACATTGAATACTATGATTTAGAGGATGACGGATGCTCTCAAATAAAAATACGAAGTCTCTTGGAAAACGAAGAGTCTTTTTTTGAAATGCTAGGGGAAATGATCAGATAAAATTATCTACGGAATTATTGGCAGACCGCGTCTCGGTCCGTTTCATTTACTTCAAAAATCCCATCGAAAGCCGCTCGATATTTTTCCGGGATGCGTCCAAGCAGAATCTTTAAGTCATCGTGGCTGAATCGAGTTCCCTTTTTCCCTTCGAATTCTGTCCAGTGGTACTGCTCCTCGGTGAATCCCAGCAGCTTGCCCATCTCGCGCTGCGACATGCCAAGGCACTCGCGCACCTTCAGCAACTTGTACTTCGGCCGGGCATCACTGGGCACCGGCTTGACGCCAAGCATCTCAGCAACACTCACACCGAAAAACTCGGCCACACGGCGCCTCGTCGCGTGAATGTGCGGCCTCATTCCCCGCCGCTCCCAGTTGGCTATGGTGCATTCATCGACGCCGATGTTACGGGCAAGTTCCTTCTTGGTGAGCCGGTGTCTTGTCCGAAGCCATTCCACCCGCTCGCCGAAGGAGGTCATCTCTTCGAACTTCTTGACCATGTGGATTTCTTCGCTGGTGTTCACGGTAACCACTAGGTCTCCATCTTTCGGCATTGCCTGCAGTTGTCCGTCAAAACCGAAGGCTTCCCTCAAAACGTTGAAGTCCAGGTGTATGTCCAGACGTCCTTCCGGCATGGCGACAATCTTCCTGACGACCGCAGCGAGCATTTCTTTCTGCTCTCCGATGTGCAGCCCTTCAAATACGCTGCTGAAATCTGAGAAAGACGCCTGCAGTTTCGCCAAGTCAACGTGAGTGTGATCGCCGTCGATGCCCGCTTCTTTGCGAAGCCTGTCGATTTCACCTTCGAGAATCTGCTTTTCCGATTTCAACGGTTTTGCCCGGGCGGTCAGTTCCTCATGGTCGAGCAGGCCGTCCTGGTAAGCGTCCAGAATTCTCTTGAGAGCCTTTTCAACCTCGGCCAGCTGTCGATGGAGCGAGCGCGCCTGATCGTCGAGGTTCTGCCGAATGAATTCCTTGTTGGCGATGAACTTTTTCGCCTGCTGAATGACCGGCGTCGGGTCGGTCGCCCACTGCGCCAAGGCTTCAATGACTTTTTGTTCGGTGCGCCATCGATCAAAAGTGAGACCGGAACAAACATCCGGTCCTTTTTGAAGCCGCCACGAGCAACGGTAGTAGGACCAGTTGCCGCCGCCGCGCCCTTTTTTCGGATGGTTGTAACCGGCCATGCTGCCTCCACATAAGCCGCATTTGATCAACCCGGAAAGCAGGTAGGTGGATCGCTTGTTGCGGTGGTGCAGGCCGGTCTTGTTGGTCATGATGTCGTTTGCCTGGGTCCATGTTTCCTTGGAGATAATGGGCGGCCAGACGTCCTCGACGATGATCCAGTCCTTTTTGGGGCGCGGTGTCGAAGTGGAGCTTGTTCCTTTTCGCTTGTTGTAGGTCAGAGCGCCGTAGTAGGTCGGATTCGACAGGGTGCGGCTGACGCTGGTGCCGCTCCAATGTTCGGCATAGCGCGGTTTCGATTGTTGAGCGTTCAAGTAGTGGGTTACATATCGGATGCTGCGTCGCTCGATGTAGAGGTCGAACATCCTTCGGACGTGTTCGGCTTCGTCATCGCGGATCACCAGTTTCCCTTCCACCACCTGGTATCCGTAGGGAACCACGCCGCCATTCCATTTTCCCTCCCTGGCGCGCACCAGCATGTGCTCGCGGACGCGTTCGGCAATCATCTCCCTCTCGAACTGGGCGAACGAACCCAAGACGTTTAGGGTCAACCGCCCCATGGGATTCGAGGTGTCGAAGCGCTGAGATATCGAGATGAAGGCGACCTCGTGGTTTTCCAGCGTGTCGAGCAAACGCAGCAGGTCGCGCAGGTTGCGGCTGATCCGGTCGATCTTGGTGACCACCACAGCGCCGAACTTTTTCGCCGCGACATCGGCCATCATCCGATTGAAGGCCGGACGGTTCCCGGTCGAACTGCCGGATAGTCCGGCGTCGGAATAGTGCTCGTGTATTTTCAGTTTGTGGAACGCGCAATACTCGCGCAGCACCTTTTCCTGGGTCGCCAACGACTCCGACTGCACCTGCATGTCGGTGGACACGCGGGAGTAAATGGCGACCACGGTTCCGGTTTCTAATCTATCGCTGTCCAGCATCACACCTCCTCGTTTTAGGTTTGTCCCAGGTGTCCCTTACCTCGACGGGACACATCATCAAGGCTTTCTTTATTGCGAGGAGCGTGCCACGCACGGCGAGCCGTTCGTGCTGTCAAAAGGCCGTAAATCAAGGGTTTTATTGAATCGTCATGAAGGGACGGGGCTCATTCCGTTTTGCAAATGGCGTTATAAATTTTGCAAAAGGGCCTTTCCGTTTTGCAAACAGCCCATTCCGTTTTACAAATTGGGCTTTTCGTTTTGCACTTTTCGCGGAAAACGCCCCGGATATTTGCCGTAACATCTCAGAATCAAAGGTGAATCTTCCGCGATTTGCACTTTTTCAAAAACTGCCCGCTCCGTCGCCCGCCCAATTTTCGTATTTTCATTTAGAAACAACTAGTTATCCGCTTTGTTCGGCATGTGGCATCCCTCTTGCGCTTAGGGCCTCCCGGTTCATTTGACCGAGGAGGATCGATGGGAGCCACGAACATCAATGAAGTCCGC
>DAIMDW010000052.1:0-19866 GCA_036725605.1 bacterium
TGGTGCGCCAGGTTCGTCATGGGCGACCGATCCTTTCCAGGAACGCCTGCAGGCGCGTTTTGAGCCGGCCGCGATCGGCGTGCGCGCCGTATTCCTTTTCCAGCAACAGCACGGGGATGCCCTGTTCTTCGAGGTGTTTGCGCAGCAGCACGTTTTCGATGCCGTGCACGTCGCAGAATTTGTTGTGCACGAACACCGCGCCGTCGATGCGCGCCCGCTCGGCGGCGGCGAGAATGAAGGCGCGGCGCGCGGGGTAATCCTCGAACATGCGCGGGCACAGCGTGTTGGACAAATAGAGTTTCGCCAGCGCGCGCAGGAGATCGCCGTCGGCTTGTTCCGTCAGCGGCCAGAACGCGCGCGCGCCGTAGCACAGCGAGTCGGTGACGAACAGCGCGCCCAGGCTTTCCAATTCGCGCAGCAGCTCGACCTCGTCGGTGGCCGCGCCGCCGATGAGCAACCGGGCGCGCGGCGCGGGCAGGGCGGTGTTTTCGCGCGCGGCGAGTTTTTCTTCGAGCAACGCGATGAATTGTTCGCCGGGCATCGTCGAACTCAGCAGCACCAGGGCCATCGTCTCCGCGCCGGTCAGGGCGGGTTGTTCGCGCTCGCGTAGGGCGTAGGCGCGCCGCAGCAACCCGCGCACCCGCGCCTGTCGCGCCATCGCCGCGCGCAGGGCGTCGTCGGTGATCGTCACCGCGAAGTGCGCCTCCAGGGCCGCTTTCAGCTGAACGATCTGGTCGGCGAAATATTCCAGCGCGTCGTCGATGACGACGTGCGGCACTTTTAAATAATGGAAGAAGGGCGTCGGTTTGACGTATTGCCAATTCTCGAAGGTGCCGCGCAGGTGATCGCAGCCGTTGATCTCGATCAGGCCATCGAGAAAATCGTAGGCGCCGTCCAGGCCCAGTTGCAGGCACGAACGGCAGAAGCCGCAGTTGAAGCGCGACAGGTGCGCGTCGGCCAGATCGGTCTGCGCGTTGCTCAGCGCGCGGATCCGATAGGGCACCAGCCCGGCCGCCTCGAACAATTCGAGCGGCGCGAACACGCAGTTGTAGCCGACCGTGCGGCCGCCGCCGTCGCGCCACTGCCGCACGTAATCGTTCTCATACAACGTCGCTTGCGTGAACAGGTCGTCCATCAATTTTCCTTGGGCGGTGCGGGCCGCCGCCATTTGGTAAGCCACTGGCGCACGATGAAGCCGGTCAGGCGCCGGCCGGTTTTCATTAATGGTTGCAGCACGGCCTGGGCGCGTTCGGCGCCGGCCAGCAGCGCGTGGGTCAAACCGCCGAAAACATGATTCGTCGCGCGCCGCAGTTCCTTGGCGTCGATTTGCGCGAGCACGCGTTTGAAAAATTCGCCCGGGCCGCCGTCGAGCGCGTCCATCCGACGGTTGAAGTGCACGAGGGCATTGTTGATTCCCCGGCCGATGCGTTCGGGTGTGGCGAGTTCGCGTTCGCGCAGCACGTCGCCGATGGCGCGGCCGGTGAGCGTCCAGGCGTCGCGGAGTTGTTCGCCGTCGATGCCGTCGAGCAGTCGCCGCAGGTATTCGCGTTGCAGGTCCGGCGTCAGGCGGGCGAAGCGCAGGTACAGGCCGATGGCCTCGTTGAACGCCTGCATCATTTCGTCCTGCCGCCAGTGCTCCATGATCGCGACGAACAGGCTCCGGTACTGCTCGTCGGGCAGTTGCGCGACGGCGTGCAGCGTGTCGGCCAGCGCGCGCAGCAGGACGTTGTTCCAGGCGACGCCGGTCAGCGTCAGGCGCTCGGTCAACGCCGGATCGCGCAGAATCAATTCGACGACGACCTTGACGATCACGCCCAGGTCCTCACCCGCGGCGATGAGCGCCTGGGCAATCGCGGGCGTGTCGAGTTGCCGCAGCAGGTCGGCGGCGACGTTGCCCAGCACGGCGGCGAAGCGCGGCTCGTTGCCGCCCAGCGTCCAGTCGCCCACGCGCAGTTGATTGAACAGCGCGGCGGCGGTGTTGAGCGCGCGCGCAAGCGGCGCGCGATCGACGGACTCCAGCGCGTTGAGTACGCCGCTGGCGACGATCTCGGGCGGCAAATTGATTTCGCCCAGCAGATCGGCCGCCAGGCGCAACTGGCGATTGAGCAGATCGGGCAGCGCGGAAAAAAGATTTGCCAGGCGCACCGGATCGGCCAGGGCGGGCGCGAGCAGGGCCTGCAACGCGTCGGCGCGATAGGACGACCAGGCGACCGCGCCCTCGCGCAGACGGCCGAAGTCGGCGGCGCGCGTTGCCTCGGCCAGCACGGGGGCCAGGCGGGCGATTAACTCCGGATCGCGCCGGCGCGTTTCGTGCACCGCGTCGGCCAATTCCGTCAACGCTTTGCCCAACGCGGCGCCGTCGACGCGCCCGGCGGCCGCGGCGATTTGCTCACGGCGCTCGTCGGGCGGCAGCTCGTTCACCGCGTGCAGCAGGGCGGACAGCAACGCCGCGTGCGCGTTGAGCAGATCGGGCAGCGCCTGCACGAGAGTCTCGCCGAAGCGGCCGTTCTCCTCGCGCAACGACGCGCTCAACGCGGCGATGTTATCCGGCGTGGCCTGAGCAAGAAAGGACTTCACTTTATCCGCGGTAAGAAACGGTTCCATGCGTCGCACCATCCGCTGCAATGGGAGATTCCACGCGCGCATTCGCTGTCTGGTTGCATGTGCCGTCGGGTTGTCGCGTCTGAATGTCGGAGATGTGTCGCGTCCGCGCCGCACCAATTCACTTGAGTGGTTCGCATGATACCAAATGCGTCGACCGGCCGTCAAAAGCCGCCGCCGAGGCGGATTGATCGCGGCGCGCATCGCGTGTAAACACAACAGACAACGGCAACAACTTCGAGGCTCGCCATGAAACGCATCGCCCGCTTCACGCTGCTCGTTCTGCTCGTTATGAGCTTGTTCGCCTGCGCGACGACGCGCATTCCCGCGCCGCCGCCGACTCCGGCGCAGGATCTGACGGAAACGATCAACGGCTATCCGATCGCCGATCCGTACCGCTGGCTGGAGGATCCGCAACGGGCCGCCGCGTGGGCCGAAGCGCAGAACGCGCGCTCGGCGCAGTTTTTCGCCGCGGCCGAAGTGCCGGGTCTGCGCGAGCGCCTGCGCGAACTGTACGCCATCGGTTACGTGAAATGGCCCAAGCCGGCGGGCGGGAAGATTTTCTACCTCAAGCAGGACAGCAACGCCGAGCAGCCGAAACTGCTGGTGCGCGAGAACGGCGTCGAGCGGGCGATCTTCGATCCGTTGGCGCAGGACCCGACGGGCAAGACCGCGCTGGATTGGTATCATCCGTCGTCGACGGGCAAGTACCTCGCCTTCGGGCTGAGCAAGGGCGGCGACGAGGACAGCACGCTGCACGTGCTGGAAACGGCGACGGGGCGCATTCTGCCCGAGCGCGTCGAGCACACGATGCACGCGTCGGTGGCCTGGAAGCACGACGACAGCGGATTTTATTACACGTATTACCCGGACGCGTCGCAGTACAATCGGCACGTGTATTTTCACCGGCTCGGCGACGATCCGCGCAACGACGCGTACGTGTTTGGGCGCGGCCGCGCGAAGACCGACTGGCCGGGCGTGCGTTTGTCCGAGGACGACGGCGCGCTGTTGATCGACATCGAAACCGGCGCGACGACCAGCGACGCGTATCTGTTGGACACCGCCACCGGCAAGCTGACGACGCTGGCCGAGAACATCGGCGCGCAGGTGTGGGTGCACGCGATGATCGACGGGCGCGTGTGGGCGATGACCTCTCACGGCGCGGACAACTACCGCATCGTGGCGATCGACCCGGCCGATCCGGCGCCGGCGAAGTGGCGCGAGGTGCTGCCCGAGCGGCCGTATCCGTTGCGCGGTTTCGAAACGGCGGGCGACAAGATCGTCGCGCTGTACCTGGAAAACACGGTGTCGCGCGTGCGCGTGTACGACGCGGCGGCCCGGGAAATCGGCGAGATCGCCTTGCCCGCGCCGGGTTCGGTCGACAACCTGGAGTGCGAGCCCGGTTCGAGCGAAGTGCTGGTCGGCTACACGTCGTTTCTTTATCCGTTCACGCTGTTCAAAGTGGACGTGGCCAAGTCGCTGCAGCCCGAAACGATCGTGGACATTCCGGCCGGCGGCAACTTCGATCCCGCGCGGTTTGTCGTCGAGTACGTCGAGTATCCGTCCTACGACGGCACGTGGGTGCCGCTGTTTCTCGTGCATCGCAAAGACCTGCGGCGCGACGGCGACAACCCGACGGTGCTGTACGGCTACGGCGGTTTCGGCATCGAGTTCAGCCCCTATTTTTCCCGCACGAACATGGCGTGGATCGAACGCGGCGGCGTGTTTGCCCTGGCCGGCCTGCGCGGCGGCGGCGAGCGCGGCGAGGCGTGGCACCGGGCCGGCATGCGCGAAAAGAAATTTCAGGTTTTTAAAGATTTCGAATACGCGATGCGTTATTTGATCCGTGAAAAAGTGACGCGCCCGGCGAGGCTGGCCATTCGCGGCGGTTCGAACGGCGGCTTGCTGATCGGCGCGATGATCACCTCGACGCCGCATCTGTTCGGTTGCGCGGTGGGGCAGGTCGGGCTGTACGACATGGTGCGCTTCCACCGCTTCCCGCCCGCGCAGTTGTGGACGCCGGAATACGGCAACGCCGACGAACCGGGCGACACCGGCTATCTGTGGGCCTATTCGCCGTATCACCAAGTGCTGCCGGGCGTGCACGTGCCGCCGACGTTCATTCAGACCGCCGAGTCCGACACGCGCGTCAACTGGCTGCACTCGGCGAAGTTCACCGCCGCGCTGCAGGCCAACGCCGGCGACAGCGGGCCGGTGTTGTTCTGGCTGCAACGCGAGGCGGGCCACGGCCAGGGCATGAACTGGTCGGATCAGATGAAGGAAACCGAGCAGGTGTATCAGTTCATCATTGCGCAGATCGGCGATCCGGCGGCTCAGGGCAAGTGATCGTTGCGCTGCAGCACGAGCAACGGCAGGTCGCGCAGTTCGGTTACTTCGTGATAGTTTTCGGCGACGAATCGCGCGAGATCGGCGAACAGCGGCGTCTGCCATAACACGGCGCCGGTGGGATCGCCATAGACGTTCAAGGGATGCAACGCCAGGTCGTTTTTCGCCGGCGCGGCATAACGCGCGCGCACGATGAAGGCGGGTGGTTTCGCGCGCAGGTCGCTCATCAGTTCGGCGCGATTGGCCGCCAGACGCGCGGTTTCACGATCGTACCACTTGCCGAACTCCGCGGGCAGTTCGTAGGCCACCTCGAAATTCATGTGGTGGCGCGTCGGCGCGAACCGCCGGGCGAACCAATACACCGAGGGCAGGTAATCGTAAACGAGCAGACCGTCGTCCGGCGCGCTGTGGGCGCGGACGTACTCGCCCGCCGTTTGCGAAACGAGTTCCCATTCCAGGTGATTGTAGGGCGTCACGAAATCGAGCCAGCCGGGGCCGAGCGAGCGATTGAGCGTGAACATTTCGCGGCTGACCGGCCGCCCGGTGGTCAGCAGCGCCTTGGCGCCCAATGCGGCGAAGCGCAATTCGCGTTGTTGGCAGACGAGCAGTAACAGCAGGATCAACGCGAGGAATATCCGGCGACCGTAACCGGAAAATCTCGACCAAAGCGTTTCGCCGCCCAGCGCGGCCAGACCGCACAGCGGCGGCAGCAGGAAAAGATAGTAGTGGGTGAAAAATTTCGTGCCCGCGACGACGGCCGCCAGCGAACCGAGCAGCCAGAGCGTCCAGAGCGATCGCCCGGCGACCGCGCCCTTGCGCCACACGACGAACAGGCCGACCGGCCACAGGATCATCGGCAACCAGGTGTGGCGGGCGAAGGCGAAGGTGGTTTTCCAACCCACGGATAAAATTTCGCTCCAGGAGCGCGAGGCGGCGTACTGCGCGTTGCGGCCGGGTGCGAGCGCGGCGAGCATGTCGCCGGCGCAGCCCTTGGCGGCGAAATAGAGCAGGGTCAGCATCCAGGGCAGCAGCGCGCCGGCGGCGAACACGACGACGGAACTCCCGCCGCGACGCAAACGATTTTCCTTCGTTCCCTGAAAAACCAAAAACGGCACGACCGCACCCAGGGCGAGCGCGGGCAGCGCCGCCTGCTGTTTCATCAACACGGCGAGTCCGGCCAGGACGCCCGCGCCGAAAACGAGGCGGACTTTTTCCGCGCCGCGCCATTGCCGGAGCAGATACGCGGCGACGGTCAGCGGCAGCAGGGCCCAGGTTTCGAAGTTGGGCGCGAAGCCGTTGACGAAACCGCCAGCGGAAAACACGCCGTACAGCAGCGCGGCAAACCAACCGACGCGGCGGTTGGTCATCGCTTCGACAAGTTTCGCCAACACGAGGGCGACGAGCAAATGATACGCGGCGAGAAAAAGTTGCACGCCCAGCATCGACCGAAACACGGCCAGCAACAGCGCGAACACGGCATAGCTGCCCGGCGGTTTGGTTTCGACGGCGTCGGGGTAGAGGCAACCGCCGTCGGCGAACAATTGCGCGCTGTACACGGTGGCGGCGACGTCGGGATCGAAGAACGCCTCGACGAACGAGGGCAGGCGTAAAAAGACGACCGCGAGGATCAGCAAGATCCACAGGGCGAGGCTTTGGGCGCGCGATTTTTCCACCGGTACCGATCTTTTGTTGGTTTGAATCAGTAGAGCATATCGTTGCGGGAGTGACAATTGCGCCGCACGGTTACGGCGCGCTTTGCAGCAGCTCCAGCGCGATCGAGCGCAGTTGATCGTCGCGCAATTCCTTGTACTCCTCGCGCGCGGATTCGATTTTTTGCAGGGCCAACAGGCAACGGATTTTCTCCAGCCGCAATTCATCGACGCAGGGGGCGCAGGCGGAAAAATCGGGCGCATGCGTTTCGATCAAGGCCAGCGCGTCGGTCGTTCGCCCGGCGCGGCGCAGATCAACCGAGGCCTTGGTCGCCAAACGCGTCGCCAGCAGCGCCTGTTCGTCGTCGGCGAACGGTCCGCGGGGAATGTTTAACGGCAGATTCGCTTTGTCTGATGCCGCCGCCAACAGTAAACGGATTTTCTTCTTGGCGGCTTCTTCGATGAGCGGCTGCGCCAATGCCTGCCGATAGACCTCGCGCGCGATTTCGCCGGTTAGCGCGGAGGCGAGTTTTTCCGTCAGATAGGTCAGCAGCGCGGCTTGTTGCATGGGGAGAGCGTTCTCCAACTCGCGCTGCAGGAAGGCCACGCCCGCCGCGGCGTCATTGCGCGCCAGGTAATACAGCAGGCGCTGGCCGACGATCACCCGCCGCGCGTAATCCTCCGGCGGAAACTGCGCGAGCATCGCGTCGGTGGCGGCGAGAAATTGATCGTCCTTGTTTTCGAGGGCCGTCAGTTCCATCAGGCGCGGCAGCAGTTGCCGGTACAGGTTGGGCGTTTTGGGAAATTCGGTGAGGCGCGCGACGAGTTCGGCGGCCTCCTGCGCGGGCGGCGCGACCAGGCGCAGACACTGCGCGAGGTCGAGCATGGCTTTGGTGTAATTGCCTTCCCAGGCGTACATCAGATCGAGCGTCCACTCCATGTCCAGATAAAAACGAAAGCGTTCGACGGCCGGCGCGACCTGACCGGCGAACATGAGTTGCTCGGTTTGCTCCAGGTAGCGCGCATGCCGCGTGGGATCGATCAACTGCAGATAGGCGATCAGATCGATCGGCGGCGGTTCGGGCGCGCGCAAGGCAGCCACGGCCGGATTTTCGCGAATGACCAGGGTCAGGTCGTCCAACGGCATGCGCAGACGCTCGACCAGGCGCGGCGACAGCTCGTCGAGCACCGGTTGCAGCGGCGCGAAGGACGCCGGCTGGTCCTTGAACAATCCGCCGACGGCCAGCGTGTCGAAGGTCGAGGTTTGCGCGTCGAATTTTTCCAGCGTGACCACGAAGCGCGAGCGCGGCAGATCGTCGACCAACGCGGCGACCGGCCGGCGCAGCCCGCCGCGCATGGGATAGCGGTCGGCATCGAGGAAGAAGTGTTTTTCCTGCGGGTACAGACGCTCCCACAGGCGATACTGCACGAGGTAGGGGTGTCGCCACACGGTGTCGTTGTGCAAGGTGAGGTGCATTTCGACGATGCCCAGCCATTCGCGGTTGGTCACGTCGACCACGGCCACGTCACCCAAACCGGCCGCGCCGATCGTGTGGCGCAGTTGCTTGGCGAAAAGCCGCTCGTTGTCGAAGGTGCGTACTTCCATCAGGTAGACCGTGTCGCTCGAACCCAGGGCCATCAGCCGGGCGAAGCCGTCGCCGGTGGGGAACCAGGGGGCGAGCGCCAATAGCGCGTACCAGCCCAGCAGCAACGGCAGAACGAAGTTGCGAAGCTTCGGCGGCAGGCGGTCGAGCACGGCCAGGGCGGAAAGGACCAGCAGGGAGAAAGCGCCCAGGACGTACCATTCCCATTTGATGTCCAACTGCATAAAGAAAATCAGCGCGGGGATCGCGCCCAACAGGGGCAGCAAGGCGCGCTTGGGCATTTCCTTCCACTGCGCCAGCGGCGCGGCGATGAGCACGGCCAAGAGCGCGGGCAGGGCGGCGTAATCCAGCAGCAACAGGCGCAGCGGGAAAAACCACGGGTGCGCCAGGCTCGCGCCGGGATCGACCAGGTTCACCGCCAGTTCGTGCGGCAGCTTTTCGATGGTCGGTCCGTACCAATAGCCGGCGACGACGCCGAGCGCCGCCAGGAACGAAACGCCGGCCAGCAGTTTTCGCTTCTCGTGCCGGTCACGGTAAAAATTGACGATCAGCACAACGAGGATCGGCAGCAGGACCTGGATGAAGATCACGGTTTTCGACAGCAGCGCCAGCCCGGCGGCCAGCCCCCACAGCGGCGCGGTCCACGGGGAGCGGCGATAGCGCCCCGACAACAGCAGCCACCAGAGGAAGGCGGTGGCGGCGAGCTGCGCCGATTCGAGGTTGTAAGACAGCGCGACGGTCATCCACCAGGGGCAGGCGCAGACGATCAGCAAAGCGGTCAGCGCGGTCCACCAATCGGTGGTCACTTGCCGCGCGGCGAGCAGGAAGAAAATCATGAAGCACGCGGCGAACAGCAGGTTGGTCAGGTGAAACGCCCACACCGAGCGCATCGCCTGCAGCAGCGCGGCGGTAATCGTATAGACCAGCGGCGGCCAATGGAATTCCAGCGAACGCAGGATCGGCAGCGTTTCCAGTTGCGGATGCTGCGTCACGTAGGACACGGCGATCGCGTTTTGAAAATGCTGCAGGCTGTCGTGGCCCGCCGGATAGGGCTTTTGGGCGAAGGTGAGGGCCAGCGCCAGAAGAATCAGCACCGGCGCCGCCCAGAGGGCGTGCCAGGGCCGCAAAGCCTGCCAGCGATCGCGCCACAATTGCAGATTCATAGCGCCGATTATGACAATCCCCTCGGCGCGAAGCCAGAGGGGATTGCGGATAGTCGACGGAGTTTTTCGATCAGACCATTTTTTCCGGCCGCGAGCGGGTCGGTTCACGCCGGCCCATGGTGATGATGCGATAGCCCCAATCCAGGCGCCCGAAGGCCATGAGCAACAGCACGATGGCGAACAGGATGCTCACGGCCAGCATGCGGTTGGGCTCTTCTTTAACGAAGATCTTGCCTTCGCCGACGTTGGGCATCGTGCGCGGTTGCAAGGGCAGGCCGTAACGCTGCGCCAGCTTGTCCATGCGCATCAGGTGGATGACCGGCTTGCCGTCGACGACGAAGCGCGCCATCACCGAGTTGAGGTCGTCCGCGCCCACCGGCGCCGATTTGTTCAAGCCGGCGCGGAACAACTGCCGGCCCAGGCGCGCGCCGACCGAGGCCGTGCCGCCGCCGACGTTGATGTAAGCCTGAATGTCCTCGTCGCCGGCGTACTGGCGGTACAGTTCCATACGCCGCTGCACGCTGTCGGCATAGGTTTCGGCCTCGATGTATTCCAGGCCGCTGCGCTCGATGGAACGCTCGATGAGCCGGCGGCCTTTTTTCGACAGGCCCAGCGCCTTGTCTTCCAGACCGCCGCGTGAAATGGCGATCGGCATGGTGGAGATCAGGTGCTGCTCGAAGAGAAACTCTTGCATTTCCGGCCAGAGGAATTTCGGATTGTTCGCGCCCCACTGCGACGAACCGACGCTGGTGATGATGATCGGTTTGACCTTCATCGTTTCCAGCGCGGCCAGCGTGGCGATGTTGACCGCCGGGAACGAGCCGGACATGCCCACCGCAATCGTGTCGCCGGACTCGACGCCCGCGCGGACCATCAGATTGACGATGACCGCCGCGAAGTTCGGATTCACCGACGTTTGTTTGGACGGCAGGTGACCGGGGTTGGTGGTCACCGGCGTGAGCAATTCGCCGATCAGCCCCGAGCCGGTGGGGTCGATGCCGGTATCGATGGAAATGCCGCGACGCAGCCGTTCGGTTTTAATCGCCTCGAAGCAGCGCTTGGCCAATTGGGCGGCGCGCATCTTCTCTTTGTAGTTGGACTGACGTTCCTGAATCTTGAAGTGCTCGACCAGGAACAACCCGCCGATCGACAGCAACGCGACGAGCACCAGCACGCGCAAACTGACCCGCTGCGGACGCCAATACAGCCGCTTCATGGCAATATCTCCGCGCCGAAGAAGAGAATCAACACGAGGCGCACGACGATGGAGACGATGGTCAGCGAAGCCAGCGTCTGCAACACGCCCTGGCGTTCCATCCAGATGGCGATCAGGCCGGGAATGATGTACCCGATAACGGTGAATTCCTCGATCGGCATACGGATCCAGGTGCGCACCAGCATGCCCAGCAGGTAGCCGATCAAAATCATGAAGGCCGTCCGCCGCCGGCCGTAAACCAGCAGGAAGGACGAGAGCGCGCGCACGATGGCGAAGGTGGCGAAGGCCACGCCGATCGTCGCGGCCACGTCCCAGGGCTGGGTCAGGTACAGCGCGAAGTATCCCGGCACGATCAGGCCGCCGGAGGCGATGCCGAACAACTCGGTGAACAGCATCCCCGCCACCAGACCAATGCCGATCGATAGCGATAACAACTCGGTCATTGCTGCTCCTCAGGCAACGCACGATTGCGGAAGAAACGAACCAACGGCAAGCCGGGTCCGCCGATATTGCCCATGCCCACGACCAGCGAATTGCGGCCGCAGGCTTCCAGAATGCTTTCGAAAATTTCCTCGACGCCCACCTGGTCGGCGAAGATGAACCGGCTGACGTCGAAGTCCGTTTTGCCGGCCATGCGCGCGAAGAGGTAGGCGCCGGTGCCGATCAGTACGACGCGCTCGGCCTGGTGCCAGAACGTCGTGTCCTTGGCCATCTGCACGGTGCGCGAGGGCCGGTCGGCGCGCATGTTGAACACGGCAACGGTGCGGTCGGTGCCGGAATATTTTTTATGGGCCAGGTTCCAGATTTTTTCGGTCGACTCCGGATCGTTCGCGGCGAAGCCGTTGACGAAAATGATGCGCCGCCCGAAGAAGTTGATCACGTTTTCGGTCAGCGCGCCCGGGTCGGGCTTGGCCTGCCACATGCCGGCGATCGCCTGCTCGCGGGTCAGGCCCAGGTCCAGCAGCACCTTGAGCGCCAGGGCGACGTTCTCCGCGTGCTCGGTGTAGCTGAAACCGGCCAGGTCGGCGGGCGTGACGGCGGCGAGGTCCTCTTCGGATACGGCGTGCAGCGAGGACTTGCGATCTTTCGCGGCCGCGGCCAGCACTTCCAGGTTTTTACGCTCGGCGGTGAACAGCTTGCCCTTGACCGGGATCATGCCGGCTAGCGCCTTGGCCACGTCGATCTCCTCGGGGCCCATCACGTCCAGGTGGTCGGCGCGGGCGTTGGTGATCACGCCGTGCGTGGCCTGCACCAGCTTGCTCTCGCTGATCCAATGGAGGATCGGCTGCAGCGCCATGCACTCGACGATCAGCGCCTCGCAGCCCATTTGGTAGGCGGTGTTGACGATGCGCTTCTGCTCGATGATGTTCGCCCCGGCGGGACGATAAACCGGCACTTCGCCGCCGTCGGGCAGGATCATCCGGGCCAGCGTGCCGGTCGTTT
This sequence comes from bacterium, assembly GCA_036725605.1. Taxonomy (GTDB): domain Bacteria; phylum Lernaellota; class Lernaellaia; order Lernaellales; family Lernaellaceae; genus CALBTQ01. The sequence continues at coordinate 12,023 of DAIMDW010000052.1, forward strand.
TCGCGGCGGTCTTTTTCCCCGCATAGCGCAGAGCGGCGGCCAACAGCCGCGTGACGCTCGATTTGCCGCGCGTGCCGCTGACGTGAATGCGCACGGGGATTTTGCCGAGCCGATGCACGTGGATGATTCGTTCCACGATGGCCAGCACCAAAAGTACGGACGTAATCACCGCCAGCAGACTAAATGATGTCATACGAGACGATGCTCCTCCCAGAAATCTTAAGGTGCTCCTATATACCTCTTCTTGATATCTGTAAATACGACACCGAGCCCGGATCGCCAACCCCGAAAACAATTTTCCGGCGCCTATCCGGCTTGGTTTGCCCGGCGGCGCATGGTATAGATCAAACACCAACAATCTCGGTAACTTGTCATGACGGATCAGACCTGGAAAGACACGTGGGGTCGGCGAATGATCTCCTTCATCGCGTATGGAGGGGGATTTTTCGTGTTGACGCTCTTGTTTCCGGTGCTGTTGCCGGCCGTCGCGTTGCTTGACCTGATCTTTCGCCGCCAGTGGAAAATGACCCGCCTGGCGCTGTTTTTCGAATATTACCTCGCCATGGAAATGGCCGGTCTGCAGGCCTGCCTGGGCATCTGGCTGCGCCACAAGATGCGCAACGACATCGAACGCTATCGCACGGCGAACTACCGCTTGATGCGCTGGTGGGCGCGTTCGTTGCTGGGTGTGCTGCGCCGGTTGTATCGCCTGCGGTTCACCGTCGAGGGCGATCGCATTTCGTCGGGTCCGTTCATCGCCTTCATGCGTCACGTCAGTTGGCTGGACAACCTGGTCGCCGCGGCCGCGTTCGTCGTGCCGCACGATCTGCACCTGCGGCAGATCCTCAAAGACGATCTGCAATGGGATCCGTGCCTGGACGTGCTGGCCAACCGGTTGGATCACGTGTTCGTCAAACGCGAGAGCATCATCGTGGACACCGAGCGCGTGGAGATCGTCAGGATGATGACCGGACTGCGGGCGCGCAACGCGGTGGTGTTCTTCCCCGAAGGCGAGCCTTTCCGGCCGGAAAAACGCGATTTGATCCTTTCGCGGCTGGCCACGACCAAGGATCTGCATTACCGCGAAAAGATCGAGGCGCTCAAAAACGTGCTGCCGCCGCGCTTTGATCGATCGTTGCTGATTCTGGATAAAAACAAGAATGCGGACGTCGTGTTTTGCGCCCATTACGGTTTCGAGCACGTGTTGAGCGTGCGGGACTTTTTCGCCGGAGCGCTGATCAACCGGACGATCCGGGTGCGCACGTGGCGCGTGCCGCACGCGGAAATTCCGCACGACGATGCCGACCAGGTCAAGTGGATGTTCAACCAATGGGCCCGGGTCGACCGCTGGCTCGAGCAGGTGAAAAACAAGAACGAATAGCGCCGGCAAAAAGGGAGAAAACGATGCAACCCTATGCCCGGCCCACATTATTTTGCAGCCAATGTCTGGGTTTCGCGGCCTGTCGCTGGAACGGGGTGACCGTGCGCAGCGAGGCGATCGCCGCGCTGATGCCGCACGTCGAATTCATCACGGCCTGTCCCGAAGTGGAAATCGGCCTGGGCGTGCCGCGCAAACCGGTGCGCATCGTTCGGGTGAACGGCGAGCCGCGCCTGCTGCAGCCCGACACCGGCGGCGATTTCACCGCCGCGATGGCTGCGTGTGTGCAACGCATCATGGCCGACCTTCCCGAAGTCGAGGGGTTCATCCTCAAGACGCGTTCGCCGTCGTGCGGTCCGTATGAGGTGAAAATGTACGATGGCGCGGCGGTCGCGCGCACGGCCGGTTTTCTGGGCGGGGCGATCGTCGAGCGATTCGGCAAGCCGGCGGTGGAGGACGAGGGGCGGCTGACCAACTTCACGCTACGCGAGCGGTTTTTGATCAAAATATTCGCCCTGGCCGATTTTCGCCGCGCCCGCCGCACCGGCCGCATCGCCGCGTTGCAGGATTTTCATGCGCGCAACAAGTTGATGCTCATGGCTTGCCACCAGAGCGGACAGAAGGCGCTCGGTCGCCTCCTGGGCAATCGCGACAAGCGCTCGTTCGACGCGGTGGCGGCCGATTACGAACAGTATTTGATCCAGGCGTTGCGCTACGGCCCCAAACCCAGCCAGGTGATCAACGTGCTGATGCATGCGCTGGGGTATTTTAAAAAGGAATTGCGGACTCGGGAAAAGGCGTTGTTTCTCGACCTGCTCGAGCAGTACCGTGCCGGCCGCGTGCCGTTGAGCGCGCCCACGGCGGTGCTGAGCGCCTGGATCGCCCGCATCGAGGAGCCGTATCTGGCGCAACAAACTTTCTTCGCGCCCTATCCGCCGGAACTGGTGACGATTACCGATTCGGGCCGGGGCCGCGACTATTGAGCGAAACATGATTCAACCGACGCGAGTGCAGCCGCTGAACGATCGCCCGGAGCAAAAGGGGCGGTACGTGCTGTATTGGATGCAGCAGGCGCAGCGCGTGGACGACAACCATGCGCTGACCTTCGCCGCGCGTCGCGCGAACGAACTGGCGCTGCCGCTGGTCGTTTTCTTCGGCCTCACCGACCGCTATCCGGGCGCCAACCTGCGCCATTATGCGTTCATGCTCGAAGGCCTGGCCGAAACGCGCGAACGCCTGGCGGCCATGGGCGCGCGCTTCACGCTGCGGGCGGTCGCGCCGGAAGAGGGGGTAGTCGCGTTGGGCCGCGAGGCCGCGCTGGCGGTGGTCGATGCGGGGTACCTGCGCCATCAGCGCCAATGGCGGGCGGAGGCGGCGCGGCGGCTGGCGTGCCCGCTGATCCGGGTGGAAAGCGATGTCATCGTGCCGCTGGCGGTGGTCAGCGACAAGGCCGAATACGCCGCACGCACGATCCGTCCGAAGATTTACCGGCATCTGGACGACTACCTGCGGCCGCTACGGCCGACCACGTTGAAGCACAGAGCGCCTTCGCTTGAATTGCCGGGCGAGGAGTTGGCCGGCACGCCCGAGCGGATCCTCAACCGGATGGCGATCGATCGTTCCGTACCGCCCGCGCCGTTGCTGCGTGGCGGGGCGACGAGGGCGCAGGCGCTGTTGCGTGAATTCATCGAGCGCAAGCTGGACCGCTACGCGTCGGACCGCAACGATCCCACGCTTGACGCGCTGTCGTCGATGAGCCCCTATCTGCACTTCGGCCAGATTTCGCCGTTGACCGTTGCGCTGGCCGTGCGCGCGTCGGGCTCGCCGGGGGCGGCGACATATTTGGAAGAAATGATCGTGCGGCGCGAACTGGCGATGAATTACGCCTACCATCAGCCGGACTACGACCGCTTCGCCGGGTTGCCCGCCTGGGCGCAAAAGACGCTGGCCGAGCACGCGGACGACCGGCGGGAGCACCTATACACACAAGCGCAGTGGGAGGCGGCGCAAACGCACGATCCTTACTGGAACGCGGCGCAGCGCGAGATGACGCTCACCGGCAAGATGCACGGTTACATGCGCATGTACTGGGGCAAGAAGTTATTGGAATGGTCTCGTTCGCCGGCCGAGGCGTTCGACCTGGCCGTCGCCCTCAACGACAAGTACGAGTTGGACGGTCGCGACGCCAACGGCTACACAGGCGTGGCCTGGTGCTTCGGTCTGCACGATCGTCCGTGGGCGCGGCGGCCGGTGCTGGGCACGGTGCGGTACATGAACGCCGCCGGGCTCAAGCGCAAATTCGACGCCGACGCCTACGTCGCGGCGGTCGATCGTCTCGCGAATTCCGAATTGGAACGCCCGTAGCCGACAAGCCTCGCCGGGGCGCAGGAATCCCCGAAAACTCCGGGGCATGCACTCGTTGCGTGTCCCGTGATTTTCGCCGGTGAACGAGCCCTCATCCCCGCCCCTTCTCCCATGGGGAGAAGGGAGACCGGCTTACCTTCCCGACTTCCGAATTGACCTGCCCGGACCGCCAAAGCCCCGGAGGGGCGGACGGTTAGTAGCGAAGGGCGAAGCCCTGGAAATTGCGTTTTACCCGATATCGACAAGCCCTGGAGGGGCGTGGGAATCTGTGACGATCGGTATCGGATCGGCCAAAGCGAGCCGTATCAACCAATGAACATGATCGGCCGTTGTGTCGGCAGCGGGCATCACCTACACCCCTTTCAGGGGTTTGTTTGAGGTTGCCACGTCTTATACCAGGGCTTCGCCCTTCGCTACTGACCTGCGCCCTGCGGGCTTGAAGAAATCAAGGCCAACCTGAACCGACAAGCCCAAGAAAGCCGGACAGGAAAAGCCCGTCGCTATTGACCCGCGCCCGGCGCTTTTTTTCGCTCGCGCAGATAACACGCGGCGTCTTCGGCGAAGGCGCGCGAATACAGAGGGCGGCTGGTGTGGTAGGTGATCATCGCCTGCATGGCGGCGCGCGCTTCGACGGACTGTTCACGCGTCCATTCGATGCGCAACTTCGTCGGACAGGAAAGCTCTTCGCTATTGACCTGCGCCCTGCGGGCTCGAAGCCGGCTGCTGCGCCTGCCAGTCGTCCTCGACGATCCGTTTGATTTTTTGCATGTAGGTCCGCATTTTCTTGCGGTGCAGTTGCTTGCCGAACACTTCCCAGATGACGGTGATGACTACGCCCACCGGCCGGATGCGCATTTCGTGCACGAAGACGGTTGAGCCGTCGGGCTGCCGTTGCAGGATGTAGGCGAATTCGCCGTCGAGCACGCCGTCGACGAACTCGGTGAGCACCAGGCTCCCCGGTTCGAGGCGGACGATCTCCAGCAGCAGCATCGGGTGCGAAATGACGTCCATTTCGATTTTGATCTGCTTGCCCACGCGCGGCTCGATCCCGCGTGGGAAGGTGACCGTCACGCTGTCGTCCTTCTGCCAACGGCTGATGCGGTCTTCCTCGATCAGGTAGGGATAGACGAACTCCGGCGGGGCATCGATGGCGATTTCCAGCCGGTAGGTTTTGATCGGTTCCTCGGCGGCGCACAGCGACGCGCCGGCGGTCAGCAATATTATGAGAATGATGGCGATCCGCTGCGGCATCAATAGAACGCGTATCCGGCCAGGAGATTGAACCGGATGGCGTTGAAGCCGCCGTTGACGTCCACATCCATGAAGTCGTCGCCGCCCGCCTCGCCGGAAAAGCCCGTCACCCCCAGATCCAGCGAACCGCCCAAAACGAAATTGTTCTCGAAGCGGTGGGTCGAGCCGACCGACAGGTCCACGTACCAGGACCGCAGCGGGTCGGAGGTGTAATCCTCGTCGTTGTATTCGATGCTGATGCGGTAACGGCCGCCGCCCAGGTGGCTCATCAGGAAGAGGTTGGTGCGTTCCTCGGCTCCGAAGAACCACTGGTAGCCCAGGCCGACCGCGATGTGCCAACTGAAGAAGCGGAACGATTCGCCGTCGATCACCTTTTTATCGTCGGTATCCTTGAAGGCGCCGTTGCCGAAGGCCAGCGGCAGCGAGGCGGAGATGATGAACTGCCGCGCCTGCGTGGGCATGAAGAAAGCCTCGGGGATGATCGTCATGTAGCCGGCGCTGAAGTCGGCTTCCTCGTCGTAATCGGCCAAGCCGCCGAACGCCTCCCAATTGAACTGGATCGATCCGGCGCCGCCGGCGATCACCGGCCGGGCCGCCATGACGAACCAGGGCCGGTTGGCGTTAGCCGCGTCGTCGGCGGCGGGCGCGTTATCCTGGGCCATCGCGGGGGCGATCGTCAGACAACAAAAAACGAAAAAGGAAACCAACAGGGCGACCGTGAATCGTGCGAACATCCTGACCTCCGAAAAGTACAGGGAATTTTAGCGAACGGCTCTATCCAACACCGGGGAAGGAAAGGACGTCAACCCCAGGTCATTGCATCGCGGAATATCGCCTGGGCGCAACTTGGGAAAAACGAGGCGTAAAAAAATTATCATTTGATGGAATTAATTTAATTATTGACCGAAAGGCATTTGACGAAAATTGCATGAAATTTTCAATTTTGAATAAAATTCAGTCGCCCAAACCGTCTAAAAGTTCAATAATTTCTATTATATTACGTATAGTTAGCGAAAAAATGCATTGGCGATTAAAAAGGGCCTTACGTCGGCCTTTGTTTTTGGTATAGATAACAAAGGTGAAGTACAGTGGGTTGAGTGGTCCATTGAAAATTCTTGTTTAATCGTGGTGCGGCAAGGATTCACGTTGGTTTATGGATCACCTGGGGACATTGCGCGTTTCCTTGTTATTCTAGAAAAATTCCCGGACGAGACGGTGCGGCCGCTCGTCGTTGGGCGATATTTGACCTTTGGTACCGGAATTTGGCTTTGGATTAATATACTCAATCCAGGCACGATCATGAATACTTTAGAAGGAGGGAACAAACCTATGAAAACATTGAAAGTATTTCTTTTGATGGTAGCGGCCGTGACGTTGCTGTGGTCGGCAAACGCTCTGGCGGCGACTACCTACTTCGAGGAGACCTTCAGCAGTGGTCTCGGCCAGTTTACCGTTGTGGATAACGGCGGCGACTGCAACTGGGTGTCCCCGGGCGTCCGTTCGACCATGATCACCTACTTCGGCGATGCCAATTACGCCGAGGCCGACTCGGACGCTTGCGGCAGCGGCACGTCGATGGATACCTCGCTGGTCAGCGACACGATCGACCTGTCCTCGGCCACGACCGTCCTCTTGCTCTTCAATCATTATTACAACTGGCTGTCGTCGGATACGGCGACGGTGGAAGTGTCCAACGATGACGGCTCCACCTGGACGCAGGTTGTGCAGTACACCGCCGACACCAACGGCACGGTGAGCTACGATGTGTCCACGGAACTCGCCGGCTCCAGCACGGCGAAAATCCGCTTCACCTATGTTGGCGCTTATGCGTGGTACTGGGGCGTCGACGACGTGAAACTGGTTGACGAAGTTGCCTCGGTGCTGTCGGTGACCACCGATGCCGGCGCCAAGAGCGCCCGTGCGGGCAAGGGCCTGTACTACTATGTCAACGTCGCCTCGACCATCGGCGAAAAAGCGACGGTTGATCTGGACTACACCGGCAATACCTGGACCGTGACCGGTCCCGACACGTTGGACCTGAACGCGGGTGAAGACGAGTGGATCCGCGTGTACGTCGAAGTTCCGGACGATGCGACCGTCGGCGCCACCGACTCGGTGACGGTGACGGCGGCCTACGGCACGAAAGCCGACAACGTTACGCTGACCACGACGGCGATGGCCAAAATTGAAGTGCTGCCGGGCTGGGCCGACACGGCTCCGACCATCGACGGCGCGATCGATCCGACGACCGAATGGGCCGGCGCGGACGTGATCGCCGTGACCGGCACCCTGGCTTACACGATGTACTTCCTGGCCGATGCCGATTACCTGTACGGCGCGTTCGACGTGACCGGCGACACCGGCCTGGCCGACTGGGACCAGATCGGCGTCTACTTCGACAACGAGAACGACGGTGTGTGGCCGATCGACTGCACGCAAACCGACGGCAACTACTGGCTCGAGTACTTCTCGACCGGCAATGTGGTTCAATATCGCACCTGGTTTGACGATATCACTTCCACCCCCCCCGGTCCGGGAGTTTGCAGTATCATTACGGGAACCGCGGTTGATCTGGCGGTCGCGTTGAGCACCGACGCCAACGTGCAGTATGAATTCGCGATCGATCTGGCGGGCGGCGAATTGTACGGCGCCGAAGGCGAATCGGTCGGCATCCGCTTCTACGCCAACGACACCACCAGCGGCGCGCTGCAGGGTTGGCCGACCGACTCGACCTTCAACCTGCCCTGGACCTATGCGACGTTGACCTACCCGAATGCGGGCGGTGACGACGATACGACCGACGACGACACCACCGACGACGACACCACCGACGACGACACCACCGACGACG
>DAIMDW010000053.1:0-19050 GCA_036725605.1 bacterium
ATTTATCGACAGTCTCTTACGCACCGGGCTACCCTCTATCGCCCCTGACGGGGCTATTTGCCGCCTGTCGGCGCATTTATCGACAGTCTCTCGGGAGCCGGAATGACGGATGGGCGCGACAGAAGCGCGTGCGAGGCTCGCTGCTTGGTGTGACCGGATCCCAAATCAAGTTTGGGATGACCGGAAAAGGGATCCCTCCACTGCGGTCGGGATGACAGGGCACCGTCATACCCGCGAAGGCGGGCATCCAGGACCAGCAAATGCTTTTCCTGACCGCCGGAAATGCCGGGCATGTTAAAATCGGCTTTATCCCATGATTGGAATCTTGTACGTTGATGGCTTAGAAGATGATTGAAAAATTGGGAGTTCTCAAATGCTGTCTATGCGTTTGTTCTTGATTATTATGGCAATTTTTTGCTTCATCCTTGTGTCCTGCGGCGATGATGACGATGATAATGACACCGGCAATAGCGATGACGACGACACGTCACCCGATGACGACGACGACACAGCGCCCGATGACGACACGGCGCCCGACGATGACACGACGACGGTCGACGACGACGATACGGGAAGCGACGACGATACCGACGACGACGATACCGACGACGACGATACCGGCGACGATGACACCATTCTGCCCGACGACTACGTAGCGCCTTGGCCGCAGGAGAATATCGAGGTGCAGGATTATGACGAAAGCGGCACGGCCGGCCCTTTGCGTCTCAAAGCGACGGCGTACGACGATTGGCATCGTACCTGGCACCAACCGGATCACGGTTGCTGTGCGCATGTGTTTTTTACGGACGAGACGCAAACCGAGGTCGCCCAATACCATGGCATCGGGGACAGCACCGAGTGGACGGGGCAGTACGCGGCGTCGGAAGCATACCGCTATTACATTACCGGAGATTCTCTGGCCAAGCAGATTGTGGTGGAAAAGATCGCGGATCTTGACGGCCTTCTTCACGTAACCGGGCGCGCCGGCTTTATCGCGCGTTATTGGGGCAGTCAGGCGATGCTCGACATGTACGGCGCGGCCGGCTGGTGCGACAGCGCCGATCGTTGCCACAAGGTGGATACCGGGACCTATGCCGGAGATTTCTGGATGGGGGAAACAAGCCGCGATATGTACACCGGGTGGTTTTACGGAATGGTTACGGCTTACGATCTTGTCGATGACGAGCCGATGCGGGAAATGATCGGGGACGATGTTACCGAGGTGCTCGATGAGCTGCTCGCCAATAACTGGTGGATCATCGACGAGGCGGGGCAGCCCACCGACGCCGGGCCGAACGTTCTGCCGGGGCAACAACTGGCTTGGATCACCATCGGCTACCATATAACCGGACACGAGAGGTATAAGCAGGAACTGGGCCGGCTGCTCGAAGACAAACGGCGGCAGTGGTTCAAGTTGAACAACATCACTTTTTTCAACCGCTATTCGTCGTATTTCGGGAATGCCCTGGCGCATAGAATCTGGTACACGATTCTGCGGCTGGGGCGCGTCTATTACAGCCCCGCGGATTTTGAGTTTATGGCCAATGTTTTCGAGAAACAGGTCCATACCTTTGCGCGTTTATCGCACAACCCCTGGTTCAATGCGATCTTCATGGCGCAAGGCGATTACGATCCGAGCGAAACCGCCTATCAGGACCAGCTCGAAGAGGACCTGACCGTTTTTCAGGATCCGCCGCTGGCGGAGTTTTATCTTCCGGCCAAAGATCCTTCGACCTACACTCTCGATCCGGTTTCCGTCTTTTTTACCGACCTGGTGACGCAGTTCCCGTTCCTTGAGGAGATCCTGGGAGGATTCCAGTATCAGGCCCTGGAGCCGTTCGGGGTGGATGGCTATTGCCCGGCCGGTTTCATGTTTCAGTGGTCGCCATTTGTCATCGAAGAGTGCGGCGCGGATGACCCGACCAAGGTTCATTCGGGGCACGACTATCTGGCTGCTTACTGGCTGGCTGCGTATCACAAGTTTATCGGCAAAGAGATGTGATTCCGGGTTCACGAAACGACACACAAAGTGAGGCGGTTTGTCGCGCATCGAAGTCGGTTGCTGCGGAGCGTATTGCAAAACCTGCCGCGAGGTGGCGGGCAACGTGTGCCGCGGGTGCAAGCTCGGGTACGACTCGGGCGAGCGGGATTTAGCCAAAGCGAAATGCGCCGTGAAACGCTGTTGTCTGGCGAAATTGCCGACCGATCAGACGTGCGCCGATTGTCCGGAGTTTGCTGACTGTCCCACTCTCGCCGCCTTTCATAATAAAAAGGGATACAAGTACGCAAAGTACCGCAAGGCTCTGGATTTCATCCGGCTTCACGGCTATGAGGCGTTCCTGAACGTGGCCGATAACTGGCGCGGGCCGTTGGGCAAGCTGCCGGATCAAAAGCGCTGACGCACCGAATATGTGTCTGTCGATTCGGCTCGATTAAAATAGGTGACTTTTTTAAAATGTTCAGTTCGCGATTTCCTCGCCGGCGGCGAGCAGGCGTCTTTCGATTTCCATCGCCTGGTGATAGATCGGCGTCGTCCAATCGGTGTTCATCAACAGGATAAAACCGAGGCCGTCGCTGACCCGATAGAACATCTCGGTGGCCACGCCGTCGTCGCCGCCGTTGTGGCCCAGGAGGATCGTGTCGGTCCCGAGTTGCGGCGTGTAGTACCAGACCAGCCCCTGGGTCGGATCGACGTCCGGCGCCTGTTGGCGGCGCATTTCCTCGACGGTGGCCGCTTCCAGGATGCGGCGCCCGTCCCACTCGCCGTCGCCGATGAAAGCCATCTGGAACTTGGCAAGCTGCTTGAGGGGCGTGCGCAACTGGCCGTCCGGGTAATCGGGGAAGCCGTATTGGCCATAAGGACGGTAGTTGTCGAGCACCGGCAGGTATTCGTAGGGCATGGCGATTTTGGTTTCGTCCAGCCCGGCCAGGAACCACGAGGTGTCGGTCATGCCCAGCGCGGCGAAAATATTGTCGTCGCAATATTGGTCGAAGGGCGTGCCGGTCAGCGCTTCGACCAGATAGGCCGCGAGGGTTATGCCCATGTTTGAATAATTCCAATCGACGCCCGGCGCGTATTGATAGTAGTTGAGCGCGGCGTAGTAATACTCGCCGCCGGGCGCGAGATAATCTTCGAGGAATCCGCCCAGGGGAAGCGGCGAATCGCCTTGCACGTACAGGGGAGACATGACCAGCCAGTTGTCGCGGATGCTCGAAGTGTGGGTCAGCAACTGGCGGAAGGTGATCGGCGCGCCGAGGTGATTGGGATTCTCCGCCGTGAAGGCCAGATAGTCGTTGACGTTGTCGTCCAGTTCGAAATAGCCGTCTTCCCAAACCTGCATGAGCGCCACGGCCGTTACGGTTTTCGAGACGGAGGCGAGCATGAAGATCGTGTCCTCGGTGACCGGCCGTTGCTGTTGAATGTGCGCCCAACCGAAGCCCTTGGACCAGACCAGCGAGCCGTCCTTGACGATGCCGGCGGCCAGGCCGGGGATGTGCGTCGCGGCCATCACCTGTTCGATGAACGCGCACAACTCGCTGTCGTCGTAGGGCGTTGCGTCGTCGTCATCGTCGCCGGTGTCGTCATCGTCGTCGGCGGCAGCGTCGTCATCGGTTACATCGTCATCGACGCTGTCGTTATCATCGTTATCATCATCATCACCGTCGCAGGCGGCGAGGAACAAAAGCGGCAGCAGCAGAAGCGCGACCAGCCGGGGAAAAGCAAGTTTCATGACTATACCTCTCATAGAATAATCGGCGGCCTGCGCGATTCCCGGTGAACTTTGGGATAACGTAGCGCAGGTCGGATCAATAAAACAAGGAAAATTCGCCGGTGAATCTTTGATACCGCAACTAAATACGAAGACTCGACGAAAAAGGTGAACTGAATGTTCTGATTTTAATAATTATAGCGTGGTTTCTCGGTGGATCAGGCGGCTCTGATTAAACAATTCTTCAATTGCTTTCTGCATCGAGCTCTCTTTATTGCTGGCAAGCAACGAGTTTTTTGCTTTGTCCGTCATTACTCCCCGAAAACTGATTTCGTGATTTGCTTCGCTAAATTCGAGTCTATTGTGAAGAGCCTCAGGTATTTCAAATTCCGCCACTTTGCCATCCAATTTTACGGTGCTTCTCACATGCGATTTCGGTTGGGGTTGATCCTGTGAGCCCTTCCAAAGATCTTCAATTATCAGTGCGTCAAGAAAGTAGGTGGCTAAAGCGACTTCAAAACAGTTGATTACACGATAACCATTTTCGGGAGCCTTGCTAAATTGAAAGGCCTTCAGAACTCTTAAAATGTGTTCGCGCTTCTTTTTCTCGTCGGACTCGAGTACCGCGGGGCAAATATTCTCATAGAACATCTCCACATACGCTTCAGCATTGCTCCAGTTTTTTTCTGTGTCACGTTCGCCGGTCGTTCCCCAAATCCGTTCAGCTTTTCGTGCGATCAACAATTTGACTTCCGGCTTGTCTTTGTCGACTTCGTCTCCTGACAGATAATTCGCTATCAGATAGTCTCTTGGTTCGCCAAACTCATCCGGCCGCGCCTTGATTTCCTGATTCACCAACATATCTGTAAGGTGATCACATGCCTCCAGGTAATCCAGTTTTTCCATTTTAGGATCGTCCCAGAAAAACCGCCTTTCCCAATTAAAATATGCTCGAAGACACTTGATGTACTTGATCCACTCTTTTTCAAGCCGGTAGTACGACTTCGAAGAAATCCGAGAAGCAAAGTTGATCTTGCCTTCGAGAACCTCCGATACGAAGATCGCTTCTGCGTATCTCCAATCCTCATTCATCTCCATTTCGTTCGATGGACCTGAAAGACATTTTCGCGCATGCCCTCTAATTCCAGCGACGACCGAAACCCAGCCTCGTATTTCATCCTCCGTCAAGGCTTTTCCCGGAGTGATTGGCGGCAATAGGTCACGAGGCGGCAAAGCGATTTTCACCCTCTTCGGGTTATTGAATACCGAGGTATAGATGACATTCCATTTCATTGCCGCATCATGCAACCACATGTATTCCCTGAATGAAGTAACTTTATGTGAATAGTCCTCGAGGATCGCAACAAGTTCATCGGTCTCCGCGAGAGCCTTCATTCTCTCTAATTTTAATTCGTCATCCATAAGGCTCCCTCGCTGCTCGAGAATCCGGGAAAAGAGCTCATTATGGAGTGATCTAATCTCATCCATGGTTTTATTTGGGCTCATGTCTCCTCCGCAAGCGTCTTGAGACAGTCCATAAGGTTAACCATCAATCCCTCAACATGTACTTCAATGACTTTTGTGGTTGCATACAAGTCGTTGAAATACTGCCATAACTCAACGGACAAGCCGTCCGTAATTGGCTCCCGCAGTATTTTATCCATACAAGAAGAAACAGCATTTCTATTCTGTTCGAACGTTGCCAGGTGGCCTGTAACTTGCGCATAATATTGGTGTGCTTTCTCAAGTGAATCCGACATTTGCACCGGGACCTTCCCAACCAAAGTTTTAAATACGTGGGAATACTGGGAAAAGTCAGCGGACAACAACGCGCCGAAGTCCTTATAATACTCCAACTTAAAGCGATTCCATGCAGTCTGAAAATCAACTAGAACGCGTTGTTGGTTTGCATTTTCATGATTGTACGCCAATTCTAAAGAATATAATCGGAGTTGATCAAAATGAGCGATTTCGATCTCCAGGAATTGAGAGTGCAACCGCTTTCCGAATCCAAAAATAGTTATAAAAGGTTTATACAATCCAGATCGCGAAAGTATTTTAGTTGCTAGAGAAATGTCTTTTCTTTCGGAATCCGAAATGTTGTTTTTCACTCGATCAAGGACAGTTCTAATCTGTGTCCTAATTTCGTTGATAAAATGGTCCTTACGAAGATCAGAATTGGAATAGGGAAATATGCTTTGGTCTCCCAGATCAGAAGGGATGGCTTTTTTATTATTAGTCATTACCAAAGTCGCCTTCCCTATGCTCTGCGCCCACCCGAGTTCGTACATCACATTTGGATTAAGCTTCCCAAATTTCGAAATCGGACTACAGATTGCGATAACAATTTTTGATTGATAAATTAACTGTTTATAATCGTTGATAAAGCTTTGCGTTTTAGGAGTTTTATCAGTGCGTTTGATTCCAAGATTTTCATATCCGACAGCGCGTTCAACAGCCGCACAGATTTTGTTGAAAGAGGGGGAAAAAGGTGCAGCCAGGAATGCAAAATCAGAAGTAGGCGTATCGAATCTGACGACCAAAGAGGTTTGGGTCATGCAGCGCCTCCCATTGCCTGTTTTGCCGGCATTCCTTAAATCAAATTCGGAACCCAGCCATCCGGAAACAATACCCGGAAAAAGTCAATCTTTGACTTTTTGATTTCGCATAATTCTTCGTTGGGAGAATTACGTCTACTCCCATCTCAACCAGTTGTCAACTACTACCTCTTTTTATCAATAATGATCAATGAGTTTGAATCAGAGTATTTCAGGGCAATATATATATCTACAAATATTCATTTTTATTGCCGGATCCATCGACGGCATGGACGAAAGCAAAACATATATTAATATGTCTTTGTCTCAAGAATGACAAAAGATTATCGGAATGTCGCGGCTATAGCCTTTCGCCGGGCGACTTGAGACTCGGCGGTCGGCGCGAGAAGCGGACCAGGGCGTGGAGCCAGGCGAGGCCGGCCAGAACGCCCAGAACCTCCGTCATGAGAGAATCCCCGTCGGCCAGGAAAGCCGAGGTCAACGCGAGGGCGGTAATCAGCAGCGGCCAGAGGAGGATCGACAGCCACCCCGGCGCGGCTTTGGCGACGGGAACCACGCGGACCGAGAGAAGCTTGTTGAATCCCGGCAACAGGCCCGGTTTGTTCAGCAGGCCGCGGCCGCGCAGCTTGACCTCACCGGACAGCAGTTTTTTCACCACCGCTCGGCCGGACGCGTCGAAAACGTCGGGCATGCCCAGCAGCAACTTGACGTTGCTCAGGTCCAGCACCGTGGACGAATCCGCGGACACGACAACGTCCGCCCCGTTTTTCACGCCGTCGTAAACGACCAGTTCGCCGCCCAGAAAATCGAGCGTCAGCGCCACTTCGGCGTCCATGACTTCCAGCGCGATCGAGCCGCGCATGGCGTTGAAGATGGCCCGGCGCGCGGGATTTTGCTCCACGTTTTGCACCATGAGATCGGTCAACATGGAGGCGAAGCCGACATCCTGCGCGCCGGGATCGAGACGAACGTTCAGCATCGTCAGAACTCCGAGTGATCGCCGGACCAGGCCTTGCGGATCACCGCGAGCACTTCATCCGGATCGAAAACCGGTTTGCCGTTGTACACGATCGCGCCGTCGGAAAGCGCCACCTGCGCGCATTCCTCCAGGTCGCTTTCGGGCACGCCGACCTCCTTGAGCGTGGTCGGCAAGGCGAGTTCGTTGTTGAGGCGCAGGACCTCGTCGGCGGCGGCGAGACCGGCCGCTTCGACCGACATGCCGCGCACGTCGACGCCCAAGGTTTCGGCGATGAGGGCGTTTTGTCCGGCCACGTCCGAGTTGTTGAAACGCATGACGTAGGGCATGGCCACCGCGTTAGCCGTGCCGTGGTGGACGCCGTGACGCGCGCCGACGGTGTGGGCGATGGCGTGCACGAGCCCGACCTGCGCGTTGCCGAAGGAGGCGCCGGCGAGCGTCGAGGCGATGAGCATCTGTCCGCGGGCGTTGAGGTCCGCACCGTTGTGCACGGCCGCCGGCAGCCATTTGCGGATCAGGCGAATCGCGTGCAAGCCCAACGCGTCGGCAACCGGCTCGCGCTGCGTCGAGGTGATCGCCTCGGTCGCATGCGAAAGGGCGTCCATGCCGGTCGCGGCGGTCAGCAGCGGCGGCAGGCCGACGGTCAGCATGGGATCGAGGATCGCCACGTCCGGGATAATGTGATGATCGCCGAACAGCAGTTTCTGCTTTTTCTGATGATCCTTGATGACGGCGATGTAGGTCACCTCGGAACCGGTGCCGGCGGTCGTGGGTAGGCAGACGTGCGGCGCGACTTTGCGCGTGAGCATCTGGAAGCCCTGGTAGTCTTCCAGCGCGCCACCCTCCTTGAGCAGAATGGCGATGCCCTTGGCGGTGTCGATGACGCTGCCGCCGCCAACGCTGACGACTCCCTCAGCACCGCGGCTGCGGGCGAACTCGTAGCCCTGGTTGACCACGTGCAGGCCGGAATCCGACGGAACGTCGCTGAAGACGCCCACGCACATCGAGCCGAGCGACTTTTCGATTTTCTTGACCGCATCGGTTTTTTCAAAGAGGAACGGATCGGTGACGAGAATGACTTTTTCGCAACCCAGGCTGCGCATTTCGATGCCCGCGTCGGCGGCGGTGTTGACGCCGTACACGATGCGCGTCGGGCAGAAGAACAAAAAGGACAGGTCTTCCGAATATGACATGGCGCTTCCTCCCACACGTTCCGTCAGCGGCGGAAGATGAGGTAGAGATTATCGATCGGGGGATGGCCCTCCCCGCTTATTCGTCGACGAACTTCGTGTCGACTTTGGCGCACGAGTTGACCAGCTCCTGCGAGGCCTTGACCGCGCGGACGATGGTCGGCAGGTCGCCTTTGAGTTTCAGCTTGCCCTGCATCATGCCCTTGATCGGATCGAGTTCCTTGCGGATGACCTGCTTCCAGCGCGCGTACTCGCCGGTGATGCAGAACGGCGCTTTCGCGGCCTCGGCGGCGGTCACCAGTTTCGCGTCGTGACAGACGCCGCGATCCAGGTCGAGCCACAGGGCGACGTCTTCGGGCAGCGCCGGGGGCACGGCCTTGACGACCAGCGCCACCACGCCATGCGTCCAGTCAGCCGCGCCGGTTTTGTATTCGGGATTCGTGTTGATCGCGTCCTTGTACAGTTGAGCCCACTCTTCGCTCGGGAACGGAATGCCCATCGGGTGCCTCCTTGGTTATCAATCGTTAAGAATGTAGTCGTACCAAAATTTCTGCGCCCGCTGCAGCGCGAGATCGACGTGAATGTGCTTGATCTGCGTATACTCCAGCAGGCCGTGCGGTCCCAATTCCCGCCCGACGCCGGATTGCTTGTAGCCGCCGAAGGGCGCCAGCGCGTTGAGCAGGTGGTAATCGTTGATCCAGATGGTGCCGGTGCGGATTTTCTTGGCGACCTCGATCGCCTTGGGAATGTCGCGCGAGAAGATCGCGCCGCCCAGACCGTAAACGCTGTCGTTGGCCATTTTGATGGCGTCGTCCAGGTCTTTGTATTTGATCACGGAGAGCACCGGACCGAAGATTTCCTCGCGGGCGATGGTCGAATCGTTGCCGACGTTGTCGAAGATCGTCGGCTCGACGAAATAGCCCTTGGGCAGATCGGCGGGGCGGCCGCCGCCGCACAACAACCGCGCGCCTTCCTTCTTGCCCAGCTCGATGTAGCGCAGCACGGTGTCGAGTTGCGCGGCCGAAACGACCGGGCCCATCGACGTTTCGTAGTCGGCGGTGTCGCCGAGTTTGATGTGCTTGACGCGCTCGAGCATGCGCTCCATGAAGCCGTCGTAGATCGATTCGGGAACGAAGCAGCGCGTGCCCGATTCGCAGACCTGGCCGGCGTGGAAGAAGGTGCCGAACAACGCGCCGTCGACGGCCACGTCGAAATCGCAGTCGTCGCAGATGATCGTCGGGCTTTTGCCGCCAAGTTCCAGGGTGACTTTTTTCACGGTGTCCGCGGCGAGCTTCATCACGTGCCGGCCGGTTTCGGTGGAGCCGGTCAGGGCGACCTTGTCGACCAGCGGGTTGGTGCACATTTCCTCGCCGACGACCGATCCCGGTCCGACCACGACGTTGAGCACGCCTTCGGGCAGACCGCATTCGGCGGCGACCTTGGCGATTTCCAGCGCGGTCAGCGGGGTGTCGGAGGCCGGTTTCAAAACGACGGTGTTGCCCATGATCAACGCGGGGGCGATTTTCCAGACCGCCATCATGAAGGGGAAGTTCCAGGGGATGATGCCGGCGCACACGCCGATGGGTTCGCGGTGCACGAAGTTCCACGAAACGGCCGGAAAGTCGACCCAGGGCAGCGGCTCGTAGACGGGGATGCGCGCGCCCATCTCGACGAGCAGACGGAAATGCTCGATGCCGACCGGAATGTCCATCATCGCGGTTTTGCGGATGGTGGAGCCGCCGTCGGCCGCTTCGAGCGCGGCCAGATCGTCCTGACGTTCGCGGAGTTTGTCGACCATCCGCAGAAGGATCGCCTCCCGCTCCTTGATCGGCATGCCGCTCCAGGTGTTGGCGTCAAAGGCCTGGCGGGCCGCGGCGATCGCCCGTTGGGCATCGCCCTTGGTGGCGACCGGAACCAGAGCGATCGGTTCCTCGGTGGCCGGGTTGATGGTTGGCCGAGTTTCGCCGCTTTCGGCGTCAACGAATTGCCCGCCGATGAAAAGCTGATATTTATCCATTAGTTACCCTCCTGATACATGCTCCGGGCACGGGCACAAAAACGCAAAAATAACTTTTAGACTGGTTGCACTGTTACTTGATGAAAGGGAGATTTTCGTAAGAAGCGATACTCGTATTCCCTATATGTTTTATTTTACATAATAAACGACCGGTGTCAAACACGAACAAATATGTCCTCATAACTTAACTAAAAAGCGAAAAAATCCTTGCGATATCTATGGGTAGACACCGTCGTCCGGTATTCTTGCCTCCGGCCGCTGTAACAATTTGCATTTTTCTTTATCGGTAGCGACATGAGATTTTTCACAACAGCTCGCAGGAAGGGGGAGCTCCGATCAAATAATGGCGCGCAACGACGAATTTATTTTCCGCCGTTGGCGAGGGCGAGACGCAGCCAGAGTTCGACGCCGTCGCGCAGGCACGCTTCGTCGATTTGGAAATGCGGGCTGTGGTGGCCGTGGACCGTGCCGCGGTCCGGATTGCCGCCGCCCAGGCCGATGAACACGCCGGGCGCTTTTTCCAGGTAGTGCCAGAAATCCTCCGCGCCCATCATCGGCGGGCGGGTGTGCACGCGCTCGGAGCCGACGACCTGCACGGCCAGCGGCGTGATCGCGGCGGCCAGCGGCGCGTCGTTGGTCACCGGCTTGTTTTTATGGCCGGACCAGATCAGTTCCGCCCGGGCGCCGAAGGAGGCGGCGACGCCGTCCACCGCCTGCTGCATGCGTGTTTCGATTTCCTGATACATCGCCTCGGTGAGAAAACGCACGGTGCCCGACAGGCTGGCGGTTTCGGCGACGGCGGTGCGCGACTGGCCGCAGTGGAATTCGCCGAGGTGAATCACGCGCGGCTCGAGGGGATCCAGGCCCAGCGAAGCGACACTACGCAGGGCGACAGCTAGGTGCGCGCCGACGGCCAAGGCGTCGACGGTGTTTTGCGGCAGACCGGCGTGGCCGCCCCGCCCGTGCACGAGAATGTCGAAGGGGCGTGAGCCGGCCGCATTCGGTCCGGGAGTTATTTCGATGGAGCCGACGGGCTGATAAGAAAAAACGTGCATGCCGTAGACGGCCGCGACGGAGTCCATCGCACCGTCCTCGACCATGGCGAGCGCGCCGGTTTCAGCCGGGCGCACGACCTCGTCGGGCACGGTTTCCTCGGCCGGTTGAAACAGCAGGCGGATCGTGCCGGCCAGCTCGGCGCGATGCGCGGCCAACACCCGCGCCGCGCCCAGGAGCATCGCGGTGTGGGCGTCGTGGCCGCAGGCGTGCATAACGCCGGGCTTGCACGAGGCGAATTCCAGGCCGGTTTCCTCGTCGATCGCCAGAGCGTCCAGGTCGGCGCGCAGGGCGACGGTCGGCCCGGGACGTTCGCCGACGACATCGCAAATCACGCCGGTGTTCGCGGCCGGGCGCGGATCGAGGTTCATCTCGTGCAGGCGGGCGAGGACAAACTTCTGCGTTTCATGCTCGCGCCAGCCCAATTCGGGATGTTGATGAAAATGCCGCCGCCACTGCACCACCTGCGCAAAAACGTCGCTTGCCGCCTGTTTCGGATCCATGATCTTCCCGCCCGTTCGAGGTTAAAAAATTTAGGCCCGCCGTCCAGTTAAGAACAAGCGGGCCTGTCGGTCAAGTTTTTAGAGCAGTTCGTCGACGTTCTCCTGGATCTTGCGGATCGCCGCGACGATGTCGTCGATGTCTTCCTTGCCGCCCATGAGGTACGGGTAGTGCATCCAGACGGCCTCGTCGAAAGTCGCCTTGCGCGTGACGGGGAAGTCGCCGCCGTTGGCCGCGTTGCACTCGTCGCCGTAGCGCGCACGGAGCATCGGGTACTCATTGGCGCGCAGGGGGACGATGTCGCGACCGGGAATCGGCTCGTAGAAATCACCGTCGAAGAACATCCCCTCGGCGGCCAGCGCCTCGAGGAACTTGTCGCGGTGCAGCCCTTTGAAGCCGGCCGAATCGTACTTGAAGATGTACTGGTAATGCGCCGGCTGCGTGGTGCGCTCGTCGTACTTGATGGTGGTGATGCCGTCGATAGCGTCGAGCTGTTCGGTCAGGTACGCGGCATTGGCGGCGCGATGTTTGGTGGCTTCCTCCAGCCGTTCAAGCTGCGCGAGCAGCATGGCGGCCTGGAATTCGCCGAGGCGGTAGTTCCAGCCGAGCAGGTAGCCGTCGAAATCGTCGAAACCCGGATCCTTGCGGCCGCAGTTGACGAGGCTGAGCAGCTTCTGGTTGTAGGTATGGTCGTTGGTAATAACCGCGCCGCCCTCGCCGCTGGTCATCAGCTTGCTGGACTGCATCGAGAAGCTGCCGAAATCGCCGTGCGAGCCCACGCCCTTGCCGCGCCATTTGCCGCCGTGCATGTGCGCGCAATCCTCGACGAGGATGAGGTTGCGTTTTTGCGCGATGTCCTTGAGGCGATCCAGGTCGGCGATGGAGCTGCCCAGATGCACGCAGATGATCGCCCGGGTTTTGTCGGTGATCAGCGATTCGACGATGTCCGGGTCGATCGTGTAGTTGGCGGCGGTGACGTCGGCGAAGACCGGCACGCAATTGAGGGTCACCGCGGCGACGGCGGTGGCGATCCAGGTGTAGGGCGGGACGATGACTTCGTCGCCCGCTTTGAGGCCGCCGGCGCGCAAACACATCTCGATCGAGACGGTGCCGTTGGCGCAGCAGACGCCGTATTTGGCGTCTTGGTATTCGGCGAAAGCGGCGCCGAATTTTTTCGCGTAGACATTCGGCGAGGGGTATCCGCCCCAGTTGCGGCTTTCCAGCACCTTGAGCAACATTTCCTTTTCGCGATCGCCATAGGTCGGCCACGCGGGCCAAGACTTGGTTCGCACAGAATTTCCGCCTTTAATCGCACACTTGGCCATAATCATTCTCCTTGTTGCTTCACCGGCTTTGTCGGCGCGGGAATATTTTTACGCGAAAATGAGAAAGGCAATTGTTTTAAGAATTGCGGAAAAAGTCAAGCGAATTGCATCACAACAATTGGCGCAGGAATGTGCGCAGCATATGCCCCCAGAAATAGCTGGAGGCGTTGGCGAAAAAGGCGACCGAGACGGCGTGGAAAAATTGAATCGGCCGGGCGATCGCGTAGAAGATGAGGCTTTCGATCACGGCAACGAGCAATTCGCCGCTGACGATGTAGGCGTTGTAATCGGTGAACAAGCCGCGCCAGACGAAAATCAACAGGGGATGGGTGACGGCGGTGCAGACAAAGGCGGCGAGCAGGGCGCGGCGGGTGTCGATTTTTGCGCCGGCGAGCAGCGCATACAGCGGCATCTCGACGACCAGGGTGAAGGTAAAGGAAATCGCCCAGCGGGCGACGAGATCGCGCGCGCCCAGGTTGATCAACGCGTATTGAAACAAGCCGACCATGGCGATGCCGGCGAGATTGGCCAGCAAAACGGCAAGCGTCGCGCGCCGCCAATCCACCGGGCGCAGCAGCCGCCAAAGCGCGGCCGCTTCGAACAAAACGGCGAGCGGTCCGCCGATGAACATCACCGAAAAGGGAGAAAGGATCTGGCGATAGCCCAAAAACCAGAGCACGCCATGGGTCGGCAGATTGGCGAGCGCGCCGGCCAGGGCGACGCGCGGCATGGGCGCCCTGCCCCGCATGGCCAGCAGCAGGATCGGCAACTCGAAGATCAACGCGAAGGCGTAGAATTCCAGAAAGGTGAGCAACGTTTGCAGCATCGGTTATACGGTCCGGCGCCGGCGAAGCAGCCGTTGGCCGGCCAGACCGAGCAGGCCGACAAGGATCATCGCGCCGGCGAGCGGTCCGGCGGGCGACGCGGGCGCGGCGGTGCAGCCGCAGGAATCATCGTTATTGTCGTCGTTGTCGTCGTTGTCGTCATCGTCGGCGGGAAGGTCGGCGTATTCCAGGCAGCCCGCGGCCATGTCGCAATCGCCGGATTGTTCCAGGACATTGGACAGGCAGTAAAACAGATCGCTGCTCTCGTCGTAATCCGGATCGCCCGCCTCGCATTTTTCCAGGCCATCGGGCACCGGCAGGTCGCAATTGTCCAGGAAGCCGTAAACCGAGTTACAGTCGGGGGTAAACACCGTATCGTCATCGTTGGCGGCCGCGGCCAGCGGGAGCACCAGGATCACGGCCAATAAAAATATTTTCCGCATCGCTTTTCTCCGGCGCGTTGTCATTATTTGCGGATAAATGGTTTCACAATCGACTAGCGGACGCAAGCTAGGTTACATTTTCACGTGCTCACATGTTGTCCTGGAAAAAGGTGAGGATCGCATCCCAGTTTCCCAAATAGTCGTAGGGAACGAACAACTGGGGCAATTCGACGGTGGAATAGTCGTTGATCAGGTTGGCCAACGGGTGCAGACGGGGAACGATCTCGTCGGCCAGCGAATCATCGTGATACCCATAATAAAGAAACCAGCCGACGCAATCGAAGACGAAGCCGGCGAAGCCCGGTTCGAGACGCATCAGCACGCTGCCGGTGACGCTGCCGCCGCTATGGCCGAGAAAGCCGACGGGCGATTGTTCGCCGTATTTGTACAGCAGGTATTTGCGCGCCAGGAGAATTTCGTAAACGCGCACGCCCAGCAGGGTGAAGCCGTCGCGCAAAAAGCGGCGGGAAATTTCATCTTCGTGGGCATCGGCATTGTTCAGGCGCATGGTCGGCAGCAGAACCGCCCAGCCCAGTTCGACGAGATCGCGGAAGGGATGATCCTGCCGAAAAGAGCGCGCGTTCTGGAAATGACCGTGCACGGCCAGGATGGATCCGCGCGGATGTACGGCGGTCGGCTGCAGCAACAGGGCTTCGAAAGAGCCGATCCACGGATCGTGAAACAGCAAACGGAATTCATCATAGCCGGTTAAATGGCGGATCTCGACGATGGACACGTCCAGCGGGCGCTCCAGGAGGTCGTCCAAAAGAAAATCGATGTTGAGGATCTCGACAATGCGCCGGCGCAGTTCGTCGGCGGGCAACGGAGCCACATAAGGAGGCATGGCGCGGTATTCGTTGAACTGCTCGATGAGCGCCGCATCGCTTTCCGGCTGGGAATGCATGGCGGCCAAATCAAGAAACGCCAGGTAATCGCCGGTGCAGGAATTGGGATCGGCGCAGGACCATTTTTCGCCGAGGCGCAGGCGCTCGGTAACGTTGATGTCCGGCGGCGGCAGCAACCATTGGAGAATAAGCGAAGGCGCCAGTTGATTTTCGCGGAACTCGTCATCGAGACCGGCGAACTCACCGGCGGGATTTTTCGAGTCCGCGCACTCACAGGCACACAGGGCGAGGATGAAAAAAAGGAAAAGGAAACGGATGCGCCACGATGATCTCATTCCCTTTTTCCTTGTATGGATTTCATCACCAGCGAATTGTAAAAGGTTTTCCAAAAATGAAAAGCGAAAGCGGCGGAAAACGACAAATTCTTTGCCGGCGAACCATCACGGCGTCGCGGGTTCCAGGCGCATTTCAACTTCGAACGGTCCCTCTTAAAAGCCTTCGATGGCGCCGGATTCATACCACCCTTCCATCCAGAACGCGATGGAGTTTGTTTCCCAGGAGGTGACGTCGCCGGCGATGGTGATGATCTGCCAATATCGACCGTCGTCATGAATACGGCAGTAACTCGATCGCAACAACGGGACCGTCGTATCGACCACCGCACCGGCCATTTCGCCAAGGCCGAACGGATCGCCCAGAAGAGCGTAAGCCCAGAAATTGAGGCTACGGGTAAGGTTGGTCGATGAGGAGATGTATTCTTCCGGCTGCCATTGCGTCGTATCGAAAATGTCCGTGTGCTGCGGCGGCCATCCCTTATCGGCCAGACAGCCAACGAAATTGCAAATTATGCCGCCTTCCAAAAGCGGCATGATGTCTTCGGAACATTCCAGAATGTCGACCCACACGGGTTCGGCGGCATCGCGGCAGGCCAGTTCCGCGTCGAGTTGGGTGAACACGGTATCTTCAATGATGATGGGATAGCCCAGCCGGCAGTACAGGAAAAACATCAACAAGCCGCAATCGTCGGCGCCGGGCACCGGATTTTGGCAAACATCGGGCCAGTCATCGTCGTCGACCGTATCGTCGTCGGCCGTCGTATCGTCATCAGAGACCGTGTCGTCATCGATTGTGTCGTCATCGACCGAGTCGTCATCGCCGTCGGCGGCGGAATCGTTGTCCCTGCCCCTCTGAGATTGCAGA
The DNA here is from genome assembly GCA_036725605.1 of bacterium. Lineage (GTDB taxonomy): Bacteria > Lernaellota > Lernaellaia > Lernaellales > Lernaellaceae > CALBTQ01. The sequence continues at coordinate 16,643 of DAIMDW010000053.1, forward strand.
AAGTAGCGGAATAAAAATGCAGTAAATAATACTAAATTGACAGAATACAATATAAATAACCGAAGATTGACGGGCGCGGCCTGGTTAACAGTTGTAATATATGACGACATTGGCTATCGACGCATTAGGTGCGTATGCATATGATATAATCAATAAATATATAAAGAGCTCGCTTCTGTAATTCAAGAACAACCTGTTCCAATGAAGGTTGTCCAGATTTAAACGAAATGGACGCTATTCCATTGATTTTTCCTCACATTTATGCTGCAATTTGCTTTCAATGAGCGCTATTTCTCTTTCGATGAACACGATTACTCTGCGGCTCTGTCTTTTCCCGCTTAAAACATTGGATATGTGCCCCTGGGAAAGATTTAAAAGCGCCGCCACGGAATTGATTGAGAGGCCATACAAAAACATTTTAGACCGGAGAACACGCAATTTGAACTGCTCTACACTCATCTCTTCCCCCTTTCGGCATTATATATTGCCACTACCTGAAAAAATAGCTATCGATTTTCTTATACCTTGTCAACGGAAACATTGTAGGCGTCATAAATGATTGATTATAAAGGTTTTAGTAATAGATTGCGTATACTAATTGATTTTCATACACATGGAAATCAGTCTGAATTTTCTAGGCGGTCAAAAGTGAGCCAGGTAAATATAAACAAATATCTGAATGGGGTTAGTACGCCAAATCTAAAACAGATTGTATCAATTTTAAATTATTCTAAGTGTTCTACAGAATGGCTAATTAAAGGAGTTGGTTCACCTTTTGGCAAAGATAACGAGACTCGTCATCCAATTTATTCATGGACGCCAGGTCTCAACATTATGGATTCGCCAATCATTGGTCATCGACATTCATTTGGAAATTGCATGTTTTTATATTTATCCAGATCATCCTCACCATATCAATTCAACATATTATTGTCATTTTCTGCATTTTTATCCTATCCTGATAAAATAAACAACTCATCTCGTTATCTGGTTCCGCCATATTTTGGATGCCCGGTTTCCAATGGCTCTTGCGTTTATTTATATAATGACATTTTTACCGAAATTCAGTCTCCATTATTCACAATTGGTGACTTTCTAGTAAAATCCGCCGGCATCGTGTCCTCAATTTCCATTATTGATACGTTATAATCTCATAATATCTTCGTTTAATTGTCACTTTTAATTATCACCTCTAAATTACGTCCACTTTACGCTTCCGTTCCATGCTGTCAATAACACAATCTAATAATGGTGCTTTTCGTTGTATTATCAGTTACATATTCATATTTATCAATATTGTCATTCTGCACATTTATCCTACCCTACTTTTTTACTAAATTGGTTTTCTGCAATCTTTTTTGATAATTTAAACCATTTTCTAGATATAGCACATAATTTCGTCATATCAGCAACTTATATGCTTTAAGCTTGATTTCATTTCTCTGCATTATTATCCGGCTCATTACAGTTGTCATCGTCGTCATCATCGCAACCGAAGCCGATCAGGAAAAACAGGGAGAAAATCATCGGAAATAAGATGTGAGGGACGATACGCAACGCTTTCATGGGAACCTCCACGTTTCCCGCGACCGGGCATCGCCCCCAATGCCATGTCATGCAGCAGTGATATTATTATAGCAAGTGTTTTTCGTGAAAACAAGGGAGAATTAAAAGGTAAGGGCCGCAACCGACGAATCGGCTGCGGCCCATATTGGGAATTCCGGCGACGACCTACTCTCCCACCAAGTTGCCCTGGCAGTACCATCAGCGCTGGAGGGCTTAACTTCCGAGTTCGGAATGGGTTCGGGTGTGACCCCTCCGCTATTGCCACCGGAAACTGAATTTCAAGGTTCGGAATTTGACACTGAATAGCATAAGTAGGGTGCAACGGGATGCGTTAGGGATTATATGAGACGGTCAAGCCTCACGGACGATTAGTACCGGTAAGCTGAACGCGTTGCCGCGCTTACACACCCGGCCTATCAACCTGGTCGTCTTCCAGGGTCCTTCAGTGACCGAAGTCAAGGGATGACTCGTTTTCGAGGGGGCTTCCCGCTTAGATGCTTTCAGCGGTTATCCTGTCCGAACTTGGCTACCCAGCAATGCTCCTGGCGGAACAACTGGCACACCAGCGGTTCGTCCACCCCGGTCCTCTCGTACTAGGGGCAGCTCTCGTCAATCATCCTACACCCACACCAGATAGGGACCGAACTGTCTCACGACGTTCTAAACCCAGCTCACGTACCACTTTAATCGGCGAACAGCCGAACCCTTGGGACCTTATTCAGCCCCAGGATGTGATGAGCCGACATCGAGGTGCCAAACCTCCCCGTCGATGTGAACTCTTGGGGGAGATAAGCCTGTTATCCCCGGCGTACCTTTTATCCGTTGAGCGACGGCCCTTCCAT
>DAIMDW010000054.1:0-18688 GCA_036725605.1 bacterium
GCGACCACGACGCCCGGTACTACCGCCAGACCGAGATCAACGACATGCGCGACCGCATCCACGGCGACGGCGTGCTGACCGGATGTGACGTTTTGTCCGTCAACGGCATGTCGCTTCATATCGCTGCAGGAACGGTCCTTTACAACGGCAAGCTCGTGACGGTTCAGGACCAATGGTCCGACACAATGGACTCGGACGGTACCTGGTACTGCTCGATCAACTCCTTGGGCAACTCGATCATGTCTCAGTCAGGCTGGAACGGGGTCCATCTGTACAAGTGCCGTGTGGACGGCAGCGACGTGGAAGTAGTTTCCGACAAGCGCGACATGATCAGCCTGCCGGATCGCCGGAACATCTTTCGCCACGCGGAGGATCACTACGATTCCGGCGTCACCATGCTCGGCGGCGTCAGCATGGCCTGGGAGGGCGTGCTCGCCATCGGCAAGGTCGCCGGTTGCGGCACCACCTTCTATGACGGCCAGACGCGCGGCTACTGTCGGATGGTGGACGCGACCTTCGCCTCGGTCTTCGAACCTGACATGATCGTCACCTTCTGGAACCTGACGGAGGCCGAGACGTACAAGCGCGTCGTCCATGCTGTGAATGCCGATTACGTCTATTTCACGGCCAGCACGGCGGTCGGCGCAACTTCCAGCGGTACCCTGGCCGAATACCGAAAGATCGACAGCAGCGCGGATTTTCGGGATCGCATTCTGACGGTCCTCTCCACGTCGCGCTATTCGCTCTACAACGATCCCAATTTCATGCCCAACGGCAACGACAAAGGAACGTGGGGCGCCACGGCGGGCGGAACGGCCTACGGCAACTTCCGTATGAACGTCTCACAGGTCTACACGGAATTGGGCATCGATTTTTCCCAGACCGGGTGGTCGGACCAGGAGACCGGAAGCGGTGCGGCGATGGCGTACATTCCTGGCGGCAGCCAGGACAGCGGAGCGCAAGGGTGGAGAATCCTCGCCGATGATTACGATGGCGAACTCTGGATCGCATACGCCCACGCGACCTGGGACGGCATCTTCGATGCGAGCACCTACAAGGGCGGCCGCGCCAATTTCTACGTGATGATTCTCGCGAGCCCCGATCTCGGCGGCTACGTGTGAGGAGGATAAAACCATGCCGGTGAAATTTGTGTTTGACGACACGGGCAACCTGGTGATTCGGACACGGCTGCGGCCTGCGGCCGAGATGCCAACTGACCAGGAGATGCTAGACCTCGGAAAAGCCCGGATCGGTGCTGAATCCACCGAGGGCTGGCACGTGATCCAAGTGAGCGACGAGACCTATCGAGCCGTCTACAAGATCGCGGCGCGGATCACGCGGGACGTCGGCACCGGCGAACTCGTGGTCGTACCCCGGGAGGTGACGCCCGTTTCCGCCGAGGAGTTGATTCGTCAGTCCCGCGTAAAGGAGATCGGCGCGACGACCTCCGGAGAGTGGTCGGCCCTTACCACCGAACAAAAAACCACCTTGATGCTCGAATACTTCGAGAAGGCGATCCTCGGGATCGCATAGGGAGAAATGAAAATGGAACAAAAACTGGTCTATGAATTGCTGGCTTTGATTGGCGGCGCGATGGCGGGATACGGCGCGATGTTCGTATTCCTTATCAAGTGGATGACCCGCAAGAACGACGAACTGCTCAAGATCATGCTCGGCAACGACCGGGCGTGGAAAGAGAAAACCAGCGAGTCCCTGGACGAAATCCGCGAGCGCGTCGACCACGGAGAATGCTGCGCGTATCGGGCCGACAAGGAGCACGTCCACGAGCGGCTCAACGAAATTCGCGCCGCCGTCGTTGATCGGAAGAGCGCCTGATGGACGCCCCGAACATTATCCGGCTGGTGGAGAAACTCCCGTGGAATCCGAACCGCCCGCGCTGGCCGCAGAAGCGCAACCTGGAAAGGATCGACCGCGTGATCCTACACCAGAGCCTCGGCCACGCGGACCCGTCCGGCAACCGCGACGTCTTCGGAATCAACAACTACCACATCTCCCCCGGCAACCACATCTCGGCCGGCGGCTGTCCACACATCTGCTACCATTATGCGCTCGATGACGACGGCTCGATCTACCTGTGCAACGAATTGACCGACGTGGTCTGGCACTGTAAAGGGCAGAACGCACGCTCCATCGGCATCATGCTGGTCGGCGACTTTGCGGGACCGAGGCACGATGGCGGCGAACCGACAGCAGCCCAGGAGCAGGCATTTTTCGTGCTGGCGGAATATTTGATGGAGATGTTGAGACTCTCGGCATCAGCGTTTTCCGGGCACGCGGACTTCGGCAAAATCGCATGCCCTGGCGACACGGCCTACGGATGGATCGAAAAGCTACGAGGCTGATTTCCTGCGCGGTCATTTTTTTCCGAAAAATGTTGCGGCATTCATCCCGCAAGGATAATCTTTGCGGGCATGAAAACTTCCGCCCCACAATCCCCGCAAATAGAAACCATCCACGGCTTTCGTGTGCTTCCGATTAGCCCGGTCACGAAGCCCTTTGTGCGGGCGTTGAAACTCATCGAATCGAGGGGCTTTGCTGATCCGTCCTGTGTGATCGTTAAAACCAAACATGGAGGCAAATCCGGGGTGACCCATGCGGGCGGTCGATACATTCACCCGTCGCTCCATTACAGCCCGACCGTGGTTTCGCTGATGATGGACCAAGGCATCAAAGCGCCGTCGATGCCCTTTCTCCTCGCTCCCGGAGCCGGAACGCTGCTCCACGAGTGGGGGCACCATGTCGATTTCTGCTGGTCCCGGAATGATTTCCAGGCAACCTTCTCGGTCAGATGGTTTTCGCAGTTCTATCGTGTATCCAACCTGGGCGTTCTTGCGACTGCGGATCGTTTGGATGTGTCTGCAGCGGAGCACGCTGTCTTGATCGCGGCCGGATGGTTCTATCTCGCCACCGAACTTTTCGCAGATCTTTTCGAAGACTGGATTCAGGGCAAAACCGAACTGGAATGGGACGACTGCGATCCAAAAAAAATGAACCACGCCAGTTATAGGCAGGAACACATTACGCAGGTCGATTTTCTGGAGGGCGTCAGCGCCGCCGATGTCCGCGAAAAGACCTATGCTCTGTTTGCGTTGGGCATGAAGGGGCCGGACAAGATCCCGGAACTTCGACGCGACCTTTTCGGACGACATACCTACGGCTCGATCAATAAACTGAGTGCCGCAATGGATCATGCGAGCGCTGAGATGCTGAAATAAAAACAGGTTTCCACCTCGTTTTCAATTTTTCCTTTACATTCACATGATTTCAGGTTGTTTTCTGGACTTGAATGGAGTACCTTGCCTTTTGTTGAAACACGATGCTTAGCGTTCTGGCAATTCCCTTTCATTCAAAAGTGGAGTGCAACCGTGACGGGCGACGAAGTTCTCACGATAAAGGATGTTGCCATCCTTCTGAAATTGGCTGAAAAAACAGTCTATTCAATGGCACAACGTGGAGAACTTCCAGCATTCAAGGTGCGGGGGCAATGGCGCGTTCGTCGTGTCGATTACGACAAATGGATCGCCCAACAAGCTCGTGCGGGAGCGAAAAGAACTTCAGGTAGGAATCGTTGATGAAGAAGTCCTCTGTTTCTGATCTTCTGCCCGGAATCGTTGTCCGAGGATCGGTCTTTCCGGAGCCAGTGGAAGTGATCGTGGCTTCTCCCTTTGGTGACTCGATAAAACTCGTTGGCCGTGGCGTTCCGTCGAATCAAGTCATCAATCGAATCCTAACGGCTTCTCGCTTTTCAAAGCTAAAAATAGCGCCGAAGCAGGAACCATTCGATGGAGACTCGAAGCATATCCACCTTGGCTACGTACTTTACCCTGTCCGTCGCTCGCGTCGCACCGCAGCCCCACCAGCTGCAGACCGAGTTATTTTTGAGTTACCTCACAAAGAGGAATTGGAAAAATGCAGCAACTTCTTTCTGTAATTAGGGATGCACAGTGTGTCGTTGAAGGTCACGACACTATCAAGGAAATCAGCCACATTCGAGTTTTGGAACACCTTGTTTCGGTTTTCAAAAAGAATCCAGAGGTTACTCTTCTCAATGAACCGAGCATCGTAAGAAGTACGGAAAGGCCTCCCGATATCGTTGTGATCGATCCCTTTTCTGGTGTCCACGTGATTGAAGTCAAGGGTTGGAAAATATCGGAAATTGAGGAAGTCAAACCTGGTCCAGTTTTTCAAGTCCGTTTTCAAGGGCGCCAAAAGCAGAAAAATCCAATCAAGCAAGCCAAGAACGCGATGTTCGACATCAAGAACGCCTCGGAGAAGGCGGCACCATGCGGATGGAACGCCCCCTTTTTCTATTGGGTTGTGTTTCCATTTGTTACCAGGGCACAGTGGAACAACCGATGGCAAGGTCTCTGCGAATGGTCCGAATTCTTCCTTGGAGACGACATCGCAAATAATTCGTTGAAATCGAAACTCCAAGCAGCTGGGCAATCGTTTCTGAAGAGACAGGGGCTTGACCAACTCTCGGACGACGAGATTAAGCCAATTTTTACAGCTTTCGGAGATACCGCAGTTCTTTATGACTTGCAAAATGACGCATCGAGTCCGCGAGAATTGACGTTAGGAGAGTATTTCAATGAGTTGGCGGTTCAAGAGAAGCGGCTTTCGCATGAGCAGCAAGAAATCGCGGCAAAAGATTGGACTGGGGGGCCAAGGTTAATCCGGGGTGTGGCTGGTAGTGGCAAGACTGTTGTGCTTGCAACGAATCTTGCTCGCCGCATTGGACAAGTAACGAAAAATAACCAGGCAGAGCTTTTTGAATCTGGCGATAAAAATTTACCAACCTTTCTTGCCGTTTGTTTCAATCGCTCTCTCGTCCCATTTATTCGGGAGAAGGTTAAATCCGCCTACGCCCAAAGAACAGGCAACCATGAATACTCAGCAGCTATGTGTCGCATTACTCACCTCAATGGACTACTTTGGGAATTGAGCCAGGAGAACGTACTCGAGTATATAAAAATCGGTTATTACGACAGGGGTGAAGAATCCGATCATTTTGGAAGGGCAAATTCATATCTAAAACAAATTCAGGATTTCAAAACAAGACAACCCGAGTGGTTCGCGGCCATCCAATATGACGCTGTTTATATTGATGAAGGCCAAGATCTCCTGGAGGACGAATTCAAATTTTTAATTGAGCTTTGCAAAACAAGTCCGAACTCGACAGAACCGAACATTTATATTTTCTACGATGATGCCCAAAATTTATACGGGCGGCCACGCCCTACCTGGGACAAGATTGGTCTACGTATCGTAGGTGGACGGTCCTACGTCATGGTGGAATGTTTCCGGAATACTCGCCAAATCGTCGAGCCAGCCTTCAACGTTCTTCTGGGAAGCACGGCAGATGAGACTCAAAGGATTCAGACAAAGACCTTTGCCGACACTAACTACCTCGAAAAAGAGCGAAGAGTAATTTCCTGGGATGGCCAGCTTTGGAGAGTCAGGTTCGCGGAGCGTCAAGGTGAATGGCCTGAATTCTTTAAAACGGTCAACAGAGTGGATGAGTTGGAATTAGCACTGAGAAGAATTCGTTGGCTTATCGAAACTCAGGATGTGCGGCCAGAAGATATCCTTGTGCTTGGACCGACCAGGGAACGCTTAAGGGCGTTTGCCAATGTTGCTAGAAACCTTGAATGCGTTCGCGGATTGGTACTTCCCTTCGAACGAGATGACAAGGATACTTACATCACTCGTACTAACTACCTTACCATTTCGACAGTAAATTCAGCAAAAGGGTATGACGCGTATTGTGTGGTGCTTTTGTCCTCTAACGAGTTTACCTGTGACACGGAGGGCAGAGCTGCATTTTACGTTGGTTGCACAAGGGCAAAAGAACACCTGGACATTTTCGCAAATGGAGATGGCGGGCTTGGTGAGGAACTCAGAAAGGCCACAAGCCTCCTCATAAATGGAAGTGAAGATAGCATTGCCTGGAAAGGCGAATTGCCGTGCGAACGATGATGTTCAATGGGCCCAAATTCCCCCGTAATCTTATGGTCGAGCCCACGAATTTTTGCAACGCTCAATGCCCGACCTGCCCAACGGGATCGGGGCGGCTTAAACGTCCTCGTGGATTCATGTCCGAGACCCTTTTTGCTCAATTGGTCGATGAGTGTTCACCCCATGGCACCAAGTTCACACTCTGGAACTTTGGGGAACCATTTTTACATCCTCAGATTTTTGAATTTATCGAGCGAGCACATACTTCAGGTATTTCGGTCAAAGTCAGTACCAACGGAACGGCGTTTTATACTCGAAGGAAAATCGACCGATTGTTAGAATGTGGAGTAGAGAAAGTCATCATTGGAATTGACGGAGCGACGCCCGAGACACATGCGAAGTTCCGGCGCGGTGTGGATTTCGCTGCTATTCTGGCAGGCCTTTCCTACCTCAGCACCTCTATGAATGGAACATCATTGCCGTTTCAACTTGTCATTCAAATGTTAGCGTTTCGGCATAACGAAAGCGAAATCGACCGTGTACGCGATCTAGCCATCTCTTTCGGTGCGTCGTTCGAGTTAAAAACAGCTAATCTCCAAATGGTCGAAGGGCTCGACTACGAAGACTGGCTCCCAATAACGGAAAAATACAAGCGTTACCACTGGAATCCGGAAAGGAAAGGCTGGTACCTCAAAGATGCGGGGCGTTCATTTTGCTCCTACATTGAAAATGGCTTTGCTGGCTTTGTTGTCAATTGGGACGGCCGGGCAACTCCTTGTTGTCGCGATTACCAATCAGAATGGGTCATTGGTGATTTAAATCATCAGCGTCTGGAAGAGATTTGGCTTGGTGATCCATTGAATGAACTTCGAGGAGCGATCCGGCAAGATTATCGGAGCGTCTCCATTTGCCGCCAATGTGCCGTGGATATAAATAAGCGGCCCCTAGAAACGGCCCCCACCGGGCGTTTGGAAGCAAAAAGGGACGTGCGATGACACCTGAGCAGAGAAGCGCTTTCCATTATGAGATAACCAATTGGAATAATATTCCGATCACGTCACGTCCCTGTCGAGTCGGATGTGTCTTTTGCAAAGTAAACCATGATCCGATCATGCGAAGATTTCCATCTATTCCTGACATCGAAATCGATGATTTAATCGACGGTTTTAATTATCTAGACCCAAGCTATCGGTTTGTTCGATTGGGGGCCGGAGTACTTGTGGCACCACATAGCGACCCGTTTATTCATCCCAATATCGTGAATCTCATTAAATATACAGCCGAACATTTTCGGAAAAAAACTGTGACGACTGTGACGACTGGAAGTCACATAACCCCGAATCATCTTAGTGCTCTGCAGCAAATATCCAATTATGGCATTGATCTTTCCCTTATCACTATGCAGGCTTCGCGAGAACGACTGATGGCATACTCAACCCGAGAGAAGATGCTTTTTTTACTCAGAGAAGGCCCCATCAGGAAAATTTCGTTGATGTTCACTGGTTCTGTAGAAGAGTTAGAGCAAGACTTGGACCTACTCGCGTCACTTGGCCTATTCGACAGGGTTGAGGAGATTCTAGTGAGGCGGATGGAAAACATAGACGGTGCATCAAATGCCCTCCGAACCGCTTGTGATAATAGCATTGAAAATTATCCAGTCGCTGCCCAAGTATTACGGGAGCGATGGCCACAGATTAAGTTTACAATCCCTTATTTGTCTTCCGAATATTGGCATGCGCGTACAGAATACTTTAACGAGGCTGATGCTCGTATTGAAGTAATTCGAAACCGAATTGAAGGCGATTGCACGACGAAACAGTTCTGGATTCTGACGCCCGATTCGTCCTTTGCCTATTTCTCCAATGCACTCACACCGTTTCCGCAGTGCGCCGTACATCGAGTTCCCAACAGAACCTTTGGAGGATCGGTTACTGTATCTGGTTTATTGACCAACAACGACTTCTCTGAAGTCCTTTCCGAGGCTCCTCCAACCGTCACGGCGATTTTACCGATGGAGGCATTCGACAAGAATGGTGACGATCTGTTCGGGATATCTTTCCGTATTTTAGAGGAAAAGCACAAATGCCACATCGAATTGATGTAGACGGTTGGCGGATATTTCGCGTGCTTCTTGACGATTCGTGTAATTACAATTGCGAATTCTGTCACCGTGAAGGGCAGCACGAAAGTTTTCCTCGGCCGCGCCAAATGCGGCTTGATGAAATCCTCACTGTAGCTGACGTCGCATACGATGTGGGAATCCGGGAAATCCAAGTGAGCGGCGGTGAGCCTTTTCTCTCCCCATATTTGATTCCCCTGGTAGCGCATTTGAGAAAATATGCCGACATTGAAATTGGATGTGCGACCAACGCTTCTCTTGTGACATCTAAACTAGTGAAGACGTTGCAAGAAGCAAATGTGGCGTTAAATGTAAACATTCCTTCGGCGAATTCGAGTCGTTACCACGCGATCACAGGTGGCGGGGACCTCTCCACTGTTAAGGACCATCTCAAATGGCTCATTCGAGAAGGAGTCCATATTTCCATCAACTGTGTCATGGCACCCGATCGTCGTAAAGACTACCTTTCGGCTATTGACCTCGCAACCGATATGCGGCTGAAAATTAAAATCATTCCCCAACTTTTCTCAGACGTACAATCCATCTTGGAAGAGATGCATTGGTTTGAGAGATATATGGATTTTCACGCCAGCAATTCCCTTCCATCGACCTCTCAACGAAAGCGATGGACTAAATCTGACGGTATGTTCGAGATTGAGGTGCAACTTGTAGACCATCCATGCATCCAGGGCAACTGCAGTTTATGCCGTGACTACGGAGAAATCCGGCTTCTGCCAGATGGCGTCTTGATGCCGTGCATACTAAAGAGAGACCGGCAATATCCTCTGAAAATTGGTTCTGGGGGAATAAGCGCCGATAACGTGAGAAAAACCTTGGAATCGTCATGGATAGATTTTACTCAGAGCTGAACGCCTATAACAGGCGTCTCGTCGAAACGGGAGTATCGCTCCCCCAATGGGTGCCAGTTGACAATAATATTTCCCCGACGTGGCGGGCTATCAGCACTTCATTAAAAGGTTTGAACAGGGACGAGAGTTGTTTTGAAATTGGAAGTGGTGTTGGAGATATCATGGCTATTTTGGCGGCACATGGTTTTAGAAATATTCACGGTATAGAGAGGGAGGATTGGTTAGTAAGATTGGCCAATCAAAAGCTTATGGACTTATTCGGCGTAGATAATGCTGTGATTCATGGGACATACCCAACAAAACTTACTTTCATGCCGACCCTACTCATACAAGTTAACTGCATTTACCGCGCAGGGAAGGAAACTTGCCAGGATTACATAAGCCGACTGCAGCGTTGGCATTCATTCAACGGTATTCCTCATAATTTCCTTGTGGAATTGATTGATGGGACTTTTACCGCACCTCATCCAGCATTCCCGCCTGAAGTACGAGTCCATGAGGAATGCGTCCGAAAGGCCTTTCTCGGGTTTAACGTCAGTTCGCAGCCTACCTACGTGTTTCCCCAAAATACTGCATCTAAGCGTCTCTATAGTATTTCTTTACAAAATGCTGAGGTTCGTTGCTCGGGAGGTGTTTGTTGATGCGTGTTCTCATCTGCACGGGTGAATATGGGGAGGATGGAGGAGGTGTCGCTCGGGCATGCCAGGATCTCGCAGAGCTTTTTTCTGATGCTGACATTGCAGTGGCGGTTGCCATTGTGGAGCGTTCGGGAGAATTCGATGAAGGTATAAACGTTACCCAAAGGGTTGAAATCTGGGGAGACCTCGGATCAGGGCTTCCAATAGCAAATGGTGGTTACGATCCAACATTGGCTACTAGGGTAGGTGAGCAGTTTTTTATTAAAAACCTAATAAAAAAGGCCAGTGCATGGCATCCGAATATTTGTCTATCATTCGGGGCGGGTCATACGGGGCTCGTGGCCAGTTTTATTGCAAAGACCTTGAAAATCCCGTTAATCGTTTCGTTACGAGGAAGTGACGGCAACCTTGTTGTAGGGGATGCAGTTAAATCGGCTGAGTTTTTTATGGTTCTCAGCGAAGCTGAGGCGGTAACCGGGTTATCATCGGAGCTGATCGAGAAGGCCCGGGCACTACTTCCACGACCCTACAATCCTAAGTTTTTCGTTATTCCGAATCCGATCCTTCTGTCCGTTCCATGTCGCCACCTTCCGAAAAAGAATAAAGAGTTTCGGCTCGGCTGTGGAGCACGTTACCTCAACGAGAAAAAGGGCGTCCTATCTCTCATTGTTGCTCTTTCATATTTGAAGGAACGCGAGCCATGCGTCGATTGGCAACTTGAACTAGTGGGTGAAATAGATCCGGATCTTCTGGATAAATATGTTTCTTCAATTGAGGATTTTGGCGTTAAAGATCACGTGCAGTTGCTTGGGTACCGCAAGCGTGAGGATTTCGGCACTCTGCTTGAGGAGTGGGACCTGTATGTTCAGGCGTCAGTGTGCGAAGGCTTTTCCCTTTCTGTCGTTGAAGCGCTCTCACACGGAACTCCCATTTTAATTTCCGACAGTGGTTACATTGCAGAAAGTCTTCGCGCCAACCACTCGGAACTCATTGTTCCATCACCGGACCCAAGAACATTGGCAAATAGCATCAGCACTCTCTATCATGCTGAAAAATTGGAAACGGTCGCCATGCGAGCTTGCGATACCTTACGCCCGCTGCTGGACCCCTCTGCAGTACAAGCTCAGTGGCTCGACATTCTTAGGAGTGTGGCACTCCAGAGCCGTGCGTGGAACAGCCAAATGCGCGGATTTGTTCCCAGTATTGTCCTCCACGACGTAGGAGGTTTGGAGTCGACAGGGGTTAACGTGCCCGTCGATATATTTGGGCGAACTCTTAAGCGGATTCATGAAGCTGGGTGGGTGCTCTGCTCGGCAGAATCCTTTTGGGCTTCACCTGACAAGAGCAAAAAAATTGTATGCACGTTTGATGACGGATATGAAGGAGTGATACAAAATGCGCTCCCAGTTATGGATCAGTACGGATTCACCGCTACTGTCTTTGTTGTGACGAAAGCGATAGGAACATGGAACGACTGGAATCCGCGAGACGGTTTTCGCCGCAGGCACATGTCCCTGGATTCGCTGCGCACTCTTCGCGAGCACGGATGGGAGATTGGCGCGCACGGGATGTCACACACAAATCACCTTCGTCTTTCAGAGCAAGAAATGCGATTGGAAATCAGTGGCGCCAAGGATTTCTTGCAAGATTACTTTGGCGCAGTTGAATCTTATGCCTATCCGTATGGTGCTTTCAATTCTGTGGTCGTCGAGGTAGTCCGTCAGTATTATTTTTGTGCATTTGCACTAGAGCATGGCGGACACCATGAAGTCACCGATCGGTATCAATTGCGACGTTTCACGCTTCGAGAAGTTGGGGCTTTTTTTCAAGGGTACCGATAATGCGAGTAGCGACAATCCTTCGTGGTTTCCCAGGGCTCGGGCGTGTCGTCGCGGGCGTCGAGGTTACTAGTGTTCTCCGCAGATTGCACAATGCGCAAACCAGGATTTACTCTTACCTCAATGGTTGGGAATATTTAAAATATTTTCACGAACACGACTGCTATCGAGTTGACGATCAAAATATTTCGTGTATCGGTATCATTCCAGTGTCCCCCGGTGGCGAAGCTTTGCTTGGCGAAGTGTGCCATTGGCGACCCGATGTGATCGTGTGCGATGGTGAACCGTTATTGGTCCGCTCTTTTCGGCTCACGTGCCCATCAGCGACAATTATCGTATTACTGAACCCTTTTGACGTCTATAACCCCATTAATCCTTTCAGCAGCCAGTTGTTTTTTAACGATTGCTACTCAAATGCGGATATTGCAATCGTACACGGCTTAACAAGCGTTAAGGATACCTTTGGTTTCAGCCACTTTCACTCAATTCCGACTATTGTCCGCTCAGAAATACTCTCCTTGCGAAAAAATGGAGAAGACCGTGACCACGTTGTTTGCATTTTAGGTGGTGGAAGCAATACAACAGACCCGCAGTTCGCTGAAAGCTCACTTAAGGCAGCATTAAAATGTGCGGATGTCGTGCTTTCAACTCGTAGTGAACCCCTTCATATTTTCTGCGGCTCAAATGACATTTCTCGACATCTTCAGAAGAGCATCGACGACGAGCGTTTAAGGATCTATGGGCAGATCGCCTCAGCAAAAGAATTATATGCAAGGACGAAAATTGCCGTCGCTCGTGGAGGACGCAACACGCTCAGCGAGATATTGTATTTGGGGCTCCCCGCATTGGCGTTCGCTACTTCGGCTTTTTATCGTGGCAACGAGCAAAGCGAGAATATCAATGCCGTTGAGTCCTTAAGTGGTGGAAGAATCCTTCCCTTCACTTCATCATCCTCAACAGAGGAGATTGTTTTGGCTCTTGCAGCTGCCGAGGATAGCTCCAAAACTTCTACAACCTGGCAGCCAGGGAATTGCTTCCTAAACGAGATACTTGGATAGAATGGTCATGAAAGAGAACATTTACCCTTCAAATTCATCGGATGATCCGCTTATCCAAGGCTTTGCCTTGGCACCACTTGAGGTCGTTAAATTGAAAATCAATGGTGTTTGTCTTAATAGCTGTTGTTTTTGTCACTTTCACAATGATAGACAAATACTCTCTCATTATGATGTAGTACGATTCTTTCAGGCGCTTAAAAGGGAAGATTATAGACTCATCGTTATCAACGGTGGGGAACCCACCCTTCATCCAGAATTTTTGAAAATATCGGACTTTTTGAGAGACCACTTCAAGGGTCGAAAAAAACTTCAACTAGGAACAAACCTTCGCATATTCGAAAAAATGAATCGGAAAAGGCACTTATTATTGCAAACGATGCTTGTTACTTATGATCGCATCTCTGTCGGTTGCGATTTAGAGCACCGAAACATTGACATTCTTGAATACTTGGCTCCTGTAATCCTCGCAAATGGTCTTGAATTATCGATTACTACAATAAGTGGTTACTATGATTCGTCTTTGTTGTCCCGTTTAGAACAAATGGCGAGGATGCAAAAAGTAACTTTACGTATTTCCCCGATCAATCACATTGGCCAAGGTGAGCCGATCCGGACTGTTAAAACTCTCTGTGCGTTGAGGCGAAATGCACTTCTGATCAACTGTGATGGGAAGGCGTACTTCTGCTTTGAGCAGGAGTTTGCCGAGCCAGCGTTTCAATTATCCGAGATTGAACATTTAGATTTAGAGGGTCTCGTGTATAACAACATTCCTATGCGTCCATATAATTTTTGCAGCTATTGCCTTCGATATATTCCAGAAAGTTTGGCGACTCAAGGGCTCTCTGACAACGAGGTCACCCTTGAGTCGAGTTAGTGGTAGTGGGCAAGCGGGCGTCCTTTTAACAAATCATTTGTTCGGCACAACCCCAATCATTTTACACTTCCCGGGTGAATCTGGAAGAAGTACTTGTTTGTGGTCCATGCGAAAATCGATCCTTAGAAATCTACAACCCCCAAAATCCCCGTTAAGAACAGATCTTGAAGTAGTTACCGTGGCTGACTCCACATCCCAAATCCTATTTGATGTCATGCATTCCCTTGATCTTCCGCTGACCGTTCTTGATGCGTCAGGAAGGCCCTGGGATTATTTACTTAAACCGATCCTTCTTTTGGAATATCTGAGCAGAACAACGTCACGGTATATTTTGTTTCTCGATGCGGCTGACGTTATTGTACTAGGAGACATAAATATTATAGTAGATTATTTGGAAAGCCTTAACGCGCAGTGCCTTTTCAATGCGACTATTCATGTTGCAACCTTCAATGCTGAAGACGCATCATGTGAGATGAGTCGCCACCAACCGCCGCCATTTCAACATCTCAACTCCGGTGTATTCATAGCAAAAGTAGATTTTCTAAAATATTTTTTAGAGCAGGTTTTCAGTATCTATGAGAGCGCCAAGCGCGATGGTCAAGTGTCAGCGGACGCGGGGGAACAGACATGGTTTCGTAAAATACACAACCAACTCTACCCGGCAAGTCAGTTGGATAATCGCTGTGAAATGTTCCAGGTCGTTAAGACCCAAATAGAGCATCTTATTTCGTGCAACATATCCGATTCTTGAAAAGGACAATAATGCATTACTCATCAAAACGGAGGATCGATACAAAGAGGGAAATATGCCTGATCGCATTTAGGTCCCTGTTGAAGACAAATGTTTACGTCAACTGCGATAACGTGCTGACTTTAGAAGTGAGGAAACGCTTCAAAAACTGGTTATACGGCTCCTTATGAAAGGAACGAGTTCATGAAAGAAGTTGATTTCTCAAAAAAAATAGAAAATCGGAGTGTAATCATTGGCATTGTAGGGATCGGGTACGTCGGTTTGCCGCTGGCACTCGCGTTTGCTGAACGGGGTTTTAAAACACTAGGCTTCGATATCGACCCCAAAAAAATCGAGGCCGTCAATTCAGGAAGAAGTTATATCAGCTACATTCTCGAAGGACGCATCAATCGTGTCTCCGATCATCTTTCAGCTACTCAAGATTTCACCCAGGTTTCGACCTGCGATGCCATATTGTTGTGCTTGCCGACGCCACTATCAAAAAACCGAGAGCCTGATCTTTCCTACATCAAAGGCACGGCAGAGTCTATTGCGCCATATATTCGCAGCGGACAACTTATTAGCTTAGAAAGCACTACTTATCCAGGAACGACTGAGGAAGTTCTGATTCCAATCCTGGAGTCTGGCTCGGGTCTAAGCGCCCGCGAAGATTTTTTTGTTTCATTCTCACCGGAGCGGGAAGACCCCCAAAATCCGGACTTCAATTTCACGAATATTCCCAAGGTCGTTGGCGGCGCCGATGAGCGGAGTCTCGCTGTCGCAAGTGCCTTGTACAGTGCAGTCGCTGCTCGGGTGATTAAGGTTGGCTCTCCCGCAACGGCTGAGGCCGCCAAGCTTTTGGAAAACATCTTTCGTTCCGTCAACATCGCACTCGTGAACGAAATGAAAATGGTATTCGACCGGATGGGTCTTGATGTGTGGGAGGTCATTGAAGTGGCTGCGACGAAGCCATTTGGATTTATGCCGTTCTATCCCGGCCCCGGTCTCGGCGGGCACTGCGTTCCGATCGATCCGTTCTATCTGACATGGAAGGCTCGTGAGGTTGGCATCTCCACACGCTTCATTGAACTCGCGGGAGAAATCAATTCCGGAATGCCCGATTACGTAGTTGAGCGACTGATGTACGCCCTTAACGAGCATGGAAAAGCGATTCAGGGCTGCCGCATCCTTATCCTCGGTATGGCGTACAAGAAGAATGTGGAGGACCTTCGTGAGTCCGCGAGCCTCAGGTTGCTGAGTCTGTTGAGCCATTTGGGCGCTACCGTGGAGTACCACGACCAGCATGTGCTGAGCATAATGCCAACACGCGAGTATTCCCAATTCGCCGGGCTTGCAAGTGTTCCCATCGAACACATTGCCGACTATGACGCGACGATCATTGCTACCGCGCATGACTGTGTGGATTACGATTTCGTCGCAAAGAAAGCGAAACTAATTCTCGATACGCGAAACGCGATAAAGGACCGCTCTCTCCGCCATGTTTACAGGGCATAAATGAGACAGGATGCAGATGGGACTCGATGATTCTGTAAAAAGCTCAAATCGTTTGCCTTCAAACAAACCAACAAAATAACGCGTTAAAGGCCCTGATTTTAAGGAGAAAAAACCTCTGTTCAAGGCACACATGCTCGTGATAGAATTCTCCGAAATTGATGTCGGAGAATGACCGTGCCCAAAATTGACCCGCGGCTTCAAGCCATTTTAGACAAGGTTACCGCTAAGCGTGCCCGAGTAGTTATAGACCACATCCTTAAAAACGGTTTCATTACAACAGACGACTTGACCGATTACGGCTATGATCATCCACCAAGGGCTGCCCGAGATGTTCGCGAGCATGGGATTCCTCTCGTCACTTACAGAACCAAAGGTCGAAATGGTCGTTCCATTGCTGCTTACAAATTTGGAAATCCAGACGATATTCAAGAGCACAAACTGGGAGGCCGTCAGGTACTTTCAAAGGAACTGCATCGCACTCTTTTCGAAAAATCTAGTGGTCGCTGTTATTCTTGCTGGCATGTATACGAAGACAGGTATCTAACAATTGACCACCGAATTCCATATGAAATAGCAGGCGAAATAGCGGACCAAAACAATGTCGATGCTTTCATGCTACTTTGTGGCACCTGCCAAAGGAAAAAATCCTGGTCCTGCGAACATTGCCAAAACTGGAGCAATAAAATTGAAAAAGTCTGCCAGTCCTGCATCTGGGCATCACCAGAAAGTTATTCTCACATCGCAATGGATAATGTGAGACAAATAGAAGTTACTTTCCAAGGGGCAGAAGCTGAGGAGTTTGATAAACGTATAACTGCATTGAAAAAGGCTGGTATTGATCCGCACGATGTTATACGGGAATCTTTTTTTGAAAAAAAGATAACCAAAAAGAAATGAAAACTGTCTTTGTTGATAAATTGCCAGAGCGCATTCACATCCTTTTGAACACGCTCGGCGTAAATATCGATGATATTATTTTTGCTCGTAAAACAACTATAAAACCAAATTCAACAATACCGACACTTTGGCTGATTGCGACTAAGCATTATTTCTTTTTGTGCTCAACGCATCGCACACGAGGACTGTGGGAGCAAATAGATCGCAACAATATTATCGAAATACGCAAAGAAATGACCATTATGGGAAATCCTTATCTGAGATTCATAAGTAAAAGCATTGATAAACAAGACCTCATTGTCACATTTTCCAAGGAATCCACAGTGGAAGATTATGATAAAATTACAGACTTGTTTTCATCTTCGCGTTGATAATTCTAATCCAGGAAGAGTAGCTTGATTGGTTTCCTTCACTGATCTTTGGATCGAATGATTCGAACTAGTTTCGCATATTAAGTCAGGACTTAAATAGAGCGACTCATAAGTGTGATCATTTGCACCATTTAGCGTGGCTTGAGAGGATCGTCCTGCGTGAATTTCGACGCGCACCAAGCCGAGTTTTTTTGGAAGTTCCGTTCCATAAATACGGTTTCCACAACGGCCGTCGAAGCTAATAATGACTGGTACTTTACGATTTCTTAATTGTTCCGTTTCTTTTACGAAGCGATCAAAGTCTAATTGCTTATGGTAACGGGTGTCTCTTTGGCCACTAGTTCCTTGATACGGAGGGTCCATATAAACGAGATCTTTCGACGTTGCCAATTTAACAACAGTGGAATAATCGTCATGGGTAACTTTTGTGCGGTGAGATAAAATACCAGCAGCGCCTAAAATATGGTTTTCCATTGTTTTCGGTTTTGTGCCAAGTCGTCTTTTATCCGGTGACTGATTAAACTCTCCATTTGAATTAAAGCGAATGGCATTCTTCACGCATCTCGCAAGAAGAAATAACAGTTTTACTGGGTCATGGTCGTCATTGAATTCATCGCGAATTTTGTCGTAGTAAAAACGAGGATTGGATAACTGTTCATTCCAAATACTCGCGTATCCTTGAGATAAGGTTTTGGGATCATCAATAATTAGCTTCCAAAGGCGCATCAAAGGCACAAAGCTATCATTAATATGTGCAGCTTTTGCTTTTTTGGCTTTGATGGCAGCTAGAGTAATAGCCGCCGATCCAGCAAAAGGCTCATAAAGTGTATCAACTGATTGCGGGAAATAATCGAGGATGATAGGAGCTAGATTCCTTTTGCTTCCTTGATAAGGTATTGGGTGAGGAATTCTTTGCAATTATTCAATCCTTTCGGAGTGATAATCTGGAATTTAATAATTCATTCAACGAAAAACCCGCTTGCTGTTCAAACTTACTGAGTATTCTTTTTGCCTGCTGGTGTGGAATAATTGATTGATTAAGAAGTTTAAAACCGTAGTGTTCGCCCCAGGCTTCGCAAAGTTCGCTCTTTATCCACTCAGAAAACTGTGGACGGTCAAGGGGGCGCTCGGCAACCCAAAGCCACTCAACAGGGACAGTAAGAGGAAATTTATCAGAAAATAGCTGACTTTGACTTTCTGCTAATTCTCCCTGCACGAATCCAAGTGCAGCGATACGTGAATCGACCCGCACAAGGAGAAACTGTCCCGACTTCCAATTTCTCGATAACTTTTTCCGTCCAGCCCAAATTTTTTTTTCGACGCACAACCCCAGCGCTTCTTCTGTAGTTGATGCTAAACGGAGTTCAAAGCGCATGATTGGCCTCATTTCAGCTTGGAAGTTCGATCCAAAGGAACGCTTAGCATGCGAGCATGCTAAAATCAAGGGAAAAGATTCTAATAGGTCAGGTAGATAAAGGAGATGGGTGCGCTTTGAAAAAAACGTCCGATTTTCGGAATCGGATTCCGAAATCCGGAAAGCTAGGAATTCTCTGGACGCGTAACTGGCTGAAAAATAAGCACTTCGATTTCCGGCACGCCACTTGCTGGTGTCCTGGGCATGTGTTGCCTAATTTTTGCATGGACTGCGATCAACCGAGCCACGGGATTACCCGCCACACATCTCGTTTGTAAACGCCCCGAAAAACACATCAGACACAATCCAGACGGCCTAAATGCTCGTTTTCACATGCGGTTCTGGTTTGTAATTTGCTGTACCTGTGAAGGGGTGGGATGCCCTTG
>DAIMDW010000055.1:0-18385 GCA_036725605.1 bacterium
GCCGCCCAGATTGTAGACCTGGATGCGCTCCACCCCGGCGGCTTTGGACGCGGCGACCTCGGCGGCCAGGCGCGCCGGATCGTCCATCTCGCCGGAAATGCCCAGGGCGATCGAAGCGGCGTCGCCGAAATATTCCACCGTCGAGCGCGCATAATCGTAAATGAGGTACGGACCGAAGGGCATGCCCAGCATGTTTTCGAAGGTCGTGGTGTAGGGCATGGTCGAAACCTCGTGCCAGCCGACGGTCGAGACGGGCACCTCCATGACGTCCTGCAGGAAGGTGTCGGCGTCCGCCAGATCGTCCAGGATTTGCGGGTAGGTTACGACCATCGAATAGAAACCGAGCTCGGCCAGATCCTCGACCATCTGTTGGTAGATGGCCGACGCCTGCGCGAATCGCTCGGGCGTGTAGTTGCCCAGCAGAAGCATCGCGGCTTCGAGGTACTTGCCCTCGGCGAACAGGTTGTTGAGCTGCGCGATGAGGCCGTGATCCATTTCCATGTCCACGACGATCCACTCGATGCCCACGTCTTCCTGAATGAACCAGTCGGCAAAGGCGAGGGCGGACACGGCGAAGTCGGCCGCGTTTTGTTCGCCGGGCCAATAGCCCGAACTGTAGGGCAGCAACACCCAGGCGCGAATTTCCACGCCCTGCGTCTTGGCCTCTTGCAGCAGGTGCAGCAAGCCCGGATCGCCCACCGACACGTCGTCCATGCCCAGGAAGAGGATCAGATCGTCGGCGGCCAGGGACGGCAGTTGCGCCTCCAGCCAGGTCCAGTTGCCGCTGCTTCCTTCCTGGTAATACCCGTAGGCGGGACTCGGGGGGGCGAAGTCGTCGTCGCCCGTATCGTCGTCGGTGGTATCGTCGTCGAGCGTGTCGTCATCCGTCGTATCATCGTCGGCGGTGTCATCATCGATTGTATCATCGTCCGTCGTGTCGTCGTCGATTACGTCATCGTCGTCGTCGGCATCGTCGTCGTCGGCATCGTCATCGGTCGGATCGTCATCGGTGAAATCGTTGTTGTCATCGTCATCGTCGCCGCAGGCCGCGACGACCGCCACAAGGGCGAGCAACAAGATAATCAGTCGGCGCTTCATGACTCTCCTCAAACTTGCGTTGCATCTTTATTGTTCTGGATATCAATTTTGCGAACAAGTTACAAATGAACGCAGATCCTCCTTGCGAAAAGCCCTCAAGTTTCCTTACTATGGCAGACGTTAAGTGCGGCGCCGCATTTCACAGTGTTTGTGTGTGAACGTACGAGGAATTTGGCGGTCCATGGCCGAGAACAGAACATCTTTATCCCTTTGGTGGCTGGTTGTGCTGGAAGTGCTGGCGCTGGCCGTCACCTCGCTGGCGTACATGCTGGGGGGCTTCGAACGCCTCGGCTTCTGGTGGGCTCTGGCCGTGTCGGTAACGGCGGCGGGCGCCGTGTTTATCGTCCTTTCGTTGATTTCCCATGCCCGGACAGGGGGCAAGCGCAAGCCGCTGATCGACCGGAACGTCGAGCCCGTCTCCGCCGACGAGCGGCATGACGAATACCTGCGCGTCGGCCGGCAACTGCTGGCCGAGGAACGGTTCGTTGAAGCGACCGCGATGTTCGAAAAAATTCTGGACGAGAACAGCTCGCATTGGCAGGCGTACAACTACCTCGGCTTGACCTACTCGAAACGGGGACTGTACGAGGAAGCCAAGGCGGTTTATGAAAAAGCGATTTCCCTCGAATACGATTACGCGAGCGCGCATTTCAACCTGGCCATCGCCCACGAAAAACTCGGCGAGGCCGAAGCGGCGCTCGAACGGTGGCGACGATACATCGATGTGGGACAAGCCGTCGGTGAACGGCCCGACTTGCTGGAGCACGCGCAACACCGGATCAAATATTACGAAGCGCACCTACGGGACCAGGCGCAGGATGAGGTGTACGAGTGAGTGATCTGCAGGAAGTGGCCCGCATTCTCGCGGACGCACGTTGGATCGTGGCTTTGACCGGCGCGGGCATCAGCGTCGATTCGGGCATCCCCGATTTTCGCAGCCCCGGCGGCTTGTGGGATCGCTTCGACCCGATGGAATACGCCACCATCGACGCGTTCCTGGAAAATCCGGATAAAGTTTGGACGATGCTCAAGGAAATGAATGCCCTGATTTCCAACGCCAACCCCAATCCGGGTCACACGGCGCTGGCCGAACTGGAACAAATGGGATTGCTCAAGGCGATCATCACCCAGAACATCGACAACCTGCACCAGGAAGCCGGCTCGCGCGAGGTGATCGAATTTCACGGCAACGGCAATCAACTTGTCTGCCTGAGTTGCGGTTCGCGTTACAGCGCGCAGGAGGTGGCCGAGCGGCTGGAGCGCGGGGCCGACTGGCCGCCGGAATGCCCCAACGACATGCAGGTGCTCAAGCCCAACGTCATCTTTTTCGGCGAGGCGATTCCGCTGGAGGCGTCGCACCAGGCGCGGTTGCAGGCCGCGCGCTGCGACGCGATGCTCGTGGTCGGCACCAGCGCGATGGTTTTTCCGGCCAGCAGCATTCCGCAGTTGGCGCGGCAAAGCGGCGCGGTCGTGGTGGAGATCAACAAGACGTCGACCCAACTGACGCGCACGGTGGCGCAATACACGCTGCAGGGATCCTCCAGCGACATCCTGCCGGCGTTGGTCGAGGAGATTCGGCGGATAACCGCGTAAAAATTCGGGGGAGGGGACGCCATGGACCTTTACGATGCCGTGATGAAACGGCGCAGCATCCGTAAGTATAAAAGCGACGACGTGCCGCCCGACGTGCTCGAGCGCGTGCTCGACGCCGCGCGGTGGGCGCCCAGTTGGGCCAACGTGCAGGCCACGCGGTGGATCGTCGTGCGCGACGCGGAGATCAAGGCGAAGCTGGCCGAGGCGCTGACGCCGGGCAATCCGTCGACCAAGGCGATGACCGACGCGCCGATCGTCCTGGCGCTGTGCCACGAAAAACGGCTGTCGGGTTATTACAAGGATAATCAGGTGACGACCATCACGGACTTCGGCCTGTTCGACGCGGGGCTGGCCGCGGCCAACCTGACGCTTGCCGCGCAGGCCGAGGGGCTGGGCACGGTGCACGTGGCGGCGATGAACCTCGAGTTGGCCGCCGACATTCTCGCGGTGCCGGAGGATGTGCAGTTGGTCGAGTTGATTCCGCTGGGGTATCCGGCGAAAGAGGGTTTCCCAACCAACCGCCGTGAGTCGGATCAATTAATCTCTTACGATCAATACGGAAAAAAATCATGAATTTGAAATTCGATTACACGCATGCCTTTTTCAAAGGGCAGCCGACGAAAAAGAATCTGACCGAGCTGACCGGCGAACTGCAGCGCGTGCAAAACAGCATGCGGATGATGCGCGAGATCGACGAGCTGGGCTTTGCCGATCTGCCGGGCAACGAGGCGATGGCGCGCGAGGTCGCCAAGCTGGCCAAGCGGTACAAGGATTTCGACGACGTGGTCGTCCTGGGCATCGGCGGCAGCGCGTTGGGCTTCATCGCGCTCAAGGATGCGTTGCTGCATCCGTTCCACAACCTGCTGACCGAAGGCCGTGTCGCGCCGCGTTTCCACGTGCTGGACAACATCGATCCGGAGCTGGTCGGCGGCGTGCTCAACCTGATCGACCCGGCCAAAACGCTGGTCTGCGTGATCACCAAAAGCGGCTCGACCGCCGAGACCGTCGGGCAGTTTTTGATTTTCCACGACTACTTCGTCGCCAAATTGGGCGGCAAAGCGGAAGCGAACAAACGCTTCGTGTTCATCACCGATCCGGATAAGGGCCCGTTGCGCGCGTTGGCCAATGAAGAGGGCATCGCCACGCTGCCGGTGCCGGCGAATGTCGGCGGACGCTTCTCGGTGTTCTGCCCGGTCGGCCTGTTCCCCGCCGCGCTGGCCGGCATCAAAATCAACGCTCTGCTCAAGGGCGCGGGGGAGGCGTTGACGACCGGCCTGGACGCTCCCGTCTTGAAAAGCCCGAGCCTGGTCGGCGCGGCGCTGCACTACCTCCACTATCAACAGGGGCGGCGCATCGCGGTGATGATGCCCTACGCCAACAGCCTGTTTCGCACCGCCGACTGGTTCCGCCAACTGTGGGCGGAAAGCCTGGGCAAGGCCAACGACGTCGCCGGCAAGCCGGTGCACATCGGCCCCACGCCGCTGGCCGCGCTGGGCGCGACCGATCAGCACAGCCAGGTGCAGTTGTTCGCCGAAGGTCCCGACGACAAGCTCTACACCTTCCTGCGGGTCGAGAAGATGCGGCGCGATCTGCCGTATCCGAAAAGCCCCTGGAAGCAGGATGCGTTCACCTATTTCAAGGGCCGCTCGATGCGCAAGCTGCTGGACGCCGAGGCCGAAGCGACGCGTTACGCGCTGACCGAGGCGGGGCGGCCGTGCGTCACGGTGTTTATGCCGCGCCTCAACGAGGAGACGATCGGCCGACTGCTGATGCACCTGGAATTGCAGACCGCCGCTGCCGGGCTGCTGTTCAATATCAACGCTTTCGACCAGCCGGGCGTCGAGGCCGGCAAGCGCTACGCCTTCGGGCTGATGGGCCGCCCCGGTTACGAGAAGGAAGCGGCGCGGGTCAACAAGGCGACCGCCAAACCGTTCGTGCTCGAAGGCTGAGCGATGCGCCTGTTTATCGTGTCCGATCTGCACGGCGCCTATGAGCCGCTGGCCGATTTTCTCGCGCCCGACGATATCCTGATCAGCCTGGGCGATCACATCAACATTCTCGATTACAAAGACCTGTCGGGCATCCTCGCCGGTTTCGTGCCCAAGGACGTGATCGCCGCGACGCTCGAACTGATCCAGGCGGAAAAACTCGACGAAGCCCGCGCGGCCATGGCGCGCGCCGCCGGGTCGATTCCCGACCTGTTCGTCCGCATTCGCGAGGCGGTGCAGGAAATGTATTTCGACATGTGCCACGCCTTGCCCTGCGAAGTCCATTTTCTGTACGGCAACGTCGATTACCCCGACGCGCTGCGCGCCAACCTCGCGGCCAACCAGACGCTGCACGAGGCGGAGGTGCTGGAAATTCAGGGGCGGCGCTTCGGGCTGGTCAGCGGCCTGCCGCCGGGGCCGTATTCCTTCGGCATGCCCGGCGAACTGGACCGCAAGGTGTACGCGCAGCGGCTGCACGACATCGGCGCGGTCGACGTGCTGTGCGTGCATCTGCCGCCGGCGATCGAAGAACTGTCCTTCGATGTCAAAGCCGGGCGCGACGAAGGCGGCTGTGAGGATCTGACGTATTACTTCAAACTGCACCGTCCGCGTTACGTGCTCTTCGGGCACGTGCATCAGCCGCGCACGGCGGAACTGGCCGACTATGAGGTGATCGACGAACCGGTCGAACTGCTCAACGTCGGTTGTTTTCGCGACACGCGCCGCCTGCTGTGCCTGGATCCGCAAACGCTGGAGCGTTCATGGGTGAGCCTCGATCCCTCCCGGCCATGACGCACGCCGAACTCGCGCGCGTGGTCGCCACGCTGGCGGCGAAACTGACCGGCGCGCCGGTGCAGAAGGTGCGCCAGGTGCGCGCCGACGCGGTGACGCTCGAATGCCGCGCGCCGGGCGAAACGATCCACCTGTTGTTTTCCGTGCATCCCCGTTTCTTTCGTGTGCTGCCGCAGGCCGACAAACCGGCGGGCGAGGCGGCCACGTCGGCCTTCGCGATGCTGCTGCGCAAACGGCTGATCGGCGGACGGATCGTCGAGCTGGCTCTCGAACCGCGCGACCGCATCGTGAGTCTGGCGGTCAACCGGCGCGACGAGGACGGCAACGACGAGGTGTGGACGCTGCTGGCCGAGTTGTTCGGTCCCAAGAGCAACCTGCTGCTGCTCGCGCCCGACGGGAAGATCGTCGACGCCCTGCAGCCGCGCCGGCTGGCCTCGCGCGAATTGGCCGTCGGCGAACTGTATCGTCTGCCGGACGATTCCCCGCCGCCCGCCACGGACGATCGCGGTTTGGCGATCGAGGAAATGGCGCGGCTCCGGAACGAGGCCGAGGCCGCGGACGAACGTAGCGCGACCTTGCGCACAACCAGCGGCGCGGTCAATCGCGAGCGCAAACGGCTGCGCAAGTACCTCGTCAAATTGCGTGAGGAGTCGGCCGCCCAGCCCGACGCGGAACGCCTGACCTGGGAGGCGCAAACGATCCTCGCCTATCTGCACCAGGTGCGGCGCGGCATGGCGAAGGTCGAGCTGCCGGACCTGAACGATCCGCAGCGCACCGTGACCGTCGAGCTCGATCCGGCGCGCTCGCCGCAGGACAACGCCGACCGCAAGTTCAAGCTGGCCCGGCGCACGCGACGCAAGGTCGAGGCCCTGAGCGAGCGCCTGACGGAAATGCAGACCAAGCACGACGCGCTGGAGGAAATCGCCGCCGCGTTGGCGCGGGAACCGGCCGACGAGGAACTGGCCGCGCTGGTCGAGCGCGTGCGCAGCCTCGGCGTGAAAATGCCCGCGCCGCAGGCCGCGCCGGTGCGCAAGAAAAAACAAGAAGAGCAGGGCGGCGTGCGGCCCTTCACCGCGCAGGACGGGGCGAAGATCTACGTCGGGCGCAACGATCGCGAGAACGACGAGCTGACCTTCCGCCTGGCGCGCGGCAACGATTATTGGCTGCACGTCGAGGGCGCGCCGGGCAGTCACGTGGTGGTGCGTCTGCCGGCCGGCGGCGAACTCACCAGCGAAACGTTGCTCGACGCCGCCTCGCTGGCGCTGCTGCACAGCTCGCGCAAGTCGGCGGGCGACGGCACGGTGATGTACACGCGGCGCAAACACATCCGCAAACCCAAGGGCGCGCCGCCGGGCAAGGTGCTGGCCGGATCGACCAAGTCGATTTTCATCCGGCTGGACGACGAGCGGGTCGAGCGCCTGTACCAAAGCCGCGAATAACGGGGAAAATCATTGACGACGCTCGGGGGGGAGTGTACCATCGCGCCGACGGTCGAACCTGGGAGCGGTCGGTCGAATTTTTTTAGCGAAAAATGAAGAAGATTACGCGGCAACCACAAACCAACCGGCGAACGTTTATTAAAAGCGCGGCGGCCCTGACCGGCGCGGTGACGCTCGGTCTGCCCTTGCGTTCCGCCGCCTCCGCCGACGCCGAACTCGACGCCGATTTCGTCGGTCCGTGGGGCGTGTGCTACGCCGAAAACGGCGACCTGTTCGTGACCGATCCGGGCGCGTATCACGTGCTGGTGTTCGACCAAAACGGACAGATGAAGAACGTCTTCGGCAAGCCCGGCAGCCGGGACGGTTGTCTGAATTTTCCCACCGGCATCCAGGTGGCGGGCAGCGAGGTGCTGGTCGCCGACACCAACAACGGCCGCATCGCGATCTTCAACCGGCGCGGGGAATGGACGGGCTCGCTGGGTTCGCTCGGCATCGCCACGGCCAAGCTCGCCGCGCCCAACGGCGTGTTTGCCGGCGACCGCTGGATCTGGGTGGCCAACACGCGCGGGCACGTCGTGCAACGCTATGACTGGTCGTCGCGCCGCCTCGACCGCGCCTTCGGCGTGTTGGGCGACGACGCGCGACCGCCGGCGCCCGGGGCGCTCGATTTCACGCTGCGCCAGCCGACCGCGATCGTCTCGGACACATACGGCCGCGTGTACGTGCTCGACAGCAAGCACGCGCGCATCGTGGCGTTGGACATGGAAGGGCGCGTGCAGTGGATCGTTGCGCCGCAGGCCGACGGACGCGGCTTGTTGCGGCCGCAGGCGATGACGATCAACGTCGACACGCTGTTGCTCGCCGACACGGGCAATCATCGCCTTTTAAAACTCGACCTCGCCGGACGCGTGCTCGCCGCGCGCGACGGCATCACCGATCCGCACGGGCTCTCGTGGTTCGGCGGCAAAATCGCCGTGGCGCAAACGAGCGAGCGCGCGGTGCGGATCATCGACGGACTCTGATGGACGCGTTGTACTACGCCACCGCCGCGTTTCTGGTGCTTGGCTGGATCGCCCTGGAGATCCTGCGCGGGCGGCGTTCGCTGGCCGGGACGATCGTGCGCGTGCGCGACGACGAACTGCCGCTGGCTTCGTTGCTGCAATCGCGCGTGGTGGTCCGGCTGGAAAACGGGCGCGAGGTCGACGCCGTCGCCGGCGGCTGCGTGCGTTGCCAAAGCGGTTTGCGGCCCGGCAGCCGCGTGCTTCTACTCAAACAAAACGACACGTACGTCGTCTCGCTGCCCGCGTGGCGGTCGAGCGACTGTCGCACGGATAAGGCATGATTCTGGGCTACGTCACCTTGGCGATCTTCCTCGCGGCGATGGTGCTGACCTTGCTGCGCAAGATCAACCTGCCGGTGCAGACCGTGCTGGTGCTGGTCACGCTGGTGTGCCTGGCGATCGGCGCGATCGTCAAAGGCTTCACCGAAGGCGCGGCGGCGATCCTCACGCTGCCCAACGAAATGATGGGCGGCATCATTTTGCATCCGGTGACCGCGCTGCTGGCCGGGCTGTTTCTGGCCGGCGCGCTCAACGCCTCGGGCGGCTTCGAGGCGTTCAAGGTGCTCATCGCGCGGCTGCAAAAATCGCCGCTGGGTTTGGCCGGCACCTTCGTCGTGCTGATCAACCTCCCGATGATCACCAGCCTGCCGTGCGGCCGGATCATGGCCGCCGCGCTGTTGCCGCTGCTGTTCGCCTTCGGTTCGGAAGGCGGGATGAACCTGCTGACCAAATCGCAACTCATCGTGCTGATCGGCGCGTTCGCGCGCAACGCCTTCGGCTCCTGCGGCCCGAGCCCCATCGGCGGCGTCGGGCAGATCGGCGAAGGCTTCCTGGGTAGCCACTTCCCGACGGCGGCCGACGGCATCCTGCGCGCGCCGCAGGCGTTTTCGTTGATGATCGGCACGGCGCTGACCGCGTTGTTCCTCAAGTTGATCAGTCGCCGTTTGTACCCCGACAGTTGCAGCCTGCGCGACAAACGCGAAGGCGAAGGCGACGCGATCGTCGTGCCCAAAGCGCCCGTGGCCGGTTACGCGTCACTGGTGATTTTCGTCGCCGCGTTGATCGTCGCCATCTTCCAGCCCTTCGGCAAAGTGCCGGTGCAGACGGTGCTGGTCGTCGCGGCGATCGCGATTATCTTGATCGGCCGCGCCGGGATCGAAGCGCTGATGGCGGGCATCATCTTGCTGCCGGTCAGCGCGATGGTCGCCGGGTTCATGGCCGCGGGCGCGCTGGCGGCGACCAACGGCTTCGACGCGCTCGGCCAGGTGCTGGGCCTGCTGGCGAAGGTGCCGGTGCTCGGCGTGGCCGGCATGCTGGCGATCTTCGTGCAGATCCAGACGATGATTCCGCTGTCGTGCAGCCGCATCCTTACCGCCGCGCTGGTGCCGGTGCTGTTTTTGTTCGGGCCGGCCGCCTACGGCTTTTTGACCTGGGAGCAACTGGCGGTGGTCATGGCCGCGTACATCATCAACGCGACCACCAGTTGCGGCCCGAGCCCGCTGGGCGGCGGCGGGATGATGGGCGAAGGGCAGATGCGCGTGGAAAGCGGTTACATCAAAGGCGCGTACACCTTCACCGTGATGGCCGCGATGACGCCGCTGGCGGCGGTGTACATGAAGTTTCTCAACCTGGTGAACTTCGCGGCGCCGGGCGAGGCGCTGACGGCGAACATCGGCGCGCTCGGCGGCTTCGTCGTGCTGATCGTCGCGGTCAATTTGCTGGCGATCCGGCTGATGGCCCGGTTGGCCGCGCCGGGCGACAAACCGTACTTCACGCAGGTCGGCGGTTTCCTGGTCACCGGCATGTTCGCCGGGATGGTCCTGGCGCTGTCGACCTTCGGCCTGCACGCGATTCCGGCGTTGCAGGGCGCGTTCGGCGGCTTGCTCGCCGCGTTGTGGATCGCCTTTATGGTGCCGAAAAAACTGGAGCCCGAACCGGCTCCGTTCTAGGAGGTTGCGAGATGCTGGGCATGCTGACCTTCGCCGTGGGCGGCGTCCTGTCCGGGGTGATGATCGCCTGGAGCATGGACTTCAAAACCGCACGGGAGTTGCTCCAGGGCGGGCTCGGCGGATTGGCGGTCGGCGTGCTCATGGCCTTGTTGTTGCCGATGTAGGAGAGAGCGTGGCGCGCGAGAAACGAAAAAATACGCCCAAACGCGAGGACGGAACGCAGCCGATCGGGTTGCCCGGCATTCGGCGCTTCCAGTTCTTCAGCAATTTACGCGACCGGGCGTTGACGAAAAATCTCAACCGGCTGGCGATGCTGGGCATCGGCGCGAGCCTTGCGCTGGACGTGGCCAAACCGGTGGCGACCGGCGTGCCGCAAACGATCTTCTGCTACGAGTGCCGCGCCTGTTACGCGACGCAGGACAAGTGCCCGGCGGCGATCGCCTATCAGGCCGAGCTCAACGTGGCCGCGCGCGTGGGCGATCATTGGCGCTTCATCAAAAACGGCGGCATGAAGTGCCTGCGCTGCGGCGGCTGCGTGAGTTTTTGTGTAGTGAATCTCGACCTGCCGCGCATCTTCAGCCGCGGCCAGCAACGCGTGATGGACGCGATGGAGCAGGGCCGCATTCCGCGCCGGCGCATCGAGCGCGCGCTGGAAGAGGGATTGTTCGGGCGCGAATTCATCGACCGCGTCGTTGCGTGGCTGGATAAGCAAAACGGGGGCGGGGCATGAAGACCTGGGCGCCGCTGATCGAAGATCGTCTGACGCGCGGACTGCGGCTGGCGATCATGGTCTGCGCGCTCGCTCTGCTTTTCCCGCGCGGACGTTTTTACGCGCTGTCGGCGCTGGCCGCGCTGCTGTTGGCGCACGGCATTGTCCATTGGCGGCGCGGCGGCAAGCGTTACGTGGGGGCGGTCGCGGCGGTGGCGATCGCGTTGTTCGTCGCGCTGGCCTACGCCAACGTGCAGCGCCGCCAGGTCGAAACGTATCTGGAGCATCATCGCCCGCTGGCGGCGTCCTTGGCGCCCGACGGCGTGCATCGCGGCGCCGGGCCGGGCAACAACGGACCGTTGACGGTGGACGTGGAGGTGACCGACGGCAAGATCGCGCGGGTCAGGTTGGTCGAACATCGCGACGCGGTGTACGCCTTCGACGACGTGCTGCCGGCGTTGCGCGGGCGCGCGACGGTCGACACGCAGTTTCTCGCCGGCTTCGTGTTCCGCAACGAGCGCAGCATCGCGGGTTTGGGTGCGGCGATGGAAGACGCGCTGCTCAAGGTCATTTTCGACGCGCCGCATCTGAACGCCGCGTCGCGGGCGATTTTCTTTTTGACCTCCAACGAGGGCGGCAAGATCACGATCAACGCGCTGGCGATTCTGTTCATCGTGCTGCTGGCCTTCGATTACACGTTCGGCCCGACGCTGCGCCCGGGCCTGGGGCAGTCGCTGAACTGCTACAACTGCCAGGCGTGCGTCGGCGTGTGCCCGGTCAAGCAGGTGGGCGGCGATCCGTTCCCGATGATCATGGTGCTCGAAGCGCGCCTGGGCAACGTCGAGCGGCTGGCGGAACTGGCGAAGTATTGCGTCGGGTGCGGCCGATGCGCGGCGAAGTGCCCGGTGGGCAACAGCGGTCCGTCGATCGCCTCGGCGGGCTACCTGGTGTGGCGCGAACGGCAACGGCGCGAGCAGCGGCGGCGCGAGCACGAACTGCGCATGCTGACCGGCGAGAAAACGGAGGTCGATCGTGGCTGAGCGCAAACGCCGCTGGGGTTTTCTGATCGATCTGCGCAAGTGCATCGGCTGCCAGACGTGCGAAGTGACCTGCAAGATGGAAAACGACGTGCACCTGGGCGTGTGGCGCTCGTGGGTCAAGCAGGTGGAGAAGGGCGAGTACCCGCGCGTGTCGCGCGGCTTTTTGCCGCTGCTGTGCAACAACTGCGACAACCCGATCTGCGTCACGGTCTGTCCGGTCAACGCCAACCAAAAGCGTCCCGACGGCATCGTCACGTTCAATCCGCACCGCTGCGTCGGCTGTCGCTATTGCATGGCGGCGTGTCCGTACGAGGTGCGTTACATCCATCCGACCAAGCGCATCGTGGAAAAATGCAACTGGTGCCATCATCGCGTCGACGCGGGCCTGCAGCCGGCCTGCGTGGAGAATTGTCCGACCGGCGCGCGGGTGTTCGGCGATCTGCTGGATCCGGGCAGCGAGATCCGGCGGATCATGACGCAAAACGAAACGACGGTGATTCAGCCCGAGATGGGCACCAAGCCGCAGGTGTATTACGTGAACTACGACGAGGCCGTGTTCGCGACCAAACGCAAACTGAAGTGGAAGTGGCGTTAGATGGAAGAGGCAACCCGCCTGCTGTATGACGTGCATCACCAGACGACCTTCGCCTGGCTGATCTCGATCTACTTCTATTTCACCGGCCTGTCGGCGGGCAGTTTCGTGGTCAGCACGATGAGCTACGGCTTCGGCATCGCCAAATACAAACCGATCAGCCGCATCGCGGTGATCACCGCGACCGCCTGCCTGGGCATCGCGCCGATCGCCTTGCTGATGCAGGTCGGCTGGCCGATCCGCTCGATCTGGAACCACTTCACGTACCTGAATTTCTCCAGCCCGATGACCTACGGCGCGTTTCTGCTCGTCGGTTATCCGGTGGTGTGCGTATTCTATGCGCTGTTCATGTTCCGCGAAAACCTGCGCCTGACCAAGCTGCTGGGGATGATCGGCATTCCCACGGCGATCGCCACGCACGGCTACACGGGTTTCATTCTGGCGTTCGGCAAGGCGCGCGCGTACTGGAACACGGCGCTGATGCCGACGCTGTTTCTCGTCTCGGCGATCGTCTCGGGCCTGGCGTTGATGATCCTGCTGGTGATGGCGATGTACCGCTTCTTCAAACCGGAGAAGCACGCGCCGGCGGAGATCGTCGAAGGCCTCGCCCAACTGCTGGCTTGGGCGATCGTGGTCGATCTGTTCTTGACCTTCTGCGACATCGCGGTGCTCTCGATCAGCCACGAGGGCGCGCAGAAGATGGCCTGGCTGGTGTTGGGCGGCAGTTTCACGCCGCTGTTCGTCGGCCTGGAAAATCTGTTCGGCAAGGTGCTGCCGATGATCGTGTGTTTCACGCCCGCGCTGCGGCGTAAACGCTGGCTGGTCGCGCTGGCCTGCGCGGCGGTGGTCATCGGCATTTTTTTCATGCGGTACGTGACCGTCTTCGGCGGTCAGGTGCTGCCGTTGATGTAAGGAGGACGCGTGCGTCTGTCGCGCCGCCAATTCGTCGCCTGGGGCCTGGGAGCCGGAGCCGCGCTGTCGGTGCAAACGGCGGCGGGCGGCTACCTGCGGCACGTGTGGCGCACGGCCGCGCGGGCCGACACTCCGGTGGCGTCGATCTGCCGCGCGTGCCCGGCGGGCTGCGGGATCGTCGGCTACCTGCGCGACGGCAAACGCCTGACGGCGATCATGGGCAACCCGGAGCATCCGGTCAGCCGGGGGAAGATCTGCGCGCAGGCGTTGCAAGCGATCAACCTGCATCATCATCCGGAACGCTTACGGCAAGGATTCCGGCGCGACGGGCAGCCGCAAACCACCGAGGCGCTGATCGAGCAGGCGGCGCGGGAAATCGCCGAACGCACGGCCGCCGGCGCGCGGCTGGTCGTCGACACGTGGGACGAAATGCCCGGGCAGGCGATGCTGTTGTCGGCGATCGAGGGCGACGCGCATTTGATCGGGCGCGAAACGCTGGGCGCGGCCAACCGGATGCTGGCGCAGGAAGAGGTGTGGGGGCGCTCGTGCCGGCCGGATCTGCGCGGGGCCGATCTGCTGCTGGTGTTCGGGGCCGATCCGTACGCCGGCGGACCGCGGTTCATTCGCGAAGCGCGCGAGATCGCCGAGGAGCGCGCCGAGCACGGGATGCGGATGATCGTGTTCGATCCGCGTTTGTCCAACACCGGCGGGCGCGCCGATTTGTGGGCGCCGATTCGCCCGGGCACCGATCACGTCGCGGCGATGGCGATCGCGCGTTACGCGCTGGAGCAGTCGCTGCTCACCGAAACGATGACCCTGCGCAACGGGACGATCACCTATCTGTCGTTGACCAAGGCGGTCGACGCGTTCGACCTGGACAGCGCGGCGCGGGTGTGCGGCGTGGAGCCCGAGCTGTTGCGGCAGGCGGGCGAGTTGTACGTGGCTTCGCATCATCCGGCGGTGCTGGCCGGCGAAGGCGTGTTCCAGCAGCGCGATCCGTTGGGCGCTTATCGGGCGATCGCGTTGCTCGAAGCGATGCGCGAGGTGCGCCGCATACCGTTGCAGCCGAGCCCGGGGCCCGTTCCCACCAAGCTGTGCTGGTCGGCGATGGAAGCGGAGAGTTTTTATCAAAACCTGTTCGCCGACGATGCGCCGACGGTGTTGATCACCCACCGCGCCAATCCGGTGTACGAGCGCGGACCGGCCTTCGCGCGCGGGCTGCGCGAGGCGAAAAACCTGCTGCACATTTCGCTCAGCCCGCTGCCCAACGAGACGACGCAAATGGCCGACCTGGTCATTCCCGAGGCGTTGCCGCTGGAAAGTTACGGCCGCCAGTGGCTGAGCGCGTACGTCGAGACGCCGACCTACGTCGAGCAGCAGCCGGTGGCGCAGCCGCCCGAGGGCGTGTGGACCGGCGAGGATATCTTCCGCGCGCTGGCCGAGGCGTTGGGCGTGCAGGAGAACGTTTACGAGAACCACGATTTCGACCTGGTGCGGCAGTTGACGGGGGCGCGCAATTTCACGCCGATCGGCCGGGGTATTTACGCGGGCGACGAGGCGGCGCGCGCGACGATCTCCTACCGCGCTTCGCTCGGCGAACTCGAAGCGCTGCAGCTTCCCGCCGGCGCCGCGCCGGATAAACACAAACTGACGGTGATTTTGCACGACACGGCCGTGGCCAATCGCGACAGCGCGCCGGCCAAGTGGAGTCAGGAAATTCAACACGCCCCGTCGCTGCTGGTGCATCCCGACGACGCGCGCCGGTTGCGCGTACGCGACGGCGCCCTGCTGTTGTTGGCCGGCCGCCGCGGCGACGAGGACGAGAGTTTATACGAAGTGATGGTCCGCGTGTTCGTCTCGCACGGCGTGCGGCCCGGTTGCGCGGCGATCGCGCGGGAGCAGGGGCACGACGCCAGCGGGCGCGTGGCGGCGGCGCAGCCGTTCAAGTCGCCGGACGATACGGACATGCGCCTGCTGTGGTGGCGCGAGGAGGGCAACGGCGAGAACCTCATGCCCTTGTTGCAGGCGGCCGACGACGTCACCGGCGCGCTGATCGTATGGCCGCCGTTGGAAGTGGAGGCCAAGCCATGAAGAGCCTCCTGACGCGTCTTGTCGGTTGGATCGAAGCGTTCCTGATCAAAGCGCCGCCGCTGTGGGTCGGGCTGGGGATGATCGTTTTGGGCGTCGCCGGTTTCGAGGGCATGGTGACCTACAACCAGTCCAACGCGTTCTGCTTCAAGTGCCACGAGCAGGAAGGGCTGTTCCGCTCGATCGATCTGGAATCGACCGCACACACGCCGGTGAAAAAGAATAACCAACATTGCCTGACCTGCCACACCGACAAGGATTTTTATACCTACGCGATCGATCTGGCGCGCAGCGCGAGCAAGGGTTTGGGCGAAGCGACCAACGACGACGTCGCGCAACTGCCGCCGCAGGATCCGGGGTACGACGACGCGGATTGTCTCAAGTGCCATTACGACGTGCTGAAGATCGAAAAGGCCGACGCGCTGGATCTGCCGCCGGAACTGGCGCGCATCGGGTTGAGTTTTTCGCATCGCAATCATTTCCGGGTGAAGGATTTTCCGGCCGAGGCCGCCACGCGCCTGATGGAATTGAACATGCGCACCGGTTTGAGCAAGGCGGAAAACGACGAGCACGATCTGCTGCTGCGCGCGCAATTGGGGAAATGCGGTCAGTGCCACGATCGCGAGCAGATGCAGGCCGACGGCGAAGAGGCGCTCGACCGGTCGATCAACTATTTTTCGCTCAACCCGATGCGCTGCACGGGCTGCCACCTGGATGCGACCCGCGACCGTCATCCCGGCACGGTGCGCCTGGAGTTGCCGCGCGAGGAAACGTGCCGCCGCTGTCACACCGGCACGTTCCACGGACGATATACGATTTTCCGCGCCGAGTGCGCCGGAACCGATACGCGCGATTGCCGCCGCTGCCATCCGCAGTGGCGGGCGCCCGGAGAAGCGAACGTCGCCGCCGCCGCGGCGATACAGCCGTAAGGAGGAGGACGTCATGGCGTCCATCACCGAACGAAACCAACCGTTGGACGAGCCGCGCCGGCTGACGATCGACCAGGTGCTGGCGATCAAGGAGCCGCCGGTGGCGCGCTGCCGGATGCTCAGCCGGGGCATGGAGCCGTACCATCGGCTCGATCTGTTGGCCGGCGAGGACATCGCCGGCGATCGCGCCTGCCTGGCCTGCGGCAACTGCATCGACAGTTGCCCGGTGCTGCGCCGCGAGCCCGAACGGCTGGCCGTGTCCGACCGCCGCACCAGCTTCTGCCTGGAAACGACGGTCGCCGAGGATTGCGAGCAGTGTTACGCCTGCGTGCTTTCGTGCCCGCAGGTGGACACCGAGCTCAAGGACTACGTGGTCGACGAGAAAATCCCCGAGACGATTCCACAAAACCCGCTGCTGCGCCGGTTCGACAACTACTTCATGGTCATCGCGGCGCTGGTGTTCGGCATCGTGCTGGGCATTTTCATCGCGCATTAGGGAGGGGAAGGATGAGCAAAAACATACCGCCCGAAGTCGTGCGCATCTACATCATGGGCAAGCAGTACCTGGTGCCCGATTCGCTGACGATTCAAAAGGCGTTCGAGTACGCGGGCTACAAGTGGATTCGCGGATGCGGTTGTCGCGGCGGCATTTGCGGCGCGTGCGGCACGGTGTTCCGCTATCCGGGTTCGTACCGCATCGAGGTCGGTCTGGCCTGTCAGACGGTCGTGGCCGACGGGATGATCATCGCGCAGATTCCGTTTTTTCCCGCGCCCAAGGCGAGCTACGACCTGGACAACGTCGCGGCGACGACGCAGGCGATCCAGGCGCTGTACCCCGAACTGTACAAGTGCATGGGCTGCAACACCTGCACGAAAAGCTGCCCGATGGAGATCCCGGTGATGGAGTACATCAGCGCGCTGATTCGCGGCGATTTGCGCGAGGCGGCGCGGCTGAGCTTCGATTGCGTCATGTGCGGCCTGTGCACCGCGCGTTGCCCGGCGGAACTCAAGCAGTATCACATGGCCGAACTGGCGCGGCGGCTGGTCGGCGCGAAACTCACGCCCCGGGCTTATCATCTGGGCGAGCAGACCAAGCGCCTGCGCGACGGGTACTACGAGGTGATGCTCGACGAGGTGATGGCGTTGAACGAAGCGGATTTGCGCAAACGGTACGTCGAGCGCGAGGTCGAGCCGCAGGAAGACGTGGACGACTGGACCCCGGGCGATAAAACTTACTTGTAGGAGGCGATCGTGGGTTACACGCGAGAGCTTTTGGAGCTGATCAAAAAGGTGGAGGCCACGCGGCCCGAACGCATCACGCGGGCGAAGGCGGGGGAGGATTTTCCGCCGCTGTCGCTCGACGGACGGCAGGAGCGGCTGCACTATCATCCGGATTACAAGAACGAGGGGCGGCGCGAACTGACCATCGGTCCGAGCAAGGGGTACGCGCTGTGCCATGAGGTCGCCGATCTGCTCGAAGCGCGGCCGTTCATCGATCCGGATCTGATCGACGTGACGCAGGCCGACTACGAAACCGACGTGCTGATCCTCGGCGGCGGCGGAGCGGGCACGAGCGCGGCGTTGATCGCCAGCGAGCAGGGCGCGCGGGTGATCGTCGCGACCAAGCTGCGCCACGGCGACGCCAACACGATGATGGCCGAGGGCGGCATCCAGGCGGCGACGAAAGTCGGCAAGGACAGCCCCTATTATCATTACCTCGACGTGATCGGCGGCGGGCATTTCAAGAACGTGCCGGAACTGGTGCGTACGCTGGTCAGCGAAGCGCCGCTGGTCATCGAATGGCTCGAAGGCATGGGCTGTCTGCTGTCGAAAGTGCCGGACGACGAAAGCGGCTCGCTGCGCGTGGCGCACGGCGGCGGCACCAGTCGCAAGCGGATGCACTTCGCGGCGGACATCACCGGCGCGGAGATCATGCGCACGCTGCGCGACGAGGCGCGCAACCGGGCCGATTCGATCGAGGTGCTCGAGTTCAATCCGGCGGTCGAGCTGATTCTCAACGAGCACGGCCACTGTTGCGGCGCGGTGCTGTTCAACCTGGAAACGCGCCAGACCTACGTGGTGCGCGCCAAGGCGGTGATCATGGCCACCGGCGGTTCGGGCCGGCTGCACGTGCAGGGCTTCATGACCACCAACCATTACGGCGCGACGGCCGACGGCATCGTCATGGCCTATCGC
>DAIMDW010000056.1:0-17059 GCA_036725605.1 bacterium
CCGGAGGGGCGGCAGACGCACTCTTTCTCAAAACGAGAAAATCGACAGTCTCTTAATTCCCGGAAGAACAAAACCGAGCCTACCTTCGCCATTTCGATGTGGGACGTCGAGACTATTGACTCCGCGTTTTTCATGGGACTATCATTTTATAAAAGCGATTTCTAAAGAGATTGCGGGAAGTTGCACCGATAAGTCCTTTGTAATTCCTATTTTTTTGTTACAATGATTCGAGCGATCCGTGTTTGGA
Source organism: bacterium (assembly GCA_036725605.1). Taxonomy (GTDB): domain Bacteria; phylum Lernaellota; class Lernaellaia; order Lernaellales; family Lernaellaceae; genus CALBTQ01. Next base: position 248 of record DAIMDW010000056.1, read on the forward strand.
AATCGGCTATGAACAATTCAATATTGAATAGTTCCGGCCTTGGTCAAGGAGAACGAGTGCATTTGTAACCGGTAAGTGAAATTTCAATTCCGTAAGGAGGGAAAAATGAACAAGTTTCGTTTGTTGGTTTTGCTGCTCATGGCTGCGATTTTGTTCAGTTCATTGCTTGCCTGTTCCAGTGACGACGACGATGACGACGACAACGATGCCGCCGACGATGACGATGACGACGACGATGACGACGATACCGGCGACGACGACACCACCGACGATGACGACACCGGCGACGATGACGACGACACCTACGCCTTCGGCGACGTCACCGGGTACGTGGAGATCGACTACGCCGAGGACCTGGCGTGCAAAGAGGGCTACTGCTTCGTGGCCGCTAAATCCAAAGGCGTCTACGTGGTCGACGTGAGCAACCTCGGCGCGCCCTCGATCGTCGGGCAGTACGATCCGTCCAGCGGCGAATCCTACAACCTCGTGCTCGACGGCGATAACCTCTACGTCGCCAACCGCGACAACATGCTGAAAATCGACGTGTCCGATCCGGCCAATCCGGATCTCGTCTGGGAATTCATTCCCACCACCATCGGCATCCTGAATGCGATCGCGCGCGGCGACGACGGCACGCTGTACGTCGGCGGCAGCTTCGGCAGCAACGGCTACCTGGAAGTCGTCAGCGAAGCCAAGGGCGATCCGGTTTCCCTGGGTGAAGTGCAGGTGGCGACCGGCGAAACCTGCTACAACCTCGGCGTGGGCGGCGACGTGGCCTACTGCGGCGGCGGCGAAGGCACGCTGATTTCCGTCGACGTGTCCGACCCGGCCGACATGTCGGTGCTCAACGAGTACTACAACGCGGGCACCGCCGGCTTCGAGCCCTGGGGCCAGGATGTGAAGCTCGACGGCGACACCCTGTTCTTCAGCGACTGGGGCGCCGGTCTGATCGCCGTGGACGTCTCCAACCCGGCGGCGATGGCCGAACTCAGCGTCCTGCAGACCTCCGACGGTTTCTATGGTTCCTACAAAGCCGGCGCGCTGACCATCGGCGGTACGGCCTACACCGACGTCTGGGCCGCCGCCAACTCCTGGGGCGGGCTCGTGCTCGTTGACGCCGCCGACCCCGCCGACCTCCAGCAGATCGGCGACGCGCTGGACATCCAGGTCGATATGAGCGACGCGCCGCACGGCGTGTGGGTCATGGGCAAGTACGCTTACGTGGCCGACAACGGCGAGCAGATGCTGATCATCGTGAAAATCGCCGACTGATCCGCGACGCGAAACCGCAATCCGCAAAAGGCGGGCCGCAAAGGTCCGCCTTTTTTTTGGCATCGATCCACTGTTATGCGCGCTCATTTCATTCGCTTGCAAAACAGAGCCACCCGCCGTCTATAATGGCTGGGAAGAATTACGGCAAAGGAACGCTCATGAACGTCATCTTCCACATAATCGCCCGCGACGATTGGACGCACGCGCAGGCGCAGGGCGAGTACCGCGCGGCCTCGCTGGCGACCGACGGCTTCATCCACTGTTCGACGCGCACGCAGGTCGTGGACACCGCCGATAATTTCTTTCGCGGCCGGACCGATCTGCTGCTGCTGTGCATCGATGAGCGCCGTGTTTCCTCGCCGGTGAAATACGAACCGCCCGCCGGGCCCGCGCCGCACGATCCGGCGATCGATCCGCTGTTCCCGCACCTGTACGGCCCGCTCAACCTCGACGCGGTCCTGGCCGTTTACGATTTTCCCCCGTCCGCCGACGGCACGTTTCGACTGCCGCAATTGTTGCAATGAAGGAGCGACCATGGCTACGTTTCACCAATGCGTGATGGAATACAAAAAGCAATTGAAGAAGGGCGCGGTCAAGAATGCGTATCGCGGTCTGTTGGAATACATGCAGGCGTTGCGCACGACTTTTCAGAACAAATATCCCGACTACGCCGCGTCCGGCAGCCTCTACTTCGGCTACATGGACATGACCTACTTTGCGTTGTTTCCCCCGGCGCTCAAGGATCGCAAGCTCAAGATCGCCGTCGTCTTCCTGCACGAAAGCTGCCGTTTCGAACTGTGGCTGGCCGCCGCCAACAAACAGGTGCAGAGCAAGTATTGGCGGGCGATCGAGCAAAGCGGCTGGAGCAAATATCGCCTCGTGCCCACCGTGCAGGGCGCGGATGCCGTCATCGAGCACGTTGCCGTGGCCGAACCGAACTTCGATGACCTGCCCGCGTTGACCGAGCAGATCGAGCGCGCCGCCGAACGCTTCATCGACGACCTCGAGCGCTTCCTGACCGAACACCGAATTTCCTGACTTCCGAATTGGGACGCCCGGAACGCCAAGCCCCGCAGGGGCGGACGGTTAGTAGCGAAGGGCGAAGCCCTGGAAATTATGGCTCACCCAAAGTCGACAAGCCCCGGAGGGGCGCAGGAATCTTACCTGCACCCTACGGGCTTGAAGATCCGGCGTAAAAATTCATTTCAATGTTATTCGACTTCGACCGGCTTTCTTCTCGTAGCACCCTAAATCGAAATCGCCTTAAGTACTTACATTATGTGATAGAGGATGGCGTTGAAGGCAGGCGCCCGCCCTGACCAGGCGAATCGAGCGCGCCACCGAACGCTTCATCGACGACCTCGAGCGCTTCCTGACCGACCGTCGCCTTTAAAAAGGGAAAGACCCCGAATCCCTAGCGGGAAGGATCCAGGGCCTCATCTATCGTCGTCGGCGTTTGAGCCGGCCGACGATACTCTACGAAACTGTGTTAGCGGTTGACGGTCTTCAACGCGCGGCTGACCCAGTTCGCGCCGCCGCTGCCGCAACCGTCGTCGTCGTCATCGTCGTCGTCGTCGCCGGTCAGTTCGCACTCGCCGGCGGCCTCGTTGCAGGTTTCCCATTCGTCGCAGGGATCGCCGGCGTGATCGTCGCACGAGCCGGCCGTGCAGCGGTCGTCGCCGTTGCAAAAGATGCCGTCGTCGCAGCTCGCGCCGTCGTTGTTCGACCACGCGCTCGTCGAGTACATCGTCAAGCACGCCAGGCAGGCGTTGTCCGGATTCGGCTGGTTGTTGTAGTAGCACACGCCGTCGATGTAGCAGCCGGTGCAGGTGGTCGCACACTCGTCGCCGCCTTCGTCGCAGATGAACGGCGCGCTGCACGGATTGCCGCTGTGGTCGCAGGTCGCTTCCGCTTCGTTGCAGGTTTCCTCGCCGTTGCAGAACTGGTCGTCGCCTGCGCTGCACGGATCGCCGTCATGCTGCGAGCAATAACCGTCCATACATACGTCCGCGCCGTTGCAGTAAACGCCGTCGTCGCAGGCCGCGCCGTCGTTGTAGACAAACTCTTCCGTCGAGATTTCCGTGTTGCAGACCAGGCACGGTTCTCCCGGAATAGCAGGCTGCCCGTCGTAGTAGCAAATGCCGTCGATGTAGCAGCCGGTGCAGGTGGTCACGCACTCGTCGCCGCCTTCGTCGCAGATCAACGGATCGTCGCACGGATCGCCCGTGTGATCGCAGGTCGCTTCCGCTTCGTTGCAGCTTTCGTCGCCGTTGCAGAACTGGCCGTCGTCGGGGCAGGGATCGCCCGACGAAACGCAGGAGTCGCTCTCCTCGTCGCACGTTTCCTCGCCGTCGCAGTACACGCCGTTGTCCGCGCACGGGTCGCCCTCGTGCTGCGAGCAATAGCCGGTCAGGCAGGAGTCCGCGCCGTTGCAGTACAGACCGTCGTCGCAGGTCGCGCCGTCGTCGGGCGTCCAGGATGTGCCGTCGCAGACCAGGCATTCGTTGTCCGGCATCGCGTCGCCGTCCGTGTAGCATTCGTCGTTGTAGACGCAACCGGTTTTGCAGCCGCCGAGGAAAAGATACATGTCCCCGTGGTAGGCTGCGACTAAAATGTCGTCGTACCCATCCAGATCGGTATCGCCGGCCGAAGAAACGCAATAACCGAACATCGACGAGGCTACGTTGTTTTCCAGGACGATACTTGGCGTGGCCGGAAGTCCGTCCGCCGAACCGTAGAACAGAAACACCCCGCCTTCGTTGGTTTCGGGGTTGCTGTATCTATACGCGCCGACCATGACATCGTCGTAACCGTCGGCGTTGACGTCGCCGGCCGAGGAAACACTATTACCGAACATCGACGAGGCTTGATCGAGGGTGTAGCTCCAGGAGCTGGCGGGCCCGGTGGCGGAACCGAAGAAAACTTGAGCGGTGAGACTGCGATAATTCCCCACCATGAAGTCGCCATACCCATCGCCGTTGACATCACCGGCCGAGGCCAAGCCGGTGAAATATCCCCCACAGTTATTCGTCCAGGTCGGCGAGGTCGTCAATCCGTCAGCGGAACCGTTAAAAAGAAAGATTACCCCGTAATTATCGACCACCATAATGTCGCCGTAACCGTCGCCGTTGACGTCGCCGGCCGCGGAGACAATACGGCCGAAGTAATCGTAACCCTCGGCTCCAAAGTGCGACCAACTCTCCGTGGTGGGGAGGCCGGTGGCGGAACCATAGTATACGAAAGCGGCGCCGACTTCAGCCAAGGACGACCAGGCGTAGGGAGCGCTGATGAGAAGCTCGTCATATCCATCGCCGTTGACGTCGCCGGCCGAGGCAATGGAATAACCGAATTTGCTATCTTTGATTACCACCCAGTCCGAGTCGGAAGGGGGGCCGGAAGCCGATCCGTAGAAAACGTCGACCGCATTGGAACCGAAATTGCCCGCCGCAACGTCGTCATACCCGTCGCCATTGAAGTCGCCGGTCGCGTCCAGCCTCGAGTAAACGGAAAGGGTGCTCGTCCAGTTGGCGAAGGAGGATAGCCCGTTGGCGGAGCCGTAATACGCTCGCAGTTGACCACCGGAGATCACCACCGCATCGATGTAGCCATCGCCGTTGATATCACCCGACGAGATTTTGTCCGGGTTAAGGGAGAGACTCCACGCCGGCGCCGGAGAAAGGCCCGGGTCCACCGTCAACGGATAGACCGCGCGGGCGTCGTCGATCAGCAGGCGGATCGTTTCTCCCTCCAGTTCCATCGAGGCCGGAATTTCATTGCCGTTCGCATCGGTCACGTGCAAACCGGAGTAGATCAGCACCTCCCGCTCGTTCAGCGAGAAGATCACCCGCTCGCCCTCTTCGTCCATCGTCGCGAGCAGATTGCCGCCGATCTTGCCTTCGATCGTCAACGGGCCGTTGCCCGCCGGACGCGCATCGAACGTCCAGCCCTGCTCCAGAACGTTCGGGCGGTTGGCGTACCATTCGCTGAACGTCGCGTGCCGGTAAGTCGTCATGGACGAGCACTCGCCGATCGTTTGCTTGTCGCACGCGACCGCAACCGGCGTCACCGCGTCGAGCGTCGCCCACGCGCCTTCGCGGCCGATGCTCACGGTGGTCCAGGTCAGGGTCCACTCGTCGTAACGATCGGACACGATCAGCCCGTTCGCGTTGAAGCGGGTTTCGAAATCCGCCGCCGCGTTGACCGCCGACAAGCCGTTGCCGTCGGCCGACTGCGGCAGTGCCGGGGAGGAAGAATCTTCCAGCGGCGCCGAAGCGGTTTCGGCGTTAAAACTTCCCTCGTCGCACGTGACGACGAAGGCCAGACAAGCCAGAAGCAACATCGGTAATGCAAACTTTAGTAAGCGCATTGCACACTCCTCATGTTCTTGAAACACAATCATGTCGATCTAAAAAAATTTCCCCCGAACCGCGCTATTTCCCCGATAAAGAAACGGAGTTCAGATTGGCTATAAGATATTGTTAATTGCTTGGGCTTGAATAGACGCGAATTCGCCTACAAAGTTTGTAAGTGAATTCGCCTACACAGAAAGCGCTTGACGAAAGCCGTTCGAAACGGTCAATTCTTTCGCGGAGGATTTTCCGACGAAAAACGCGCTGAACATTCCGCAATCCGATCCGAACGTTGCCTCGGCCGACGACCTGCTTCGCGCCTGGCGGCAAAAAGCGCTGAATTTTTACACCGTCTTTATCGTTATCGCGCATTCGCCGTCCATTCTGATTTCGCTAATCGCCACCATGATGACTCCCCGCCAAAAAGCCTTGATGGCGATTGCCTGGTTGTTAACCCTATGTTCGGCGGTGTTTCGCCGCCTTTCCATCGAAATGCGCGCCGCTTTCATGGTGAGTGCAGTCTGGATTTATTCGTTTTGTTTTCTGGAGCGCGCCGGCATCTTCCAGAACTTTCGACTGGCATTGATCGGCTCGCCGTTGGTCGTAATGATTTTGGTCGGCATACGGTACGGACTGATCCTGGGCGCGGTCAATATCATCTTTATTATCGCCGCTGTCTGGGCGACCCACACCGGTTACCTGCCGCAAGCGTCACCGCCGTGGACTCCCGAAGATTTTTGGGGCCAATCCATGTTCATCGTCGGCAGCAGCGTCCCGCAACTGTTTCTTTTGGCCTGGTTCAGCCACCATCTCGCGACCGCCATTCGGCGCGAAAAAGTGGCGACCGCCCGACTGCGGTCCGACGCTGTCGAGCGCGAGCGGCTGGAAAACGAAGTCCTCGAAGCCGGCGAAAAGGAAAGCTTGCGCATCGGTCACGAATTGCACGACGGCGTCTGCCAGGATCTCACCGGCTTGCTGATTCGCAGCAAACGCACGCAGAACAAACTCGCGGCGCAACAGTTGCCCGAAGCCGAAGCGCTGGCCGGCATCGTGCTGGATCTGGGCAACGCCATCGGTGAAATTCACGATCTCTCCAAACGCCTCAGCCCCGGCCTGCTCACCGGCCGCAATCTCGCCGGCGCGATCGAAGCCCTGGTGCGCCAGTCCTCCGAAATCGCCGACTCGACGATCCAATTTCGTGTCGATGGACGCGGTCCGGTTCCCGGCGAGCAAGCCACGCTGCACCTGTTCCGCATCGCCCAGGAGGCGCTCTCCAACGCAATCCGCCACGCCCGCGCCGGCCGCATCGAGGTGCTGTTGTCTCACGCTCCGACCGAAATCCTGTTGCGCATCGATGACGACGGGCAGGGGTTGGCGCCCGACGCCGAATTGCGCGACGGCCTCGGACTCAAAACCATGCGTTGGCGTGCGGGGAAGGCCGGCGGCGCGCTCGCCGTCACGCACCGGCCCGGCGGCGGCACGCGGGTGGAATGCCGCATCCCGTTCGACGAAAATCCCCAGGAGAATGAACATGACGCCTGAGCCCCACGCCAAGGTCATGCTGGTCGACGATCATCCGCTCGTGCGCCAGGGACTCGCCGACCTGCTCGCCGACGAAGGATTCGACATCGTCGCCACGGCCGCTTCCGAAAGCGAAGCGCACGATTCCCTCGCCCGCGTCACCACCGACCTGGTGATCGTCGACCTCACCCTCGAGCACGGTACGGGATTCGACATCCTCGCGCTCGTCAACCGCCTGCAGCCCGCCGCGCTCGCGATCGTCTACTCCGTGCACGAGGACGGCGCGCAGGTGCGCCGCGCCATCAAAGCAGGCGCCCTGGGGTACGTGACCAAGCGTGAAGATCCCGAAATGCTCGTGCAGTGCCTGCGCCGGGTGCGCCAGGGCGAACGGTTCCTCAGTCCGCGCGCCGCCCGCGCCATGGCCGACGATCTCATCCACGATGAAATCCCCATGCCCGAGCAGGTCCTCAGCGCCCAGGAACTGGAAGTCTTTTCCCTCGCCGGACGCGGCTACACCGCGCAAACCACCGCCGACAAAATGGGATTGTCCGTACGCACCGTCGAAACCTACTACGGCCGCATCCTGGAGAAACTGAACCTCCCCGGTCGCCGCGAACTGCGCCGCCAAGCCGCCGATTGGGTCCGCACCTCCAGCGGCAATTGACCTGTTTGTCATTCCAAACTTGATTTGGAATCCGGCCGCAACCATCACCGGTTTCCATGCGCGTCAGCGCCGGCAAAGGCCCCACACAACGAAGGTAAAACATAAAACCAGGGATTATCCCCGATCATCCGGGTGGCCCATCGCCGACAAAAGCGGCTTCTTCCCGGGCCGTCCGCTTGCTTTCCCGTCCCGGTGGGAGCCCGGTCGATTCTCCCCGACCCATCCCCGTTGCGCCAATTCCGCTAATGCACGTATCCGAGCGCTCGAAGCTGTTCGTAAAGCTCGGCCGGGACTTTCTTCATCTGCTTCGCATTCGTTGGGTCGATGTCGGCCGCCAGCAACCGTCGCCCGGCGCGCAGGGTCGTCAACCGATGCATCAATTCGTTGGCCCGCGCCTCGTCGTCCGCCGTCGGCCGCACCAAACGGTTGTCGAGCTCCCGGGGATCCTGGTGAAGATCATAGAGTTCGTTTTCCGTGCGCAGCTTGTTCACGATGAGCTTCGCCTCGGGCGTGCGCAGGGAAAACCGCGTGAGGTTGTTGATCTTCAAATGCGGATTTTTATAATATTCCGACAAGCTGTGACGCTCCTTGGTGTCCGTGCCCGCGACGAGCGGCAGCAGGCTCTTTCCTTCGGTAGGGAACCGCCGCGCCTGCACGAAATCCAAAATCGTCGAGACCAGATCGAGCAACCGTACCTGCGTTCGGATGATCCGCCCGGCATGTTCGCCGCCCGGAAAACGCATGATCAGCGGCACCTTGATCAACTCGTCATAAAGATAAATCGCGTGGCCCGTGTGATTGTGCTTGTCGCGCAGGAACGACTCTCCGTGGTCCGACGTGAAAATGACCAGCGAGTTGTCCAGCAGATCGTTCTCCCGCAGCAGTTGAAACAGCGTGCCCATCTGCCGGTCGACGTACCGGACCTCGCCCTCGTACGCCAGCAGGCACTCGGGAATATTCTGCTCGCTGTCGCTGCACTTCTCGGCCTCGGGTTCGGAAATGCCCGGGTGAAAATCGTATGGATCGTGCAACTGGTACGTATGGAAGAAGAGGAAAAACTTCTTTCGCTTGAGCGTGGGCAGATTGCGCCGCGTTTTGTTCAAAATGTTCGCCAGGTCGTTCATCGACGTCGGACTGTCGGGGATGTTGTTGCCGTCAAAGCTCCAATACCAATCGAATCCCTGCGCGAAGCCGAAATGCTCATCCAGCAGCACGCCGCCGTTGAACGACACGGTTGCGTATCCCTGTTCGCGCAGCAATTCGGCCAGCGTCGTTACGTTCTCGTGCATCGGGAAACTCTCGTGGAACACGCCGATCGACGAGGGTAGATACCCCGTCAGCAACGACGCGTGCGACGGCAGCGTCCACGAGCTTTGCGCGATCGTGTTGGTGAACAAAACGCTCTCACGCGCGAATTCGTCGATGTTCGGCGTGAGATTTTTCGGGTGCCCGTAGCACGACAGATGATCCGCCCGTAGCGTGTCGATGGAAATTAAAATCACATTCGGCGCGCCCGTCGCCACCCCGTGCCGGACGCGAAACCAGCTCGCCGCGCCCGCCGGCAGCAAACTGATCGCCGCGATGAACAGCGGCAGCCACAAGTGCCGCCGCGAATCCTTGACTTGCTTGGGCCGGGCCAGCAACACGATGATGAACGGCGCCGCCGCCATCATCCCCACGTCGATGTCGATGCCGGTGGTGCTGGTTTTTATTAAAAACAGCGTGCCCGCGATCACCACGGCCGCCGCCGTCAGCGCGATCTTCCACCACGTCGCTTTGCGCCCCTGCCGCGCCGCGAACTGCCGGCCGCGAATCCCCAGTTCCGCCGCGAGTGTGTACAGGGGCAGGGCGACGGCCAGGTGAAGCATCCACCAACGCAAATCGAAGTACGCCATCCCGTTGACGATCAGACCCTGAGCGAAATACTGGTTGGACGCCTGAAGCGGAAACGCGTCGACAAGCATGATCACCGTGGCCGCCAGACAGCCAAGGCAAAAAACAAGGGGCATATATCGACCTAACGGATGATCCATTTCCACCAAGCTCGCCACAAACGACCGTCGTTTTTTTTCCCAGGCGTGAGCACCTGGCGCCCTTTCTTTGTCCGACGGATAAAAGCATATCGGGCGTCCGATGTCAAATTCTAATAACTAGATTCCACGATCGAAATTTTTTCCCTCGTCATCCCGTGCCGGGGCGCGGAATCCGGCGCTGACCGCCGCGCGCGTCGGCGCCGGTCATGTCCCCGATTCTCGGATAAACCGGGATTCGTAGCGAGTACCATGTTATCCCAAGCGCGTCAGCGCCGATTGAGACTACACGCCATGAAGGTAAATTATAGGTCCAGGAATTATTCCTGGAGCTCCGACGGCGGGGATCGGTCGATTAGCCCAAAAAGCCCGAGTCGGCGCCCAGGCCCAGGAGCAGGTTGATCAGGTCGAGGATCAGCTTGCCCGGATTCGCTCCGGCCATGTCCACGGCGGGCGCGACCAGGTCGGCGCCGTCCAACGCCGTCTGCGCCAGGTCGGCGCTCGGCGCGGCGGACGCGGCCGCGGTCAGCAGGGACAGGCCGACGGCCAATCCGATAAATAACATCGCCAGTACACCAAACTTTTTCATGAGTTTTCTCCACTTGTCGCGAAATGGCGGTTGATCGCTTTCCAGTCGGACCGGCTCGAGCTCCGGGTCCTCTTGCAGATAAGCGCCCAGCTCCTCGGCCCGCTCGGGGGCCTTCTCGAAGCGCGCGAGCCAGGCGGCGACCTGAGCCCGGGCGGGCGCGGGATCTTCATTTTCGTCCTTGAGTTGCTTCAACTGCAGGGCGGCCAGTTCCAGCCCGGCGCAGACGAGCGGCTCGATGTCCATCCAGCGCGGACGGGGCGTTTGCCCTTCGCAGGCGGCCCACTGCGTCTCGGCGATGGCCAGCCCCCCGGCGAAATCGGCCTTGCGCTTGTAGATCCACAGTTCTTTTTGCAGCAGCAGGTTGCGCACCCGCAGCGGAATGGCCGGGTCGTTGTGCAGTTCGAACCGCTCGCGCCACTGGGCCGCGTGTTGCTCGACGATGTCGTAGCGGCCGATCTGGATCGCCGCGGCCGAGGCGAGGGCGTAGGCGCGCGCCAGGGCCTCGCGGGCCGGCGCGGTGTTCTCGGCGGCCTTGAGGTCGATGATCAGCAGGCACATGTCGATGACCACCTGGAACGCGTTCTTGATCTGCTCCATGGTGTGGGGGATGTGCACCGGGCTCTTGCTGCGCTCCTGCTTTTTCTTGGCCTCGAGCCAGGCGTTCTGCATGTCGATCGCCTGGTAGAAGTACCGGTCGTTGATCATCTCGATCTGGCGAATGGCCGGCTGATCCGAGAGCATCGGCCGCGAGAGGCTGACGACCGTGTTTTCCGCTTCCTGACTTTGGAAACGCGAATCGATGGTCGTCTGGATGTTGTTGAGCACCGCCGGGTTGGACCCGAGGATATGCGCGATGAAGTGCGCGGCCAGACCGTCGGGATTCTTGCACACCGAGTGAATTTCGGCGAGCAGCGCCTCGTCGCGGTCCAGGCGCTTGTCGGGCTGATTGAACATGATCTGCGCCGCTTTTTGCGAGCGGCCGTAGACCACCGAGATGTATTTGGGCACCGACATTCCCAGCACTTGCTTGATTTGTTCCTTAATCGCGTCGTCGCGTTTCGCGGTGTCTTTGCGTGGTTTTCGCGCCATGCTCGTTGTCCCCCACAACCAAGATGCGCACGATTGTACCATGTCGCCGTTGCCTCCGAAACCGAAAATCCAGCTCATCCGCGAAATGAACTGTATCATCCGTTATATACCATCCTTATTCGGAAATTACCAGATAAAAAACTTTTAGAACTGGTAAATTTTCTTGACATCGGTCTTGGGCGGCGTCTATACTTCTGATCGGAAGGAAGGGTCCCGCATCGTTCGCTAACTGGCTCGAAGCGGATAAGGAGGCGGAATGACTAAATTTTTGACAAAGCTTTTTTTGTTGATGCTCTTCCTTTTAATTGGAATGTCCGGATTTGTCGCCTGTGACGACGATGATGATGACAATGACGACGACAACGACGCCGGCGACGACGATGACGACAACGAGTTCGCTTTTCCCTTCGACGATCTGGCCATCGAATGGGAATCCTGCTCGTTGGCCGCGGGCTACCAGGACGGTCGCGCCCAGTGCGCCACGGTGGAGATGCCCTTCAATTGGTTCGAGCCGGACGGCCGTACCTTTAAAGTGTTCGTCAAACGGCTGCTGTCGACCGCGGATGAAGTGAGCGGCCAGCTTTGGTTGCTGCACGGCGGTCCCGGCGGCGCCGGCTCGATCGACCTGCCGGGCTACATGGACTTCTACCAGCGCGAAAACCCGGACATCGATCTGTATACGATCGACGCGCGCGGCACCGGCTACTCCGAATACGTCGGCTGCCCGGATCAGGAAAGCTACTCCAGCTCGAGCAGCTACTACATCGACATGACGGAAATCCCCGCCTGCGTCGAGTACCTGGAGCAGACCTACGGCGAAGACCTGAGCGTGTACAACGCGACCAACGCGGCGATCGACCTGGCCGCGATGATCCACCACACGCGCAAAGTGGGTCAGAAGGTCTTCGTCTGGGGCAGTTCGGGCGGCACCTACTGGGCGCAGCGCTACCTGCAGTTTTTCCCCGACGGAGCCGACGGCATCATCGTCGACAGCATCGCGCCGACGGGCTGCAGTCTGGTGTTTCAGGATGAATATGCCGACAAGGTGACCGCGCGGCTGCTGGAAATGTGCGCGGCGGACGAATTCTGCGCCGCGAAGCTGCCCGATCCGGAAACGACCCTGCGCAATCTGTGGGATAAAATGAACGATGGGCATTGCTCCTCGACCGGTTTGGACGCGCTGACGGTCAAGATTTGGATCGACAATCTGGTCTACTACTACCCCTACAATTCCACCGTGCCGGCGCTGATCTACCGCCTGGATCGTTGCGACGAAGGCGACCGCACGGCGTTGGTGACGTTCTTCAACAAGATGTTCGGCAGCGGCAAGAGCAAGGCTGGCGACGACTGGGGCGACGACCTGAACATCCTGCGCTTCAGTTACGTGCTGTTTTTCAACCAGCTCTCTTCGGAGATGTGGGAGCACCAAAAGTTCACCGACAACGACGCGCTGCTGGCCTACCTGGACGGCGTGTACGACGACGGGCTGATGGGCTTCGGCAAGGGCTATGACCGCAACGATATCTATCTCCAGTGGCCCAGGTACGACGATCCGTACGACGAGCAGTGGCCCGAAACCGATGTGCCGATGCTCATGCTGCAAGGGAAACTCGATCCGGCGACGCCCTACGATTACGCCCTGGAGATGACCGAGCACTTCGACAAGCCGCACCAGTATTTCGCCGGCTTCGAATACGCCGCGCACGGCGTCGGCGGCTCGACGCCGTTGACCACCGACGACAGCGGGCTTTTCTGCGCCGATATCCTGTTCTTCGATTTCATTCACGATCCGCAAGGCGAGCTGGACATGTCCTGCATCGACCAGACGCTGCCGCCGGATTTCGAGGGCACGCTCTACGGCCCGTACCTTTTCGGAACGCCTGACTATTGGGAGAACCCGACAATCAAGTCGGCTCCAGCGTTGAACCCGCCGGATCTGCCCCCACGGTTCCGTCTGTTTCAACGCGAGATACAACAACGATTTTGGGCTCGGTATTCGCAGCAGGTTCGGTATTGAAATTCGTCGCGGGACTCCGATGCCGACCAACCGGGCCCAAAATCCTTTTCCCGGCCCCTAATCGATCCTCCCTGGGTCGTAACTGTCCCGAACCTCACTGACTGGCGGCGAATCGGCAAACCCGATTCGCCGCCCGCTTTTTAACTAACGGTTCGCCCGCAACTTCGCCCAGAGGCGGTCGCGCGCGTGCTGATCGTCGGGACGGATCCAGTCATACCCGATGCGCTCCCAATCGGGATCGGCGGGGTCCAGGCCGATCGCCTTGATGAAGTCGGCCTGGCAGATGAAAAACTGCCGCCGGTAGGGCAGCAGGTAGCCGCCCTGACGATCGAGCAGCGCCCGCGCTTCCTCGTAGGTTTTGCACCAGTGGTTGAGGAAGGCGCCGTAGTGTTGCGGATAGAACAGATCCGCGTCGGCCTCCCACGGATTGTCGTCCAGGCTGCGTTTGAGCGTCAGCCAATCGGGCTGCCCGGCCTCCAGCGCGATGACCTGTAGCGCGTGCTTGAGCTGCAAACCCTCGCGCCCGGCGAGGATCTGCGCCGCGCTCATCGCCCGGTAACGCGGGATGATGCGCAGCCGCTCGGCCGCGGCGAGGGCCTGCGGTTGATCGTCGCCGCGCAAAGCCTTGAGCAGTCGCGACGCGCGGATCTTGTACTCGTTCAATTGCGGGGATTCATTCGGTGCGGACATAAGCTACTCCTTTGCCGCTGCTGCCGATAACCCACGATCCGGCAAGCAAAAGAGTTGATGCGTCGTAACGAAAAAGGGTGAGTTCCTCTTTCGTGGGTCCGGGCGTCCCTTGCCACCCGCGCGGCCGGATAGTGCCCGCCGCGCGGCGGAAAGTCAAGGCGGCAAAAAGGTCGGGAAGGGTATTTGCTGGTCCTGGATGCCCGCCTACGCGGGCATGACAATCCTTTCCGTCATCCTCGGGCTCGACCCGGGGATCTGGTGGCGACCTGTACCGGCTTTCGCGCGGCCCTGCCGCCGGCCGAGGCCTCACACAATGAAGGTAAAACATAGGTCCAGGAATTATTCCTGGTTATCCCGCGCCCCGACGCGGGATCTGGTTGCGACTGGCACCGATTTTCGTGCGCCGCCCCTGGCCTCGCCCAGGGACGGTGCTCCCTTTTTAACCTGTGACGGAAACGCTGCCGACTGACTGTCTGGGAAGAGGGTAACTAATTCATATAAAGATTTGTTTTTCTGCTTATGATCATGATCCCATAAGTCAGGCTACCAAGATTTATTTTGTCCGTTGCTGCCAGCACCTGTGGGTATCTAATAGACCTAATTAATAACTATTGGTTTGAACTATTTATGGGGTGATGATAATAAATTAATACTTAATTGTTGGAGTTGTTTAATATGAAAAATAAGCCCGACGCATTTACTGCATACAATTGGATGCTTGTAACTGAGTTACATGGATCTGCAGCATATTTTGTTGGCAATGAGAAAAACTATGAGGAAGTAGACGATGAAATGGTGGACATATATCGTGAGTTCGCCAACGACAAACAATTACGTAAATGGATTCAAAATGAGCCCGAAGAATTGTTTCACAACACTTGGGACTCCGCCCGAGAAAGATATTTGCAGTTAAAAAAGTGTAAGTTTTGCAAAGCGCCACTATTAAAATCAAATTGGCAATTTAAAAAAGACCACATGCGTTATGGGGATTTTGAGGTCTTGTTTTGCCCTACTTGTGCCTTTTGGGCGAGCGGCTGCAGATATGCTGCATATAGTAAGACTTGGGGTTGGGGGTGGGGATTCTCTACTATGCGTCGGTTTGCCCATGAAATTCCAGAAGAATGTGCGAATGAACTCGCTCAATATATTCGAGTCCATCCAGATTTTTTACATAGTATTGATCCTAAAAAATTCGAGATACTTGTTCGAGACGTGTTTCGTGCAAATAGAAAAGCGGCAGAAGTAATTCACGTTGGAGGCCCAAACGACCAAGGAGTTGATGTATTATACGTAGATGATGAAGAAAATGAATGGCTGGTTCAAGTAAAAAGACGGGGAAAGCAACGAAAATCTGAACCTTTTTCAACTATTCAATCACTTGCAGGAGCACTTACCATTCATGGGAAACTACATGGAATTGTTGTGTCAACAGCGCCGCATTTCAGTAAACTTGCTCTCTCTACCGTGACTTCTTTACTCGATCAGGGAATGAAAATTGAGACCGTGGATAAAGGTATCCTTTATAGGATGCTTGGAAATTTATTACCGTCTAGTCCGTGGAGAAAATTTGTCGAAGAGAACACACTTGGGTTAGATGATGATGAATGGGAAGCTCTTGTTGGTGAGATTATTGAATCGCTAAGAGTAGATTTGGAAAAACAAGTTGCGTATATGACTAGTCAATGATCGAAATATTAAAAGATGGATCAAAACTAGCACAGAAGATTTCATCTTATAATAGAGAGGATCAATCGATAGATATTTTGCTTTCTATGATTGAACCTGGATTTCCGGGCCCCCCCATAACTGCGCAAGTCAAAAGCATCCCCTTTCTTGCTTCTTTGTGGCTTGGCGACGGGCGGGGTGACAAAGGAAGATGTCATTTCAGGATTCGAGTCCAATCAGGCACAGCTTGCGCCTGACGGCGAAAGCTGGGTCACCCGGAAAGGCGGTCATTCTGAGGAGCACAACCAGTGCGACGAAGAATCTACTTGCGTGAACGAAAGATCCTTCACTTCCTCCTTCGCCAAGGCTTCGGAGGATCAACGTTCAGGAAGACTTTTCCGTGTGCCACACTTTTGGCGATAGCCAAAGGTGTGGTGATCGCAACCGGATCCACGGGTCGAGCCCGAGGATGACGGGAGACGCCGGGTGGCACTGTTTTGCGAACGAATGAAATGAGTGAGCATAACAGTGGATAACAACAACACTGATACACCTCGCTTCGTTCGGCGAATCAGCGCTATCCAATGGTTATTTGTAGGGGCAACTCCCCGTGGTTGCCCTGGTCTGGGTTGCCCTGGCCCGGGTTGCCCTGGCCCGGGTTGCCCTGGCCCGGGTAGGCACGGGGACCTACCCCTACGGCGGGCAATGCACTCGAACGACTGTACTATTGGCGTGGGACACTTTTTCCCGAGTGTCCCACGTCAAAATTTTATAACATTATGATATCGCAAGCGAATCGCAAGCAAAAAGGGTGGGACAAAGTGTCCCGTTTGTCCCACGGATAAGGAAAAAAACGGGGACACGAAGGGATCATGAAACGATAACCGCGTAGCTGGCAGCGTCCTGCAAGACTGATAAGATTGATG
>DAIMDW010000057.1:0-13512 GCA_036725605.1 bacterium
GGAGAGGGTCGGGCGCAGCCCGGGGTGAGGGATTGCCTTCCCGACTTTCGAATTGCCTTGCCCGGACCGTCAGAGCCCCGGAGGGGCGACTGGTCAGTAGCGAAGGGCGAAGCCCTGGAAATCGCGGCCTACCCAGAACCAACAAGCCCCGGAGGGGCGGAGGAATCTTTGACAATTCGCATCAGATCGGCCACGGCGATTTGCGTATGCGTTGAAAACGATCGGCTGTTCCGCCAGAGGCGAACATCACCTGCACCCCTGCGGGGTTTGCTTGAATCTGCCTCGTCTGATTCCAGGGCCGAAAGAGACTGTCGATTTTCTCGTTTTGAGTATGAATACGTCTGCCGCCCTTCCGGGACTCGGGAAAAAATGGGGCTTTTTGCCCGACGCTTACGGGTCGGGCTACCCTCTATCGCCCCTGAAGGGGCTGTTTGTCGCCTATCGGCGCATTTATCGACAATCTCTAAAAGCCCTTCGCTATTGACCTGCGCCCCGCGGGCTTGAAGATCCGGCGCAGAAATCCATTTCAACGTTGTTCGGCTTCGCCCGGTTTTTTCCTTAGGACACCTTAAATCGAAATCACCGTCTGGTAATTTCAAACACCTACAAAATAAAAAATAGGGCGTGCGGAAGTCAGGAACATCGCCGTCAAAGGCTGACGATCACATACGCAAAAGCGCGGACGACGGCGCGGGCCGCATCCGCGTTTTCATTTTAAGAGGATGATTCTTCGCCGGGCGTGCTTTGCCGGCGCAGTCTGCGCGAACGCGCGAGGCTCTTGAAGATATCGACCAGCGTGGGCAGGGCGGCCGCGCCCAACAACGCGCCGTAGACGGTCATCAGCGGACCGTTGCTTTTCAGCGGACAGCCGTTGGTGCAGCCGACGTAAAAGAAATACAGGTACCCGCCGATCGCGCCGATTACGCCGCCCAGGGCGGGGATGAACATTTTTTTCATTTTTTTATCCGTTTGTCGTAATTCCAGATTTCACAGGTGTCGCGGTAATCGCACAGCGAATAGGGCTGCACACATTTCGCGCACTCCGGATGATCGCAAAGCAAGATATTGAACCGCCGGCAGCGCAGTTGCTTCAGATGATCCGGATGCAGCGGACAGTTTTCAAAAGCCGGTTTGGCGTTTTCCACGGTCACAAGAACGCTCCTTGGTTCGTCGTTTCGCTCATAGTATGACCATAAAATATAAAAATAGCAATATCAATATAAAACTACCTAACAGACGCCGCAAAGGCGGCAGCCGCGTTGGGTGAAGCAGGGCGGCGACGTTTTGGCGTCGAGCGCATCCTCGTACTGTTCCATCAGATACCGGCGGGTGACGCCCGTTTCGATGTGATCCCAGGGCAACGTTTCGTCAAACGATCGCGGGCGCATAAGAATCGGATGGGTGTTTTGTCCCCAGGCGCGCAAGCCGGCGGGAATGTTGCCCTCGCGATCGACCAGCCGCGCCAGTTCGGCCGCGCGCCGGTCGCCGACCGACAAGAGCGCCTGCAACACGGCCTCGTTTATCGATTCGGTTTGCACCTCGACGTTGGGCACGCGCCGCAAGCCTTGCCGGATAACGTCCAGTCGTTTTTTCAGATCCTTCGGATCGCCGAACTCGTGCCACTGAAACGGCGTGTGCGGTTTGGGGATGAACGGATTGACGCTGATCGTCAGCTTGCCCGCGCGGCCGTGCGCCTTCCATTGCTCCATCGCCGCCTCGCGGGCGCGTTGGACCAACTCGACCAGCGCGGTTAGGTCGTCCGGTTTTTCGGTCGGCAATCCGACGAGGAAGTACATTTTAATATTGCGAATGCCCGCGGCGACGGCCCGGCTCACCTCGGCGAGAATTTCCTCGTCGGTCACCGGCTTGTTGACCACCCGCCGCAGGCGCTCCGAGCCCGCTTCGGGCGCGACCGCCACCGAGGCCAGTTTTCCTCGTTTCAGCGTTTGCCATTGCGTTTCGCTCAGGCTGCCCAGGCGCAACGACGAAAGGGTCACGCGCTCGTGTTCGGCCAACGCCAGCCAGGCATCCAATTGCGGATGCGCCGACACGTTCGCCCCGACCAGCCCGAGCGTTCGCTGGCCCAGATCGGGCAGGGGCGCTTGCGGCGGTTTCGCCGGTCGGTAGGGCAAAAAGAGATGCCCGGCGGCGCAAAAACGGCAACGCTGCGTGCAGCCGCGTCCGGTTTCCAGCAACAGCGCGTCGCCGAACGCGGCCTCGGGGGCGCGTAAATGCGTGCGCGTCTGCAGCGGATCGACGATCTTCTCCTTGGGGATTTTCACCCGTGTCGGAAATCCGCGCTGCGCCTGCACGCCGAGAAACGCGCCGTCGGGCGCGTATTGCGGCTGGTAAAAGCGGCCGACATACGCGCCGGGCACGCCGGCCAATCCTGGCAGAAAACGGTCACGATCGGTCGGATCGTTTTCCCGCATGTACGCCAGGAACGGCCCGAGCGCGGCTTGCCCTTCGCCCAACAGACAAACATCGGCGAACGCGGCGGCCGGTTCGGGATTGAGCATTGCCGCCACGCCCCCGACCACGATCAACGGATGATGCGCGCTTCGTTCTTCCGCCGGTTGCGGCAAACCGGCCAGACGCAGCAGGCCCGCGAGCCGCACCAAGTCGTTTTCGAAGGAGAGGGAGACGAACCAGACGGCGGCTTGCGCGGCCGGACGATCGCTGTCGACGCCGGTCAACGTTTCGGCTTGTGCTTCGCCGATCAACTCGGCTTCGGGCCAGACCACGCGATCCACCGACAAACCGGCCTCGCCCAGCGCGTGGATCAACCACTGGTAGCCGAGGTTGGCCATCGCCACGTGGTAGGGACCGGGATACACCGCGCAAACGCGTGGCGATCCTTTCACCGACGGTCTTTCCCCCGTTTCGGCTTTGCGCCAGGCATCGTGTTGTTTTTGCGTTTTACGGCCCATCGGCGGCAAGGTAGCAACAAAGCGCGCGGCAGGCAATCGACCGTCTACAACTTACTCAGGTAGTAGACGCAGTTGACCAGCAACAAAGCGCCCGTATCGGTCAGGGAAGAGGGTACCATTTCGAAACCCCAATAGAGCGACCTTTGTTCCTTGACGATCGCGGCGTAATCGGTGCCGATGGTTCGCTCGGCCAGCATGGTCGCACCGGCCGGAGCCGGCAGGAAGTCATGGTACAACAACTGGAGCGACGGGCTGAAAAGAATAAGCCGGTCGTCGTCGACAACGCCCAGGTTGTTGGGCGTGGTGTAAATGGGATGCGTGGCGTTGACCACATCGATCGAGGTGGAGAACAGATCGATTTCACCGCCGGTCCAACCGACCGCGTAGCCCAGGGCGTCGAACAGAACCCCGCCGCCGTAGAACACGCCGAGCATCGGCAGGTCTTCGGTTTGCATGCGCGCCACGGCGTTGGCGTCGTACCACGTGGTGCTGGAGTCGACCAACACGACGTCCATATCGGTGAAATCGCCGATGGTCACGTAGTCCTCGGGCAGTTCGTACGAGTCGATGCCGTAGTAATAGAAGATGTCGGCGTAATCGGTCAGATAGTCCACGTTGTCGTGGATGATCAACAGATTGATCCAGTCGTCGTCATCGTCGCCGGTGTCGTCGTCGGCGGTGTCATCGTCGGCGGTATCGTCATCGGCCGTGTCATCGTCATCGTCGCCCGAATCCATACCACCGATGCCGCCGGGGTAATCGTCGAGAATCGTATCGTCGTCATCGTCGTTGCCGCAACCCAGCGACAACGCGACCACGGACAATACCAAAATCAGCAGAATGCCGAAAAAGCGAATGCTCATGTTCGCCTCCTTCTTCCTTTCAATATTATACCGCAAGTTGCACATTTCAATAAGCCTTTGAGTTTCTACTTGATTTTCCTCTTTATTGCCGATAGCGTGAAAAATCATTCACCCGGTGAATAATATAATGCGGTTGCGCACAATGTTCCCTGCGCGAAAAGTGCAATGCGGGGAGGTCGGATGAGGGCGATTCGGGAAAATCGGGTTATCGGCGCGGATGGCGTGCCCATTTGGTATCGGGCGATCGGCGAAGGGCCGGCGATCGTCTGCAGCAACGGCGTGGGCGTTTCCACGTTTTTCTGGCACTACCTGGCCGAGTACTACGGCGATACGCACAAAGTCGTCGTGTGGGATTATCGCGGTCACGGCGAAAGCGGTCTGCCCAACGATTTCGACAACTGGACGATGGAAAAAAACATCACCGACCTGACCGCGGTGATGGACGATGCGGACATCGACAAAGCCGTGCTGGTCGGCCATTCGATGGGTTGCCAGGTCGTGCTCGAAGCATGGCGCCATATCCCGGAGAGGATCGCCGCGTTGATTCCCATGCTCGGCGCCGCCGGGCATCCGGTCAAGACCTTCTTCAATACGGAACTTTCCGAATACGTTTTCAAATTCGGGCATTACTTCGGGATGAATCATACCGGCATCACCCAGCGGGTGAAGCATTTCATTTCCGGCTTGAATTTGTCGTACCACGTGGCGCGGTTGATCGTGATCGATCCTCAATTCGCCGGTAAAGAAGATTTCAAACCTTATTTCGAACATTTCGGGCAAATCGATCCGCGCGCCTTTTTCGCCATGGCCGAGGCGATGGCCGAACATTCCGCCGTCGATTTGCTGCCGGAAATCACCGCCCCCGTATTGGTCGTCGGCGGCGAACATGATGTCTTCACTCCCTATTACCTGACCGAACAGATGTTGCGTTCGATTCCCGGAGCGGAATTGTTGCAAATAAAGCGTGGTTCGCATGCGGCTCTGATTGAACAGCCGCAATTGATCAACCTGCGCCTGGAAAAGTTCTTTCGCGAGCGACTGCCCGAATGGGATCGAAAAGTTGGAAGTTGACATTAAACCGCGCACATCGGTAGGATAATCAAGAGGTGGAGGGCTCTCCCCATCCCTCGGACAAGGGTGCGTAGCGTTCGTACATTAAATTTGCTTTCAATTGGGAGCGGCGCATGGCTGAATCGCCGGCGAAGGAAAGTTATGTAAAGGGATCGCTTACACAGGTTCCTTTTCCCAAGGTTCTCAACTTCATCAATCAGGCGGGCAAGACGGGTATCCTGGCGCTCAGTCACGGCAAGCGCAAGGTGCATATCCACTGTGACCGTGGTGAGATTGTCTATGTGACCAGTTCGTACTTCCCTGATTTAACGTTGGGCGAGTTCCTGCTCAAAGACAAAAAGATCACCATGCAGGTGCAGGAAGAATCGATCGACAAGGCCAAAGCGTCCAAAATCAAACAGGGCGCCTACCTGGTCGAACGAGGGTACCTGTCGCCGCACGATCTGTATGAGGCGCTCAACACCCAGGTGACCGAAAAACTCTTCAAACTCTTTACCTGGGGCGAGGGCGATTTCTTCTTCCGCGAAGGCGAGATCGTGCCCGAGGAACACCGCATCCTCAACATCTCGTTCCCCAATCTGTTGTATCGCGGCATCCGTTCCTACATGCAGATGAACCGTCCGCCGGTCGAATTTCGCGGCCGCAAGGAAAGCCCGCTGGCCAAGCGGCTGGCCGGACGCTACAAGATCGAAGACCTGCGCCTTGGACCGACGGAGACGCGCATTTACAACCTGATCAACGGCCAGCGCACGTTGCGCCAGATCGTTTCCCTGGCCAACATGAACAAGCGCGCCGCCTATAAAGTTCTTTACGGGCTATATCTGCTCGAGTTGATCGGCTTCCCGGAAGCGACCAAGACCGACGAATTCAAACTCCAGACGAAAAAAAGCAAACCGACGAAAAAGGAGAAGGACGGATTCGAGGTCAGCATTTCCGATGACCTCATCAAAGAGGCGATGCAGAGCGTCGATCGCATCAAGCAGGAAGTGGCCGACATGGGCGACGAGGCTGACATCTCCATCGAGATGCTGGCCGAACAGACCCGCGCCCGCGCCAAAAGCGCCAAGCCGGTCAGCGATGCCGATGAGTTTGCCGCCAAGGTCGACGAAACGCTGGGTGGCGAAGCCCCGGCCGAAACCGCGGCCAAACCGACGTTCGCTTCCGAGCCGGAAGAGGCCGTCGACCTGGAAGCTCCGACCGAGCGCGATCCGTTCGCCGCTGCCGGCGGCGATGATTTCGGCGGCGACGACCTGTCCGTCGAACCGGAAACCGACGCCGGTCTGGGCGAGGAAGAGGTCGGCTGGGAATCCGAGGATTTCGGCAGCGACGGCGGCTTCGGCGAACCCGAGGAAGAGGAACCGGCCGAAGATTATTTTATGGACATTGAGGATTACACCAATCCCGAAGATCTGATCAAACAGGCTGTCTTCCTGATCGAAGAGGAGCGGTGGGGCGACGCGGTTCGGTTCATGCAAAAAGCGATCGAGCTGGATGAAAACAACCCGGACTCGTACGCCTTGTTGGGTTGGTGCCAGTTCAACGACCAGGGCGGCATCAACATCGCGGAGGCCGAAGCGACCATCAAAAAGGGATTGCGCCTGGATTCGACGCGGTACATGCCCTATCTGTACTTGGGCAAACTATACGCCGCATCCAATCAGTATGAATTTGCCGAACTGCATTTCGTTAAAGCGTTGGAACTCAACGTTGAATGCAGTGAAGCGAAAGAAGAGATCAAGCGCATCTACAGTCGTTAAATATAAAAATAATTTCCACATTTTCCCTCCGTGGCGGGCCGGAAGCACCCGTGTAAAATCCTGTTTTCGTACGATGATGAATCGAGTATAATCACCGAGAAATTCCTGTTCGATCTGAAGAGAGAGTTATGGGCGATATCCCGGGCACTTACGACAAATTGCGCGAGCGACGCGAACGATCGATTCGATATTTCGGAATATGTCTGTTGATCATCGTGATCGGACTGTTGAGCATCTTGGCTGTTCCGCGTTGGCAGATCGTGCTCATTCTGCTGTTGGCGCCGACCTTCATCGGCGGTTACGCCATGGGCTCCTACCTGCGCAATTTATCGGTGGAGATTTTATCCGACAAGGGATACGAACACGAGGACGCCGACTTATGGTCGTTGGTCGGCGGCATTTTCGGCGGTATTTTCGGCACGGTATCGCTGGCCGGCCTGCAATTGGTTTTCGTCATGTTGCTCATCAGCATGGGTTCACTGAAATTCTGACCCGCCACCTTGTCTCAACAATATAACTTGTCGTTTTTTCGTTTGTTTTCTGTGTTGACTTCCAATGGGTTCGGCATTAATCTCAGCCGAATTTCGACGTTCCTCTGGAGGTTAGGGTATGTCCAAAACACAATCGATCATCAAGCAGACCGAAACCTACGGCGCACATAATTACAAACCCCTTCCGGTCGTCATCGAAAAGGCCGAAGGCGTGTGGATGTACGATGTCGAGGGCGCCAGGTACCTCGATTGCCTGTCCGCCTATTCGGCCGTCAGCCACGGCCACGGTCACCCGCGGGTGCTCAAGGCGATGCACGAACAGGCCGACAAACTCGTGGTCACCAGTCGCGCGTTCTACAATGATCAACTCGGCCCCTGGTGCCAGGAGCTGTGCGAATTGGCCGGCATGGAAATGGCGCTGCCGATGAACACCGGCGCCGAGGCCGTCGAAACGGCGATCAAAGCCGTGCGCAAATGGGGCTATCGCGTCAAAGGCGTTCCCAAGTACCAGGCGAAGATCATCTGCTGCGCCGACAATTTTCACGGCCGGACGACGACCGTGGTCAGCTTCTCCAGCGACGAACTGTACCGCGAGGATTTCGGCCCGTTCACTCCGGGCTTTGAAATCATCCCCTACGGCGATATCGAAGCGCTGAAAAACGCGATCGACGAAAACACCATCGCGTTCCTCGTCGAACCGATTCAAGGCGAGGCCGGCGTGTGCGTGCCGCCCGCGGGATACCTGGAAGCGGTGCGCGAAGTGTGCACGGAAAACAACGTGCTGTTGGTCTTCGATGAAATCCAGACCGGCCTGGGCCGCACCGGCAAACTCTTTTGCTGGCAGCATGAAGACGCCAAGCCCGATCTGATGTGCCTGGGCAAGGCGCTGGGCGGCGGTTGTGTGCCCATCAGCGCGGTCGTCGGCCGCAAGGACGTGCTCGAGTTGTTCCGCCCCGGCGAACACGGCTCGACCTTCGGCGGCATGCCGTTGTCCTGCGCGGTCAGCCGCGAGGCCCTGCGCGTGTTGGTCGAGGAAGACCTTACCGGCCGCGCCGTGCGTTTGGGCGCGCGTTTGTGCGAAGGATTGAAAGCCATCCGTTGTGACCAGATCAAGGAAGTGCGCGGCAAGGGCTTGCTGCTCGCCGTGGAATTCAACGACGGTCCGCGTACCGCGCGGCAGGTGTGCGAAGCGTTGCAGGCCGAGGGGATTCTGTGCAAGGAAACCCATGCGACGACCGTGCGTTTCGCGCCGCCGTTGGTCATCACCGAAGAGCAGATCGACATGATCATCGCCGCGACCAAAAAAGTTCTGGAAGGCTAAGCGGATTTTCGGTGTTATATTGAAGTGAACTTCGTGAAGAGTTTTTAATCGTCAACGAGTGGGGTGGGGTCGACATCCAATCGTGGCATTTATAGTGAGAGGAGTCTGATTATGGCTAAAATTACGAAAGTGTTCGCGCGCGAGATTCTCGACAGCCGCGGCAATCCGACCGTCGAGGTGGATCTGTCCACCGACGCGGGCATCAGCGTGCGCGCGGGGGTGCCTTCCGGCGCCAGCACCGGCTCGCACGAGGCCGTGGAATTGCGCGACGGCGACAAGGGCCGGTACAGCGGCAAGGGCGTGCTCAAGGCCGTCGCCAACGTCAACGAAATCATCGCGCCCAAGGTCATCGGCAAACCGGTGGCCGATCAGGAAGCCATCGACAACCTGTTGATCGAACTCGACGGTACTCCCAACAAAGGCAAACTCGGCGCGAACGCGATCCTGGGCGTTTCGCTGGCCGTGGTGCGCGCGGCGGCGCTGGAAGCCGGCGTGCCGCTGTACCAGCAGATCGTCAAGTCCGACAGCGCGACGTTGTTGCCCGTGCCGATGATGAACATCCTCAACGGCGGCGCCCATGCGGCGAACAACGTGGACATTCAGGAGTTCATGATCGTCCCGGCCGGCGCGCCGAATTTCCGCGAGGCGCTACGCTACGGCTCCGAAGTGTTCCACGCGTTGAAGAAGGTGCTCAACGACAAGGGCTACTCGACCGGCGTGGGCGACGAGGGCGGTTTCGCCCCCAACTGCGCCTCCAACGAGGAAGCGCTGCAGTTGATCGTTCAGGCCATCGAGAAGGCCGGCTATCGTCCGGGCGAAGATGTTTTTCTCGCCTTGGACGTTGCCGCCAACGAGATGCTCAACGAGGACGGCTCCTATTCGTTCCCGGCCGAAAACATGAACAACGTGCCGGTGATGGCCGTGGTCGATTTCTATCGCGGCCTGCTGGCCAAATACCCGATTCTCTCCATCGAAGACGGCCTGGCCGAGGACGATTGGGACGGTTGGAAGCTGCTGACCCAGGAACTGGGCAAGAAGGTGCAGCTCGTCGGCGACGACGTGTTCGTCACCAACCCCGAGCGTTTGCGGCGCGGCATCGACGGCGGCATCGCCAACTCGATTCTGATCAAACTCAACCAGATCGGTACGCTCACCGAAACGCTCAACGTCATCGCCATGGCGCGCGAAGCCGGTTACACCCAGGTGGTCAGCCACCGCAGCGGCGAAACCTGCGATCCGTTCCTGGCCACGCTGGCGGTCGCGTGCAGCACCGGGCAAGTGAAAACGGGCAGCCTGTGCCGCTCGGAGCGTCTGGCCAAGTACAACGAACTGCTGCGCATCGAGGAACAGCTCGAAGGGCAGGCGCGGTGGATCGGCAAAAACGCGTTTCCGCGATGAAGCGTTCGCCGATCGTCATTCTTTTCCTTTGCGTAATTGCGCTGGCGGCGTGCACCGCGCCGCCGGCTGACGTTTTCGAAACCGGCTCGGTTCCCGCCGAGCCGGTTTCTTCCATCTACGTGGTCGCGGCGGGAAAACTGGCGCCCATCGCTTTGGCCACCGTGCTGGCCGACATCAAGGCCGAGTTCACCCTGCCGGTGGAAAAACGTTTCCGTGCCGACGCCTTTACCGCGACCGATCGAAACGATCTGCCGGCGCGCCTGCGCGAACTGCGCGGCGATCGTCCGTTGTCCACGGTGATGGTCGTGCTGACCGACCAACCGTTGTTGGCCGCCGATTCGACGATCTCTTCGATCGGTGTGGCCGTACCGGATTCGCGTTCGTTGGTCGTCGCGTCGTCCGAATTCCATGGGCCGAACCGGGTGATGGGGCAACGCGAGGCGGACGATTATTCGCGCTTGTTTTTCCATTTGTTTGCCCACACGCTGGGCGTCGGACATATCGATAACGCCAATTGTCTGATGCAGGATTGGAGGAACGATCCGCGCCGCCTGATGAACATTCCCGACAAATACTGCTCCGCAACCTTGCGTGTTTTCCAGCCCTTTTTAAAAGTGCGGGGAGCGCCGCCGGCGAAAGACAAACCCTGACCGTTTCGGCCGTCGCGGCATTTGCGGGGAAGCGCATCATCTCTTGACGTCTCGTGGGGGGCATGTTAAGACGGGCGCGCGATCAAACTCGAAGAATTCTCGTTTGAATTTCGGCGCATTACGGCCTGCCGCCAACCCCGGCCGCCTGCGGCGGAGACCTGGCGCCATCAACAACGATCGAGGTGGCGATGAGCAAAGTCTTTTTCAGTTGTTGGGGCGATACCGTTGTCGACAACCGGGAAAAACCGGAAGCCGAATGGACTGCGCCGGAAGGGCTTAAACTTCCCTTTACCTACGAACAACAGGACGATGTGCGCGCATTCATCGGGTGGGACGGTTTCTTCCTGGCCGATGCGAGCGTCTCGATCGTCGCGTTGTGCCGCGCCTACATGGAAGCGGTGCAGGCCGAAGCGAGTTGCGGCGAATGTTATCCCTGCCGCGTCGGCACGCAAATCGCCGCCGAGTTGCTCGGCAAACTGTGCGCGGGCACGGCGACCACCGAAGACCTCGGGCAGTTGCACGCCTTGTTGCTCGACGTCAAGCAGGCTTCCAAATGCCAGGTGGGACAGACCTCGCCGACCCCCGTGCTCAAGGCGCTCGAACATTTCGCGCTCGAGTTCGATCGCTGCATCGAATCGGGGCGAACCATCGAGCCGGTCAAGCTGCTGACCCGCGTCAGCGCGCCGTGTCGCGAAGCCTGCCCGGCGCATCTGGATATTCCGCTGTACGTGGAAAACATCCGCAAGCGCCGCTACGCCGCCGGCAGCGACGTTGCCCGCGACAATTGCGTGATGCCCTGCGTGCTCGGCCGCGTGTGCGTGCGCCCCTGCGAGTTCAATTGCCGCCGCGCGAACGTCGACGAGCCGATTCAAATCAAATACCTCAAGCGCTTCGCCGCCGATTATGAAATGAATCACGGTCTGATTCCCGCGCGCAATCGTCGCCCCAAAGCCAATGCCACCGGCAAGCGCGTGGCGGTGATCGGCGGCGGTCCGGCCGGTCTGGCCGCGGCGGAAAAACTGGCGCTCGCCGGGCACGACGTGACGATCTTCGAGGCGCTCAGCGAAGGCGGCGGCATGGCCGCGGTAGGCATTCCCGATTATCGTCTGCCGCGCAAGGTGCTGCGCCGCGACATCGATTACATCGCCGCGTTGGGCGTGCAGATCCTTTACAACAAACGCCTGGGCGAGGAAGGCTTCACCTGGGCCAATTTGCGCGGCATGGGCTTCGATGCGATTTTCATCGGCATCGGCGCGCATCATTCCAATCGGCTGGGCGTGGAAAACGAGGACGCCGGCTACAAGGGCTTTATCCACGGCGTGAATCTGCTGCGCGCCGTCGCCCTCGGGCACGAAGTGATGCAGGGCCGCAAGATGGTCGTGGTCGGCGGCGGCAACGTCGCCATCGACTGCGTGCGTAGCGCGTTGCGCATCGGCTACGAAGACGTGCACATCGTCTACCGGCGCACGATCAAGGAAATGCCGGCCGACGATGTGGAGAT
Organism: bacterium; assembly: GCA_036725605.1. Lineage (GTDB taxonomy): Bacteria > Lernaellota > Lernaellaia > Lernaellales > Lernaellaceae > CALBTQ01. The sequence goes on from DAIMDW010000057.1 coordinate 11,983, forward strand.
CAAAGACGCGCAGGACGAGCGCATCAAGTTCAATTATTTGTGCAATCCGACGCGCCTGATCGCCGACGCCGAGGGCAAGCTGGTCGGCGTGGAATGCATCCGCATGGAACTGGGCGAGCCCGATGCTTCCGGCCGCCGCCGGCCGGTGCCGATGCCGGGCAGCGAGTTCGTCATCGAAACCGACGTGGTCGTGCCGGCCATCGGTCAGCAGCCGAATTTCGGCTGGCTCGACGTGGAGGAAGGATTCGAGATCACGCGTTGGAACACGATCGTCGCCGATGAGTACACCGGCGCGACGCCGGTCGAAGGCGTGTTTGCCGGCGGCGACTGCGTGACCGGCGCGGCGACGTTGATTCAGGCTGTGGCGGCGGGCAATCGCGCGGCGATCACCATCGATCGTTTCCTGCGCGGCGAGCCGGTGCACCTGGACAGCTACCAGCGCATGGAACGTTTGCTCTCGACGATCAAAACCTACGATGCGAATGAGAAGGTCAAATTGCCGCCGGGCCTGCCGCGACAGGGCTTCACGCATTTGCCGGTCGACTACCGTATCAAGAATTTCGAGGAAGTGGAGCACGTCATGTCCGCGCAAGCGGCGACCACCGAGGCGTCCCGCTGCCTGCGCTGCTATCGTCTGGCGGGGGTGGCGCTATGAAAAACACCAAGATGATCAAACTGACGATCGACGGCCGCCCGGTGGAAGTGGCACAGGGCGCGACCATCCTCGAAGCGGCGCGCACCGTCGGCATCGATATTCCGACGCTGTGCTACCACGAGTGGGTCAGCCCGATCGGCTCGTGCCGCATGTGCGTGGTCAAGGTCGACGGTTACGGCATCGTCGCCTCGTGCAACACGCCCGCGGCCGACGGCCTGGTCGTGACCACCGACGACGACGAACTGCATCGCCTGCGCAAACAACAGCTTGAATTGATTTTGCTCAACCATCCGCTGGATTGCCCGATCTGCGACAAGGCCGGCGAGTGCCGCCTGCAGGATCTGACCTACGCTTTCAACGTCAGCGAGCAGCCGTTCCACGCGACGATGGAAAAGCAGACGGTCGATACGTCCAGTTGGTTGATCGAGCGTACCGATTCGCGTTGCGTGCGCTGCGGCCGTTGTGTCGCCGTCTGCGAAGAAGTGATGGGCGTGGGCGCCTATACCTTCGACGGGCGCGGCTACGCGGTGAAAATCAACACGCACGACGGCGGCCCGTTGGATTGCGAATTTTGCGGCCAGTGCGTGGCCATCTGCCCGGTCGGCGCCTTGCTGGCCAAGGGTTTCAAGCATCGCGCCCGCGTGTGGGATCTGGCCAGGCAGGAAACGGTTTGCGGCTATTGCGGCGCCGGCTGCCAGCTTGAATTGAACGTGCGGCGCAACCGCGTGTATCGCGTGACCTCCGATCGGAAGACGACCTCGAACGACGGCCTGCTGTGCGTGCGCGGCACCTACGGCAACGATTATTTTACACACGAAAACCGCCGGCATTCGCCGATGGTCAAACGCGACGGCCACTGGGTGGAGATCGGTTGG
>DAIMDW010000058.1:0-12629 GCA_036725605.1 bacterium
AACACAATTAAAAAATTACCATCGAGAAAATCGACAGTCTCGTAAGCCCCAGGAATCGAAAGTTAGATATTCCCCAGCCCTTTAGGGCGGCAGAAACATCATTCTATCCCGGCGCTCACGCACCGGGCTACAAATCTATCGCCCCTGCGGGGCTGACGAATCCCGTGGGAGAAGGATCGGGGATGAGGGTTGCCACCTCAACCGCGCCCGCACCCGTCATCGTCGTCGTCATCGTCGCTCGGCAGCACGGTGGAATCGTCATCGTCGTCATCGTCCGTCGCATCGTCGTCGGCCGCGTCGTCGTCGACAACGTCGTCGTCGACCGAATCGTCGTCATCGTCGCCGAGGGCGTCGCAGGCGTCGGTTTGTTCGTTGCACGTTTGCGTGTTCGGATCGCACGGATCGCCCGCGTGCTGCGTGCAGGCCGCCGCCAGGCAGGTATCCGCGCCGTTGCAGAACGTGCCGTCATTGCACGAGGCGCCGTCGTTGTCGCTCCAGGTCGTGACGCTGCTCAAGGGCGCGCACACCTGGCAGACGTTTGCCGGGTTCGTCGTCCCGGCGTTGTAGACCTGCCCGTCGATTTCGCACTGCTCCGGCTGCGCGAACAACCGTGCGTACACCGACGTGTAGTTGATGTTCAGATCGTACAGGGCGATCGTCAGTGCGATGCGCCCGCGCGCGTTCACCTCGACGAACACGTCGTCGACCACCCACAGCAGAGCGTTCGGATAACCGATCGTCCATTGCTCCTGGCCGTCGGCGTCGTATTTGATCAGCTCGATCGTGTTGTGCAGGATGCTGCCGGAAACCATGTACGCCGCGTAGACGTTGCCCGCCGCGTCGACCTTCAGGTCGTCCACCTCGCCGAACTTGTTGCCGATCACCGCCCCCTGGTGGTACACCTCCCACAACTTGTCGCCGTCGGGATCGAACTTGTACACGTAGCCCGACGAATCGTAGCCGACCTTGCCCACCGGCCAGGTCAACACCGAGCGTCCGCCGACCAGCACGTTGCCGTCGGGGTCGGTGTCCATCGCGTACACCCAATCGTTTTCGGTCGGGCTCAGGCCCTCTTCGGTCACCACCCACTGCCGCACGCCGTCGGCGTCGTACTTGACCAGCACGATGCCCCATTCGACGTCGCCGCCCACGTACACGTTGCCCTCGCCATCCACGGCCAGACCGCCCGGATAATCGTCGGTCTCGTCGCTGTACTTGTACAGGTCGTGCCAGGCGAGCGTGCCGTCGGCATAATATTTTACGGTGAGAAAATCCCACTGCATCGCCGTGTCGGTGGTGAAGCCGAACAACACCGGGTCCTCGTTCGGATCCAGCTCGATCCACTGCGCGAAGGCGCAATCGTGGCCGGTCTCGCCGTAGTTGCGCCACCACTGCCGCACGCCGTCGGCGTCGTACTTCACCAGCATGAACTGATTGCCCAGCGTCACGCCGTTGTTGATCTGCCCGGCGATGTAAAAATTCCCTTCGCTGTCGAGCGCCACGTCGTCGCACTCCAGCGTGCGATTCGTACCGGTCGGATTGGTCATCGTCTGCGACCAGATCACCTGCCCCGTCGGCGACAGCTTGAAAACCTTGATGCGCAAGTCCGCCGTGTATTCCTCCATATTGGCCGCGCCGTACAGATTGCCGTCCTCGTCCACTTTCACGCCGCACGCCGGCCCGAAGGTCGCGTCGTGATAATCGTACTGCGCGACGCCCCCCTCGTCGAAACGCGTGAACCACGTGTCGGGCGACAGCGGATCGTCGTACATGCCGCCGAGGTACACGTTGTCCGCCTCGTCCAGCGCCGTCGCGTAGACCGTTTGATAGACGCCCGTTTCGGTGATCAGGTTTTCCCACAGCATCTCGACATCGTCATCCGCCCACGCCGCACCGCCCACCGTCGCCAACAACACCACCGCCAACGCCGCCACGAACTTCATTGCACCCTCCCGAGATTCAATGATTGCCGCGCTCCCCTCAGCGGCGTGATTTTACTTCGCGCCTTTCCCAAGTCTCAATGCCGCCCGCAACCGTTGTCCCGCCAATGGCGGGATTTCACTTCGCTCAATCGTCTTGTCTCAATGCCGCCCGCAGCCGTCGTCATCGTCGTCGTCACCGCCGTCATCGTCGCCGCCGTCCGCGATATCGTCGTTGTCATCGTCGTCGTCGCTGTCGTCGTCGGCGGCGTCGTCATCGTCGTCGTCATCGTCGCCGGCCAGATCGCAGGTGTCGGTTTCCTCGTTGCACATTTCGCTTGCCGCGTCGCACGGATCTCCCTCGTGCACGCCGCATTCGCCCGCCGCACACATGTCCGCGCCGTTGCAGAACAGGCCGTCGTCGCATTCGATACCGTCGCGCGGCGACCAACCGAAGGCGTCGGCGGACGCGTCGCACTGCCGGCAGATGCTTTGCGGATCGACCGCGCCGTCGTCAAAGCATTCGCCCGCGATAATGCATCCATCGCAGCTTTGCGCGATGCGCAGGGCGAGAAAATCCGACTTCAAAAGCGTTTGATTGGCCGTGCCGGCGGCGAGAATCGCGCTTTGATCGTCCATCGACAAGGCGACGATTTCATCGGCTTGCTGCTCTTCGCCGTCGTAAACGATCAGCCATGCGGTGGCGCCGTCCGCCGTCAGCCGCGCCACAAAGGCGTTTTCCTTGAGCCCGTCGCGCAGATACCCGCCGACGTACAGGTTGTCCGCCGCGTCGAAGAACGCCACGTTAATCACATCGTCGCCCCAGGGCGCGTCGTCGAGTTCCCACACCCATTGCGGCACGCCGTACTCGTTGTACTTGATCGCCACCGCGTCGTACTGCCCCAGCCGCGTCACCGCGCCCACGACCACCGCGCCGCCCAGGCTGTCGACGGCCAGATCGGTCGGCGCGTCGTTGCCGGTTTGGCCGTAGGGCAAAAACGACAGCGGCGTACCGTCGGCCGCGTACTTGAGGGTGAAAATCTCATTGTCCTTGTACTGACTGCCCACGATGCCGGTCACCCACACCGAGCCATCGGGCGCCACGCCCAGAGCCACGGGTTTTTCGATGATCGAGTTGGGATGATTGTAGCGTTGCCACCAGGCCGTCGTGCCGTCGGCATGGTACTTGACGGTGAAGAAGTTCGGCAGGCTGGGATCGAACGCGATGTCCACGCCCGTCGCGTACATCGCGCCCTCGGCGTCGACAGCCACGTCGGTCAGCATTTTCGCGTAGCCGTCGCCGACCTCGTTGCCGTCGGCCAGCAATTCGTTGTCCGGCGAGTACTTGAACGCGCCCATGCCTTGCGGACTGGGCGGCTTGTAATAATCGTACGCGGACGCGCCGAAAACCGGATTGCCGTCGGCCCCGACCGCCACCGACGCTCCCTCGCCGTATTCGTGCGGCGTCGTGTTGTGCCAGGCTACCGCGCCGTCGGCGCCGATTTTCGCGTTGTGCGGATACAAGTACCACCACACACCGTCGTAGGTCGCGTAGGTGCCGGCAAAGTACACGTTGCCTTCGGCGTCGATTGCCGCGTCGGGCGAGCGAACCGCCTTGTTGGTGTACACCGTTTGCCACTGGACGGCCCCGGTCGCGGACAGCTTTGCCGCGCAGAAAAAGTTTTGCTCGTTTTTGCACGCGCCCCCCAGATACACGTCGCCCGTTTCGCTCGCGCGTATGGCCAAACCGCCGTCCAGCGGATATTCAGGAAAGGTGAACTCCGCCGCCCATTGCAGTTGCGCTTCGATCGTTTGTGCAAAAACGGCGCCCGGCAGGCCCCCGGCGCCAATTAGAAGGATGGAAAAAATTACAAAGGCGACCCCTTTTGCGCGACAGGATGACCTCCCCATCTTACGCCTCCCGTCGCAGCAAAACCGAAACTCCTCTCCCCTCAGCCTATAGCACACTTATTATCTCAATGAAAAGGCCTTTTTTCCCCGTCAGCCCTCCTGCAAAACGCACAGTTCCGTCAGCAGATTCGAGAAATTCCCGGCCGTGTCGGTCGCCTCGATGTCGCAGCAGTACAGGCCCGGCGGCGGCGGATCATACTCGGAACCAAACAGCACCATGACGCCCGCCTGCACCGGATTGTCGCAGTCGTCCACGTCGCTCAGGTCGGTATCCGGCGGGTTGTGCAAATCATCCCACGTGATGTTGCCGGACAGGAACGGCTGCGAGGTGCCCGCCAACCAGATGTACACCTCTCCGTTGGGCAGCAGGTTGTTGCCCTCGTCGCACACCGACCACACCAGCGCGCTGGCATACATCAAATCGGGAAAGCCGGGAAATTCCATCAACTCGGTCGTCGACGGATCCCAGTAACCGTTGCTCAGGACCGGATCGTCATCGATGAACGTGTCGTCATCGTCGTCATCGTCATCATCGTCGCCGTTGGCCAGGTCCTCCAGGCACTCGTATGCCGCGTCGCAGTCCGGATAATTTTCCTCCAGGCACTGCATGATAAACGTGCCGAACACCGGATCGTGCTTCTGGCAATAGCGGATGACGTCTTCGAGCGGAAAGGCGTTGCCGTGACGGTCGAAAATCTGCGTCTCGCAATCGACGTACAGCCACGCGTACGCCTCGGCGCAAGACATGCTGTCGTCCGCATCGTCGTCTTCGGCAACGTCGTCGTCGATCATGTCGTCGTCGTTGTCGCCGAGGCTGAAGCCGCCGTCGTCATCGTCGTCGGTGTGGATCATCTCGCCGCCGTCGCCCTCGTCCTCGCGACAGCCGAAAAACAGAACCAAAGAGCCGATCAAGAAAAGAATCATTCCCCACTTCATCGCCACCCTCCTTTCTTGACCAACCCTCCTCTCCTTACGGATTGTGCGTAACGCAACTTTCCGGCAACAGGTTCGAGAAATTGCCGTCGGTGTCGGTTGCTTCCATGCGGACGCAATAGGTTCCCGGCGAACCGGGAGCGAACTCCGGCGCAAACAACACCGTCAGACAAACCTCGACCGGCTGCGCGCAATCGTCGACGTCCGCCAAATCGACCGCCGGCGGGTCGTGCAGTTCCGACCAGGAAGTTTCATCGTCGTCGATGATCGTGGTTCCCGGCTGATAGAAGAAGACTTCGCCGTCGGGCAACAGGTTGTTGCATTCGTCGCACACCGACCAACACAGGGTGCTGTAGTACATCAAGGGATCGTAGCCGGGGAATTCGCCCAGCGCCGTCTGTGGCGGGTCCCAGTAACCGTTGCTGAGTACCGGCGCATCGTCGAACAACAGCGTGGGATCGATCGGGGCGACGCTTACCGCCTCCGAGTCGTCATCGTCATCATCCGTTGCATCGTCGTCGCTCGCCTCGTTGTCATCATCCGCCGCATCGTCATTGTCGTCGTCGTCGGAAGACGTGGCGGTGCAGTTGAACGCCGCCAGCAGCGCCAAAATCGATATCAACACTCGCCAAAAAGGTTGCATGAACGTTCCGCTCGCTTAAAAAACAAAGGGGCACATCGCTGTGCCCCCAACACGCTTTTCATACCAGGGTCCGCCCGATCCGGTCAAGTTAAAATAATGACCGGCGGCAAAATTTACGGCGCGACGTACTCGTCCAGCCCCAGGTCCCAGCCGCCGACCGGCCGCAGGTCGCCGTCGATGTCGTACAGCGCCAGGCGCGTGTCGTCCCAACCGCGCGAATCGACGCCCGCATCGATGCACTGGCTGCCCGCGGTCAGGTGATAATCGCCGCCGCCCACGAACTGCGGATCTTCCGAGATATTCCCCTGCGCTTCCTCGCAGTTGTCCCACGTGCAGCCGTTGACCGTCAGCATGGTGGTGAAGCATTCGCCGTCGAACACGGCACAGCCATCCGTCTCGAACAGCAAATCGTTATTGATCAAGGAAGTGTTGGCCGACAAGCCTTCGGGGGCGATGCAGTACGCATCATCGCCGGAACCGCCGTACACAATGTTGTTGACCAACAAACCGTGCGCATTGGATTTCACATAGACGCCCTGCGAAAGCGCACAGGCGCCGAGTTGCGCCGAGTTGCCCTTGATCACGTTGTGAATCAGCCGCGCGCGGCCCTCGTACGCCAGCACGCCGTTCGAATTGTCCGAGCCCAGACCGCCGTAGATCACGTTGTTGATCAGCCGGGCGTCGGCGTTGAGCCAGACGCCGTCGGTTTCGTTGTTGGACAAGCCGCCGTCGATTTCGTTTCCGATCATCAGGGTTGCGGCGCTTGAGTAGACGCCGATCGTCTTGGGCGACGCGGTGGACAAGCGACCGTCGCCGCCGTCGATGATGTTGCCGTACAGCCAGGTCGCGCAGGTCGAGTCAATCCTCACGCCCATCGCGCTGACGGTTGCGCCGGTAAGCGTGCCGCCGTCGATTTCGTTGGCGATCAACAACACGGGATCGTCCGTCGAAGCGGTCGCTGTCAGACTCACGCCGATCGAATAGAAGGAGTCGACCGCGCCCGCGTTGATCGTGTTGCCGAAGAGCACGGCATGACCCTGGATGTCCAACGCCACGCCCACGCTCGGACTGCCGGCCCCCGCGCCGTAAATCACGTTGTTGGCATACAGCGCCTCGGCGTCGTTTTGCTGCACCACACCGATCGACGAGGTCGACGCCGGTCCGCCGTAGATGTCGTTGGCGAACAGCACGTACTGACTGTCGTCCAGATTCACGCCAACCGAATTGTTGCTCGCCGACAGACTGAGAATCGTGTTCTGGCAATACCACGCCGCCGTCTGCGCGATCACCGCCACGCTTTCGCCGCCGTCGCCGTCGTGCTCGATCGTCAGGCCCTGGATCCGTACGACGTCCTCCTTGCTCGCGCCGTGCACGCGCAGGGCGTAGTTGCCGCCGGCGTAGGTGATCTTCGTTTCGTTCGTTTCGATGTCGCGCTCCCAGGTGTCTTTGTTGTAGCCGCCGAAAATCGACACCTGCGTGTCCACCTGTTCTTCGTAAATGCCCGCCGCCGCGAACACGACCCTGCTCGTCGTATAGCCGGCGCCCACCGCGTGCGCGATGGTCTTGAAGGGCAGTTCCGCCGAGCCGGGATTGAGATCGTCGCCGTCCGGCGACACATACACGCCGATCATGAAGCTGTGGTTCATCTCCTCTTCGTCGCAATTCTGATCGACGTTGTCGTCGGGAAATTCCGGTGCGCCGGGGAAGATGGCGGGATTCGTGTCGTCGCAATCGTCCAGCGGTTCGGTCAGCCAGCCGGTCGGACATTCAACCGGAAAGTCGTCGCTCATATTCGGATCGCCGTGCCCGTCCAGATCGCCGTCGCGATTGCACGTCACCCACGTAACGGACGTGTCGTCGTCTCCCGTATCATCGTCGCCCGTATCGTCGTCCGTGGTGTCATCATCCGTCGTGTCATCATCGACGGTGTCATCATCGACTGTGTCATCGTCGATCGTGTCGTCATCCGTTGTGTCATCATCGACGGTGTCATCGTCGATCGTGTCGTCGTCGACGGTATCATCATCGGTTGTGTCATCATCGACCGTATCATCATCCACGGTGTCATCGTCGACCGTATCGTCATCGGTTGTATCATCGTCCGTGGTGTCGTCATCGGTTGTATCATCGTCCGTGGTGTCGTCATCGGTTGTATCATCGTCGTCGTCCGGCGGCACGAAATCGTCGTCCACGTCGTCGTCGCCCATGCTGTCGGCGTCGTCATCGTCGCCACAATTGCAGCCGGCCGCCAACACCAGACAGAACATAAGAAATAAGGTCGGGATTAACGCACGAAGAGCGGAATTTCCAAACATGATCCTTCTCCATAACATGTTAGGATAACCAATAAACGCATCTTCCCCCGATGTCGAGGACAAGTCAACATCCGGTGACGTCTTTCATGTCGGCGCCGATTTGTGCGAATGAACGCCCGCGTGTCTTTACGCGCCGCAGCCGCCGGTATCCAGCGCTTCGTCGGCGTCCTCGCCTCCCACCAGCGAGATGTCGTCGTCGCCCTCGTCATCGTCGTCGGCCAGTTCCACGCCCTCCTCGATCGTCAGGCACTGGTCGAACGCCTCGTCGCACTGCTCGCCGACGATGCACGGGGCGTGAAAATGACCGTTGCACGAGCCCAGCAGGCAGGCGTCCTCGCCGTTGCAGAACAAGCCGTCGTCGCAGGCCGTGCCGTCGGGCGCCGGCGCCCACACCGACACCGAGTAGGTCACGTCGCAGCGCCGGCACGGATCCTGTGGATGCGCATCGCCCTGCCGGACGAACACATTGCCGACGCGACAGCCCGCGGTCGTCCAGTCCATGCCGTCCTCCGCCGAGTCGACCGACTGCACCCAAGCCGACAAACTGACGTCTTCCTCGGCCTCAACGGCCCAGGCGATCGCCACCGACAACAGGGAGAAAAGAAGAGCGCAGAACCAAACCGGAAAGAATCTTGAAGCACCACCCATGATCAGCCTCCTGATGCAGGAGACCAAATCCTCTCATGCCGCCCTTATAGTACAGCTCGCCGCGAAAGAAAATACGGGGGGCGCAATTTTTTCACCGTCGCTTTTCAGCGCCCGGCCAGCACCTCGCGGGCCTTGGCGCGCAGCTCGATCGACTCGGCCGGATCCTCCGCGATGCGCCGCACCACTTCCAGCGGACTGGTGTTCGACAGGAAATCCAGAAAGATGATGCGGTACGCGACCGGGTAATTGCGGTCACCCAGGGCGGTCAGCAACAGTTCGTCATTCAGGCGCGGATGCGCTTCCAGCAGGCGGCAGGCAAGGTTACGTCGCTCGAACGGATCGAGCGAACGATCCTTGAGCACCGGCAGCGTGCGCGCGCGCTGGGCAAGCGTCAGGCTCCGATTGCTCAGCACCTTGAGATACACCTTGCGCCGTCCGTAACGTTCCTTGCTGTTGGCGAGCAGTTTGATCAGTGCGTCGTTGTCGGCCTCGCCGTCATGCTCGAGCGCCCATTGACCCAGTTGCGTGTCGCGCGGCGTATCGGCGAACCGCCGCCACAACCACCGCCCGGCGTCGGTGCATTCCTGCTCGATGATCGCGGTCAGAATAATCTCGCGCTCGGGCGTCTGCGTGCCCAGATCGCCCCACACGCGCATCAGGCCCTTGGTCAGGCGCGGACACAACTGCGCGTCGTTCTGCGCCGCGTAGACCAGCGGCGGCGAGGTCTCGTAGCCCGGCCCGGCCAACGCGGCGAAGGCTTGCGCGCGTGTCTGCTTGCTGCGATCCGACAGCAGATCGACCAACTGCGGCAGCGCGGCGCGTTTGGCCGTCGCATCGTTGTTTTCCGCCAGATACGCCAGATCGACCGACTCGCCCTCGCCCTTCTTCGCCGTGGATGTCGAAACGCAACCGCCCAGCAAGGCGAGGCACAACACGATTGCCGAAATCGCCGCCCGTCGACGCATCATCCATCCTCCCGTTGCGGATCCGCAATTTGCATTTATCATATATTCCATTATTTTATCACAACAAAATCCGATGCGCCAAGGGCCGCCCGTTTCGCCGGAAAATGCGCGTTGCCGGAAATTTCCCCGAGCACCTTGCCAGCGGCGGCCGCATCCCCTACAAAATTGTATCCGGATCTCGTACCGCGGCTTGGGTCGGGCGCGGCGGAAGAAAGTGGAAAAAGCATGAAGTGCAAGCGTATTCGTTTATCGATAATCCTCATTGCGTTGACGCTTTGGCTTGCGGCCTGCTCGTCGCCGCCCGCCGAGGTGAAAACGGAAGTCACGCAAATCGGCACGCCCGGCTTTTTCCACCTGGTCAAGGAAAACGACGTCTGGTGGTTCGTGAATCCGGCCGGCGAAAAGTTCGTCTCGCTGGGCATCAACCACATCGAGCCGCCGCTGATCTGCTCCCGAAGCAACCGCGACATCTTCATGAAGAAGTACGGCGCCGACCTCCTGCTGCCCAACGGCGCGCCCAACACCGACGGACAGGCCGCGCGCCGCTGGCTGGATGACAGCATGAACCTCATTCGCGAATGGGGTTTCAACACGCTGGGCGTGCACAATCCGATTCACCAGCAGACGATGCCTTACGTCGCCAAGTTCCGCCCGCTGATCCTCGACGGGTGGGCGCTGTACAGCAAAACGTACATGGACCCCTTCGATCCGGGCACCGTCGCGTTCGTCGACGACAAGGCGCGCGAGTGGGCCGCGGCCAACAAGGACGACACGCTGATCCTCGGCGTCAGCTTCAGCGACACGCCGCGCTGGCACAATTCGCCGGGCAACCTGCACGGGTGGATCCGCTTCCTGGTGCAACTGCCCGCCGACGCGCCCGGCAAGCAAAAGTGGGTCGAGTATCTGAAAGAACGTCACGGCTCGGTGCCGACGGCCGAGGCGATCTACGGCATCGGCGCAACGTCCTGGAACGATTTTCTGGCCCAGAAAACCTGGCCGCGCCCGACCAGTCCACAGGGCGCGCTGGCCGACGTCGACGGCTTTCTGCCCGTGCTCGCCGACGCCTGGTACGGCCTGCTGACCGCCGCGGTGCGCAAGCACGATCCGAATCATCTGATCTTTGGCGACAAATTCGAGGGCAAGATCGGCATGCCCGAATGGCTCGATCCGGTCATCGGCAAGTACTTCGACCTGACCTATATCCAGTGGTACGACTACGCCGAAAACCAACTGCCGCGCCTGGAGCAAATGCACCGCACGACCGCCAAACCGATTTTGCTGGGCGACTCGTCGTTTTCCAGCCCGAACCGCAACAATCCCAAACCCAAGGGCGTGCACCTGCCCTCGCAGGAGATGGTCGGCGAGGCCTATTATCAGTACCTGCAGACGATCGAGGCGCAGCCGTACATCCTGGGCTGGCACCACTGCGGCTTCATCGAAGGCTCGCCCGACCTCAAGCGCTTTCATCCGTTTTACGCCATCCAGACCGGCTTTCTGCGGCCCGACGGCACGCCCTACGTCGACACCGTGCGTCGGGTGACCGAGGCTAACCGGCAGGCGTTCGCCTGGCATGCGCAGGCAACGGCCGCCGGCGGCTCGACGCGCCCGAGCGCGTTCCGTTCGGCGGAGAACCTTAATAAAGAACTGCTCGCCTCGTTCAACTCCGTCCGGATGAAAACCACCAAGCTGACCAACGGCGTGCTCACGCAGGTGGATAACAACGTGTACAACGCCGGGCGCTTCACCACGGCCTTTTCGCAAGCGCCGAAGAAAAACATTTCGTGGATCGTCACCGACGACGGGGTGGTGGTCGTCGACACCGGGCTGGATCGCAGCGCGCAACAGGTGCGCGAGTTGATCGCGCAGACCACCAAGAAGCCGGTCCGCTACGTGATCTACACGCATCATCACGGCACGCAGATCGGCGGCACGGTCTACCTGCGCGACGAGAACACCAAGGTTATCGCCCACGAGGACACCGTGCTCGAACTCGATCTGCGCAAGGAGATGGCCCCGCACATCGCCAAGCTCAACAGCGTGCAGTTCGACTTCGAGAATCCGGCCGACAACACGCGCATGAGCGTGGTTTACCCCGACATCACCTACGCCGACCGCTACAACTTCAAGCTGGGCGACACGGCCTTCGAGCTCTACCACGCCGACGCCGAGGCGCAGGATTACACCATCGTCTGGCTGCCCAAGCAGAAGATCGTCTGGGTCGCCGACCTGCTCAGCGTCAGCGCCCCGATGATCGCCAGTCCGATGAAACGCGTGCGCGACGACGTGAAATGGAAAATGGCGCTGGAGTTCATCAAGGCGCTGGAACCGGAAATTCTGATCACCTCGATCCTGCCGCCGATCGACAACCAAATGCTGATTCACCAGTGGATCGACAGCTACATCGCCTACCTCGATTTCGTGCACCGGGTCGTCATCCAGGCGGTCAACGACGGCACGGGCGTCGAGGAGCTCGTCGCGCAAACCAAGCTGCCGCCGACGCTCGCCGACAATCCCTTCGTGCAGGATCATTACGGTACGCTCGAATTCAACCTGCGCGGCCTGCACCAGATGTACACCGGCTGGTTCGACATGAACGGCACGCATTTGAAGCCGGTCATGCCGCGCGACAAGGCCGCCGCCTTCGTGGCCGACATGGGCGGCGCGGACAAGGTGCTGGCCCGCGCGCAACAACTGCACGCGGCCAAGAGCTTCCAACTGGCGCTGGAATACCTCGACCTGCTGCTGGCGCTCGATGAAAAAACGCGCGACGCCCACCTGCTCAAAAGCGAAATTTTAACGGCGATGAGCGAACTGTACGATCACCCGATCACGCGCAACATGCTGCGCCGCCTCGCCCAGATGGAAAAGGAAGCGGCGGAGAAGTAGACGGCCGATCCACCTTCCCCGTCATCCTCGGACTTGACCCGAGAGTCCGGGATTTCTTTTCCGCACAGCTTTCGCCAAGGCGAAAACTGCGGCCGCGAGTTTTGTCATCTCGACCGAAGCGACCCTGTCCGCCGTAGCCCAAATTCTACGAAGCTTTAGCGAAGTAGAATGGCGAAGGCGGAAGCGAAGTGGCAACGTCCGCCAAAGCTTTGTGCGACGGCGGAAGAGATCCCTTTTGCTGTGCAGGCACGCCCGACGCTTACGGGTCGGGCTACCTTCTGTCGCCCCTGGCGGGGCTTGAAGATTAGGTTTTCCGTAAGCCTCGTCAGAGGCGATAGAATGTAGCCTGGGGCGTAAGAGACTGTCGATTTTCTCGTTTTGAGAAAGAGTGCGTCTGCCGCCCCTCCGG
>DAIMDW010000059.1:0-11175 GCA_036725605.1 bacterium
TCAGCAGATTGCCGCTGCCGACGTAGAACTGCGCGCCGCCCAGGCCCTTGATTTTTATATTGCCGGCGAAACACCACAGCGCCGAGTCGTACGCCGCTGTGCTGTTGATGTCCACGATGGTTACACGATCGTTTCCCGTCCCCGCCCCATCGCAACACGCCACGGCCAACCAATCGCCGCCGGTGCCGGCCCACGCATACACCGAGACGACGTCGTTGGAATACAGCGCTGGAGTCGACGAGCTGGTATAATCGAGTGAGAGACCTGCGTTTAAATTTCCGTTCGCCACCTGAAAATTGACGCTGGATAAATCGAGCGTGTAGAGGCCGGTTCCGTTGACGCCGATGTACAACTGACCACTGGACGCGACGTAGGCGATGCAACTGATGTTCGCTAACGTTGCATACCCGACCGCCAATCCGTCGTCACTGTTGACGATGGACACGCCGGCAGCGGTGGCGTAGATAGCGCAGGCGTCGCCACCTGAGGTAAATTCCACGACATGCGAGCAAACGTTGCTCGTATGAATTACCGCGTCGCACCAAGTGGGCGACGCCGTTGTTTTATGGCCATGAAAGTTGATGTAGCCATTGGTTGCCATTGTCAATTCTCCTAGTGCTAAGATTGTGAAAATTAATAGGAACAGTCACCGTTTTTTGTGCCGGCCCAACACGACCGTTCTGAGCAACCACAGTAGGGATAGGTCCCCGTGCCTTTGTTAGTGTCAGTGATTGACCAATACCCGAACGGCCAACCCCAAGAGGGTGACCGCATAAATACCCGCCGCGGCCCACAGCACCTTGATTTGCATTCGCAAGGAAGCGTCTTGAACCTGATGTTGAGAAAACAGCGTGCGAATCTCTTTCACCGATTCCTTGATCTCGCCGATGTCCTTTTTCAAATACGTCATATCCGTTGAAAGATTCGCTTGATCCAGTAGAGATGTATCTTTCACATTGACTCCTGCTTTTATTCGCCACGTCACGGCGTATTTGATTGATTGAGTCGATGTATCAACGAAACGTCCCTCTCAAGGGAGGGAGCGACGACCCGCTAGGGGGAAGCGGGCCGTCGCCGGTGGAGGTTTAGCGTCGTAATCAATTACGACTCTTTGCGCAACAATGGGCTTGGACGAAGGGAGATTGAGCAAAAAAATGGGCGGCCCGTGCCGCCCATTGCCTTTACCTTGCTGATTGTGATGGCGAAGATAGTAAAACGTCCGCGCTTTGTCAACGAATTTTTATAAAAAAATGTCGTTTATACTCAACTGGTTGAAAAATATCAAAAAATATATTATTTGTATTGTGTTCACTTTGTTCGCTTTGGCTTTTTTGGTTTTTTGGCGTCGGCGGGAAATGAGCTGCCGTAGCAATGATTCGTAAACAATTTCGACTTGTGTAACCCCCGGGTTTCATTCTTGTCTCCCTGAATCCTTTATGATTGCCGGCAGCGTATGTATTCGGCATTCAATTCCCGCATTAAGTATTGTTCGATCTTTTCCACCCAGTCGTAAGCCTTTGTGCGTCCGCAGTGCAGCAATTGGCGGACGTAGTGAATGCGCCTCCCATTCAGTAAGTAAATGAAATAGATTTCCCGTTCCTCAACGGTGAGGGCGCGATCGATGGCCAGACCGACAGCGACCCAATCAACCAAAAGGTCAGTTAGCACTCCCCGAGCTTCTCCCTTTTTATCGGGTCGTAAGCCCAATTCACCGACCACATCGATCCAATTGAGCGTGTTTGGCAACTGGCCGTTTCTTTTTAATAGATATCCCAAAACAACGGCGGAAACACTTTTTCGATTGAACATGCCGGCTTCCCCCAAGGTGAACGAGTGGTTGAACTTAGTTTTGAAAATCATTGGGAAAAAGGGCGGATGCCTTGCTCAGTATGTATTGCCTGGAGAAGCGATAATGTCCTCGTTGTTCGTTGATCCGATAGCCGTCCAGAACACCTTCTTTCACCCAGCGTCGGACGGTATTTCGACTAACCCGCAATAATTTTGCGGCATCGCCGGTGGACAAAGCATCGTTTTTCGGCTCAATTGACTTTTTGACTTGATTTTTGCGACCATTTTTGTAAGACTTGCCTGTGTTCGACATTGGATATCTCCTTTTGATTTGCAACCTGTTAGAATCGAGCTGACCAAAGGAAGTCGATGCCGCACCTAAGCTTGTTATCGCAGAACGGTACGACACTGTCAATAAAAATCGAAAAAATTTACGAATTAAAAAATTTTTTGAATACCAAACAGATATACGGAAGAGGGGGATACGTTGAAGGCTCGTTTAGAATTGATACGTGATAAATTTTATGAAGGTAAAAACGTGCTTTTTGCTGAAAAATACAATGTTTCGGAAGGTACCGTTCGTAATTGGCTGGCCGGCAAGCAAGTGCCTAACGCGAAAATCCTTACCATGATCTGCCTGAACACCAACGTCAATTCCAAATGGTTGTTGCTGGGGGAAGGGGAGATGTGTTGCGATGAGGACAAAAGGCAATCCGACCTTCATTTGCACGATGTGGAGGAATTGTTGGGCGTGATGATCTATTCCCCCGGTTCCGAAAAATTGTCGGCTGATTTCATCGCGCTGGCGAAGAAGGAATTGATTCGGTTGTTATCCGAAAATCAAAAACGATAATTTATCGCTCAAATATCGGAAAACAGGATCACCATACCGGCGGCCGTGACCTCATGGATAAACGTCTGGTCCACCCCCTGCGGCCAGTTCGACAACCTGGGCAACAACTCGCGGGCGATCACAAACGAGGCGACCGTCTCCCGGTATTCGTTATCGTTCAAATTCTTGTTTATCAGCAAAAGCCATACTCCGTCGCGGGTTAGCAACCGACCGGTCCAGTCGGTGCGCCCGTCGTCGACATTCACGATGTGCAGCCCCACTCGTTCGGCGAGTTCCAACGGATTGGAGGTGGCGTATTGCCTGGTCATTCGGGCCGTCAATTGCCGAATAACTTCATCGGTCAGATCCGTGACCTTGAGGTCAACCGGGTTATTTTTTTCGCGTATATTTTTTAGAATTTGTTTCGCAGCGCTGATGAAATGTTCTGATAGATCTTCGGAACCCTTTGAGAAAATCTGTGCGTTTAATAAAGCTTCAGCTTTGCCGATCTCCATCATCCTACCCCTATAATCAATTATCAGACCATTCAATTCATATTAAATAGTGTTTATAGCATAAAGGTAGGTGAATGCAAGTACTTAAAATTACTAAGTAAATCACCTTCTAATGATTTCATTGGCTCCAAAATCGCATAATATTTCTAAATCGTCACCGCGTGGGAGAGGATTCCGCTGGTGAATTAAAATATGCATCAATTCATGGGCGACGCCAAAGGCCCGTTCCTCTTCCGGTGATTTATGATTGATAACAATAACCCAGATACCGGTGCGCTTATCCTGCAAGGCTCGCGCAATCCAGTTGTTGTTCCCGTTATTTATTTCATGAATCTCGATCGCCAACGCTTCCGCCAGACGATAGGGATCGTTGGTGCCGTATTTGTCAACCAAATCGCGAATCCAACGCCGGATGGTGTCTTTAGATAATGACATATGTAATAATATATCCTTTCATTGCCGACCTTTACTTGTTCCGCCATCGATTGATTAAATATGCAACCATTTTTGTCAATGGAAAAGATACAGATTCCAAGATGTTACAATTAATTTCATTTCATGATATTCAACCGGTTCGAGGCAAGATCGTCGTTTCCCATTTTAAAACGACCGATTCATCGACCGCAATTTCGCTGAAAAGGTGACCGCGCGGTTGTCCTTTCGCGAAGGCAAATGCCGAAATTCTCCCCAACCGGATTTTCCGTTGGATCGAAAATTTTACGAATGTGGTAGGATCCGGCATGTTTTCCGTGGAAACTGCGGAGGTGCTTGGATGAAGGTTCGGCGGACAAAATTCCTCTTTTTGTTCTGTCTCGTTGTGGTATTCGGCCTGACGGCTTGCGCCGGCGACGACCCTTCGACAAGCTCAGGGCAGGCTGATGACGATGATTCCGCCGATGGCGGGACCGACGACGATGATACGGGCGATGACGATGTCGACGACGATGCGGACGACGACGCGGATGACGACGATACGACGCCGCCCGAGCCTTGCGATCCGCCGTGGCTCGTTGTCGAGCCGGGTAAAAAAGCGGCGATTCTCGACGAGCTCGGCCGGCAGGTGTTGCTGCGCGGCGCGAACTTCAACCACCTGGGCGATTATTTCGTCACCGACGCTTCGCTGCCGACCGTCGCCGACCTCACCGACGAGGATTGGGACGACGTGGCTGCGCTCGGCCACAACGTCATCCGCCTGGTGACCACCTGGTCGGCCTGGGAACCGGAGCGCGACGAAATCGACCTCGCCTACCTCGATCGTGTGCGCGACGCCGTCGCCGCCGCCAAAGCGCGCGACCTGTACGTGGTCATCGACATGCACCAGGACGCCTGGTCGAAATTCGTCTTCACCCCGGCCGCCGAAACCTGCCCGGACGGCACGTCGCACCAGCGCGGCTGGGACGGCGCGCCGCTGTGGGCCACCTTCACCGACGACCAACAAACCTGCACCCCCGGCAGCCGCGAGGACAGCCCGGCCGTCAAGCGCGCCTGGGAGAATTTCTACGCCGACCGTGACGGCATCCGCGACGAATTGGTCGAGCTGTGGACCTTCATCGTGGCGGAATTCGCCTTCGAATCGGCCGTGGCCGGGTACGATCTGCTCAACGAACCGGGCAACGGCGACAACATGATCCACACCTTCAACGGCCTGACGCAATTCACCCGCGACGCCATTGCCGCCATCCGCGCGACCGAGGCGGCGCTCGACGCGCCCGAGCACATTATCTTCTTCGAACAGGGCGTCGTCGGCCTGCCGGTCGCCTTCGATCTGGGCGACGACAACCTGGTCTTCGCCCCGCACAACTACGCCGAGGCCATCGGTCCATCCTTCGACGGTCTGCTCGAGCTGATGTTCCTCTACTACAACGTCATGCGCGGCCTCTATCGGGCGCCGCTGTGGGTCGGCGAGTACAACAAGTTCAGCGACCCGGCGAGCAACGACGCCTGGATGACCCGCTACGCCGAGTTGGAGGATCATTACCTGCAGGACGGCGGCGCGTGGTGGCAATGGGAGCAGGAATGCGGCGATCCGCACAACGCCATGTGGCCGCCCACGCCCGAGTGGATCGAGCAACAGCGGGAAACGTGCGGCGATGCGCGCTTTGAAATTCGCGCCTGCCTCAACCGCGCCTATCCGCGCGCCGTGCCCGGCCGCCTGACCAGCCTCGAGGCTGTGCCCTGCGACGGGCATTTAAAACTGACCGGAACGACCGCCCAATCCGGCGAGGCCGATCTGTGGATCCCCTCCGCGTCGACCGACGAACCGACCGTCACCGGCACGGGCATCGCATCGACCCAGTTCACGCAGGTCGACGGCGGCTGGCGCGTCTTCGTAACGGTCTCCGGCGACTACTCGATCGAGGTCGCCCCGGCGGGCGTGAAATGATTTTTTCCGTCCAGAGCCCCGTTAGGGGCGACAGAGGGTAGCCCGGTGCGTGAGCGCCGGGGAGGGGAAATCCGGGACATAGTGGCTGATTTACAAACCAGGTATTGTCAAAAAGGTGTCATTCCGACCGTAGCGACCCTGTCCGCCGAAGCCCAAATTCTACGAAGCTTTAGCGAAGTAGAATGGCGAAGGCGGAAGCGAAGTGGAGGAATCTCTTACAAGTGCAATCATAAAGGGATTCCTCGACTCGCCTTGGAGGGCTCGCTCGGAATGACAATGTAATGTTTTTTTAGAATTGACGATTTGCCACAGCCCTGGAGTCTCTATTCATTGGGCGCGATCGTAATCACATGCTCCCCGTCAGACGGTGTGGTGTAGATGGTCAGCAGTTCGGCATCGGCGTCCCACTCGCTGGTCCAGGAACCGGCGGGATCGCTCACCTCCAGCGTCCAGCCGCCGGGGTAGTGGCGGCTTTCGGGGATGAAAATCTCGGTCGGACCGCTCGCGTTGGGCAGATCCTCGAAGCGCAGCACCATCACCTTGGTTGCGAAGTCGAAGGAAATCTCCCGCGGGATGCCCGGCACCGCGCGCGGGTAGGCGCGCACGATCAGGTCGGCGCGTTCGCTGCGCTCGTTGCCGTCCTCGTCGAACAAGTCGTACGCCCCGCCGTGGCCGCGAAAATGCCAGAACGTCCAACCCGACAGCACCTCATCGGCCATGGTCAACGCGTCGTCCATGTACTGCAAATAATTGTCTTCCTCGGTGCGCACGCCCCATTCGCCGATCAGCGCCGGCACGCCCCACGCGCGCGCGTTGCCGCTCACGACCTTGCCCCAGCGCCGGAAATAAAACCCGTTCCCGTTGTACGCGAAGCCCAGGTCCATCAGCGGATGATACAGGTGCGGATAATACGCCAGGCGCTCGCCGGACAATTTTTGCAGACTGCTGGGCAGCAGCGCCGAGGGATTGAGCACCAGCGGTTCGTAGAAAATCCAATGCTCCGTGTCCACCTCGCGGATCGCCTCGATCAGCCGCGTGTACATCGCCGTGAGCGTCTGGGCTTCGAACGCCCAGGGCAGATGCTTGTCGATCCACGGTTCGTTGAACAAATCATAACCGAGCAGAGCCGGGTGGTCCTTGAACCGGTTGACGAACAACAGCCACGCGTCGATCTGCGCCTGCTGCAAATCGGCGTCGTTGTAGAAATGATGAAACGCGGTGATCACCGCCGGGCTCAGGTACTTGAAAAAGCCTTCGAGGTTCGGATTGAACGGCAGCCCCTCGTCGCGCACCATCCAGTCCGGAAAGCCGCGCCCGCCGTACTTTTCGTTGAACATGTCCTGGTGAAAATCGATGATCGCCAGCAGGTCGTTGTCCGTGCACCAGTCCAGCGCGTCCTCCAGGCGGTCGAGGTACTCCAGGTCGTATTCGTCTTCTTCGCGCTCGAAGCTGTGCCAGAAAACCGGCAGCCGCGCGAGGTTGAAGCCGTATTCGCGCATGCGCACGAAGTCGTCCTCGATCGCCCAGTACTCGACCGGCTCGCCGTAGCCGACGCTGAAGGTCTGGTTCGCGCCGTGCAGAATCAGCGCGCGGCCCAGTTCGTCGGCGAGAAAAATACGGTCTCCCGCATCGACTATCCACCCGGGGCTCGTGTCGTCGTCGCCGCTGTCGTCATCGAGCGTATCATCGTCGAGCGCGTCGTCGTCGAGCGCGTCGTCGTCGAGCGTATCATCGTCGCCGGTCCCGCCATCGGCGGAATCATCGTCATCAGCCTGCCCTGAGCTTGTCGAACGGTCGTCGCCGCACGCCGCCGTCAGAATGATCAACAATATTAAAACGAGTAGGAACTTGAATTTCATGCGCTCGCCCTCCGTCCGCCCAAAAAGCGTAGCGCACCTCGGCACCCGATAAAAGAGGGGAGAGGGAAGGGTTATTCGCCGTCCAGCACCCGGCGGACCATCCGGGCGATCGTCTCGATCGTGAACGGCTTTTGGATGAAGCTCACGCCGTCGTCCAGCACGCCGTGATGGGCGACGATATTTTCGGTGTACCCCGACATGAACAGCGCCTTGAGCCCCGGCCGTTTCGCCGCCAGATAATTGTGCAGCTCGCGACCGTTCATCACCGGCATGATCACGTCGGTCAACAGCAGATCGATGGGCTCGTCGGTTTCCGCGAAAATCTTGATGGCGCTTTCGACGCTCTCGGCCTCGATCACCTTGTACCCCTGTTGCCCCAGAATTTTCCTCACCAGCCCGCGCACCATCGCCTCGTCCTCGACCAGCAAAATCGTCTCCGTTCCCTTCGGCAAACGGGCGCCTTTTTCGCGCGTCAGCGTAACCGCCTCGTCCTGCACGCGCGGGAAATAGACCTTGAACGTCGAGCCCACGTTCGGCTCCGAGTAGACGCTGATGAAGCCGTTGTTCTGTTTGATGATGCCGTAGACCGTCGCCAGGCCGAGCCCGGTGCCTTTCTCCTTGTCCTTGGTCGAGAAAAACGGTTCGAAAATATTCAGCCGCGTTTGCTCGTCCATCCCGCAGCCGGTGTCGGAAACGGTGAGCATCACATACTCGCCGGGCTCGGCGTCCAGGTGGGCCGCGCAGAACGTCTCGTCGATCGTCACGTTTTGCGTTTCGATGATCAGCTTGCCGCCGTTGGGCATCGCATCGCGCGCGTTGACCGCCAGGTTGACCAGAATCTGATCGATCTGCGACGGATCGGCCTTGATCCGTCCCAGGTTCCGCGCGGGCATGAACTTGAGTTCCACGTCCTCGCCGATGATCCGCCGCAGCATCTTCTGCGACAGCTCGAGGATTTCGTTGGGCCGCACGACCTTCGGATCGATTACCTGCTTGCGCGAAAAGGTCAGCAGTTGCGCGGTCAGCGCGGCGGCTCGTTCGCCGGCGGTTTTGATCTCCAGCATGTCCACGCGCAGCGGATCGCCGGGCTCCAGGCCGCTGAGAATCATCTCCGCATAGCCGTTGATGCCGGTGAGGATGTTGTTGAAGTCGTGCGCCACGCCCCCGGCCAGACGGCCGACGGCTTCCATCTTCTGCGCCTGATGCAGTTGGTCCTCGAGTTTGCTTTTTTCCTCCGCCGCTTTGATCCGCTCGGTGATGTCGCGGATCTGTCCGAGCGTACCGCGCATGTTGTCGCCGTTCATCAGCAGCGAGGACGAAAGCTCGCCATGAAATTGCGATCCGTCCGCCCGCTTCATGACCAACTGGATATTCGCCACGCGTTTTCCCGACGACACGCAATTTTGAAATTCGGTCAGCGCATACTCGATCTGGTCCTCGGGCAGAAAATCGGTGAACGTGCGCCCGATCATCTCATCCGGCGACCAGCCGAAAACCTGTCGCGTTGAAGGCGACATATAGATGATGAAGCCGTCGGCGTCGGTGATGAACAGTGCGTCGGCCAGGTTTTCCGCCATGCCGCGAAATTTGATCTCGCTGGCCCGCAAAGCGTCTTCCGCCGCCTTGCGTTCGGTGATGTCCAGATGCACGCCGGTCATGCGGATCGGCTTTCCGTCCGGGTCGCGTTCCAGCACCTTGCCGCTGTCGTAAATCCACTTCCACGTTCCGTCTTTGGCCCGCAGTCGATATTCGGCTTCGTAACTGGGAGTCTTGCCCGCGAAATTCGCGTTGATTTGCTCCATCGCGTATTGAAAATCGTCCGGATGCACCAAATTTTCCCACGAGGACAGCCGCGGTTCGATCTCCTCCAGATCGTAACCCAGCATTTCGGCCCATTGCTTGTTGAAGCTCACCTCTCCGGTGACAACGTTCCAGTCCCACGTGCCGAGGTTCGCCCCTTCCAGAGCCAGTTGCATTCGCTCCTTGATGAGCCGCAAGTCCTTTTCGGTCTTGCGGATGTCGCTGATGTCCATGATGATTTCAACCCCGCCCCAGAGAGTCCCTTGTTCGTTCTTGAGCGGGATCGCAAAAGCCTTGGTCGCGATCCCCATCAATTTTTCTTCATCCGGTGTGGAGACGCGGCTTTCCATTTGACCGGTTTTAAAGGCGACCACCAGGTTGCATTGCGGGCAGGGATCGTCCAGACCTTTCCTTGTCTGATGACACTTCCTGCCCAGCACTTCGTGCAAACCCTGTTGGCCGAATTTCCGGTAAACCTCGTTGTTGGCCACCAGGACGTTGAACTCGGTGTCCACAACGGTGACCAGACCGGGCAGGGCGTTGATGATCCCGTTCAACTCGGCAACGTTCCGGGCCAGTTTTTCTTTGCTGTCGCGCAATTCGTTTTCGGTTTGCCGGCGGCTTTTTTCTCCCTTTTCCAGTTCCGCCACCCGGCGCCGCAGTTGTTGCAGTTCCTCCAGCAATTGCGCTTTTGTTTTCTTGATGTCGTTCATTTCATCTCCGGATGCGAACTGGAACTAATTGACTCCTTTTCGGCAGATGGGCAATCCCGGAACCCAAATGGAGCTTCTTCAGCTTTATCGACTTTTCCACAAGCCGGGGGAGATCTTTTTAACTATCGTTCGATGTTATCAATTATCCGGATGGAATCAAGATCGATATTTTTCGCGACCTCGGTTCGTCCCTCATTTTCTCGACCGCCTTTTGACCCATTCGCCCGACTCGCGTACTCTGAGGACATTCCTTCTCGTATGATTGAAGTGGAGGCGAAATGGACAATCCGCGCATTTGTGTCGTCGGCGCCTGTAACATCGACCTGCTCAGCTACGTCCCCCGGTTGCCCGTGTTGGGCGAAACCCTGCACGGCGACCGCTTCCAAATCGGCTTCGGCGGCAAAGGCGCCAACCAGGCCGTGATGAGCGCCAAGCTCGGCGCGCAGGTGAGCATGGTCAGCAAACTCGGCGACGACGTTTTCGGCCACGACACCCTGGCCAATTTCGCGAAGTTCAAGGTCGACACCGAGCACGTGCGCCTCACCAACGAGGCCTTCAGCGGCGTCGCACCCATCGCGGTCGACCGGCAGGGCAACAACTCGATCATCATCGTCACCGGCGCCAACGACCTGCTCAGCCTCGCGGAGATCCAAGCGGCGCGTACGACCGTCGCCGCGTCCCGCGTGCTGGTCTGCCAGCTCGAAATTCCGCTGGAGATCAGCCTGGCCGCGTTGCGCCTCGCCCGTGAAAACGGCGTGATGACGATCTTCAATCCGGCGCCCGCCCGCGCCGAGCTGCCCGCCGAGGCCTACCGCCTCAGCGACGTGTTCTGCCCCAACCAGAGCGAAACCGAAATGCTCACCGGCTTGCCCGCCGGCACCGTCGCCGAGGCTGAAGTCGCGGCCCGCGAACTGCTCGCGCGCGGCGCGGCGAACGTGCTGATCACCCTGGGCGAGCACGGCAGCCTGCTGGTCAACGACGAAACCGTGGAGCACATCCCCGTCGAACCCGTGCGGGCGATCGACACCACCGGCGCCGGCGATTGCTTCGTCGGCAGCCTCGCGTTCTTCCTGGCGGCGGGGCTTTCGCTGGCCGAGGCGACGCGCCGCGCCAATAAAATCGCCGCCGTCAGCGTCCAGGCAAGCGGCACGCAAACCAGCTTTCCCGACGCCGCCGACCTGCCGCCGGAATTGCTGGCCGATTGATTAAGGGGGGACACCTTACTTAATTGAGACTGTCGATAAATGCGCCGACAGGCGACAAACAGCCCCGTCAGGGGCGATAG
>DAIMDW010000060.1:0-11156 GCA_036725605.1 bacterium
CGCACCTCTCCCTAAAAGCCGCCTAATTCTGTCTTGCTAAAAGGGGGACAGTACGAGAGGGATTCCTTCGCACCGTTCGCGACGAGAGCGGCCTGCTCGTGGGCTGGGATACCGAACACTACGGCTTCATGCACCTGGGCTTCCAGGAGTACCTCGCCGCACGGGAGATCCGCAGCCGGGCATTTTCGAATCCAGAGGTGATCAAGGAACT
Source organism: bacterium (assembly GCA_036725605.1). Classification (GTDB taxonomy): domain Bacteria; phylum Lernaellota; class Lernaellaia; order Lernaellales; family Lernaellaceae; genus CALBTQ01. The sequence goes on from DAIMDW010000060.1 coordinate 212, forward strand.
GGCTTCCCATTTCGGCGAGAGCTGGTGGGAGGAGGTTGCATTGCTACTACTGGCTCTGGAGGATCCTTCGCTGTTCGAGCCCTTCATGCGGGAGGTCGTCAAGCTACCTGCGTTTGCACGGAACGCCCACCTGGTGGAGTTGTGCTTGGATGACGCGGCCGAGGTGTCCACCGCACCGTTCCGCGAGCTGTTGGTAAAAGCCGCCGATAAGGATCGTGGCCTTTGGGAGAAGCAATTCGCCGCCCTGGGCGTTCTGAACCGCCTCGATCCCAAAATGATCGAAGCGCTCGCCCCGAAACTGAAGAGCCATCCTTACGACCAGATCAGCAACTGGTTCAAGTCGAAGACAAAAGAAGACACGCAACGGGCTACCCAAGGCATTATCCACACGAGCCCCGGCAACGTCGAACTGGTTCGCATACCCGGCGGCTCCTTCATGATGGGCCTGCCTGATGAAGAGTTCGAGGAAATCAGAAACAAGCCGTCATCTGGAGTTAAGAAAAATGATTGGGAGAGATGGCTGAATTTTCAGAGACCCAGCCATAAGGTTGAGGTCAATCCCTTTTGCATGGGGCGCTACCCGGTGACCAACGAGGAATACGGTAAATTTCTCGAAGCCAATCCGAAAGTGAAAGAGCCAAAATTCTGGGCAGATAAAAGGAGGAACCAGCCAAATCAACCTGTTGTTGGTGTAGACTGGGTTGATGCCAAAGGCTTTGCCGAATGGGCCGGGTGCCGCCTGCCCAGCGAAGCCGAGTGGGAGTATGCCTGCCGGGCAGGGACGACAGGCCCCCGATACGATGATTTGGACAGGATTGCCTGGTATGGTGACAATTCAGAAGGCCGAAGTCACCCGGTTAGACAGAAGAAGCCGAATGCTTTCGGTTTGTACGATACATTGGGCAACGTTTGGGAATGGTGCGAGGACGACTGGCATGATTCCTACAAGAGCGCCCCAAATGATGGCCGAGCGTGGGTTGGTGAAGAACGTGTGGCGATCCGTGTTGTCCGCGGCGGTGGCTGGGGTAGTAATGCAGGCCGTGTGCGCGCGTCGGGTCGGTACGGGAGCGGTCCGGACGGGCGTGGCAACCACATCGGTTTTCGACTTTCCCGGGACTGCGAATGATTGCCCTTGAGCTCTTTTGTCCTTTTGCCCTTGGGTCCAGGGCGAAGCCCTGGTCGAAAAATTTTCGGGGGGAGGCTATCCATGAATAAAGAGCTTCCGGCGATTCAGAAAGCCTATGACCTGGCGAAAGAGGTCCTTACGCGGGTGGCGAAGTTCCCCCGAGACCACAAGTTCACCTTGGGCGACCGGATCGCGGGTAACATGTTGTCGGTTCTTGAGATTCTCGTCGAGGCCGCCTACGTAAAAAACAAAGGGCAGCTTCTGAACGAGGCCAACGTCCGGCTGGACCAGCTAAGGATGCAGCTTCGGCTTTCTCGCGACCTGGGCGCGTTGTCTAACAAGGGCTACGAATACGTGATGGGCATCGGCGATGAACTAGGCAGGCAGGTCGGCGGCTGGCGCAAACAGGCAAGCAGCGGTGGCTAAGACTTTCAAGCACCTCTTCGAGAGGATCACCGACTTCCAGAACCTCCTGTTCGCCGCGAAGAAGGCACAAAAGGGCAAGCGTTATCGGGAAAGCACCCTTGCCTTCAACTTCAATCTGGAGTCGAACCTGTTCGAACTCCAGCGCGAGTTGCGATCCAAGACGTACGCACCCGGCTCCTACCGCGACTTCATCGTCCGAGACTCCAAACAGCGGCTGATCTCCGCCGCGCCCTACCGGGATCGGGTCGTTCACCACGCGGTGATGAACGTGATCGAGCCGTTGTTTGACCCGATCTTCATTTCCGACACCTACGCTTGTCGCCAGGGAAAAGGCACGCACGCAGCGTTGTTTCGCTTTCGGGAGTTTCTGAAGCGCCGCCGCTACGTGCTGAAGTGCGACATCCAAAAATATTTCCAGACCATCGACCACGAAATGCTGCTGGACAAGCTTCGCTGTAGGATCGCAGATCGTGATGCGATATGGCTGCTGGAGAGAATCGTGGGATCTCGGGACTTCAACAACGTGGCCCCAGCGGTCTACTTTCCCGGCGACGACCTCTTCACTCCGCACGTGCGCTGTCGCGGTATCCCGATTGGCAACCTGACCAGCCAGTTCTTCGCCAACCTCTACCTGAACGACTTCGACCACCATCTCAAGGAGAAGCTTCGCGTCGGGGAGTACTTGCGGTACGTGGACGACTTCTGCGTGTTTGGAGACGACAAGACGCGACTGAACGATGTACGAGCAGCGATAATTGACCTGCTTGCCGGGCACCGGCTGCGGCTCCACGATGGTAAGAGCCGTATCCACACTCTTAAAGAGGGCGTTGAGTTCCTTGGGTTCCGCCATCTGCCGGACCGGATTCGGGTGCGGAGTGAGAACGTCAAACGCTTCAAGCGACGGATGCGTAAACTTCAGGAAAAACACAAAAGAGATAAAGTATCACTAGACCGAATAAAAGCGTCAGTGGTATCCTGGATCGCACACTCATCATATGCGAACAGTCACAAATTACGAGAGGAGTTGATCCCCTCGTTTGTCTTTACCAATATGGAAAGGGCCGAAAACGAACCGTGTTGTCCGCGGCGGTAGCTGGAATAATAATGCAGACAATGTGCGCGCGTCGAATCGGAACAGGAACAATCCGGACGAACGTAACAACAACATCGGTTTTCGACTTTCCCGGGACTGCAACCGGAAAACCGAGGCCAGGATCGGGTAGTGGATTACTTCCCGAGAGAGCTGCGGCAGTCCTGGCCCTTTCCTGGGCTGCTCTGGGTACTGTTGAAGAGCAGGCCGAAGATGATTGTCCCCGGCGACGACTGGTAGGTAGAAGATCGAAGGTCGCCGCCGGGGAGTGTTTGTGAAAAACGTCATTATGGAGGGCCTATCGTTTTGGGACGACTCTATGAAAAAGCTGATCTCGAACCCATTTTTCAGGTTTTGGAAGAAATTATTCAAGCGGATCTTCGTTCTGCCGCGAATGAAAAGCGTTGGGATTGGGCCAGGGCGTTGGAAACCGCACTGGCACCGATCCCTGTTGTTGGAACCATAGTTGGCATCGAAAAAAGTGTCCGAGGTGTAATTGAGTATTTGCAGGGCGACGACCATCTGGACAATCAGATTGTTTTCAACATGCTCAGTAAAGACCTCCTGTATGAGTTTTCGAGAAGGCAGCTCGCAGTTATCGAGGCCGTCGGTAAGCAAAACGCGCAGCATGTGAAGCAGGAAGCCCTCCTGCGAACGATTATTAGGATTCTCGAAAAACGTGCCGAAGAAATGACGCCAGAACAAGAGCAGGAAGTGCTGAAGCGTTATTTAGAAATGATAATTCCGCCTAATGCTCAAATCGATATTCAGGGTTTTGGTTCAAAGCCTGGAGCAGGCCACGAAGCATTAACATTTCCCATCGAAGAACTTTATACACCACTAAAAACAGTCGATCCCACGAACAATGAGCGAATGCTTCACGAAAATCAAATTGCCCTGGCGTTTGAAAGAGCCGATGAGGAAAAGTTACCGCCTTTGACGAAAATGTTGCGCGACGGAAAACGGTTGCTGATCGTGGGCCAGGCCGGAGGTGGAAAAACCACGTTTCTGCGATTGATCACCCATGTTTTGGCAACCGATGCTCTTCATGAAGGGGAAGCAGGATACGAACCAAATCGACAAAAGCACCTTGGAATGTCCTTGAATAAACAGGCTCCGATTCCGATTCTACTGAGAATTCCCACGTTGGGTCACTTCATCGAAGAAAACGGCTTAAACGACCTCGAATGTGGCGGCGAATTGTGTTGGGTAAGAGACGATCTGGCAAGAAGCTACGGTAAGGAAATTGCGGATGTTCTCGAAAAGCATCTTGAAAACAAAAAGTGCGCTCTTTTGTTAGATGGGCTCGACGAAATAGCGGATGAACAGTTACGCAAGAAGATGGTGGATACGATTCGCTCCTTACTTCAACAGTGGGGCGGAAACATTATCGTCATTTCATCTCGACCATACGGGTACCAAGCGATTGGTGGCCTCGACGACTTACAGATGGCCCGAATAGCGAAGTTCGGCAAGAAAGAAATCAAGCTCTTTGTTGATCGTTGGGACAAAGGTTTACCCGAAAAAAAGCAGACCGAAACAGGCTTGCCGTATAAGGATGCACTCGAAAGAGCGATTTTAGATGATCCAAATATTAGAGAATTGGCTGGTAATCCCGTGATGCTTACCTGCCTATGTGTAGTTCACTGGAACGAGCAACACCTTCCGCAAGGAAAGGCGAACCTTCTGGCGGCAGTACTTCGTTGGCTGTTAAGCGCGCGGGAAGCGAAGCGAAGCGAACGAGGAGATAACGGTGAATTTGTCAACGAGGCGTTTAAAAGGCTCGCCTATGAAATGAGCAACAACAAAAAAGGCAAACAGGTGGATGTCGAGCTTGATTGGGCGGCAAATGAGCTCGTAAGAACTTATCAAGAGGAAATCGGTGAGACGAACACGAATAAAGCGAGGCGGAAAGCGAAAAAGCTTTTGGCGGCCGAAACGATTGACAGTGGAATAATCGAGCAGGCGGAAATAGGGTTACGGTTTTGGCATCAAACCTTTCAGGACCATTACGCCGCAAAAGCCTTGCTTGATATGAATGAAGACCAATGGTGGCTGGTTGTACAGGCGCATCTTGAAGAAAAGCAATGGTCTGAGATCATTGACCAGGTAGCAGGCAGCCTTGCTGCGGAAAAAAGCCGGAGTAAATTACGTTGGCTTCTGAACCGGATCATTCAAACTGCAACAGAGGATAACCTGCACAAGACCGCTGTGGCCATCGGCGTCGCGGATCGACTGCTTCAATTGTTGACAGTGTACAAATTCCATTTTCCGGTAAACGAGGAATGGAAGCAGGCTCTAAATTGGGCGCAGGCGATCTTTGGGGAAGAAGGTGCGGCAGTAGTTCCAATTGAGTACCGGATACCTGCCGCTGAAGCTATTGGGCGAGTAGGTGACCCTCGATTCAGACCAATGGAACCTAAAATGCTTCCAATTCTCGGTATGGAAAATGTGTTGCTAGGAAAGTATCCGGTGACCGTTTTGGAATACAAGTCATTCATTGACGCAGGTGGATACCGAGAATCCAGTTATTGGGCGGACGATTGGGAAGTGGTTGCCGACAGAGAATGGTCTCAACCGAGGATCTGGGATAATCAATTGTTGCATCCGACCCGGCCGGTGATCGGTGTTTCATGGATCGAGGCAAACGCCTACTGTAAATGGCTTTCCAAGCGAACCGGCAAGGCTTACAGACTGCCAACAAACGCTGAATGGAAATCTGCGGCAAAGAATCCGAAGGGCGGGGAATATCCCTGGGGCGAGGAAGAACCAAACGAAGAATTGCTGAACTTTAATCGGAATGTCGGTAGTCCGACGCCGGTAGGGCTTTATCCCGCGGGCAGTGGCGAGGGGGGGCATCTGGACTTGGCAGGAAATGTTTGGGAGTGGTGCTGGGACTGGTATGACGAGGGCAAAAAGTTCCGTGTTGTCCGCGGCGGTGGCTGGTTTACTCTTGCGGACCTTGTGCGCGCGTCGTATCGGGGCTGGGACGATCCGGACGTTCGTGGCAACAGCTTCGGTTTTCGACTTTCCCGGGACTGCAAATGATTGCCCTTGAGCTCTTTTGCCCTTTTGTCCTTTGTTGGGGTTCCAAGGGGCGGAGCCCCTTGGTCGCCACATTTTTTTAGCGGTTCTCTGCGTAAAGCCGCCTCAATAAACACTTCCTGAAAAACCTCAGTGGTTTTTTATCCGTTACCAACAACTCACTCACTGATAGATGCGTGTTGGCCGTGCCGCGCGCGCGTGGGACCTTTTTTCGGGATGAAGATTTTTGGGCGAGGCAGGCGCGAGTCGCGCACGTAAGGTCATCCAACCGGCCGGTTCTTTTAAGTCGCCTTCACCGGCGCGCTTCCTCTGAACAATAAGCGTATCCACCTTAAGAGCTTCCAGCGAATTAGGAGTGACTGCTCCACCTGCTTCACGACCACATCGTCATGTCGCAGTTCCACGCGCCGGTGCAGCGGGTCGACCCGCCTAACGAAAGTTGCGATCCGGTCGCAGACCTCGATGGGTGCCGACGCCTCCACGGCCACCTCCAGATACTGCTGGGCTGGTGGGATGCGCCCGACGTGAAAGTACGGTTGGCCGTCGGCTTCTAGCAGGGAGACCTCCCGCATGGAGAATCGCCACCAGTCAAACCGGCCCAGGACTAGAACGCCGGACAGTTCGGTGCCGTCATTGAAGACCTTCTGTACCCACCGCCCGCGCCGGATTAGACGCACCCGGTTACGGCGAGGTAGTGTCTCCGATGGACGCATCTTCATCAATGGCCAAAATGGAGAAATAACCTTTATTATCATGGTCTTATTATATCAAATCACGTCAATTTTGTCAATAAAACTCTTGACAAACCTGGCGTCTTTTGATAATCTAAAAACAGATAAAGGGCTGATTGGTCAACCTTGAAAATCCATTAGGAGTTCGGCGAGGGGCACGGCCCTATGACCCGACGCCAACCTACCGCCAACGGGGCGAAAAGGTGGCCCAGCCGTGAACGATGGACCGGTTGACCGGTCGGCTCTTTGATTTTTCATCGAGAGTTCGGCGAGGGATGTGGCCCGATGACCCGAACACCAACCCTGGCTGCTCGGCCAGAAGGTGGTAAAGCCCGAACGGTGAAAACCGTGACGATGGAGAAAGCGACCTAATCTTCCTGAGATCGCCTTCTTCACAACCATGGCATAAATCCTGGTTCGAGAGAGCCCATAACGAAGGAGGCGACGATGGCATTGAAAGAGACCCAAGTACCAGAGCGGCTTCTAATAGAGTTCGCGTCCGTTCGGCGGACGTACTTCCCGCGATGGCGCGGACACCGAGACTGGCAGGTCCGGGTGGGTTATCGACATGAGTTGACCGACTGCCGAGGTGAATGTGATCGGGAAGCCCGGATCATCTGGGTAGCACCGCCGCAATTGGGAAAGGATGACAACCACCTTCGCTGGCTCCTCATTCACGAGATCACCCACGCAGTAACGCGCGGGGGGCACGGTACCGAGTTCGTCCGAAGGCTTGAACGCGCGGCGGAGAAAGCGGGAAAAGTGGGAGCGGAGTCGCTGAAGGACCTTCTTTTCTCCGACATCGACGGGATCAGGGCGAACCCCGATACGCGGCCCGCCCAGGTGTACGCAATGCTCGACGACTGGGTGACGGGCACCAGGGACATTCCAACATACCCGGCCGTTTTTGCGGAGCTGTGCCGCTACTTCAGTCAGACACCCGATGAGCTACGTAGGTTCGCCCCGAGGACCGAAAAGGTCTACAGGAAGGCCGTGCGCTGGCGACAGGAAGAGGAGGAGGTAAGGCGGCGCTTTCACTCCCGCACGGGTTCGGAGCCCGAACCAGCCTCCATCGTCGACGTAGAGGAACGGGTGGAAAAAACGTCTGTAAATGGAGGTTCTCGGACGTTCGCGAGCGAGACCTAAAAAGCCGTAACGATGCGCCGAGGGACTGGCCCGACGACGCGCGCCCAACCTGCCGGGATCGGTAAGGTGGAAAACCCAGGAGGACGGCAAACATGAAAGCGAATAATCGGCAACTCGCCCTTATACCGGTGAACTCAACCTCGTCGAGCCCGGTTGTCTCACGGCGCACTGATGACGTTCCTCGGTCGGTGGTTCCCACCATCGACCACTCCGGCTGCGAGAATGACGAAGCCCTGGTGGAGCTGTTCCTCCAGACCCGTGCTCCGTCGACGCGCAGCCAGCGGGTCTACCGGTACGAGTTGCAGCGGTTCCGGGCTACGGTGTCGAAGCTGCTGGCCCGCGTCACCCTAGCCGATCTCCAGGGCTTCGCGGCGGCGCTGGAGGGGCTGGGATTGGCGACCGCGACCCGCGCCCGGGCTATCGCCACGGTGCGGTCGTTGTTGCGGTTCGCCCATGAGACCGGTTACCTGCCTTACGACGTGGGCCGGGCACTCCGCCCACCCCGCAAGACCGAAACCAACGGCCAGCGCTACCTGACGCCCGGCGAGGCTGAGCGCCTCCTCGACGCGGCGCGGGAACGCGGGCTCCGGGACCTCCTGGTCGTCGCGGTGTTGCTGGGCACCGGCCTGCGGTGCGCGGAGCTGGCCGGGGCGAGCTGGGGCGACGTGTTCTCCGACCCGGATGGCCGCGTGGGGCTCCGGGTCCACGGCAAGGGCGGCAAGGTCCGCGACGCGAAAATTCGGTGCGACCTGTGGTGTGTAATCGTCGCAGAGCGAACAGAGCGCGGCTTGAACGTTGAACTTGATCCGAGTGACGTTGCCCCCCTGGTCGTCAACCGCTCCGGGAAGCGGCTGACGGAACGAGGCATCCATCGAGTAGTCGTGGCCTGCGCCAAAAAGGCCCGGCTAAAAAAAGCGGTTTCGCCGCACTGGCTACGACATACGCACGCCACGTTGAGCCTCCAGGGCGGTGCCACGGTCGTGCAGGTGCGGGAGCAGCTCGGTCACGCCTCTCTGGCGACCTCCAGCATCTACCTGCACGCCGCGCTTGGTTTGGCCGACACCGCTGCCGACCATCTGCCGGTGCGGTTCGTGGTTGACTAAGTGGCAGAGACTTTTTCGCATGAAGGGTGAAAGACCATGCAAGATCGTGAAGAAATCTACGAAATGGTGGTCAACGAGGATGCCTGGTACAGAGCGACCTCGGCCAAAAGACCACCAGAGATTACCAAAGGGGCCTACCGTTTTCATTTTTTCCAGCTGACTAAAAGCGGGAGGGTAGTGATCCAAACGAATGACCTCTTTGTTGAACACCGCCGAAAGATGGTTCCGTTCAGCTGTTGGGTTGGGAAGCGCGCCTGGGCAGCACTTTCACGAGGCCAGGACAGCGCGCTATTGGCGATCCATCCTGAGGCTTTACGTTACCGTCCGTTTGATAAACACGGACCACATGAGCGTTTTGATCTTCTTCTAGGTCTTTCTGCCCGTGGTGCTATAGAGGCTATGGTTGAAGAGGATATTCAATAATTTTCGACTGTTCCTGCTGACCGTGAACGACAATCGTGTTTGTAAAAACGAAGTCGAGGGAAAAAGATGAACCGAGACGATAAAAAAGAACCCGTCATAGCATCCCTGGATTACTTCCAGACCCTCTCCGACCGAACCGGTGAAAAGATGATCCTATGCCATCTGGGCGGTGATCGTTTCGTCCGGGGCGAGGAATTTTGTTTCGAGACTATGGGCCGGAATCGGGCATTTTACCCGGTCGAACCGCGTCACAAGTTCCGCCTCATCCGGGGCGGCAAGGAGTAGAAGGAATGATTACATACAGAGACATTTTAGATGTGCGGAGACGAAACGACCGAGTTGCGCTCTCCGACCTTTCTATCCGTCTCGCCGCGAAGCGCGTGCGGGCGAGCGAGGCGACGACTTGCGGGATTGTTCGGGTCAAGCAAATACCCGGCACCTGGGAGACGGTGCGGCAGGTGCTCCGGTCGGCGGGATTCGGGCACCTCTGCCTCCGCATCCGGTTTGAGCGTGAAGACGCGACCGAGCCGTTCGAGGAGGTCGTCGCGCTCGTGCCGGGGCTCGACGCGGCGTGGGCCGCCCGCCTCGTGTGCCACGGCGCGACCGTGGTGCTCGCCGACGCCGTCGACCGGGAGGGGCTCGTCACCGCGATCCTCCGCCTGCACCCCGGTCAGCAAACCGCCAGTTTTGATCTGCCGCCGTCATCCTTCCTGGAGGCGCAGGCCGAGATGGCCATGACGAAAAATCAGCGAGAGATTTGGGGACGAATGTAAACTTCTGAAAAGAGTTCGAGCGACGCTCCATCTGTCGGCAGACTTGGTTTTTCGGCAAATAATTTCAAATGATTCGCAAAGGCTCGTGATCACCGAAAACTGCCACTGACGGGCAGCGACTCGGCCCTGCGCCCGGGAGTTTCGCCTAAAAACCTGACACCCAAGTGTGCCTCGCCCGAACACTAAGTTACCCGATTATTCTATATAGCTATATTGCTAGCGCTCTAACACCCAACCCCAACGAAGAGTTCGAGCGACGCTCGATGTCAGTGGCGTGAAGGCTTGCTTTTACTTTTTTCTGTGAGGCGACGGGCACTCCGGGCGCGGGCGGTTCGGGGCGAGGTTTGCGTCAACAAAGTCGATGGCCTCCTCGCCGGAGCTTCTCCCTTGGTCGTCCCTCGCATAGATGTCTGCTCCGTGTTTGATGAGCAGTTCTAGCATGTCGGCGTGGCCCTCAGACGCGGCCATGTGTGCAGGTGTCCGTCCCGCGTGGTTTCGCGCGTCCACGTCCGCTCCAAGTTCGAGCAGGACCTCGGCGACCGGCCGGTTATTGCAGCGGGCGGCGAAGTGCAGCGGTGTCTCGCCCCACCGCTCGCGGGCGTTTAGGTTCGCCCCTCGCTCATGCAGTGTCCGGACGAGGTAGGAGACAATGTCGGGCTCGACCAGCGTTTGGGCTACGGTATGTAGCGGAACCTGGCCCACATCCGGGTCGCCGACGCTGTTGGGGTCGGCCCCTCTGCTCAACAGCAGCCGGGCCAGCTCCCCGTCGCCGTTGTCGATGGCGATCTCCAGGGCCGTTTGCCCGTGCATCCCAGGTGCGTCCGGGGATGCCCCGCAGTCCAGGAGGTTGATGGCAACGTTAAAGTTCCGGTCGAAGGCCGCCAGGGTCAGGCTCGTCGATCCCGCCCCGTCGTCCGCCCGGGCGTCAAGGTCCGCGCCGTGCTCCGCGAGTACCTCGATCACCCCGACCGCTGCGCGGTGGATCGGCAGGTAGCCCAGGCCGTCGAGCCGCCCGGGGTCAGCCCCCCGTACTGTCCCCCTTTTAGCAAGACAGAATTAGGCGGCTTTTAGGGAGAGGTGCG
>DAIMDW010000061.1:0-10012 GCA_036725605.1 bacterium
AAGCGAAACGGCGCCGAAACGGCATCTGCGCGTTCTCATCCCAGCCGGGCCCGGCCTTGAGCCGTCGCACGAGACGAGTCCAGGGATCCTCCCCGTCCAGCGCCGCAGGCATGAAAGGGGATCCGAACGAGTAATACCCGGCTTTCGTTTCCGGAAGCCGGGTGCCCAAATCGAGCCAATAAGGGGAGACGGCCAGGGCAGGAACCGGGCCATACGACATTTCCATCGCGTTGTATCGGGCCGGGGAACCCTCGTTGTCGTTCCACAGTTTCTCTTCGGTATCCTGCTTGAGCAGGTAAACCGCCCACGCGTCTCCCCTCCCCAACGGCAAGGAAACGGAATGCGGGGACGAAGGGCTTAACCCGAACAGTTCCGCGACCGAAACCGCCGCCGGGCCGGTGAGGACTATCCTTTTTTCCACCGCATCCGGGAACCGAGCCGCGTACGCGGTCGCGGAAACGAGAACGCCCAGCGCCGCTATCCACGGTGTCTTATACATTTTCATCTTCCCCACGTTGCCCAAACATACCGATTTGAATTATTTTTCTTTAGTTGTCAAATCAAAACTAAATATTCTTAGCTTATTTCTTGATTGATAGTCTAAATTTCTAAGCAATAATTTAGCATTAAAATCTGCACTATCAAAATCCTCATATTCTTTTGGCTCATTATACCATTCCCCTTTAAACCACAATAAACATATTGCAGCATATGATATATCTGCTTTTTCTAAACACCCGGCTAATTCTTTAATTAGTATGTATTGTGTTTCCTTATTGCAAAATTCATCAAAATCAATAGCCACTTTTGAACTTCCGATATTTTTTACTTGCCCTATCATTACAAAATCAATTATCCCTTCTTGCGTATTGTAATCCTGTACTACCTCTATATTCCCAATCAAAGCTTGATCAAACAATATTGCATATACTATTCTTTTAATATCCTTCTCTCCCTTTGGGCTTCTTGAAATAACAATATTATTTTCGTATTGAATATTCCAAAATGCATTCTGCAAATCAATCTTTTTAATTTTTTCTTTTACTGTTTCCAGTATAGCATATATCCTTGCCCTAAATGCATCTTCTGATTTGTATATATCCGTAGATAGCAAATTTTGCTCTTTTGCCCATTTTATCATTGCTTTTGATGGAAAAGTTATCTGAGTCTGTATTTGCGCAGACACAAATTTACTGCCATTGCCGCACATTAAATACAATTTTTCGTATCCCCATATTGCAATTATACGTACTTCGTCTAATTCTTTTGGCACCTGAGATATATCCAGAGCTATTTCGTGTTTGTTTCTTTTTAAAATTAATTTCCCGGGTTTTAGGATTAATGAAAAATAAAAATCATTATCGTAAATTTCAAAATACACTTCATTTCCAAACAGAAGATCTTTTAATTTTGTTTTAAAATGAATTGTTCCTTCTACGGAAAGAAGATCACTAACTACTAATGCTCCTCTGAAATTTGGAGAAAATTTTATTATGGGTGTGTAATTGTTTTGTAAATTTTGATTATTTTTGTTTAAATATTTATTCTGACTTTTTGGAGCTATACTTATAATTAATCCAACTATGCCTATTATAATTCCAACAATTGTTGCTTGAACCATAAATCTGCCCACAGGCCCTGATTTTTTATAACCAGCAATAAAGCCCTTTCTTCTGTCTTTCTTTTTCATGCTAATTAAAATTTTGATCTATTGAATCTTGTGAATAAAAATTTATTCTACTTCGTGCATTCATCAAACCCAGACCGTATAAGAGATAAGTATCGGTTCAATAATTTCACTTAAATTAAGTTATAATATCCAAGTAGGGTATTTTAATTGAGTATAATCATGTTCCAATATTTTGTCTTCTTTACAATACCTCTATCTCAGCGCTTGAGACGCAAACAGCATATAATGGAGGAATCAAGAATCATTGTTTAATATTTTTCACTTCTGACCCTCATGATGTCAACAGCTTCCACCGAGCAGCGAAGGATTCAATAGCGCCTGCTTTGCACCCGAACCCTGTGAAGCCTCTACTTTCTTTGCCCACTCCTCTGAGCCCTCTTTTTCGGGCCGATGCGAAGAGGTCTTATGCCCTGCGCTCCGCCTGAACCCTGAATTCTCGGATGGGTTTTACCCTATGCTCCATGCTCTCTGCTTCTCTCTACCATGAAGGACATGAAGTTTATGAAGAGGAGGGGAAAAGAGGGTTCAGGGCCAAAGCACTGGATAAACCAGCAAAGGCAATGAATAGGCTGTTCTTATTGATTCAGGCAGCCGGCGTTTCATAGTACGGCGAGGGCAGCGTCGGATAGACGCGATACACGTGGCGGTAAATTTCCTCCGCCCGTTCCTGCACATCCTCTTCGGTATATTTTTCTATAGGAAGACCGGTCGATTCGCTCCAGAGAAAATCCCGGATGGTCAGGCGGATCTCGTCGCGGGTGGCTTCACGACTCTCCCAGTCCCGAATCTCCTTGATGCGGGCTTTGACGATTTTTAGCAATTCTACGGCGACGGCCTTGATCTTCCTGATCTCACTGGGAGAGAGCTCGGGCTTCCTCAGGAGGTCGAAAACGGCCAGGGATTCCTCGTCGAGCCCTTCCCGGACGGCCCGTCCTTCCTCCTCATTCATATCTTCGAGAATCCGCAGTAATTCCTCGAAGGTCTTCTCGATGGTCACCCTATCCTTCTCTCGGTTGTACTCGGACACAACTTCCTCATAGTGCTTCTGAAAGTCGGTACGCAAAGGGTTCCGCTGGAGCAGGCGCTGAAGACGCCGCTCGATGGCTGTCTTGAGATTCTGCACGGTGGTCCGCTTCGACGGAGTGCGTTCAAACTCCCGGCGCAACCGGTCGAAGTCGATCTTACTGATGTCATAGGGGCCTGCCTCTTCCGCGGCAACATCTGGTTTCGGCTCGATTGCCTCGTCTACCACAGCATGCAGCTGCCGGATGATGTCGGTGATATCCGCCCTCTCTCGATCCTGCTGCAGGCTCTTGTAGACCACGTTTATAGCGCCGTAATCGTCGCGGTAGGCGTTCACTCCCTCGACCGTGATGCATGCCTTGAACTTCGTGAACACGGCCCGGCACAACACTTCGAACCGTTTTCGGGTCTCGTCGTTTTCGTTGGCGGCTTCCTTGGCATCCAGGATGGCCGAGTTACGGTCGAAGCCGGTGCGCGAGACGATGTCATCCAGCGCTGCGCCCCGATCGGTAAGGAACGTCCGCACGAGAGCGACCGCCTCCGCCAGATCGGCCAGCAATTCCTCTTCGGGCTTGGCCGGTTCGATTTCACCGTCTTCGCCGGCGCGACCGCCATCGCCGGTTCCGGCAAACGTCGCCAGCGCCTTGCGCAGGTTCTTGAGGATGCCGCAGTAGTCCACGATCATCCCGTTGTTCTTACCCTCGTTCACGCGGTTGGCCCGGGCGATGGCCTGCATCAGGGTGTGAGCCTTGAGCGGCTTGTCCAGGTAGAGCGTTGAGAGACAGGGCACATCGAATCCGGTCAGCCACATCGCGCAGACAATGGCAATACGGAACGGATGCTGCTCTTCCTTGAAGGCGTCATCCAAAGCCAACCTCTGCAGGTTGCGGAACTGCGGCAGCCGGCGCAAATCTTCCGGGAGGTCCATTCCTTCCTTGAGCAGACGTCGGTGCGGGGTGATGTCCAAGCCCCACTTGCGGAACTTTTCGACCTCGCCCTGTTCCTCGCTGATCACGACCGCCACGCGCGTCCGCCGCATCCATTCGATCCGGCGCCGGAGGTACTGCTCCTCCTGTTCGTCCGTGGCCGAAGGCAACTTCGCTTCCAGTTCTGCGATCCGCTCGTCCCAATACTTGACGATCAGATCGTGCATCCGCACACAGGTGATCTTGTCGATGCAAACCAGCATGGCCTTGCCGGTTTCCCACGCCGTGGAGTAGTGCCGCACGAAATCGCGGGCCACCTGATCCAGCCGTTTCCCCGCCGTGATGATGTGGTAGTCGCGCCTCAGCTCCTGCTCCAGGCGCTCTTGCACATCGATGTCGTCCGTCTCCAACTCCTCCAGTTTCGCGGCGATCCGCTCGTTCAAATCGCCGAGGGCCACGCCGAGCTTGTCGCCGCGGGCGTCGTAATAGAGCGGCACCGTGGCTTTGTCTTCCACCGCACGTTGGAAATCATAGGTTGAGACGTAATCGCCGAAGACCCGGCGGGTGATCTCGTCGTCCTTGAAGAGCGGGGTCCCGGTAAACCCGATATAGCTCGCGTTGGGCAGGGCATTGCGCATATTGAGCGCCAGCGTCCCGTATTGGGTCCGGTGGGCCTCGTCGGTGATTACGATGATGTCGTCCCGTTGCGAATAGCCCTCCTCCGGGTCCACGTCCTGGTTGAACTTCTGGATCAGGGAGAAGACGTGCGCTTTGTGCTGGGCCAGCAACCGCGCCAGGTGCTCCCCGCTCGATGCCCGGCAGGGGTCCCGGTCGTTGTCCACCACGCCGCACCCGGCGAAGGTCTTATAGATCTGCGTGTCCAGGTCGTCGCGGTCGGTCAGGACGAGGAAGGTGAAGTTCCCGCCCAGCCTGCGATGGATCTTCCGGGTGAAAAAGACCATCGAGTAGCTCTTGCCCGCGCCCTGGGTATGCCAGAAGACACCCAGCTTCCCATCCCGGTTTTTCCGGTCGCGCACGGCTTCGATGGCCCGATTGACCCCCAGAAACTGATGGTTGCGGGCCAGGATCTTCTTCGTCTCCCCGGCCGAATCATCGAAGACGATGAAGTTCTCCACCAGGTCCATAAAGTTCGCTTTCTCGCATACGCCCTTGAGCAGCGTCTCCATATCCACCACCCCCGGCTGTTCCTCCGCCAGGCGTTTCCACTCGTGGAAATGCTCGAACCGGCTGGAAACCGAACCGATCTTCGCGTCCACGCCGTTGGCCAGAACGACCAGGGCGTTGTGATGGAACAGATGGGGGATAGTATCCAGATAGTCCTTGAAGTTACGCTCGTAAGCGGCGCGGATGTCCTTGCTGACGTTCTTCAGCTCCATAAAGAGCAAGGGCAGGCCGTTGACGAACCCCACGATGTCGACCCGGCGACGGTAAAGATCGCCCCGAACCCACAGCTCGCGCACACAGAGAAAATCGTTGTTCGTCGGCTCGGCAAAATCAAAGACCCGCAGGCGACGGCGCATTGGCTCGCCTTCTTCGTTTCGGTAGGTAACCTGAACCCCATCGCGCAAGAGGGCATACTTCTCCCGGTTGGTTGCCAAAAGCGATTGCGTTGCCGAAGTGGCCGTGATCTGCCGCACGGCGGCGTCATAGGCTTCGTCAGGCAAATCCGGGTTCAACTCGACCAGCTTCGCCCGCAGCGGCCGCGTCAGCACCACCTCCCGGTCCGACAAACGGCCAAGCAGACTGGCCGGACCGAAGTCCTCGTTGTTATAGGCATACACCGATTTCCAACCCAACTGGCGTTCCATATACTCGGCGGTGGTCCGCTGGACAAGGAAGTCTTCGGTATACGGCATCAATCGTTCTCCCAAAGGGCGGACAAAGGCACGGCGTAAAAATTCTCCCCGAACGGCACCACCGCCCCACCGTCATAGAGCACTACCCCGGCGGCAAACTTTTTTCGGGCGGCCTCCCTGAGCTTCTCCAGCCCCCTGAAATCCTCGCCCCGTACCGTCGAGGCGGACTTCACCTCGATTCCGGCCACACGGCTGCCGGATTCCAGGACCACGTCCACCTCATCCTTGTCCTTGTCGCGAAAATGGCTGAAGACCATCATTTCATCACTCCAGCTCGCCAAACGCCGAAGTTCCTGATAGGCGAACGACTCCAAAAGCCGCCCGAAGACTTCCCGATCCCGCCAGAGCGATTCCGCGTCCAACCCCAGCAGGGTGCAAGCCAGGCCGGTGTCGCCGATATGCAGCTTGGGCGTCTTGATCAGGCGCTTGAGGCGGTTGCTGTGCCACGACGGCAACTCGTCCAGGAGGAAGACCCGGGACAGCAGCGTCAGGTATTCGCGGATGGTCGGGCGGCTGATCTGAAAAGGGGCGGCCAGTTCGGAGACATTCATCAGGCAGGCCGTCTGTCCGGCAACCATCGCCAGCAGGCGCGGCAGGGTATCCAAGGCGCTGATGCGCGCCAGGTCGCGGATATCGCGCTGGATCAAGGTGTCGGCATAATCCCGATACCAGGCCGCGCGCCGACGAGCCGGGGACCGGGCCAGGGCCGCGGGGTATCCGCCGGCCGCCACCCGGCCGGCCAGCGCCTTGCCTTCGCGCCGGCCGATTTTTCCCGCCTGGAACCCGCCGCCGAATAGCCGGGAGAGAAATAGTGGGGTTTGCCGGGCGAGTTCCGCTTGAGCCAGGGGATAGAGACGCAGGATTTCCATCCGGCCGGCCAGGGAATCGGCGAGTTGCGGCACCAGCAGGACATTGGCGGAACCGGTCAGCAGAAACCGCCCCGGCGTGCGCCGGGCATCCACGGCGGCCTTCAGCGAGGTGAAGAGCTCCGGCACCCGCTGGACCTCGTCCAGCACCGCCCGCTCGGGCAGATCGGCGACATAACCCACCGGATCGGCCCGCGCCGCCGTCCGCTGCAGGTCGTCGTCAAAGGTGAAGTAGGACAGGCCGGCCTCATCCCCGACCAACCGGGCCAGGGTGGTCTTCCCGCACTGCCGGGGACCGTGGATCAAGACCACCGGCGAATCGGAGAGCGCCTCAAGGACGCGCGGACGCAGGAACCGGGGATAGAATTCCGGAGTTTTCATTCCGACCAACTGTAAGGTTATCCCCGGCTGATTGCAAGTATTTATTCGTCCAATTGAAAGTTTTGGCCCGTCCAATTGAAAGTTTATGTCCGTCCAATTGAAAGGAATGACCGCCACTTTGCACTATTCTCTCCCGTCTCCCTGCAGCCAATCTCCCCCCACCATTCGCCGAGCATAGTTCAGCCGAATCGATTCCCCTTCGGGATGGCCGCTCATACCGCCACCTCCCCGCTCATCAGGCGAGGCAAGAGAAGATCGCGGGCTGCCACAAGATGGGCATTTGAGCGCATCAGGTACCGGACTTGACGGATAATGTCATAAGCAACTTTGTCAAACTGCAATAGCAGCACATTGCTTGGGATCAGTATATCCATCTCGCGAAATCGCCCCTTACTGATCTCAGGGTAGGTCGTACCCTTCGCATTGCTTCGAATTTCAGTAACACGGCTAAGGAGATTAAACAGAAGATACATTCGTAGCTCGCTCTGGTAAGGAACGATATTGATGAATCCTTGATTGGTGCATACTTCAATATCGATAAGCGCAAAATAGCCTACGCTGGCACGGCTTGTCATCAAGATAGTATCAGGGGGAACCAACTTTGCCGAAGACTCCCGAAGCCCGCGGTGAGTGATTTTTCGTTCCGAATCCAACAGGACAAGACTATTGTTCTTCGTAACGTCAGAAGGAACAATCCACGTTATATCACCATCCCAGTATTCCGACACCTTTGTAGAGGGAGTACCACCTCCAAAGGTTTCACAAACCTCGGATATTTTTTTGCGCCTCCACCCCTCCGGCACACCGTCGGTGATCTTGACGTGTTCGTGGCCGGGGAAGCGGAGGTGGACGAACCATTCCTTGTAGAGCAGACGCGCCGCCTCTTCCAGCAACTGAATCCGCCGCCGATTGTTCTCGATCAGGTCGTCGTAGGCAGAAAGGATTGAAGCTATATTTCGTTCAATTGCCAATAGCCCCGGAACCTTGACTTCTATTTTTTCAAAGTCTCCTTTGTTGATTATCGGTGTTGCTACGCCGGTGCACATCGCGCTGATGCGGCGTGCTTCATTTCGCAGAAGGTAATAAATGAAGCAATGATCATGCTCATTATTAACGATGATAGAGTTGATCTGTTGATTTGTAAGTGAAGCTGTTGTCGCAATTCCAATTTTGCCGACAGAAGCAATACAAGTAAACGTAACCGTGTTCTCCGTGACAAACTGATTGAGAAACTTTGCGTATGCTTCCTCACTAAGGGTAGTGGTGGTTGTCCTAATTTTATAGGTGTCGTAATCCAGATCCGAAGGGGTGATAAAGGGATAATCTCCGTCATAGTACTGGCGTTGCTTGGTGGGTGGAGTCTTCCCAGTCACAACGCGTCCCAGTTGGCTAATGGGGACTTTTTGCCAATTCATACCCCCAACTCCTTGAAATTCTTCTTAATCGTCGCGGCCAGTTGCACGGCTTCGGCGTTGAGGTCTTCCAGCTCAACGTGGATCTCACGGAGGGCTTCCTCGAAGTCAAAGTCCTCGTCTTCTTCCTCGGGGGCGACGCCGACATAGCGGCCGGGCGTAAGACTCCAGTCATTAGCTTCGATCTCGGTTCTGTCCACTAGCTTGACCAGCCCCTCAAAATCGCGGAGTTTCGCCTCCGGGAAACGCTCGGTGAGCCAGTGGGCCTGACGCCAGAAGTAGCGAACCTGCTTGAGCTGCTCGACGGCAAGACCGCGGGCCTCGTCGGCGCCCTTGCGGGCGCGGGTGATCTCGCGGTTGATCCAGGCATCGTTATTGCGGGCGTCGCATTCGTTCTCGCAGGTCTCAATGAGGCGGCAGGCGAGTTTGTAGAGCAGGTCGGTCTGTTTGATCAGGTCACGGCCGATTTCGGCCAGCGGAGAGAGCCGGTCCACAGCCTTCTTCAGTTCGCCATTGGTGGTCTTTTGTTTCTTCCAGGCGGCTTGCTGCTCGGCGACGGCTTGCCGGAAGGCGTCAACATCGGTATCGAATGCCGGGACGGCATCGTCCAGTTCCTTGAGTGTTTCCGCTTGCGGACCTTCAACGGGCTGAATCTTGAGAAACGGATCGAGAACTTTCCGCAGCGCGGCCAGCGCATCGATGAAAGACGGCAACGGCTCGATCTTCTCGCCGGCATCATCCTGGGCAGTGAAGCAGTCCCCGGCTTCATCGAGACAACGGCGGCAGTAACCGGCCACGAGGTCGAGGTATTTACCGATATCGCTGCGATAGAGCCAGACGATGGCGAGAATGTTGAGTTCCTGCTCCGGGCTGAAGTCGTAAATTTTGCGGGTGACCTTGCGGTAGATGTTCCGGGCGTCGATCATCAGCACCTTGTCTCGGTGATGCTCGGGCTTGTTGCGGTTGAGGAACCACAACTCGCAGGGAACGGTGCGGGTGTAGAAGAAGTTGGGGCGGATGGCGATCATCAGGTCCACGTCGCCGGTCTCGATGAGCTTCCGGCGGACTTTTCCCTCATCGCGCCCGGCACTAGACGCCTGGGACGACATAACAAACCCCGCCCGACCTTGTTCGTTTAGGTAGCTGTAGAAATAGCTGATCCAGATGTAGTTGCCGTTGGAGACCTTACCCTTCTTGTTGACGCTGGGGAGGCCGAAGGGCAGGCGGGGATCTTTCTTGACCTTGTCGGCGTCGATCTCGTCGACGTTGAAAGGGGGATTTGCCATCACGAAGTCGGACTTGCCCGCCAGCTCGTGCGGGTCCTCGTAGTAGGTGATGGCTTTCTGGATGTCGCCCTCGAGGCCGTGAACGGCCAGGTTCATCTTGGCCAGGCGGATGGTGGTGGCGTTCTTCTCCAGGCCGTAAAAGGTGAGGCGCTCGGTCGGACTCTGGCCGCGCTCCTCCACCGTGCGGGCGCTCTGGACGAACATCCCGCCGCTGCCGCAGGCCGGGTCGAGCACCGTGCCGCCCTGAGGATCAAGAACGTGAGCGATGAGCGAGACCAGGGAAACCGGGGTGAAAAATTCGCCGCCGTCGTGGGCTTTCTGGTCGGCAAACTTGGTGAGAAAGTATTCGTAGATGCGGCCGAATACATCGCCGGAGACCCTTTTCAGCTCTTCGGGATTGAGCGTCCGGAGAAGCTGGCCGAGAATCTGGTTGTCGAGTTCCTGATATTCGCCCTTGGGCAGGACACCGCGGAGGTTCTCATAGTCGGCCTCGATGGATTCCATCGCCTCTATGATGGCCCTAGAGCGGTCATCGCTGTCGGTCAGAGCGA
>DAIMDW010000062.1:0-9752 GCA_036725605.1 bacterium
TGGGTTTGTCCTCCTACTGAGCTTTCTTGTTGGTGTTGGCGGCGGGCTGCGCCGGACGTCCGAAGGCCTCCACGAATTTCCGGTAGTCGAGATCGATCACATCGGGCAGGCGCCCCGTGCGGTCGCCCGCCTCATAGCCGGGATTCGGTTGCGTGCGGATGACGCGGCGGATGGTCTGCTTGCCGTCCTCGGAGCGGACAATGTCCTGATCGAAGAACAGGATCATGTCGGCCATGCCGAGAACCAGCTTGCGGGGTTTGTCGGGAAGCGACGGGACGACCTTGTGCATCGCGCCCGTGCGCGTCTGGATTTCCTGGACCGTGGCGTGAGAGATCAGCACAAGGCCATAGGGCAGCATCGAGAGCTTCATCAGCACGCGGGCAAACTCGTTGAGGATCAGCGCGTAGCCCTTGCCGTAAGCCAGGTCGCCCTCATGCTCGATCTTGTTCTTGGCGCAGATGTGGTTGCGGCAGAGCAGCCACAAGTTGTCGACGGTGTCGATGATGATGTTGCGGAAGCTGTGCTTGCCTTCGGCCAGTTCGCGGCAGGCTTCGAGAAAAGCGTCCCAGTCCGGCAGGTCGACTTTGAAAATCGACAGCGCGTTGTGACCGGCCTCGGTCGCCAGAAAGACGGCGTCGGGGAATCCGGCGGCAAATGTGGTTTTGCCGATCTTGGGCATGCCGTAGCCGAAGATCGTGAACTCGGACAGTTCAGTCTTGGGTTTGGATTTTTCCTTGGGCAGAATCATTGCGGTCTCCTTCTAAAAAACGGTCGCGTTGTCCGTTGTCGTGGCGTTGTCGGTAAGTTCGGTGTGGGGCGGTTCGACGCGGTAGTGGTTGTCGCGGACCAGTGGCGAGAAGTCGCTGCGGCAAAGCGGGAAGTAAGCGCACGGCCTGCCGTACTGGAAGCACTGCGAAGTGTTCTGGTACCAGGTGTCGCGGCGGCGGGCGTCAAGGAAGTTCTGGGTCAGTTCCCAGAGTTCAGCCTGCAGGACGGCGAAGCGGTCGCGGGAGATGTACAGAATCTCCCGGTGGAACATTCCCGGCTCGTCGTATTTCGCCGCGAGGCGCGCCTGGAATTCGTCGTCCGTTTCCGGCATGCGGCGTTTGGCCGTGGTCTTCCCGGTCTTGGACTTGGCGATCAGTTCCGCGCGGCGGGTTTCGTATTCGGCCTCGGTCTCGCCCTTGGACTGCTGGAGCTTGGCCTTGACCAGGATGTTGTAGATGACGCCGTTGATACGGATGCCCAGCGCCTGCTCGACGTACCAGCAATAGAGGATGATCTGGAAATCGGTCCACAACCGTTCGAGGTAACCGGAGTCGAGCAGCGACGCGGTCTTGTGCTCCAGGAGAAAATGCTCGTCGCCGATCCGGACGATGCCATCGACCTTGCCCGCCAGGGTGAAGCTGCGCGAGGTTGCGCCGGTCGCCGGATTGACGATCTCGCCCTCGAACTTCTTTTCCAGTTCGACTACGGCGAATTCCTCCTCCGGATACCGCGCGGCATATCCCCTCATAATCGCCGTCGCCAGGTTCCAGTCGCGCTGCTGGTCGTCGTCACCGGCGCGGTTGGGATACGAGCGGTCGATCAGGTCGAGCACCTGGGCGAGGTCGCCGTGCCGGTGCCAGCACTCGAGGAACTGGTGGACCGCCGAGCCGAAGCGCAGGTTCGGATCGGATGTCAGCGACACGAGGAAATCGAGGTACCGCAGCTTGCACGCCATGCGGCAGTTGCGGAACAGACTCCACATCGAATAGGTGGAGGTCAGGCGCGGGTTGCTCATGATGCTTTTTCCTTTCGGGATTTACGGGAAGAGCGGCCCACGAGGCTCCGCTCCATGAAGGCGTCGACGGGAAGCGGTGTGCCGCTGGATGTGAATACGGGCTCCGGGAG
The DNA here is from genome assembly GCA_036725605.1 of bacterium. Taxonomy (GTDB): domain Bacteria; phylum Lernaellota; class Lernaellaia; order Lernaellales; family Lernaellaceae; genus CALBTQ01. The sequence goes on from DAIMDW010000062.1 coordinate 1,894, forward strand.
AGCCTCGTCATCAATGACAATGTCGGTTGTGTGGATGGGAGCGAATTCCCTTTCCTGCTCCTTGCGCTCCAAGCCCCAGAACAGATCAACGCGCCGGAACTCGCCATACTTCAGGCTTTTGCAGGTCACCAGATCGGCGAAGAGAGTTTGTACTGATCGTTCATGACCGTTTCGCGTGGCGATCTTGATTTTGGTGGGCGACTGCTCGACCACTTCGTAGGTGCGGGACGGTTTCAAATCGCCTTTAACCGCATGAGCCCGGAAAAAATCGATGACGTACTGACGAGCAGCTTCCGCGTTCATCCGCCCGTGTCGTTTCTTTCTTGCGGTACGAATGGCCATCACGAGACCTCCTCGCACACCAAACAATCCGGTGTTTTCAGGGGATCGCTTTGGCCCTGGTTCCGCTTTCCAGCTTTGGAGGGCGGCTGAACCACGGATCGCGCCAGACCGAGGGCAAGAAGCCGCACGAGATCATCGGCGCGACGTTTTACCTGCGACTCCGGTAGCGCGGTGTGGTAGATGCGGACTTCATTGATGTTCGTGGCTCCCATCGATCCTCCTCGGTCAAATGAACCGAGGCGTCCTAAGGGCAAGAGGGATGCCAGCTGGAAGAGAAAGCGACTAACTATCTGTTTCTAAATGTGAATATGAATTTTTGTGGGGCGATGAGGCGTGCAGTTTTTGAAAAAGTGCAAAACGAAGCGGATTTGCTTTTTATTACAATAGGTTATGACAGTTATCCGGGCCGTTTTCCGCGAAAAGTGCAAAACGGAAAGGCCGATTTGCAAAACGGAATGGGCTGTTTGCAAAACGGAAAGGCCATTTTGCAAAATTTATAGAGTCATTTGCAAAACGGAATGCGGCCCGATCCTTCATGGTGCTTCATCAAAACCCTTGATTTACGGGCTTTTGACGACACGAACGGCTCGCCGTGCGTGGCACGCTCCTCGCAATAAAGAAAGCCTTGATGATGTGTCCCGTCGAGGTAAGGGACACCTGGGACAAACCTAAAACGAGGAGGTGTGATGCTGGACAGCGATAGATTAGAAACCGGAACCGTGGTCGCCATATACTCCCGCGTGTCGACCGACATGCAGGTGCAATCGGAGTCTCTAGCGATCCAGGAAAAGGTGCTACGCGAATACTGCGCCTTTCACCATCTGAAAATCCACGACCATTATTCCGACGCGGGGCTGTCTGGCGGCAATACCGAAAACCGTCCGGCCTTCAAGCGGATGATGGCCGACGCAACCGCAAAGAAATTCGGCGCGGTGGTCGTCACCAAGATCGACCGCATTAGCCGCAACCTGCGCGACCTGCTTCGTCTGCTCGACACACTGGAGGATCATTCCGTCGCCTTCATTTCAATCTCCCAGCGGTTCGATACTTCCAATCCCATGGGAAGATTGACTTTGAACGTGCTGGGGTCGTTTTCCCAGTTCGAGCGGGAGATGATCGCCGAGCGCGTCCGCGAGCACATGCTGGTGCGCGCCAGAGAGGGAAAATGGAATGGCGGCGTGGTTCCTTATGGATACCAGGAACAGGAAGGGAAACTGGTGATCCGCGAGGACGAAGCCGAGCACGTCCGGAAGATGTTCGACCTCTACATCGAGCGACGCAGCATTCGATTCGTCACCCACTATTTGAACGCGCAGCAATCAAAGCCGCGCTATGCCGACCACTGGAGCGGCACCAGCGTCAGTCGCACCCTGTCGAATCCGACCTACTACGGCGCGCTGACCTACAACAAGCGCAAAGGAACAAGTTCCTCCTCGACGCCGCGCCCGAAAAAAGATTGGATCATCGTCGAGGACGTCTGGCCGCCCATCATCTCCAAGGAAACATGGACCCAGGCGAACGACATCATGACCAATAAAACCGGCTTACACCATCGCAACAAGCGATCCACCTACCTGCTCTCCGGTTTGATCAAATGCGGCCTCTGCGGAGGCAGCATGGCCGGTTACAACCATCCGAAAAAAGGTCGCGGCGGCGGAAACTGGTCCTACTACCGATGCTCATGGCGGCTTCAAAAAGGACCGGATGTTTGCTCCGGTCTCACCTTTGATCGCTGGCGCACCGAGCAGAAGGTCATAGAGGCGCTCGCCCAGTGGGCGACCGACCCGACGCCGGTGGTTCAGCAGGCGTTAAAGTTTATTGCCAACAAGGAGTTCATTCGCCAGCACCTCGACGACCAGGCACGTTCGCTCCACCGCCAGTTGGCCGAAGTGGAAAAAGCTTTGAAGCGGATCATGGATGCCTACCAGGACGGGTTGCTCGACCACGAAGAACTGAGCGCCCGTGCAAAGCCGCTCAACTCCGAAAAGCAGATACTGGTGAACGAGATCGAGAGGCTGCAGAAGGAAGCGGGGATCGATGGCGACCACACCCACGTCGACCTGGGGAAACTGAGACTGGCCTTTGTTAACTTCGCCAGCGTTTTCGGAGGGCTGCATATCGGGGAGCAGAAGGAAATGCTCGCCGCCGTCGTCAACAAGATCGTGGCAATGCCCGAGGGACGACTGGATGTCCATCTGGATTTCAATGTCATCCGGGAAGCGTTTGGCTTGAATGGTTTGCTTCCCACCTTGCCCAAGAATGGCGACATGGTGGTTACCGTGAACACCAGCGAAGAAATCCACATGGTCAAGAAGTTTGCGGAGATGAGCACCTTCGGCGAACGGGTGGAATGGCTCCGGACGCGGCACAGGCTTACCAAGAAAGAACTGGCGCGCAACATCGGCGTCGACGAATGCACCATAGCCAACTGGGAGCGGCGGGGCATGCGGCCTCACATTCATGCGACGAGGCGTCGTGTGGCCGAGTTTTTCGGTGTGAGCGTCGCCGAGTTGCTCGGCGTCGAGCCGGTGCCCAGTGACGCCCGACCGAAGTATAAATTGCTGAAGGTGCGCGAGTGTCTCGGCATGTCGCAACGCGAGATGGGCAAGCTGCTGGGGATGACCGAGGAGCAGTACCACTGGACTGAATTCGAAGGGAAGAAGGGAACTCGCCTTGGCCAGGACGATTTACAGAATCTGCTCGAACGCATCCCGGAAAAACATCGACCTGCTTTTGAAGGGATTATTGAAGCGAATGAAATGGACCGAGACGCGGTTCACCAGTAGGTTCCAATGTCTTCTTTCCACATGTCGTAGTCGTCAAGCTCCTCGTCCGTGACCGGAACCTGCTTTACAAACTCCACTGTCCATTTGCCGATGGCTTCGAACGACAAGGGTAGATGGCCGATGCCGGTTCCTTCGGGCCAACCGATACCGCCAACCGTAAGCTTTTCGATATCAATCTCGCTTGGTCGGTTCCGATATTTGTTGGCGAACAGACGGACGTGGACGCCGCCGTCGTCCACGGCGGTGACCTTGAAAACCCCATAGGAGCCGTCTTCACTCGGGTTCAGATAAATTCCCCCGACGACCCAATTCTGTGATTCATTTTTCTTCATCAACCGATCTCCTGGATTCCTGACTGAGCCTATCGCACTCAAGTACTGGAAGACAAACTCGATTTTACGGTTCGCACGTCTTTTGTTCCGACTGCTTCCGCCATTCGGCCCCACTTTTTTTCAAGGGACGGTCAAAAAAATTCATTTTTCACTTGACGGCTAACTAATGTTAGCCTACCTTGTACATCAGAACAAAGGAGACCGAAAAGTGGAAGCACCTTCCGCCATGCAAGAGAAAATTCTTCGGTATATCGAAGAATTCAGCGACAGACGCGGGATGCCGCCGACCGTCCGGGAAATCGGAGACAAGTTCGGGATCAAATCGTCGACGGTGTTCGCACATCTGAAGCGCATGGAAAGGAAGGGACTTTTGCGGCGCACCGGCGCGGCGCGTTCCATCGAAACAATTGGCAGACCGCTGGGTGAGAAAGGCATCCCGATCATCGGCCAGGTTCCGGCAGGCTCGCCGCTCCTGGCCGTGGAAAACATCGATGGCTACCTGCCGGTGGAACGGAAAGCTTATGGAGACTCGAAGGTGTTTGCTCTGAGGGTAACCGGCGAGAGTATGATCGAGGCCGGAATTCTCGATGGCGACACCGTGATTGTGCGCGAGCAACCGGACGCCGAAAACGGCTCCATCGTGGTTGCTCTGATGGATGACGAGGCGACTGTGAAACGTTTTTACCGCGAGGGCCGACTCATTCGGTTGCAGCCGGAAAACCGCTTGCTGGCTCCTTTGTTGATCGATGCGGCACGTCAGGATATCCGGATCGTGGGAAGGGTTATAGGGGTTTTCCGCGATCTGGATTAATGCAATGCGGCGGGCGAGATCCCCTCTTTCTGCAACGCCCAGGGGAAGATGAAACTCTCGTTCGCTATTCAAAAGTTGGGCGCGTTTCGGGGGGAAACGCCCATGATGCGAGTTGATTTTCTTGAAGGATACGGAATTGAAAAACGAATCGTGGACACATGGAAGCAGCACATCGGAGAAACGCTGCTGCCTGTCCAGGAAAAGGCCATCCAGCAATACGGCCTTTTCGAATCCCGCAATCTGATCGTCTTTTCACCCACCTCGTCCGGTAAAACATTTATCGGAGAAATGGCCGCAATCAGAGCGGCGCGCAGCAAGCGCAAAGTATTCTACCTGGTTCCGCAGAAGTCCCTTGCCGAAGAGAAGTTCGTCGAATTCACCGAACGCTACGGCGAGGTCGGCATCCGCGTGGCCATCTCCAATCGCGATCACCGGGAGTTCGACGACCAGATCGAGCACGGCGACTTCGACATCGCCATCGTGGTCTACGAGAAGATGCAAGGGCTGTTGGTGAATACGCCTTCGCTACTCACCAGCGCCGGACTGATCGTCGTGGATGAATTGCAGATGATCACCGATGAATTCCGGGGGCCGGTGCTCGAGGTTCTGCTTACGCGCATCGTGACTTCGGAAGCCAGCCCGCAGATTCTTGGGCTGTCGGCGGTGCTTGGTAAAACCGACCGCTTAGAGAAGTGGCTCAAAGCCCGCGTCCTCATCGAGGCGCAGCGACCCGTCGAGCTTCGCAAGGGCATCCTGTGCCAGGGAGTGTTCAACTACCGCGAACACAACTCGGGCGCCGATGGTTCCGAGGATTTGGTCTGGGATGAAACCAAAAGACAGGCCAACCATCAGCTGCTGCTCAACGTCGCGCATCTTGCCCAACAGAACGAGCAGAGTCTGATTTTCCTGCGGGACCGGAACTCCACGGTGTTCGCTGCTCGCGCTCTGAGCGATCTGGTTTCGCTGCCTGCGGCGTATGAAGCCATCGAAGATCTTACCGACATGGAGGATACCTATGCCCGTGAGGTCCTCAACGATTTGCTTTCTCAGGGCATCGCTTTTCACAACTCCGACCTGACCTGGGCGGAACGCCGCCTGATCGAGAAGCACTTCCGCGCTGGATCGATCAAAGCATTATTTTCGACCTCGACGCTGGCGATGGGCATGAACCTTCCGGCCAAGAACGTGTTCGTCGACTCCCAGAAATGGAAATACTCTTCCAAGTTCCGGCGCTGGGTCACCGAGGACATCACGCGCAGCGAGTACGAAAACATGAGCGGCCGCGCCGGGCGGCTTTCGCTGGCTTCGGACTTCGGGCGCTCGATCATGGTCAGCATGGGCGACTTTCCGGCCCGAGCGATGGCGGGACACTACATCGAAGGAAACTTCGAGGACATCATGCCGACGCTCGCCAATGCGCCATTGGAAAGTCACGTCGTCAATCTGATCGCTTCCGGCCTGTGCGCGACGCGGGAGGAACTCTACCATTTCCTCCTCGGCAGCTTCACCGGCCACGAAATATGGCGGCAGAAGCAGACCATCGACCAGTTCCGCAAAGACGTCGACCGGGCGGTGGACATCTGCACCTCGTGCGCCACGGTGCTGGAACAAGAGAACCATCTGATTATCACTGAGCTTGGGCGCGTTTGCGCTTCGCAATGCCTGCACCCCAAAACCGCCTACGCCTTTTCGCGTTGGGCTCAGACTGCCAAGGACCGCTTCACGACCGAGTTTGAGATGCTGGTGATCGCAGCGCGCAGCCGAGACGCGGAAGACATCTACGTCACCATGTCCACCGATGAAAACCGGCGCGCAGGATACCGCGAAAAGATATTGAGCCGCGCTCGGAGCCGTGAGATCGCACACTGGACGGTGTTCCAGGCCGTCGCCAAGGAAGCCCACTGCATCTACGAAGTGAACAAGCGCTACAAGCTGGCTCTTATGATGGACGACTGGATCGCCGAGTTGCCGATCAAGAAGATCGAGCAAGGCTACAAGGTCTGGGGCGGCGCGGTCCGTCGTGTCGCCGAGGAGTTTGATTGGCTTCTTCACGGCATGGCCCTTGTCTGCGAAACCGAGGGTTGGGGTGAACAGCAGGTCGAACGAGTTCATGATTTATCGTTGCGGCTCACCTTTGGAATTCAGACCGACGCGGTGGAACTGGCGCGGTTGAAACTTCCGGGAATTGGAAGGGCTGTGCTTCGTAAACTGGCTGATGCTGGCATCAGCGATCAGAACGCCCTCGAAGCTGTGACCGAGGATCGGCTCTGCGAAGTTCTCGGACCAAAGACCGGCAAGAAGTTGTCCGAACAGGTTCGTGGGGGTGCCTCACTGCCGATTCCACAGGATGATTCCGCCCCGGTGGGAACAATCGAGCCGGACGTCGAAGCAGACCCCATGCCCAGTCTGATTCTGGACATCGAGCAGCACCGCGTTTCCTACAAAGGAGCGACCGTTGATCTGCAGCCGACGCCGCTGAAGTTCCTGACGCTGCTGGCAAGAAAGCCCGGTAAGGTTGTGACCAAGCGGGAAATCTATGACAGCATCTGGGGACTAAACGACGCGGCTGATAATCCCATTTACGACCACCAGATCACCGACACGAAGTCCACGCTCATTCGAACGCTTGTCAGCCAGGCCGGAAATGGGCGGGGAATTCCGACGCGTGAAATCCAGGGACTGATCAAAACCAAGCCGAAAGTTGGATACTGGCTCGATCTACCGGAAAAGGATGTGCGGATTTGCGGTTGACAGATAAAAAACGGCCCTCAGTTGCGGCTACACTGGTTGATTTTCACTCTCGAACACAACGTGCGCGCATCCTGGTACTGTAAGGCGAATCGCCGTCAGTTGCATTTTCAATTTGATCATGGCTTGTGATTTCACCAGTCCCGAAATTGATACTCCAGGCTGCCTCAGGAACTTTTTTCGTTGGGACTAAGTTGCCTTCCGAATCTGGAACCAGAGCAACTTCGTTCAGTCCTTCAACCGGCAGCCCTGTCCAATACGTGCTTTTTTTGCAATCCCCTTTTATCTGGGCGGGCCAGTAACATTTTCCGTTCGCCTGGCCTCCGCAACCAACGCAATACCCAATATTCTGGCATCCTTTTTTCCAATTCCTGCACGTGTCTGTCACACCACAGGAACCTCCAGTCACCGCGCGGTCGCATCCACGAACCAAACTCCGTAGTTCCGAAATTGTTGGTAAGCGCCAATCGTCATGGCCAGCCAATGACAAGCCATTGCAGTAATCTTTCGCTTCGAGGAAATTCATCGGCTTGTCTGTCGGAATGACTTGCCATGTCAGATGTGTTTTTGGATCAGTCCAGGTTCCGCCCTTGACTTCACCACCATTGGCCACAACGACGTTGATCCCCAAAAAAAGCAGAATTCCTAGAAATGCGATGCATTTATTGCTCATTTCATCCTCCAGTTTAAAAGAAGGTTATTACCTTTTTGCCTTCCGCCACCCCGCCTTGATCGCTTCTTCTTCCGTGCAGAACCACCGCTCGCCGCGTGACTCATTGATGCGTGTGATCTCGTAGTGCTCCTGCCCTGGCACATGGTAAATCCTGTCTCCACGCGCAT
>DAIMDW010000063.1:0-9076 GCA_036725605.1 bacterium
CGGTGTAAATCTCGCCCACGCATTCGATCCGGCTCTTGTCGCCGTCCTCGACGTATTCGGACGAGACCACGCCGCCGACGATGTCCCGGAAGTCCTGGCTGTGGGCCACGTCGATCTTCGTGCCCACCACGGTCTGGTACGCCTTGCGGCATTCCTCTTCGGTGAAGTGGTCGCCGTTCTTGTTGGTGCCGACGTGGGTCAGGATGAAGGAAAACCGTTTGTCGCTCTCATCGGTCTGCGCCTGTGCGATCAGCGACCGGGTGATGACATGGCCGGTAATCCGGGTGTGGAAATTGGCGTGGGTATTCGCTTGGGCAGCGAGGGGACCGCTGGCCACGAAGAGCAGTTCCTGGGCGTCTTTGCCGCCGCCCTCGGGACCGTAGCGGGCGATGTTATAGCGCACGTCCATGCGCTTCACCGCGACCTGGCCGAAACGGCTTTTCAGCATCTCGACCACTTCCGGCTCGCGGGGATACGCCTTGTCCCGGTAGGACATGAGGATCGATTTCGCGCGGGATTTATCCACCACGTCGCCGATCAGCGCCGCGATGGTGTCCTTGTTGTATTTGGTGCCCGACTCGTAATCGCGCCGGGCGTTGTCGCGGATCTGCTTATCCGCCCACATCGTCATGAGGCCTTCGACGAAGTGCATCTTGCCTTCGTAATCGTTGGCCCCGAACTCGGTGATGTAGGGCGGGTCCGCGTAAATCAAATCCACGGGGAGCTTGGGCAGAAGCTCGCGCACCTCGCCGCAGAACGCCTTGCACTGCGTCCCGGAATCGAAAACCAGGGCGTTGATCTTGCGGACGTTCTTGACGAACAGGTCGCGGAAGTCCTCCAGCGGGATTTCGCCCAGGCTGGTATCCTTTTTGCTCTCATCCTCGGGGCGCCCGGTCATGCCCTTCTTGCTGCGGCCGAACTCCCCGAACCGCGCCTTGGTCATGCAGGCATAACCCAGTGCAAATAGCGCGATGTCTTTCTTGTAGCCCCCGAGCTTCTGCGCGTTGGCCCAAGTGTTGTCCAGGAAGCGGAGGATTTCCGGCGTGAAGTAATAGTCGGTGAAGGTCTTCTCGCAGAAGTTTCCGGCCTGGGGATTCTCCGCGAGCAGCGCCTCGATCTCTTCGTCGGACACATTGTCGGTCTGGTTTTCGACCACGGCCCGGGCGATGTGCCACGGGTAGTGCATCCGGTCGCAGGCGAAGACCGTCAGACCCTTGCGCTTGAAAAAGTAGGCGACATTGCCGCCACCGGAAAAGGCGTCCAACACGGACTTGGCGTCCTGCGGGCAGTTTTTCCAAATCCAGTCCAGGGCGAAGTACTTGCTGCCCATGTAGGGCGACACCCGAACCTTGTCGTCGGCCGCGAACGCCGAGAGAAGATCGAGGTCGCAGTCGCCCAGCGAGGACATGCCCAGATCGTGATGATCGGCCGCCTCGTCCAAATCCTGCGCCGCCTGCTTCGCAGAGCACAGGAACAGATGCTCCTTGGCGTTGCTGGCATCGCCGTGCTTCGCGCTAATCTGGTAGTGGTGGTCCTTGCTTTTGAGCGTCACGTCGCGGCCCAGGTCGCCGATGATCCGTTTCACTTCCGGTTCGGTCGGATACGCCTGGTCGCGGTAGCTGATGATCCAGTTGGGAATGTGGACGCACGCGCCGAGAAAATCCTTGAAGAAATTGGACGCGTTCGCCTTGGTCATGCCGGATTTTTCGATCCGGTAAATCTTGGTCTTGCTGCCCTCGACGATCTCCTTGCCGTCCCAATACGTCATCAGCCCTTCGATGAAGTGGTAAGACCGCTCGTAGTTGGTCTGGGAGAAATGCGTGGCGTAGGGCGGATCGAAGTATGCGAGGTCGGCCTTGACCTGCGGGCCGACTTCCATGATATCGCCGCAGGCCGACCGGCAGGGCTGGCCATTGTCGAAAGCCAGCGAATTGATCGTGTGTATGTTGTCCGCGAACCGCTGCTTGAATCGATCCGGCGGGTCCTGGCGGCCGCCGTGGGGGATGGTCGTGCCGAAGTGCCCGAAACCGCCCTTGCCAGTGATGCAGGTCTTGCCCAGCGCGAACAGGGCGATGTCTTTCTTGAAGCCTTCGAGCCTGTCGATGTTGGCGCGGATCGAGTCGATTATCCCGTGGACGCCCTCGGCAAAGTAGATGCCCGCGAAGTTTTTGCGGACGAAGTCGCCCGCCTGCAGGTTGTCGGCCAGCAGCGCCGCGATCTCGTCGTCGGTGACCGTTTCTCCGGGGTTTTCGATGATGGCGCGAGCGATGTGAAAGCAATACCGCAGCTTGTCGTTGGCAGTGACCGCTTTGCCTTTTTGCTTGAACATGAAGCCCACGACCGAGGACCCGGAAAAAAGGTCGGCCACGGCGCGGGTGTCGTCCGGGGTGTTTTCCCAGATGAAGTCGATCAGCTTTTGCTTGGAGCCGATGTAGTTGGTGACGTAGCGGCGCTGCTCCTCGGCGGCCTGCGCGGACAGCTGCTCGTCGCCGAACAGCGCAAGCTCCGCTTCCGCCTCGAGCAGGAAAGTCAGCCGGTCCAGGTCCGTTTTCAGCGCCACGCTCGCTCCATAAAACAAAAGCCCCGGCGAAGCGGGCGTGTTTCATCCCAACTTCACCGGGGCTCGATGGTTTCGACGACCCCGAAGGTCTATGCGGTTGTCACATGCCTGTCTTGCCGTAGCCTACGGCGAAGGCAGATCCTCGGGCTTCAAGCTCCGCTCGACCTTAATGTTGCACAGTTTGCCGTTCTGGAAACTCAGCGTCAGGGTTCCGAAGAATCCTTGCGCCACGAGCTTCTCGATGTAGGCAAACAGCTTTTTCATGAGGGTAGAATATGGGTCCGATCCGGGAAGGGCAAGTTCGTTTAGTGGAAGTTTTCACCCCGCGATACTTCCATCAATTTGACTGCCCGACGCCATAACATTTTGACAGTCCTTAAGTCGTCGATTAGATTTACCAATGAGGAGGTGCGATCTTGGAATTAAATGGAATATCAATTGAAATTGATCAAAGCGAAGCCGTTTTTTCGACAGACAAAAAAGAAGAGCGAATGAACCTTGCGAGGCTAAAAGATACGATCAAAACGGCTGTACTGAACCCTGAAAGGCGCGGCCATCAGTTCGATAAATATACCGTATTGACGAACAAGGAATGGATCGAATGCTTGAATTGTGCGCGAGAAATGCTGGAGGAAGCCCAGAGGCCCAAGTGAGTGATCGGTGACCAAGAAATCTGACCACGATTTGTTTTTGTTCACTTACCGTTCTATTCCATCAGCAATCTTAGAATTGCGTCGATGCACTTCCCCGAATTCTCGTATTCATCGGTCTCAACGATCTCGCCAAATGTGCCCCGATAAGGCGACCGGCTTTCCTGCCAGTATTCGAGAAAGCCTTCGTTGCGCCAGGGCGTGATTCCCTGCTCGATCCAGTCATTGAGCATCCAGTTGACTTCGTCCTCGCGCTCGTCGAATCCAGGCAGATATCCGGCGTCAAACCCGGTCGGCGTCACGACCCACAGCCCGGCTGGCACGTAGGGATCAAGGCCCTTTTCGAAGCGCTTCTCGTCGTAAACGTAATCGATCATGTACCGCAGCTTCATCGGAACCGCGCCTCCACCATCTCCATGAACTCCCGCGTCACACCCTTGCGGCACCGCTCCACGCGATCGGGCATAGCGGCGAGCCGTTTGATGTAGTCTTTCCACTCTTCGATCCGTTCCGGATCGTCCAACGGATCGAGTCCGATGACATAAATCTTGTACTCTTGATCGTCGTAGAGATAAGCCGAATAAATCTCGTTCTTGGCATTTCGCAGCCATTCGATCTTTGTCACGAAGTGCAAATGGTTGCCATGTGTGCTCGCGCCGAAATCCACGAAACCCCGGTCGATCATCAGCACCGAGTAGGTCCACGCCTTTACTGTCCCGTCCGGAGCGACCTGAGGATGCGCGCCGAGCACGTCGAGCCGATACGGTTGGAACGTCAGCGTTTCGCCGTCCGGGAAATCCACGTAATACCAGAAGCCGTTCTTCGTAATTCCGTCGAGCGTCTTCTGGAGCCTGGCCACTTCCGCTTTTACATCGATTTTACCCATGTCAGTAACTCGCCCAAACGATGTCCTCGATCTTTCGGCCGTCCGGCAGATGCGTGATGCCGCGCTTCTTGAAGGACATGATGATGTTCATTTTGGCCTTTCGATCCGGCGCGACGATGACCTCCAGGTTGTCCAACAAAGTGACGGAATACTTGAAGATCGTTTCGTCGCTTCGGTTACGTTGCACGATGCTTTTCCACTGGTCGATCTGCGATTTGCGGTACCGCCGGACGTGGTCCCCGGTGCAGCGCCCGAACTTGTCATGATCATACGTGATTGCGTCCATCCGACGAAGCAGATTCCGTTTGAAGTACAGACCAGGCTCCCCAGGTCGCGCCGCCGTCGGCGTCTTGCGGATGCGCGTGAAGAAATACGTACCGCCGCCGGATTCCATGTCTGCGACCGGTGACATACCGCCAGGCTTGATGCCCATGCGCATCTTCTCGACTGTGGAGACCATCGCGCCGTTGTGCTCCAGCGCCGTTTCAATGAATTCCGCCATGTCGCGGTCGTCAGTGAGCGAGTGTCGTAACGAGTATCCGCTCATCTGGCGTTCCAGATCGCTTTCGGTCAGGTCGAAGCGCATCTGGGTGCGGCGTCCAGCCCCTCCGAGCTTACCTCGCGTCGCGTGTTGAAATTCCCCGAACGGGTTGTAGTGCGGAAGCTCGGTCACATCCCGCACGCCAAGTTCCGAGTTCCAGAAATCGCGCAGGATTTTCACTTGCTCCTGTTTGCTCTTGTTCTTCATCGCTCCGAGCGCCTTTTTATAGCGCGGCGAGTTGTCAATGCCCTGGACGTAGGCCTGCTTCTGCAGGTACATGATCTCCGCGTCCTCGATGGCCGCCGGAGTCGCATTCAGGCCCAACCGTTCAATCTTTTCAAGGGCTTTTTCCACGATGCCGGGCACGCACGGTCCGTTGACGCGCACCTCCAGTTCGCCCGCCGCCGCAAAAATGTCGCTGTTGCCAGCCCATGGGCGATATACAGCTGAGACGCCATCCTCAAACTCGATCTCGAACTGCGTGCCGTCGGCCATACCTCGCCCGAACACAGACGACAGATCGCGCTCAGTGCCGTCGGTAATGATCTCGCCAGCCGTGTTCGTCCGCTTCTGCATCAGCACCTTCCCCTTGCGTACAACCATGTCTTTAGGCTTCACCGCCTGGACAGCCTTCGGCGGTTCCGATTTCCTGAGGTACTGGATGAATTTGGTAACCTTTTTGCCGGAACTCTTGCCATTCACCACATCAAGGACCGAGGCGTGAAGCTCCTCGATCTTGGCCATGTAGCTTTCGGCCATGTGGCGGATTTCGGCATCCTCGTGTTTGAGCAGCTTTGAGAGCTTGGTTTTGAGATTTATCGCGGCGTCGACGGATTTTTGGTTGAAGTTCTTGTCGGCGAAGTGGTGATTCACCGACTTAACGGCGGTCAGGATCGTGTCGTAAAACTCGTCCTCCGGCAGCGGCGCGCCTACCTGCGGCAGGATCGCTTTCTTTCCCGGCGGCCCCGCCTTGCCGATGGCCTCCAGAATCTTGTCCTCATGTTCTGGCCGCACCTTGATCTGAACGATGGTCTGCTTGCCGGTGACCTTCGATCCCTTTTTTACCGTCTGCTGGAACACCAGAGCGTTCTGGTCTTCGATCTGATCCACATCGATGGGGATGGATTTGCCCTGCCAACCGGCTTCGGCCGCGTCCTCCACCATGCGCTGTTCGAACTGACCGAGTCGCACCGCGCCCTTTTTCGCTGCCTTCGAATCGAACGAGAAACCGGGCAGCCCGCGCTTTTTCGCCAGCTTGCCGTAGAACTTCTCGAAGTCGCTCCGAACGCTGTGCTTGCGGTCGAGCGCCATCTGGTAAAAGGCATCGAGCTTGGCCGACCCTTTTTTGAATCGCCGCTCCGCATAAGGCCGAAGTATGTCGAGGAACTGCTCGTCGGGGATCGCCTCAACGCGTTCGATGTACTTGAGCGTCGCCTGCAGATCGAGGTCGACCTTGCCCTCGGCAAAGGCTCGCATGACGGTGTTGTAATAGGGCTCTGATGCGCCATGAACCGCGTTTGGGTGGTAGGCGATGTCGAGTGCGTCATCCCCGAGGAACTTGTACAGCTGGCCCTTGTCGATTCCGTACAGATGGCCGTCCGTGCCTCGCAGGAAGTTTTCCCAGTGCCCATCGTGATTGCTGATCAGCCAGTCGATGACGTGCTCCCGCTGCACTTGCTCCAGTTCGGCGGGCAGCAGGTCCTTGGGATCGATACCCTTGAAGTCTTTCTGCGCCTTGAGTTTCGGAACCATGCGCTGGATCGATCCGGTTTCTCCGTCCAGTTCAATGAGCCGAACCTCTACAGCGTCGGGATCGATCAGGCGGCCGATGCGATAAGCTACCTCGTCGCCGTGGGCGCGGAAGTCCTCTGATATGGGTTTGAAGAGCCACTTGTTGCCCTGGTCGTCGTCGTAGATGAACTTACGGTGCGCACCGCCGAGTTCCGAACGCACCTCGCGTCGATTTTTGAATGGCTTTTTCGCCTTGATCTTTTCCCATTGCGCGTCGACATCTCGGAACGGCTCATCGACCGGCGTGAGCTTCGTCGGGTCTTTCGGCGGGAGCGCGGTCTCCGGGATGCTGACGGGCTTTTGTGGTTCTGCAGCCGGTTTCGGTTTCAGAGCCGGGGCGGTCTTGGCCTTTTTGCCACCATGTTTCTCGGCCCACTTCGCCCACTTCGTTTCGACCGAGGCATCGATCTTGGCCAATTCCGATTCGTCGAAGACCGAGAACCGGGCGATCAATTCTTCTTTGTTGTGCCACTGATAATGCTTGAGCTTGGTTTGCTGGGCGAGCTTCTTCAGATCGTCCAATGACATGTTTTTGACCTGGGTTTCCCAGGCCGAGATTTTCTGAGCCAGTGATTCCGATAGAGGCCCCACATCGGTCGCCGCAAGAAAATCCGCATGCTGGGAATACGCCTGCGCCGCTTTTTTCGCCGAATCGAGAAATGCCTGGTACTGCGCCGGGTCGTCGGGAAGCACCACCGCGTCGATGGCTTTGACCAGGTCGGTCTTGTGCTTGACCGCCTCCTCGACTGCCTGCACCGTCTTCTTATCGATGGAGAGCGCCTTCTGCAGGTCCGAAATCAACATGTCCTTGGTCTTGAGCTTGCCTATCCCGAACTGCTTGATCTTGGCCTGGAGTTCCTGGCCCTTGAGCATGAAGTGCGGCTTGGCGGGATTGGGTTCGAGCTTTTCCAGTTCGGCGATGAAATGATTTTTCGTCTTGGCGATGGATATGCCGTTTTTCAGACACTGATCCTGCAACTGCTTGACGGTCATCGATGCGAAGTCGGGCAGCGTTTCCGCCGCCTCTTTGATGATCGCCGCATGCGCCGCGTCCCACTGCTTGAGCAGGGCGATCAGATCATCCTTCGTGCAGGTTTTCCCGATGCTCTGCTTGGCGACTTCGGCCATGATGTCCTTGGTCGCCCACGTCGAATAGTCGATGCCCGGATTCTGCTGGCCGAGCAGCTTGATGAAATCGGCCTTGGTCCGGTAAATCGAAATCCCGCGCTTTTTGCATTCATTTTGCAAAGGCTTCAGCGCCAGCGATTCGTAGTCGCCCTGTTTGATCGCCTTGTTGGTCTGGGCTTGCTCGGCCTTCTGCGCCCCAGCGACATCGTGAACCTGCTGCGGCGACATGAGACATGCGCCGGCCGCATCCGCCGGTCCCGCCATCGCCTGGAGCTTCAACGACTCGGTGGAGCACACGCGCAAAGGCACTGAGACGGGAACGCACCTACAATTCGGGTGCCTCGGGATGGGAGGCATTTTGTCGATTGCAAAGACCTGCCCATCGAGTTCTGAACAGGCCGGGCATAACCGCTCGTCGGCCGCGACCATCCACCGGACCTCGCGGACGCCGACGGTATCGTAAAACTTGAGCCGCCCCTGATTGTGCGCCCGCAGGATTTCAGTGCGGGCGATCAATTCGATGCGTTGCTGTGCCGAAGCGAAGACGGTTTTACCCGCCTGTTTGAAGGCTTCCTTGTCCAGAATCACCGAGCCGATGTTCCTGGCGATGTTCGGAATTGACAATCCCTGTGCAATTCCGACCGTCAACGCGTTTTTTACGCCGGTCAGTAGGTCCGACGAAACCTGACCGGCCAGCTGGACGTCGAAACGCACCAGGAAATCAAGCGCGCTCCTGTCCATGAGGGAGAAGGCGTCCTTGGCCAGACGCTTCGCGGACTCATCGGTGAGCGAATCGTATCCGGGCAAGCCGTGGACCTTGAGTTCGAGGGCGCCCTGGGTAATCCCTTCGAGGTGGGATTCCTTGGCGGCGGATTTCAGGGCAAGGGTGTGCTCGACCTTGAGCGCCTTGATCGTATCGTCGATCCGCTCGTTGAGCGCGGCGAGCCGGACCTGATTGATGGACTGCCCGGGCGTGAGCGATCCAAGGTCAGCGTATCGAAGCAGATCCGCCTTGATCCGCTTCTCGGCCTCCCGCAATGAAACGACGAGCGCCGCGACCTGCTTTTCCGTGTACAGATCGCGGGCCGCGAACGACGAAGCGACCGCTTGCTTGATGCGTTCGGACTGGTCGAGGGCGACGGCGAGCATTTAGACCGCCGCGTTGCGGAAAAACCGGCAGGCCGAATCGAAAAGCGAGGCATCCCGTTCCAGCACCCGGCAGCGGTTGGTCTCCTCGTCGAAATGGACACAGTCACTGCAGGTTTCTCCCGAGGCGCGGGGCTTGGCCGCCGCGTCCGCATACATGGCTTCGACCGCCTGTTCCTCTTCTTGCTGGATCGCCTGATCCTCGGCGGCGTCTTCCATCCCCAGCAGTTTCCTCGCCGACGCCGGGCTCATGATCCCCAGCTGCACCAGGGACGTCACGTCCTTGATGTCCCAGTTCATGTCGACCAAGCGCTGCTCTTTGGCGCGGTTGGCGGTCTCCACCTCGGGATTGAGGTCCATCTTGGCCTGCAGGG
>DAIMDW010000064.1:0-8845 GCA_036725605.1 bacterium
CCTCCAGGGCGCGTGGGTGAATCATCCGAAATACGGCAAGCAGTTCCAGGCCGACACGCTCACCCACGACCTCGATCTATCGGTCGAGGGATTGGCGCACTACCTGGCGAACAACCCCGCGTTCGTCGGGCTGGGACCGGTCAAGGCCAAGCGGATCGCCCAGGCATTCGGAAGTGATTTTGGCCGCGTCATCGTCGAGAATCCCGAGGCCGTGGCCAAGGCCGGACCGATCACACTCGAGGCTGCCCGGAACATCCAGACCGAATGGCTTCGGCACCAGGCGATCAATGCGGCTGCTACCGAGCTATCCGCCTTCGGGCTCACCCACCATCAGGTGCGCTCGCTGATCGATAAATACGGCAACGACGCGGTCTCGATCATCAAGAGCGATCCCTACCTGATTGTGCGAGACATCCGAGGCTTCGGTTTCAAGCGCGTGGATGCTATCGCCCGCAAGGTGGGTGTGCCGAAGGAATTCCCGCCGAGAGTGCGTGCGGGGATTCTCGATTGCCTCGATGATGCCCTGGACCAAGGGCACACCTGGGTTGAGGAAGCGGACCTCATCGAGCGCGCCAACAAGCTGCTCGTCATGGATTCGATGCAGAGCCGCGAGATCATCGAACTGGAACTGTCCGGCCTGATCGATAAAGGAGCGCTTGCCTGCGACTCCTACGATGGCCGCTTCCTCATCGCCCGTGCCGACATCCGGGCGATGGAACGCGAGGTCGAGCAATGGCTTCGTGGAGGCGACAAAGACCATCCCTGCGTGTTTGACCTTCTGGGCGTCTGGCGGAAGGTCCGCGACGGCCAGCTTTGCCCCGATCTGAATCCTCGTCAACGCGAAGCCGTGGTCGCCTCACTCACCCACCAGATCACCGTGATCTCAGGCGGGGCGGGCAGCGGTAAGACCTACACCGTCGGAGACTTAACCCGCACGCTTGCAGAATGCGGTCTCCGCGTTCTGCTCGCCGCGCCGACCGGCAAAGCCGCCAAACGCCTCGAACAAGTCGTTGGCAAAGAGGCGTTCACCATCCACCGACTCCTCGGTTTCAACGGCCATGAGTGGGCGCACGGACCCGACGACCCCATCGATTCGGACGTCGTCATCATCGATGAGACCTCGATGGTTGACCTGCACTTGGCGTGGCGGCTTTTGCGCGCCATCGACCATGAAAAGACTGCCGTCGTCTTCGTCGGCGATCACAACCAGCTGCCGCCGGTCGGCCCCGGTGATCTGCTGCGTGACATGATCCACACAGGCATCGTGCCCGGCGTCGTGCTCACAGACGTGGTGCGCCAGGCCGGAGAACTCAAGGAAAACAGCACGGCGATCCTGAAGGGAGCCGTGGCCAGGACTTCGAGTCTGGTTGATGATCGCGGCCGTCGTCCCTGGTATCTGATCGACGAGTTCAGCGACCCGTGGGATGTGCGTCGGTTTATCCGGGACCTCTACGAAACGATCCTGGCCGATAAGCTGGGATACGACCTGCTCGATGACGTTCAACTCCTCACGCCCCAGCGCAAGAACA
This sequence comes from bacterium, assembly GCA_036725605.1. Lineage (GTDB taxonomy): Bacteria > Lernaellota > Lernaellaia > Lernaellales > Lernaellaceae > CALBTQ01. The sequence continues at coordinate 1,530 of DAIMDW010000064.1, forward strand.
TCCTGGGCGTCAATGAACTGAACGTCGAACTTCAGAGTCTGATTCAACGGAAGCTGTACGGTATCGAGGTGCCAGCGGTTCCACCGAATCGTCGCCCGCCCTTTCTCCTGCACGACAAGGTTATCCAGCGCCGCAACAACTATGACCTCGGCATCATGAACGGATCGATCGGGCGCGTGATGGAACTGCTGTCCCACGGCGACCTACGAGTCCGTTTCGACAACGACGAGGTGAACCTCTGTCGCGCCGACGGCGACCTGGACGATCTGCAGTTGGCGTATGCGCTCACGATCCACCAGTGCCAGGGCAGTGAATTCCCCTGCGCCGTGGTGATCATCCACAAAAGCCATTCGTTCATGCACAGCCAAAATTTATTTTACACGGGCGTCAGCCGCGCAAAGGAGACGACCATCATCATTGGCGACCGCTGGGGTGTACGGAATTGCGCGACGAAGAAAGCAAACGACGAACGCTCGACGTTTATCGGTCTTTGGCGAAAGAACACGGCGGGCAATGAACTCGCCGTTCACATCTGATTTGGCGCGGTCCGGTTAGGCCAGGTTGGGCGGGGCAGTGTCAGGCATGGCATGGCTTGGTCCGGCGCGGTAAGGCGAGGCAAGGCATGGAAATCAGTGATTCGGCTTTGAGGTGATGGGTGAATCAAGTAGAGAAAGACGTCCAACTTCTGAACCAGTATTTTTTCGCACGGCGCGATATCGTCGCGGTGCGGCAGACTTGGGTCGACCGCAAGTCCGGCGAGATCATCTCCCAACCCCGCCCGGTGATCGGCGACCAGCACCTTGACGCTCTGCTCGCGTATCATGTCGCCGGTCCCGAAAGCGGCAAATCTCCGCCGCTCCATTATTTCAATCGCAAAACCGGCGGCCAGGTCGCGGACGGTCGCGGCTTTGACCGCGTCGGCTCTTACGCCGTGGCCCCCGATGATTCGTGCGTCTGGCTCTGCTTGGATTTCGACGGGCCGGGACATCCGCTACCGCTGGCTGATCCGCAGGCGACGATGCTCGCGTGCCTGGATCGGTGCTGCTCACTCGACATCCCGGCACACATCGAAAAATCCGGCAGCGGCCACGGTTGGCACATCTGGGTGTTCTTCGATGCGCCGGTACCCGCTGTCGATGCCCGGCTGCTCGGCCATTTCATCGCGCCCACCGGCCATGTGCTCGCAACCGGCGAAGCAGCCGACGTCCGGATCGGACGCGGCATCGAGTGCTTCCCGAAACAAAACACGGTTAGCGACAAGCCATTCCGCGCCGGAAACATGTTGTGGGCACCGCTTTGGTTCGACGGGAAAGATGGTGGCAACCAGTTTTATCGGATCGCAGAGGGCGGTGGTCTCGAACCTTATTCGCCCGATGGCTTCGAGCGCCTGGCAGTCGCCCGGCTCCAGGAAATCCTCGCGCAGGTGCCCGAGGACATCCGGCGCTTTGTACTGAAAACGAAGGGTGGACTAAAAAAGGCGTCAGCCCCAAAAAGTAGTCCACCTGCCACACCGACCAATTACGGGCCGACCGACGCCGACCTGATCCGCGCGGCGCTCGATCACATCTCACCCGACGTTTCCTACGACGACTGGCTTCGGATCGGCATGGCGCTTCATCACTGGGACCCGCAGGAAGGTCTTGCTCTCTGGGATGCCTGGAGTGCTCGTGGTGAGAAATACGTGGAGGGCGAGCCTCCGCTCAAGTGGGACGGCTTTACATCCGGAGGTGGTGTCACCCTCGGAACGCTGTTCGACATGGCGAAGAAGGCGGGCTGGTCGCCGCCTGAAAAGCAGAGGGCGCCCCTGCCGACCGATGAGGAGATTGCCGCCTTTATGGACGTCGATCCTGCGGCGCTGCCGGTCATGAGTGCTGCCAAGACACTGGAACAAGCGGACGCCCATGATGATCGCCCGCGTCTGCCCACCATCGTCGTCAATAACCGCCAAGGGCCGCCGCTCATCGATGAGGCATGGGCCGCAGTGCGAGCGTCCAACTATCCACCACGTATTTTCCGACGCGAGGGATCGCTCGTTCGCCTCGCGATAACGGATTCGATTCCCAGGATCAGCGCAATGAACTTTGTCGCGGTCTACGGTCATCTTTGGCGCGTGGCCAATTGGGTGGTCGAAGCCAACGATATGCAAAAGGCGACCGACCCGCCGATCAAGGTTGCCAACGACATGATGGAGTATGTCGACGAGTCGTTACCGCAACTCGAAGCGATTGTATCTACTCCAGTATTCGATGCGTCTGGCAATCTCGTTCACTCGCCCGGCTATCATCGAGAGGCCCGGCTCTGGCTGCATCGACCACCGGGATTTGATCCGCCGGACGTTTCGGATCGACCATCGAAAACTCAAATCGCCAAGGCTCGGTCACTCCTGCTCGATGACCTACTTACGGATTTTCCGTTCACAGCGGATTCGGATCGGGCACATGCCGTGGCCGCTCTTCTACTGCCGTTTGTTCGTCGCTTGATCCACGGGCCAACCCCACTGCACCTCGTCGAGGCACCGACTCCAGGAACCGGTAAGACGCTGCTGGCGGAAGCGATCTCGCGCATCGTGCAGGCCAAGCCTGCCGAAGTGACCACCATCGAGAATGACGAGAAGGAGAACTCCAAGAAGATCACGGCGCTCCTCGACATCGCCCCACAGGTGGTGTTGATCGACAACATCCGGGTCGGTTTGAAATCCTCGCAGTTGGCAGCCGTCATCACCTCCGAAACCTGGTGCGACCGCGTGCTCGGTGTCACGCGCATGACGTCGCTGCCGAACAATGCCCTCTGGATCGCCACGGCCAACAATCCGTCGCTTTCTCTGGAGATCGCTCGTCGATGTATTCGCATCAGGATCGATCCGCGTATCGACCGTCCGTGGAAGCGCGAGGGCTTTAAACATGACCCATTGCGCCAATGGGTGGACCGCCACCGAGCCGACCTCGTTCACGCAGTGCTCGTCCTCGTGCGCGCCTGGGTCGCCGCCGGAATGCCGGAATGCGCTCACACCATCGGCTCCTTCGAATCGTGGGCGCGAGTCATCGGGGGCATCCTCGATGTCGCCGAGATACCCGGCTTCCTGTGCAACACCGAAGAGCTTTACGAGGTCGCGGACGCCGAGGGAAACGAGTGGCGCGAGTTTGTCGCCGCCTGGTGGAATCGATTCGGAGCCCGCTGGGTAAATACCAGCGAGTTGTTCGATCTCTCGGTCAACAATGAGTTACTGGCCAACGTTACCGGAGACAAGAGCGCGCGGTCTCAGAAGACCCGGCTCGGTAAGGCCCTCAGCGCCCTGCGCGACCGGCAATTCGACTCTTGGCGGATCAAAGTTCGCCGGGACCGTCACTCTAAGCAGACGGAATATGGACTCGCAATGGTCGCCGAGGACGGTTCCATCACCGGCGCGGTTCTCTCCCTTTTTCCTGAGCAACGTCCCGCATGTCCCGCAAATGTCCCGCAAGAAAATCCTGAGCAAAATCAAGACTTCGCGGGACGTGCGGGACATGCGGGACATAATACCAGCCCCGCTACGCACACGCGCACATGCGCATGCGCATGCGCACGTGAGAAAGGGGTAGACCCCAACGTCCCGCAAGACCCGCACGTCCCGCCGGACTATGAAAACATTGAGAAAATTCTTGCGGGACATTCGTCGCCTCGCAAAACCAATGTCCCGCAGGTCCCGCAAACGGCTTCTTGCGACCTCGCCGACTTCGATCCCCAGGAGGAAGAATCATGAGCGCAGCCCATAACATCGCCCTGCGCGTTGCCACAGACCTTCGCCACATCCAGGTCGAGAATCCCGGCGACCAGCCTCGGGACGTGATTCACGACAACACCGTCTATCGCCTACTCGACGCACCGTACTATGCCTGGCTTCGCTGCCGGATGGATCGCGTCAAGCAAGCCTTCGAAGCGGGCAAGATGCCACTGGCCACTTGGCAGACCCTGCGCCAGCGATTCAACGGGATTCACGGCTGGGCAGTTTCGCACATCGGTGAGCCTGCACTGCTCCAGGCAATCAAGACCCTCGATGAAAAGTCTTACCTGGCCCCGCGCCATGATCACGCCATCGGCCTCGTCGAGTCCTGGGACGAACGCGCCGCCATCATGGAGCACGACGGAGGGCTCGCTCATGACGATGCCGAGCGATCCGCCGCCAGCCTCGTCTCCCGCGAACTCACACCCGAGGATGTCGAATCGTTCAAGGCTCTGGGTGTCGAGGTCCATGTCAAATCCAAGCCCGGCGAATTCACGCTCGTGCCCGAATACACGGGAAAGGATCGACCGGAGATTTCCGCCGAGGACCTGCGCAAGCTCTCGATGATCATGCATGCCTTTCCCGGCAGCGAGATCACCTACGTGGGTCCGCAGCAGGAGCCGTGGGGCGAACCCTACGTTCCCCAGGCTCCCGCGCCCAAGCCATCGGCACCGCCGAGTCCCAAACAACAACCCACGGAACACAAACCCGCGCAGCCGCCCGAACAGGCTCGGCTGTTTTGATGGAGATCAGTATGAACACCCACACGATGAAACTCGCTTATGTCGCCGGTCCGTATCGCGGCCGTACTCACAACGACGTCGCCCAGAACATCGCGGCAGCCCGCGAAGTCGCCGCACATCTGTGGTCGCTCGGCTATGCGGTGATCTGCCCGCACCTGAATTCCGCGTTCATGAGTGGAGTCGCTCCCGAGGAAACCTTCCTGCGCGGGGGCCTCGAAATGGTTCGCCGCTGCGACCTGATCGTTCTCGTTGATGGCTGGGCTGGTTCCCAGGGCACCGCCCTCGAAATCGAGGAGGCTCGCGCCCACGGCATTCCGATCTTCAGTGATCTGGAGTTCGTGCCCCCGGCCAGCACTACCCTGGAGCACTGCGCCAATGGGTAATTGCAAAGCCAAGACCGAAGTCTACTCGCGGGTCGTGGGTTACTACCGGCCCGTTCAGCACTGGAACCCCGGCAAGCAAGCCGAATTTCACGACCGCGTGCCTTACGCGATTTCAGGAGGACCTATGACGTCGAATAAACCCAAATCCACTCACCCCATCCCTTGCGCCAACTGCCTGCACTGCAAGGTCTACCTCGAACGCGCGGATCGTGGTCCCAAAGCCGAACGGCGCGTCAAATGCGCGATGGGCCACTGGCAAACAACCTCGGGCAAGGAGCGGACCTTCTGCTACCACACCGTTCTCAATCGCCGCATGGCTTCGTGCCCCGATTACGAGAGCATGGGCGATCACGATTGCGCCGAGTTTCTCAAGAGCCTCCGCGACAACCTGCCGGTCGAACGCGACGTCGTGATCCTCGACCAGGCCGTCGGAGCGCAGGCGTGAAATACATCAACGCGAAAGACATCCTGCCTCCCGAATTGCTGGCACAGGTCTATGAGTACATGCCGCGTGGCGGGCGTCTTTACCTGCCGCGCCGGACGGTCTCTGCCCGCATTCGGCGCAACCTGGAGATTTTCCAGATGCATTCGGAAGGCAAGACGATCACGGAGATCAGCGAACGGATGCTGATTCACCGAGCCACGGTCTATCGCGTATTGTCGCAGTTCGTACCAAAGAAACGCGCAGGCTAGGGTTTGGAGACCTGTGCAAGAGGGTGTTTCAATCTTAGGGCACGCGGCCTCGCGCCGGTCGGCGATTTGTCGGGGAGCGAACCCAGAAACGTGAGGGTGAAATAGTGGCTTCCAAGCAGAATTTACCAGCAGATCAAGACTGGGTGGACAGTTTCGGACACCGCGTGCCCCGCTGCACGGCCCGCACGAAGAAAAACGGGCAGCGATGCACCCATCCGGCGGTCGATGGCTACACCGTTTGTCGAATGCACGGCGCAAATCCGAAAAATCATGGCGGGGCACCACCCGAAAAGCTTCGCGGCAACCTCAACGCGCTCAAGCACGGCGCTTACGTCAAGAAGATGCTGACCGACGAGGAGAAAGCGATCTTCGAGGATGCGCTATCGGCGATCCACCGGGACTTTGATCTCAACGAATCAACGGACCTGATGCAGGCGGCGATGGCTGCTTTCTATTACGCGAAGTGGCACTGCGCTGTGCTCGGCAATGCCGACGCCGCCGTCGGCAACTACGACGTGCTGTTTCGCAAGCAGCTGGAGTGTCTCAAGACCACCAGAGTGCAACGCGATACCAGCGGCGGGCAGCAGACCACACCAGCGGAATGGGCGGTCGCGCTTCTGGAAAGCGTGCGCGGCAAGGACTCAAAGGACAAACCGGAGGACTGATGCGCCGAAAACGCGAAACCAATCGCGTGGAAGTCGTCAGCGGCGGTCGCCGTAAGTCGGCGAATTTGCGCGAGTCAGCCTTTGGCCGAATCGCAGATAAGACGCTTTCTGTGCGGAAAAAAAGCGACGGCTCAGAGGCTTTCGAGGGCGTCCTCAAGATCGTCGTCGCTGATGTGTGCGTAGACCTGGGTGGTGGTGACGCGGGAGTGGCCGAGGGCTTTGGCGACCAGCAGCAGGTTTTTCGTGCGGCCGTAAAGCAGCGTGGCGAAGGTGTGGCGCAGTCCGTGGACGGTGATCTTGCCATCCAGCCCGGCCCAGGAGAGCCAGAGCCCCATTCGCTCCTGGACTTGGCGGGTGCTGATGCGCCGGTTGCGATTCGAGAGAAAGAGCGCGTCGCTCTCGGCAATCACCTTCCGGCGGCGCTGGATGTACTTGCGCAGGAAGCCGCGAAGCTCGGTGTTCAGGAAGCGCACCTGGGGCTTGCCGCCCTTGGCTCTCTTGATCTGCAGCTGCTTCTGGTCGAGGTGGACATCGTCGATGTCGAGGCCGACCAGTTCCGCCAGACGGATGCCGGTGCCGAGCAGGACGCGCAGCATGACCAGGTCGCGCTCGGCAGTTTCGCCCTTGCGAGCAGCGACCGCCTTGACCAGAGCCTTGACCTCCTGGGGCGTCAGAAAACTGGGTGCTTCCCGGTCGTGGCGCTTGATCTTGATCCATGCTGCGGGATCGCGCCCCGTTGCGCCCACGTTGGCCACGTAGCGCCCGAAGCTGCGCAGGCAGGCCTTAATGCGTCCCAGGCTCGCTTGGCCACGGGGGGCGCCCGTGTGCGTCGTGGTCACCGGCGTGGACAAGAGGAACCGCGCCAGCAGATCCGCGTCCAGAGCCGAGGCGTCCACATCGCCCGCGAAGGCGAGCAACAGGCCGAGATCGCGGCCGTAGCAGCTGAGGGTATGCGGACTTTTACCGTCGGCTTCCAGGCGCGTGAGAAACTGGGAAATGGTGGTGGAAAGGTTCACAGGCTACTCCTTCCCAGCCAGACCGAGCCGCCGGATGATTTCGGCCTTGTCCTCGG
>DAIMDW010000065.1:0-8585 GCA_036725605.1 bacterium
GCGGGCAGTTCGGCGACAAGGTCATCATGCCGAGCCAGAAGATGATCGACACGCTGCGCGGCGAACTGAACAAGATGGACCTGAAAAGCGGGCTGGTCGTGCCGTTTTATGTGAAGGCGGAAACCTACGGCAACGAAGGGCATGTGCTCGACACCGAACGCAAGGTCAAGGAGGTCAAAGAGGACATTCTCGTGGCGCTGGGCATGGCGCGCTCCATCGTCACCGGCGATGGCCCGAACTTCGCCACAGCCTCGGTCTCGATGCAGAAAATGGTGATCATGCTCAAGGAGATCAAGCAGGCCGCGCGGCGGATTCTGGATTGGGTCATCTACGAGTGGATGGAACTCAAAGGCATCGACGCCGAAGTGGATTACGAGTTTTCGGATCTGGACCTGACCAGTGAGGTGGACCAGAAGCGGCTGCTCATCGATCTGTACGACCGCAACCTGATTTCCAAGAACACGCTCCAGGCCAAGATGGACCTCAATCCCGAAGTCGAATCGGCGAACCGCGCCAAGGAGCAACGTCTGGTCGACATGAATTGGGACATCAAGGATGTGACCTCCCTGGTGCAGTTGGGGATCATGAGTCCCGCGTCGGCGCGCAAGCTGCTGGGCTTGGAAGACGCCGCCGAGGACCAGGCGATCCAGCAAGAAGAGCAACAAGCGGTCGAGGCCATGTATGCGGACGCGGCGGCCAAGACTCGCGCATCTGGTGAAACGTGCAGCGAATGTTTGCACTTCGACGAGGATGCGAATCGCTGTCGCGTGCTGGAACGCGATGCCTCTCTGTTCGATCCAGCCTGTCGCTTTTATCGCCACGCGGCGGTGTAAATGCTGCCCGTCGCCCTCGATCAGGCCGAACGCATCAAGCAGGCGGTCGCTTCGTCGTTCGCGGCCCGCGACCTGTACACCGAGAAGCAGGTCGCGGCGCTGGTCGGGTCAATGCGCGAGGCGGAGAAGCGGATCAAGGCCGATCTGCTGCGGTATGCCGATCTCGGATCGCTCACGCCCGGGCAGTCGATCAACCAGGTCCGGCTCGTGGCGCTCAACGAGCGGATCGACGACACGGTCAAGGCGCTCAAGGTCGAGCACTCGCTCGCGCTCAAAACCGCCGCCAAGGAATCCCACCTGGAGGGCATGGCGCAAGGCGCGCTGGAACTCAAGGTCCACGGCCTTCCCGGATATGACTCGCTCACCGAGGAGTCCGCGAAGCGACTGGCGAAGGATGCCTTTTCGCTTATGGACAAAAGCGCGCTTGATTTCCTGGTGCGCTTCGACGTTCAGCTTGCCGGTCAGGTTTCCACGGATTTGCTCACTGGCGTGAAAAACGCCCTGACGGTCGGGATCGCGCAGGGTCTGTCCATCCCGAACATCGCCAGAAACATCGGCTCGGTGATCCTGGACAAGGAAGCCTTCAAGCAGGCGGGAAAGACCGTCTTTGGTTCGGCGCAGCAGCGCATCGAACTGATTGCCAGAACCGAGATACTCCGCGCGCACAACCAGGGGCGGCTGAAGTTCTACGACACCGTGGGCGTTCGCCAGGTGCGGTGGATGGTCGCCGGTGATGAGCGGTTATGCCCGATCTGTTCGGCGCTGGCCGGACAAGTATTTCCCATCGACAAAATGCCTCCGCTGCCTCGACATCCAAACTGCAGGTGTACCTGCCACGCAATGCCGTTGCGTGTTTGCTCGGCGGAAACGTTGAAGCTCACCGCGATGGCCGGGCCCGCCGATTCTCAAGGCGTGTGTCTCATGACGCCGCAGCAGGTCCACAATGTTGCGGGCGCGCAAAAAGCCGAACAAGCAAAAACCAATAAGGCAATCAAGCAGGGCGATTACGATTCGCTCGCCCTCAAGGCTTTGCAGGGGGAATGCAAGAAGCGCGGGATTTCAATTTATCGGACCAAGGCCGATTTCATCAAGCTCCTCGGCCAGCAGAATCCGGGTATCGATTATTCGACCTGGGCGACCAAAGACATCATGGCCGAGGTCGCCAAGCAGAGCATCGGCAAGACCTGCACAAAGGACGATCTGATCGCGCTGCTCAAACAGTGGGACGCGGCGCACGCGGCCATCGTAAAAGAGGCGGCGGAAACGCTGCCGGACTTCGCCTCGATGACCGTCCAGCAGCTTCAGAACGAGTGCCTGAAAAACGGCATTTCAATTTCCAAGACGAAAAAGAATTTCATCGCGGAACTGGAGATGCTCGAACCAAACCCGGCCAAACCGCACTTCATGCTCAAGGGCCAGGAACTCCAAGACAAGATCAAGCAGTTCGGGATCGGCAAGCTCAAGCCCAAAAACATGCTGATCTCCGATCTGCAAAAGGCTCTCTCCATCGACAAGAAGGCGGTTCAGGCGGTCGAGGAGGCGGTCAAGCACAAGACCGAACTGGTCAAGGCCATCGATGCGGTAGTGGTGCCCGAGGACCCCACCCATTACCAAATTTTTCTCGATACGGCGAAGAAGGCGGCGCAGTCCTACACCCAGCACGCTGATTTCATCGCCGCCGGTGAAGTGGGTCCGCTCTCGGAATCCCTGGCGCAGAAGATCGCGGCCTGGGAAACCCAGGTCAAAAACATGTCGCTGGACGATCTGAAAAAGCTCGCCCAGCAGACCAAGCTCAAGCATTACCAGTGGCACACGAAAGACGAACTGATCGCCCGGTTCACGACGTTCGACGAGGCGCAGCTGGCGAAAGTGGATGCCTCGGTCGAAGGGAAATGGGCGAAGTGGGCCGAGAAGCATGGCGGCAAGAAAGCCAAGACCGCCCCGGCTGTAAAACCGAAGCCCGCCGCCGAGCCGCCAAAGCCTGTCAACATCCCCGAAACGCCCCTCCCGTCGAAAAACCCGACCAAGCTCACATCGGTCGATGAGCCGTTCCGGGACATCGATGCCCAGTGGGAAGAGATCAGGGCGAAAAAGCCTTTCAAGAATCGGCGCGAAGTTCGAAGTGAACTCGGCGGCGCGCATCGCAAATACGTCTACGACGACGACCAGGGAAATAAGTGGCTTTTCAAGCCGATCTCCGAGGACTTCCGCGCCCACGGCGACGAGGTTGCCTACCGCATCGGTCGCCTGATCGATCCGGACGCAGTCGAGGTCAGGCTCATCGAACTCGACGGGGAAGTCGGATCGATCCAGCGCATGGTGCCCAAGCTCAAAGCGCAGAAGGACTTCAAGGGCATCGACCCCAAGGACCTGCTGCCCGCCGAACTGGAACAGGTCCAGCGCGAGCACGTCATCGACTGGCTGATCAGCAATCACGACGGCCACTGGGAAAACTTCCTGCGCGGAACCGACGGGCATCTTTACGGAATCGACAAAGGGCAGCTGTACAAATTCCTCGGCGACGATGCACTCGACATCGCTTACCACCCCAACGCGCCCTACGGCGCTTCCGAGCCCTACTACAACACGGTGATGCGAGCCTTTTCGGAGAAACGAATCGACATGAACCTCCAGGCGACGCTCACCTACATCGAGCGCGTCGAAGCGATTCCCGACGAGCAGTTCCTCGACATGCTGCGCCCTTATGCCGAGCGGCGGTTCAAGGGATCGGCCAAGCTCGATGCTTTCTATCAGATGGCCCTCGACCGTAAGCACAGCGTCCGGAGCGACTTCGAGAAGTTTTACAACAAGCTGGCGAAGAAGCGCGGGCTGCCGGGGTTCTCGTTCGACCCGAAAGCCGCCAAGAAAGGCACGGCGCGTCTTGGGCTGCACGAGCAGCGCATGGTGGAGGAAGCAGCCGAAGCCGGATGGCAGGGCAAGTCCATCCCCATCGACGTCGACCAGATCGAGGACCAGAACGCGCTTGTTTTTCAGCAGACAGTGAAAAAGGGATCGAAGGTCACCGGCAAGCAAACCGTCGTCCAGATCAAAGTGCGCCCCGAACATGAGGACAAGATTCTGGAGGCCATCGGCAAGGCTGGTCCTGCCGGAAAGAAAACGATCCTGCCTCAGATCGGCGCGCCGCTGCCGGAAGACGAATTTTTCGATGCGATCCTGACGGCTGTGAAGTCGGTGAATCATCATCTCGCCGACAAGAATTTCAACCAAAAATCCGTCGATGCCGCGATAAAGCTCAAAACCAAGCTCGCGAGGTTGCTCAAGCATGAGGACGCGGAAGTCAGACGCATGGCTGAGGATTACCTCGCAAAAATCGACGAGCTTCATGCCATCGTCGAAAAGGTGAAAGGCGGAGCAGCGCAGGGAAAGAAGGTTTCGAAATTTGTCCAGGCCATCCGAAAGACCGAACCGAAGGGGGTGCAAGCCACCAAGCCGAAAGAGATGGTCGTCCGCAAGAGCAAGGTGCTGATGCAGAAGCGCACGAACACGGCGGGCGAGATCATCACCGACGGCACCGAGCGAGATCTGTCGTCGATCTTTGGGCGTGGGATGGCTGACGGTACGCAATACGAGATCGAGTTCGAGGACGGCGTCACGGCGATCTACCGCCCCTGGGCTGGCAACAAGAACGTTTTTGCAACAGCAGGGGAAATGGAAATTCGGATCGATGGGGCGTGTACGCCGGACATTGTGGAAAAAGCCCTTGAGAAGATTGAGCGTTTGGGCCTGAATGCATCCCCGGCAAGCATCGAGGACGCGGAGTTCATGTACTTGCAGAAACAGGCTTACATCATGGGCATCGATAAATCGCCACGCTTCAAGAAAGCGATGGCCACAGCGGAAGGCCTCAAGACTAGGCAGGGGCAGGTAAAGATTTTGCGTCAATTCTGGAATGCCGAACTGGGCGTGGATGATGTGTCGAAACTGCCCCATTACGATCCCTTCGGGAGCTTTCAGCACGCGACGCGGGGCAAGATTAAAGAAGCGGGTCGCCGGGTACAGATGCGATTCGACATCACGGACGCCGACCTGGACCGTGAACTCGGCGGCTATTCGCTCAAGCATCGGCTGACGAACGACGGCGACGTGGCTGAGTTTCTGAACATGGCGCTCGACAACAATGGTGCGATGGTCTCCACGGTGGAGAAGATGCGCCTGGGCATCACGCCGGGCGGAATGTCGCCGGTCGCGGACATGGAGTCCGGCGGCGCGACCTATTTTTTCACGCGCATCCGCAAGACGCCGACGGCGGCGCGAACTGGAGAACCTGGACTCTACTTCAAACGAAAGTTGCTGCGCCGAATGGACTCGATCACGTATGATCACGACAAGTACGGTCGCTGTACCGGCGACGAGGTCCGTAAGCACCGCAAATCGTTCATCCAGGATTGGAAGCGGATCGTCAGCCGGGACTCCAGCGACGAGACGATATTCAAATACACGGTTACGCTTCTCGATAACCTGGAGTGCATCGTGGCGAAGAGTTCTTCTGAGCGGTCGGCAGTGCTCGCGGCGTTCAAGAAGCGGGGCATCAGCCGATTGGCGGATGGTCGGAAGATCGAAGACATTGTGTTTGTGAGGCGGTAAATGGCAAAGGTTGACGTGGCAGCAGAAATCAATCGGGTTCAGGAAATCCTGGACGGCATCACCCGCGACGGATTCTGGTTCGTGCCCCATTTCGATGACGGCGGCACGCTCGATTTTTTCCCGTACCGTTTGGAGGTGCTTGGCGCAAAGCCGAAGATGGGATCGGACGGTGCGGTATCTTCTTGGGTCTACGCAATCCTGATGATTGACCGAGGCTTCGCCGATTTCGGTGCGAGCATGCACGGCAACCATCTTCACTTCGTGGAACGGATCGAGTGGCTGAAGGGAGCCAGTGGACGCATCTACGCCGCATGGCTCTGGGATGAGCACGACGTCAAGATTTACATCAACGAGATCGACGCTTCGGAGAATCCGGAACTGGCTGAGGACTGGGCAGCCTTTACAACGCGCCTTTCGACCATGAAAAAACGCGCCGAAGAATGCCTGGAGACGATCCGCGATGAGTTCGGCTCCATGACGGAAAGGCATTTTGGATGAAGCTGCGGTACATGATTGATTTCGTCTACGACGAGAAGCAAGAAGAACGCGGCCTGTCGCCTTACGTGCCCGCAGGAGTGTGGGTCGTGACGCCGACTGGGTTCGACTTTGGATACTTGCCCGGCTTTGAGGAGCGCGAGGACGAGGTTAACTGGATGCTCAACGATTGGATCGAACAGGGAATCACGCCCTGGCGCAACGAGGGATTCCTCGAATACTGGCAGGAAAGCCGTTCGCCTTACAGGGGTACGTTTGGCGAAATTGTTGAAACTGACCAGTACGAGAATTCGGGTACGTGCGTGAATGAAGTGCTGCGCTCGATGAGCGGTGGAAAATCCGATTAGTTGTACTTGATCTCCTGGGGCTTGATGACGATTCGATTCGTCGTCTGCTTGTTTTCTTTCCCGTCCATTTTGTAGTTGACCCAGGGCGGGAAGAAAAACTCCAATGCGACCAAATCATCAACAGCATCGCCAGCCACAATCGCCTCCTCGATTACGGGACCGACTTGCATGAACCCATCATGAACCTGGGCTTGCGTTTCATGCCAAGCGATTTGGGGTTTGCGAGGGCTGATGAACTGCTTCACTGCGGCGGGAAGCAGGGAAAAGGCATCGGCGGGGAAGTCGCTCTGTTGCCCGAGCACGAACGTATAGAAGCGTCCTCCAATAGTTTTCAAGTTGACCGCGCCATACGAAAGCCGCAGCTGGCGAAACTCATAATCTGAAAAGTCGAACAGAATGGGGCTTTCAACCGCCAGCTTCCCGTTCGCACGAATCAGTTTGTGAAATCCGGGATCGCTCTTGAAGAACTGGAGGATTTCCATCTGCTTGTTCTGCATCAGAGACATCAGGTTGTCGCCCGGTTTTCCCGTCTTTGTCGAATACAGATGGAGCGTATCGTTGCCTTGTTGCCGGTTTTCGAATTCCTTTTGCAGAGAGGGGCGCTCGGGAATTTTCTCGGCAAGAGGGATCAGAGCGATTTCGCCAAATTCCAAGCTGCGGTAGTTGCCGATCCACGAGTACGCCTGGGCGCGGTACTTTTTCTTGGTTCCCTTCAATCCTTTGGGCGGCAAGTTTTCAAGTGGAAACAAACCGATGTTTCGAGACCTGGCTTCAGCCTCGGTACTTGGATCGAGGACTCCCGAACAGAAGACGCCCGCCCTTTGTGCTCCAATCTCGGTCATCTGTTTTGAAAGTGCGTCAAGTTCCTTTGTGCCGACAGAGCGTTCCGCCCACTGGCAACTGATAACAATAGGCGGCTCCTCATTCTTCGACGGTGGCGCGATTAAAACATCGATGGATATCTTTTTCCCGGTTTTGCCTTCTCTGGCAACACGGCATTCAACCTTCGGTGTTTCACCGGATGCTGTAAGCTCGCGAGCAAACTTTTCGAAGGCAGGACAGCGCGAAAGTAATTCCATCAACATTGGACCCATCTTCATCCTCCGCAATTTTCTTAAACATTATAAATGAGTGTCGCATATTCGTCCCACATTTTCGCACACCTCACCATCTTGTTAAGCCGGATGCTGTCCCATATTCTGCACCTATGAGTAAGCTGTTCACATACATCGAGAAGCTCGTGGCGGAAAGGTTCTTCGGAACCGTGACGCTGGGTTTCAAGGATGGCAAAGTTTGTTTCATCAAGGTCGAGAAGCATCTTAAGCTGACTGACCTTTGACAATTCGACCACTTGGGGTCGTCGAGAGCATCGAGCCCCGGTGAAGCTTGAAGGCAAAACCTTCGTGTAGTCCGGCGAGGTAATCGGGAGCACCGAGCCCGCATGTGACTGAAGGTGAGTTCCTCGGCTTTGCCGGGGCTTTTGTTTTTTAGGGAGCAAGCGTGGCGCTGCAAACTGACATGGACCGGCTGACTTTCCTGATCGAGGCGGAAGCGGAGCTTGCGCTGTTCGGCGATGAGCAGCTGTCCGCGCAGGCCGACGACGAGCAACGCCGGTACGTCACCAACTACATCGGCTCCAAGCAAAAGCTGATCGACTTCATCTGGGAAAACACCCCCGACGACACCCGCACCGTGGCCGACCTTTTTTCCGGGTCCTCGGTCGTGGGCTTCATGTTCAAGCAGAAGGGCAAGGCGGTCACCGCCAACGACAAGCTGCGGTACTGCTACCACATCGCCCGCGCCATCATCGAAAACCCTGGCGAGACAATCACCGACGAAGAGATCGCGGCGCTTTTGGCCGACAACCCGCAGGCGGGCGACTTCGTCCGCAAGCACTTCGCGGGCATATACTTCTCGGATGGCGTTCACGGGATCATCGACTCGATCCGCGCCAACATCGATAAGCTGGAAGGATTCAAGAAAGACATCGCGCTCTTTGCCCTGGGCAAATCGTGCATCACCGGCAAGGGCGGCTTCGGGCATTTCGGGACGACGATCCCCCACGGCGACCGCCAGGATAACCCGGAACGGTTCAAACAGCGCTTCGCCGACAACGTCCATACGATCAACTCACTCGCCTTCGATAACGGCCAGCCCTGCCGGGCGGCGTGCGGTGATATCATGGACGTCGGGCCGCAGGTAAAGGCCGATCTCGCGTACTTCGATCCGCCCTACGCCACGCACTTCTCCCAGACCAACTACGAGCGGTCCTACCACTTCATCGAAGGGCTGATGACGTATTGGG
>DAIMDW010000066.1:0-8548 GCA_036725605.1 bacterium
ATAATCCTTAGTTATCCGGTATTAATAAAAATGGCTAACTAGAAAAACACAGGTTGTTTCGTTGATTGAACCTTGTCAGGACCTCTTGTTTTCTATGTTTTGATACCGAAAGATAAATTTCTGTGGTACTGATTTGGCTATGACCGAGGATTTCCTGAACAGAGCGAACATCTGCTCCGTTTTCGAGTAGCATGGTTGCCATCGTGTGGCGCAGGCAATGAGGTGTGAATTTTCGTTCAATCCCCGCCTCTGTGCGATAATTATCAAAAATTTTCCCTATCGAGTGTACACTAAGTCTATCTCCAAATTTGTTCAGGAAGAGGGCGGGGGTGGAATTTTGATTGGCGGGACCATATTGTATATATTCTTTCACTATATGGATAACCTCATCTGAAGAAAGGTAAATGATTCTCTCTTTTCGTCCTTTGCCGCGAATGAGAACCGTGCGACGGCTGAAATCGATATCCTGTAAATTTAGCTTTGAAAGCTCGTCAATGCGCATCCCAGTTGAAAAGAGCAGTTCCAGAATTGCGCGGTCTCGAAAGAGCTTGAAGGTCCGATATTCAGACTCGATTTTTTGATCAATGATCGCCTTGTAGGTTGCTTGAAGAAGACGTTGAATTTCTTCCTTGGACATTACTTTGGGTAAACGTCTTGTGACAATATATTTTTTCTTCAGTTTTCTTGCCGGAGACAGCGCGATTAGTCCCTCTTCTTCAAGGAAACCGTAGAAGACTTTCAAGGTCGCCAATTTTCTTCTGACAGTGGAATCCTTTAGGTGACTCTGTTCAAGATGGGCCAAGTACTCGCGCAGGTTATCGATATTGCTTTCTTGAATTCTAAGTGATCCAAGAAATTCATTGAAGGCCTTCAAATCGCAACGATAAGCTTTGATTGTCTTTTCGGTAAGGTTTTTCTCCAGTTTCGAGACGAGCAGGAACTTCTCCGCGAGTGCGTTATTAGTCATGAATATCCCCCGGTTTACAATGTGAACCCCAATATAAAAGTCGTGTAATATTGCATAATTGAACCATTTGGCAAAGGGGGCAGATTGGATTTGTATTAGCTTAGCGACTATGTCCCCAGTAACTGCTTAGCGATTATGTCCCTCATGAAGAAAGATATGGAAGTAAGGGCAGTTTAATTTCGGATCACGCTTTCAAAAGGCCATTTCTTAAAACCAACAGCGATTATTATTTAGAAATGCTTTGATATTGTTTACGTTGTGACCGTCTCAGAAGTGCGGTTATGGGACAGTCATCATGCGCCGTCCCCTACCAGCGCCTCAACCGACTTCTGGGGAACTGAACCCCTGGCAAACCTGCCAAGAGAAAAAGTTTGATGATTTCGGCGATGCGGCTTGGGGAGATGATCGTGGAAGCCTCCGTCGATTGTTGCGACGATTCCGCGACGATTACCGGTTTCCTTTGCGTGTTGCAGGATAATATCAAGATCCCATTTGCAATCGTAGTCTTTGGAAGTACAGTGATCGTCGAGCGCATCGACTTCAACGAAAGCAGAGACATCGTGGCGGTGTGCCGTTGGGGAGAGGATCGACAAAATATCTCCATTCCGGATTTGCTGTTTTCGACCCTTAAACCACGCGGAGCCAAGTGGGTCGATATTTGTCGATGCTGGACACAAGGAGATTTCTGAAATGGACCCAAAAAACGTGGTTGGAGTAGGATGGTATCTTCCCGAACAGTGGGACAAACTCCGCGAGATTTCCGCGGACAGGGACGATCTCGAGAAAACTTTTGATGAATGGGAGAGCTATACGCAGAAGGCTGTTGCGAAGCTGGCTCGGACGGGCGTTACGGTCACGAAGGTTCTGGTCGACGTTGAGGAACTGCGAAAATGGTGCTTGGAGCGAGGAATGGTCATAGACGCCGTGGCCAGGTCGCAATTTATCGTATTTCAGCTTTCCTCCGGCAACTTCCATGCGCAGAAGTGAGAACGTACTGATTTTCCGCCGAGCATCCGGCGTGCGCGTTCCAGGCGGATCATTCGGTGCATGGTAAAATCGTTTACCGGTTTTTTCCTTCAGCCTGGACTTTACATTGTGGCTTATGGAATTACAGTGGACACCAAATATGGAAGAGAACGATAACGGCGCATGGCGATAGGTGTTCCATCTTCACTCGGTTTTCAAAGGGACCATCAAGGGGCCAAACGGGCCGATGCGAGAAACCGGACGGAAGCTGGATAAACAGAACATTCGGCGTTCGTTTCACCCCTCTCGATTGAGATCCGGGTTGTTATCGGAAGTGATCTGAAATGACTGAAAAACCATCCTCGTTCAACCTCCTTCTCACACGTGATGCTTTGCGCCGTCTCACGGACAGCAGGTCTTTTTCTCGGGGCGTGGAATATTTCAACGCTGAACTTGTGGAGTCGATAACAGAGTATAAAGGCGTCATCACCGCGAAGGTGTTGGGATCCTATGAGTATCGGGTGCGTTTGTGGGTGGATGGAGATGCCCTGGATTACGAGTGCACCTGCCCGCGCGGCGAAGACGGGGATTTCTGCAAGCACTGCGTGGCCGTGGGCCTGGCGTGGCTGGCGCAAAAGGAGACGGGAGCCGGCAAACGCAAGACCCGAAAGAAGCCGAACGTGACGATGGAGGATGTCCAAGACCATCTCCTGAAACAAGAGAAGGCGAAACTCGTCGACCTGTTGATGCAACAGGTTATCGACGACGATACGCTCCGGCGAAGCCTGGAGCTCGAAGTCCTTTCCGCGCGCGCGGGCCGGATCGACATCGACGCTTACAAATGCGCCATCGATCAGGCAATGCGCACCGGCGGTTACGTGGACTATGGCAGGGCACACGACTATACACGCGGTATCGACAATATCGCCGATACTCTTGAAGAGATTTTGGAGAAGGGCTTTGCCGCGGAAGTGATCGAACTCGCTGAGTACGCCCTGACTGTCCTCGATAGCGAGATGGGACACGTGGATGACTCTGACGGCTATGCGAGCGATGTGCTTTCGCGTTTTCAGGAAATCCATCATGCCGCGTGCCTCAAGGGAAAACCCGATCCGGAGGAATTGGCCGTGCGCCTTTTCGCCTGGGAACTGAAATCCGACTGGGATGCCTTTTACGGCGCGTTCGACACCTACGCGGATGTGCTCGGCGAGAAGGGTGCGGAGCGCTACCGAAAACTGGCGGAAGCGGAATGGGCCAAAGTGAAATCCGCCGAACCTGGTCGTCGCAACGATACCCATAACGGTGATCATCGCTATCGCATCACGGGCATCATGGAAAACCTGGTGCAACAAACCGGAGACGTCGAGGCGCTTGTGGCGGTCAAGAGCCGTGATCTGTCGCACGCATACGACTATCTTCAAATCGCGGAAATCTACAAAGAGGCGAAGCAGTACGACAAGGCATTCGAATGGGCCATGAAGGGGGTGAAGACCTTCCCGAAGCGCACGGATTCCCGCCTGCGGGAGTTCCTGGCCAACGAACACCACCGCCGGAAGCGGCACGATCAGGCGATGGAACTCATCTGGGCCATATTCGCGGATAAGCCGGACCTCGGTGAGTACAAAACGCTGAAGGATCACGCCGTACGTGCGAAGGCGTGGCCGCACTGGAGGGAAAAAGCCTTGGCGTTCGTACGAGATCAAATCGAAACGGAAAAGCGCAAGCGCGCAACGAATCGCTACGCTTGGGGCCGATCCGCCGATCACTCCACGCTCGTTGAAATATTTTTGTTCGAGGGCGATGCGGAGGCGGCCTGGAACGAGGCGAAAGCGGGGGGATGTTCCGAGCACTTGTGGCTGAAACTGGCCGATATGCGAGAAAAGGACCACCCTGAAGACACGCTGACGGTCTATCAAGACCGCGTCGAGCCGACGCTCGCGCAGACCAATGAAAACGCCTATCGCACGACAATTCGATACCTGGATAAAATTCGCACCCTCATGGAGCGATTGGGCAAAGCCGACGCTTTCCCGACCTACGTGAATTCCGTTCGGGAAAAGAACAAGCGCAAGCGTAATTTTGTCAAGAGGCTCGATCGCAAGAAGTGGTTGCCGAAGTCGGGCGGCTGAAGTCGCTCTTTCGCTTTTTCCTGTTTACGCCTTGGAAATGATTTCCGTACCGCACGCCAGGCATCGAAAGAGTCGCTCCGAGCCATCGCATTCGACAAATCCCAAGCCGGTATCCGAATTGGGATCGTCCGAGCGGCAGGTGTACAATGTGCTATCCTCCATCAAGCCACATTTCGGGCAAGTCAGAAGCTCGCGGTATGCCCCAGAGGCCCGGCGGAGATAAACCGACCGGAGATTCGGCTCGCCCGGGTACGATGGCGTCAGGCGGTCGAGCAAGTATCGCATCAGAGACTCCTATTCATCGACGAATCGGGGGCGAAAACCAACATGACCCGCCTATACGGGCGCGGGCCGCGCGGAGCGCGCGTGGTTGACCACGTGCCCAGCAGCCGGTGGAAAACAACGACCATGATTGCGGTGATGGGTCGGCACGGAGCGCAAGCGGCTTGGGTGTTGGACGGTCCCATGGATGGCGCCGCTTTTGCGGTTTGGGCCGAGCACATCCTGCCGCCGACGCTCGCCCACGGCGACATTGTCGTAATGGACAACCTCTCCGTGCATAAGAACCAGTCCGCCCGGGCGGCCATCGAGGCCGCCGGAGCCATGGTTTGGGATCTCCCCCCTTACAGTCCTGACTTCAATCCCATCGAAAAGATGTGGAGCAAGATCTAAGCCCATCGCCGCAAAGTCAAAGCCCGAACTCCCGAGGCGCTTTGCCAAGCCATCGGCGACGCCATGGCCAGCGTTTCACTCCAGGATGTCGGCAATTGGTTTGCCTTGTGCGGCTATAGTTTATTTTGAATTGCCCTAAGCTCACACAGGCTACGATTCTGAGTCATAAAAAAACTGGGGGAAACAACTTGACAGTCAAGTGCTTGCCGTGCAATATGAACATCGAATGTTCAACTGTCTTGACAGGCAAAGGGCATGTTTGAACGAATCCTGGCAAACAAACTAAAAACAGCGGCAAACCAGTTCCCGGTGCTTACCGTCACCGGGCCAAGGCAATCCGGTAAAACCACGCTGGTTCAAGCCGTGTTCAAAGACTATGAGTATTTGTCTTTGGAGCTTCCGGACCAGCGCCAGTTTGCCCTGGAAGATCCCCGAGGTTTTCTGGATCAGTTTAAAGGGCCGGTCATTCTGGATGAGGTGCAGCGGGCGCCTGAGCTTTTCTCATATATTCAGGTTCTTGTGGATGAACATCGCGATTGGTCAGGGCGTTTCATACTGACCGGTTCACAGAATTTCTTGTTGCTTCAAAGTATTTCTCAGTCTCTTGCCGGAAGATGTGCAGTACTTCATCTGCTCCCGTTTTCCCTGGCAGAGCTCGTGAATCGGAAACCGGTTCCGCTGGATAAGTTAGGAAAAGCAACAACGAAAAAACAGAAAACACGGCAGGCTGACCTGTTGGAAACCTTGTTCACCGGCTTCTATCCGCGCATTCACGACAAAGGCCTGCCGCCGCGTGATTGGCTGGCCAGCTACTACCAAACCTATCTCGAAAGGGATGTACGCAATGTTTTAAACGTAGGCGATACCGAGACATTTGGAAGGTTTGTTCGGCTTTGCGCCGGGCGTTGCGGGCACTTGCTCAACCTTAACGGATTGGCCTCCGACTGTGGCGTTTCCCACACGACGGCTAAAAGATGGCTATCCGTGCTGGAAGCCAGCTTCATTGTCATACTTCTCCGCCCCCACCATCGAAACTTCGGCAAACGGCTCATAAAAAGCCCAAAGCTTTACTTCTTAGATACAGGACTTTTATGTTACTTGCTCCAGGTTCGATCCCCGCAAGAGCTTATCCATCGTGCTGAACGCGGAGCGATTTTCGAGAGCTTCGTGGTCTCGGAGCTGTATAAAAATATTGTGCATCGAGGTGAACAAGTGGGCCTTTTTTTCTGGCGAGATGCTGCCGGGCACGAAGTGGATGTCATCATTGATTTGGGAACCACACTGACGCCTGTAGAAGTTAAGTCAGGCCAAACCGTGGCATCCGATTTCTTCGACAACCTGCAATACTGGCGTAAACTTTCGGGGGATGAAAACGCTCCGGCCGCCCTCGTCTATGGCGGCGATCAGTCATTCAAACGGTCCGGTGCGTTTGTCTATCCCTGGTTTGCGCTTTAAGAGTCAATATTTTGTTTCCGGTATCTCTCGACGAATGCAACGATAATCGTTGTCTTCACCAAGTAATTCAGGAAAAATCTTTAGATTGGAGATCTGAATTTTAAGATTCGATTTTTATGAAAACGGCCCAAGTGTTTATGATTTATGATATCCTCTGTGCAACGGTTCTTCATCGTCTGTCGCTCGTTCCCTCAGACCGAAAACATACCCCTTTTATGAAAGGTGCGCCGGTCGATACTTCGGGGAGCAGGCCAAGAAGGGTTCGGACAGTATTTATGATTGCCGGTCCGTTGATCGGTCACGAAGGCTTTTCCGGTCATGAGGCCGGGATAGTCCATTCTAGAGTTCATCGATGCCGATGTCCCAGGTCGATCCTTGCGGACGAGCATCGCCGTCCCAATCGATGTTGTACCACGGGCCGAAATACCACGGCGCAACGTCTCGCCCCGCATCGATGCATGGGCTGGTCGCCTGCAGATGGAACGTGCCTTCCAGGTCGAACAACGGATCTTGAGCGATGTTGTTTTCCGCCTGCGCGCAGCCGTTCCAGTCGCAGGCTTCGACCTGTTCCAGGGTCGTCAGTTCATCGCCGGCCAGATAAACCAGACCGCTGTTTAGCTGTTCGTCTCCGTGGACGTACAAGTCGTTGTTGAGCAGGGTGACATTGGTGCAATCGGTCATATACAATCCGTAAACCCAAAAATCCGAGCGCGCGTCGACGATGTTGTTGACCAAGAGCGCGTCGGTCACCGACTTTATTTCGATGCCGTTGACGCTGTCGTCGTCGGCGTTGGCAAACACGACGTTGTTGATCGCCGTGAACTGCGATCCGTTGACATCCACGCCGGTGACCGAGGTGCAGTTGTATCCTGAAATAATCAGGTTCCCGACCAGAGTCAGTTTGCCGTTTTTGGCCTGCACGGCGGTGGTGGATGTGCCGCCGACGCCGCCGAAGATGCGATTGCGAATCAACGTCGCTTCGGCATTGATGGCGTTGACGCCCTGCAGCGAAACCACGTCCAGCGCGTCGCTGGCTTCGATTATATTGTCGACCAGCAGGGCCGTGCCGCCACCCAGGTATACGCCTACCGCGCTGGTCGGCGCTTCGCGGCTGCCGGTGATCCGGTTTGACAACAGCGTTACCTCGCCTTTGGAATAAACGCCCTGACAACCGCCCGATCCGGCGCCGCCGAAGATTTGATTGCGGGCGATTACCGCTTTGGTCCCGGCGGGCACGCGAATGCCGGTGGTTAATTGAGCGTACTGGTCGCCGTGCACGGTGAAGCCTTCAAAAACGATGGTGTCGCCATTGCCGCCGATGACCACCGCGGGTTCGACCGAACCGGCCGGTATGGTCGTGGTGTGGAAGTCGATGTTGCGCGACCACGATGCATCTTCGTAGCCGCCGAACATGGACACGGCCGCGGTGACACTCAGATCATAGAAATACTCTCCTTCGGCCGCGAAAACGACTTTACCTTTCGCCACAGCGAGGTTGACCGCGGCGGTCAAACGCAGCAGCGGATCGGCCATTGTGCCTTCGCCCTGGTCGCTGCCCATCGGCGAGACGAAGACGCCGACTTGTTCGGAACGCTCGAAATCCGCGCCGTCGCAATCCTGGTCGATCATGTCGTCGGGGAAATCGACCGCCTGCGGATGCACGAGCGGATCGGCGTCGTTGCAGTCGCCGCCTTCCGTGGCGTAACCGGTGGGAAGCTGCTCGCCGCTGCACACTTGCTGATCGGTTTCGCCCGCACCGTAGCCATCCAGGTCGGCGTCCAGGCTGCCTTCGAGCCATTGAAACAACTCGGCGTCGCCGTCATCGCAATCGTCGCCGTCTTGCGTCCATCCTTCCGGACACTGTTCGTGCTTGGTGACAACGCTGTTTTGCGGATTGCCATACCCGTCGCCGTCGACGTCTTTGAAACATTCAATTTCGCCTTCCTCGGGCTCGTCGTCTTCCCCCGGGTCGCACGCGGTGAACAAAACAGACACGAGCAACGCCAACGAAATGGCCAGCCAACCTTTTTTCAGGAGAGTCGACATTGGGCATACCTTCCTTCCGACAAAGCCTTATTGCGTCCCGATTGTCTGAATCGGTTCATTATAGAACTTTTTCGCCGGTTTTTAATGGCAAAGGCGCGATTGGTCGTTCAGTGATGGAGGGTAAGCGCCTCGTCCAGACCTTCCGCGGCCTCAATGATGGTTTGCAGTTTGTGCGCAAACCGGGCGAAGGGCGCTCCGTCGACCAGATCGTGATTGGCGCTGATGGTCAGGCAAAGGATCTCGCGTGGGCCGGGATTGTCCGTCGATGTCGAAGGGCGCGTGGCGATGCCGCCGACGACCACCGAGAAATTAT
>DAIMDW010000067.1:0-8393 GCA_036725605.1 bacterium
TTCCCCCAAGCCCCGGAGGGGCGGCAGACGCACTCTTTCTCAAAACGAGAAAATCAACAGTCTCCCCCGCGCCGGAATCCAGAACCAGCCGATCTTGCCGCGACCTTTTCACAGAAGGTAGCCCGGTTCATCAGCGCCGGAATAGTGATAATTCCCACCGAGAAATAATTCCCCTTGCCGAAGTTTATCCATTAATGATATCCCTAACCAACGCATCAATTGCATGCGTATCGTGGATGAAACAAAACGGGATGGACGCGGGTTCGGCTCCCACCGCCTCCACCACGACCTTTTTTTGAACCTTGCTCTTGGTGATTTATTCGGCCTTGGGGGTAAAAAAGATACTTGGATATTTCCTTTAGAAAATCGATAGGTTCGCGCCGGTGCGCCGATACATCTTGGTCGCCGCAGCGTGACGAGCTTACTCCCAAAACACCCACATTTACCCCTAAACCGGCCCTTTTTCTCTCTCCCTCTCTGAATCGTCGTGACTTCGCCCAACTCGTCACGGTTGTGAGAGTGCTTATATTTCAACCACTTACGAGGATAGCAAATTTGGTCATTTCAACTCTCGCGCGGAGTAGGAAACGTGAATAACGTCGAATTTCGCTTCAATTTAATGGGGGACATTGATGGCAGCAGATGAAAGTACACTTCAAAAAGCGTTTCTTTCTCTCACGGAGACAGTGAAACCAGATGAGAGTAAAATCGCGGCGGCCCTGGATGATTACCGCAAGGCCCATCCCACTTGGTCAAAAGATGAATTAGCTGAAAAATGGGCTGATCGAGTCTGCTGGTTGTACGCATCGGAGGGAGCCGTTTCAGCTTTACCTGGAGCTATCCCCGGTCTTGGGACTGGCGTTCAAATTGCTGTTGAAGCTGGAGCGATCAGCGCAGACTTGGTCTATATGATTCGGTGCATGGCCGGGATGGTGGGCGGTGTTGCGATGGTCTACGAAAGGGATATCAGGAGCTACTTTAACGATGAATTCATTAAAGTATTAGGCATGTGGTGCGGCGTGCTTTTACCAGTCGGTGAAGCAACTGTGCGCATTGCTTCAAAGGTCGCGATTGCTCAATTTAAAAGAGTCCCAGGAGAAGTTTTCAAGAAAATAAATCGTCGTGTTGGAACAACTATTTTGACCAAGTACGGTACGAAGCGCGGTGGCATTGCTGTCGGTCGGCTTATTCCCTTTGGCGTGGGAGCGATAGTTGGAGGTGGATTCAATTTGGCTACGATGAAGGGATTTAAAGTTGCATCGATGAAGTATTTCAAGAGCGAAACCGAACTTGCAATGGCCGAATAAGGAGGCTGAAATGGAAGGGTTCAAGCCTGAAGAATTAAAAAATTTTCTTAAAGCCGTATTTGCGTTGGCATGGGCTGACCGAGTAATACAACAGGAGGAACAGGACGCTCTTCGGGAGATGCTTTTGTCCTACGAGCTTTCACCGGAACTGAGTGCTTGCACCGAAGAATGGTTTACTACGCCTGTCCAGATTTCCAGTGTGGATTTTTCTTGTTTTTCAGAGGAAGCCAAGTCCTTTGTATATTTGTCGGCATGGTTGATTGCCAAAGCTGACGGTAAAATCGCACCTGAGGAAAACACTGTTCTTCGAGAATTAGCGGCGAGACTGAACCTAACCGATCCAGTCATCGAACGCATTCAATCGGAGAATAGGATAGCGGACGAAATGTTCTAACTGAAGCAGGAGGTGACCTATGGCCAGTTGTCCAGGAAAACGTGATAATCACAATTGCAACTCGACTCTTTACAAATGCAAATCGTGTGGAAACGTGGGTTGCGATCAGAGCACGCTTGGGAAATGCTCCAATCAAGCATTTAAGACAGGAAAGTGCTTGAAATGTGGTAAATCCGGCCAGAAGGCATTATTCAAGTAACGTCGAGCTATAATCATTTCATCGGAAAATGCGTCGCTGGTCCTCCCACAGCACGGGGAACGGCTTTGTGAGCCGGGCCAGCGACAATCCGCTCGGCTCGTCACCGTCCATGATCGCCCGGACGATATCGGGGGCCAACAGAGTCAGCCCCAGAATGCGGCTCACGTAGGCGCGGTCCACCTTGAGACGCTTGGCAAGCGCGGCGATGGAAGCGACCTTTCCGGTTTCCAGAAGTTCCTGCCAGCGGAAAGCGCGAGCCAGGGCGACCACCAGCGGTCGCTGGACAGGGGATTTTTCCGGGGTTGTTGAAGCGCAATCCAGCGGCACGATGATTTCCTTACGTCCACCGCGCCGCTTGAATTTCATGGGGATGTGGACGACCACCCCATCGTCGTCAACTCGGATTGTCGGCTTCTTGCTCTCGCTCATCAATCGGTTCCTCCTCGATATCCCTGAAATCGGCCACGAGCGTGTGCAGGCCGTCGTGTCGGTAGCGCACGTCGATGCCCTCGTTGGCGACGGTGATGCGCTCGATCAGCAGTGCGACAATTCGCGCCTGCTCGCTGGGAAAAAGTTCCTCCCACGCCTGGTCGAGATTCCGCAGCGCATCTGCGACCTGCTGCTCCGACAGTGGGTTGGATTCCAGTGTGGCGACCATGCCGTCAATTTCGGCGATCCGTTTTTCGACCTCACGCTTGCGCAAAGAATCGCTGACCTTTGGTAGCTCGCCCTCAAGTCCGAAACGTTCGGCCTTCAGATGCTCGATCTCGTCGGCTTCCTTCTGCCTGGAGACGCGGCACGTTTCGGCGATCAGTTCCGGCGTCTGGAATAAGGCGCGCAGCTGCGCCATGACCACGCTCTCGATCTCGCCCGCAGCCACGCTCTTGACCGAGCAGGTTTTCCAACCGCGCTTCGTCGCATGGATGCACACGTAGTACCGATAGGTCTTGCCGTCCTTCTTCGTGAAGCTCGGCCCCATTGCGCCTCCACAGCATCCGCATTTGATAAGACCTTTGAGCAACGCCGGTGTCTTGGCGCGGGTCTTGTTGCCGCGCACCCGACAGTTCTCTTCCAGGATCGCTTGGACTTTGTCGAACAGATCGCGCGGCACGATGGCTTCGTGCTCTCCAGGATAATGCTGGTCGTGGTGGACGATCTCGCCGATGTAGAGGCGATTGTTGAACATGCGGTAGAGATGCATCTTGTTCCAGGTTGTCCCCACATGGGTTGTGCCTTTGGCTGTGACCCACTCTTTAGTTCGATGCCCCTGGCGATTCAGTTCGTCGGCCAGCAAAGTCGCCGATCCCGTCTGGATGAACCGTTTAAAGATGTGGCGAACGAGTTTCGCCTCGGTCGTATTGACAACCAGCTTCTTGGCAACGCGGTCCACATCGTAACCCAGCACCGGCATACCGCCCATGTACTTGCCCTTGCGCTTGGCGGCGGCGACCTTGTCGCGGATGCGCTCGCCGATGATTTCTCTTTCGAACTGTGCGAATGAAAGAAGGATGTTCAGCGTCAGGCGACCCATCGACGTTGTCGTATTGAACGCCTGTGTAACGGATACGAACGTCACTCCCTGGCGCTCGAAGGTCTCGACGATTTTCGTGAAGTCGAGCAGCGAGCGGCTTAAGCGGTCGACCTTATAGGTCACAACAGAATCGACGTGCCCCTCCTCGATATCTTCCAACAGACGTTGAAGCGCCGGGCGATCCATATTGCCGCCGGAATATCCGCCGTCGTCGTATCGGTTGGGAAGCGCTTCCCATCCCTCGTGACGCTGGCTGGCTATGAAGGCCTCTGCTGCCTCCCGCTGTGCATCGAGCGAATTGAACTCCTGGTCAAGACCTTCCTCTGTCGATTTCCGCGTGTAGATCGCGCACCGGACCTTGGGGGTCACACCGCTGAGAATTTTACCGTTGCCATTGCCGCTTTTTCTGTTTCCATTTCTCATTTGCGGCCATCTCCATTCCGGCGCAGCCCCCAAAATGCCGGTCCGTTCCAGTGCGCTCCGGTGATCACTTTCGTAATCGCCGTGAGCGACCGGTAGGTCTTGCCCTGGAACTCGAATCCATCATTGACGACTGTGACTTCGTATCGGCCGCCGTTCCACTCTCGGATCAATCGAGTGCCGGTCACAGGCATGTCCTTTTGCCGAGGTCGGTTTTTCTTCAGGGGCGCTGCTTCGGCGAACTTGCCGTCGACCACCGCGTTTTTAATTAGCTCGCGGTCCTGCGGATCGAGGCCGCCGTGCGCCAATTCCTGGAGTCGGTATCCCAAGCGGCGCACGAGCAATGAGCGGCAATACGCCGGTGGCTCGTTGCCGAACAGGTCCCGCCAGCGCTCACGCAACGCCTCGATGGGCATCTTCTGAAGTCGGGCTATTTGTCTTACTATCGATTCGGTCATCGTCTCCTTCCTCTCTGAGCAGGTTCGAGACGATGAAGGCTCTTAGCAGACGAAACCTCAAGGTCTATCTCTGATTTCCCGGTCTTTTTCAGCAGGCTGCGCACATCGCGCAGATGTCGCCGCAGGACGCCAGCGGCCAAGATGTCGGCAATCTCGGCTACGACGGCTCGCCGCATGGCATCCTGTTGGGACTTGAGTTTTTTCATGGGCTCTCTTCCACCGATTGAAGCTTCATCGTTGCGCGCACCAGAAACTCCTCGGTGAATCGTCGCGCCGCTTGGCGGTCGCCGCAGAAGAACACAGGCACGCTGTGATCCACGCAGATGGAAACCGTCGCTCCGAACACCGAATTGGGATGGGCGCCCGATGGGTATCGGGATAAAAGGACGTCGGGCAGACTCGCCTCGACCACGATGCAGGCGTGAGGGTAATCGGCGAGCTTCGCCAGTTCCTTCTTGAATCGCTCGCGGTCGCGTATCACCGAATGGACAAAGTCCTCCAGCGTCTTGCGCTCGACGGCAATGAGCGATTCAAATCCTTCAACCGAGTAATCCCCGGCAGGCAGCGCCTGACGCACCACCTGCCGGGAACCGAAGGCGTATGGGACCTGCTCGCGGGTGTCGACGATGATGAAGATCGCTTCCATGCTCAGAACGCCGACAGCGCGCCCTTGGCGGCGTTTTGATAATCCGCGTCGGGGTTATCCAGGACGATGCGCTTGTTGAGGTAGACGTTGGCGAATTCGCCGCGCGTTTTTTTCGTGACTTCGAGTGCGACGTCCAGCAGTTCGCCGAGCCGTCCGGGCAGATCGGAGAGCT
Source organism: bacterium (assembly GCA_036725605.1). Classification (GTDB taxonomy): domain Bacteria; phylum Lernaellota; class Lernaellaia; order Lernaellales; family Lernaellaceae; genus CALBTQ01. Next base: position 5,128 of record DAIMDW010000067.1, read on the forward strand.
TGCCGAGTTCCAGACCGCAGGCGAGAAGATCGGCTTTGAGGAATTTGATGTTCTCGCTGCTGGCCATGACGTTGTTGCGAAACATCATGCGGCCGCGTTGCTGAGGGCCGAGCACGCGCAAGTGCCATTTGAGCATGGGCGCGCCGTTCTGGGTGCGGACGAGTTCGACCTTCTCGACCTTGACCTGGTACTTGCCGTCAGGCACTTCGTCGAATTGGTTGGGCTGTACATCGGCGGCTGCGTAGTCGTCGTCGTAGACAGCGAGATCGGCGGAATCGACGGGGGGCTGTTGATTTGTCATGGGATTGTCCTCCTGTTACTGAGCTTTCTTATTGGGGTTGGCGGTTGTTGCGGCGGGGCGCCCGAAGGCGTCCACGAATTTCCGGTAGTCGAGATCGATCACATCGGGCAGACGACCGGTGCGGTCGCCCGCCTCAAAGTTCGGACTCGGTTGCGTGCGGATGACGCGATGGATGACCTGTTTGCCGTCGTCCGTGCGAACGATCTCCTGGTCGCAAAACAGAATCAGATCGCTCATGCCGAGAACCAATTTTCGCGGCTTGTCCGGCAGGGACGGAACGACCTTGTGCATCGTGCCGGTACGCGTCTGGATTTCCTGAACGGCGGCGTGGGAGATCAGCACCAGGCCGTAGGGCAGCATCGACAGCTTGGTCAACACGCGTTGGAATTCGGAAAGGATCAGCGAATGCCCTTTGCCGTAAGGCAAGTCGGCTTCGTGGGCGATCTTATTTTTTTCGCAGACGTGGTTGCGGCAGAGCGACCACAAATTGTCGAGCGTGTCCACGCAGATCGTCTTGAAGGCGTGTTTTCCCTCCGCGAGTTCGCGGCAGACCTCCAAGAATTTATCCCAGGTGTCGATGTCGATTTTGAAGATGGACAGAGCGTTGTGCCCGCTTTCCGTGGCAAGAAAAACCGCGTCGGGAAAAGCGGCGGCGAACGTGGTCTTGCCGATCTTCGGATGCCCGTAGATGAAGACCGTGAAGTCGCTCAAATTGGTCTTCGGTTGTGATTTCTGTGTCGGTAACAGTGTCATTTCATGTCTCCTTGTGTTTGATGTCCATGCCTCGCCTCGCCAAGCCGGGCCGTGCCCTACCTAGCCAAACCGTGCCATTCCTTGCCTTGCCCGACCGTGCCTCGCCTTGCCGTGCCGAGCCGTGCCTTTCCACACCCCGCCCAGCCATGCCTTGCCCAGCCCCGTAAAAACCAAGCGAGCTATACCGCCCGCGAAACGTTCTCTTTGACCGGCTGCCATTTCACGATCTTGAAGCGGCCGAACGGCCCGCCCTTGTCGGGACGGAAATCACCGATGCCGACCTTTCTCCCGGCGTCCGCGAGAATCGCGTAAGCCAACTCTTCGTTGAAAATGTCGGTGTCGAGGTCGGCGGTGAACGAGAGCGACCACTTGTCCAGGCGGGGGCGGTGCCTCATGATCCGGCCCCGCGTTGCGGGAATGACGCAGGGCCTGGAATCGACCTCGAACTCCGTGGTGTCGTGGACGAGTTCGGTTTCCAAAATGGCCAAGGCCGCCATCGCAAGACGATCCGCCTGTTTGCGGCCGATCTTGTGAAACTTCCCGGCGGTGCGGAACGACTGGAGAACGTGCGTGGACGGCTGATAGAGCCGACCGTCCGGAAGCCGGTAGCAGACCTTCTCGGCCTCGTCCCGTGGCGTCTTTGCCCGAGGGATGCTCGATCCCGTTCCGTTGGATACCTTGACCTCCGCTTCCTCATTGAAGCGGTGCTGCAACAGCGGCGTGATTCCTTCGATGGTGATGTCGATCAACATATTGGCTCCTTGCCTTAGAAGACGGGCTGCCCGTCATTGGTTGACGATTCGTTGAGTTCCTCGTGGGGTGGTTGAACGCGGTAATGGTTATCCCGGACCAGCGGCGAGAAATCGCTGCGGCACAGTGGGAAGTAGGCGCACGGGCGGCCGTACTGAAAGCACTGGGAGGTGTTCTGATACCAGGTGTCGCGGCGGCGGGCGTCGAGGAAGTTCTGGGTCAGTTCCCAGAGTTCGAACTGGAGCACGGCGAAGCGGTCGCGTGAGATGTACAGAATCTCCCGGTGGAACATTCCCGGCTCGCTGTACTTGACCGCGAGGCGCGCCTGGAAGTCGTTGTCGGATTCCGGCATACGCCGCTGTGCCGAGGACTTGCCGGTTTTGGATTTGGCGATCAGTTCCGCGCGGCGCGCTTCATACTCGACCTGGGTTTCGCCACGAGATTGCTGTAACTTCGCCTTGACCAAGATGTTGTAGACGACGCCGCTGATGCGAATGCCCAGCGCCTGCTCGACGTACCAGACGTAAAGCGTGATTTGAAAATCCGTCCATAACTTCTCGATGTAACCGGAGTCGAGCACCGATGCAGTCTTGTGTTCCAGGAGGAAGTGCTCATCACCGATCCGGACGATCCCGTCGACTCGGCCCGCCAGGGTGAAGCTGCGCGAGGTTGCGCCGGTCGCCGGATTGACGACCTCGCCCTCAAACGTTTTTTCCAGTTCGACGACCTCGAATTCTTCGGTCGGATACCGGGTCGCATAACCCTTCATGATGGCCGTCGCCAGGTGCCAGTCGCGCTGCTGGTCGTCGTCACCGACGCGGTTGGGATATGAGCGGTCGATCAGGTCAAGCACCTGGACGAGGTCGCGGTGCCGGTGCCAGCATTCGAGGAACTTGTGGATGGCGGAACCGAAGCGCAGGTTCGGATCGGATTCCAGGGACACGAGGAAATCGATGTACCGCAACTTGCAGGCCATACGGCAGTTGCGAAATAGACTCCACATCGAATAGGTGGACGTCATGCGGGGGTTGGTCATGATACTTTCTCCTTGCGGGAATGGCGGGAAATGTATGCGTCAACGGGCATCAGTTCGCCGTTGGATAAAAATGTCGGACCGGGGATGGATGCGCTGTGGTGTCCTTCGTCCGTGATAACGCCCCGGGAACGAGAAGGCGCTGCTGTGGCGTTCTCCGGTTTGCGCGACATACCCCAGAACAGATCGACGCGCCGGAATTCCCCGTACTGGAGGCTCTTGCAGGTCATGAGATCAGCGAAGAGCGTCTGAACGGATCGGCCGCTCTTGTCGCGTGAACGAATCTTCAGTTTGGTCGAGGACTGCTCAACGACTTCGTAGGTCCGGTTGGGATTGATCGTTCCCTTGATCGCATGCGCCTGGAAATGATCCAGGATGTATTGTCTGCAGGCTTTGGCGCCCATGCGCTTTTGCATCGTTCTCTCCGTT
>DAIMDW010000068.1:0-8306 GCA_036725605.1 bacterium
AGCCCCTGTACGTCGCGTGAGCACGAGAAACCAAAACCGAAAGGAGACCACGATGGGCAAGACGGAAAACAGCGAAGGCACCACTTACGGGCTGCGCTGGATCGAGATCAACAAACGATTCGAACTGGTCAACAAAGAGCGGGAATTCAAGAGCGCGGAAGCCCGGACCAAGTTCATCGACAAGCTGCTGGCCAGCGGGAATCTCTACGAGATCACCGCGAGCCTGAACTAGGAGGCGACGATGCCCGAATTTTTTCAGACGGCTATGGGCCGCACCTTTTACGACCACACCATGCCGACCATCGCCCGCGAACTGGCCCGGCTCAACGCCGCGCTGGAGCGAATTGCGGCGGCTCTCGAAAACCAAAACACACAAACCACGGAGACCAACGATGACCAAACCCAGGCTTAGACGCGGCATGGTCGCCCGGTACACGGGCACGGACCACTCTTTTATGACCGGACTCAAAGTGAAGCTGATCGCCCCAATCTTGGACGACAACGAGCGCCCCACGGGGCTGTGGGACGTCGCGCCCTGGATCGAGCAAGACCAACGGTTTTCCTGGGTGACCAGCGACGCCCGCCGCGAGGATCTGGTCCCGCTGGAGGATGAGAAATCATGAATCAGACGCCGAACGGAAAAGCGACCGCCATCGACATGAGCGCCGTCCGACAGGAGATCGCCGCAGCCCACCGCAGCCTTCGTCAGTGGGAACGGTCTGTCGACCAACCGCCGACGCCCAACGACCGCTGGACCAAACTGGCGGGGTTCGCCGGACCCAACCTCAAGCGAGCCATGAGCGCCGGGATCGTCCACATCGAGATACCGAACGATGGGCGCGGGAAACCACGGTTCGCGCTCAAGGAGGACTGAGCCATGAAACTGGAAATCGCTATCGACACCTTGCAGGCCATGATCGAGCGCGCCCAAGGCAACCTGATCGCCATCCCCGAGGACGAGGAGGTCGAAGCGCTTCAACGCGCCATCGACTGCCTGACCACCGCCGTCATCAAGCGCGAGGCTGAAATCAACCGGGCCGTCCACATGATCCGCGAGATCGGCGGATGGCCGGATCGGGACATTCGGGACGTCTGGATGTTCCTGCGCGACAAGATGCGGTTCGCCGAAGATGAAAAACTGGATATCGAAAGCCGCCTGGGAATCAGGTAGGAGGTGACCATGAACTTCAAGCAAGCCATCAAGGTGCTGCAGGCGAAGCAGAAACGGGCGGCCGAGACCGTCTTTGCACAGGAAGAGGCCGAGGCGCTGACCATCGCCATCGAGCAATTGGAACGGGCCGACCGTAACCGGGAAGCCGAGATCGCAAAGGCGGTCGAGCTTATCCACGAGGCAATCTTCGACTCCGACGGCAATCTCCACGAGAGCGCCTGGAGCTACCTCAAGGACCGGATCGACTTCCCCGCCGAGGACAAGGCCGAAATCATCCGGCGGCTCGGTCTGGCCGGGAAGGAGTAGCCCGTGAACCTTTCCACCGCCATCGACCAGTTTCTCACACAGCTGGAGGCCGAGGGCAAAAGCCCACATACCCTCAGCTGCTATGGCCGCGACCTCGGCCTGCTGCTCGCTTTCGCTGGCGACATCGAGGCGTCGGCCTTGAACGCCGATCTGCTGGCGCGGTTCCTTTTGTCCACGCCGGTGACCACGACGCACACGGGCGCGCCCCGTGGCGAAGCGAGCCTGGGACGCATAAAGGCCTGCCTGCGCAGCTTCGGGCGCTACGTGGCCAACGTGGGCGCAACGGGGCGCGATCCCGCAGCATGGATCAAGATCAAGCGCCACGACCGGGAAGCACCCAGTTTTCTGACGCCCCAGGAGGTCAAGGCTCTGGTCAAGGCGGTCGCTGCGCGCAAGGGCGAGACCACCGACCGCGACCTGGTCATGCTGCGCGTCCTGCTCGGCACTGGCATCCGCCTGGCCGAACTGGTCGGCCTCGACATCGCCGATATCCATCTCGACCAGAAGCAGCTGCGCATCAGGCGCGCCAAGGGCGGCAAACCCCAGGTGCGATTCCTGAACACCGAGCTTCGCGGTGTCCTGCGCAAGTACATCCAGCGCCGTCGCAAGGTGGTGACCGAGACCGACGCGCTCTTCCTCTCGAACCGCAACCGCCGTATCAGCAACCGCCAGGTCCAGGAGCGAATGGGGCTCTGGCTCGCGTGGGCCGGGCTCGACGGCAAGATCACCGTCCACGGACTGCGCCACACCTTCGCCACGCTGCTTTACGGCCGCACGAAAAACCTGCTGCTGGTCGCCAAGGCCCTCGGCCACTCCCGCGTCACCACCACCCAGGTCTATGCCCACATCACCGACGATGACCTCGAGGACGCACTCGAAAGCATCTGAGCCGCCCGGCTTGCGCCTCACAGAACACGTCCTATGCGACGTTTGAAAAAATATCGAGGCGCGCAACGTCGCGGAACTTCGACAGCCAGCAACCGGTGCGCTGACGACTTCTGTGAGGTTGTTTTCGCGTTTTTGCGAATCTCGTTGACTGTGCGGTGGTTTGCTCGGATAATTAACGTCGAAAGGAGACGCCATGAAATTGAACGTCGTACTTGAAGCGTCGGACGAGGGCGGCTTCACCGTGTATTCTCCGGCATTGCCGGGATGCATTAGCGAAGGCGATACAGAAGAAGAGGCGCTCGCTAACATTCGCGAAGCCATCGAACTGTATTTGGAAGACACCGAATCCGCACGCATGAAATCAGAAAAGCCCGTCATTATCCGCGAGATCGCTCTGTGACCAAGGTTCCGTCCGTTGACTATAAGAAAGTTTTGGCTGCCCTCCGGCGAGCGGGATTTGAAGAAGTCCGTCAAAAGGGAAGCCACATCCGGATCGAAAAAATGACGCCGGAAGGAACCATCAAGGTCACGATCCCCGCCCACAAACCGATCAAGCGATCTACTCTGAGTCATATACTCAAAGACGCGGGGCTTTCCGTGGATGAGTTTATCGACCTGCTCTGATATCACTTCGCATCCTCTTTTTCCTTGGCTTCCTTCACGCGGGCCAGCAATGCCACCGCCCATTCGGCGGGCGTTGTGGACGGCCCGGTGTTGGTGTCGCGCTGGACGCGGGTGGTTTTCAGGCACTCCAGTTGCTTGCGAAATAGCACGTCGTAATTGCCGACAGCGGCATCAGCATTGCCGAGAACCGCGCAGTGCCACTTGGCGTAGTAAAAAGCCGCCATCGACGCCTGTGCCAGATCGGTTGATTCGTTGAGTTCAAAGTCCCGGTGAATCGATGCCAGCAGTTCTTCGAAAATGATCTTCTCCTCGTCGGTCAGCATCTTTTTCACGTAAGCGCCGTGCTTCAGAGCATTGGAGTTTCCTTTGGGAGCGCCGGGGTGGTTTTTGTGATTCGCGCCGTGGAGGCGGCACACTTTGTATCCGCTGACCGCCGGGTTGGGACAACGCCGCCCCGTGCTTTTCGTTTTTGCCGTGCAGCGCTGCACGCGGTTGCCAAAGCTCTCCACCCAGTCTTGGTCGTCGGGTAAATTTCTCTTATCCGTCATGATTTTCGACTCCACATATCAGGTTTGATCCTCGCTTTCGGCAGACCTCGCGCCAGGCGCTTTGCCCACCAGTAAACTGCACCGCATCCGCACCACCAAGTTCAGGTGGTGGAGGTTTTTGCCGCCCATTACTTCCGCCCCGCGTTTTTGAGGATGTACCGAATGCCTGTGCGGGACAGCAGGAAGGTCTCGGCAATTTCGGTGATCGTTTTGCCCTCGTTGAACATTCGAATGATCTCCAGGTTGCGCATCGCCCGCCTGGCCTTGCCCCGCGATCGGACGTAAAGAAAGCCACCCGCGAAATGCTCCTGGATTTGTTCAACCAACTCCGGGGGCAGCAGGTCTTCCGCTTTTGCCCGTCGGTGCGTGCTCATCAGGCGCTCATCCGGTTGGTCGCGGGCGGATGCTCGACGATGCGTTCGGCCGGCAGCGTTTCGCGCAACGTGGCGATGTAGTCGCCGAGGTCGGACTCGCCCATGGACTCATAGCGATCGCAGTGGGGTTTGCGACGAGCCAGCACAGTGTGCAGCGAGTACGATTTTTCCTTGCCCGCAGCGGTCGCCCATTTTCCGGCGGCGCAGCGGACGCGACGTTCGCGCGCTCCGGTGAGGCTCGACGTGTAGGTGAACTCCTTGCAGTGGAGACAATTGGCGCAATAGAGATCGGTGGATTTGGAATTGCTCATGATTTTTCCTTGGGTTTGGGTTTGGGCGGCAACAGCGCACCCAGAGTTTTCTTGTTGATGGCGTAGGGCACGCGGTCATGAAATTCCGCGCGCTTGCCGGGGTTCCAGGATTGAACGGGTCGATAGAATCCACAGACCCGTGAATAGACTTCGGTCTTGGCCTTGCATTTACCCATTGGCGCAGGCCTCCGGGTGAGCATCGGCGGGCGGCACGAATTCGATGTCGCTGAAAACGGGAATGCCAAGGGTGCGGGCCTCTTCGATCTCGGCGGCGGTTCCCTGGGACGCCGCCCAGTCTGGCGTAAGCACGACCAGGTCGGACCGGCGCACCATTTCGAGACCGCCGTTGAGGAAAACTTCTTCGGGCGCAACGCCGCTCATGAATGCGGAATTGAGGTGCGGACAGACAACCGCATAGCCGAGCGACCAGAGTTGCGTGGCCACGGCGCGGGCTGCGGCGATGTTTTGAGCGACGTCGTTGTGGGACTGCCCGCGATAGGGGCCAGCGACATACGCCACTTTCATTTGGTTTTCCATTTTCTCCTCCATCAAAACAGCCGGGCCTGCTGCGGCGGCTGCTGGGGTTTGTATTTCGGGGTTTCTGGTTTGGGCGCTGGCGCGGGAGCCGGGTCCGGTTGCGGAGCCGGGGTGTAAGACTCACGGACATCACCCTGCGGCGGCCCCACGTATGTGATTTCGCTCCCGGGAAACGCGTGCATCACCATCGAGAGCTTGCGCAGGTCCTCGGCGGATATTTCCGGGCGATCCTTTGACGTGTAATCCGGCACGAGCGTGAATTCGCCGGGCTTGGATTTGACGTGGACCTCGACGCCCAGGGCTTTGAACGACTCGACATCCTCGGGCGTGAGTTCGCGGGAGATGAGATGGGCGGCGGAAATTTCGGCGGCGGATGTATCCAGCCCACCATCGTGTTCCATGATGGCGGCGCGTTCATCCCAGGATTCGACGATACCGATGGCGTGGTTATTGGTGGGGGCGACGTACGATTTCTCGTCGAGGGATTCGATGGCGGCGAGCAGATTCTTTTCGCCGATGTGCTGCAGCGCCCAGGTGTTTATCGCATTGAACCGTTGGCGCAGGGTTTTCCAGGTATGGGCTGCCAGCTTCCCGACCTCGTGCGCTTTTTTGGCGCGCTCCATCCGGCGACGAAGCCAGGCGTAGTATGGGGCGTCGAGACGGCGATAGACGGTGCCTTCGTGAATCACGTCCTGGGGATGATCGTTTGAATCATTGACCCGAACATGTCGAAGATCCGTAGCAACGCGCAGGGCGGCGGCTGTGGTCGTGATCGATGCGGTCATGGTTTTTCTCCCGACCCCTGCGACTCATCGATCTTGCGCACGGCCCAGTGCCACTTTGATTTCCGTCGGCGATCCCGTTTCTGGATGATTCGATAGGGACCGATCTGCCGATCCATGTTCTCCAGGAGCAGCTTTTCGATTCGCCCTTCGGTCGCGTTCCATTCGTCGGCGTCGGCGATGTCGCCCCAGAGCCCCGCGCAGTAGCTGGTGTAGATAAGCGGCTGAGCCAGGGTCCAGGGGGTCTGTCGTTCGGAGCCGAAGGACGAGCCGCTCCACCATGAATCGAGAAAGGCCAACAGTCGCTCGTTGAGTTCTTCCCGGGTGCGGGGCGGTTCCGGCGGTTCTGCAATGGACAGTGATCTCATGGTTATTCCTCCTCTTCGGGATCAAAGTGGGCAAGGTCGGCGATTGGCGCTGTGGCGGGGGTTGTAGCGGACCCGGTAGACGTTGAATCCACGTCTACCAAAGGTCTACCGTGATTTTCCTCTTTGTTTTCATGGTCTTGGTAGACGTTTAGACGTTGGTAGACGTTTTCCCGGGGTCCCCTATACGCGTGGGTATTTTTTTCTCGCGCATACGCGTTATACCCCCCTAAAGGTCTACCAACGTCTACCAGGTCTGTATCCCCATGATTTTGTTCGGAAATATTTGGTAGACGTTGCGGTAGACGTTTGGTAGACGTTGCCAAACGTCTACCAAAAAGCGGAAGGACTTCGGGGCCGGAATTTCCATCGGATTCGGGACCGTCAACCTGGGCGAGCCGGTATTCCGATCTGCTCCCACGGGTGGCGCGGCGCACGATGATTCGCCAGTGTCCGAACTGTCGATCACGCATGGACCTGAGCGCGAGGCCGAGCCGGGTTTTTTGAGAGCGGGGCGATTTGTCGCCCAGTGTGTGCGGAAGGTAATCGTCGTTGAGAGCCAATTCGAATAGCTCCGAAACGATCACCCAGCGATCGCCGTATTTTTCCCACCAAGCCGTGACAAACTCCCGCCATTCGTTGCCCTCGGCGTCGGCGACCTCCATCAGTTCCTCGGCGTTTTCCAGGAAGCCCGGCACGCCGCTCCACTGGAGAATGCCTCCCACAACCCGCGACCACGACTCAAAGGAGCCGAGCACTTGATCCGTGGCGGGCATACTGGCAGCGACCCAGCCGCGCACGATGGTCAGAATGGCGCGCACGAGATCGCGGCGATTTTCCAGAACCCACTTGCGAAGCGGAACATGCTTGAAACCGCTGCGCCTGCCCGGACGATCCACTTTGGCGTCCACGCGAATGCGAATGCTGCGACGGGCATTTTCCAGGGAAAGCGCGGGGTTATTGGCCGTGGCGATCCACATGGCGCGATTGGGCAACCGGATCATTTTCGATACCTGGAGAATCCGGTCCCACCAGATTTCCGCAGTGATCGCCGCCGCAATCTGTGAGGAAAGGAGCCCCTTGCGCAGGTTGTCCACATGCACGATTAGCGGCGCGGTGGCAAGAATAGCGGTGATTTTCTTGCGCGTTTCGCTTTCTTGCTTATCGAGGGTGGTGACGTCGGCGCTGTGACCGGTACAGACCAGCGCGATCATTTCGGCCAACAGGGATTTGCCGGTGCCTGGCGTCGGCGCCTCGACGAGATGGATGGGCGTGGGGCCGTGAACCATTCGTCGAACAAAGGGCAGCAATAGCGCCGCCAGCGCATGGCATCGGTCGGATTCCGAAGTGAATGGAAAATCGACAAAAAGGTCGTTGAACAGGAGGTTCAGCGCGTTTTCTACTTCTTGCGAAGACGGAGCCTCGGAGATGCCGTCCATATCGAATCCAAGGGGCCGGTGCATCCAGAGCCGAGATTCGGCGTGATATCCGGGGGCGGCAATCAAAGAACCATCGGGACCGAATACCGGCGTGGTGACGACATTTTCCAGGTGGGGCAGCCTTTTATCGGGCGACTCGACCATGACGGCAACAACGTCTTTGGGGGGATGAACGGGAATGTCCGTGTCGGACCCGCGCTGAATCCAATTTGCAACCTGGGACAGGTGATCCATGAGCGCGGTCTCGTTGACCGGGATGATTACGGGGGCATCATCGGTTTCAACCAGACGCACGAGCCCCCCGGAACGCTGGAACAACCGGGGCGGATAATTCGATGCGTGTACGGCGTCCCAGGCTTCGCCCTTTTCATGTCGCAACTGCCGGTTTTTGACGATGATGGTGGGAAGGCGGGGGTGATCGCCGGTTACATTTTTTGCGATTGGGCGGGTTACATTCGCAGTTACATTTTGCTCGGATGTAACCGAGTGGGTTACATTTGGAGTTACATTTTCATCAGATGTAACCGCTTCGGGCGTCTTTCGGGTTACATTTTTCACGGATGTAACCGGCGATGTAACCGGGCTGCCTATGGCATGGGTTACATTTGCCCCTAAAATGTAACCGCCCACATCGTCGCTCTGGACTTTTCCATCCTTCGCCATGCGATGTAGAAGCACTTTGGTCGCGTTGTGATCTCTGTTGAGCGCGTCCGCGACCTCCTTGGGCGAAAGCGGACGATCCGCTTCGAGTAAACAAGTGAGGATTTCACGTTGCTTTTCTGATTTGACCCGCTCGATCAATTCCGCCGGATCGATGTCCATGAACTCGGCGATTTCCTCGTCCGAGGGCAGCGGCCGGTGATCATGACTCGGCGGTTCCCATCCGGCCTTTTTAGCCATATCGAACAGGGTGCCGAGGGTGATGCCACCACCGGTCGAGAAGCTGTTCCACTTGTCCTCG
>DAIMDW010000069.1:0-7989 GCA_036725605.1 bacterium
CGGGCCTTCGATCTCAACGATCCGTTCGACGAGGTAGGCCAATTGAGGAATAGGGACCAAGTGCGGTTCCGTCGTGTAATTCACGAGCGTTGCGAAGCGACGATAGGGCTGCGCGGTCAACCGAAGATGGTCGATGTCCATGGGTAGCGCTTCCGGGGCCGACTCGGGAACCTCGGCGACAGGCCTTTCCGTGTTTGCTCCCCTAACCGCGGTCCCTGTCTCAACGTCGAGTAGGCTTTTTTCCACATCCATCTGTTCGGCCCAGGATTTAATCTCTTCATAGAGTTTCTTGGGACCACACTCAGTTAAAATGGTGTGGGCGATGGCCATAGTGAATAGCGCGTTCACCTGTTGGCAAACCGGATGGGGATGGGTAAGCGCAGCATCCTGGCGCGCCCACTTGGCCACTTGATTTAACTCGTAGTGTGCCCCGAAGATGCCCAGAGGGCTGACCCGCATTAATGCGCCGTTGGCTTGGCTGTCGTGATTGGGCTGACCACGGAGACCGGAAGAGGTTGTCATCCCGCAATCGAATGGCTTCGAGTCCAACCAGAAGACGTAGACTTTTCTTGCCTCCGCAGGATCGTATCTTCCCAACTCCACGAGCATCCGGGCCAGCATCAAAGCCATCTCGGAATCATCCGTCGGTTGTCCGGCAATAGTGTTCCAGGTTCCGCCGTCGGCAAGTTTCCGGACGCCGTCTGGGTATTCTTTTCTTATGTCTGACGGTGTCTGGAACTCCACGAGACCGCCCAGAGCATCGCCTGCGAGTTGGCCGAGCAAACAGCCTTGGGCTCTGGAAAGAAAACTTTGATCAGCTTTCATTGACTTGCCCGTTTTTGTAGCTCCTTAGAAATAATCTCGGCGACCTTCCCATTCCACATTTTTCCGATGGTACAGCGGACTGGGAGATTGTAACCCCATTGCGAGGACTCTTGTGCTGTGACTGCATGCTCTGGCTTGACAACGAAGGACCAATTGACCCTTCGATGGTATTCGTCATTCCCAGCCTTTTCGGATTCATCGCTCGCTTTGATTGATTCTTCCTCTTCGACGGTGCCCACGGCGATGATCCCAACGCCGTTTAGGTATGCGAAGACCCGGTCCCCTTTACCCGGCAAGTCCATTTTGTGCTTGGTTTTTGCATCGCCGTAACCAAACGCATAGATTACCGATTTTTCGAGCATTCGCTTCCAGGCGCCTTTATCGTGGGTCTCGTCCGTGTTAAAGAACCAGTCCCCCGACCAGGTTCCATACGACTCAATTGGCTCTACGGTAATCTTTTGCATTTTGAGAAAAACGTCTTCCCCGGATCGAAAAAGACCAAAGGGAACGAAGTCGATGGGAAGCTTATACTGATCCCGAAGCCATGAGATGATTCTTGTCACTGATTCGTCGGCCTCGGACGCCAGAATGTAGAACCGACGAGCTTTGAGAAAGTCGTCTTTTTCAAACGCAGGATTTTCGACAAAGCTTTTAAACTCCTGAAGAAGGTCTCCATCGTCCTTCCCGGAGTATTTTTTCCAGCGCTGGTTAAACGCATCGTAGTCCCATTCGGACAGATGGGCCGCGTAATCCAGTAGTTGTCCTACGGTGCTACGATCGCTCCAGTGTCTCTTGATCTCGATGATGATCAAAGTCCCTTGGCTATCAACGGCCAGCAAGTCCGCTTGCGGCTCGCCAGACAGTTCCTGCGCCAGGATCATCACAGCACCTGGTTCTGAAAATAGCAAATCCGGTTTCAGAGCAACCCATTCCTCAATCCTTTTTTCTTTTACAGACACGCTCGCTGCATCACATGGACACAGTTCGTCAAATTCACCTTCCTCTAATTTGATTCGATACAAAGCAGTGATCTCGTCCATCGTAAAAGCTGCTCCTTGCTATGAAAAATCTGGCAACGAAGGAAGTTGCTCCACAATTTTAACAGTCTCCACACTGACCCGGATGACCCGAAGCAGCAGATCCAGGATATACCGGGGTTGTTTGTGTTCTTTTGCCCAGTCGTTTGGATCGTTGGTTATGCCGCTGGCTTTGTGGGTCGTGACGGCGTATCGCTCCATGATCCACTCGATGGCGGATTTACCGTTGACAACGTATTCGTGGGCTTCCATGGGAATTTCGGAAACGGTTATTGAGGAGTTATAGATGATTGTGGACTTATCGACCTTCTTACCCTTCTTAGCGAAGCGAATTTTATTCACAATGAAATTGTCGGAGCTTTTCTTCACCGTGGCCGGGAATGGATCGACGGTCTCATAGTTTAGGTGCCATTCTGCCAGTTCCCGTCCTGCCTTGCTGAAAGCCCAGAACATCTTTGGCTCGTCGACAAGTGGGATTCGAGGGAGCATCTTCTTCAGGTCAGCTGAATAACGGGTGCGGTATTCCGGGCTGTGAAGCAGCCCGTAAACATAGTAGAAGATGTCCTCTTTAGTCACCTTCGGTCCATAGATTATTCGAGCTTGCTTGTGAATGAAATCCGTAACTCCATCACGACGATTATATTGGCTAATAGACTTGTCGAAGAGGGAAGCTTGTTCTTTTTCAGCTTCTTCGTAATAATATAGAGGAAAGCACTGACTCTTGCCGATCAACTCAAGGTCCGGCAGCGTATCAGTTATAATGGTTGAAAACGCCTTCGTAACGCCTACACCAGATACGCAAATAACTATATTGTCCTGCTTTTTTGTAGGAAAGAGTTTCGGTTGCTGATAAACGCAATTATTAAAATCGCGATGAAAATACATCCATTGCTTGACAAATGGTCGATATATTCCTGGCCTATTTGCACTTGTTGAAAAGCTATATGTCTTCCCCTTTTCAGCATCATTGCGTTGTGCACGATCCCAACTAAATTTTTTTGGGTCTCGATCAACGAAATCAAGCACTTTTAACGATTTTTTCTTGTTTCTCGCTTCGATATATTTTTTGACTTGATTGTTATAAAAATCAACCGATTGTCTAATGTTTTCATCAACCACAGACTTGGAAAAATTGTAGCACCAGCTATCGCGATTTGTTTTTACACCACAGGAATAGTAAGGTTCAAAAACCGTTTTCGATTTCTTCTTCTTTTTATCTCCTAAAGGGATAAATGTGCCAAAGGCTTCATCACGAATATTAATCCAGTCGCCATGCTTATTGGGCTTGATTTTCTTTAAGGCAAGATCAGAGTTTAATATCGTTCCAAATTCACAAATAATTTTCAGCTTTTCTTCACGGTTTAAGTAATCACCAATATCTCTATATCGGATGTTGGCATTTTTCCCCTTAGATGCAGGATTTCTCACCAGAAGGGTGATGCTGATGGGTGTGCGACTTCCCAGTCCAAAAATGTTTCCGGCTTCTCGACGGCGCAGATCGCCCTGAGTACGGCAGTTCCCGCGCAAGTTGAATACATAGATAGAAGTGAATTCTCGTTCTAGGCTTTTACGAAACCCATCTGTTGCATTGCCGTCTAACCACGACCCGTTTGAGACAAATGCAATTATTCCACCGTGATCGGAATCAAGTCTATCCGAGGCCCATCGAAACGATTTAATATAAGAATCGTAAAGTGAATTTTGAAGCGTAGCCGTTGACTCCTTCGCATATGTTTCAGCGATTCTACGGTCTAATTTCTCGTACTTAAGATTCTGAGCATTATCATTAGCCTCTTTCTGCCCAACTGAATAGGGTGGATTACTGACTATCACCCTGATAGGAGCTTTTTTCTGCGCAATTACTCGGTCAGAATTCTGTGGGAACATCTTTGAAAATAGGTGACCGTTGTCTTTGTATTCTCCAAGCTGGAAGGTGTCGGTTAGGCAGATACCTTCAAAGGGCTGGTATTTATTCCCATTTGAAATAAGGTCGTGGTAGACGTTCTCGATGTTAATGGACGCGATGTAATAAGCGAGAAGTACGATTTCATTTGCGTGGAGTTCTTTCTCATATTTTCGTTTGAGAGCCTTTTGGGTTATCAGGCCCGATTGAAGCAAACGGGTGATAAAGGTTCCTGTTCCGGTAAACGGATCAAGAATGTGTACGTTTTCATCCGACAAAGAGCGTCCGAATTCCGCTTTCAGTACATCCGAAACTGAGTGGATGATGAAATCTACAACTTCGACCGGCGTATAGACTATACCAAGCTTCTCAACGGTCAATGGGAAAGCTGTTTTGAAAAACTTGTCATAAAGCTCAATGATGATTCGCTGTCTGCCCTCGGCGTTATCGATGCCTTCCGCTCTCTGTCGAACGGACTTGTAGAAGCGGTCCAGAGTTTCCATGTCCTTTTCCATGGACTGTTCTTCCAGCAGGTCGAGCATTCGCTGCATTGAGACCGAAACAGCATTACTCTTGGCAAAAGAATAATTCTCGAATAGGGCCTCGAAAACCGGCTTGGTAATGATGTGTTGTGAAAGCATCTCCACCGCGTCTTGCTGCTCGATGGATGGATTAATATTTTTGCGAAGTCCTCCGAGAAATTCTTCGAAAGCCTCCTTGTGCGGACCTTTCTTTTTGATCAGGTTGTTGATTCTGGAAATGTTGTTTTCCGCAATGAGGGCAACGTCCTTTGCCCATTGTTCCCAATATCTTTTGCTGCCGACCTTTTGAACCATACGGGCATAAATGACGGACTGAAGTTCACCGAATTGCAAGGCAAGTTGCTCGGAAATTTTTTTATCGAACTTTGTCCCGTCCCCAGGGGCTGTGGCGTCGTCTCCTGACTTTTTTGTCGGGTCAGGGATTCCGCCGACAAGAATTTGATCTGGCTTGCGCTTATTCAGTTCAATTTTATTGACGGTGGCGTTAAAGCGGTCGTCATGTGCCCGGAGCGCGTTCAAAACGGTCCAGACAACGGCGAATCGTTTGTTGTCACTCAGGGCTTCTTCCGGCGTGATATTCGACGGAACGACCACGGGGATGATGATGTAACCGTATTTCTTGTTTGGGGCACGGCGCATGACGCGACCGACAGACTGGACGACATCTACCTGGGAATTCCGCGCAGATAGGAATAACACCGCATCCAGCGATGGAACGTCCACACCTTCAGAGAGACACCGCACGTTGTTGAGGATGCGACATTCATTACCAGAGGGCGGGGAAGATTTGAGCCATTCCAACTTCTGATCCCTTATCGAACTGGGCATAGTGCCGTCCACATGGGAGGCGTCTATGTTGACCACTGTCTTTCGATCTTCCGGGGCAAGGCTCTCGTAATACGCGTCTTTGTAGGTGTTAAAGATGGTCGTAATCTGCTTTGAAATCTTGATGCTCTGGCAAAAAGCCACGGCGCGCCGCATCGGCTCCGGATCAGTCGTTTTAAGCAAATCGGCATCAAGCAGCATCCGCTTTGAAAGGGCATTGATACACCCGATGAGCTTTGATGCGTCGTCGGTATTAATTTCCGTGCTTCCTTTGGCGATTGCTTTTTGAAGCGATGCTGGTATCTGGTCGTCACGTAGGGTAAGAACCAGCACTTTGTAATCCGAAAGCAGGTCTCTTTCGACCGACTCACCAAATCCGATGCGGTAAAACTCTTCACCGAACATTGCCGGGTCGTCCATAGAGCAGAGAACGGCATCGGCTTCTTTTGCCTTGCTTTTACTATCGTCGCTGTAAAGCTTTGGCGTGGCGGTCATATAGATACGCTTTTTGGCCTGAATCACGTCATCGTCATGGACCTTTACGAAATGGGACTCGTCCTCGCCCGCGAGGGTAACACCGGTTGTGCGGTGCGCTTCGTCGCAGATCACCAGATCAAAGATGCAGCGCGTTTTTTTTGATTTATTTAGGGCTTTCTGAGCTTTTGCGACGACGTCGATGGAGTGGTAGGTTGAAAAGAAGACCGTCATGCCCTTCTTGGATGTGTTTTCGATGTTTTCAAACTGACTGACGATGGATTTCACATCGGTGGAGGCGGGAAGAGCAATGTCTTCGATGGTGAATCCACCGAAATCTTCATTCCTTGTCTTTTTCTGACTCACGCCGGTATCGGAACAGATACAGATGGCGTTTAAAGGATCATCGGCCTCTGCGCTCCACTCGCGTAATGTCTGCCCAAGTAGGGAGATGGACGGGACCAAAAACAGAATAGTGCCTTTGCCTTTGGTTTCATGCTCGGCAATTTTGAGGGCAGTGAAGGTTTTGCCGGTCCCGCAGGCCATTATCATCTTGCCACGGTTTTCGGCTTTGAAATGCTCGTGAGCATTTTCAAGTGCGGTTTTCTGATGATCCCTGAGAACTTTTTTCGGGAGCAGGGACTGCTTGCCTGAAAGCCCTTCTTCCAGCTTTTCCCACTTAACGGGCGCTTGCCTTAAATCGGTCAAGCTGATTCTGAATACCGGGGGATGCTGATTGCGAATCGTATTTTCGGCTTCTTTGTTCCAGTTATTGGTCGTGGAAATCCACAGCCGGTGAGCAAAGCGGACGCTTTTCAGGCTTTCATCCCGAAAACTTTTTCCAGAAGTTGCCAGGAAGCTGTCAACAGCGGCTTTATCAATGGTGGCGTCTTCCGCATAGCATTTGCACTGGATGGCGGTGTAGTCACCAACCTTATCCTTGGCCACCATGTCGATGCCGGTATCTTTGCCGCCGAAATCCTTTCGAAATGGAAAATCGCTCCAGAGCCAGACGTTGGTGAAATAATTGGCATATAGCTTGTCCGTCATCAGGTAGAGGCGCATCAGACGTTCAAAGCGAGCGCCCTTGTCCCGCTCGGAGAAGGCGATTTTTCTATACTTGGTTAGGATTTCATCAAACAGCATCGGTTGCTTCCTTTATTCGTTGCATAAACTCACTTTGAAATTAATATCTCATCCTTGCCTTCAATCAATTTGATAATAGTCTTGTTGCTCAGTACTCGTCGACCTTTCATCGAACCCATCGCCAACCTTTCAACGCTTGCCCAGTTCTCGCGCAAAATGCCTTCAGCCTCTTTTAGGACTAGAGGGAACTCAGCTTCTTTTTTGTTTGAGAATTTCTTTGAATTTTCAAGGTGGAATTTCGCTTCCCGAATGTCGTTCGCCCAACGGAATTCGTTGAAGATGTCGATGTCGTCCTGAAAAACCAGGCGCTCGGCGACGATGCCGGAAACACTAACGACAGCCAGTTCGAAATGGGTTTTCGGGTAGGCAGTACCGAAACGTTTTGCCATCACGCTGAAAGATGCCACACAAGCCGATTGTCCGTTCTCTCCAGTTGAGGAACGCCGGATGTCTATGCGCTCGACTTGGAACCCACAACGCCATGCTCCAATACAATGACCAGCTTCATGCAGGGCGTCACGCCGGACATTTCGACTGCCTCTCGACTTCTGAAAAATAAATTCTTGAAAGGCATTTGACATGACCTGGGAATCAAGCGGCGTATCCGCTTTCAACTCCGGCGGCAGTGGTTCGAGATCAAGATCATCGAGCGGCACAGCTTTGTTTTCCTTTCGTTTTTGTCCAAGAACGCAGCCTACCAGATCGGTGATTCAGACAAAAGCGAAATCCAACTGCTGCTGATTGTATTTTGGTCGACGGGCCTAGTCGCGCAACTTTTTGATCCAGCTAGAGGCTGTGTAGCCAGGGCATGCGGCCTTACCGAAAGCGGCATGACCCCAAAATGCGGTCTGCGAGAGGTTAAGCATCGTCATCAAATGCTCGGCAAGTGCGAAAAACGCCTGCTCCTGCGCCGCTGTAGGTTCGCCGCCCTCGTGCCCAGACCCCGCGAAATCACCGACCAGCATGATGCCGATGGAGCGAGCATTCTGCCCTTTGCAGTGCCAGACCACGTCGGTCAGTTCGTTGCAGAGGTAGATCGAGCCGTCGTCGTCCAAAGCATGGTGATAGCAGATGTGCGGGCAGCCGCCGGCCGAAATGTGGTTGCCGGGGGTGATGTGGTAGTTGTTGATTCCGAAGACGTCTCGGTTGCCGGACGGATCCGAGTGGCCGAGGCTCTGGTGCAGGATCACGCGGTCGATCCTTTCCAGGTTGCGCTTCTGCGGCCAGCGCGGGCGGT
>DAIMDW010000070.1:0-7822 GCA_036725605.1 bacterium
GCGATCCTGCCAGAAACCGGGCAGGACGGAGCCTGCCCCTCCAGAAAACCTCCCATTGGGACGCAAATCCAGTTGGGTATGTGCACCCCATCGCAGATGCGCCCGCAGCCGCCCGCCCTCCGCCCCCCAAAAAACAATTCGAACGCCCGAACACCGCGCCGTCCGCCTCCCGAAAACCGTCTTCTCGCCCAGAAAGACACCGCTCAAAGCAAAGCCCCCCCCTCCGGCACAACATCAGTTTATAGATAAGCGGAATCGAGGGGTCCCTGGATGGTCGCTCATACGGGGGTTGTCTTGGGCAAGTTGCCTGACTTGGCGCGGATCATAGCCAGCACGCCGATGAATTTCTCGAGATTCACCGCGGTGTCTTTGACCACCTTGATCCATTCCTGAATGTGGGAAGAGAAAATGGTGAAGCTTTTGAGTTCCGCATAACCAAGCGTCCGCTTCTGGTATGCCAGCCTCGTATCCGCGAATTCTTCGGCGGTAAGCATTCTGCCTAGAAAATCCGCGTTTGGGGTGTCATCTGTTACCGCCGCAGAAAGAAGAACGAGAAAGTCATATCCAGGAAATCCGGCTTGGATGGCGTCCACCAACGCCTTGACATCGTGACTGCTTTTGACGAGGCGGCGCCCCTTTGAATCCTTGCCGCCAAGCAATTGGAATCGTCGGCCGATGCGTTTCAGCGATATTTCAAGCGACTGATAGAGTAGATGGACAAGAACGGGAACGGTTCCATAATGAGTGTTCAAGACATTCGGATCGCCGGCAACCAGCCGTTCCGCGCAAAGTGCATACGCAAAAGCAACTTCTTGAAGGGGGTAGTCTGCTTTTGGGCAACTGGTCATGGCAAATCAAGAATGCATTTAGGCGGTGAGTTCGGCGACTAGCGCAGAGAGAAGCTTATCCCCGGCCGCGCGGGAGGCGGCCATCTGCGCTTCCAACTCGTCCACCAACGACATCAGTTCATTCACCTTCGCCACGATCCGGTGCTGCTCGGCGAGGGGGGGGAGAGGCATGACAAAGCTTTGCAAGAATGCTGTCTTCAGTTTGCATGTCCCGTGCGATGAGTGCTCAATTGAATCAAGAATAATCGGCTCAAAGGCGCAAAGAGCCGTGAGAAGGTAGTCCTTGGTTTTTGGCTCGAATGGCACTAGTGCCTTCATGTCCTGATTGATCGTGACTGCACTCATTGTTAGCGCGACTGGAAAAGCTCGGGCTAAAATCATTCCGCGAACAACCATGAGCAGACTCCCGGGAGGAATGAGTTTGACGGACGAACCTTCGACTGCTGCAGGCGAAATGTGGTCCTGAGCGTCAGAAATGTGCAGTACCTTCATGTCCTTTGGGCTTACCCATGGAAGAGTACCC
Organism: bacterium; assembly: GCA_036725605.1. Classification (GTDB taxonomy): domain Bacteria; phylum Lernaellota; class Lernaellaia; order Lernaellales; family Lernaellaceae; genus CALBTQ01. Next base: position 1,372 of record DAIMDW010000070.1, read on the forward strand.
TTCCAGAATTCGGGGTGTGATTTTGATGGAGTACCGCCGCCACGCCATTCACCCAACTTGCCTAAAGGCACGCGAAGCCAGCATGCGGGGAACTCGTCATTATCTGATTCAACTCTCTCCTCTGCGAGTGTAGGAAACGAATCTTTTACTGGTTCATCGTTGGGGTCTTGGGGGACGAGTTTGCCTTGGACGGCGAGGGTGAGGATGGACTTGCGGAGGTCGGCGGGGGTGATGTCGAAGGATTTGTGGAAGATGAGGTTAAGGTTGGCCGGGGTGGGCGCGTCGGCGAAGCGGGCGAGCGAGGCGCGGGCGAGCGCGTCCATTTTTTCCTCCCGCTCCTGCTGCTGCGCCTCCAGCCGATCGCACAACGCCATCAACTCGTCCACCTTCGCCACAATCCGCTTCTGCTCGGCGAGGGGTGGGAGGGGAAGCGAAATGGACTCGAGCTTCCCTTTAGTAATGTGTTGCAGACCAACAGCGCCGTGTGCTCTGGAAATCATCTCGTCCAGCCTGGCATTGACCGCCAGGCGCAGGTATTCTTTTATGAAGACATTTTCTGCCAATTCGCAGCGAAAGATGTGCTGATTCAGGATCGCGCGCCCTCGCTTCCAGATGAAGGCTCCAAAGGAAGTGCCCGGCGTACCGGACCAACTTATCAGGAAGTCACCGGAATCGATGTAGAATTTAGGGTCGATTTCGCCGTCGAACCGATTGAACGGCGCTTCTTCATTGTTGAGATTCTGGATGCGAACGATGGGTGTTCCTTTCGGAGTCCAATTCACCGGCTTAAACGCCGTGCCATTCACCAAGTTCATCGCATTGCCAACTGCAACCCAGCCCCAATTTGACGGGACATCAAATGGCGCGTCGTCGATTGGCGACAAGAACTCGCGCCGGTTCTTAAAAGAAAACGTACGCGCCCTCGTCTTTTGCTCTGTGCAGGTCTCCGCAACGTTTTGTTCAGAGAGTCTTCCGCGAACGGACCACAACAGCACTAGTTCCCGCATTTTCGTGACGGCGTCGGGCGCGTCGGCGAACAGGTCGAACTTCTCGAAGAAGGTTTGGAGGTTCATGGGGCGAGTTCGGCTTCCAGAACTTCGATGCTGGGGAGGCTGGAGGCGAATTCCTTGGGGAGGGCGCGGGCGAGTTCGTAGTCGGCGACGCCGATGGGCTTGTGGAGATCGCGCAGGGCGTATTCGGCGAAGACGCGGTCCTTGGTCTGGCAAAGGATCATGCCGATGGTGGGGGCGTCGTGCTCGTGACGCAGGAGGTCGTCCACGGCGGAGCAGTAGAAATTCATCTTGCCGGCATACTCGGGCTTGAATTCGCCCTTTTTGAGGTCCACGACGACGAAGCAGCGCAGTTTGAGGTGATAGAAGAGGAGGTCGAGGTAAAACTCGCGGTCGTGGATGTCCAGTCGGTACTGGCGGCCGACGAACGCGAAGCCCTGGCCGAGTTCGATCAGGAACTTTTGGACGTGGGCAAGGAGGCCGGTTTCGAGTTCCCGCTCGTGGAAGGGCTCTTCCAGGGTCAGGAAGTCAAACAGGTACGGGTCTTTCAAGAGCCCTTGGGCGATGGCGGCATGGGCCTCGGGAAGCGTGGCGGCGAAATTGGTGACGGCGGTCCCCTGCCGTTCGTGGGCGCGGTTTTTGATTTGAGCAGCCAGCGCGTCGCGGCTCCAGCCCTGTTCGAGGGCTTGGCGGGCGTACCAGAGGCGGGTGGGGAGGTCTTTCAGTTTCTCGATGAGAACAACATGGTGCGCCCAGGGAATCGCCACAAGCCATTGCCATTTCGGTGTGTTGGCGCCATCGCCCGGCGATTGTGCCACGGCTCGTGGCATAATTGTAACATTTTGTATTCCAGCGTGTTCCACAAGATCGGCGTCTTGCTGGCCTAATTTTGCCACGGACTGTGGCAAAATTGGGTACTCGCGGAAAAAGGCGATCATTCTTCCGATATTCCGCTCCGAAAACCCCTTCTGTTCCGGCAGTTCGTTCTTCAGATCAGCGGCCAGCCGTGGGATGACGCCGGCGCCCCAGCCTTCCTGTTTCTGGCGGGCGGAGATCATGCGACCGATGTCCCAGTACATCAGGATCATCTCGGCGTTGGCGGAAAGGGCGGCGCGATGCTGGGCCTGGCGGACGCGGCGTTTGATATCGCCGAGCAGATCGCGGTAGAGGGTCAGTTCCTGCGGTTTCATCGCGTCAGCGCTTCCTTGAGCTGGGCTTTCAGCTTGGCGCGAGTCTCGGCGATTTGGGCGAGGAGCTTTTCGTATTCGGGCAGGAGGTGGTCCACGTCGCCGGGGCCTTCGTCGGGATTGTGGGGGTTTTTGAGATCGAGGTTGTAGTTTCCGGCCTTGATCTGCTCGATGGGAACGCGCCAGGCGAATTCGTTTTCGACGCGGGATTTGAAGCCGTCCGCCTCACTTCCCCACCACGCCCGCTCCGGCTCGAATTCCTCGATGCGGATGGGTTTGCCTTTGTTGTAGCTCTTGGCGCCGGGCGGGTACGGGTGTTCGTAGTACCAGACATGCTCGGTTTTGGGTCCCTTGGTGAAGAAGAGGAGGTTGGTGCGGATGCCGGTATAGGGATTGAAGACGCCGTTGGGCAGGCGGACGATGGTGTGGAGGTTGCAGTCGGACAGGAGGGCTTCCTTGATGCGGGTCTTTACTCCCTCGCCGAAGAGGGTGCCGTCGGGCAAGACGAGTCCGGCGCGGCCACCGGGCTTGAGGATCTTCATCAGGAGCACGAGAAACAGATCGGCGGTTTCGCGGGTGCGGAACTCGGAGGGGAAATTGGACTCGATGCCGTCCTCCTCCATGCCGCCGAAGGGCGGATTGGTGACGACGACGTCGACGCGCTCCTTCGGCCCCCAGTCGCGCAAGGGTCGGGCGAGCGTGTTGTCGTGGCGGACGTTGGAGGGCACATCAATGCCGTGCAGGAGCAAATTGGTCATGCACAAGACATGCGGCAGGTGCTTCTTTTCGATGCCGGAGAAGCATTCCTGAATGGCGCGTTCGTCGGCCTCGGTCTTGGCCTGTTTGCGCAAGTGTTCGATGGCGCAGACGAGGAAGCCGCCGGTGCCGCAGGCAGGATCGAGAACACTTTCGCCGAGGCGCGGGTTGACCTGCTCAACGATGAACTGGGTCACGGCGCGCGGGGTGTAGAATTCCCCGGCGTTGCCTGCAGATTGAAGGTCCTTGAGGAGCTTTTCGTAGATGTCGCCAAACATATGGCGGTCATCCGAGGCGTTGAAATCGATGCCGTTGATCTTGTTGATGACCTGCCTCATGAGAGTGCCGTTCTTCATGAAGTTGTGGGCATCCGTGAAGGTGGTGCGGATGAGGGTGTGCATCCGATCGCCGCCGCCGAGGGCTTTGAGCTTGGGCAGGAGGGTGTTGTTGACGAAATCGAGCAGCGCGTCGCCAGTGATGCCCTCTTCGTCCTTGGCCCAGGCGGTCCAGCGGAGGTGTTCGGGGAGCGGCGATTTATAGCGGTCGCGCAGGAGTGCCATTTCCCGCTCGCGGTCATCGAAGATTTTCAGGAAGAACATCCAGCCGAGCTGTTCGAGGCGCTGGGCGTCGCCATAGGTTCCGGCGTCCTTGCGCATGATGTCCTGGATGGATTTGACGACGTTGGAAACATTGGGCATGGGCTAGGCGACTTTCTCGTAAATCACGATTTCAATTTCACGGACGGCGGCGAGGTATTGATCGCGCCCGCCAAATAGTTTGATGATTTCCACGGGCGTGCCGAAGGCGCGGAGCGGGTCTACTTTCAGGATTTCCAGCGATTCGACGCTGGAAATGCCGCTATCGGCATATTTCTGGAGCAGGGCCTCAAGCACGGCGCGCGCTTTGTCGCCGTATTTTCCGAAAATGTTGCGTTTCTTCACGCGGTCGGCCCGTTCCCGACGAGTCAGCGGAGGCTGGTCAAAGGCGATATGGCAGACGAGGTCGAAGGGGTCATAGTCGCGGCCGACCTGCTCGGCGAGTTCATCAAGGAATACGCCCTGGGCGGCAAGCGCTTCGATGATGGCCTGCTTTCGTTCGGCGGCGTTCCACGTGGCCAGGAAGGCATCGAGCGTGGCGTAGTTCTTCCGGACGGCTTTGCGGGTGTAGTCGGTCAGGGATTCCGTAATGAGCTTGCCGTATTCATCCAGGTACTGGACACGCTCCATCACCACGCTGACGGGGACATTGTCCACAAAGTAGCGGGTGCGCGGCGCGGGGCCTTCACCGCCGGGACCGCTATCGGGTGGCAGCGGGGTTTCGGGCAGTTCGCCGCCCGGCGTCGGTTCCGTCGGTGGTTCGTCCGGGGGGATGGGCGGTTCGTCAGGGCCGGGCTCATAAATCTGGACGGGGTCGCCGTCGAAATTCGGATCGGCGAACAACGCGGTGGCCCGGCGGAAATCCATGATGGTGAAGAAGAACTTGTTGTAGTCCTCGTTGATGCGGGTGCCGCGCCCGATGATCTGCTTGAACTCGGTCATGGAATTGATAATCCGGTCCAGCACAATCAGGTGGCATGTCTGGGCATCCACGCCCGTGCTCATGAGCCGGGAGGTGCAGGCCACAACCGGATAGGTGGACTCCGGATCAATGAAGTTGTCGAGCTGGGCCTTGCCCTCGTCGTTATCGCCGGTGATGCGCATGACGTACTTGGCGTTGGCGGCGGCAAGGTCGGGGTTGGCATTGACCATGGCTTGGCGCATTCGTTCCGCGTGGTCGATGTTCTCGCAGAAGATAATGGTCTTGGCGAAGCGGTTGGTGGCACGCAGAAAATCAGTGACCTTGGAGGCGACCACCGCCGTGCGCTTTTCGAGGATGAGGTCTCGATCGTAGTCGCGGTCGTTGTATTCACGGTCTTCGATGACCTGTCCATACTTGTCGGTCTGGCCGTCTTCGGGGCGCCAGCCATCCAGGTCCTTGTCGAGGCCGATACGCACGACCTTGTAGGGGGCGAGAAATCCGTCGGCGATACCCTGGCCGAGTGAATACGTGTAGATGGGCTCGCCGAAGTATTCGATATTGGAAACGTCGCGGGTTTCTTTGGGGGTGGCGGTAAGGCCAATTTGTGTTGCCGTCTTGAAGTATTCCAAGATTTGCCGCCAGCGGGCATCGTCCGCCGCACTGCCGCGGTGACACTCGTCCACGATGACAAGGTCGAAAAAATCAGGAGAGAACTGCTTGTAGATGTTCTGTTCCTCCTCGGTGCCGGTGACGGACTGGTAGAGGCTCAGGTAAATTTCAAACGATTTATCCACCGTGCGGTTCGTGATCTTCGTCATGGCCTGGCCGAACGGCTTGAAATCGTTGGTCTTGGTCTGGTCGGCGAGAATGTTCCGGTCCACGAGGAAAAGAATGCGTTTTTTGACACCGGCCTTCCACAGGCGCCAGATGATTTGGAAGGCCGTGTAGGTCTTCCCCGTTCCGGTGGCCATTACCAGCAATACCCGGTTTTCGCCCTTGGCAATAGAATCCACCGCCCGGTTGATGGCGATGTTCTGGTAATAGCGCGGGGCCTTGCCTGAACCGTCGTCAAAATAGTCCTGGGTGTTGACCTGCTGCTGATCCGCGTTCCAGCTTTTGGCCTTGCAGTAGCGCGCCCATAACTCCTGGGGTGAGGGAAACTGGTCGAGCGGAATTTCCCGCGTGACTGTACCACAAGTGACGGTTCGGTCATGTTCCAGAAAGGCGTCTCCATTGGAGCTGTAGGCGAACGGAATGTCGAGGATTTCGGCATACTCAAGCGCCTGCGGCATACCGTCGCCGAGAGTATGATTGTTATCCTTGGCCTCAATAACCGCGATGGGAAGATTTGGCCTATAGTACAGCAGATAATCGGCCTTTTGGGCTTCACCGCGCTTAACGGTCTTTCCCCGAACGATGACCCGGCCTTTTGTGAAATATCTTTCCTCGGCAATCTGGGTCATCCTGTCCCATTTATCGCCATTCGGACCGATGATCGCAGGCGTTATGAACTTGGTGCGGATATCCGCTTCTGTTAGGGCTTTTTTGTTCATTCGCGCGGTTTTACCATTGGTTACTCAAAGCGATAGCTTGAACTTTATCGCCGAGCAAGAGATAGAACAAGAGTAAAGCCGCGCGCGCCCCCACCCGAAGCCCGCAGGGCGTGTTCCGTCACCAAAGGCTATGGAGTGGAGCACAGAATGGGGTCAGCCCGTGAATTGCAGCATGTTGGCTCCCGGCCCTTGGGAATCCCGCCGGTTTTCCGGATTTTCCACGCCATGGAAAAAGTCCACTATCATCCCATAAGGGCAAAACGGGAGCGTGAAAACGCCTGATTTGCTGGTGTTTTCGCGTGGGTGTTCGGGGTTGTGATTTGGGAGCGGTTTGTTTTCGGCGAGGTTTCCTAGGCGTTGGCGGGGGTGCTGTCCCACAGGAGTTCAGGGGAACCCCGGGAAGTAGGCCTGTTCGGGCCGTGCGCGC
>DAIMDW010000071.1:0-7793 GCA_036725605.1 bacterium
ATGCTCAGCGGCGAGGATTTCCGCGCCGACGGCCTGATCAGCGCCGGGCCCGGCGGCTGCGACGCCAACGCGAAGATCCACGAGTTCGTTTCGCAGTACATGGACATCCCGCAGTTCGTGCTCGAAAAGCCGGTGGATCGCTCGCCCGAGGCCGTCGCCCTGTACCGGCGCTACTACCGGCGCATGGTGCGGCAGTTGGAGGAGTTCATCGGCGAGGAACTCACCGAAGAGAAATTGCGGCGCGTCAACGAGCGGGCCAACCGCTGCACCGAGCTGTATTACGAACTGTGGGAGATGCACAAGGTGCGCCCCTGCCCGATCCCCAACCTGTTTTCGCTGTTCGTCTACGCCACGCGTTTTTCGATGTGGGGCACCGACACGGGCGTGGCCTGCATGGAGAAGTTGGTCGCGGCGGCGCGGGCGCGCAAGGAAGCCGGGGCGTATCCGGCCCCGCGCGAAAAGGCCCGCTGCCTGTGGGGCTACACGAGCATCTACTACGACTTTCTCGGCCTGTTCAACTGGATGGAAAATCGCGGCATCACGCACCTGGCCGACGCGCTGGACCTGTTCATGCCGCAGCCGGTCGATACGACCGACCGCGACACGATGCTCGACGGCATGGCCGACCGCGCCTGGGACATGCCGATGACGCGCCAGATGGGCGGGCCGTCGATGTCCGCCGCGTGGATCGAAGACGTGCTGTGGGCGGCGCGCGAGCTGGACGCCGAAGCGGTGATCTACTGCGGGCACCACGCGTGCAAACAGACCTGGAGCGTCGTGTCGATCCTGCGGCAGGAGTTGATGAAACAGGCGGGCATCCCGCTGCTGATATTGCAGACCGACGCGTGGAACAAAAGCATGACGCCCATCGGCGTCGTGCAACGGCAAATCGCCGAGTTCGTCGACCAGGTCGTCGCCCCGCAACGCGGCGGCGAAACGACGCGCCGGCGACGACGGCGGCCGGCCGATTCTTCCTCCACTTCGTCCACCTGATCCCGATAAAGGATGCGCCCGATGATGTTTGCCGGAATCGATGTTGGTTCGCTCACCGCCGAAGCCGTTGTCCTGCGCAACGGCGATCTGCTCGCGCACGCCACGATGTCCGTGTTGCCCAATCCGGTCGATTCGGCGCGCGAGGTGCTCGGCCGCGCCTTGGCCGAAGCGCACGCCGCGCCCGCCGAAATCCGTTATTCGATCAGCACCGGCTACGGCCGCGAGAAGATCGTCGACGCGGGGCTGGCGCAGGAGAACGTCAGCGAAATTTCCTGCCACGGCTACGGCGCGCATTGCCTCGCCCCGAACGTGCGCACGGTGATCGACATCGGCGGGCAGGACGCGAAGGTCATTCGCCTCACGCCCGAGGGCGAGTTGCAGGACTTCGTCATGAACGACAAGTGCGCGGCGGGCACCGGGCATTTTCTCGAACTGATGTGCCGCGCGTTGGACGTCACGCTCGACGAACTCGGCCCGTTGGCGCTGCAATCGCGCCGGCCGGCGGAAATGAGCAACCGCTGCAGCATCTACGTGGAAACCGAGGTCATCCATTACCTGCAACGCGGCGTGCCCAAGGTCGACGTGGCCGGCGGCATCAACCGCTCGATGGCCGAGCGCGTGCTGGCGCTGGTGCGGCGCGTGAAGTGGGAAAGCGAGGTCATGCTCACCGGCGGCGTCGCGAAAAATCCGGCGGTGAAAGCCGAACTGGAAAAGATGCTCGGCGTGCGCATGCGCCCGGTGAAGATCGATCCGCAAATCATCGGCGCGTACGGCGCGGCGCGCCTGGCCCAACGCAAAGGAGGCGCGTCATGATCGCCATGGGATGCGACATCGGCAGCCTGTTCGCCAAGGCGGCGATTCTCGAAGACGACCGCCTGCGCGCCTCGCGCATCGTGCGCACCACCGGCAACATCGGGCGGGAAATCGACGCGCTGATCGACGCCACGCTGGCCGACGCCGCGTTGACCCGTGACGATCTGGACCTGCTCGTCGGTGCGGGCGCGGGCGCCGACCTGGTGCCCGGCGCGTCGTTTTGCGAAAACGAAACGACCTGCCTGGCCGCGGCCTGCGCTTACTTCCTGCCCGACGTGCGATTGCTCATCGACATCGGCGGGCAGTCGATCACCGCGCTGCTGCTGGACGACGAAGGCGAAATCGCCTCGCTGATGCGCAACGACAAGTGCGCCTCGGGCTCGGGCCGCTTCCTGGAAATGATGAGCCGCAAACTGTTGATCGACATCACCGACATCGACGCCATCGTCGACCAGGCGACCGCGCCGGTGTCCATCAGCAACCAGTGCGCGGTGTTCGCCGAAAGCGAGGCGATCAGCCACGTCAACGAAAACGAAACGCCCGCCGATATCCTCGCGGGCATCTGCCGGGCCGTGGCCAACATCGTCGCCGCGCAATGCCGCCGCTTCGGCCTCGCCGAGCACTACACGCTCACCGGCGGCGTCGCCCGTTTCCGGTCCGTTACCGACCGCCTGGGCGACAAGCTGTCCGGCGCGCATCACCGTTTCCCCTTCGATCCGCGCCTGGCCACGGCGATCGGCGCGGCGCTGTTGTTGGACGAGGATTAAATGAGTTTGTTCGCCGTTCCCGCCGTGCAGGTGGCGCAGATTTTCGCCGAACCGGCCGTGCGCGACCGCCTGCGCGTCGTGCCGAGGAAAACCGGCTGGCCGCGCGCCGACGACGTCGTGTTGGGCGAGGATGTCGCCGTCGAACTGGGCAATCCGAAAGACGGTTCGCTGTTCTTTTTGCACTGGGATAGCGGCGACGATCTTCCCGCCGATCGCCTGCAATTGCTCGGTCCCGACATCCACGAAATCGAGCCGCGCGGCCTGGCCTTCGCGCTCGCGTTGCGCGTCGCCGGGTCGTTCGCCGACGAGTACGAAACCTTCTGTGCGTTGAAAAACGCGGTGTACGACACGCGACTGCAAGGCCTGTCGATCCGCATGTTGCCCAGCCGCCAGAGCATCTGGTGTCGCCTGGAACAGCAGGCGCGCAACCACGGTTTTTCGCTGGCCCACCTGGGCGCGGCGCTGGGCGAAAGTCTGCATGCGGTCGCCGGCGTGCGGTCCGTCGAGGTGACGATGGTCGTCGGCGACAAACCGCTCGTAAAACGCCTGAGCCGGCCCGCCGCGGACATCGCGCGCATCGGCGGCGCGTTGCTGAAAATGAACGAGGAAATGGACCTCGACTGCGAACACTGCGAATACTGGGACGTGTGCGAGGCGGTAGCCGAACTCAAGCGCATTCGCGCGCGCCTGCAAACGGAGCGACACGCATGAGCCCGACGATTCTGGCCGTATGCGGCAAAGGCGGCGTGGGCAAGACGACCGTTTCCGCGCTGATCGCCCGCCGCCTCGCGCAGCAAAATCGCCGCGCGCTGCTGGTCGACGCCGATCCGGCCGGCGGCCTGGCGATGGCCCTGCACTTCACGCCGGAGAAAACGATCAACGACGTGCGCCGCCAAACGGTGCGCGAGCTGCAACAAAGCGGCGTCGACAAGCGCGACCTGGCCGTTTCGTTCGATTACCTGGTGCAGGAACTGCTCATCGAGCGCGGCGGCCTTGCCTTTCTGCCCATCGGCCGCCCCGAGGAAAAGGGCTGCTATTGTTCGGTCAATCGTCTGCTGAAGGAATCGATCGCCTTGTTGGCCGCGCAGTTCGACACGATCGTCATCGACGCCGAGGCGGGCATCGAGCAGGTCAACCGCAACGTCCTGCAGCGCGTCACGCATCTGCTGCTGGTCTCCGACACGTCGGCCAAGGGACTGAAGGTCACCGCGCTCATCCGCGAAACGGCGACGGCGATGGAGGTGAACGCCCACAGCGGCCTGTTGCTCAACCGCGTGCGCGACGAGCGGGAGATTGTCGATACCGCGTTGCCGTTGTGGGGCGCCTTACCGGAGGATGAAACCGTGCGCCGCTACGACGCCGAGGAGCGCGACTTTTTCACCTTCCCCGACGGCGAACTGACCAGGCGTCTGGACACGGCGCTCATTTCAATTTTTTCAACGTGAACACGTTCGGATCGATCGCGGCGTTGATCTGCAATTTACGCAGAATGTAAATCGCGTACTGGCGGTTCTGCCGGTCGTAAATTTCCACGTAGCGCGGCAGGTGATTGGCGGCGTCGAAGCCCAGCAGGCACCAGCCGTACGGCACGCCCGCCCCCTCCTCGAACACCGCCGTGTACATCGTCAGCGTGCTGCCGGGGATCTTCGTATTATCGACCGCCCCCCGTTGCACCGACACCTTGCCGGCCGCCTTGCCCTTTTCGTACGTCTCGCGGACGTGCTGCAGGATGTACCCGACGTGATACTGGTTGATGCGAAAATGATGCGGGTACAGCTTGTCGATGACCTTGCTGGTCATGTCCAGCGTCTGCACGCCGGCCAGGCCCGCCACGCCGGATTCCAGCGCCTGCAGGTTGTTCCGGCCGTCGCGTTCGGGCACGTAGGACGCCTGCAAACCGGCGTACAGGCTGCCGTCGAGCCAGCGGAAATACTGCTTGCGCGGATTTTTCTGAAAGACGGCGTTGATCGTTTCGGTGCCTTTGATCTTGCCGTTGTGCGCTTCGATGGCGACGAACTCGCCGATGTACGTGTTGATGCCGGCGTAGGTTTTCGCGGCCTGCGCCAGTTCCTGCTCATACACATCCACCGCCGAGGGATTGGCGATCGCGAACGAGGCGCCGACGATCGCGACGATGACCAACGCCGAAAAAACGAAAAAATGCAGCGAAAGGGATTTGTTCATGATGCAACCTCAGGTAAGAAAAACCGCCGGCAATTAGCGCCGAACGAAATTCAAAACAATAAAAGTTTATTGCCAAAACATCGACCAACATGCAAGCATAGATACAAAGCAACCGCCAGAGGAAATATTTTCCCATAAGGAGTTCGCCGATGGCGCGTAAAAATCCGGTGCGGCGCACAAAGCGGCGGACGAGTTATCCGCAGGCCGGCGTGTCGCCGGGCACGTTCCGCCCCGACCCGCTGGCGGTGCAATCCGCCGTGCGGGTGTTCGCCTACGGGCCGGAGGAATGCAAAGAACTGCAGCCGCAACACCTGGCGGACGTGCAACCGTTGCTCGCCGCGTATCCGGTGGTCTGGGTGAACATCGACGGCCTGGCCGACCTGGAGTTGATCGACCAGCTCGAACAGGTTTTCGGCCTGCACCGCTTGACCGTCGACGACATCGTCAACGTCGGCCAGCGCGTGAAGATCGAAGAGTACGAAAACGGTTATTACGTTGTCGTTCACATGAGCGACAAGGACAATCCGCTGCGCTCCGAGCAAATCAGCCTCTTTCTCGCCGCCGGGCTGGTGATCACCGTGCAGGAACGGCCGGGCGACAGCTTCGACCCGATCCGCGAACGCCTGCGCGCCAACCGCGGCCGCCTGCGCAAGACCGGCGCCGACTACCTGCTTTACGCGCTGCTGGACACGATCATCGACTCGCACTTTCCCATGCTCGAAGCCTTCGACGACCAGCTCGAAACGCTCGAAGACGAAATCATCGCCCGGCCGGCGCGCGACATCAGCGGCCGCATCCACCAAATAAAAATCGATCTGCTGGCGCAGAAAAAATCGATGTGGCCGCTCAAGGACGTGCTCACCGTTTTGCTGCGCGACGATTCGCCGCTGATCGGCGAGGCCACGCAAATCTTTTTCCGCGACTGCTTCGATCACACCATGCGCATCATCGAGTCGCTGGAAAGCCATCGCGAAAAAGCGATCGGGCTGATGGACCTGTACATCTCCACCGTCAGCAACAACATGAACGAGATCATGAAAGTGCTCACGATCATCGCGACGATCTTCATTCCGTTGTCGTTCATCGCCGGCCTGTACGGCATGAACTTCAACCCGCAGGTGTCGCGGTGGAACATGCCCGAACTCAATTGGGCGTTCGGCTATCCCTTCGCGCTGGCCCTGATGGCGCTGGTGTCCGGCGGATTGCTCGGGTTCTTCCGCTGGAAGGGCTGGCTGGGCGGCCGGCAAAAAAAATCGACCGGGGATTCCTCAGAAAAACGCGAATGAAAGCGGCGGAACGAACGCGACGAATTTGCCTGTTTCTTTGCCTGACGGCGCTTGCCGCGACGCTGTTCGCGCCGGCGACGTTCGCGCAATTCGACGACGAAAAATTCATCAAACCGCCGCCGCCCGAGGAATCGCCGCTGGATGCGCTCACCGGCTACACGCCCCCGCCCGAATACGGTCCGGGCAGCGCCAAACCGGGCGGCACGCGGTTGTACACCTGGAAAACCAAACGACTGCGCATCGAGCTGCGCATCGGTTCGCTGCCCTTCACGCGCGATCCGCACGCGCAAATCATGGAGGCGCAGGAGGAGTTTTCCTATCCGATCACCTACGAGTTGGAAACGCCGGTCAACCAGGAGCAGGTCGAACCGGGCGACACGGTCGTGAGCGGTCTGGATCTGCTGCACCGTTTCAATTTCATTAAACTGGTGATCGATTTCTGATCAGAGCGGCGCGCCGCAGTGCTTGCAGAATTTGGCGTCGTGGTCGTGATCCTGCCGCCCGCAGGCCGGGCAGGCGTCGTGACCTTTTTCCTTGCGCACCGCCCGCACCAACTCGGCGGAAAAAATGCCGGTCGGCACCGCGATGATTCCGTAACCCAGAATCATCACCAGCGCGGCGAGCGCCTGCCCCCATACGGTATGCGGCGCGATGTCGCCGTAGCCGACCGTGGTCATCGTCACGACCGCCCAGTACACCGCGCGCGGAATGCTGGTGAAGCCGTTCGCCGGTCCTTCGATCAAATACATCAGCGAACCCATGATCACCACCAGCGTGAGCACGGCGACGAGAAACACGACGATCTTCTGCCGGCTCTGCGCCAGCGCCCGCGACAGCAAGCGGGCCTCGCCCAGGTAGCGCGTCAGCTTGAACACGCGAAACACGCGCAGCAAGCGCAGTACGCGGATGACCAGCAACGTTTGCGCGCCGGGCGCCAACAGGCTGGCGTAGGTCGGCAGTACGGCCAGCAGGTCGACCAGGCCGAAAAAGCTGAGCGCGTAACCGCGCGGCCGGCGGACGCTGATCAACCGCAGCAGGTACTCGACGCTGAACAACAGCGTGAACAGCCACTCGATCGCGTACAGCACGCGGCCGTGCGCGGCGCGGATTTCGCCGACGCTTTCGAGCATCACCGCAACCACGCTGAGCACGATGGCGATCAGCAACGCCACGTCGAAGGCCTTGCCGGCGGGCGTGTCGGCTTCGAAGATCACCTCGAAAATCTTGCGGCGCAACGGCGAATCGGGCGGCAGTTCGTTGGGCGTGCGGTAGGTCGTGTACAACGGTCGCTTACTCGCGGGCGGCGCGTTCATCGTCTCACTCCTGCGCGCCGGGCACATCGGTCCATTGCCGCCCCTGCGCGTCGCGATGCAAAATCGCCGGCGGGCGAATATTCGCGGCGGCGAAGCCGGCCAGCACACGCTCGGTCACGTCGGTCTCCAGCGCCTTCTCGTAGCGCACGTCCAGCACGTAGACCTTCGCCCGCAGGCGGATGGCGAAGTAGTTTTCGTGGATCACCTGATTGACCAGCACCGTCCACGGCTTTTTCAGATAGGCATACCGGTTGGTGGTGATCGCGTCGGCAACGATCTGCTTGGCCGTCGCCGGGTCCTGGTCGGCGCCGATGAAAAAATCCATCTGGATCAGCATGTCCAGCGCGCCGGCGTTGCCGCTGGCGACGATCTCGGTGAGAAACTTGTTGTTGGGAATCGTCACCAGATTGTCGTCGAGCGTCACCAGGCGCACCGAG
>DAIMDW010000072.1:0-7744 GCA_036725605.1 bacterium
AGCAACAAAGAAGCAAGAAGGGGATGCTCTTGACTTGCGCGGTTATGGGTGTCCCCGATTTTTTTAGGACCAACAAATACCTTTCTTGACCTTTTTAAAAGCGGAATGACAAGAAAGGATCGGCGTTTTGCCGCAGGCTTCTCATCGCGGATTTGCACGCCTGACAATTCGGGTTATAAAGGCATGTTTAAAAATCGTGATTATATTGCCGGAACATTTTTGACAGACAAGGAAAGCCGAAGATGAAATCGCACATTCGCCTGATTACCGTTCTCGCCTTGGTTCTGTTTTCGCTGACGCTCTCCGGCGCGCTGCTGGCGCGCGAACGCGGCGAAATCGAACCGCAGTTCACCTGGGATCTGACCGCGCTGTACGCGAGCCCGGTCACGTTCAACGAGGCCAAAAACGCCTTCCTGCCCGAAGCGGAAAAGCTCAACGCCTACAAGGGTCGCCTCGGCGAATCGCCCGCGACGCTCAAAGCGGCGCTGGACATGCTCTACGGCCTGGAGAAGGAAATCCGCCGCCTGGAGGCCTACGCGCACAAGATGCTGGATCAGGACACCCGCATCGCCGACAACAAGGCCCGGCAGCAGGAAACCGAAACCCTGCGGGCGCGCTGGTCGGAGATGATCGCCTGGGTCGATCCGGAGATCATCGCGCTGGGCCAGGACAAGGTGAACGCGCTGCTGACCGACGCGAGCCTCAAGGATTACCGCTATCCGCTCAGTGAGACGCTACGCAAACAAAAGCACATTTTGCCGCCGGAGCAGGAGGCGATTCTGGCCGCCGCCGGCGATACCCACGGCACGCCGTACAACGCCTACATGCTGTTCACCAACGCCGACATGCCCTTCGAGACGATCACCCTCGAAGACGGTTCGCAGGTGAAGGTCGACTACACGAACTTCGACAAGATCCGCCGCGGGCTGGTCGAAAGCGACCGCCGCGCGGTGTTCGCCTCGTTCATGGGCCTGCACGACAAATACAAGCGGACCATCGGCGAGATGCTCTACGGCCAGATGAAGATCCACGCCTTCTACGCCAAGCAGCGCGGCTACGAGAACACGCTGGAAGCGGCGCTGGACATCGACGGCATCGATCCGCAGATCTACCGCAGCCTGATCCAGGCGGCGCACGACAACCTGCCGATCTTCCATCGCTACCTGAAACTCAAGGCCCGCGCGCTGGGCAAAGACAAGCTGGCCTACACCGATCTGTACATGCCCTTCACCCGCGACGTGAACATCGAGATGGATTACGCGCAGGCGCAAAAGACGCTGCTGACGGCCTTCGCGCCGTTGGGCAAGGACTACGTGAACACGGTCGGCGAGGCGTTCAACAGCCGGTGGATCGACGTGTACCCCAACGAGGGCAAGGACAGCGGCGCCTATGCCAGCGGCTGGGCCTACGACGTGCATCCGTACGTGCTGATGAACTACACCGACACCTACAACGAGGCGCTGACGCTGGCGCACGAGTTGGGCCACGCGATGCACTCGTACAACTCGAACAAAACGCAGCCCTTCCCCATTTCCTATTACTCGACCTTCGTGGCCGAGGTCGCCTCGACCTTCAACGAGAACCTGCTCAACGACACCATGCTCAAGAAGGTCAAGGACGACGACGAGCGTTTGTTCCTGCTCGGCAACTTCCTGGACGGCACGATCAAAGGCACGTTCTTCCGGCAGATCCAGTTCGCCGAGTTCGAGCTGATCATCCATGAGAAGGTGGAAAAGGGCGAGCCGCTGACCGGCGAAATGCTCAACGGCATCTTCATGGACCTGGTCAAGAAGTACTACGGCGTGGACGAGGGCGTGACCGAGGTGCCCGACTACCTGGCCGCCGAATGGGCCATCGTGCCGCACTTCTATTACAACTTCTACGTCTTCCAGTACTCGACCAGCGTGGCCGCCGCGAGCCTGCTGAGCGAGGACGTGCTGGCCAAAAAGAAGGGCGCGCTGGAGCGCTACACCGGCATGCTCAAGGCCGGCGGCTCGAAGAACCCGGTGGAGATTCTGCAGGATGCGGGCGCGGACATGACCAAACCCGCCGCCTACCAGGGCCTCATGGAGCGGGCCAACCGCTACATGGACGAGGTCGAGAAGATCCTGGCCAAGCGCGGTCTGTAAGCCGAACACGATCGACATTGTAAAAGCGGGGACACGATTTCATCGTGTCCCTTTTTTTTGCGGGATGTTCAAGGCAAGCACAGCTTACGCCGGACGGCGTAAACTGTGGCACACAAGCCACGTGATTCTGAGGAGCGCCTTAGCGCGACGAAGAATCTACGTTCACCAACGAGAGATCCTTCGCTTCCTCCTTCGCCAAGGCTTCGGAGGATCAACGTTCAGGATGACTTACTCGTGTGCCGCATTTTTGGCGAAGCCAAAGGTGTGCTGACATGCGCAACGCACGAAGATAGCTTTATACCATGCCCGGGCAGGCGGGCATCCGGGAGCGGCCGATACTTTTCCCGACCTTTTTTCCCCGGCTTTTTCCGGATCGATATCAACCCGATGAAGAATATTCCCTAAGACCGTTACCGGCGATTGCATTCCGGCGTGCGGCCGAGGATACTTTTTTTAAATTCACGCACGCGGGAGAGGATCAGAAATGAATTCCAATGTCGGGGGGATCGTCGCCATTTCGTTGGCGATTTTGTCGGTGCCGTTGTTGTTTTTGTTCGTGTTCGGGATCCTCAAATTGATGGAGCGGACGCTGCGCAAAGAGTTGACGCCGCTGCACGCGGACATGGGCGGGGAGATCGTCCAGAACTTTTTCACCGGCACCTACCTCAAGGTGCTGCGCGACGGGCTGGAGGTGCGCATCAACCTGACGCTGGGCGGGCGCAACGCGCCGCCGCGCCTGCATCTGCAATGGCTGTCGCCGCTGGGCTTCAACCTGTACGTGTGCAAGGAAAATTTCGTCACCAAGGGACTGAGCAAACTCGGCGCGCTCAAGGAGATCCGCCTGGGCTTGCCGGTCGACGACCGCTTTTTCATCCGTGCCGGCGACGAGACGGCGGCGATGAACTACCTGATGGATCGCGGCCGCTACGAGACGGTCGACTGGTTTTTCCAGCAGGGTTTTAATACGCTCACCGGCAACAAGCAGACGATTTTGATCTCCAAGCCTCACTACAAGGATCAGGATCTGCAACCGGCGCAGATAAAGGACTACCTGGAGCGGATGAAGAACCTGCTGGTCTAAATGCCGAAAGGCGAAAAATATACCTATCTTCCATAAATCCGGAAAATACTTGTTTTTATTTCCGTTAAATGTTTGGATACTCCCACGGATATTTGCGGGAGGTTTTTTGATGAAATACAATCTGTGGACCGTATTGCTGGCACTTATTTTGTGTGTAGGTTCGATATTCTATTGCTCGTGCGACGACGATGACGACGACAACGACGACGCGAGCGGCGACGACGACACGACCGACGACGACGACACCACGCCTGATGATGATGACGACACCGGCGACGACGACACCGGCGATGACGACACGGGCGACGACGACACCGGCGATGACGACACGGGCGATGACGATACCGGCGACGACGACACCGACGTGTGCACCGGCTGTCTCATCGGCGAGGAATGCTACGACGACGGCGACACGAATCCGGCCAACGTCTGCGAAATCTGCGACGTCAGCCAATCGACCACGGACTGGACCGACAACGACGGGGCCAGTTGCGAAGACGGCACGTACTGCAACGGTGACGATACGTGCCTGAGCGGCGTGTGCGATCAGCACGCCGGCGACCCCTGCCCCGACGACGGTGAGTATTGCAACGGCACCGAGTCGTGCGACGAAGCCAACGACGAATGCGACCACACGGGCGATCCATGCTCGGAACCGCGATATTGCAACGAAGACGAGGACGAATGCCTGTTGGCCTGCTACGAGGACGCGGACTTCGATCAGCAGGGCAACCCGGACGTCATGCAGTCGCTGGACGAGGACGAATGCCCCGCCGGCTACACCACCGACGATCAGGATTGCGACGACACCGATCCGTTGACCTTCACCGGCGCGCCGGAGCTGCCCGACGACGGCATCGACCAGAACTGCGACGACGCGGACCTGGTGCACGCGGACGACAACGGCATCTTCGTCTCCGGCTTGGGCAACGACGACAATCCGGGCACGATGGCCCTACCGAAGCTGACGGTGCAGGCCGCCGTCACGGCCGCGCTGGCCGCCGGGAAGGTCGTGTACGTCGATCTGGGCGTGTACCCTGAAAGCGTCACGTCCGAAGTGTCGGTCTTCGGCGGGTACGATGCGACCGAAGGTTGGTCGCGCGACATCGACGCGAACGTTTCGGAAATTCTGGCCACGGCGGAGTGGGCGCTGAAAACGACGGGAACCGGGCTGGTCGCGGTGGAAGGCCTGTCGCTGGGGGGCGGCGCGGGGGCCAACGCCACCTACGGCCTGTACGCCTACACGCGCACGATGATCGTGCACAACGACATCGACGGCGGTCATCCGACAGGCACCTCGACCGGTGTGCAACTCACTTGGACCGCCAACGGTTCGATCCTCTACGACAACACCATTCTCGGCGGCACGGACGCCGCGCGGCATTACGGCGTGAACGCCACGGCCGAAGTGCTGCTGATCGACAATCTGATCATGAGCGGCGACACCGGCTCGGAAACGCTGTACGCGGTGGAGTTGCAGGATTACAGCTCGGTGCTGATCAACAACGTGATCGTCGCGGGCACCGGCACCAACATGAGCTACGGGGTGGAAGTGCGCAGCATGCCGTTGCTGCGGATGTTCAACAACACGATCCTGGGCGGCAGCGGCAACAACACGTCGTTCGGCGTGGCGAACATCACCTACGGCCAAACCGCCTTGCTGGTCAACAACATCATCACCGCCGGCACCGGCACGGGCAACCGGATCGCCCTGTACAACACCGACACCGACGAAGAAACGATGTTGATCTTCAACGACCTGTATCCGGGCACCGGCAGCAACTACCTGCGGGTGAACTCGACCTATGTGACCACCATCGAGGATGTCAACAGCTGCGGCTGGGACGGCTGCATCGAAGCGACGGGCAACATCGGCGCGGAGCCGGGGCTGGCGGATCCGGGCGCGGGCGATTATCACCTGAGCGCGGCCAGCGAATGCATCGACGCGGGCTTCGACGCGACCGACTGGTTCCCGCACTACGCGCTGCTGATCAAGGATTTCGAGGGCGACGATCGTCCGCAAGGCTTGTGGTGGGACATCGGCGCGGACGAATGGGTCGCGCCCTGACGAGGTGGTTGAATAGGGAAAAGCGTCAGGCTTCCACGTCCACGTTGCTGATGGTGTCGGAAACCGACAGGCTCATGTTCTCGGCGTAGGCGCTGAGGATCGAGGTGGTGGTGTTGTTCGCGAGGATCGACATGCCGCTCGTGCTCGATGACGAATCGCCGTTGATCGAGGTGAGCAGCGTCAACTGCAGGTCGGCCATCATCTGCTGCGTAGACAGCACCAGGGACAGTTGCTGGCCGCGCGTTTCGGAATAGCTGTCGTATTCGTCCTGGCTGACCGAATCGTCGCCGTCGGTGTCCATCGCGCTGAAGATGCTGTTGGCGTAACCGGAGGAGGATGTCGCCTGGGCCAGATAGGAACTCAGTTCATCCTTGTTGATAGCCTCGTCGCCGTCGGCGTCGATCGACGAGAAGGTCGTCGAGGTCGTCGAGGTCGTGGAGGTCGTCGACGTACCGTAATAGGCCGACAGGATACTCGCGGAACTGATGGCGATGCTCATTTTTCACCTCTTCATAAGGGATTATCGTAAAAAATCCGCGCGGACTTTGTATCGTTTCTGTTGCGATTCGGTAACAACGAGGGTCGAAACACCATTCCGGTTCGGGCGGAAAACTTTATTTTTCAGCCTGTTACAAAATGAAACGGCACTATCATTGGATTTTCGAATGTTGTAATTTCCAATTTGCTTCCATGGAAATTTTAGTATAAATGTGTAGTTAATCTTCATTAGGCCAAGAAAAGCGGTTTTACGAGCATGAATTGACTCCGCTCGGATTATCCTCTATATTTATTGACCGATCAGTCAATTGAAGGTGAGTGCGATGAAACAGCCGAAGGAGAAAGTGCGCAAGCGGGATCTGGAAGCCACGCGGGAACGCATCTTAACGGCCGGAAGACGGGAGTTTTCCGAACACGGGTTGCAGGGTGCGCGGGTGGATCGTATTGCGCTCAAGGCCAAAGCCAACAAGTACATGATCTATTACATTTTCGGCAACAAAGAGGGGCTGTACCTGGCGTGCCTGGAGTCGTTGTGGGAAACCAAGACGATCCTGGTCGATGAGCCGCTTCTGACCGGGCCGATCACGATCGAGCATTTTACGATGCTGACGGCGTTGGCCATGGACATGTTTGCGCAAAATCACGAGACCGCGCGGATGCTGCTGCACGATCTGGTGTCGGGCGGCGAGCATCTCCGCAAGCTGAAGGAGAAACGACCCGAGCTGTTCACCACGTTCAATGTGCTGATCATGCTGCTGAACCAGATGATGGAAGCGGGAACGATCAAAAAAATCGACCCGGAAAAGGCGATTCTCTTCTTGGCGGTACACCTGATTTCCTTTACGGCGGTATCGCCGCAGTTTGAAATTCTGGTGCCCAGGGATTCGGACAAATACGAGAGCGTTAACGATTTCGAATCGTGGAAAGCGTTCGTGGGCGAAGTCATCCGCCGGGTGTTGAGCGTGACGTGAGACGACCGGTCGCAGGCTTTATCTTTCAATCTTAAAAAAAGGCGATGCGGGTGAAAAACTATTGGCTGACGGCTATCGTGCTGCTGCTTTTCGGCGCGGGGGCGATCATCGCGGCGTGCAACGGCGACGACGATGACGACAACGATGACGCGAGCGACGACGACGCCTCGCCCGTCGACGATGACGACGCCACTCCCGACGACGACGACACCACCCCGGACACGGACGACGACAGCGCGGACGACGACGACGTCACGCCGGGGGAATTTTCCTGCAACGGCGACGTGTGCAGTGATCCGGCATCCGGCTTGATGTGGCAGAACGGCGACGCGTGCGACCTGAATTGGGCCGGCGCGAAAAGCCATTGCGAACAACTGTCCTGGGGCGGCTTCGACGACTGGCGACTGCCGACGGTGTCGGAGCTGCGCAGCCTCATCCGTGGTTGCGACAACACGGCGACCGGCGGCGATTGCGGCGTCACCGACGAGTGTCTGGCTTATATGATGTGTTGGAATCCGCCGTGCAACGGCTGTCCGTTTTTCAGCGGGCCCGGGCCGGCGGGACGCTACTGCCCGGCGGAACTGGCCGGCGACGGGTGGATCCACTGGACGACCCAGCAGGTCACCGAAAACTCCGACACCGCCTGGCGCATCCACTTCTACAACGGCCTGGTCAGCTACAACGACACGACGTATCTGTACTGCGCCCGGTGCGTGAGGTAGTCCGGGAATAAATCCTGAACCTACCGGGAATAATTCCTGGACCTGTATACAACCTTCATTGTGTGGAGCCTCGGCCGGCGCTGACGCGCATGGGAGATCGTGCTGTTTGCTACCAGATCCCGCATCTAGGAGACTGTCGATTTTCTCGTTTTGAGAAAGAATGCGTCTGCCGCCCCTCCGGGGCTTGGGGGAAAAATGGGCTTTTTTGCCCGGCGCTTACGAGACTGTCGATAAATGCGCCGACAGGCGACAAACAGCCCCGTCAGGGGCGATAG
>DAIMDW010000073.1:0-6996 GCA_036725605.1 bacterium
CGCCCATTTTCACGCCGTTGGCCACGCTGGTCAGCACCCCGCAAAAGTTGATATATTTGGACTACCATCGCCGTCGCGCCGTCGAGGCGCCGGCGACGGACCGAACCCTCGATCGTTTTTTACAGTTGCCGCTCGAACCGCGCCTGCTGACGCAGGCCCTGGCGGGCGGGGTTTCGCTTCCGGCCGACGGGTGGCGCGCGGTGCGGCCCAACGGCGAGGCGGAAGAGGGTTTGTGGATGTTCGCCCGCGACGATTGGCGCGCCGGAATCGATCCCGAATCGCAACGGCCGGCGTTGCTGGCCACGACGGGCGAAGAGCCGGTCATCGTCACCTGGTCTGATTGGCAACGGATCGCCGGCGTCGACGTCGCCACGACGATCGCGGCGCAACGACCGGCGCAGAAACAGGCGATGCGCATCAAGCTGACGCGGTTGGACGTCAATCGCGCGCTCGATGAATCGATATTAACACCGGAGATCCCCACCGGTTGGCCCCGGCGCCGCCTGGGTGGAAGCGGTGAATGACGGGAGGAGTTGCATGCGTTCCCACGAATCCATCGGCGAAATTCTGATCCAGGCGGGTTTGATCAGCGAAACGCAATTGAAGGCGGCACTGAGCGCCCAGAAAACCTGGGGTGGACGCGTCGGCACTCACCTGGTCAAAGCCGGAGCGTTGAGCGAGGAAAAACTCCTCGACGCGCTCAGCCACCAGTTGGGCATCGCGAAAATCAATTTCCGCCGCAGCCGCATTTACATCGAAGCGTTGCAGATGGTGCCCAAGCACATCTGCGAGAAATACGGCGTGGTGCCGGTGGCGGTCAAGGAAGGCAAGGGGCGGCGCAAGATACTGCTGGCCATGGCCGACCCGACGAATTTCGAAGCTATTCAGGAAGTGGAATTCGCCTCCAACTACAACGTCGTCACCGTCATCGCGCTGGAGTCGGACATCGAGCGGGCGATTCGCTATTGCTATCACCCCGACGGTCTGCGGGCCAGCGAGGGGCTGAGCGAATTGGCCGACGTGATAGAAATCGACGCCGATAAGGCCGAGGAAGCGCCGCAAACCGAACCGATCATCATCACGCCCGAAGGCGAGATTCAGGGTCTGGACAACCGCAACAGCCAGATCGGCCTGCGGGCGCTGATCGACATCCTGATCGCCAAGGGCTTCATGACCCTCGATGAATTCCATCAGCGGCTGCAGTATCTGAAGAACAAAGAATGACCGACCTGCTGGCCGTCAACGACCTGCACGTTCATTTCCGCACACCGCAAGGAACGGCGCGTGCCGTCGACGGCGTGGATCTGTCGGTGCGGCCCGGCGAGACGGTCGGGCTGGTCGGCGAATCGGGTTGCGGCAAATCGGTGACCGCGCTGGCGATCATGCGCCTGCTGCCACCGCGCAACGTGCACCTGGGCGGGCGGATCGAATTTTCCGGGCGCGACCTGCTGACCTGCGACGACGACGAATTGCGCCGCGTGCGCGGGCGGGAAATCTCGATGATTTTCCAGGAGCCGATGACCAGCCTCAATCCGGTGTTCACCGTCGGCGACCAACTGCGCGAGGTGTACCGCCTGCACCTGGGCCTGAACCGTCGCGAGGCGAACACCGAGGCCGAGCGCATGCTGGCGCGCGTGGGCTTTCGTCAGCCGGCGGAAAGCTTGCGCGCCTATCCGGGGCAGATGTCCGGCGGCATGCGCCAGCGGGTGATGATCGCCATGGCGATGGCCGCGCGGCCCAAGCTGCTGATCGCCGACGAGCCGACCACGGCGCTGGACGTGACCATTCAGGCGCAGGTGCTGGAGCTGCTCGACGAACTACGCCGCGAGACGGGCACGGCGATTTTGTTCATCACCCACGACATGGGCGTGGTGGCCGAGCTGTGCGACCGGGTGGTCGTGCTGTATGCGGGGCAGGTGGCGGAAACGGCGCCGGTGCGTACGCTGTTTGACGAGGCGTTTCATCCGTACACGCGCGGGCTGCTCAACGCCGTGCGGCGGTTGGATGCGGGGGATGTCGAGCAGAGCATTCCCGGGCGGGTCGATCCGGCGACGAACTATCCGCCCGGCTGCCGGTTCGCGTCGCGTTGTCCGCACGCCATGGAGCGTTGCCGCCGCGAAATTCCGCCGCTGGAGTCGCGCAACCAAAGCCGGGTCGCCTGCTGGTTGTACGCGGCGAACTAACTTTTCTTCGTCTTTTTCGGCGCGGCTTTCTTCACGGTCTTCTTTTTCGCCGTCGCTCTTTTCTTTTTGGCGTGCTCGGCGTGCGCGCCTTCGACGCGTCCTTCCTGCACCGCCTGCTCGAACACTTCGCGCGCGGTGGCCTTGTCGAAATCGAGCCCTTCGTTTTTGCGCGTGAAGTATTCCTCGGCCACGCGGCCCACGCCGTAGGTCATGGCGAACACGGCCGGCGCCCGCAGGTACGCGCCGACGAAGGGCAGGCCCACCTTCAGCGCGACGTTCGCGGCCATGCGGCCGGCCAGCGACAGGCCGAGCGCCCCGCCGATTTCCTTGAGCACCATCCAGGCGTTTTCGGTGGACAGCTCATAGCCCATACGATGCCCGACGTGCAGGACCATCGCCGTGTGCAACGGCGTGAGCATGACGAAGCCGGACATGGGCACCGGGTTGAGATTGACCGCGGCGGCCGCACCGCTGTAGGCGGCGATGATGCGCCGGATCGATGCGTGCGGGTTGCGCGCATCGTCGATTTCGTTGCGCACGACGCCTTCCATGGACTCGTACACTTCCTTCACTTTGTCTTTGATCGTATCCAATTTCAGATTCATCGCTTGCTCCTTTGCCTTACTCGGCATCGAGGTAGGCGCCGCCGATTTCCACGCCGCAGGTTTGCGACCAGCGATCTTCGCGCAGCGTCCATTGCCAACCGACCTTCTCGTAGCGCTGCACGCGCAGCCGGCCGTCGAGCGCCATGTGCGAGTAACTGGTGAAACCGTCGAGGGTCGGCGCGGGCATGGCGACCACCGTCGCGCCGGCCTGCTCGCCGGTGAGTACGTAGCGTTCCTCTTCGCGCGTGACGGTCACGGTCACCCGCTGCGCCGCCGCGTCGACGTCGATCTCCATCCAGGAATTGAAATCCTGCGTGCGCACCTGGACCGTCTCGTCGGCCTTGCGCCAGATGAGCATGCCGCCGTCCATCGTGCCCAGGTCGCCGCCGGAAAAGGCCAGCGCTTCGTCGTCGTCGTCGAAATCCATTGCCTGCAACCAGATGTAGGCATCGGGGAACGTGCCGGCCCAGTTGTGATCCTGAAACAACGGCGCGTCGTTCACCTGGTATTTTTTGCCGTTCCAGACGATCGTCCCGCCGGCACGGGCCTGCAACGCGCCGACGTACCAGTTGACCGGCAGGAAGGGGATGTTGGTGAGAATGCCCATGGTATCGGTCCACGGATCGGCCGCGCTGACCGTCAGGTCCCAGGAAACGCTGTGGTCGTCGTCGGCGAGCGAACCGGAAAGGGTGTTCGCCGTGGCGCGATGGTCGCCGACTTTGACGTCGAGCATTTGCAGACTGCCGGTGAATTCATCGACCGGCATGAGCGATTGAATCAACGTGCCGTCGCTGCCCAGGGCGACGACGAACGCGTCGCCGTCTTCCGGCCGGTCGGCGCCGGGATTGCGCACGCCGTACAAAAACGCGAAGGAGACATCCTCATCCGGCAGGGTCAGGCGGAAGAACCAACCCTCGAAAAACGGATCGGAAAAACCGTCCCAGTGATAGCGGTTCGGATCGGCCGAGGGCCAATCGATCTGCGGGGTGGCGTCATCGTCGTACGGATCGTCCTGGTCGGTCACGCAGGCGTTGAGAAACAGGACGATCGCCACGGCCACCATGAGGCAACGAATGCGCACAGCCATACTCCGCAAGAGGTTTTAATCAAGCATAGCCGTCCGGGCGATTCGCTTCAACGGGGAGGGGATTATTGCCCGCCGGACGCTTCGCGCTCCTGGCGGCGGCCTTCGCTACGGGAGATCAACTCGGTGGTGTCGGTCGGATATTGCCGCGTGATGCAAGCGGTGCAGAGCTGGTCGGCGCCCACGCCGATGCCGGTGTACAGGCCCGCGTGGCTGATGTAGCGCACCGAATCGCAACCCATTTCATCGCGGATCTGTTCGTTGGTTTTGCCGAAGGCGATAAGCTTGGTTTCGTCCGGCGTGTCGATGCCATAGAAACACGGACCGATGATCGGCGGCGAGAAGTAGAGCATGTGCACTTCTTTGGCGCCCAGTTCGCGCAAGCGGGCGATGATTTTTTTCGCGGTGGTGCCGCGCACGTTCGAATCGTCGATCACCGCGATGCGTTGTCCGTCGATGTAGTCGCGCACGAAGATGAATTTTTCGTCGATCGCCTTTTTGCGTTTGGCGTCGGAGGTTTCCTGGAAGCTGCGGCGGTTGTCGACCTTGATGATCGCGCGGCGGAACAGCTTGCCCAGGTACTCGGCGAACATGTGCCCCGACGAGATGCTCGTGCCCGGCAGGCCGCACACGACGTCGATGCGGTCTTTCAGATCTTCGCATTCCTCGGCCAGCATGCGGCCCAGGTCGCCGCGCACGACTTCGACGCGGCGGTTTTTGAATACCGAATCGGGGCGCGCGAAGTAAACGTATTCGAAAAAGCAAAAGGCTTCGCGACGGGGGATGATCTGCCGCCGCAAGGGCCGCAGGTCGTTGGCGCCGATCCACACCGCTTCGCCGGGACGAACTTCGTTGACGTTGTGATAATCGCCGAAGTAGTTGAACACGCTGGATTCGCTGGCGAAGCCGGCTTCGCAAATGTTGCCTTCCTCGTCCAACCGGGTGGCCATCGACAAGGGGCGAATGCCGTTGGGATCGCGGAAGGCGAGCAGGCCGTTTTCCAGCAGGCACAGCACGCTGTAAGCGCCGACCAGTTGTTTTTGCGTTTCCTCGACGGCCTGCCAGAGCAATTCAACGAACTGTTCGTCGGATTCGGCGCGGTAGGTTTTCAGGTTCATCATCGAGTCGATGAGCGTGTTCTGAATCACCTTGGCGTCGACTTCGGTCTGGAAGGAAAAGCCCTTCTCCTTGAGTTTTTGCGTCTGGCTGTAAACGTTGATCAGGTCGCCGTTGTTGCACGTGGCCATGCCCGGGCGCTCGGTGAACACGGGCTGAATGTTGCGCTTGAGGTCTTCTTCGGTGGTTTTGCCCGCGGTCACGTAACGCGTGTGCACGATGCCGCTGGTGCCCTTCAACCGGCGCGGATCGAAGTCGGCGAACAGGATCGTGGCCGGCTGCAGGCCGCCGTGGCTATGGAAGATTTTGCCGTCGAAGGTGACGACTTTCGTGGAGCGGTGTCCGCGATTTTGCAGACGTCCGGCGCCGGCGATCAAACGCTTGGAAACGGATTCACTACCGATCAGACCAAATATGCCGCACATTTTTTTAATGGTCCTTTCCCGATGCCAGTGAGGGGCAAATGCTACTGAGAATTGCACGGGCTGTAAAGAGATTATATTGCTGTATATTGGGCTTGGGGAGTGCATGAATTGACTTTCCCGGGGAGGCTTGTTAAAACTTTTTCACCGGTAGATTAAAAGAACGGAGAAAGCAACATGCGTACAAATCGGTATTTTCTCATTCTGCTGCTGAGCCTGGCCCTGCTTAGCTCGGCCGCAGCCAAGGACGTTTTCGATCACAACCACAGCCTGTTGGATCAAGTGCTGAAAACCTTTGTGCGCGATGGGAAGATCAAGTACGCGGACCTGAAAAAATCGGAACAACTGATCGACGAGTATGTCGACCGTCTACAGGATGTGTCCGAACGCGAATTGGAACTGTACACGCCCGACCAACGCCTGGCGTATTGGTTGAATTTTTACAACGCCCTGACGCTGAAAAGCATTCTGGACAACTACCCGATCCAGGGGCAACAGACCGCGTTTCCCGCCGACAGCCCGCGGCAGGTCGAAGGCTTTTGGGCCGCCAATAAATGGAAAACGCCGATGGGGCGCTTGACGCTCAACCAGATCGAATTCGATATCCTGCGCAAGATGGGTACGCGCGAGTGGGTTTTCGGCGTGTGCAAAGGCGCCAACGGCAGTGGGGTGCTGCTGGGCGAGGCCTTCAATGGCACGCGGATCCAGGAGCAATTGCGGCGAGCGGCGACCTTGTGGATCAACAACAAAAACAACATGCGCATCGATGTGGAGAACCGGACCATCCACGTCGCCAATTACATCACCGGCTATCTTCCCGATTTGAAGCGCGACTATTACAGGCGCAACGAGTTCCTGAAACACTCGTATCAGGACAACGTGCTGGCCAACCTATATTTGACTTACGGCGCCGATGAGGAAGCCAAAACGATGTTGCGCGCCGGCGTGTTTTTCGTCACCTACGAGCAGACCGACTGGGGGCTGAACGAGGCGCGTTGAGGCGCTCGGCTCGTCACGTTGGCGGAACCGATCCTTCGATCTTCGAACTGAAAATTCAATCGAGTCGACATTCTCTGCATATATTTCTTATAACCATTGAATTATAAGGTGGTTTTTGGCTAGTTGTTTTCGGGTGGATGGCGATATTTGAACTCAATTTAATGCAATGATTTATCGGCGATTTTCCGCGGCGATGCTTGACCGATCCCAACAAAATCTTCTACAATCAAACAGCGGCGCGTGTATGCCTGTTGGAGGATAACCATGAAGCGTTACCGGTGGTTGTTATTGATTTTGGTGGCCATGCTTTTTTTGGTCGCTGCGGAATGTAATTCTTCGAACGACGATGAAAGCGTCGCGCGAATAGACGATGATAATGGTGATGACGATTTTATCCCTCCCGATGACGACGACACCGGTGATGACGATACCGGTGACGACGACACGACGGATGACGATACCGGAGATGATGACACCGGCGATGATGACACCGGCGATGACGACACCGGCGACGACGACACCGGCGACGACGACACCGGCGACGACGACACCGGCGACGACGACACCGGCGACGACGACACCGGCGA
>DAIMDW010000074.1:0-6544 GCA_036725605.1 bacterium
CGGTTGATGGATCGCTGAATGAAACCGTCGGCGAGAATCGAAACACCACAGTGGGCCGCAAGGCGACGGAAACCGTCAAAGGCAAGTCGCTGCGTGTTCTGGAAAAAGGCGAGACGGCGATTCACGGCGTGCTCGACGACGTGGCCACGTTCGACGATCCCGACGATGAGAACTTCCTCAAGCTCAAATCCGCCGCGACCAAGACCGAAGTCATGGGCAACCACGTCCAGCGGGTCGAGGGCGGGCAAACCGTCGACGTCGAGGGGCTGCAAAGCGTTACGGTCGGCTCCGATCGCAAGGGGAAAATCCTCGGCGCGGATTTCGAAGCTGTGGCCAAATCCAAGCAGGTTCTGGTCGGCGGCAACCTGGACATCATGGTCGCCAACGCGATGGGCGTTCCGGCTCCCGCTGCGATCCAGATCGGCAGCCCGCCGCCCATGATCAACTGCTGGGGCGGCGTATTCATTCCCGGCGCATCGGCTCCGATGGTCAACGGCACGACCCTTTCCACGGCGTTCACCACCTATACCACCGCAATCAATACGGCGCTGGGCGTCCTTGCTGGTGCGTTTTCCGGTCCCAATCCGGTCATCGGCTCGCAGATCGCCACGGCGCTGGGAACTTTCAACACTGCTGTCGCCGCCGCTGTCAGCGCGTTGCTGTCGGCCATTACCGCGTCGCTTTCGACGCGCCAGTTTTTTGCGGTGCCGTGATGGGTTGGGAGAAGGCCAAGGAGCCGGGCATGGTCAAACGGCTCAAGCGGATCGCGCAGCTGGTGGAACTGATCCGCCAGGGATTGGTGGAGCAGGAGGCAAAGCGAATCGAGGGAATGGCGAAAACGGTTCGGTACTTTCAGGGAGCGATAGGAAGCGATGAATCAGTGGGCTGAGTTCAATCTGCAGAGCCTTTTTCCGGGGCCGGTCGCCGATGCGACCGAGCAAGTGGGAATCGTCTGCGAGCAGATCGGCACGGCCGCCGAAACCATCGCCTCGGCCATCGAGATGCTGGCCGACCTGCTGGTGGACGTGACCGATCCGCTGCGAGCCCTGATCCAGGAACTGATCACGCTACTGGAAGAAACGATGTCCGACATCCTCCACACCGGCATCTATTTCTACTACGACTGTGCGGGCTGGCCGTTCTACCAGGTGCGCTCCTTCGATTGGGACAAAATCAAGCAGGCGATGGCCGAAGGCGAGGCCCACGGTGCGGAAATCCGAGAGGGCGATGTGAAGCCCGAGGACCTGCCTCTTTCTACGACCGCCGTGGCCTACGGCTGGCCCGGCTGGCAGGCCCGCTGGAAGCAGTCCATCGACGACATGGGCGACCTGGAGCGGCCGATCTTTTCCGACAACGCGGAAATCGGAGCGATCTTCCTGGTCGCGGGCACGCCGTCCCTCGACGGTTTTCTCATGCTCCTGCGCGCCATCGGCGAACTGCTGGGCATCAAGGTCTTCGAGGATGCCTGGGATCGTTTCGTCGTCACCATCCTCGATGCCGATGCCAAGAAGGGCGACCGCAGCATCGTGGTCAAGGACGTGACCGGATTCGCCGAGGACGACTGGATCGTTGTCGGACCGCTGACCGTGGCGCTGCCGGTGTTCACCTACATCAAGTCCATCGACAAGAAAACCCGGACCTTCGTGCTGACCGATCCGCTGCCCCAGGACTTCGCCAAGGGATCGCCGGTCGCCATGACCGGCTCGGCCGCAGCGGGCAACAACCGCAAACCCACCGCGCCGGACTGGGCGAACCTGACCCTTGCGGAAATCATTCCGTTTCTGGACGACCTCGATGCGCTGATCCAGAAGATCATCGGTCTTTTGCGCGTGGCCGACGGTTTCCTGGCCCTGCTCCAGGAGCTTGCGGAAATCCTCAATAAAAAGGCGCAGAAGCTGCGCCAGATCGCCCAGATGATCACCGACCTCATCGAGCGCATCATGGCGATCCTCACGCTCACCGGGCTGTTTGTACTCAAGGTCGAATCGTCCACCGGTTTCCCCGGTCTGTATGACGCGATCAGCGAGGCCGACGATTCCTTCCCGTTGCCCGCCGACTCCTTCGTGTTCGGTGCTTGCCTGCTCGCGGGCGGCGCGGACTTCGGGCCGCTGGCCGACTTTCTGGGGGTGTGAGATGGGTTTCATCGACACCTTCGACAGCGCAATTCTCGATCCGGCGGCCTGGATTCCCTACACCGAGGGCGCAAACACTGTTTCCATCGTTGGCGGCCGCCTCAATCTCCACGCCTTTTCCGGTTCCATGTTTCAGCCGGGGATGGCGGGCGCAGGCCGATCCGTCATGCTCCAGGGGGATTTCAGCTTGGTCGTGGACATCGATGCCACGATCACTCTCGGCCCGGCGCTTCCCTTCGGATGGGCTGCCATCGTTCTCGGCGCGCCAAGCCAGTCGCCGGAAGTGGTGGGGCTGTTCAAATTCGGGGCGCTCGACCTCGTCCTGGCGCATGTGCGCGTGGACGGCGGCATTACCGGCGTGGGGGCGATTGAGCTTCAGCCGGGGATCAGCCAGCAGGCGGCGCGCCTTCGCATCTCCCGCTTCGGCAGCACCTGGACGACCGAGGCCGATCTGCTGGACGGCGCGGGCTATCAAGCCATGTCCCAGGTGGATGGGACGACCGGCGATATCCAGGTCATTCTCTATGCCCTGTGCTGCGGCAATCCCGTCGAGGCCTTTTTCGACAACTACATGGAAAACGCCGCGCCGGTGGATCAATCGGCGGTGGTGACCGGATACGGCTATCCCAACCTCGGTTGCGACTTGCTCCTCGATGAGGACGGCGATCTGGCCATCTCGGTGACCGGCGACCTGGCGCTTACCCCGCGCGGCACGGTTTGCCTTCTCCAGGACATCGCGGACCTGCTGGAAACGCTGCCCGGCGACCTCTTCGGTCATCCGGAATACGGCGCGGGGATCGGACGGCTTTTCGGCGAGAGCTACAAGGCCGGATTCGTCCGTCATGTCGAGCGCGCCGTGCGCGACGCCCTGATCAACGACCCATCGGTTGCGCCGCGCCTGCTGCCGGAAACCGTCCAGGTCGACATGGAACGCTACTCCGACACCGAGCTTTCCGTATCCATCCGAGCTTCGGCGATTTCCGACGGCCAGATCGTGCCGCTCAACTTCGTCTGGCAATACGGGTTGGACGAAGTGTCGCGGATCTTCACGCGGGAGGCGGCGCAATGATCATCCGCACCTACGACCAGATCGTCGCCGACATGCTGGCCAAGATCGCCGCACGCACCAAGCTCACGAACTTCAACGTGGGTTCCATCGTCCGCACCCTGGTGGAAATTCTCGGCGCGGCCATTGCCGACCTGGGCGACCTGACGCTCGCCTGCCTCAAGGCGGGATTTATTGCTACGGCTACGGGGTACTGGCTCGACCTCAAGGCCAAGGAGTTCGGCGTCACGCGACACCCGGCCAAGGCGACCGAGGGCATCGTCTATTTCTGCCGGTCGGTTCCCAAGAACGAAAATATCGTCATCCCGGCGGGAACCATCGCCTCCACACTCAAGGACCAGAAAGGCAAGGCGTATCGGTTCTTCACCAAGGACGAGGCGATCCTGGCGGCGGGAACCACCGAGATCGAAGCAGCCATTATCGCCGAGCAGCCCGGCGCGGCGCACAACGTCGGTCCCGGTTCGATCCAGAAGACTGCCATTCACATTCGAGGCGTGGATCGTGTCGAGAATCGCGCCGACTGGATCACCAGCGAAGGCACCGACGAGGAAGCCGACGCTTCACTGCGGGCGCGTTGCTTTCTAGCCTGGGAGGAACTGACCCAGGGCAGCACGGAACGAGCCTACATCTCGTGGGCATTGTCCGATGCCAGGGTCACCAGCGCCTTCGTCAACTCGCAGCACCCGCGCGGCCAGGGAACGGTCAACGTCTACATCCTCGGCGCGGGTGGTATGCCGTCCCAAAACCTGATCGACGATGTCCAAGCCATTATCGATGAGAACCGTCCTCTCTGCGTGGACGCCCTTGTCCTCGCCCCCGACGAGATTGAGGTCGACCTCGACTTCGCCATCGTGCCCAGGCGGTGGGTGCCCACGTCGACCATCGAGGCCGAGGTAAGAAAGCGCCTGCAGGCGTACTTCAATCCCCAGGGCGATCCGGCTTACCCGTGGATCGAGTCCTTGGGCGTGGGAGAGAAGGTCGTCTTCCACCAGCTGGTCGAGATCGTCATGAGCGTGGATGGCGTGTACGACGTTCGCTTCGTTTCGCCCCTTGTGGACATCGACGTGGACACCGACGAACTACCCACCATCCGGACGCTTGCGATCCGCTTCGAAGGAGCCGTGGCATGAGCAAGATCGGTGAATACCTCTGGTGGATTCTGCCCGGCTTTTTGAAGAAGAAAGGCGCGGTCGATCCCGCCGGGTCCACGACCTGGAATCTCGTCACGATCCAGGGAGAAACCCTCGACGCCTCCAAGGGCGAGATCGTCGCCATGCGCGCCCAGCACGCCGTGGAAACCGCCGAGGGCGAGCATCTGGACGCTCTGGGTGAAGAACGCGAGACGCGGCGGTTTGAGAACGAATCCGACGCCGCCTACCGGCAGCGGATCTTCCAGGCGGCCGCGAACAAACAGAAAGTCGGCACCAAGCCCCACATGCTGCAGATGCTGCTGGACTTGGGCTTCGGCGCACAGGTGGTCGAGGTCTGGACGATCACCCGGCGCTACTGGGCTGAATTCATCGTGCGTCTGTGGGATGCGGGAAACCCGATCACTGTCACCCAGGACGAACTCTACCGCGAGGTGGACCGCAACCGCCCGGCGCATGCCCGCGCCGTATACCAGATCGAACTGCAGTTGGACGTGTATGACGACGAGGAACTTTTCGATACGGCGAATCAGTTTGATTCGTGGAGACTCCCATGACCCAGAAAATTTCTTTCCAATACCGCGACCCCGAGGACACCGAGCTTCTGAACCGGCGCTGGGAGGGCATCATCGAGCCTGGCGTCAAGCAGGGCTTTGAGGTCACCCTCGGCTCCACCGGCCCCAATCCGGCTACGACCATCACGATCCGGGCGGGCGTCCTGGTCACCAACGATTTCTGCCGGATCGAGGAGACCGAGCCGCTGATCGACGTGGTTGCGATCCCGGCCAACGCCTCGGCTGATCCGCGCTGGGACCTGGTGGTCTGCGAGCACCGATATTTGCGCTCCGTGCCGCCCCCTGTGGCCACGTACGCGATTATTCAGGGCGAGCCGAGCCCTACGCCGTCCTTGCCCGATATTCCAGCAAACTGCGTCCCCTTGGCCTACTGCCGCATTCCCGGCGGCGCGACCCAGTATTCGGAGATCGTCAACTTCATCACCCAGTTTCGCTACAACTGCAACTGGGACGATTCCGCCGACACTTGGCGAATCCGCTTCGGCGCGAAGATCGCCATGCTCATTTCCATCATGCCGACGCCGTTTTCCGCGCTGAATCTCTCGGCGGGTATGCGCGTGTTTATCCATCCGGGAGGCGTGGCCGACGGCGATCCGATCACCTGGACCCGCATCGCCGAACTGACGCCGGACGGCTTCACGGAACTGGTCACCCTGGCGCAGGAGGTCATCACCGCGCGGGGCAGCATGGCTTCGCTCGATGCCCGGCTGGACGTCTCGCTTGGCGAAAACGGCGCTTACAAACGTGTGGGCTTCCTCGACCAGGTGATGGACGAAGTGGAGCAGGCGCGCGGCTCGGCGGCCAGTCTCGATGTGCGCCTGGACGTTTCGCTCAACAACGACGGCTCCTATCGCCGCGTCGGGATTCTCGATGACGTGATGGACGAGGTTGAGGCCGCCAGGGGCAGCAAGGCGTCGGTCGACGAGCGTTTGGACATTTCACTCAACAACGACGGCACCATCAAGACCGCCGCCCTGCAGGAGAAGATCAGCCATGCCGACCTGACCAACATGCCGGACACCGGCGGCACCAACAGCGACCACGACGCACGGTACTACCGCCAGACCGAAATCAACGACATGCGCGACCGCATCCACGGCGACGGCGTGCTGACCGGCTGCGACGTTTTGTCCGTCAACGGCATGTCCCTGCACATTGCGGCCGGAACGGTGCTCCTCAACGGCAAGCTGGTGACCGTTGGCGATCAATGGTCTGACAGCATGGAAACGGAAGGCACCTGGTACTGCTCGATCAATACCCTGGGCAACTCGGTCATGTCCCAGTCCGGTTGGAACGGCGTCCATCTTTACAAATGCCGAGCCACGGCCAGCGACGTGGAGGTGGTTTCCGACAAGCGGGACAAGATCAGCCTGCCGGACCGCCGCAACATTTTCCGGCATGCCGAGGACCACTACGATCCCGGCGTGACCATGCTGGGCGGCGTCAGCATGGCATGGGAAGGCGTGCTGGCCATCGGCAAGGTCGCCGGGTGCGGCACTACCTTCTACGACGGCCAGACGCGCGGTTACTGCCGGATGGTGGACGCGACCTTCGCCTCGGTCTTCGAGCCGGACATGATCGTCACCTTCTGGAATTTGACCGAAAGCGAGACATACAAACGCG
>DAIMDW010000075.1:0-5954 GCA_036725605.1 bacterium
GTTCGAGTATCGCCGCGGCTACAAGTTCTCGACCTACGTCACCTGGTGGATCCACCAGGCGATCACCCGCGCGATCGCCGATCAGGCGCGCACGATCCGCATTCCGGTGCACATGATCGAAACGATCAACAAGCTCATCCGCACCAGCCGCTACCTCGTGCAGGAAATCGGCCGCGAGCCCACGCCCGAGGAGATCGCCGAGAAAATGGACATGCCGCTGGAAAAGGTGCGCAAGGTCCTCAAGATCGCCAAGGAGCCCATCAGCCTCGAAACGCCGATCGGCGAGGAGGAAGACAGCCACCTGGGCGATTTCATCGAGGACAAAAAA
This sequence comes from bacterium, assembly GCA_036725605.1. Classification (GTDB taxonomy): domain Bacteria; phylum Lernaellota; class Lernaellaia; order Lernaellales; family Lernaellaceae; genus CALBTQ01. The sequence continues at coordinate 329 of DAIMDW010000075.1, forward strand.
GTGCCCAGCCCCTCGGAGGCGGTGATCAGCCTGAACCTGGCCGACCAAACGCGCAAGGTGCTGTCCACCCTGACTCCGCGCGAGGAAAAGGTGCTGCGCATGCGTTTCGGCATCGGCGAGGAAAGCGACCACACGCTCGAAGAGGTCGGGCAGGACTTCGACGTCACCCGCGAACGCATCCGCCAGATCGAAGCCAAGGCGCTGCGTAAATTAAGGCATCCGAGCCGAAGTCGAAAATTGAAGAGCTTTATCGAGTAAGCAAAGCCGCCCCATCCGGGGCGGTTTTTTTTCGCCCGTATGCAAGTGGCAGTGCATTTATTCCGCAAGGAAAAAAGTGGTCCGCGCAGTTGACATCCGCCGGGCCAAAAACTAATCTTGCGGACCTGAAAATAGCGGGATCGAGCCGATTTCCCGGGCCCATAGCTCAGCGGCTAGAGCTACCGGCTCATAACCGGTTGGTCGCAGGTTCGAATCCTGCTGGGCCCAGTTGGTCTCATCCCTTTGAGGAGACGATGGCAGCAGGTCAGCCAACACGACGCGCGGCGGCGCCGTGTGTGCGTGAGGTCCTTGACGTCATAGACACCGCTTTTCCTCCGGCGCTGGCGGAGGAATGGGACAACAGCGGTCTCCAGTTAGGCGATCCGACCGCATCCGTGCGGCGCATCGGCCTGGCGTTGGACCCCACACTCGACGCCGTGCGACAAGTCAAAGCAAAAGACGACAGTCTGCTGATCTGCCATCATCCGCTTTTCTTCCGCCCCCCCAAACAACTGGATTTCTCGACGCCCTCGGGGAAGATCGTGCGCGAGGCCGTCGCCGGCCGCGTGGCGATCGCCGCGGCGCACACCAACGCCGACTGGGGCGTCGGCGGCACCAACGACATGCTCGCCGAGTTGCTGGGGCTGCGCGACGTTCAGCCTTTCGAGCCGCTGTATCCGCACGAGTTTCGCAAGCTGACCGTCTTCGTGCCGGCATCGCACGTCGAGGCGGTGAGCGAGGCGATCTTCGCGGCGGGCGGCGGGCTGATCGGCGATTACGCCAAGTGCTCGTACCGACTGGAGGGGCACGGCACGTATTTGCCGTTGGCCGGCGCGGACCCGTATGCCGGCAAGGTGGGCGCCTTGTCGATCGAGCCGGAAGTCCGTATGGAAGTGCGTGTGCCGGTCGCGCGGATCGACGGCGTGCTGCGGGCGATGAAGGCCGCGCATCCGTACGAGGAAGTCGCCTTCGATCTGTACCCCACGCTCCGGCAGCAACCGGAAGGGGGGCGGGGGCGCATCGGCCGGTTGCCGCGTCCGTCGGCCTTGGGCGCGTTCGCCAAAAAGGCGGCGCGGATCGTCAAGGCGGGCGCCCCGCGGCGGATCGGCGAAGCGGGTCAAACGATTGAAAACGTCGTGGTGGTCACCGGGGGAGGCGCGAGTTTCATCGACCGGATGATCGGCCGGAAAAACGCGGTGCTGGTCACCGGGGACGTCGGCTACCACGATGCTTGTCGCGCGCGAGATCACGGTGTGGCCGTGGTCGATTTGGGACACTATGCCACTGAGTTGCCGTTTGTTAATGCCATGAAGACGTTGTTGGACCGCGAGTTGTCCGCGCTGGGCAAGGCCGTGCCGGTCACGGTGTGCCGCCCGGCGGGCGATCCGCTCCAAACGGCGTAAGGAGGATTCCTTGTCTGCTGCCGAGCAATTGAAAAAGCTTCACGAGTTGCAATTGGTCGATTTGAAAATCATGGAGCTGGAGAAGTTCTTCGATCTGGCGCCGGGGAAAATCGGCGAGTTGGAAGCGGACATCCAGTCGCACCGGACGATGGTCAGCGAGCGCGAAGCCGTTTTGACCGAACTGAAGACCAGGCGTCGGGATAAAGAGCGCGTTCTCGAAGAACACGAGGGCCGCATCGAAAAGAACAAGCAGCGTATGATGGCGGTGAAGACCAATGAGGAATACCACGCCATTCAGAAAGAGAACGATTCGCTGCGGCGGATGATCGAGGAGTCCGAGGACGAAGCCCTGCGCGTGATGGACGACATCGACGAAGCCGAGTTGGCGTTGCGCAAGGCCAAGGATCGTTTCGCCGAAATCGAATCGACCATGCGCAAGGACGTCGAGCGCATCCAGAAAGAGCTGGAAGGCATCAAGGGCCGGCTGGACGTGCTTAACAAGGAGCGCGACGAACTGCTGCCGGGCATCGACAAGGACTTCCTGCATCGCTACACGGCTCTGCGCAAAACGACCGGCGGCATCGCGGTCGTCCGCGTGATGAAGCGCACCTGCCAGGGCTGCCTGATGAACGTGCCGCCGCAAACGTACAACCTGGTGATCCGCAACGAGGAGATCATCACCTGCCCGAACTGCTATCGCATCCTCTACTACAGCGAAGAGGATCAGCAGAACAACAACAAGCAGGAGCAGGCGAGTGGTTGACCTCAAGCGCACGGCGGTTTTGCTGGCGGCGTTGGCCGAAGGAAAATCGCTGGCGCAAGCCGCCGAAAAAGCCGACCTGGATCTTACGCAAGCCCGCACCATTTTGACCGACCTCGCCGAGCGCCTGGCGCAGCAGGCGAAGGAGTGGCAGGCGGTCGTCGAGCAGGAAATGGTGCAGACCGAAAACGCGCGCAAGCAGATCGACGATCCCAACGCCATCTTGTTCGCCTTCGACGGCGGCAGCCGCGGCAACCCGGGGCCGTCCGCCGGCGCGGCCGTGGCGCTGGACAAAAACGGCAAGGTGCTCGCCGAGCGGTATCGCTTCACGCCCGAAACCACCAACAACGTCGCCGAATACCACGGCCTGCTCGAGGCGATCCGCCTGGCGGCCGATCTGGGCGTGCGGCGGTTCGTCGTGCAGGGCGACAGCGAATTGATCGTCAAGCAGATCAACGGCGAGTACAAGGTGAAGAACCGGGGACTGATGCCGCTGTTCATCGAAGCCAACAAGAAGCTGCGCCAGTTCGACAAGGTCACCGTGCGCTACGTGCGCCGCGAGGAGAACGCGCAGGCCGACGCGCTGGTCAACCGGATCCTCGACGAGAAGGCGCCGAAGAAGAAAAAAACGAAAGCAAGTTGACCCGCCGCCCGAATCTCAGTATGAAGGCAATTGCCGAAGTGGCCGGGATGGCCGCCGGTGGTTATTTCGGTAACCGCGGGAGGAAAGTCCGGGCTCCGCAGGGCAGGGTGCCTGCTAACGGCAGGCGGGGGTGACCCTAGGGAAAGTGCCACAGAAAATATACGGCCGATGGCTCGCAAGAGCACAGGCAAAGGTGAAATGGTGCGGTAAGAGCGCACCCACGACAGCCGGGGAACCGGCGGTGCGGTAAACCCCACCCGGAGCAAGGCAAAGAACGCTGTTAAGGGCGGCCCGTCCGATGCGTTCGACAAGCCGCTGGAGGCGACGGGCAACCGTCGTCCTAGAGGAATGGTCATCGTCTGGCGCGTCCGGCGCGGGACCGGCGCGGCAGCGCACAGAACCCGGCTTACAAGGCCACTTCGGCTCCCGTTTTTCACCCGCGGAAACCTTTCCTTCATCGTTCGTGTCTTACTCTTCGCTTGCCCGGTCCGTGGGCAGGTGATAGGGTTTGACGATCCGTTGGATGAACCAGGCAGGAACATCATGCACAAACGAAATTTTCTCGGCTTACTGTTGTTACTTTCCCTTCTCGTCGCCTGCGCCGGCATGCAAAAACAGGCTCCCGCGCCCTACGATCCGTATGCCGGTCTGAGCGAAAACGAACAAATGGAACTGCAGGCGCGCGTGGCCTATCACGTGTCGCAGGGCTACCTCGCGCTGGAGGAAGGCAACGCGGCGACGGCCGTCGCGCACTTCGACATGCTCGAGGAACTGGGCGTGATCATTCCCGAGGTGCAGATCGTCAAGGCGATGATTTACATTCAGGGCAGCGCGATCGACCGGGCGATGCTCGCGCTGGATCGCTCGCTGGAAGCGTATCCGGATCACGTGGACACGCTGTTTCTCAAGGCGGGCATTTTGGCCGCGCAATTCAAATACGACGAGGCCGCCGAGTTGTATCAACGCATTCTGGAACTGCGGCCCGACCACGAGCAGGCCGCGATTTTCCTGGCCGCGTTGTACGAGGAAAAAGGCGAAATGCGCAAGATGCGCCGGCTGCTGGAGGACTTCACCAAGGAGAACCCCCAGGCCGCGCGCGCCTGGTACGAACTGGGGCGCGTGTACCTGCGCGAGGAAAACTGGAGCGCGGCCAAGAAGGCGTTTCTGGCGGCGACGCAGGGCGAAGCTGAGAACGTGAAAGCGTGGATCGGCCTGGCCTTCGCCTGCGAGGAACTGGACCGGCGCGATGAGGCGATCAACGCCTACCAGACCGCGTTGAAACTGGCGCCGAACGACCGGGTGATCCGCCAGCAGTTGATCCGGCTGCATCTGCGTTCGAACGATCCGGACGCGGCGATGGAGCAGGTCGACAAGCTGGAGATTCTCGGCGGCGGGGTGGACGAAACGCTGATCGCGCGCGGCGCGGTGTTGTTCTATCAGGGCAAGCCGGTCGACGCGCTGGCGCAATTCAACCTTGTGCTGGAGAAGGATCCGGAAAATCATCAGGCGCGTTATTTCGCCGCGGTGTGCCTGGCGCGGCTCAACCGCATCGACGAGGCGATGAACGCTTACCGGCGGATTCCCGCCGACAATCCGTATTACCTGGACGCGCGCATCGGGCTGGCGTATCTGCTGATCCGCGTCAATCGCGCCGGCGACGCGCTGGCCGAGTTGGATCTGCTCGCCGAGAAGTTCCCGGGCGAGGTCGACGTGCTGCGCGCCCGCGCCACGGTGATGACCGAGATGGGCCGCTTCGAGCAGGCGGAACAGGCGCTGGAGGAAGCGCGCAAAATTGCGCCGCAGGACAAGCAGGTGATCTACTCGCTGGCCGTGCTCTACGAGCGCAGCGGTCGTTGGAAAAAAGCCGTGCAACTGATGGAGCAGCAACTCGAGACCGATCCCAACGACGCCGACGCGCTGAATTTCGTCGGCTACACGCTGGCCGATCACGACGCCGAATTGGAGCACGCGGAGGAATTGTTGCGTCGCGTGATGACGCTCAAGCCCAACAGCGGGCACGTCGTGGACAGCTACGGGTGGGTGCTCTACAAGCTCAAGCGCTACGACGAGGCGCTGCAACAGCTCAAGCGGGCGCTGGAGCTCGAGCCGTCCGAAGCGGTGATCGCCGAGCACATCGGCGACGTGTACGCCGCCCAGGGCGATAAGGAGAACGCCGTCGAATATTGGCGCATGGCGCTTACGCTCAATCCCGATCAACCGACCAAAAAACGCATCAAGGAAAAGCTGGGTGAATAAATTTTTCGCGCCCGCGCTGTTGTGCCTGTTGCTGCTGATCGGCTGCGTGCCGCCGACGTTGGCGCCCTATCCGCCGCCGGGCATTGCACCCGGCGAAGTGGCCGCGTTGATGGCCCGGCCGCTGCAATCAATTAAAACGCTGGCCGGCGAAGGATCGTTGCGCTTCGAGGATCGCGGCGCGCGGCTGGTGGGCGAACTCAACCTGCGGCTGATTGCCGACAAGGGCGTGCGGCGCGACGGCGACGGACCGATCCCTCGATCGTTTTTTACAGTTGCCGCTCGAACCGCGCCTGCTGACGCAGGCCC
>DAIMDW010000076.1:0-5940 GCA_036725605.1 bacterium
CGGCCTGGAACTGCTTGCCGTATTTCGGATGATTCACCCACGCGCCCTGGAGGATCACATGCTCGCCGACAGCCGCAACAACGTCTCCAGCAAAGGAAACTTCCTTGCCTGCTTCCGTCTTCAATCGTCCAGCCGAATATCGTGTCGAGGCAAAAAAAACCGTCTCGACGCGGCCACGAATAAACTGTGTTGATTCGTTCATGTAGTCATACCTTCAAATTCACATCGGGAACGGTACAAGCAACGACCGTGCCATCCAAAATTAGCAAGTAAATCCATGCAGTTATTGAGGCAGCGACACTTCATCTCCTAGCCGTCCCTTTCGATGGCGAACGATTACGACGCCGTCCTTTTTCAAGTTTTCCACTTGCCGTTTGATGACCTTGCGCGGGCGCCCGATTTCCCGTGCGAGATCCCCGATTGTCTGGGGCGAGCATTCCCTTAGAAGTCGATAAATGGCGTCTCGCAGCCCTTTGAGACTGGATGGCGAATCTTTTATGGCGCGTGCCGGTTCAGGCTTTCTTTCAGCGGGACTTACATAAGAGGGAAGATCGGCTTCAATGATAAGCGCTGTGCGAGTCGGTGCTCCGTTCAGCCTGGCGCGACATCGAGCGGCAGAAGATTCCACTGCGTTTTGAAGCTCGCGGATATTGCCGGGCCAGGGGTAGGAGTCGAGCCGAGCACGAGCGGCGGCCTCGAATCCGCCGCACCTCATTTCGGTGTGGGCGAAAGATTCCTTTGCGAATAAATCGGCAAGCAGAGCGATGTCCGGAGTTCGCTCCCGCAGGGGCGGAAGGTCGACGGTTTCGACCGCCAGTCGATAGAAAAGATCATCTCTGAACTTCCGCTCAGCAATTAGAGTTTTTAAGCATCGGTTCGATGCCGCAACAACACGCACGTCGACTTTAACCGGCTTGCTGGAGCCGACGCGAACGATCTCGTCTTCCTGAAGTACGCGAAGCAGGCGGGCTTGATTCGCCGGGGAAAGTTCCTCGACCTCGTCCAGGAAGATTGTCCCGCCGTTGGCTTCCTCGAAGTGCCCTTTTCGCCTTTCGACGGCCCCGGTAAATGCGCCTTTTTCATGTCCGAAAAGTTCGGATTCGGCCAGCGTCTCGGTAATCGCGCCGCAGTTGACCGCGACAAAAGGTTTTGATTTTCTTGGACTGTGATAATGGATCGCCCGCGCGATTCCTTCTTTCCCAGTGCCGGTTTCGCCGAGAACAAGGACGTTGAAATTGGACGGCGCAAGCACCCGTCGCACCTCTGAAAATATCTCCTCCATTGCCGTTGAGGCGGTGTGAAGGCTGTTATTGTATTTGTATTCGAGTGACGCCATTCGACCTTCCGAAACATCTTCTACTGAATACATACCGGCAAAACCGGCGAAACGTCGGCTAACCATAACGAAGGCGATATGCGTTGAAAATTTTTGTTAGCTGGCGACACATGGCGGGGTATCTTTCGACAGTCTTGCAGATGGACTCACGTTAGGTGTCGAGAGCAAACCATTCGTAATCGTTGCTCAATTTCGAGTTGTTAGGGGTGTCGTTAGGTGTCATTAGCTAACAAGAATTTACCCAAGGGCAATAATTTGAGTAAATCAGGGTCGCGCGGAACCGATCCGGCGGACAAAAGACAAACGGACCAGGAGGTCAGGACATGAATCACCACAGAATTAGAAGGATGACCGTGACGGGAGGTTTTCTGGACGGTCTCGATATCGAATTTTCCGATGGACTGAATTGTATGATCGGAGGTCGCGGCAGCGGCAAAACCACCATCCTTGAGGTCCTCCGATACGCGCTGGACAGGTTTCCGGACGGCGACAGCGGCGGTCAACGAAAGCCCTCGAAACGCTTCAACGAACTGATCGCGGCCAATCTGGATCGCGGCACGGTCGAGATCGAGTTCGAGACCCAGGACGGTCTGGTTTATAAGATCGAACGAACCGTGGGCGAAGCGCCGGTGGTGATAAAAGCCGACGGAGAGCGCGCAAATCCCTCGATACTCCATTCGGGAATTCTGATCGACGCGGGCATCTTCAGCCAGAACGAAGTGGAAGAAATCGCCATGCGTTCGAGCTACCTGCGAGAGGTGATCGACCGGTTCTGCACCCGCGATCTCAACAAGATTCAGCACGACATCGCCCAGGTCCGGGCGGCGTTGCAGCGTAACGCGACCGAACTCATTCAGATTTCCCTGCGGACCCAGAAGAGCGAGGCGGCACTGCGCGATTTACCAGATTACGAGGCGAAGCTGGCCAAGTTGAAGGAGACGGTCGGCAGCGCCAACCTGGGACCGGCCCTCGAGGAGGCCGCCCGTCTCAAGGAACTTCGCACCCGCGAATCGGCGGCGTTGTCACGGATTCAGCCGACGCTCGATTTCGTCAAGGAGCGACTCGCGCCGGTGCGTGGAGATGTCATCGGGGATTTCAAACAGGTTTTTACAGCCGAAGTCCTCTCCGGGCCTCATGGAAAAATCTTCCGTGAAGTGCAGGAGGCTCTTGCCAGGAACAACAAGCAATTTCAGAACGCGATATCCGATGCGGAAAAGGCGCTCTCGCAAATGGAGGAGGCCGCGCGCCTTGCTCGATCCGACCTGGCGTCTTCTCATGGACCGATTGAAGCCGCCTACCAGGAACTTCTGAAAAAGCACCAGGTGCATCAGCAACTTCTTCGGGAAATGCATGCGCTGGCGGGAAAGGTCGCTGAACTGCACGCCATAAAAGAGGAAGAAGCGCGCCATACTGCCCGGCAACGCGAGGTGCTCGACGAACGTAAAAGCATCCTCGCGAGTTTCTCGGATTTGACCGAAGCCCGTTTCCGCCTGCGCGAGCAGGTCGCTAAGGACCTGACTTCCAGGCTTGGAGGGCGCATACAGGTTCGTGTCGAGCAGGATGCCGACCGCGAACAATACAAAGCCTTTCTTGTCGACCAGCGGGATCAGACTTTCCGGCAATACAACAGACCCATTGATCGAATCGTCCAGAGCGTTCCTCCCCGCACCCTGGCCGCGCTCATCGCCGAGCGGGATTTGGACGGCCTTGTTACACGTGCCGATATCGATGAAAACTTTGCCAAGGGCATGATGCATGGTCCTTTGTCACTGGCTCAGAACCTCTATCAGTTGGAGGTGATGGAACTGGAGGACGTCCCCGCGATTGAACTCATGATCGGCAATCAATGGCGGCCTTCGCATCAACTTTCGACAGGCCAAATGTGCTCGGTCGTGCTACCATTGCTTCTGCTTGAAAATGTGGCGCCCCTGCTCGTGGACCAGCCCGAAGACAACCTGGACAATAGCTTCGTTGCTGATGTGGTCGTCAAGCAGGTGGAAAAAATGCGTCGCAATCGGCAGATGATTTTCATCACGCACAACCCCAACATCCCGGTGCTCGGCATGGCGGAAAAGGTCGTGGCGATGGATTCAGACGGTGCCAGGGGTTGGGTGAAGGCCGAGGGGACTGTGGACGAAATGAAAGACCAAATAATCGATTTGCTTGAAGGCGGAGCGACAGCCTTCCAGACCAGGAAGGAGCGATACGGATGGTAGACCGCCTGGAAAAAATCAGGACCGCGCTTCAGAAAAAGGACTGGCAAGCCTGTGTGGATGCCGTCGAAGACATGGTGGAACTGTTGCGGGAACCTGGTGCGGTCTCAGTCGGCGAAGCGAACAAGTTGTTCGACCGGTTCGTTTCTCCCGACATGAAATGGGAGGTGCGCGAATCGTTCGCGCGGGCAATACCGCGACTGCCCGGTCAATGGGCTTCCAAGGCCATGTCCCAACTGCTCAACGATCCCAATCCCTATGTTCGCCAGGCGACCAGACGCTCGCAAAGACTCCGCGATCAGACGGCTTTCGCCGATGACGCGGAGATTGATACGGTTCGTGCCGAAGATCTCGTCGCCCGATTGACCTGCATGAAGGATCACGAGGCGACGCAAGCGGTCCGCGAGGTAATCTACGAAGCGCAGAGCATGGTGATCGACGAGTTCACCCACGAATTGAAGAACATCATTCAGCGCGTGTTGACCCCGGTTTCACAGATCGAAAAAGCGCTGTCGCCAACGGAGCGCGAACGCCTCCGCGAACCTTTGAGCAGCCTTCGCAAAGCGGCCAAAGCGCTCAAGTCTTTTTCCGACGACCTGCGTTGGATATCCGAACCGAGAACCTTAAAAATGTCGAAAACGAGCGTTCGGGAGGTGATCGGAAACATCGCGGACGCGATCAAAGCGACTCGCGGCATTTCCCTTCGGACTCCTCAGATGACGGATATTCAGTTCGACGCAGTCCACGAGCGACTTGTTCGGGCGCTTGCCAACATCGTTCGGAATGCGGTTGAGGCTTCGCCGGACCGAGGTGTGGTCATTCTGGATGCACTGAAAACGCATGACGGCGAGGAGGTCGAGTTTCGGATCACCGATCAAGGACCGGGCGTACCGGAAAAAATGCGTGCGGAGATTTTCAGCTTGGGCCAAACCACCAAGCGAAACGGCGGGCACCACGGGATGGGATTGTACCTGGCCCGCAAAGTTATTGTTGTGGAACACGGCGGCTCGATTCACGTTGAAGACGGGCCGGAGCAGGGAGCCGTGTTTAAAATTCGGGTTCCGATTTCCGCCGGTGGGCGGCAGATATCATAGTGATGATGGAGTATTGAATGGACGTAAAAAAAGTCGCACTGATTGTTGACGATTTACCCGAGGCGCGGGATCAGATTCGACTCGACGTGGAAGCCCTTGGGCATGACGCGGTCGACGCTTCCACCTTCGATGAAGCCAGGGATTGGTTGAACGATAACCGTCCCGATTATGTGGTGCTCGATCTTCAGATTCCGATGCGGGAGGGAACGCCCGCCGAAATCAAATATGGGATGACCCTTCTCGATGAAATCGTGGCGAAGCATCCCCGCACCGCAATCGTCGTGGTCACTGCGCATGGAAAAACCTTCAGGTATTCCACCGTGGTCATGCACAAAAGCCCCTTCGTGACGTTTGTGCCGAAACCATTTGTCGACGATGATCCGGAAAATCCGAGTCTCATGGACGGCATCAAGGTTGTTCTGGCAAAGGTCGACGAGGCTTTACCCGACAACGGCTCCGCGAAGCCCAAGAGCGTCTTGCCCCAGGTGGAAGTTCCACGCGGTACGATTGACGTGCGCCTGATCCGAAAGAAAGGAAACATCCAATTCGTTTGCACTGTGAACGGCGAGGAGCGCGCTTTTTCGAAACAGGAACACCGAATACTCAAAGTCTTCGCCAAGGTTCAGGCCGCGCACTGCGATGATCCGCATCGGCATTCAGCGGCGGCGGATGCCACGGAGTTTGGAGTCGATCCGAAAAAATTCAACGCCTTAGATACGGCGCTGTATCGCTTGAGAAAAAGGCTTCTGGATTATCTTCCGGAAGACCATCCGCCGGTCATCGAGCACCTCGACTACCAACGATACGGCCTCGGCTGCTACTGCATCGACTCCACTCCCCAGAAATAGCTGCGCCCGAATCAGCCTCCCAAACAAATTGCTTCGTTGAATCAGCCTCGACATTGTCCGGGGCTTTTTGTTTTTTCGTCATCAGTTGCTTCTCGTGGCGGGAACGCTCGCACAATGAAGTTCTCGTCCGGGAAATGAGCCGCTTTTACTCCATAAATGGTCCACTTTTCCGGCTAAATGATCCACTTTTCACTTAAATGAGCCGGTTTTGACGGGAAATGGTCCACTTTTATTTGTAAATGATCCGCTTTTCGACTTTCGCATACCGCCTTTCGGCAGAGCTTCGAAAAAACGCCGCCGCTTGCCGCATAACTTCTTGATACTGAAGGCTTTTCAGCCCTGGCACACCCGTTGCTCTAGTACCCCTCCGTTCACCGCAATTCACAGCGGAACCAACGGAGAGAACGATGCAAAAGCGCATGGGCGCCAAAGCCTGCAGACAATACATC
>DAIMDW010000077.1:0-5778 GCA_036725605.1 bacterium
CGGTCTCGATGCAGAAGATGGTGATCATGCTCAAGGAGATCAAACAGGCCGCGCGACGGATTCTGGATTGGGTCTTTTACGAGTGGATGGAACTCAAGGGCATAGACGCCGACGTGGATTACGCTTTCTCCGATCTGGACCTGACCAGCGAAGTTGACCAGAAGCGCCTGCTCATCGATCTCTACGACCGGAATCTCATATCGAAAAACACCTTGCAGGCCAAGATGGACCTCAATCCCGAGGTGGAAACCGCCAACCGCGCCAAGGAACAGCGCCTGGTCGACATGAACTGGGACATTAAGGACGTGACCTCCCTCGTGCAGCTGGGGATCATGAGCCCGGCGTCGGCCAGAAAGCTGCTGGGGATGGAAGATTCCGCCGAGGATCAGGCGATCCAGCAGGAAGAGCAACAGGCGGTGGAAGCCATGTATGCGGACGCGGCGGCCAAGACCCGCGCCTCTGGCGAAACCTGCAGCGACTGTGTCCATTTCGACGAGGAGACCAACCGCTGCCGGGTGCTGGAACGGGATGCCTCGCTTTTCGATTCGGCCTGCCGGTTTTTCCGTAACGCGGCGGTCTAAATGCTGGCCGTCGCCCTCGACCAGTCCGAACGCATCAAGCAAGCGGTCGCTTCGTCGTTTGCGGCCCGCGATCTGTACACCGAAAAGCAGGTCGCGGCGCTCGTCGGTTCATTGCGCGAGGCCGAAAAGCGGATCAAGGCCGATCTACTCAGGTACGCCGACCTTGGATCGCTCACGCCCGGGCAGTCCATCAATCAGGTCCGGCTCGCGGCGCTCAACGAGCGGATCGACGACACGATCAAATCGCTCAAGATCGAGCACACTCTTGCCCTGAAATCCGCCGCCAAGGAATCCCACCTCGAAGGGATTACCCAGGGCGCCCTCGAACTCAAGGTCCACGGCCTGCCCGCATACGATTCGCTCACCGACGAATCCGCGAAGCGACTGGCCAAGGATGCGTTTTCCCTCATGGACAAAAGTGCGCTCGATTTCCTCGTGCGCTTCGACGTCCAGCTGGCCGGTCAGGTTTCGACGGATCTGCTGACAGGCGTGAAAAACGCGCTGACGGTCGGGATCGCGCAGGGTTTGTCCATCCCGAATATCGCCAGGAACATCGGCTCGGTGATTCTGGACAAGGAGGCCTTCAAACAGGCGGGTAAAACCGTCTTCGCTTCGGCGCAGCAGCGCATCGAACTGATCGCCCGCACGGAAATCTTGCGAGCCCACAACCAGGGGAGGCTCAAGTTTTACGACACGGTCGGCGTCCGCGAGGTCCGGTGGATGGTCGCGGCTGATGAGCGGCTGTGCCCGATCTGTTCGGCATTGGCGGGGCAAGTCTTTCCCATCGACAAAATGCCTCCATTGCCTCGACATCCAAATTGCAGGTGTACCTGCCACGCCATGCCGCTACGCGTTTGCTCGACCGAGACGCTCAAGCTCCAGGCGATGGCAGGTCCGGCGGATGCGGCCGGCGCATGTCTCATGACGCCGCAGCAGGTCCACGACGTCTCTGGAGCACAGAAAGTCGAGCAAGCGCAGACCAACAAGGCGATCAAACAGGGCGACTACGAATCGCTGGGCCTGAAACCGCTCCAGAAGGAATGCAAGAAACGCGGGATTTCGATTTACCGGACCAAGGCCGATTTCATCAAGCTGCTTGGCCAGCAGAATCCGGGAATCGATTATTCGACGTGGGCGACCAAGGACATCATGGCCGAAATCGCCAAGCAGAGCATCGGCAAGACCTGCACGAAGGAAGACCTGATCGCCCTGCTGAAGCAGTGGGACGCGGCGCACGCGGCGATCATCAAAGAGGCGGCGGAAACGCTGCCCGACTTCGCTTCGATGACCGTCAAGCAGTTGCAGGACCAGTGTCTGAAAAACGGCATCTCCATCGCCAAGACGAAAAATCATTTCATTGCCGAACTGGAGAAGCTCGAACCCAATCCCGCCAAGCCTCACTTCATGCTCAAGGGCCAGGAACTCCAAGCCAAAATCAAGCAGTTCGGGATCGGCAAGCTCAAAACAAAGGACATGCTGATCTCGGACCTGCAAAAGACGCTCTCCATCGACAAGAAGGCGGTCCAGGCGGTCGAGGAAGCAGTCAAGCACAAGACCGATCTGGTCAAGGCCATCGAATCAGTGGTGCTTCCCGACGAACCGGCGCAGTACCAGACGTTTCTCGATTCGGCGAAGAAGGCAGCGCAGGCGTATTCCCAGCATGCGGATTTTCTGGCTGCCTCGGACGTTGGTCCGCTTTCGGAAACACTCGCCCAGAAAATCTCGGCCTGGGAAAGTCAGGTCAAAAACATGTCGCTGGACGATCTGAAAAAGCTCGCCCAGCAAACCAAGCTCAAGCATTACCAGTGGCACAACAAAGACGAACTGATTGCCCGATTCACGGTCTTCGACGAAGCGGAATTGGCCAAGATCGAGACTTCGGTCGAAGCGAAATGGGCGAAGTGGGCCGAGAAGCATGGCGGTAAAAAGGCCAAGACCGCCCCGGCTCCGAAACCGAAACCGGCCGCAGAACCGCAAAAGCCTGTCAGCATCCCGGAGACTCCGCTTCCGCCGAAAGACCCGACGAAGCTCGCACCTGTCGACGAGCCGTTTCGGGATGTTGATGCCCAATGGGAAAGGATCAAGGCGAGAAAGCCATTCAAGAACCGGCGCGAGGTGCGCTCGGAACTCGGCGGTGCGCATCGCAAGTTCATTTACGACGACGACCAGGGCAATCAGTGGCTCTTCAAGCCGATCTCCGAGGATTTCCGCGCCCACGGCGACGAGGTCGCCTATCGCATCGGTCGCCTGATTGATCCGGATGCAGTGGAAGTTCGGCTCATTGAACTGGACGGGGAGACCGGCTCGATCCAGCGGATGGTGCCCAAGCTCAAGGCGCAGAAAGACTTCAAGGGCATCGATCCCAAGGACCTGCTGCCCGCCGAACTGGAGCAAGTGCAGCGGGAGCACGTCATCGACTGGCTGATCAGCAATCACGATGGGCACTGGGAAAACTTCCTGCGAGGCACGGACGGCCATCTGTACGGAATCGACAAGGGCCAGCTGTACAAGTTCCTCGGGGATGACGCACTCGACATCGCCTACCACCCAAACGCGGTTCATGGCGCATCAGAGCCCTATTACAACACCGTCATGCGAGCCTTTGCCGAGGGCAAGGTCGACCTCGATCTGCAGGCGACGCTCAAGTACATCGAACGCGTTGAGGCGATCCCTGACGAGCAGTTCCTCGACATGCTTCGGCCTTATGCGGAGCGGCGATTCAAAAAAGGGTCGGCCAAGCTCGACGCCTTTTACCAGATGGCCCTAGACCGCAAGCACAGCGTCCGGAGCGATTTCGAGAAGTTCTACGGCAACCTGGCGAAAAAGCGCGGGCTGCCCGGTTTCTCGTTCGATGCGAAGGCTGCGAAGAAGGGCGCGGCGCGACTCGGGCAGTTCGAGCAGCGCATGGTGGAGGACGCGGCCGAGGCTGGATGGCAGGGCAAATCAATCCCCATCGACGTCGACCAAATCGAGGACCAGAACGCGTTGGTCTTCCAGCAGACCGTGAAGAAAAGCGGCAAGGTCACAGGCAAGCAGACGGTCGTCCAAATCAAGGTGCGCCCCGAACACGAGGACAAGATTCTGGAAGCCATCGGCAAAGCTGGTCCTGCTGGAACAAAACGGATATTGCCCCAGGTCGGCGCACCTCTTCCGGAAGACGAGTTTTACGATACGATCCTGACAGCTGTGAAGTCGGTGAATCACCACTTCGCGGACAAGAACTTCAACGAAAATTCTATCGACGCCGCTATGAAGCTCAAAACCAAGCTCTCGAAGCTCCTCAAGCACGAGGACGCGGAAGTCAGACGCATGGCTGAGGATTACCTCGCAAAAATCGACGAACTCCACGCCGTCGTTGAAAAGATGAAAAGCGGTGGCGATCTGGGAAAGAAGGTCTCGAAGTTTGTCCAGGCCATCCGAAAGACCGAGCCGAAAGCAGTACAAGCCGCCAAGCCGAAGGAAATGGTTGTTCGCAAAAGCAAGGTGCTGATGCAAAAGCGGACGAACACGGCTGGCGAGATCATCACCGATGGGTCCGAGCACGATCTTTCGGCCGTTTTCAAACACTCGATGTCCGATGGCACGCAGTTCGAGATCGAGTTCGAAGATGGCGTTACAGCGATCTACCGTCCCTGGGCTGGCAACAAGAACGTCTTTGCAACGGCGGGGGAAATGGAAATTCGGATCGATGGGGTATGCACGCCGGATATCGTGGAAAAAGCCCTTGAGAAGATTGAGCGTTTGGGCCTGAATGCATCCCCGGCGAGCATCGAGGACGCGGAGTTTATGTACTTGCAGAAACAGGCTTACATCCAAGGAATCGACAAATCCCCACGGTTCAAGCGGGCGATGTCAAAAGCCGAGGGGCTCAATACCAAGCAGGCCCAGGTAAAAATCCTGCGGCAGTTTTGGAATGAGGAACTGGGTGTGGATGATGTCTCAAAACTGTCCCATTACGATCCCTTCGGAAGCTTTCAGCACGCGACGCGGGGAAAGATTAAAGAAGCGGGACGTCGGGTCCAGATGCGCTTCGATATCACCGATGCCGACCTGGACCGCGAACTCGGCGGCTATTCGCTCAAGCACCGGCTGACCAACGACGGGGACGTGGCTGAATTTCTCAACATGGCCCTCGGCAACAACGGTGCGATGGTCTCCACAGTGGAGAAGATGCGCCTGGGAATCACGCCAGGCGGGATGTCGCCGGTTGCGGACATGGAGTCCGGCGGCGCGACCTATTTCTTCACCCGCATCCGAAAGACGCCGACAGCGGCGCGGCCCGGGG
Source organism: bacterium (assembly GCA_036725605.1). Classification (GTDB taxonomy): domain Bacteria; phylum Lernaellota; class Lernaellaia; order Lernaellales; family Lernaellaceae; genus CALBTQ01. Next base: position 4,867 of record DAIMDW010000077.1, read on the forward strand.
AACCTGGGCTGTACTTCAAGCGGAATCTGCTTCGCCGGATGGACTCGATCACGTATGATCACGATAAGTATGGCCGCTGCACCGGCGACGAAGTCCGCAAGCACCGGAAATCGTTCATCAAGGACTGGAAAAAAATTGTGGAGCATGACCGTAGCGATGAGACCATTTTCAAGTACACGGTGACCTTACTCGATAACCTGGAGTGCATTGTAGCGAAGAGTACTTCGGAGCGGTCGGCGGTGCTCGCGGCATTCAAAAAGCAAGGCATCACCCGATTACCGGATGGCCGGAAGATTGAAGACATCGTGTTTATGAGGCGGTAAATGGCAAAGATCGATGTGACGGCTGAAATCAAGCGCGTTCAGGAAACCTTGGATGGCATCACCCGAAACGGTTTTTGGTACGGCCTGTTCTTTGACGATGTCGGAAGTCTGACATTCTTTCCTTACCGCCTGGAGGTGCTCGGCGCGAAGCCCGAGGTCGGGGCTGATGGCTCCGTGAAGTCATGGATATTTGCGATTCTGATGATCGACCGTGGCTTTGTGGATTTCGGGGCGAGCATGCACGGTAACCACCTTCATTTTGTGAAACGGATCGAATGGGTTCGGGGCGGCAGCGGTCGAATTTATTCCGCCAGAATGTGGGATGAATTCGACACAAAGATCGTCATCAACGAGATCGACGCATCGGAAGATGCGGAACTGGCCGAGGAGTGGGCGACCTATTCGAAGCGGTTGGCGACCATGAAAAGGCGTGTCGAAGAATGCCTTGAAACGATCCGCGACGAATTCGGGTCGATGGCCAAATCGGGGCTGAGATGAAACTGCGGTACATGATCGACTACGTCTATGACGAGAAGCGCTTTGAAAAGGGCCTCGATCCCTACGTGCCCGCCGGGCTGTGGGTCGTGAC
>DAIMDW010000078.1:0-5722 GCA_036725605.1 bacterium
GCGGCAAGCGGAAGTTCGAACTGGACTTCGAGGTCAAGGAACTCAACCAGTCCGTGATCGAGGAGCCGACCAACGCGCCGCGCAGCAAGACCACGCAACTCAAGGTGGTCAAGATTGGAGCCGCCGAATACGCCTCGCTCCTGGACATCAAGAACGCGACAGTTTTGATCGTTTATCCGGCCAAGAACGGCATTCAGAAGATCAAGAAATTCACCGGCTTCGAATTCACCGACGTCGAAGAGGGTTTCGCCTTTGACGATTCGGCGGTGGGCAAGAAGTGCAGCGGCCTCGCCATCTGGGGCGAAGGCATGGTGTAGGAGGAAACATGGACGACAGACTGCAGGCGGCCATCGCCATTGTGCGCGCGGAATATCCCGAGGCTCGCCTTTTTCAGATCGGCATCCCCGGCGACGATGAAATCTACCTCGCCCGCAAGTGCGCCTGGAACGAGTACAAGCGGCTCATCGGCGCGGTGAAGGACGAGGTCACCGCAAACGAAATCCTCGTCCAGAAGTTCCTGGTCCACCCCAAGCTCTCCTACGAGCAGATCGACCTGGAGATGGACCCCGGCAGGGTCGTGATTTTGGCCCAGCAGATTCAGAAAGGCCTCGGCTTCGTCACCGACGGGGTGAGCCTAAAAAACGTCTGAACCGGGCGCGGCGGGAGGTCGAGACCTCCTGGTACCGGCAGGCCCGCGCCCACATCTGCGACCGGTTCGGATGGCGTTTTTCCGACGTGGACGCTCTGGAACCCGACGAGTTCATCGAGGCGCTGGCGAGCGTCCAGTACCTCGCAGACCTCGAGGAAAAGGCCGCCCGGAAAAACCGGCCCAAAACACCAAACAAGCGGAGGTAACCCATGGGTATCGTCACCGACATCATGAACCTGGTGAAGACCCTCAAGCAGGCGCTCGCCGACGGCAAGGTCGACAAAAAAGAGGCCGCGAAGATCGCCGTCGATCTCGCCGAAGTGCTCAAGGAAATCGCCACGCTGCTTCCCCTGCTCGTGAAGCATCTGCCCAAGAGGTAAGCCATGTCCACCGGCCAGGGAATTCTCCACCAGATCAAGGTCCGACTCGTCGGTTCGGATGAGCTTTCGTCCGTCCTGAAGAAGGCGACCGGCTCGGTGGAGAATTTCAAGCGCGCCGGTGAGCAGATGAAATCGGTGGGCGTGAAGATGCTCGGCGCGGGCGTGGCCCTCGGGTCGTCCCTGGCCGGTGCGGTCGCGCCCGCCATGCGTCTCGAAGAATCCCTCGCCAATCTGTCCTCTGTTTCTACGTTGCCGATGGACGGCTCCATCCAGGACATGAAGAGCGGGATGCTGGAGGCGAAAAAGGTCGCGCTGGACTGGTCATCCAAACACACGCAGTCGGCCAAGGAAGTGACCGACGCGATGTACGACCTGGCTTCGGCGGGTCTGACCGTCAACCAGGTCAACGACGTGGCCACGCAGACGATGGCGCTGGCTTCGGCCACACGCGCGGACGCGGCCGAGTCCTCGGCGATGATGGCCAAGGCTCTCAACACTTTCGGACAGACGCAGCTGGCGACTTTGCCCATCGGCGAGCGGGCCAACGCGATCATGGACACTTTCGCCGCCGTGGTGAAAGGCGCGAAGACTACGCTCCCCGAACTTGGCGCGGCGCTCAAAGCCGTCATGGGCACGGCCAGCAATGCCGGACTGACCATCCAGGAAACGGCGGCCTCAGTCGGCTTGCTGCAGACGCGGGGTCTTCCCGCCGAGCAAGCGGGCACCGCCCTTTCCGCCGTGCTGCGCCAGTTGCCCAAGGCCGCTTCCGAACTGGGTATGAAGGTCGAGGACGCCACGGGGCGCTTGCTGCCCATGAGCGACATCGTGGCGCAGTTGTCGAGCCGGTATGCCGACGGCGGATTGTCGGTCAAGGAGATGGCCGAAATTCAGAAGGTCTTCGGCGACGAGGCCGGACGCGCCATTCAGCTTTTAATCGGGCAGGAAGGCGCGCTGAAAGACCTGACCGCAGCCGCCGGTGCAACGGGAACGGCGATGGGCATGGTCGCGCAGCAGGAGGACGCCTTCGGCGCGCAAGCCAAGATCGCCTGGAACAACGTGAAAAACGCCGCCCTCGTATTGGGCGACGCCATGCTTCCGGCGCTGCGATCCGCCGCGACCTGGCTCGGCCGCGCGGCCAAGGGCTTCAAGGCGTTCGCCGATAACCATCCGACATTGGTCAAGGTCGTCGGCACGCTGGCGCTGGCTTCGACCGCGATCCTCGTTCTCGGCGGCGGGGCGCTGTGGCTGGCGGGCAGCTTTGCCGGGTCGATTGCCTCCATCCTGAGTATGAGCGCGGCGGTCGCCAAGGCGGGCGGCCTGATGACCGTGCTCAAGACTGGCATCATCGGCGTCGGCAAGGCGCTGCTGTCGCTGTTTCTCAATCCCGTGGGCCTGGTAATCCTGGGCGTCGTCGCGCTCGGCGCGGGTATCTACCTCCTTTATAAGAAGAGCGAGACCTTCCGAAACATGGTCGCCCGCGTGGGCGCGGCGCTCAAAACCACCTTCATGCCGGTGCTGATCTCGGTCGCCTATGGCGTGGGTTATTTCGTCGGCACACTCACCAGCGCATGGGAGGCTGTGAGCCGCTACACTGCCGAGGTCTGGCCACTGGTTCGCACCTATCTCGTGGGCTTCGGCAAGGTCGTCTACGCCTATTTGATCCCGTCCATCGCCTTTCTTAAAGGCTATCTCGTCATGGCCTGGGGTGTGATCAAGACCATCACCATTGCGTCTTGGCGAACCGTGGCACTCACCATCGGCACGGTCTGGAAAATGATCGCGAGCCTCGTTCGGATCGGCTGGGCAATCGTCAGCGGCATCTTCAAAGCGGGGATGCAGATTCTGATCGGCGACTGGTCCGGCGCGTGGATCACGATCAAGCAGATGTTCGTGGACGTGTGGGAGGGGATCAAAGGCTACTTCGGAGCCATCGTCGGGTGGTTTTCCGGTCTGGGAACGATCTTCTATGACGCGGGTGTCGGCCTGATCACCGCTTTCAAGGACGGAATCATGGCCACATGGGAGTCGCTCAAGGGCGGCGTCACCAAGGTGCTGGGGTGGATTCGGGACCTGCTGCCCGGCTCCGATGCGAGGCGCGGGCCGCTCTCCGATCTGACTGCATCCGGCAAGGCATTCTTCCCGACCTTCACCAAGGGTCTCGTGCAGGAATCCGATGCCCCGATGCGCAGCGTCGAGGGCGTGCTCAAGGAAGTGACGCTCGCGCCGGGCGCTATCGAGATGCCCGCTCCACGACAGCGATACGAACCTGCGCCTTCCGCTTCCGGCAATTCCCTGGTCGTCGAACGCGGGGCTATCGTCATCAATGTGGGCAGCGCGGCCGAGGCGGTGGACGATCTCGAAGCGCGCCTCGAGGAACTCTTTGCCCGGCTCAACCGGCGATGGGGGGCGGCCTATGCCGGATGAGTACACCAACGACGGGCCGACCTACGTGAAATTGGGCGATGTGAAATCCGACGGCACGCCGGACATCGCCAACGTCCTCTTCGAGTTCCCTGTGCCGCATGGCCAGATGCGCGTACGCCAGGAAGTGCGGATCGACGAGGTCGAGGCACCCGGCCGCTCGGGGAAGATCAAGCAGGCGGTCGGCTACCAGGACAGCGAGATCAGCATCGGGCTGCGCCTGTTCTCCGATGACGATGGCAAGACCGCCCTGGACAAATACGCTGTCCTCCAGGATGCCTTTCGCAAACGCGACAACGCGGACTCGCTGCCCCGTGTCTTCTCGATCCAGAGTCCGCTGACCGACGCCTGCCGCATCCAGACCGTGCTCTTCAAGGGATTGGAGATTTCCGACGCCGAAGGAACGGACCAACTGGAGGTGACTGTATCGCTGACCGAGTTCGAACCCATTGAGGCCAAGGTGGACGAGCGCGGCGGTAGCGGTGGGGGATCAGGCGGCGGTTCCGGAGGCAGCGACAGTGGAAGCGGATCGGGCGGAAGTTCCGGCAGCGACAACCCCGATTCCAGCGGCGCGGACGACGCTGCGGGGCATAGCTCCGAGGATTCCGCTCTGCGCGACGCCTTCAACGCGGGCAAGCAGGACGCCATGGGCGGCGGCGGGCCTGGCAGGCCGGGGGACGAATGATGCAGCCGCAATCGATCAATTACCTCGGACCCAAGACGGAAGTTTCCATCGGCGATCTGACGCTGACCGCCGTCGCCGGAATGTCGGTCTGGTCTTCCCGCGAGCCGACCGCCGACACCTGCGAGATCGTTCTGCCCGATCTGCCCGGCGATCTGGCGAAACAGGTGGAAAAGGATGCGCCCCTCGTCGTGCGTCACGGCTACAAGGGCTTCGACCTGGAGACGATTTTCACCGGCACGGTGGTGGACGTTTTACCCAAGAAAAAACTGACGGTCTTCGGCGCGGACGCCATGCGGCTGCTGTTCGAAACGAAGCTGACGATCACGTTCCAGGAAGAAACGCCCACCTCGATCATTGGCAAGATTGTCGGCGATCTGGGCATCGACGTTTCCCAAGTGACCGAGATCGAGGACGTCCTGGACCGGCTGCCGCTCTACCGCAACACCGTCTGGCAGGCGGTCAAGATGGTGAACGACCGCACCGGTCTGCCGCACGACTTTTTCATCGACGAAACCGGAGCGTTCCGTTGGGAACCGCGCGACCAGGAGCAGGAGCCGTCTTTCGAATTCGTCTACGGTCAAAACATCCTCGACCTGGATTTAAAAACGCTGGGGCAGTCCACGCTGCTCACTGTCGGCATGCCGGTGCGTCATTCCACGGTTGTCACCGTGACCGACCGCCTGGGCGAGACCGCGAACTTCTATGTCATGGCTGTTCGGCACTTCCTCGCCCCTACGGGCGGCAGACGGACCTTTCTGAAGATGGAGCGCATCGATGAGTCTTGAGCAGGAAATCAAATGCCTCATCGAGAAGCTGGCTCCGGACCTGCGGCCGCACATGCGCCTGTCCCTTTCGGGCGTGGTGGCCAAGGTTCACGAGGACGACTACCGCGTGGACGTGGAGATTCCCGGCGACAACGACGAGGTGCTCGCGCTGCCCTTCATCCCCGTGAAGTCGCCGATGGCGATGGACGGCTGGGGCATCTTCGCGCTCCCCGAAGTGGACAGCGAAGTCTCGGTCGCCTTTTGGGGCGGCGATCCCACGAACCCCTTTGTCGACGGCGCGGTGCTGATCAACAACCGGACGCCGGTCGGGGCCAAGGTCGGCATGATTGTCATTACTGACCGCGTGGGCCAGTGCATCAAGCTCAAGCCGCAGACCGGCGAGATCATCGTCAATGGCTACAACCTCAAGACCACAGTCACCGGCTCGGAGGCGCGGTCGGTCGATGGGTCGCTGAATGAAATCGTCGGTGAGAACCACGTCGCCACGGTCGGCCGAAAAGCGACGCAGACGGTCAAAGGCAAGTCGCTGCGTGTCCTGGAAAAAGGCGAAACGGCGGTCCACGGCGTGCTCGACGACGCGGCCACCTTTGACGATCCCGAGGACGAGAACTACCTGAAGCTCAAATCCGCCGCGACCAAGGCCGAGGTCATGGGCAACCACGTCCAGCGGATTGAAGGCGGGCAGACGGTGGATGTCGAGGGGCTGCAAAGCGTGACCGTCGGCTCCGATCGCAAGACAAAGGTGCTGGGCGCGGACTTCGAGGCCGTGGCCAAATCCAAGCAGGTTCTGGTCGGCGGCAAC
>DAIMDW010000079.1:0-5600 GCA_036725605.1 bacterium
TGATGCTCACGAGCTTGCCGTTTTGGAAACCCAGTGTCAGGGTTCCGAAGAATCCCTGCGCCACGAGCTTCTCGATGTATGTGAACAGCTTGCTCATAAGGGTAGAATATGGGACCGGGTCCGGCTTAACAAGATGGTAAGGTGTGCGAAAAAATAGGGCGCAAATGCGACAAACCCTAAGGCTAAACAAGCTCTTTCCATCTGGAATTCAAGTAAACAAGTGAATTCACTTGTGATTGCGCCAGTTATTGAGCTAGGATTCTCCTAACTCAATGTTAGGGGGAAAGCATGGCAAACTTACTTCCAGACATTCCTGACGAACTTATTGAAGCGATTGTCTCAAACCGGTGTGTTCTGTTTGCAGGGTCAGGCGTTTCCCGAGGTAAAGTTACGCAGAAAGGAAAATCTGTCGAGCAGTACTTGCCGACTTGGGAAGGGCTTCTTGTTCTTCTCGTCGACCGTGCAATAAAGAATGGATATACGAGTTCTGTTGAAGGGCAGAAACTGCGGCGTGCTGCCAAGGATGGCAAGTATCTTTTTGTGGCAGAAACTGTCCGCAAGCTGCTTGGCGCACGAGAATTTGATGACGCTTTGGAAGAAATTTTCCGAAATCCAGCACTTCATCACACAAAACGGCATGAACTAATCAGCCAGATTCCATTCAATTGTGTAGTAACAACCAATTATGACAAACTACTTGAGGTAACGTATGCGAGAAGAGGTAACATTCCACCTACATACACATTTTATGATTCGCCAGATGTAATTTCCGCACTTTCTCATAATCGATTTTTTATTCTGAAAGCTCACGGAGATATTGACAGGAAAGATTCGTTGGTTCTATCAGAGAAAGACTATCGAGACATTGTGTATCGGCAGCCTGGTTATCGTGCCGCCCTTAATACGATATTCATTACAAAGACGGTTCTTTTTCTTGGCACAAGTCTTAATGACATCGACGTCAGAGTTGTTCTTGAATCAGTCTCTGAAAGTTTTAGTGGCAAAGGACCCCAGCATTTTGCAATTGTGCCAAGCCAATCGTTCTCTGACGCCGAATTGCAACACTGGAAACAGTTCTTCGGGATTCATTTGTTATTGTATCGGGCAACAAAGGGACACCCGCAGGTTGATAACATTCTTGAAGTGCTTGTAAAAAAAGTTGAATCAAAAAAGAGTAAAAAATGACCAGCACTGTGAATGGGATAACTGGATATTATTGATTTTTGGGCATTAATTTATTTAACACGGCCTGAACACATAACCCTGAATTTACATACTCCCCAGTCTCAATGATCTCACCAAAGGTGCCTCGATAGGGAGACCGGCTTTCCTGCCAGTATTCGAGAAATCCCTCGTTTCGCCACGGCGTGATTCCTTGCTCGATCCAGTCATTGAGCATCCAGTTGACTTCGTCCTCGCGCTCCTCGAATCCGGGTAGATATCCAAAGTCAAAACCAGTCGGCGTAACGACCCAGACACCGGCGGGCACGTAAGGCGACAGGCCGCGCTCATCTAGTTTTTTGTCGAACACGAAATCGATCATGTACCGCAGCTTCATCGAAAGTGCCTTTCCGTCATGGAGCCGAACTCATCGTGGATCGTCTCCAGGCATTCCTCGGCGCGCTTTTTCATGGTCGCCAGGCGCTTTGTGAAAGCTGTCCAGTCCTCAGCCAGTTCCGGATTTTCAGAAGCGTCGATCTCGTTGATGTAAATCTTGACCTCGTTCTCATCCCAGAGCCACGCGGCATAGATGCGGCCGCTGGCTCCCTTCAGCCACTCGATCCGTTCAACAAAGTGGAGATGGTTACCATGCATGCTCGCACCGAAATCCGCAAATCCCCGGTCGATCATCAGGAATGCGTAGACCCATGACGACACAGTGCCGTCCGACCCGATCTTCGGCTTCGCACCAAGCACCTCAAGTCGGTACGGGAAAAATTTAAGCGTTTCGCCGTCATCAAATTGAGGTACGAACCAGAATCCATCACGGGTGATGCCGTCCAAGATTTCTTGAACACGTTTGATTTCCGCTGTCACATCGACCTTTGCCATTTATCGCCTCATAAACACGATGTCTTCGATTTTCCGGCCGTCCGGCAACCGGGTGATGCCCCGCTTCTTGAAAGCCGCGAGCACTGCCGACCGCTCCGAAGAACTCTTCGCCACAATGCATTCCAGGTTGTCGAGCAGCGTGACCGTGTACTTGAATATCGTCTCGTCGCTGGAGTCCCGACTGACGATCCGCTTCCAATCCTGGATGAACGATTTGCGGTGCTTACGGACCTCGTCGCCGGTGCAGCGACCATACTTGTCGTGATCATACGTGATCGAGTCCATCCGGCGCAGCAACTTTCGTTTGAAGTAGAGTCCAGGTTCTCCAGTTCTCGCCGCTGTCGGCGTCTTTCGAATGCGGGTAAAGAAATAGGTCGCGCCGCCGGACTCCATGTCCGCGACCGGCGACATACCCCCCGGCGTGATGCCCACACGCATTTTCTCGACCGTGGAGATCATCGCGCCGTTGTTGTCGAGGGCCATGTTGAGAAACTCGGCCACGTCGCCGTCGTTGGTCAGCCGGTGCTTGAGCGAATAACCGCCGAGTTCACGGTCCAGATCGGCATCCGTGATGTCGAAGCGCATCTGAACCCGACGTCCCGCTTCTTTGATCTTCCCTCGAGTCGCGTGCTGGAAGCTGCCGAAGGGATCGTAGTGGGGCAGTTTCGACACATCGTCCACGCCCAGTTCGGCATTCCAGAACTGACGCAAAATCTTCACCTGCCCCTGTCTGGTCTTGAGGCCCTCCGCGCTCGCCATCGCTTTCTTGAAGCGTGGCGATTTATCGATGCCCATAATGTAGGCCTGTTTCTGCAAGTACATGAACTCCGCGTCCTCGATGCTTGCTGGGGATGCATTCAGGCCCAAACGCTCAATCTTCTCAAGGGCTTTTTCCACGATGTCAGGCGTACACACCCCATCGATCCGAATTTCCATTTCCCCCGCTGTTGCAAAGACGTTCTTGTTGCCAGCCCAGGGGCGGTAGATCGCTGTGACGCCGTCTTCGAACTCGATCTCGAACTGCGTGCCATCGGACATCGAGTGTTTGAAAACGGCCGAAAGATCGTGCTCGGACCCATCGGTGATGATCTCGCCAGCCGTGTTCGTCCGCTTTTGCATCAGCACCTTGCTTTTGCGAACAACCATTTCCTTCGGCTTGGCGGCTTGTACTGCTTTCGGCTCGGTCTTTCGGATGGCCTGGACAAACTTCGAGACCTTCTTTCCCAGATCGCCACCGCTTTTCATCTTTTCAACGACGGCGTGGAGTTCGTCGATTTTTGCGAGGTAATCCTCAGCCATGCGTCTGACTTCCGCGTCCTCGTGCTTGAGGAGCTTCGAGAGCTTGGTTTTGAGCTTCATAGCGGCGTCGATAGAATTTTCGTTGAAGTTCTTGTCCGCGAAGTGGTGATTCACCGACTTCACAGCTGTCAGGATCGTATCGTAAAACTCGTCTTCCGGAAGAGGTGCGCCGACCTGGGGCAATATCCGTTTTGTTCCAGCAGGACCAGCTTTGCCGATGGCTTCCAGAATCTTGTCCTCGTGTTCGGGGCGCACCTTGATTTGGACGACCGTCTGCTTGCCTGTGACCTTGCCGCTTTTCTTCACGGTCTGCTGGAAGACCAACGCGTTCTGGTCCTCGATCTGGTCGACGTCGATGGGGATTGATTTGCCCTGCCATCCGGCTTCGGCCGCGTCCTCCACCATTCGCTGCTCGAACTGCCCCAGACGCGCCGCGCCCTTTTTCGCAGCCTTCGCATCAAACGAGAAACCCGGCAGCCCGCGTTTTTTGGCGAGCTTGCCGTAGAACTTCTCGAAGTCGCTCCAAACGCTGTGCTTGCGGTCGAGCGCCATCTGGTAAAAGGCATCGAGCTTGGCCGAGCCTTTTTTGAACCGCCGCTCCGCATAAGGCCGAAGCATGTCCACAAACTGCTCGTCGGGAATCGCCTCGACGCGTTCGATGTACTTGAGCGTCGCCTGCAGATCGAGGTCGACCTTGCCCTCGGCGAAAGCCCGCATGACGGTGTTGTAATAGGGCTCGGATGCGCCATGAACCGCATTGGGGTGGTAGGCTATATCGAGTGCGTCATCCCCGAGGAACTTGTACAGTTGCCCCTTGTCGATGCCGTAGAGATGGCCGTCCGTGCCTCGCAGGAAGTTTTCCCAGTGGCCGTCGTGGTTGCTGATCAGCCAGTCGATGACGTGCTCCCGCTGCACTTGCTCCAGTTCGGCTGGCAGCAGATCCTTGGGATCGATGCCCTTGAAGTCTTTTTGCGCCTTGAGCTTGCGCACCATCCGCTGGATCGAGCCGGTCTCGCCGTCAATTTCGATAAGCCGGACTTCTACCGCGTCGGGATCGATCAGGCGGCCGATGCGATAAGCGACTTCGTCGCCGTGGGCGCGGAAATCTTCGGAGATCGGCTTGAAGAGCCACTGGTTGCCTTGGTCGTCGTCGTAAATGAACTTGCGATGCGCGCCGCCGAGTTCGCTCCGGACTTCACGCCGATTCTTGAATGGTTTCTTCGCCTTGATCCGGTCCCACTTGGCATCAATGTCCCGGAACGGCTCGTCGACCGGCGCGAGCTTCGTCGGGTCTTTCGGCGGGAGCGCAGTCTCCGGGATGCTGACGGGTTTTTGTGGTTCTGCTGCCGGTTTCGGTTTCGGAGCCGGGGCGGTCTTGGCCTTTTTGCCGCCATGTTTCTCGGCCCACTTCGCCCATTTCGCTTCGACCGAAGTCTCGATTTTGGCCAATTCCGTTTCGTCAAAGACCGTGAACCGGGCGATCAGTTCTTCTTTATTGTGCCACTGGTAGTGCTTGAGCTTGGTTTGCTGGGCGAGCTTTTTCAGATCGTCCAGGGACATGTTTTTGACCTGGGATTCCCAGGCCGAGATTTTCTGAGCCAGCGATTCCGATAACGGCCCCACATCGGTTGCCGCAAGAAAATCCGCGTGCTGGGAGTAGGCCTGCGCCGCTTTTTTCGCCGAATCCAAAAACGTCTGGTACTGCGCCGGATCATCAGGAAGCACTACCGATTCGATGGCCTTGACCAGGTCGGTCTTGTGTTTGATCGCTTCCTCGACTGCCTGGACCGCTTTCTTGTCGATGGAGAGCGCCTTCTGCAGGTCCGAGATCAGCATGTCCTTGGTCTTGAGCTTGCCGATTCCAAACTGCTTGATCTTGGCCTGGAGTTCTTGCCCTTTGAGCATGAAGTGAGGCTTGGCGGGGTTGGGTTCGAGCTTTTCCAGTTCCGCGATGAAATGGTTTTTCGTCTTGGCGATGGAGATGCCGTTTTTCAGACACTGGTCCTGCAGCTGCTTTACAGTCATCGAAGCGAAATCGGGAAGCGTTTCCGCCGCCTCTTTGATGATCGCTGCGTGCGCAGCGTCCCATTGCTTGAGCAGCGCGATCAGGTCGTCTTTCGTGCAGGTTTTCCCGATGCTCTGCTTGGCGACTTCGGCCATGATGTCCTTGGTCGCCCACGTCGAATAGTCGATGCCCGGATTCTGCTGGCCGAGCAGCTTGATGAAATCGGCCTTGGTCCGGTAGATCG
>DAIMDW010000080.1:0-5421 GCA_036725605.1 bacterium
GGCTCAGTACCGCATGGAGATGATCGCCCGCACCGAGATCCTCCGCGCTCACAACATGGGACGAAAAAAGTTCTATACGCAGGTAGGAGTCGAAAAGTTGGAATGGATGACAATGAGCGATGAACGGACTTGTCCGGTCTGCGGCCCGCTTGATGGAAAAGTCTTTCCCAGCGACAAATTTCCCCAACAACCCGCTCATCCCTTTTGCCGATGCACCAACCTTCCAGTAATCGAACAAGAGGAGTTACGAAGCATTTAACTTCTCGGCTTCTTAATGTCTTTGATGAGCAGCGAGACCGTTCCCTTGGGCAACTTTGCCTCGACCGTGGAGCCCAGTGTCGCACCTATAAGTGCTCTTGCAATTGGTGTGTTGATATTGATGGCTCCCCATTCCGGGTTCGATTTTTCGCAAGTTATTAATGCCTGCTTCTCGACCTGAGGATTTTCAATATCCACATAAACTACTGTATCCTCAACCTCGACTTTGATATCAACCTCTGGCTCATGAATGGCCTAGCGGGTTCGCTTTCTTGGGGTTCTTCCTCGACCGGTTCGTCTTGCGGCGCTGATGTGGATGGGTTTGGTTCGTCGGGAATATCAATATTTTGCGGGTAAATGCCTCTTTCCTCTAACGCATCCCAAAGGCCCTTCAAGGCATCAACCTTGTTTGAGTAAAACCCCGATTCCCTAACCCTGAAAAACTCCCATCCGCAACGCTCCAATTGCCGCTGACGCTGCATATCGTCTTCGTACCGATCAGCCCCGTGCCAGTTGTCACCATCGCACTCAACGGCCAGCCGCGCCTGTCCTCCCTCAACCACGAGGTCGATCCGTTTTCCAGCGACTTCGTACTGTGACAGTACAACAAATTTCTTGCGAAGCAGTTCCAATGCAACGTCAACTTCGAACCAGCTTTCAAATGGCGCAGGTGGGTTCACAACGCGCCGATTGTCCTGTACCGCCCGCCGTTCGAGTTCGTCCCGGTCAATTCCAGCAATCTGTTGCGGCTTTGTTTTCTCGAAGAAATCGAGAAGCTTTCGCCGGAGACAAGTAGTGCTGAGGTCATCACAGGTGACGGAATGGAAAAGAATCATCCTGTCGCGGGCGCGGCTGGCTGCAACATTGAACCGTCGCTCGTCGGCTGCCTTCGTGAGAGGGCCGATTCTTTCGTTGTTGGCCGCAACGAGCGACAGAAACATAATGTCGCGTTCGTCGCCCTGGAAACTGTAAGGATTGCCGCAGACCAGGCGCCGCCGTTCCATTTCTTCCGCGCCCAGTCGTTCAAGTAATTGATTCTCGATCAACGCAGCTTGCGCTTCACCCTGAAGAACAACCACGCCAATCGACATGTCATCGTATCGGCTGTCGTCACAAAGTGACGCTATCCTTGCGACGATGGCTTCGGCCTCCGGGCGATTGATCGTCCGATTGTTCGTACCTTCGCGATATCCTCCACTCACAAAAACATGTTCAAGCGGTGGTAATCGGTTCGGCCCATACTGTCTCAATGGAATCAGCGGTGTATCCGAATAGGAAAGATCGTTGCTGAACCGAATTATTTCCGGCATGCAGCGGAAGTGCTCGCGCAGAGTAATCCGCCGGGTTCCATAACGTAGTTTTCCGTGATCGAACAAGCTGCTTTCTATATCGAAAGAGGATTTGAAGTGGAAATCGTAAAGGAACTCTTCCATTAGACGATGTACCGCATCGCGTGGTAAACCCACTGCATCCGGGCTGATCTGCTTGTCGTCGCCAACAATCAATATCTTCTTGCCCAGATAAAACAACGGGAGCGCCTCGACGCCGCACTGCGAAGCCTCGTCAACGATAATCACATCGAACATGCCCGGCGCGGGATATACCGTATCCCAAACACGATGGAGGGGCATTACCCAGGCCGGAACCGCCTCGCGGCATTCATTGAGATGCCCTTGGGCCTCACGGCGGTGGCGATGCGCGTGCTTCCCTGTCCCTTTGCCAAGCCGCCGCATGGACTGTTGCCAAGCTTCCATGTGGCGGCGATGGTCTTCCTTGAGTCGCGAGAAACAGAAGGACCACGCATGAAGCGAGGCGAGCTTCGCGATTATGCCGTTTACCTCGTCCTCGATTTGTTTGGCGCGCTTGGCGAGAGCCGGAACATCTTCCTGCCGGATGTAATCCTCGATCCAGTATCGCGCTTGCGCCCAATGCCAGGCGTCGCCAATACGCTGAATTCGCTCCTCCCAATATGGCTCATAGCAGGTGGCCTCCAAACAATCCGCAAGGCGCGGAAGCAGGTGGCGTAATTTCTTTAGGTATTCTTCGACTTTCCGGAGGCGCAGGCGCTCCTTATCCAAATCCTGTATCTTGTTTATGCTTTGTGCGAATCCGTCAACATTGCGGCCACGAATCGCGATCAGTAATTCTTTCGTTACAGGATGTGCGTTGCTCTTGGCGGCTATGGAAGAAACCGGAACTTCAACACGCTGGATTTCCTCAGCAGTAATCCGTCTGTGGATACTTGCCAACGCGAGACGGCAGGACAGGATTATTCTTTCAACCTGGGACTCATCTGCCCATACGGGCTCTTCTATTGTCGGGCATCTCTGTATTGCCTCACGGCAATTGCCAATAATTCCTTCAAGCGACAAGGCGCTTTCAAGTGCGTTGCTCAGTGATTTGAGAGTAGTCAGTTGCAGAGCATAAGGCCCTTGCGCCTTATCAGACCGACCTATCCAAAATCCCCATGCTTTCTCGCATTCGATGCGGACATGAAGTACATTGGAAAGGGTTGCGAAATGTTCGCCTGTCAAGCAAGGGCGACCGTTGATCTTCACAGACTTGATCACATAAATCCGTTCTTTTACGGGCCTCGGTCGGAATACGCCCCAACCCAGTTTACCGCCATTATCCATGTGTTCTTTAAGTTTTCTGGCGTCTTCACACAGCACTCTGACGTCGCAGGTATCCGGGAATTCAATCTTGGTGTCATCCGCTACCGCAATGTGTTCCTCGACTGATGTAATGGCGTATCGCGTGACACGGAGCAGTTCGTGCCACAGGGACGAATTTCCGCCCAGAACATCGCGCACAGCATCGTTCATCCACGAATGCGGAACCGCCATTAACCTTTTTCTGGTATCGCGGAAAGTGGACAGAACGTCACGAATTGCCTCGATGGTCGATGGATTGTTTTTTGCCAGCAAATCGGCGAAACGTTCATCGGCTCCGCCTGTTGATGCCTCCTGTTCTTCAATCGCATTTGTCTCGTTCTTCACCAGATCGGCGAAGCCTTCCGAGGACAGCAAGGCGTCGGGCCACACAAGATCCAATTCCCTGCGCTTCTCAAGCGTAAAGCGACGGAGAGTCTCCAGAACGTTACGCAAATCGCTTGTGGATATCTGGCAGGTCTTTTCCAAAGGCACCGAATCCGAGAACCATTCGAAGGTGGTGCGGTCGCGGCTCACAGCTTCGGCGATTCTGGCCGCTGTCCCTCGATAGGTCCCCTCTGCAATGGATTGCGTATGTGTTTCGGATTCTCGGATGTCACGGAGCCGCCGGTCGACCTTGGCCTTTTCTTCCCGGAGCTTTCGGAGACTCTCTTCAAGTTCCACACGTTCTCGTGTGGCGCGATCTTCTTTCCATTCCTCATTTTTGCGGAGAATGCCGCCAACGCTGGACTCTAAAGAGCGCCGCTCCTCAAGTCCGCTGCCAAGCAAGTTGATGCAGAGAGGGCGTAATTCATTTGGAACAAGTCCTTCAAGAACCTGAAGCGCACGTGGTGTCTTCGCCGTGATCAGCGTTCGCTGTCCCGTTGCAAGCAAATGGCAAATCAGATTCGCGATAGTATGGGATTTCCCGGTGCCGGGCGGCCCTTGCACCAGAACGCCGCTTGCCGCACGAATCTTATCCACGATGCGGCGTTGCTCATCATTCGAAGGCTTTGGGAAAAATACTTCCCCATCGAATTCAGCATTGGTATCGTCCAGACCGTCGCTCTGATCACGATCATTTTTCGTGCGAACCTCGGCAAGGTCTGCAAATTCGCCGGGGATGTCTTCGCCCTTTTCGATTTGCTCCTTGATCCGTTTCAAGGTTTCAGTAAGGCCTTTGGCAGAGCGTTTTCGCAGAATCAAAGCAGGAGCAAGTTCGACGACTGGCTTCGATGAAGCGCGGATATTTTTCACTTCCAAGGTGTCGTCATAATCGCCTTGCGAATTGATCGAATGCACCAAAGCCTGGAGCACACCTTCAACACATCCCTTCTCCCAGGGGTCGTCTTCGGCTCTGGAAAGTGAAACCTTCGCGGTTTCTTCGGCACGCGCTGGCTGTTCCTCGATATCCAACATATCGAGTTCGGGGCGTAATTTGGCACCTTCGGTATGAGGACGGACGGTGAATTTGCCTAAACGGGCTTCGAACTCAAGAATAGCGTCGGCGACAACCAAGTGCCGCCGGGCACGCTGCCCGGTGGGCGTCTGCCAAGTCAGCAGGCCTAAACCGAGCACGAGTTCATATTCCTCCCCAAGGCGGAGTTGCTCCTGATGGATGGCAAAGAGTGAGGAATATACTTTGTGGACCTTCTCCCAGGCATTATGTGACTCTGTCCAGGGTAGCCACTTTTCTTCAACATACCGATCCCATGCACGCTGAATCGTCGGATGATCTTCTATATGTTCAGTGTGCGGAATCGTTTCCGGTTGATCCGATCCTTCGTGCCAATCTGGATTTTGGATTTGTCTAGTCATTTTTGACAGAAGTTCAGGCAAATCGCCCTTATTTCGTAGTGCAGTTTGATTTACCCAGTCTTTGCATTGAGCGGGTACGGCAGGCAATTCCGGCTCCCGCCGATTTTCCACCTCAATCCACTCGTCCGGCTCATGCTCCTCATCACGTCCCCACGCCTGAGTAAAACACCCTCGCTCATGCGGGACGCTTGAAACCCAAAGGATCTTCTCGTATTCGGCAATATCGCGAATCAGTTTCGAACGCAGAGTCGCCAGCCGGAGCAAATAATCGACCAGACGAACGGTTTTTTCATTCGGACTCTGCGTTGTCGAGGTAGTCATTTTGTTTCCCCCGTGGATTTTTTATCCGCCGCAGGCCGCTTGCTTTTCACCCAATCGTCGATCTCATCCCGGTCGAACCGCCACTGTGTTCCGATCTTGGAACCGAGCAGCTCGCCTTTCTGGGCCATCTGATAGAGCTTGCTGCGGCTCATCTTCAGATAGCCGGAAAGCTCCTCGATGGTCAGCCATTTGTCTTGAGGTTCCATGTCAGTCACCGCTTTTCTGAGCCCAATAATAAAACATGATAACACAAGATAACGAATAGCAGATCGACTTTCAAGCCAAATCTCGGCAACTTCCAGGAAATTTCCGGCTGAACCCCGCCCGCTGAAATTCGCCGTCACCCTCCGACACATCGCCGACGCTTCCGGTA
>DAIMDW010000081.1:0-5268 GCA_036725605.1 bacterium
AGCACGGTGTGGTAGCAGTAGGTCCGCTCCTTGCCCGAGGTTGTCTGCCAGTGACCCATCGCGCATTTGACGCGCCGTTCGGCTTTGGGACCGCGATCAGCGCGTTCGAGATAGACCTTGCAGTGCAGGCAGTTGGCGCAAGGGATGGGGTGAGTGGATTTGGGTTTATTCGACGTCATAGGTCCTCCTGAAATCGCGTAAGGCACGCGGTCGTGAAATTCGGCTTGCTTGCCGGGGTTCCAGTGCTGAACGGGCCGGTAGTAACCCACGACCCGCGAGTAGACTTCGGTCTTGGCTTTGCAATTACCCATTGGCGCATCTCCCAGGGGCGGCGTCTGCGGGCGGCACGAATTCGAGGTCGGAGAAAATGGGCAGGCCGCACGAGCGGGCCTCCTCAATTTCGAGGGTGGTGCCCTGGGATGCATGCCAATTGGGAACGAGAACAACAAGGTCGCAGCGGCGCAATATCTCGATGCCTCCACGCAGGAAGGTTTCCTCGGGGGCGACTCCGCTCATGAATGCGGAATTCAGATGCGGGCAGATCACGGCATAGCCGAGCGACCATAGATGCGCGGCGACCTCGCGGGCTGCTGCGATGTTCTGGGCAACGTCGTTGTGGGTGCGGCCGCGATACGGACCGGCGACGTATGCGAGTTTCATCGTGGGGGTGTTCATATTGATCTCCATCAAAACAGCCGGGCTTGTTCGGGCGGCTGCGCGTGTTTGTGTTCCGTGGATTGCGGTTTGGGGCTCGGCGGCGTCGCGGACTTGGGCGCGGGAGCCTGTGGCACGTAAGGTTCGCTCCACGGCTCCTGCTGCGGACCCACGTAGGTGATCTCACTGCCGGGAAAGGCATGCATGATCATCGAGAGCTTGCGCAGATCCTCGGCGGAAATCTCCGGTCGTTCCTTTCCCGTGTATTCGGGCACGAGAGTGAATTCGCCGGGCTTGGATTTGACATGGACCTCGACGTCCAGAGCCTTGAACGATTCGACGTCCTCTGGCGTGAGTTCGCGGGAGACGAGGCGGGCTGCCGATTGCTCGGCGTCGTCATGAGCAAGACCCCCGTCGTGCTCCATGATGGCGGCACGTTCATCCCAGGATTCGACGAGGTCGATAGCATGGTCATGGCGCGGGGCCAGGTAAGACTTTTCATCGAGCGTCTTGATCGCCTGGACCAATGCGGGCTCGCCGATGTGCGAGACAGCCCAGCCGTGAATCCCGTTGAACCGCTGGCGCAAGGTTTGCCAAGTGACCTGGGGCATCTTGCCAGCATCGAAGGCTTGCTTGGCGCGTTCCATCCGGCGTCGGAGCCAGGCGTAGTACGGGGCGTCGAGCAGGCGATAGACGGTGTTGTCGTGAATCACATCCAGGGGTTGATCGCCTAGGTTCTCGACCTGGACGTGACGAAGGTCCGTGGCAACGCGCAGGGCGATGTTATGGGCTGCGCTCATGATTCTTCCTCCTGGGGATCGAAGTCGGCGAGGTCGCAGGAAGCGGCTGCCGGATAGTCCGGGTAGTTGGATTTTCGATTGGGGCCACTATCCGGGTGATTTTTCCCTTTATTTTCAACTCCCGCCGGATAGTCCGTGTAGTGCGGGTGGTTGTCGCTTATATTTCCTGCGCATGCATGCGTATGCGCGTGCGCGTACGCGTGGGGGTTAGAGGAACTACCCGGACTATCCGGACTATCCGGGGAGTCTTGATTTTGTTGGGCTTTTTGGCCCGGGTAGTTGGCCTTTGCAAAATCGCCACTACCCGGACTACCCGGGAAAAGCGGATGGATCGTGCCGGTCTGGTCGGCATTTTCCTCGACCTTTTCGAGTCCGTATTCCCATCTTTTTGCGGTGCGCTCTCGGCGCAATTTGACCCGGAAAGAATCGAACTGGCGGTCGCGCAGGGAACTCATGGCGCGGCCAAGCCGGATTTTTTGAGAGCGTGCGCCCTGGTCACCGATGATTGTGGCGAGCAGATCTTTATCGGTTGCGAGGCCGAGTAATTCGGACGAAGAAACGAAACGCGGACCAAAGCGCTCCCACCAAGCCGCAACGAATTCACGCCACTCGTTACCCTCGGCGTCAGCCATTTCGTACAGTTCTTCGGTGTTGCACAGGAAGCCGGGTATCTCGGCAACGTCGAGGATGCCGCCGATAACTCGCGCCCACGATTCGAAGGAGCCGATGATGCGGCTTCCCTCGGGCATACCGGCCGCAACCCAGGCGCGTACAAGAGTGAGCACGGCGTGAACGAGTTCTGAGCGATGGCGATCCACCCAGCTGCGAAGCGGGTCGTGCTTGAAGCCCTCGCGCTTCCACGGGCGGTCGATACGCGGGTCGATTCGGATACGGATACAGCGCCTTGCGATCTCCAGGGACAGCGACGGGTTGTTGGCCGTGGCGATCCAGAGTGCATTGTTCGGCAACGAAGTCATGCGTGTGATTCCAAGCACGCGGTCGGTCCATGTTTCCGAAGTGATGACGGCCGCCAGCTGCGAAGATTTCAGGCCGATCCGGATGTTGTCGATCAGCACGACTTGCGGCGCGCCGTCGAGCAGTGCCGTGATTTTCTTGGAATTTTCCTTTTCGTCGTTCTCGATGGTTGTCACTTCGGCGGGTTTGGCCTGCACGATGCGCGAGATCGTTTCCGCCAGCAGCGTCTTTCCGGTTCCGGGAGTCGGAGCCTCGACGAGGTGCAGCGGAGTCGGCCCTTGGATCAAGCGCCGAACGAACGGCAGGAGGAGCGCGGCCACGGCGTGTGCTCGATCCGATTCCGCCGTGAACGGGAAGTCTGTCAGCAGGTCGTCGAGCAGCAGTGAGCGGGCTTTGGCGATCTGAGATTTCGATGGCCGATCCGGAACATTCGGCGGATCGAATCCCAGGGGGCGATGCAACCAGAGCCTCGCCTCGCGGTGGTAACCCGGTGACTGGACGAGGTTGCCCGCCGCATCGAAAACCGGCGTTGTCACAATCGATTCGAGTTGCGGCAACGACTCATCGATGTACTCCAACATGTCACTGGCGATTTTTTCCGGAGGATCCGTTGCCTTTTGCATGTCGTTGGACTCGGAGACCCAGATGGCGACTCGCCAGAGATGGCCGTAAGCCGCCACGAAATTCATAGTACGGATCGAAGGGACGGCATCCGCCTGTATCAGACGAACAAGGGATCGTTTGCGTTGGAAAATACGTGGCGGGTAATTCGACGCCCGTACCGCTGCCCACGCTTCGTCGATGAGCAGCGGCCCCTGGCGGTTGTTGACGACGATGGTGGGAAGTCGCGGACCATCGGGTGCGGTTACATCTTTCAGGATGGGACTGGTTACATTTGTGGTTACATTGGGCTCAGATGTAACCGAGTGGGTTACATCCGGAGTTACATTTCCATCAGATGTAACCGGTTCGGGCATCTTTCGGGTTACATTTTCCTCGGATGTAACCGGCGATGTAACCGGGCAGCCTGTTGATGGGGTTACATTTGCCCCTAAAATGTAACCGCCTGTCTCGTCGCTCTGAACTTTTCCATCCTTCGCCATGCGGTGCAGAAGCACCTTTGTCGCGTTGTGGTCCTTGCCAATCTCGGAGGCAACTTCCTTGGGCGTGAGCGGGCGGTCAGCCTCGAGAAGGCATCCGAGAATTTCCCGCTGCTTTTCAGATTTGACCTGGTCGAACAGAGCCTCCGGATCGACGTCCATGAAGGCCGCGATCTCCTCGTCGGTCGGCAGAGGCGCCCGTTGTTTTTCCGGCGGCAACCAACCCGCTTTCTTCGCCATGTCGAACAGCGTGCCGAGGGTGACGCCGCCTCCGGACGTGAAGCCATCCCACTTGAGCGGAGGCTCACCATCCACGTATTTCTCACCACGAGCACTCCAGGCATCCCAGAGAGCAAGACCTGCCTGCGGGTCCCAGTGATGGAGCGCCATGCCGATGCGGAGCCAGTCGTCGTAGGAAATGTCAGGAGAGATATGATCGAGCGCCGCCTGGACCAGCTGCGCGTCGGTGGGTGCGTAATTGGTGGATGCGGCAGGTGGACTACTTTTCGGGGCAGACGCCTCTTTTAGTCCAC
Source organism: bacterium (assembly GCA_036725605.1). Taxonomy (GTDB): domain Bacteria; phylum Lernaellota; class Lernaellaia; order Lernaellales; family Lernaellaceae; genus CALBTQ01. The sequence goes on from DAIMDW010000081.1 coordinate 4,063, forward strand.
CCTTCGTCTTCATCACGAAGCGACGGATGTCGTCGGGAATCTGTGCGAGGATTTCCTGGAGCCGGGCGACTGCCAGGCGCTCGAAGCCATCGGGCGAATAAGGTGCGAGAGCATTATCCTCTGCGATCTGATAAAACTGGTTGCCGCCATCCTTCGCGCCAAACCAGTGCGGCATCCACAGCATGTTGCCGGCGCGAAATGGCTTGTCGCTGACGCTATTTTGCTTCGGGAAGCACTCGATCCCGCGTCCGATCCGGATGTCGGCGGGTTCTCCCGTGGCAAGTACGTGTCCGGTGGGTGCGATGAAATGGCCGAGCAGCCGGGCATCGACAGCGGGCACCGGCGCATCGAAGAACACCCAGATGTGCCAACCGTGGCCGCCGCCGGATTTTTCAATGTTTGGGACGACACCCAGGGTGCGACACGTTTCAGCGCACGCAAGCATCGTCGTCTGCGGATCGGCCAGCGGCAGAGGATGACCCGGCCCGTCGAAGTCGAGGCAGAGCCAGACGCACGAATCATCGGGAGCCACGGCGTAAGAGCCGACGCGGTCGAAGCCTCGACCGTCCGCGACATGGCCGCCGGTCTTGCGATTAAAATAATAAAGTGGCGGCGCTTTGCCGCTGTCGGGGCCAGCGACATGATACGCGAGCAGAGCGTCGAGGTGCTGGTCGCCGATCACCGGGCGGGGTTGTGTAACTCGCTCTCTGGTTTTGCGGTCGATCCACGACTGCCGCACCGCGACGATGTCGCGCCGTGCGAAAAAATACTGGTTCAGAAGTCGGACGTTTTTCTCTACTTGATTCACCCATCACCTCGAAATCGAATCACTGATTTCCATGCCTTGCCGCACCTTGCCGGGCCAAACCCTGCCCTGCCTGACACTGCCCCGCCTTACCTGGCCTAACCGGACCGCACCAAATCAGATGTGAACGGCGAGTTCATTCACCGCCGTGTTGTTTTGGTAAAGACCGATAAACGTCGAGCGTTCGTCGTTCGCTTTCTTCGTCGCGCAATTCCGCACACCCCAGCGGTCGCCGATGACGATGGTCGTTTCCTTGGCGCGACTGACGCCGGTATAAAAAAGGTTCTGGCTGTGCATGAAGGAATGCGACTTGTGGATGATCACCACGGCGCAAGGGAACTCGCTGCCCTGGCACTGGTGTATCGTCAGCGCATAGGCCAGCTGCAGATCGTCCAGGTCGC
>DAIMDW010000082.1:0-2304 GCA_036725605.1 bacterium
AGCAGCTTCAGTAATCCCGATGTGGTCTTCATCACAGCCCGTTGGTCTCGGCCCGAGACACCGTGCGCCCTTCGAGCGTGATCCACTACTTCAAAGCGCGAGCGAACCGCGCCCAGCAGGTCAACGCGCCGGAGCTCGTGCATGATTTCGCAAAAATAATCCGTGATGAACCCATAATCTTTCGAGTAACTGTTGGGTGCCAATTTCGGGATTTCCCAACCAGGCAGGTAGCCATGGATTCGGTCCAAAAACGCAATCACCTGCAGGAAATCGGGTAGCGGCTCAAAGAGGTGGTAGTATTTCTCGTGGGGCAGGTCTCCCTGGACGTCCAGGTTGCCCACGAACACCAAACTGGCGAAGGCAAGAATTTCTTTCTTCCCTCTGCTGAATTTGGCGTCTTGCATGTACCCCTGCATAATACTTACGAAAGACCTGGGGTCCGTGAAATCGGTATTTGCGATCTCATCGAACACAACGGCATCCCGAACACCGACCTCGCCAATCCTTCCGTTATTCAGATTAATGAAAAGCTGGGCTGGAGTTGCTTTGCCGCCAGACAGCACATGGGCGTAATATGAGATATTACGATAAAGATACGTCTTGCCGGTTTCCCGAGGTGCAAGTTCCACCATATTGACGTTGGTTTCCACGAGGGGAATGCAGCGGCATAGGTAGAGCAACTTCTGTCGCCGGGTCATCCCCTCCGGGTCCAGGCCACAGGAATTCACCAAAACATCGATCCACTCGTCAGTGGAAAACTCCCTTCGACGTTCTATGAACTCATCCAGATTGATAACGCTCACCTGAAAGGGCGTAAATGCTGTGATTTTGAAGGGCCGGATTTTTTTATTGTGTATTTCTGTCTCGTCGTAAGTCAGATCGATAGTGCCCCACATCCCGCCCGAGAGCAGCATGGGATATTGACGGACGATGCTCTCCGGTATGTTTACAAAATTCTCGTTGATGGCGGAAATCGTCCCCCAATACTTGTCCTCCGTTTCTACCAGTCGAGCCTCCAGACTTGCGATCACGGAATGGCTGCGGTTTTCCCGGATGTAATGCCTGATCTTCTCAGCCTCCGCCCCGTAGACGAAAGTCTCTTTCAACCTTCTGACGACCTTTTCCATGTCCTCGTGGAAGGTATCCTCGGAGCAGTAGTTGTCGATAAGGTACTCCAGAACATAGCGAGGAAACTCGTCAACACCCGTGTTAATCGTATGAGCCTTGTTGACGACCTTGCCTCTGAAGACCTCTTTGAGCTTTAGGTTCATCCGCAGTCCTCCACCCACGACATAAGAAGCGCCAGGATCGATTTTCGGTAGCATGCCGGGCATGTCGATTTGGGTGACGTTTTGAAATCCGGCATCACTTCATGCTCCTTGGCGTCAAGCCTAGTATTTTCCCAAGATGCGCTGGTACGCGGCGGACGATCTTTTCAGAATTCAGGCGCATAGAGAAGCGAATGGATCGCGCCTTTCTCACCATTCGCTGCGCCTCACGATAGGTAACGCTGATCCTCAGCGTCCTCTCCATAATGCCTGTTTTACGTTCTTCGTCCGAAGCGTCGGTCGCATCAGGTACAAACCGGAAGACGACTTCTCCTCCCGCGGCAGCGACATATTGAACTAATGAAGACAGGGCTGGTGTTGATTCCTTGTTCTGATAGACGGCTTGTACCTCTATTCGAAGCTCCCTATGTTTATGAGATTCCGTAAGTTCAACGGGCATCTTAAACTCGGCTTCTTCCCCTTCAATGAGTTCCGCGGGCCCGGCAATTGAACCAAGGACCAGCAAGCCTTCCTCCGGCGTTTTCACTCGCATAGCAAGCATCGGCACAAGCATTTCCTGGATCGAAATCCCGCCGTGCGAATATGCATCAGGATTGAAGTTGGCCTTTGGCCGAGCCAAGGCATAGCCCGTTTTGGGAAAAATGATCGATTCAAACTTCTTTTGCCAACTTTGTCTTGTGGCCCGGTCATACGCCTCTCCCGAATCAGGCATCCGCAGATCGCTGACCGAAAACTCCAAAACGTTATCGCGTACCTTTCGAGGCGCACCCACGGTGCCGAGTGTCTGCCTGAGCCATGCGTTCAGATAAAAACAATCATTGGGCTCATTCAGCCACGGAAGATCAACTTGGATGCGCTCGCGACCGATAGCACCAAATCCATGGTCGGCAACCACAAACACCTTGGTATCGGGTGTTAGGCCACGAATAATGGCCATAACCTCGGTGTCGATGATGTCCTTGATATGCTGCTGATAGATGAACGCCAGCGGGCGGCCAGGAACGCACCGTCCATC
>DAIMDW010000082.1:2404-4801 GCA_036725605.1 bacterium
CTCGTCCCATATGTCGTAACGCATGCCGTCGAACACAAACACCACTGCCTTCTCGCTTTGTGGGTCCCAATTGGGCTTTACGCAGCGCCGCAAGAACTGGCTGGTCAACCTTACTTCCGGTGAATCCGAAGCAACCCATGATTTGTATTGTGTGGCCACCAGTTCCTGGTATCGGACATTCAAAACTGAAAGCGTCTTTTGAATCTCGTCCCGGAGCTTGCCTACGCGTTCTCTAATCCGTTCCTGTGCTGCCAGAAACGCTGGTGGCAGGTCGTTCGCCGAACGCGGGAGAAAATCCATACTAAACACCAGTCGCTCCAGAGCAGACAGGTAGAACTCCAAGCGGTTGACACGACGATCATTCCATAAGGCTCGGAACCACTTGAAAGTCAACTCAGAGACTGGTTTCACACTCAGATTCTTAACGGCGACATCCAAGGCATCCCGGATATCACGTATTGATCGCACCAGACGATATGCCGCCTTTAGGTTCTCCCAGGCTTGCGATGGTCGTTGTTCGATAAACAGGTCTTTTTTGCCATCTGCTTCCGCAAACAGCACCTGACCGAGTTTCTCATGGGCAGCGAGGGGCGGGGTGTCGGAAAGGAGACTGTCCAGTCCAACTAAAAGAGCCAAGGAACGAATAAAAACGGAATAATGCTCGCTCTCGATAACCTCTGCAAAGCGTCCGTTCGTGATAAGTTTCAGTTGGTCGAGAAGGATAAGGTTGAGCATGTCCTTAGAAAGCGACGCCTCGACTTCCAGAAGGTCACGGTCAGCCCTATGGGGATCAATCGACACAAGTTCGGGTGCGGCCTCGCCAATCAACGATGTATCCATCTCGCTGAAAGCCTTGAGGTCCGGATCAATGCTTGTCAGCAGAAGCTTCCAGTGCTCAATGTGCTGGGACAATATCGTCGAGAGATAGAAAGCCCTGACAATCAGCTCCGGCGGCGAGTCCGCAAACCAGCAGAATGGAGCCGGGGCGCTGCGCAGTTCGTCACGGATGGAACGCGCCACCTCCGGGGCAAGTGAATCGAGTTCTTCGAGAGCCGGATACCCGATAAGTGCGATACGCCAGTAGATTCTTGCCTCAGGCCGCTTGAAAGCCGCTTCTGGAACGCCCAATGCCGAATAGGCGACAATGGTCTTGAAATCGTGATCCGTGAACCTGGTTGGATGAGCCACCCGCAGGCTCGCATGTGCCTTCAGCACAGCGTCGATAGAGCCCGTAATCAGTCTCGCAAACCGCGGATCATTCGCCTCTTGAGGCCAGTTGGGGTCCCCGGTCTTTTCGATCAGAAACTGCCGAAGGCTAATGTCGATCCGCGCTGTATCCGCTGTTCTGGCAAGAAGATCCGGATAGAAGGGGGGAGGCGCTTTTGTCAGGGACGCATGGGCCCTCCTTCGGGCCGGAGCACGATCTATAAGAAGCAGCTTCTTTGTCTCTTTTGAAACGGTTGCCTTTTCAAAGAGTTCCCTGAAGACGAGGTTTGTGGAGGCGATGATGACCGTGAAGCCGCTCTCGTTTGCGAACCGGTGGACAGCGCCGTCGGCTTCAGGAAGAAGGCGAAGCGAATCCTGGACAAGCAGAATTTGCTCATCCTTCAATGCCTCCAATTTTTCGATGACCCAGCTTGAAAGCATCGACGCAGCCTCCTATTCCAACTGAAGCATTGGAAGGGAGTCGTCGTCTCCCTCGTTACCGGTGAACTGTGATTCCAGGAAGCGGCCGAATTCCTCCGCCACATTCCCAACCTGATCTTTTTGGATGGTGCCTGTTTTGGGCCTGAAATCGGCCATTCTGACCCGCTTCACGACGATGCGCTTGAGGTACTTGTTAATGATGTCCACAAGATCAGGCGTTTCCTGGACCGCCTTGATAAAATATGCGCGCAGTTCGTCGGTGGTCTTACATGCCAAGAGCCCTGAGATGGCAGGCTCAGACTTGCCCTGCTCCAGACGTTCCCGCACCGCAGGATTCAAGAACACATCCATCTTTCGCCGAAACGCCTCGTCGAGCAACTGGCTGGCTTTTCTGGCGGCTACGTCTGCCGTTTGCACATGGGTTGACGCATTCACAAACGACAGGCCGCATTCATGTAGCGGGCCGCTGCGCAGGTGATCCTCGACGGAAGCCCGCGAAGGCGAAGGACACTCGAACACCTCTGCGCGAAGCTGAGTCAGGCGGGCGATCAGTTTGTCCGTGCTTGCGGGTTGGAGTGCCGTGATACCGTCAAGAACTTCAAGGGCCTTGATATCGGCTCCCGTCATGACATCCAGAATCTTCTTGCGGCTCCCATCAATTTTGTTCACCGCGGATTCGTGCATCGGCAGGTATACGGATGAGTAATCTCGGATCATCGAGGCAATCGTGTCCTTTTCCCCCTCGACCGG
>DAIMDW010000083.1:0-4446 GCA_036725605.1 bacterium
TGGTGCGCCAGGCGCTGCCTGCCGGGGATTACTCGGTCGAGGGATTCGAATCGCTTATCGCGGTCGAGCGAAAGACGCTTGAGGACTTTGTCCATTCGGTGATCCGTGATCGCGAGCGATTCAAGAAGGAACTTTTAAAGCTCGCCGATTACCTCCATCCCTGCATCGTGGTCGAAGCAAGTCTGCCGGACGTGCTTTTATCCCGTTACCCCTCAGGCGCTCACCCCAATTCGGTCTTCGGAGCAACGGTCTCCATCTGCGTCGACTACTGCGTGCCGGTTTTTTTCTGCGGCGACCGCCAGGCCGCGCGCCGGTTCACCGAGGAATTCCTCGTGCGCGCCGTGATGCAACAACTCTCTCAAAGGGCAATCGATATGAATCAAAAATCCAACTCAAGCCAGGCAAAGCCGCGAATAAATGAAGAGTGGGCGGCCTTTTTGGAAAACGAAGCAGCACAGATGGAGCAGCACGACGACTCCAATCCCGACCTCGTTATGGCCATGCGAATCGGTGCCGACGCCATCATGAAACGTGGGCCATTTGGAGGCGTGGATTGAATGCAGATGCCCAATTCATTCGCGGCCGCGTGGAGACGCTGTTTCATGCCTCGCCCGGATTTTCCGCCGGTCGCCTGAAGGACGAGAACGACCGCCTCGTCACATTCGCGGGCAAGGTGGTCGCCGCTGTCGGCGAGCAGGTGATCCTCCAGGGCGCGTGGGTGAATCATCCGAAATATGGCAAGCAGTTCCAGGCCGACTCGCTGACCCACGATCTCGATCTGTCGGTCGAAGGCTTGGCGCACTACCTCGCCAACAATCCCGCGTTCGTCGGTCTGGGTCCGGTCAAAGCCAAGCGGATTGCGCAGGCGTTCGGAAGGGACTTTGGCCGCGTCATCGTCGAGCACCCCGAGGCCGTCGCCAAGGCCGGTCCGATCACCATCGAGGCCGCGCAGAATATCCGAGCCGAATGGCTTCGGCACCAGGCGATCAATGCGGCTGCGACCGAGCTATCCGCCTTCGGCTTGACTCACCACCAGGTGCGCTCGCTGATCGATAAGTACGGCAACGAAGCCGTCTCCATCATCAAGAGCGATCCGTATCTGATCGTGCGCGACATACGGGGCTTCGGTTTCAAGCGAGTGGACGCCATTGCCCGCAAGGTGGGTGTGCCGAAGGAGTTTCCGCCGAGGGTGCGCGCCGGGATTCTCGATTGCCTCGACGATGCTCTCGACCAGGGCCACACCTGGATTGAAGAGGCCGACCTCATCGAGCGCGCCAACAAACTGCTCGTCATGGACTCGCTGCAGTCCCGCGAGATCATCGAGATGGAACTGTCCGGCCTGATCGAGAAAGGAATGCTCGCCTGCGATTCCTATGATGGCCGCTTTCTCATCGCCCGCGCCGATATCCGGACGATGGAGCGCGACGTCGAGCAGTGGCTTCGCGGCGGGGACAAGGATCATCCCAGCGTACTCGACATGCTGGGCGTCTGGCAGAAGGTCCGCGACGGTGAACTTTGCCCCGAGTTGAATCCACGGCAGCGCGATGCCGTGGTTGCCGCGCTCACGCACCAGATCGCGACGATCTCCGGAGGCGCGGGCAGTGGCAAAACCTACACCGTGGGTGCGCTGACCAAGCTGCTGGAGCAGAACTTCATCAGGGTCGTGCTCGCCGCGCCGACCGGCAAAGCCGCAAAGCGCCTCGAGCAAGTGGTCGGCAAAGAGGCATTCACCATCCATCGGCTGCTCGGCTTCAACGGCCGTGAGTGGGCGCACGGACCCGATGACCCCATCGACGCCGACGTGGTGATAATCGATGAGACCTCGATGGTGGACCTGCACCTGGCGTGGCGGCTTCTGCGCGCCATCGACCACGAGAAGACCGCTGTCGTGTTCGTCGGCGATCACAACCAGCTGCCGCCGGTTGGCCCCGGCGATCTGCTGCGGGACATGATCCACACGGGCATCGTACCCGGTGTCGTGCTCACCGATGTCGTTCGTCAGGCCGGAGAACTCAAGGAAAACAGCACGGCGATCCTGCGTGGAGCCGTGGCCAGGACTTCCGCTCTGGTCGATGCGCGTGGCCGTCGTCCCTGGTATCTGATCGACGAGTTCAGCGACCCATGGGATGTGCGGCGATTTATCTGTGACCTCTATGGAACCATCCTGGCCGATAAGCTGGGTTACGACCTGCTCGATGACGTTCAACTCCTCACGCCCCAGCGCAAGAACATCCTGGGCGTCAACGAACTGAACGTCGAACTCCAGAGCCTGATCCAGAGGAAGCTATATGGAGTCGAGGCGCCAGCGGTTCCACCGAATCGTCGCCCGCCGTTTCTCCTGCACGACAAAGTGATCCAGCGCCGCAACAACTACGACCTCGGCATCATGAACGGATCGATCGGGCGCGTGGTCGCACTGCTGCCCCACGGCGACCTGCGAGTCCGTTTCGACAACGACGAGGTGGACCTGTGTCGCGCCGACGGCGATCTGGACGACCTGCAGCTGGCGTATGCGCTGACCATTCACCAGTGCCAGGGCAGCGAGTTCCCCTGCGCCGTGGTGATTATCCACAAATCGCATTCCTTCATGCACAGCCAGAACCTCTTTTACACCGGCGTTAGCCGCGCCAAGCAGACCACCATCGTCATCGGCGACCGCTGGGGCGTCCGCAATTGTGCGACGAAGAAAGCCAACGACCAGCGCAGCACATTTCTCGGTCTGTGGCGCAAGGACATGGAGGCGGCATCGCTGAAGGAGGCGCTGAATGAATAGCGCGCCTCGGCCGGATACCGCGACCGCGAGTCGCCTCCTGCGAGAATACTTTTTCTCGCGCATCGACATCGTCGCAGCCCGACAGTCGTGGATCGACCGCAAGACCAAAGAGCGAGTCACGCAGCCGAGACCGGTGACCGGTGATGCCCATCTGGAGGCGCTGGTCGCCTTCCATGTTTCAGGTCCTGATCCGAGCAAGGCCCCGGCGCTCAACTACATCAACCGTAAAACCGGCGGCCTCGTCGCCGACAAGCGGGGCTTTGATCGCCTGGGCAGTTATGCCGTCGCGCCGGACAATTCGACGGTCTGGCTCTGTTTCGATTTCGACGGGCCGGGGCATCCGCTGCCGCTGGCCGATCCGCAGGCGACGATGCTCGCGTGTCTGGATCAATGCCGATCGCTCAATATCCCGGCACACATCGAAAAGTCGGGCAGCGGCCACGGCTGGCATCTATGGGTCTTTTTCGAAGGTCCGGTGCCCGCCGTTGACGCACGCCTGCTCGCGCACTTCGTTGCGCCGAAGGACCAGGTCCTCGTCACCGGAGAACCCGCCGACATCCGGATCGGGCGCGGCATCGAATGCTTTCCGAAGCAGAACACGGTCAGCGACAAGAAGATCGGTGCTGGCAACATGGTCTGGTTGCCGTTCTGGTACGGCGCGAAGGATGGCGGCAATCAGTTCCATCGGGTCACCGAGGACGGAAGCCTCGCTTCCTACGCTCCGAATGAATTCGAACGTCTGTCGACCGAGCGCCTCCAAGAAATCCTCGCGCAGGTGCCCGATGACATCCGGCGCTTCGTGCTGAAAACGAAGAATGGACTAAAAGCGCCGTCCGCTCCGAAAAGTAGTCCACCTGCCACGCCGGGTAATTACGCGCCGACTGACGCGCAGCTGATCCAGGCGGCGCTCGATCACATCTCGCCCGACGTTTCCTACGACGACTGGCTTCGGATCGGCATGGCGCTCCATCACTGGGACCCGCAGGCCGGTCTTGCCATCTGGGATGCCTGGAGCACTCGTGGCGAGAAGTACGTGGACGGGGAGCCGCCGCTCAAATGGGACGGCTTCACGTCCGGAGGCGGCGTCACCCTCGGCACGCTGTTCGACATGGCGAAGAAGGCGGGCTGGTCGCCGCCCGAGAAACAGCGGGCGCCCCTGCCGACCGACGAAGAGATCGCGGCCTTTATGGACGTCGATCCGGAGATGCTGTTCGACCAAGTCAAATCGGAAAAGCAGCGGGAAGTTCTCGGGTGTCTCCTTGAGGCCGGTCGTCCGCTCACTCCAAAGGAAATCGCCACCGAGATTGGCAAGGACCACAACGCGACCAAGGTGCTTCTGCATCGGATGGCGAAGGACGGAAAAGTCCAGAGCGACGACGCGGGAGGTTACATTTTAGGGGCGAATGTAACCCAAGCCAAAGGCAACCCGGTTACATCGCCGGTTACATCCGCTGAAAATGTAACCCGAAAGACGCCCGAAGCGGTTACATCTGAGGGAAATGTAACTCCAAATGTAACCGATTCGGTTACACCCGAGCCAAATGTAACCCGCGCCGTCTCAAAAATTGTAACCGCGCCGGATGGCCCGCGCCTTCCCACCGTCGTCGTCAAACGCCAGATGCGCCACGAGAAAGGCGACGCCTGGGCAGTCGTCCACGCAACCAACTATCCGC
>DAIMDW010000084.1:0-4225 GCA_036725605.1 bacterium
CCTGGTGCGTTTCACCCCGGCGCGGCTGCGCGCGATGACCGCCGCCTGGCGCGCGCGGTTCGTCTACAAATCGCACTGGCTGATCCCCGCCGTGTCGTGGCTGATCGGCCTGCTCGACCGCCTGCGCCCCACGCCGCCCAAAACGATCCCCGTGACGGATTCGCCCGGCGCCAAGTCCGCCTGCCGCGTACAACGGACGATGTCCCGGCCGCGGCGCCGGCTGCAAACGTTGTCCTACCTGGTCAGCGTTTTCGAGATGGAAACCCTCGGGCGCCTTGTGCCCGGCGCGGGCGTCTACCTGTTGCTGGAAAAGCGCTGATTGCGCATCTACCGGATTTACCGCACATTTTTTTGCATATCCTCCTCCAAGTGTTATAGTTGGAACAAGCGGACTATTTTTGCCCGCCAAGAAAAGGAGGGGGCATGAGACGGTTTTTTCCGACATTTTTGCTGCTTATCGTCGCGATCGCGGTGGGCGTAACCTTCGGTTGCGGCGACGACGATGACGACGACAACGATGACGATGGGGGCCTCGACTTCGACCCGGCCGACTTTCAAACCACCGTGGACAACACATACTTCCCGTTGACGCCCGGCGTGGTGAAAACCTTCGAGGGCGAAGAGGACGGCGAAACGCTGCAAGTGATCACCACCGTGCTCGACGAAACCGAAACCATCGCCGGAGTGGAATGCACCGTGTTGATCGAGGAGGAATACGAGGACGGCGAACTCAAGGAGATTTCACACAACTGGTTCGCCCAGGAAACCGCCACCGGCGACGTGTACTACTTCGGCGAGTCGGTGGACGAGTATGAGGACGGCGAGGTCGTGGATCACCCGGGCTCATGGCAGGTCGGCAAGGAAGCATCCGAACCCGGTCTGATTTTCCCGGGCGATCCCCAGATCGGCGACATTTTCAACCCCGAAGGCGCGCCGGACTTGGCCGAGGAATCGGCGGAGATCATCGAAATGGGCCTGGACTACTCCGCGCCCTACGGCGATTTCACCGACGTAATCAAGGTCGAGGAACACGATCTGCTGGAAGACGAGGTCGAGTGGAAATACTACGCGCCCAACGTCGGCCTGATCGCCGAGGAATACGAAGAGGGCGACATGCCGCTGGTGGACATGGAATAAATCAGGTTTTGCCCAACAACCTGCGTGCGCGGCCGCCGAAAAACGCGGCCGCGTCGCGTTTAACCCACGGCAGCGCGGCCCAGGCGTCGGCCTGCTCGGCGTAGGTGAAGGTCAGGTTGGGGAAATCCGAACCGAACAACAACCGCTCGGCATAGGGCGCCAGATCGGCGTCGAAGTCGAAGGGCACGGCGGCGCGGTACGGTTCGACGTTGGTGAACGACGCTTCCAGGTGCAGGCCCGCATAACGGTCGCAAAGCCGCAGATACTCCAGCGTCTGCATCGCGCCCAGGTGGGCGATGACCATCTTCAAACGCGGATTGCGCGCCAGGCGCTCGGCCACCCGCGCCACATCCAGGTGCGGCCGCGTGTACGGATACGGCGCGTTGCCGCTGTGCAGCACGCAGGGCCGCCCGGCGGCCTCGATCGCATCGAACGCCGCATCCAGCCGCGGGTCGCTCACCGCCACCTGCTGCACCTCGCAGTGGATCTTCAACCCGTGCAGGCCGAGGCGGTCGATCGCCTGCCGGGCCAACGCGCCGACGTCCTCGTCGTCCGGATGCACAGTGAAAAAGCCGCGCACCTGCGGCCGGTCGCGCTGCAACTCGGCCAGGTAGGCGTTGAGATCGGCCGCGACGCCGGGCTTGTGCGCATAGGGCAGCGCCCAGCACTCGCGCACGCCGAAGCCGGTCAGCGCGGCGAGCACCTCGTCGGTTTCATGCGGATAGGGGATGTCCCAGCCGACGTCGGCGAACCAGCGGCGGATCGCGCCGAACAGCCGCGCGGGAAACAGGTGCACGTGACAATCGACAGCGACGGCCGCTTGCGGACGGCGGTAGATGTCGTCGGCCGCGTCTATTCCACCACTCCCCAGTCGGACGGATTGGGGCCCATCACGAAGTGCAGCGAGCCGCCGTTGACGATGTCCGCGTGGGTGAACCACGGTTCGTCGAGCGCCACGCCGTTGAGCTCCACCGACTGTACGTAGACGTTTTCGTCGCTGTTGTTGTCCACGGTGATCACGAAGTCGCCGCCCTGCAGGTGCAGCGTCGCGCCGTCGAACAACGGGCTGCCCACCACGTAAATGTCCGAGCCGGCCAGCGGCATGAAGCCCAGCGAGGCGAAGATGTACCAGGAGGTCATCGTGCCCGCGTCGTCGTTGCCGTCATAGCCGCCGGGCAGCGGGCGGTATTTGTTTTCGAGGATCCACCGCGACCACTTCTGCGTCAGGTCCGGCCGGCCGGCATAGAGGAACATGAAGACGTGGAACATCGACATTTCGTTGCCGTGCCAGTAGTACAGGTCGGGCAGCCAGGCGATCGGCGCGCCGGTTTCGGCCTGCTCGAAAGCCCAGTTGAGTTTCTCGACGAACGGCTCGTTGCCGCCGAACAGCGCGATCAGGCCTTCCGGGTCGTGCGGCACGTAGAAGGTCCAGTGCCACGCGTTGCCCTCGACGTACTGTTCCGAGAACGGATACCAGGACACGAAGGGCTCGACCCACGAACCGTCGCAGTTGCGCCCGCGCAAAAAGCCCGTTTCCGGATCCCAGTGGTTGCGGTAGTTGTGGCTCTGCTCCAGGAAGCGTTCGGCGTCCTCGGTTTCACCCATCGCCTCGGCCCACCAGGACAGCGCCGCGTCAGAGTAAGAATACTCCAGGGTGTGACTCGTGCCGCGGTTGCGCACGTCCTCGCAGCACCAGCCAACGTTCAAGTACTGTTCCATCGCCGAGCGGCCGTGCGGCGTCGTGCCGACGCCCTGCGCGCGACAGCCTTCATAGGCCGCCTCCACGTCCCAGCCGGTCAGCCCTTTGAGATACGCCTGCGAGAACAGGTAGGTTGTGTTCGAGCCGAGCATGCAGCCGGTGTATCCCTCACAGCAGGGCCAGCGCGGCATGTCGCCGCCCTGTTGATACATGGCGATCAGCGAGTTGAGGAAATCGACCGACTTGGCCGGCTCAATCAGGTCCATCAGCGGATGCCAGGTGCGGAAGGTGTCCCACAACGAAAAGTCGGTGTAGTAACGATGGCCCGCGCCCGGATCGTTCATCTGGTGGTTGAAGCCGTGGTACAAGCCGTTCGCCTCGACCCAGTCGGTGGGCATCATGTACAGATGATAGAACGAGGTATAGAAAATCTTCGCCTGGTCTTCGGTCGCGCCGACCAGGTCGATCATGTTCACGATCTCGCGCCACTGGTCGCGCGTGTCGCGCACGGCGGCGGCGAAATCGAAGTCGGGCATCTGGTCTTCCAGGTTGGCCTCGGCCTGCTCCAGCGACTGGTAGCTCAGGCCGACGCGCACCAGCACGCGATTGTCCGGCAGATCGGCGAACCCGATGTACGCGCCGATTTTGTCGCCCGATTCGATCGTGCCGTTGGGATGCGGATTGCCGTTGTCCCACGTAGTGTACGACGCGAAGGGCGCGGAAAACTCCATCACATAATAGGTCCGCGCGCCGCCGTCGCGGCCGGTCAACGAGCCGCTGACCAGAATCTCGCCACTGATGCGCCGGGCGTCCGGATCGACCAGGATCGTCGCTTCGGGCTGCGTTTCGCCCGTTTCGATCGCGTGGCTGGGATCGACCACCACGAAGGCCGGTTTGTCGGGCGGGAAGGTGTAGCGGTGAATCGCCGCGTAGCCGCGCGTGGCCAGCTCGGCGTACACGCCATAGGTGTCGAGCATCACGCCGTAATAGCCCGCCTTGGCCGTTTCGTTGAAATGCGTAAAGCGGCTGCGGTAGTCGGCCTCGGTGATCGGCCGCGTCGGCTCGACGGTCACCGGCATCAGCAACAGCGTGCCCATGTCGGTCGCGCCGGTGCCGTACAGGTGGGTGTGCGAAAATCCGCGGATCTGCGTGTCGCCGTAGTAGTAGCCGCTGAAGTGGTTGAAGCTGTAATTCAGTCCGTGAATCGTGGTGTCCGGGCTGAGCGACAACATGCCGAAGGGCGCTTTCGGACCGGGATAGGCCGAGGCGTAGCCGAAGGCGAAACCACCGGTGCCGATCATCGGGTCGATGTAATCGAGCCGATCGGGCGTCGCGTCGTCGTCGCCGGTATCGTCGTCGGTCGTATCGTCGTCGCCGGTGTCGTCGTCG
>DAIMDW010000085.1:0-3483 GCA_036725605.1 bacterium
CTTGCCGCTGGTGATGGCCAACTCACCGCCGCCGATGCGGATGGAGTCGTTGGCTTCGAGGCTGTCCAGGGCCGAGGTAATGGTCAGAGTACCGCCCGTGACCTTCAGATCATCCTTGGAGGTAACGCCGTTTCCTTTGGTCGAAACGATCTGCAGGCTCCCGGTTCCGTTCAGCGTCAGGTCTTCCTTGCAGAAGATCACCGCGTCCGTGTTCGTGTCCCCGATCGCCACAAAAGTCCCGGAAACTTTCATGTAGTTGACGCTGCTTGCCGCCGTCGTGACGAAGACCTTATCCGCCGACTCGACATAGATCACCGGCAAATTCGTGTTCGTCACGGACGCGCCGTCGAGCACAAGCTGCACTTTCGCCTCGTCGTCCGCGCTCACAGTGATCGTCGTGTTTGTCACGTTGCCGCTGATGACGTAGACGCCTTCATCGGTGATGGTCTCGTTTTGACCGCTGCTCAACGTGATGTAGTCGGCGTCGGACAAATCGGGGATCTGTTCCATGTCCCGGTCCGTGAACATATCGTCGTCATCATCGTCGTCATCGTCGTCGTCATCGTCGTCATCGTCGTCGTCATCGTCGTCATCGTCGTCGATGTCATCATCATCGTCATCATCGTCGCTGACGTCGTCATCGTCGCTGATGTCATCGTCGTCGCTGTCGTTATCGTCGTCGCTGCCGTCATCATCGTCGCCGCCGTCATCATCGTCGCTGTCCCCGCAGGAAAAAATGACCAAGACAAACAACAGCAAAATAAGTACGAAAAGGTGTTTTTTCATATCTGGTCTCCTTGGATCGTTGCTTTTTAAAGCAACAACAAAACGTATGCCTTTAAATCCTTGAGCAACAACCGCGCCAATCGGGCATTCACAAAAATAAAATGAAGGAAGCCGAGCAAATCCGGTTGAAACAACGGTGCTTCTTTACGAAAAATGACTGCGTAACCATTTGTAATGTAAAGAATAGTTTTCATACAGCCCGATGAAAATCGCCCGGAAACAGGATAGGCCGACCGTCAATGGTCTAACCAATTACAAACATCGAGCAAACCATTCGCCAACAAATTTCCTGCTGCACAAAAAAGCGCTAGAAATCGAGCGCCGCTCAATAATGACCACCCCAAGGAGCACGCCCGTCGAAAACGGCGTGTTTTATTTGTGCAGCCGCATGCTTGCCGATTTCTTGCCGGCGGAAGCGCTTCCGTTCCTATAGCATCCATTAATCATTTCCAGCGATAGACCTTTTAATCTTGCCACGGATGTGTGAGGGCGCAGGTTATGCCTACTTTAATCAAACCGGATACGTGTTTTGGCGACCTAGCGGAGGTGACCCGGCTGTGCCGCCGGGAGCGCGACGGCCTCCAGCGCCTCATCCAGCCGCTCGATCTCCTGCCGAAAATGGGCAATCCGGCGCAGCATCTCGTCGCGCAAAATCGCCCCCGCCATCCCCAGTCGGATGCGCCAGCACGACCTCGCCCAGCGGCGCGCGCAGATCATACAGCCAACGATAGTTGCATGTTGCCTCGATCACCGCGCGAAAAGGCCGACGCTTGGCAAAAAATTCCCGAATGAGCTCCGGCGCCGCACAAAGAAACGTCCGTGGCTGGCTCACAGCGCCAAATTGGTCTTCCAAAGAAACGACAAGATTGTTACGATGCAAATCGATACCCGCGTAGTACATGGTGTGCTCCTTTCGACTGATGGTTGCTGGTGATTGCATTAATCTTATCAGTCTCGCAGGACGCTGCCAGCTACGCGGTTATCGTTTTGCCCCTGTAATCCGCCTCCCCGAAAATTATTTGAAAAAATTTTCTGCGAATCGAGATTCCTTTGGAATCACGAGCAATCTGTATCCGCTTTGTTTTCCTGCGTCTTTTCCAGTAGCCACAGATTACGTTTTCGAATTTTCGTGTTTTTTGTTATTCGTATCAACAAGCCTTTATGATTTCCATTCTCGCCAACAGAGAATATCTTTATACCACTTGGTTTCTTTCGATACGCCGGCAAATATATGCCTTCTAGCGCCATAATGGTTTTTGCAGCGCTCCACATGTTTTCCACGTCACTTCTACCGACAAAACTGTAGGGAGGCATAAGAAAAACACACTTGTTTAGCAAGCGGTTTTGCTTCAGCCAAGCGATCTCCCACCGAGTCCCATCACCCTCCAGAGGGAGAATAAATATATTTACAGACCCTATTGCCATCTTTTTAAAAACATCTTGCCAATCAAAACGATAAACAATGCCTATCTTGCTGTGCGATTTATTGTCTCGTGGATAGCTGAGGCCGATTACAGGTCCTATTCCGCTAAACTTGCTGACAACAAACTCTTCAATATTAATTGCTTGCTTCTGCTGTATATTAAAAAATTTGAGCATAAGGCTCAGTTTAGCATTCGAAGGCACCTCTATTTTCTCAGCAATAGCAAATGGTCGTAAGAATAAACAATACTTCTTAATTTCTCCTTTACAGGCCGCCTCCGCGATCCCATTTCTCAGTTTCTGCAACTCAATCCTTTTTTTCTCATCATATTCCATACTCATTTTTGCTACAAAATCACCCGCGAATAGAAAAAGTAACGTTGCAGGAAATGTGAAAATCATGCTGATGAGAAAAAAGAGGTTCTCATTTTTCTCTAACCATCGAGTTTCGTTATTGTCCCTGGAAATTTTTTTTGTGGCTGCAGTTGCGCCTGAAGGTCCGTGAAAAATCGGTTTTTCCTATTAAACTCTTCCAGACCATCGTTCGTCATTGCATTTTTGAAGTATTGTTCGATACATTCCTTTCTAAACTGATCGTCGTCGAATTGCATGTGACACTGAACAAATTCCAAGTCCTCATAATCAAGATGGTAACCGCGCGCCATCATTGTAGATATGACACTGTCTAAAGATTTAACCGTATAAACGGTGGTCAATTGGAATTCCATGCGAGACGGTTTTCGTCTTAATTCAACATCCTTGCTTTTACGGTCTGCCATAAGTCCAATAAAAAAGCTTGCAACTGCCAACAATAAGAAGAGCCAGGCGCCGAAATGAAAAGACTGATTTAAAAACCAAATCGGAGCAATACGCTTTATATACTTTGACTTTAAAAATATTAGTTTGGCATCAACCACGGAAGACCTCATATATCTTTTTTACATATGACTTCTTTACGCAATGGATACCTCTATCCATAAGATTCATTATCCCTATACTGCATTCCAATTAGCAAGACATATTTAGGCGGCTTTTTGGGTGAGGTAGGAAACGCGTTGTCGTCCGGCGCGTTGTAGCCGGTGCACTGGCCGCGCACGCCGGCCTGCGCCAGGAATTCCACGAAGCGCTTCGAGTACAGCTGTGCGAGACCCTAATTCGCCACTGTTCGAGCTCGCCGATGCGCTTCTCCGCCACGGCGACCCGCGGATTCTCCAGACCGGCCGGACGCGCGATGCCCGCGCGCAGCAGGTCGAGGGCGCGGTCGCGCAGCTTGTA
>DAIMDW010000086.1:0-3232 GCA_036725605.1 bacterium
TTCTTCTTTCTCTTTTTCGTGTTCGTGCTGATCCTGGGGGCTTGCAGTGGATCGTCAGACGACACCACTTTCTCCTCCTGCGAGGAACTCGAGCACTGGGCCGCGTCGGACTTCTGCTCATCGTTCGATCCGCAGGCGCTGGCAGACCAGCTCCGCTCGGAAGGCGCGGAGTGGTTTGACATCCCGACGTCCGTCACCGAGGACGTCGCCCTCACCGAGGACGACGAGGCATTCCTCAATCTTGCGGTGAAAGCCTACGTCTGGGGCTACGCACCGATGACCATCTACAGGCTGGAGCAGCAGAAGACCAACAACCAGGCGCCCCAGAACCACTTCTACCATCCCACGCACTTGGCCAACTGGCAGCTTCCGTCGCCGGTGTCCGCTCCCAACATGGATGTGCTCTACAGCAGCGCTTTCCTCGACCTCTCGAAGGGACCGCTCGTCTTCACGATGCCGCTCGTGGAAGGCTACTACGTGGTCCAGCTCGACGACGCGTACGGCAACTCCCAGGCCTCACTGGGAAGCCGCACACGGCCGGGCGGAGCGGCCGACTCGTACGTGATCGTCGGGCCGTCGGACCCAGCCTACACCGCCCCCAGCACCTACCTGAGCCAGGGGTTCGACCAGCAGCACGTGCTCCCGGTGGACACGGAACACGCCTGGCTCATCGTGCGGATCCCCGTGAACCCATACGCGGTGCTTGGCTCGCCGCACACCCTCACGGACAGCGCTTGCTACCAGGCCAATGTCGCCTTCGACCTGACGCCGCTCCTGAACCCGCAACCGGTCCAGCCCATGGACCCGGCGGTGGCCAAGGAATTCGAGGAGCCGCCCTCCGACGCGATGACCTTCTTCACGTGGCTAGGGTTGGCCGTGAAAGCCAGTCCCCTCCCTACGGAGGCGGCTTTCAGCAACGAGGTGCTCCCGCCTTACCTGATGAGTCCCAGCGCCTCTGTGAGCGAGGCGCAGCAGGCGTTGTTCGACTCGTTCTTGCTCCTCGGGCTCGACGCCCAGGGCTTCCACCCGGAGCTTCTCGACTGCCGCCAGCGGGCCTTGCTGGAGGTCGGAATGGTCGTAGGGGACTGTATCCTCAAGGCGGGGCAGGGCTTCATCTCCATTGGGCCGTCTGACCAGCATTATTGGCACGTCATGGGCACTTCCACCATCGGCAAGTACCCCAACACGCCGAGCGGCTGGTTTGTGCGCTCCGTCGCAGCCTACGAGGGCGGCATCGCCAGCCTGGCGCCGGACGGCACCTACCCCCTCACGCGCCACGACTTCCAAGGCTTCCGCGTGAGGGGCGGCCGCGCCTACACCATCACCTTCCAAGCGGACAGCCTGCCACCTGTGAGCGAGGGCGGCTTCTGGAGCCTGACGGTCTACTCCGACGACAGCGCGAGCGGCGTGCAGACGAACCTTCCCGCGGTCTCGTCCGCGGCCGTCCTCAACACGGCCTACTCGCAGCCCCCCGACGACGCCACCTCAGTGGTGGACACGACGCACTTCTCCTCCAATCCCGAATACCAGGAGGACGACACCGTCTACTTCGCGGTGTCCGGCGGCGGGATCGACATGGAGAGCCCGTATTTCGTGATCAACGTGAGCGACCATGGCTTCCAGCTGAGTCGCGGCCCCTGGACTCCTGATCATAGCGGCATGGCAGCGATCACCGTGGATCCGTCCATCGTCGGCCAGACCTTGATGACGGGGCTCGTCATCCCCGTGCATTCCCTGGGTTCGCAGCAGTTGCCGGACGCCCCGCCGGGGCTCCGAGGCACCCAGCTGGCCTTCGAGAAGGACAGCAACGGAAACAGCATCCTGCGCCTCTACCTCCAGAACACGCCGCCAGCACTCCGCAGCAACTGGTTGCCCATCCCGGACAGCAGTCACACGTTCCAGGTTATGGCCCGCCTCTACAACCCCACGCCGGCAAACGAGCAGAGCGGCGGTGCCTCCATCCTATCCAGCACCACTATCCCCCTGACGACGGACAACCCCGAGCTGGCGAAGGAGTACCCTCAGGAGCCGGTCAACGATTCGAACCGCTACGGCAACTTCAAAATGCCGGGCATCGTGCCGACCGAGTAGGACGGTAAAGAGAAAAAGAAGGGTGTAATTGGGGGTCGGACCAAGACAAGTATTCGATATATCGGAATAAAGATCCTTTTTGGCCCTCTTTTTTGGCCTTAAACAGCCCTTTTTGACCCCTAAAATCCGGCTTTAAGGTCGAAGAGAGGCCTTCCGCGCTTTTTCCCATCCTTATGTTTTCAGCATCGGGAATATACAGACAATGCCCCTGCCAACCGTCTGCAGGGCCGTCCCCACTCTGTCACAGTCCGTTATTTTACCTTTATTACAAAGACTTCCATTCCACCACTTCCAACTGACAACCGGGCTACTGCCAAAGTGGAGTTCGTTATCCGCTTATAATACTGTCATAAATCAGAGTAATATCGGTAATGAGGTCCGACCAAGATCATGCCCGGCCCTTGCAGGAAAGGGACCTTCATATTTTTCAAAAGCCCTCCGAGCGCTACAGCCTAAATTTTAACCCCGAAATGATGCTTCTAAGGCCTGAAAACGCCTCTTTTTTAGAGATATTTCCAATTGTATCAATATATTAACTTGGTCCGACCCCGAACTAAAACACCTTTATTTTAGCGATATGTCAAATTATATAAATACATTATCTTGGTCCGACCCCCGTGCTACTAGCCCGTACTACTTCAACCGGCTTAAAAAGCGGCAGCTTCAAAAATATCTGTAGCACCGAACCGAAAAAACTTTTATATTCCCCCATGGGCGCCTCATCGGGCTTTAGTTTTCAGGTTCCCCTATCTTCGCCTGATGGACGGTTCCCTTTCTAAAACATCTTGGACAGATCTGTTATTCCATGCTTTTCGTGTGAGGAGGCGTTCGTGGAAGATAAATCGAAATCTTTTTCAGATCTCTGGAACCTGCCTGAATTCATTACGCAGAATGTTGATTACTGGACGGATTTCTGGCAACGGACGATTCTCTTCTGGGACGTACTGCGGCAGCGCAGCAACCAGTATTACGAGCACAAGGCTATGAAGATACCTAATGTGCTTCGTTTCGAGGCCGAGGTTCTGATCGATGGACGGCAGCTTGAACGGCCTGTCAACTATGGGCTCGCGAGGATCAAACCGCCGGAAGGCGTGCTCCTTGACATGCAGAAACGCCCCTTCGTGGTGGTCGACCCGCGGGC
>DAIMDW010000087.1:0-3052 GCA_036725605.1 bacterium
ACCGAGGAGGATCGATGGGAGCCACGAACATCAATGAAGTCCGCATCTACCACACTGCATTACCAGAGTCGCAGGTAAAACGCCGCGCCGATGATCTCGTGCGGCTCCTGGCCCTCGGTCTGGCGCGATCCGTAGTGCAGCCGCCCTCTCAAGCCGGGAAGCGAAATGGACCTCCAAGCGACCCACGAAAAGAAACGGATCGTCCGATGCGCGGGAGGGCTTCGTGATGGCTGCTCGCACCGCGCGGAAAAAATCAAGCGAGCGGATGAACGCGCAGGCGATTCGTCAATTCCTCATCGAATATTTCCAGGCTCACGCGGTCAAAGGCGATTTGAAACCGTCTCGGACCTACGAGGTGATCGAGCGGACATCATCCAAGATCAAGATCACTACACGCAACGGTCATGAGCGATCCGTACAAACCCTTTTCGCGGATCTGGTGACTTGTAAAAGCCTGAAGTATGGCGAGTTCCGGCGCGTTGATTTGTTCTGGGGCGCGGAGCGTAAGGAACAGGAAAAATACAGCGCTCCCAGTATCTCGTCCATCGACATCACTGAGGACGACTCCTTCCCAGCGCCAGAGTTCACATCCAGCGGCGCGCCGCTTCCCGTCGACGCCTTCATGAAGCAAAGCCTCGCAGGCCGACCTTCCCGTAAATCCCGAAAGGAAAAAGCATCATGACAAATCCCCGCATGACGTCCACCTATTCGATGTGGAGTCTGTTCCGCAACTGCCGGATGGCATGCAAGCTGCGGTATCTCGATTTCCTCGTCGCGTTGGAATCCGATCCGAACCTGCGCTTCGGTTCCGCCGTTCACCAGCTCCTCGAGTGCTGGCACAAGCACCGCGACCTTGCCCAGGTGCTCGACCTGATCGACCGCTCGTATCCGAACCGGGTTGCCGACGACGATCAGTTACGCGACTGGCATCTGGCGACGGCCATCATGAATGGTTACGCGGTCCAGTATCCGGTCGAGGAGTTTTCGGTCGTCGAACTGGAAAAGAAGTTCGAGGGCGAGATCGTCAATCCGGCGACCGGCGCGACCTCTCGCAGCTTCACTCTGGCGGGCAAGGTCGACGGCATCGTCCGGATCGGCGACGAGCATTTCCTCCTGGAACACAAGACCGCCTCGATCCTCGATTCCGGTTACATCGAGCGGCTCTGGACCGATTTCCAGATCATCCTCTATTGCTGGTACGTCGAGCAGGCGCTGGGCATTCGCATCAACGGCGTCATCTACAACGTCATCGTAAAAGCCAAGTTGCAGCAATCGAAGGGTGAAACGGAGGTCGAGTATGAAGCTCGCCGCGCCGAACTGATCGCCAAGTCCAAAACCGGCAAGACCACGGCCAAACGACGTATGCCGGAAACGGATGACGAATTCCAGACTCGACTTGCGGTGAAGTATTCCGAGCCAGGGATGTTCCACCGGGAGATTCTTTACATCTCCCGCGACCGATTTGCCGTGCTCCAATCCGAACTCTGGGAACTGACCCAGAACTTCCTCGACGCCCGTCGCCGCGACACCTGGTATCAGAACACTTCGCAGTGCTTCCAGTACGGCAGACCGTGCGCCTACTTCCCGCTATGCCGCAGCGATTTCTCTCCGCTGGTCCGCGACAACCACTACCGGGTCGAACCGCCCCACACCGAGCTTTCCGACAACGTCACGACAACGGACAACGCGACCGTTTTTTAGAAGGAGACCGCAATGATTCTGCCCAAGGAAAAATCCAAACCCAAGACTGAACTGTCCGAGTTCACGATCTTCGGCTACGGCATGCCCAAGATCGGCAAAACCACATTTGCCGCCGGATTCCCCGACGCCGTCTTTCTGGCGACCGAGGCCGGTCACAACGCGCTGTCGATTTTCAAAGTCGACCTGCCGGACTGGGACGCTTTTCTCGAAGCCTGCCGCGAACTGGCCGAAGGCAAGCACAGCTTCCGCAACATCATCATCGACACCGTGGACAACCTGTGGCTGCTTTGCCGCAACCACATCTGCGCCAAGAACAAGATCGAGCACGAGGGCGATTTGGCCTACGGCAAGGGCTACGCGCTGATCCTCAATGAGTTTGCCCGCGTGCTGATGAAGCTGTCGATGCTGCCCTATGGCCTCGTGCTGATCTCGCACGCCACGGTTCAGGAAATCCAGACCCGCACGGGCGCGATGCACAAGGTCGTGCCGTCGCTTCCGGACAAACCGCGCAAGCTGGTTCTCGGAATGGCCGACATGATCCTGTTCTTCGATCAGGACATCGTTCGCGCCGACGACGGCAAGCAGAGCATCCGCCGCGTCATTCGCACCCAGCCCAGCCCGAACTATGAGGCCGGAGATCGCACGGGGCGCCTGCCCGATGTGATCGATCTCGACTACCGGAAATTTGTGGACGCCTTCGGACGCCCGGCGCAGCCCGCCGCCAACACCAACAAGAAAGCTCAGTAGGAGGACAAACCCATGTCAAACCAACCCCCCGTCGATTCCGCCGATCTGGCCGTCTATGACGATGACTACGCGGCAGCCGATGTTCAGCCCAATCAGTTCGACGAAGTGCCGGACGGCAAGTACCAGATCAAGGTTGAGAAGGTCGAACTCGTCCGCACCCAGAACGGTGCGCCCATGCTCAAGTGGCACCTGCGAGTGCTCGGTCCCCAGCATCGCGGTCGCATGATGTTCCGCAACAACGTCATGTCCAGCAGCGAGACCATCAAGTTCCTCAAAGCCGACCTGCTTGCCTGCGGCCTGGAACTCGGCAAGCTCTCCGACCTCCCGTCGCGGCTCGGCGAACTCCTGGATGTCGCCCTCGAGGTCACGAAAAAGACGCGCGGCGAGTACGCCAACGTCTACCTCAACAAGCGCATCGTTCTGGACGATCCCGATGCGGATTATCAGAACGCGGCCCAAGGCCCGCTGTCGGTGTTCTGAGCATGGAAGCAATTTCCATCATCGTCGACACCCGCGAGCAGGTTCCCTACGCCTTCGGTTCCCGGCAGGTGGTGCGCCAGGCGCTGCCTGCCGGGGATTACTCGGTCGAGGGATTCGAATCGCT
>DAIMDW010000088.1:0-2697 GCA_036725605.1 bacterium
CGCGCACGGCGCGCTCGACATGACGGACGAATCCGGCCTTGTAGCTCTCGCCGAACAGCCGCCCGATCCCCGCACCGTATTCCGGATGACCGAACAGATCGCCGGGCAGCGTCTCAAGCAGGCCCGCGATGTCCTGGAGCAGGCATACAGATCCGCGCGGGGTGAGCGCCAGGTCGCCGGTCACCGAGATGGCCAGATCGCCGTCCTCGTCGAGCAGCAGGTCGCAGCCGAGGTTCGGAAAACGGTAGGAAGTGGAAACCGCTTCTTCTACGTCATCGTCCTCGGGCGCCCCTGCGTTTTCCAGGTAATCGTCAAGCAAAGCCGACACGGGGTTCCCGGCGCAGAGTGCGAAAAGCTCGAGTTCGACCGGATCGGCGGTTCCCAGGTATTGGGAGACTTGCCGAAACCCCTGGCCGTCGTGAATATCGGCTTCCACGGTCCAAATGTTGCCGCCCCGCGAAAAGCGCAACGTGGCAACAGCCCGGTCAATTCCGGTTGGCAGCGGCACAACACCCATCGTGTAATCGTCGTGGGTGAAAAACCAATCCGGCGAGGGCAATTCCGGCTCGACGCGCAGGTGGGCCAGAGCCGGGTCCAGCGCGCCGAAACGCCAGAAGCCGATTCGCTCGGGGATGTTTCCCGGCGTGCGCAGTACTACGACCGCCCACCCGAAATTCAGGAACGATGGGTTGACGGTGACCGTCGCATCCATCTCCACCGAGATAGAAAAATCGCCGGTCAGCGCAGCACGGCGGCGCAGCACAGCGTATCGTGGATCGAGGCTTTCTCCATCAGCGGCATCGATGCGCAGTTGCCCCGCATCCAGCGTTACGGAGTTCGCGCCGGTTGTGATGATCTCCCAGGCGTCGGCATCAATCATGGGTCCGTCGAAATGGTCGATAAATCCCATCTCACACCCCCAGGAAGTCGGCCATCGGCCCGAAGTCCGCGCCGCCCGCGAGCAGGCATGCTCCAAACACAAAGGAGTCGGCGGGCAGCGGGAAGGAGTCGTCGGCCTCGCTGATGGCGTCGTACAGACCGGAGAAGCCGGTGGACGATTCGACCTTGAGGACAAAGAGCCCGGTGAGCGTGAGGACCGCCATGATCCGCTCGATGAGGTCAGTGATCATCTGGGCGATCTGGCGAAGCTTCTGGGCCTTCTTGTTGAGGATTTCCGCGAGTTCCTGGAGCAGCGCCAGGAAGCCGTCGGCCACTCGCAAAAGGCCGATGATCTTCTGGATCAGCGCATCGAGGTCATCCAGGAACGGGATGATTTCCGCGAGAGTCAGGTTCGCCCAGTCCGGCGCGGTGGGCTTGCGGTTGTTTCCCGAGGCGGCCGAGCCGGTCATGGCGACCGGCGATCCCTTCGCAAAGTCCTGAGGCAGTGGATCGGTCAGCACGAAGGTGCGCGTCACCTTGTCGATGGACTTTATGTAGGTGAACACCGGCAGCGCCACGGTCAGCGGACCGACGACGATCCAGTCGTCCTCGGCGAAACCGGTGACGTCCTTGACCACGATGCTGCGGTCGCCCTTCTTGGCGTCGGCATCAAGGATGGTGACGACGAAGCGGTCCCAGGCGTCCTCGAACGCCTTGATGCCCAGGAGTTCGCCGATGGCGCGCAGCAGCATAAGAAAACCGTTCAGCGACGGCGTACCCGCAACCAGGAAGATCGCGCCAACCTCGGCGTTATCCGAGAAAATGGGCCGCGATATGTCGCCCAAGTCGTCGATGGATTTTTTCCACCGCGCCTGCCAGCCGGACCAGCCGTATGCGACGGCAGTCGTGCCGAGCGGCAGGTCCTCGGGTTTCACATCGCCCTCGCGGATTTCCGCGCCGTGGGCTTCGCCTTCGGCCATCGCCTGCTTGATCTTGTCCCAATCGAAGGAGCGCACCTGGTAGAACGGCCAGCCCGCGCAGTCGTAATAGAAATAGATGCCGGTGTGCAAAATGTCGGACATCGTTTCTTCGAGCAGGGTGATAAGCTCTTGGATCAGGGCGCGCAGGGGATCGGTTACGTCCACCAGCAGGTCGGCCAGCATCTCGATGGCCGAAGCGATGGTCTCGGCGGCGGTCCCGATCTGCTCGCAGACGATTCCCACCTGCTCGGTCGCATCGGCGACCGGCCCCGGAAACAGGCTCTGCAGATTGAACTCAGCCCACTGATTCATCGTGTCCATTCGCTCCCTGAAAGTACCGAACCGTTTTCGCCATGCCCTCGATGCGCCGGACTTCCTGTTCCACAAGTTCCTGGCGGATCAATTCCACCAGCTGCGCGATCCGTTTGAGCCGCTTGACCATTCCCGGCTCCTTGGCCTTCTCCCAACCCATCACGGCACCGCAAAGAACTGACGCGTCGACAGCGACGCGGTGATGGCCGACAGCAGCGCGCTGACAGCTGCGGCGACGGCGGTGTTAAATGTTCCCAACGCCCCGGCGATCTGCGAACCGATGACCGGGTTGGGACCGGAGAAGGCGGCCGCGAGTGTGCCGAGCGCCGTGGAGATCGCCGCTGTGTACGTTGTGAACGCCGTGGAAAGAGCCGTGCCGTTGACCATCGGGGCGGATGCGCCGGGAATGAATACGCCGCCCCAGCAATTGATCATCGGCGGCGGGCTGCCGATCTGGATCGCGGCGGGCATCGGAACGCCCATCGCGTTGGCGACCATGATGTCCAGGTTGCCGCCGACCAGAACC
>DAIMDW010000089.1:0-2398 GCA_036725605.1 bacterium
GGTCCACCCGGATCGCCAAAGCCCCGGAGGGGCGGACGGTCAGTAGCGAAGGGCGTCAGCCCTGGAAATCGCGTTTCACCCGAAGCCGCCAAGCCCCGGAGGGGCGGACGGTCAGTAGCGAAGGGCGATCGCGGTCCACCCGGATCGCCAAAGCCCCGGAGGGGCGGACGGTCAGTAGCGAAGGGCGTCAGCCCTGGAAATCGCGTTTCACCCGAAGCCGACAAGCCCCGGAGGGGCGTAGGAATCTTTGACTGTATCAACAAATGAACATGATCGGCCATTCCGTTAGCGGCGGGCATCGCCTGCACCCCTTTGGGGTTTGCTTGAATTTGCCCCATCTGATACCAGGGCTTCGCCCTTCGCTACTGACCTGCGCCCTGCGGGCTTGAAGAATCATCGCGTTGATCCAATTCCGCCTTTCGTCTTCGTCAAAAAAAATTCGGAGCGGGACGCCACCGCGACGCCCCGCCCCCTCGGCGTGGTTAGCGACGACCGGGATAGGTCATGGTCGGGTCGCCGAGCACCGTGAATCCGAAGAAATTTTTCAAATACACCCCGCGCGGATAGGGCAGTTTCCAGAACACGTCGATGTACACGTCGCGCGATTCGTCGATCGCCTGCGCCAACGGCAGGCCCTGCACGACGGTCTTGTTCATCGCCGTCATGAAAATCAGGCTGCCGCCGCCCAGGTTGTGCGGATAAGTTTCGCCGAGCGAGCCGACGAACGACACCGCGTTTTGCTTCATGATCTCCTCGCCGATGTTCGCGCCGTAGTCGGGGTACAACTGCAGGCAGGCTGAGCTGAAGAACATCGTCGGCCGGCGGGACTTGAGATATCCCATGCTGTAGGTGGTGATGAAACTGCCGTGGCTGAGCGTCGAGGCGCCGGAGCTGCTGCCGTGCGACATCCAGAAGACGAAGCCGTAGTCGTCGTTGGACAACTCGTCGGTGAACTCGTCCTTGTTCAACGGACGGTCGCTGGACAGAAAATTGTACGCGTCGCCGTACGGATGCTCTTCCAGCATCGTGGTCACGCCGTAGCCGCCCGGCTTCAAGACCATCTCGCGGATCATCGAGACGATGATCGCCGTGTCGCCCGGCGTCGAGATGTACCCGCCGGCCAGCAGCGCGTCGTCCATGCGGGCGGAAAAATCCTTTTCGTAGGCCAGCACACGCGCCGCCCACGCGGCCACGTGCTCCGGATCGTCCAGCGGCACGCGACCCAGGCGCACGTCGCGCACCAGGTCGTACTCGTCCTGGCCCCATTCGCCGAGCTTGCCGTCGCGGTCCGTGTCGAAGTCGTCATGCAAGTTGGCGTAGTAGCCGTCGGTGTACACGCCGTACTCGTACGGGTCCGACGGGTCGGTCACGAACCACACGTACGGAATCGTGTCGTGCGAACCGATCAGCAGCACGTAGGTTTGGGCCTGCGCATCGGCGGTGTCGCGCAAAAATGCGCGCAGTCGCTGCGGACGATTCTTTCCCGGCATGGTCGTGTAGATGGTCTCCAGCGCGCCGGTGTCGATCGCAAAACCGTCCTTCCAGCGCCGGGCCAGCAGCGGCTCGACCGCGGCGAGGGCCTCTTCGGCGCCCACCACGATCAACTGCCGCCGCGTCAGTTCCTGCGACGGACTGCCGCCTTCCGGCTCGGTGATCATCTTGGAGCCGGTGCGCAGCATTTCCTTTTCATAGGCGGCCGGTTCCTGCGAATGCTGAGAAAAATCATCGAGTTCCGACTGCAACTGCGCGGCCGTCAGCGCCTCGCCGTCGCCCGGCGTGCAGCCGGCGAACACAAAAAGCAGACCAACGATAAGGATGAACGTTTTCGTCGCATGCCACATGATCTCACCTCCGTTTCGAGCCCCCAAGATTTTCGCCATGACCCGACCTTTCACTTCGCGGTTTCTATTAACCGTTTAGTCAATAGTATCATCGGCATTAATCGTCGCCGAGTCAACAAGTTTTTGACTAAATGGTCAATAAATTTTCCGGAAAGGAAAAAGAGTTAATGCAATACGTTGATATTGCAGGATATGTTGTGGGTAGGTTGTGGAAAGGTCAGGAAGGGTATTGGCTGGTCCTGGATGCCCGCTTGCGCGGGCATGACGATCTTTCCGTCATTCTCGGGTCAAGCCCGAGGATCCAGGATTCCATTACCGCCGCGTGAAGCGCGGCTTAACTTTCAAAAAGGTCGGGAAGGATATCGGCTGGTCCTGGATGCCCGCCTACGCGGGCATGACGGAGGACGTTATGTTGTTTTGTCATCCCGCCTAGAGAGATTGTCGATAAATGCGCCGATAGGCGACAAACAGCCCCGTCAGGGGCGATAGAGGGTAGCCCGGTGCGTAAGAGACTGTCGATTTTCTCGATGGTAATTTTTTAATTGTGTTTCAGTGCT
>DAIMDW010000090.1:0-2032 GCA_036725605.1 bacterium
CCTCGCCCTGAATAATCGCGTACGTGGCCACAGGGGGCGGCACGGAGCGCAAATAACGGTGCTCGCAGACCACCAAGTCCCAGCGTGGATCGGCTGAAGCGTTGGCCGGGATCGCAGCGACGTCGATCAGCGATGCGGTCTCCTCGATCCGGCAGTAATCGTTGGTGACCAGGACGCCAGCCCGGATCGTGATGGTCGTGGCCGGATTGGGGCCTGTGGAGCCGAGTGTCACCTCGAAGCCCTGCTTGACGCCGGGTTCGATGATGCCCTCCCAGCGCCGATTCAAAAGCTCGGTGTCCTCGGGATCGCGGTATTGGAAAGAGATTTTCTGGGTCATGGCAAATTCCATCCGTCAAAGGCGTTGGCCTCATCGAAATTTTCGCCGTCGTCGTACACGTCCAGCGGCAATTCGATCTGGTAAACGGCGCGGGCATGGGCAGGACGGTTGCGGTCCACTTCGCGGTAGAGTTCTTCCTGGGTGACGGTGATCGGCGTTCCCGCGTCCCACAGCCGAATGATGAATTCCGCCCAGTAGCGCCGGGTGATCGTCCAGACTTCAGTCACCTGGACTCCGAAGCCGAGGTCCTGCAGCATCCGGAGCATGTGGGGCTTGGTGCCGACCTTCTGTTTGTCGGCGGCCGCCTGAAAGATGCGCAGCCTGTAAGAGGCGTCGGTTTCGCTCTCAAATCGCCGCGTTTCCCGCTCCTCGCCCAAGGCTTCCAGGTGCTCGCCCTCGGCGGTTTCTACAGTGTGCTGGGCGCGCATGGCAATAATCTCGCCCTTGGAGGCATTGAGGGACTCGCCCTGAATGTTGACGAGATTCCAGGTCGTCGAACCGGCGGGATCGACCGCTCCCTTCTTTTTCAGGAAGCCGGGCAGAATCCACCAGAGATATTCGCCGATCTTGCTCATGCCACGGCTCCTTCGAAGCGGATCGCCAGGGTGCGGATGGTGGGCAGTTCGTCGGTGTCCACTTCGATGTCCGCAAGCGGCGAAACGAAGCGGACGTCGTAGACGCCGTCCACGCTCATGACGATCTCGACCAGCTGGTGGAAAACGACTTTCTTGCCCACACCCAGGGGCTCGATCCACGGGTAAGCCGGATCGCCCTGCGGGTTGAAATATGCCTGAAGGCGTTTGCGGACCTCGGCCTCGATGGTCGTGGTGGGCACCCACCTTCTTGGCACGATGGCGAAGTCGAGATCGACCTCGATCTCGTCGGGAGCGAGGACGAGCGCGTCCACGCAGAGCGGACGGTTTTCGTCGATGACGGCTTGCACGTCGTCGATGAGGCTTTGCGAGGGCATGCCGCCCGCGCCGAGGATGTAAACGTTGACCGTGCCTTGCCCGCGCGGGTGCTGCGAGTTGACGAAAGCGCTGGTGACCCGGGCGTCGGAAAGCGCCCAGGAGATGTAGGCTCGCTCCGTGCTGCCCTGGGTCAGTTCCTCCCAGGCAAGGAAGCAGCGCGCCCGAAGCGATGCGTCGGTTTCCTCGTCGGTGCCCTCGCTGGTGATCCATTCGTCGCGGTTTTCAACGCGATCCACGCCCCGGATGTGGACTGCGGTTTTCTGGATGGAGCCGGGTCCGACGTTGTGGGCCGCGCCGGGCTGCTCGGCGACGACGGCCGCTTCGATCTCGGTTGTCCCGGTCGCCAGAATCACTTCTTCCTTGGTGAAGAAACGATAGGCCTTGCCTTCCTGGTCCTTGAGCGTCGAAACGATGGTGCCCGCCGGGATGACGATGTTTTCATTCTTGGGAACCGTCCGGCAGAAATAGACGACGCCCTCGGTCGCCTTCGCCGGGTGCCGCGTGACGCCGAATTCCTTGGCCTTCAGATCGAGCCAGTAGCCCGTGGCCGTGGCGATGAATCCCGCCTTGAGGCAGGCGAGCGCCAGGTCGCCCAGATCGGCAATGGCAGCGCCGAGTATTTCCACGAGGGTGCGAATGACCGAGCCCACGTTGAAGTTGGTGAGCTTGGTGCGGGCCGCGATCTTGGCCAGCATGTCGGCGACGATCTGGTCGTAGGTGCGGA
>DAIMDW010000091.1:0-1688 GCA_036725605.1 bacterium
CGTCCACATTCCCAACTGGATCATCAGCTACCGCGACCAGGCATATCCGACCGAGTCGGAAGTAAAGCGGATCATCGGCGACCTGGGCCGCGACGTGACCCTCAAGAGCAAGGACCACCACTACCAGATCAGCGCCAAGCACGGCGACGCCAGCAATGCCAAGGAGCACCTATTTCTGTGCTCGACGAAACAGGCGGCGCAAGACCTGGACGAGGCGGCCGATCTAAACGAACTGGGTATGTCCTCGCTGGGGGATTGCGACCTCGATTTGCTCTCGGCCTTCGCGGCCGACGACAAGGTCCGGGTGTCGCCCTACATGGGCAGCAAGTACTTCGCGCTGGACTGGATTTGGAAAAACTGCCCGCAGGACGCCAAGTCCGTGCTGGACGCTTTTTCCGGCGGCGGCAACGTCGCTTATTTTTTCAAGCGCAAGGGACTGACGGTCTTCGCCTGCGACCGAATGCATTACCCGTGGCATATCGCCCGGGCCGTGGTCGAAAACCAAACCGATACGGTTTCCGATGCTGAAATCGAGGCGCTGCTTGCGGACAATCCCGACGCCGGGAATTTCTGCGAGAAGACGTTCACCGATTACTACTTCACCCCGGAAATCCTTCACTTCCTCGACAACACCTGGGCCAACGCCCAGAAGCTGCCCGGCTACAAAAAAGACATCGCGCTCTTTGCGATGGGCTACGCCTGCATGACCAAGGCGCGGTTCGGTGAATTCGGGCGCAGCAAGAAGGGCATGACTGGCCGCCCCGAGGACGAATCGAAGAAGGACACGAGCCTGGGCGAAATCCCGATTGAGGATTTCCGCGATCTGTTCGTGAAGAACGTCCGCAAGATCAACAATCTCGTGTTCGATTCGGAGACGCCGTGCAAGGCGTTCTGCGGAGAGGTGCGTGAGATCCTGCCGAAGCTCGACGTGGACCTTGTCTACGCCGATCCGCCCTACATCACCGAGTTCGGGGCCAACGATTACGAAGGGAAGATGCACTTCGTTGAAGGCCTCATGACGATGTGGGCGGGCAAGCAGATCCGCGACAACGCCCGCCGCGATTACGAGTCGGGCACCAAGTACAACAAGGAGACCATCGCGGCGCTGATCGGCGACGTGGTCGATAAATCCCGCGCGAAGTCCATTCTCATGTCCTACCGGGACAAAGCCTATCCCCGCGAGCCCGAGGTGGTCGAGATGCTCAAGAAGCGTTTCGGCCAGGTCGCGGTGAAGCGCATGGACGTGCGCTACAACATCGCCCGCTACGGTCCCGAGGGCGGCGGCAAGGACGCCCAGGAACTGCTCTTCGTGGCCAGCGGCCCGCTGGCGGCGCAGGCGAGCAGCCACGCCAATTTCCACACCCGGATCACCGGCCAGGTCATCACCCGCTCGCTCATGTCCCAGGCGCAGACCGACGAGAGCGACAAGCGGTTCTCGTTCATCCTGACCCACGTCGGGACCAATAAAAACGGCGACCACTTCACCGAAGAGGAATGCCGCAAGGCTTTCCAGTCGGTGGTGGGCACGAAGATCGACGTGTCGCACAGCCAGGATTTCCGCGACATCGTCGGTGGCGTGGTTTCGTCCGAGTACGTCGAGGACGGCGACAAAAGCCGGATCGAATGCGTGGGCGAGATTTACACCGGCGTGACCGAGGCGGCGCGCCAGGCCTACGCCCTCGTCCGCA